>CAWHMX010000009.1:0-831323 GCA_963830475.1 uncultured Solirubrobacterales bacterium | reverse complement strand
CCATGACACCGCCGGGCGAGACGAATCCCATCCGTCCCATGTACGCGACCTGCGAGGGCGCTGGGCCGACCGTCGCCATTTGATCAGCGCCGTATGAGATCCCACCCGCGCTCTCTGCGACCAGCCGGTAATGATATGTCGCGCTTGTCGTCAGCCCTGTCAGCAACGCGTGCACGGCTACGTTTCCTGTTCCCGAGCCGGCAGCGACTGGCGCCGTCTGCAGCCCGTATGCGGTGGTCGTCCCGTATTGGAAGAAGAAGGTGGTCGACTGCCCGTGCGGGTCGAGCATGCCGTTGACCCGCACCGACTTGTCGGTGATCTGGGACGGCAGGCCGGTCGCGACCGCCGGCGGGGTCGCGGTCGTGAACGCCGCGCCGGCGCCGAGCGAGGTGCCGCCCGCGTTACCGCCACCAGCCGGTAGTAGGCCGTGGCGCCCGACGGCAGACCACCGAGCGTCGCGGTCGCGGCTTGCGCGGTCTTGCCCGATCCGGCTGCCACCGGCCCAGTCTCATACCCATAGTTGGTCGTCGGTCCGTACTCGAAGTAGTATGTGGTCGCCTGACCGTTGGGATTGTCGGTGCCGTTCAGAGTCGCTCCTGCCTGATTGACACCGGTGGCCTCGGTCGTCGTGGCACTCGGTGCAGCAGACGGTGACGGCCGGGTTCCGGAGGTGGTGAACGATTCGTCGGCCCCGACCGAGGTTCCTGAGGCGTTGATCGCGATCACGCGGAAGTGGTAAGTGCTCCCGCCGTCAAGCCCCGCGAGGTTCGCCGACACGCTCTCCGGGGCCGATCCTGCCCCGCCCGAAGTGAGCGGCGTCTCGTGTCCGTAGCCGGTCGTTGGGCCCCACTGAAACGCGTAGGTCGTCTGCTGGCCGTTGGGATTGATCGCGCCGTTCAGCCTGGCGCCGCTACCCGTCACATGGGTCGCAGCGACGCTGCTGACCGCCGGCGGCGGCGGAGCCGCCCCGGAGGCCAAAGCCCCGGAGGCCAAGGTTGGGATAGTTGCGATCGCACCAGAGCAAAACGCTCCGATGACGATCCAGAGGGCCATACGTGATTTGCGCACCTTGTCTCCCTTCAGTCAGTGTTAGGTCCCGATCCGTCAACACTGCCCCTTGCTAAGGAGTTGCTAAGGAGTTATCGAAGGTGTCATCCTGCTGACACGCCCTCCACGACCTCGCGCAACTGGGCGGCGGCCGAGGGTCGTGACGACTATGACGAGCAGCCCGAGCATGTCGGGCGAACCGATACGCCACGGATCGTGGGTACCTCGCTGGAGCTCCGCGAGCTCCGCAACCATGTGCCGCCGAGGTGTAAACCTTACGGTGTAAAGTTGGACGCGACGTGTCTCGTGCCACCGCCCCGACCCGGAGTCGCGCCCAGGCGCACCGCCCGTTGAGCCGGGAGCTGATCCTCGACGGCGCGATCGCGATGATCGAGCGGGAGGGCGCGGGCGCTCTGAGCATGCGTCGGTTGGGGGCGACGCTGGGGGTCGAGGGGATGGCGATCTATCACCATTTCGATAGCCGGGACGAGCTGCTCTCGGCGATCGGCGATCGGGTGCTTGAGCCCTTGCGTGTGCTCGACCTTGGGGATGATTGGCGCGAGGCGTGCCGGCGCTTCGCGACGGCGCTTCGCGATATCGCCGTCGCTCGTCCTGCCAGCTTTCAGCTGCTTGGCCTGCAGCCGTTCGACACGCCCGTATCGCTGCAACCGGTGGAGCGACTATTGGCCGTTCTGGTTACGCGGGGCTTCAAGGCGTCAGAGGCGCTTGCGATCTACCGTGCGACGGTCAGTTATGCACGTGGCTACGCGCTCGCGGAGGCGGCCGGCTTTACCGTCGATGCGTCACGGCCGGCTGGACGCAAGCGCCTGGCCGCGCTTCCACGTCGCGAGTTCCCGGTCCTGGCCGGGCGAGCACGGGAGCTCGCGGGGCTCGATGCGGACGCCGCCTACAGGCTCGGCCTCGACGCGCTGCTCACCGGGCTCGGTGACCCGGCGTGATCATCGCACTCGCCATCGCGTCCGCCGCATGAGCGCCCGTCCGGCGCTCGCGACCGTCCCGATGGCGGGCGCGTGTCACGCTCGCGGGCCGGCCCGTCGAGCAGCGGATTGGCTGGCGGCATCCCGGCTCGGTCTCGTCGTGATGGCCCTCCTGGTCGGCGTGGGCGCCGGGTTCGGCGCCGCTGGCTTTCGTGAGCTGATCTACTTCTTCACCTGGCTATTCACCGGCCGCCCGACGTTCGGTCAGCAGGGACATGCCGGGAGCCTGCATCTTCCGTTCCTGGGGATCTGGTTTGTCCTGGTCGTCCCGGTGGTGGCCGGGCTTCTGTATGGGCCGTTGATCCAACGCTTTGCCCGCGAGGCTCGCGGGCATGGGGTGCCGGAGGTGATGCTCGCGGTCACCGAGAACGGTGGTCGGATCCGCCCCCAGGTGGCGCTGGTCAAAGCATTGGCCTCCGCACTGTGCATCGGCGGTGGCGGCTCCGTCGGCCGGGAGGGGCCGATCGTGCAAATCGGCTCGGCTTTCGCGTCCACCATCGGGCAGCTGGTTCGGATGAGCGAGGGACGCCTGCGTGTGATCGTGGCCTGCGGCGCGGCGGGCGGGATCTCTGCCACGTTCAACGCGCCTCTGACTGGGCTGTTCTTCGGCTTCGAGATCGTGCTCAAGGAGTTCTCGATGGACGCGCTCGCGGCGACGAGCCTCTCCGCGGTCACTGCGGATGTGATCAGCCGCGCGTTCTTTGGCGGGGCGCCCTTCTTCAACGCCGTACCACATGACCTGAGCGTCACCAACGACTTCAGCTACCTGCTGATCGCACTGCTCGGGATTACCGCAGGTTTGATCGGCGTGGTCTTTCAGAAGACGCTGTACCACGGGGAGGATCTCGCCGACGTCGTGTGGCGGGGCCGGCCGGCGTGGCTGCGGCGCGCGGCCGGCGGGCTGCTCGTCGGTCTCCTGCTGCTGGCGCTCCCACAGATGTATGGCGTCGGATATCCGGTTATGGACCGCGTTTTCGCAAACGACTACGTGCTCTGGTTCATCGTGATCCTGATCGCGGGCAAGATCCTCGCGACGAGCCTGACATTGTGGATCGGTGGGTCCGGAGGAGTGTTCGCCCCATCGCTGTTCATCGGCGCCGCCACCGGGACCGCGTTCGGGATCATCGCCAACCACCTGTTCGGCCCCGTGGTCGGCCCACCCGCGCTCTACGGCGTGGTCGCGATGGGCGGTGTGTTCGCCGGCGCCGCGCAGGCGCCGCTGACCGCGATCGCCAGCGTCGCCGAGATGACCGGCAACTTCACGCTCACCCTCCCGATCATGCTCACCTGCGGCATCGCCGCGCAGCTCGCCAAGCGCCTCACCCACGGCAGCATCTACACCACCAAACTGCTGCGCCGCGGGATTGACATCGAACGCCCAAAGGCAACCGGCGCGCTGCAGGCACTGAAGGTAGAAGAGGTCATGCAACCGCTCGCAGACCCGAGCGGCCGGGACCACCTGACCGCACCTGCGACGGGCGACGAGCAGCCGCCCACGAAGGCTGAGTGGGAGAAGCTCGTCGGGCCGGTAACCCTGTCCCGTCGACCGCAGGTGCTGTTCGCCGAAGAGGACCTCGAGGACGCGCGCCGCCAACTGATCCTCTACGGCCGCGATGGCCTGCCCGTGCTCTCCCGGGACGGCCGGCTGGCCGGCTGGCTGACGCGCGCCGACGTGCTCCGGGCGCTTGCCACCAACCTGAGCGCCGGAGAGCAGGAGATCGAATCGGGTGCGGCCGCCGCAGAATTTGCAGTCGATGATCCCAGCAGCGCGATTCACACCCCCACCACGCCGCTACAGGGATACGAGCTCCTAGAATTGCGAATCCTCGAGGACTCACCCGCCCGCGGGCGCAGCGTCGCCGACATCAACTGGCCATCCGGCTCCATGGTCGTCGCGGTCACACACGGCCGCGAGATCCACGCCGCCCGTGCCGACCAACAACTCCGGGCCGGCGAACGCGTGATCGTCCTTGCCCCCGTCCCACCGACCCGACCCAGCGCCTCAGCTCCCGAGCAGAAGCAGTCCCCCCCAACACACACACAAACCCAGGCGGGTCGGGGGTCGTCCGCGCGAGCTGCTGTCGCGGCTGCGGGAGATCGCGCGGCCGGCGCGGATGGTGTATGAGGCTGGCCCGACCGGCTATCGGCTGGCGCGCCGCGCGCGGGGGAAGGGATCGAGATCGCGGTGTGTACGCGAGAAAGACCGGGCGGCCGCCTCAGGATCGAGTCAAGACTGACAAGGCGTGACGCGATCCGCTTGGCGCGGCTTTTGGCAGCTGGTGAGCTGGTGCTGGTGATGATCCCTCCTGTTGAGCGTGAGCGGCAGCGTCATCTGGTCCGCTGCCGGGAGGACATCCGCGTGGATCTGATGCGAGCCCGGCATCAGATCGGGAAGTTCTTGTTGCGCCGCGAGATCTACTGGGAGGGTCAGGGCGAGGGGTGGTCCTACAAGCACCGCTTGTGACTAGCCTCGGTCAAGTTTGCCGATCAGGCCTCACGGGCGACGCTGGCCGATTACCTACACGCCCGCGACGTGCTGATCGCCCGACGCGACCAGGTCGAGAGGTGTCGTCCTCGACGGTCACGGTGATTGCGGCCACGGCATCACTGTGAAGAGCGTAATGACCGACAACGGCGGCGCGTATATCTCGACGCATTACGCGATCGTCTGCCGGCGCTTGCACCTCAAGCACATCCGCAGCAGGCCCTACCGGCCCTCAGACCCAACGGCAAAGCCGAACGCTTCATCCGCACCCTGCTCAGCGGCTGGGACTACGGCGCGATCTACCGCAACAGCACCGAGCGCACCGCGGCGCTTGACGGCTGGCTCTGGCACTATAACCATCTCCCAAACACTCAGCCCTCGGCCACCGCCCGCCCATCACCAGCGTGACCAACCTTCTCGGGACCTTACACCTAGGCTGGCCATCGCCTGCTGCCGGTGCTGCAGCGCCGCGGGCGACGTAGACGACGCTTTTGCGCGATGATCGTGCACCCGACGGAGCGAGCCGAAACTGACCAAGCTCAGGCCGCGCCGCGCGCTCGGTGCACTGATTCATGCCCTCCTCCAGACGCCGTCACAGCTTTGTGAGCGAGCCGCGCTGGGTCCGCGTAGAACCCCAGCGGGAGCGGTCGTATCGCTCCGCTATCCACCGCTGCGTCGAGTGCCGATTCGAACGATCCCTCACGCCATCGGTCCGCCCTAGCGATCGCGGCGAGCTCTTTACGACTGAGAATCCCGAACGGAGCGAGTGCTCGGCACAGGCGTCTCACCTCAGCCTCGATGATCGCGTCGTCGTGCCGGCTGTGGCGCCATGTCGGTCGTACTTTCCGACCGGCGGGATCGTGTGTGGTGGTAGGTGTTGTCATTGCGAGCCTCCTGTTTGCCACCACTCAGTTTGGCCGGCGGCGCGCGGCTTAGCCAGCAAGAGTGTCGGTCAGCTGACAAGTCGGATGCGATCGAGAGCGCCGACGGGCGACCGATGGCGCCCGCGATGTAGGAGCTGAGTCAACGAGAAACGACAGGCGCCGTGCGAGGGGAACCGGGAGCGCTCGCCCGAGCGCCTGTCGAGTTTGGCCGAGACGAGCCATCGCTACGGATGCAATGATGAGCGCGGACGCCGGATCAACAACCGCGGTGGTCAGGGTTCTGACCGTTGTCGTACGAATGCGGCGGCGATGTCGTAGAGGGCCGACGACACGCAGTGAGCGTTGGCGGTGCCACCGCAACGGTCGGTCAGTCCTCTCGATCGCTCTTGAGCGCGGTCCGCAACTCGTTGGTGGCTGCCGGGTTACGGCTACAGAACCATCCAACGTACGGAGGGCGATGGCGCCAGTGCCGAGTGGGAGCAGCCGGATCGCGACGCCTATCTCCGGCGCCCCTAGGCTGACCGGCGTTAGCTGGGTGCGTCAGCAGCGGTTGTGGCGCAGTCGAAGACTGTCGCGCAACTTTCTCGCGGATAGGTTGCCCTGAGCACCTCGCGCGCTGGCAGATGATCTTGCCCGAGCGACACACCAAGCGGCGCGGCGAACCCCGGGTGCTGCCAAGCAATCCCACCAGCGCTGGCCGACTCCCCCAATAGTCCGATCATGACCACCCATGCTCATCACGCCACCGGCCGTCGTTCACCTGCTGCGCCGGTCGGTCGTGCGAGCCCCACCGACACGATTTGCCGCCTCCTACACGAGGATGCCGACCTCGCCCAGGCAATCCCTGAGCCCGCCCGCACCAACGCGATCCGCGGGTGCATCGCCGCCGTCGCACGCATCCGCATCGGACCCTGGAGCGGCCGTCTCGAAGGCGCTGCCGTCGACGGAATCGGGCTACTCGTACTCGACGGCCTACTGCTCCGCCGGGTTGGAGTCGATGGACGGTTCGGCGGCGAGCTGCTCGGCGAGGGCGACATCCTAAGACCATGGCAGACCGCCGACGTGCCGACGCTGCCGCGCGCCACCGGCTGGCGAGCAATCGAGCCGACCCGTGTGGCGATCCTCGATCGGCGTGCCGCCTACCGGCTCGCGCGGTACCCCGAGCTCACCGCACGACTCGTCGCCCGCGCGCTTGAACGCTCTCGCACCCTTGCCGTCAACATGGCGATCGTCCACCAGCCACGGGTCGACACCCGCCTGCTAATGCTGTTCTGGCATCTCGTCGCGCGGTGGGGAAAGGTCAGCCCCGACGGTTACCGTCTCTCGCTGCGACTTACTCACACCGTTCTCGCAGACCTCGTCGCAGCACGTCGGCCGACCGTCAGCGCCGCGCTCAGCGACTTGGCCGAGCAACACCTCGTCATGGTCCGAGAGAACACCTGGTTGATCAGCGGCCCCCCACCGAGCGAGCTCCTCGAACTCGACGCCGCGCCGTCACAACTCTGAACATGCGCCGCGCCGCGGCGAAGACCAGAAGCCACAGTTCAGCCGACCCGCATCACTGAACCCGACGACGTCACACAAGGAGATCACCGCCTCACCGTCAAATGAACTGCCTATTTCGCCTTCGCCGACGCCATCCTACTAGTTGAATAGCTCCAGAAACGGCTGCGCCGCCGGCTGAGGCAGGTGCGTTGAAAGGAGTCGAAGCGTGCACACGAGCGCCACCAAACCTCCGCGCGCTCGGGATCCCCGACCACGACGCCCGCTCATGGGCGGCGTCGCAGAAGGGGTACTGGTGCGTCGCCGGGTCCTGGCCACTCCAACGCGCGCTGCCGAACGCCTACTGGCACAAGACCGCTGGCCTAAAAGGGTTCACCAACCCCTACCGCCGCCTCCGGGAACGCTGAGCGAACCGCCCGGTGCGGACCCGCATGCCGGGTGGTGTGGGAGGGGCCAGGGCAAGCCTGGCCTCTACCCGATTCTCGGGAGGGCCGAGCGCCGCAAGGCGCTCGGCCTATCCGACAAACTCGGCACTGTCGCGGGCCGTTTTGACGCCTTTCGCGATTGCTGCTTTCTGAGCAAAAGCACCAGCCCAAGGCGAACGCGGGACAGTGCTCCCTTACCCCAAAAGCAGCGCTCTCGCGGGCGGGGCCTCTCGTCGCCATTCTGGCAATCACGACCACGCGACTGCTTATGGCCGGAAGCCGGAAACCTGCTCGGCCAGCGCAACTCAGCGAGCGCAAACCACGCGCACCGAAAGATCCGTCTCGATCCGCCCCGCCCACGCGCCACCCGGCCCGACGCCCGGCCCGACGAGCCCGCGTTCCCGACGCGGACCGGCGCAGCATCAACCGCAACGTGATCGCCCCGGCGATCCCGGCGGCGAATGCACTCGGCGCCGGACGCAGGGAACCGCAGCTGCCCGGGTCGATCACCGCGCACACCTTCCGCAGGACGTTCATCACCCTGATGCTCGAAGCCGGCGCACCGGTTCCCTACGTCCAGGCCCAGGTCGGACACGAGGACCCGACCACCACGCTCCAGATCTATGCGCAGGTGCACGGTGAAGCTTTCGACGCGCTGATGTCCGACGCGGTTCCGTCAGGCGGGTCGATCACCATTCACCGCAAACCCGACCGGCCGGAAGGCTTGCTGACGCTCGACGTACCGACCGATCCCGGCGGGTTTGGCCACAGAAACCGCTGAAATTGGAATCTGCGGCCAAATCCAAGCCGACACCCACATGAACTCCACCACAGGAAACTGGCCATATGCAGGGATTTAACGAGAGCCCGCCGGGGGATTCGAACCCCCAACCCCTTCATTACAAGTGAAGTGCGCTACCAATTGCGCCAGGCGGGCGTGACGCCGGGCTGCCGGCGCGGGCAACGTTACCAGCGGCCCGGACGGCTCAGAACCAGGTGGCGTTCCACGGCGCCACCGGCGTCGAGAACATCCGGTCGACGTGGGCCAGCGCGCCGGTGGTGCGCTCGACCACGGTGCCGGCGAGCCGCAACGACAGCAGCCGGAAGCCGCCCAGATACGCCGAGGCGAGCGCGCTCTGCGCGATTTGGAGGTCTGGCTCGGCGCGGGTCGGCTCGCACCTGACCTCTTCGAGGTCCGCCGCCAGCCGGTAGCGCCCGGCGGTGTATCCGCCGGTGTGACCGTCGACCACTTCGAGGACGACGTCGCCCGGGACCTGATAGCGGCGTGCCGTGAGGGCCGCGGGCACATCGAGCAGTCGCAACCAGAGCAAGTCGACGCGGCTCGTCATCACCAGAGTCCGGGCGTCCTTGAGCAGCCAGCGGACGGGCTCATCGACGGGACGCGTCGATAGGACGATCTCATCGGCCGCGTCGATCCCGCAGAGGTATGCCCACAGGTCCCGATATGCGGCGTCGCTGGCAGCTGCGAGCACCCACACGTTCACCCTCTGACGGGGCGAGGTCAGGTTCGGCTCCTCGTGGGCACGCCACGCGAGCAGCCCATCGGGGCCGTCTGGCCCCGAGTGCAGTAACCACACCGAGGGCAATCCTTCGGCGGCCGGGTACCCGTCACGGCCCAGCCTCCGGTTCCACCAGGCGAGGCCGCGGTCCATCTGCCCCGGGTACAGGCTCCGCGCGGCGGCGAACACTCCGGGCGCGTAGTCGGCGAACTCGTCCAGATCGACCTGGTCAACGCGCGTCGGTTCGCCATCGACGACCGCCCCCGGGCGACCGCGCCAGAACGTGTAGCCAGCCGAGAGCGTCGCCGGTGCATAGCCGAAGCGACCATAGATCGGGTATTCCGCCGCGATCAGGGCGCTGATCGCGTCGCCCCGCTCGCGGGCGGTGCGCAGTGACCCTTCGACCATTCGACTCATCAAGCCGCGACGCCGGTGGCTGGCCAGCACGGTCACATTCGTCACGGCATCGACTCCAAGAAGCCGCGTGCGATCCTGGACCCCTGGAACCGTGAGGCTTCGTGGCTCGCTCCGAAGCGTTGCCACCCAGCGCTGATGATCGCGCGCGCCCCACGCGCGCGCCGGATCCCAGTTCCGCTCGATCGCATCCGTCCAACGTCTGGTCCCGAGGCTGTCAGGGTCCTCGAGGAAGGGGGTCGCCACCGCCCGCGTCCAGGCGGGCACCTCGTCAACCGTCACCGGATTGACGATCTCGACCTTCGACTCTCGAGGCACCCGCGCGAGCCTAGGGGAACGCCGGCCGAGGTGCGCGCCCGCTGACTCCGACCCCGCTACAGGCCAGTCGTCTGGGGCTTTGGCGGCACGAATCCAGTCTGGATCCCGGCCGCCGTGAGCGGCGGGCGATCGGCGACCGCGGCGACCTGCTGTCCCTGCCGACGGGGTCGCCAGACCCGGGTGTACTGGGCGAGTGCGTAGGAGCCGACAACCAGGACGACCGCCAGGACCTGGGCGACGATCGTCTCAACGTTGGGAAACAGCGAGAACCACTGCCCCAGCCACCCGGGCCAGCTGCCGATGCTGGTCGTGCCGATCCAGCCGGCGAGCTGCATCTCATTGACCTCCTCGCCGACCATCACGACCAGGACGATCAGCAGCATCACGCCGGTGATTATCAGCAGGCGCTTGTAGGGCAGCCGCTGATGCAGGGCGAACGTGATCACGCCGACAGCGGCGGTGAACAGGAGGCCGAGCGCCACCCCCTCGAGCACGACGCTCGAACCGTAGACCACCCGCAGGCTCTGGAGGAAGATCACGATCTCGAAGCCCTCCCGGTAAATCGAGGTGAATCCGAGCAAGCCGAAGCCAAGCAGAAGGCGACGCGTGTTGGTCTCGGGGTCGCTGGCCAGCAACCCCCTCCGCCGTCGGTGGTGGTGCGCGATCCAACCGGTCCAGTAGACCTTGTGGAAGAACCAGTTCATCACGACCAGCAGCACCAGGATCGCCGGCACACCCGTCGCCGCCTGCAGGCTCAGGCCGCTGCCGCCGAACAGGTTGATGATCCAGATCGCGACGAACCACGTCGCGATCGCTGCGGCGATCCCTACGGCGCCGCCGGCCGCGACCGGGCGCCGATACACCCGGTTGGCGCCGAGGAAGCTCGCCATGATCGCGGCGAGAACGAGGATCGTCTCGAGCCCCTCGCGGAAGACCAGAACCGCGCTGTTGATGACGGCGGTCGTCGGGCTCATCCGGTTCGCCGCGTCGGCGGGGTTCGGAGTACCGCCGCCCGCATGCCAGCCGAGCACGACCGCGACAACGCCCACCGCCAGCACAACCGCCACCCAGACATAGAAGCTCCTACGCGAGGAGAGGGTCCCTCGCGTAGGGCTGGCGGTTTCGATGCGCTGACTCATCTCACGTAACTCCGACCACTGCGGTCGGGTTTCTGACCGTACCACACTAGGTTAGGTGCCCCTAAGTCCAATCCTCGCAGTCGGGTTTGGCACCGTACCACATCTTAGGGAGCCCTAAGTCGACGCACGCCCCGTTCAGCGAGGTCGTGTCCCTTTTGGAAGACAGCCTCTAAGCTCCCGCGACTTGTCCGCGGCCACCCATCCCAGCTTCGACCTTCAGAGCCACTCAATCCAGTCCGACGGCGAGCTGACGCCCGCCGACGTCGTGGCCAGCGCGGCGGCCGCCGGAGTCGAGCTCCTGGCGTTGACCGATCACGACAGTGTCGATGGCGTGCCCGAGGCGGCCGCGGCCGCCGCCCGTGACGGAATCAGGCTCGTCGCTGCCACCGAGATCTCGACCGTCGATGATGTGGCCCCGGATCTACACGTGCTCGGATATCTGATCGACCCGACGGACTCCGCGCTCCGCGAGCAGCTGTCCGCCTCACGCGGTGAGCGCGAGAGCCGGGCAGACCGGATGGTCGATGCCCTGCGAGAGCTCGGATTCACGATCGACGAGTCGGTCCTGCGCGCCCGCAGCGAGCAGGGCAAGGCGATCGGACGCCCCCATCTCGCTCAGGCCGTCGTCCGCCACCCCGACAACGCCGACCGGCTCGAGCGCGAGGGGCTGACGGACCCGTCGGCGTTCCTGGTCGCCTACCTGATCGAAGGGCGGCCGGCCTTCCAGCCGCGTCTGGGTCCGTCGGTGGCGAGGTCCATCGAGCTCATTCACGGCGCCGGTGGCGTCGCGATCTGGGCCCACCCCTTCTGGGACGTCGCGAGCCCCCCCGAGGTGCTCTCGACGCTCGACCGATTCGTCGGGCTCGGGCTTGACGGCGTCGAGGCGTTCTACGTGACGCACACGCGGGCGCAAACGGAGATGCTCGTCGACCGCTGCTCCGAGCTCGGCCTGCTCACCACCGGCTCATCCGACTTTCACGGCCCGCACCACCGCGAGTTCAGGCAGTTCCGCGCATTCGAGACCTACGGGCTGACCGTCAACCTCGGTCCGATTTCGGCGTAGCCGAGAGCCGGCCGGGTCTACCTGCGGCCACCGCCCGTGAGGCCAGATGCTGGCCCACCTTCCGCTTGACGCGCTGCAGGGCGTTGTCGACGGTCTTGCAGTCGCAACCGAGACGGCGGCCCACGTCCTCGTAGGAGTGCCCGTCGAGGTACAGCGACAGCACCCGCGACTCGAGCTCGGACAGCGCCGTCGAGATGCACGCGACGAGCGCGCGTAGCTCCTCGGAGCTGATCACTTGGCTCACCGGGTCGTGCACGGATGGGCCGGGCAGCATTTCGTCGAGGGTCGATTCCTGGTCGCCGCCCGCGCCGGCCGGCGTGCTCGAGAACGAGACGTATTGGTTCAGCGGGGTGTGCTTGTTGCGGGTTGCCGTCTTGACCGCGGTGATGATCTGCCGCGTGATGCAGAGCTCGGCGAAGTTGCGGAAGCTGGATTCGCGATCGCTGCGGTAGTCCCGGATCGCCTTGTAGAGGCCGACGAGTCCCTCCTGGATGAGGTCGTCGGCGTCACCTCCGGCAAGGAAGTACGACGATGCCTTGAGCCGCACGAAACCGTAGTAGCGGCGGACCAGCCGATCATAGGCAGCCCCGTTCCCCTGCTTGGCGAGGGCGATCAGATAACCATCTTCTACCTGAAGCTGAGCTTGAGAGTTGGACGAGAGTCGAGCCACGGCGTGTCCCTTCTCGGCCGCCTGCCCCCCCGGACTGACGGACGGTTGGTTTGCGTGGCGTAGCGCGACACCTCCCCTGGCGCCCGCACTTATTGAAGTTTTCCCAGACATAGCGGACCTCCACAGCTCCGCTCTCAGGATTCGGACCTAGCCTCAAGCTCCGGTTGATCCTTACCTGATGCTGCGCGAGATTGACATAGCAACGCCCGCGTGTCAAGTCCTCAGCTCGCGGGTCGGAGCCCGGTCACTGACCGGACTCCGACCTGACAACACCTGGGGGCCCGACTCTGGCGGCCAACGTTGCCGCCGATTTCACCCCTGGCGCCGCGTTGCGGCTGCCGCATACAGCAGCACTGCGGCGGCCGCGCCGACGCTCAGAGACTCGATCCGGCCGCGCAGCGGCAGTGAGATCAGGGCATCACAGGCAGCCGCGACCCGCGGCCGCAGGCCGCGTCCCTCAGAGCCGAGCACGAGCACCACCGGGCCGGTGAAGTCGATGTCGCGGTAGTCGATCCGACCCCCGGCGTCCGCGCCGTAGCACCAGAACCCACGCGCCTTGGCGTCGCCGAGGAAGTCCGCGATGTTGCGAACCTGAGCGATCGGGAGGTGTTCGACCGCACCCGCTGAGGCCTTGCAGACGGCCGGGGTAACTGCCGCCGCCCGACGCTCGGGCAGCACCGCGCCACCCGCGCCCGCGCACTCCGCCGACCGGCAGATGGCTCCGAGGTTCTGCGGATCCTGAACCTGGTCCAGCGCCGCTAGGAGCGACCCGCTGCCGCCAGCGAGCAGCGTCGTGGCCTCGGCGTAGACGAACTCGGACACGTCGGCGCACACGCCCTGATGGCTGTCGGAGCCGCAGCGCCGCTCGATCTGCTCAGCGCTTTCCTCGCCGACGACGACGCCTGAGGTCGCGAGCCATGCTTCGCGTAGCGTGTTTCGCGTCGCCCAGATCCGGCTCACCGTCCGCGGACCCCGGACCGCCTCGCGTACCGCGTTGCGACCGTAGACGATCACCGTAAAGGCAGAAGCTCTGGCCCAGTCGCGCCGTCGCGGATCTCCCAGCCGAGCGAGCGCAGCTCGTCACGCAGGCGGTCGGCCTCGGCCCAGTCACGCTCCGCCCGGGCGGCCTGGCGGCGTTCGAGCAGCGCAGTCGCCTCCGGCGGAGCGGCGACGGCTTGGACGTCGAGCAGGTTGTCCAGCGCCAGCACGCCGAGCATCTCTCGTAGATCCGCATCTCCGACCCGCTCGGCAGAGCGATTCGCCTCGCGCACCCAATCGAACGCCGCCGCGAGCGCGCGCGGGGTGTTGAAATCCTCGGCCAGGGCGGCGAAGAACTGATCTCGCAACCGCGCGGACCAGGCCGGCGACGGAGCGGCCACGAGCCGGCGCGCTGCCTCTCGGAAGCGCTCGACGCTCGCCGAAGCCGCGGCGAGGCGAGCGTCGTCGAAATCGATCGGCTGGCGATAGTGACCCGCGCAGAAGTAGGCGATCAGCGCATCGCGCCCGTATGCGGCCAGCGCGACGTGCAACAGGAAGCTGTTGCCGACCGACTTGGCCATCTTCTCGCGGTCGACTCGAACCATGCCGTTGTGGACCCAGAGCCGGGCGAGCGGGACGCCGTGTGCGGCGGAGGTCTGCGCCGCCTCGTTCTCGTGGTGGGGGAAGATCAGGTCCGAGCCCCCGCCGTGGATCTCGAAGTCGAGGCCGAGCAGCGCCTCGGCCATCGCCGAGCACTCGATGTGCCATCCCGGACGGCCTCGGCCCCAGCGGGCATCCCAGGAGGTGTCCTCCCCCGGCTTTTGGGCTTTCCACAAAGCGAAGTCGAACGGATCCCGCTTGCGGTCCGCCCCCTCCCCACCCTCGCCCTGATCCATGTCCTCGAGCCGGCGGTGTGAAAGCTCGCCGTAGCTGGCGTCCGAGCGAACCGAGAAGTAGACGTCGCCGTCGACCGCGTAGGCGTGACCGCGCTCGATCAGCAGCGCGATCAGTGCCACGATCTCGGCAATGGTCGCGCTTGCCAGGGGTTCGCGGTCGGGCCGACCGAGCCCGAGCCCGTCCGTGTCTGCCACGTAATGAGCGGTCATCTCGCGGGCGAGCGTCTCGCTGGCGACCCCGGCGGCTGCCGCGGCCGCATAGATCTTGTCGTTGACGTCGGTCACGTTGGCGACGAACGTCACCTCGTACCCCTCGTGCTGGAGGAATCGCTTGAGGAGCGAGAAAACCACGAACGGCCGGGCGTTGCCGACGTGGACGCGACCGTACACGGTCGGACCGCAGACGTAGATGCCGACCTTGCCGGGTTCCCGCGTGCGCAGCGGCAGGATCTCGCCGGTGCGGGTGTCGTGGAGGGTGATCTCGCGCAACGCGGGCGACTGTACCGGCCGATCAGGCATCCGTCCCAACTCCGCGCGGGCGGATGGCCGGGCAGGTCACCGCTGCCGCACGGTGGCAATGGCGAGCGCGGCCGCCCCCTCGCCGCGACCGATGAACCCCATGCCCTCGCCGCGGGTCGCCTTGACGCTCACGTGGCTGACCTCGACGCCGAGCGGTGCCGCGAGTCGCTCCCGGATCCGGTCGCGAAGCGGCGCCAGCTTCGGCAGTTCGAGCACGACGGTCGCATCGACGTGCTGCACCTCGAAGCCCTCGGCGCCCAGCAGCCCGACGGTCTCCTCGAGCAGCGCGACTGAGTCCGCTCCCCTGAAACGCTCGTCCGTGTCCGGAAAGTGCTCGCCGATGTCGCCGAGTCCCGCCGCCCCGAGCAGCGCGTCGATTATCGCGTGAGTCAGAACGTCGGCGTCCGAGTGTCCTTGCAGGCCATGTGTATGGGGCACCTCGATACCGCCGAGGACCAGCGGCCGACCCTCGACGAACCGGTGGCAGTCGTACCCGAGACCGGTCGTGAGGGTCATCCGCAACCGCTCCGCTCGCCGAGTATCAGCTCCGCCAACCTCAGATCGAGGCGGGTCGTGACCTTGAAGTTCTCGGCCGGGGACGGAAGCACCACCACGCAGCCGCCGGCCCGCTCGACCAGCCACGCGTCGTCGGTCGCCCGCTCGAGCAATTCGGCGTCCGCGCCGACGAGTACCTGTTCAAGAACCCGCCGCCTGAAAACCTGCGGGGTCTGAACGGCCCATAGGCCTTGTCGATCGAGGGTTCGGCTGACCCGTGAAGCGCTGAGGTCGGGTGCGGCTGGCCCTTGCTGGGATGCGCCCAGCTGCTCGCCGGCCGTCTGCTTGATCGTGTCGGTGACCGGCGTTGCAGCCACGACGGCGTCAACCCCCGCCCGATCCACCGCGGCGAGCGCCTCGACGAAGTTCTCGGCCCGAACGAGCGGCCTGGCGGCATCGTGGACGATCACCGGGTCGCCACCGGCAGTCGACGCTTGCAGCGCCGCCAGCACCGACTCCGAGCGTGTCGCGCCACCCGCGACCGCGACCGTCCCCTCGGGCGCGGCGTCGAGCCTGTCAGACGGCAGTGCGACGACGATCTCCGTGACCGTCGGCACCTGCCGCAGCGCCTGGACGCTCCATTCGAGCATTGGCCGGCCCGCGACCGTGGCGAGCGCCTTGGGTCCCCCGAACCCGAGGCGCTCGCCACGCCCTGCGGCCACGATCAGCGCGACCGCCATCTCCGTGTCGCCGGGGCGCTAGTGCCCTGAGTCATAAATTCGCATGCAGTCTGGGCGGGACCGGACGCGCCTGGCGGGGGGCCGCGCCACCGGCGTACCACCGGTACGACTTGTGGCGCGCCCCCCCGCCATCCACGCCAGGCCATCACCCATCCTGGCATCGAATTTCCGCATCGGGCACTACTCCGCCGCGACCGCCACCCCGCCGCGATTGGCAGGGGCGTCCAACAGCAGGCCGGTCAGATGCGCGTCGACGCTCCCCTCGTCCATCTCGAGCGCATACATCATCTCGGAGCACAGGATCTTCTTGGCCCGAGTGAACATCTGCTTCTCGCCGGTCGACAGGCCCTTCTGGGACTCTCGAATCGCCAGGTTGCGGACGACCTCGGCGAGCTCGTAGATATCGCCGGTCTTGATCTTGTCGCGATTGTGCTTGAACCGGCGGTTCCAGTTCTTGGGCATCTCCGACACCTCGTCCTGGAGCACCGCCAGCACCTTCTGGCAGGTCTCCTCGTCGATCACCCGCCGGAGGCCGGCGAGAGCCGCGTTCTCCGTCGGAACCATCACCGTCATGTCGTTGTGGAGGATCTTGATCGTGAGGTACTCACGACGCTCCCCCATTACTTCCTTCATCTCCTTGCGAAGGACCCGCCCCGCCCCGTGATGGGGATACACGACGCTGTCACCGATGTCGAACTCGACGTGCGGCAGCGGCTTGATTTCCTCCTCCAGGTCCTCCACGTGCTCATCCATTAGCTCTGTGATGGTGTCCTCCTCTTGTCTGCACAGCGGGGCGAGGGTGCCCTGGGTTTAACCGTTCAAGGCCCTGCCGGTGAACGTCCGTCCATCGACTGGCCCCTCAGGTCTGCAGGTAGCGATCAACGAGGTTGATCTCCTGTTGACGGCGAAGGCCCTCGCGGATGTCCTTCGCCCGAATTTCCCCGACCCCGTCCACCGTCTCCAACTCGCCGTCCGTCGCGGCGAGCAATTCCTCGAGCCCTCCGAACTCATCGATGATCCGCTTGACGACCATCTTCGGCAGCCGCGGGATCCGGCCGAGGATGCGGATCCCCCTCGGCGAGATCGGGTAGTCAAGGCTGTTCAGCTTGCGGTCATAGCCGAGCAGCTCTGCCAGCGTGCCGAAGTCGAGAAGATCCTGGTGGGGCAACCGCACGAGCTGATCGAAGGCCGTCGAGAACTCCTCGTCGGCGTCCTCGACGAGGTAGTCGTGAACGAGCGCCCCCTTGTCAGCTGAGACGCCGACCATCGTCTCGTCCAGCTGCATTTCGATCAAGCGGCCTTCGGTTCCGAGCTCGACGATGTAGCGCTCGATCTCAACGGCCATCCTGGTCACGAGCTCCGCCCGCTGAAGCACCGTGAGCACGTCGTGCAGCGTCGCTCCCCCCTCGAACTCGAGCGCTGTCAGCCGGGTGGAGACCTGATCGAGCCGGCTCCGGTACTTGTCCAGCGTCGCCAGCGCCTGATTGGCCTTGGCGAGCACGACCGGGATGTCCTCGAGGATGTATTTGACCCCGTCGACGTACAGGGACACGACCTCGCGGCGCTCCGAGATCGCGACGACGAGCGAGTCGGTCTGCTTGGAGACCCGCTCTGCGGTGCGGTGCCTGGTGCCGGTCTCCATCGTCAGGATCGTCGGATCCGGGGTGAGCTGCACGTTGGCGTGCGCGATCTTGGTCGCGTTGGAGCTGAGCACGATCGCTCCGTCCATCTTCGCGAGCTCGTAGAGCAGGGCAGGGGTGTATTCGAGATCGAGCTTGATCCCACCCGAGAACAGGAAGGCGAGCTCGTCGACGTCACCGATCACGATCAGGCCCCCGGTGTGAGCATGGAGGATGTTGTCGATCCCCTCACGAAGCGACGTGCCGGGAGCGACCATCTCAAGCGCCCTGACCATCCGGGACTCCTGTCGAGACTCGAGCTCGAAGTTGAGCTCTTCCCCGGATCGCGAGGCCATGCTCTGATTTTACGCGCTAATGAGTAACTAAGGTCACGTGGCAGAGGGCCTGAGCGCTCTCACTTCGGCGAGCGCAAGCCGCTCCTGACCCAGGGGTGATTTTGACGGCCACGTGGCCGTCAAAGTCGGGCCCCCAGGCTGACCCCGGGGTGGCTTTGACGGCCATGTGGCCGTCAAAGTCGGGCCCCCAGGCTGAGTTTCGTCGGAGCCGGGTCACCGACCCGGGCTCCCAACGCGGTTCTGACCGCGTGGCGGAGCGTCGGATGCGCCTCGGGCTCGATCACGGGCGCGAGCCCGAACTTGGCCGCTTCGGCGATCCGCCGGTCGCCGTGGCCGACGGCGCGAAGCTCGCCGGTGAGTCCAAGCTCGCCAAAACAGGCGAGCGGGTGACCGGAGGATGAGGCGAGCGCGACGCCGCGGGCGGCACTGGCGACCGCGAGCGCGACGGCGAGGTCCGCTCCCGGCTCGTCGACCCGCACGCCCCCGACGACATTGACGAACACGTCGGCGGCGCCCAGACCGATTCCCGCGTGACGTCCGAGCACCGCAAGCACGAGTGCCAGGCGGTTGCGGTCAAGCCCGTTGACGACCCGGCGTGGAGGCTCGAGCTCGGAGGGCGATACCAACGCCTGCACCTCGACGAGTAGCGGACGCGAGCCCTCCATCGCGCACAGCACGACGCTTCCTGGCGCCCGGGTCGCCTCGGCGACGAACCGGGCAGAGGCGTCCACCACCTCGACGAGGCCGTGGTCGCGCATCTCGAACACGCCCGCCTCGCTGGTCGACCCGAAGCGGTTCTTGATCGCGCGTACGGTTCTGTAGGTTCGCTCTCGCTCTCCCTCGAACTGCAGAACGCAGTCGACGAGATGCTCGAGCACCCGTGGGCCCGCGAGCGCGCCGTCCTTTGTCACGTGACCGACCAGGAGCACCGTTGTCCGGTTGGCCTTTGCAACCCGCAGGAGCTCCGCTGTGACGTCCCGGACCTGCGCGACCGAGCCGGCCGCGCTCTGCAACTCGGCGCTGTGGATCGTCTGGACCGAGTCGATCACACAGACCGCCGGCCGTTCCCGCTCGAGGGTCTCGAGAATCGTCTGCAGGTCGGTCTCCGCGATCACCGGGATCCGCATCGGCTCGCCATCGGTCAGCCGCTGTGCCCGCAGGCGGATCTGAGCCGCCGACTCCTCCGCCGAGACATACAGCACTCGGCGTCCCGCCGCGACCATGTGGGCCAGCGCCATCGTTGTCAGCGTCGATTTGCCAATTCCCGGCGAGCCACCGATCAGTACCAGCGAACCCGGCACCAGACCGCCGCCGAGCACGCTGTCGAGCTCCCCGATCCCCGTCGAGAGCCGGGCATGCTCCGCGGCCGCGACGTCGCCGAGCTCCATCGGGGTGACCTCGCGGCCGGTGGCTTTCGGGCCACCGGCCCGCGACCCGGCCGCGGCTTGCCGCCGGGTCTCCTCCACCAGCGTGTTCCACTCGCCACAGCTCGGGCACTGGCCCGACCAGCGCAGCGACTCGTGACCGCAGGCGGAGCAGACGTGGACGGTGGTGGCTCGGGCCATGGAATCGAGCCTACGTGATGGCGCTGACGGCACTCCGTGGGCCGGGATCGGGCCCACGGAGACGCTACTTAGAGGCTAGTCGTCGTCGCCGGTCGGCTCAGAATCCGGCGAGCGCTCTGATTCGCCGGCATCGTCGCCGTCCTCAGGCGGTCCACCCTCGGCACCGACTCCGACCGGGGTCGGCTTCGGCGCAGGCTCGACGATCGAGAGCGTCACCTCGCGCTCCTGGGGGTCCTCCGGCGGCGCCGGCTCGACGAGGACCGTCGAGCCTTCGGGCACCTGGGCGCGCAGGACGAAGTCGGCCAGCGGGTCCTCGATGAGGCGTTGGATCGCCCGGCGCAACGGACGGGCGCCCATCGCCGGATCCCAGCCCTTCTCGACGAGCAGGTCCTTGGCCGGGTCCGAGAGCTCCAACTGGAGATCCCGCTCGGCCATCGACTCGCGAATCCGCTGGAGCAGCAGGTCGACGATCTCCTTGATCTCCTCCTTGGCCAGCTTGTGGAAGACGATCACCTCGTCGATGCGGTTGATGAACTCGGGCCGGAAGACGCGCTTGAGCTCGCCCATGATCCGGTTCTTCATGTCGTCGTAGGTGATGCCCGTCTCGTCGTCGCTGGTCGAGAAGCCGATCTGGAAGTTCTTCGCGATCTCCGACGCGCCGATGTTCGAGGTCATGATCACGATGCAGTGGCGGAAGTCGACGGTCCGGCCCTGGGCGTCAGTCAGGCGCCCGTCCTCCAGGATCTGCAGCAGGATGTTGAAGACGTCCGGATGGGCCTTCTCGATTTCGTCGAGCAGGAGCACGCTATAGGGCTTGCGGCGCACCGCCTCGGTGAGCTGGCCGCCCTCGTCGTAGCCGATGTAGCCCGGCGGCGAGCCGACCAGCCGGCTGACGGCGTGTTTCTCCATGTACTCGGACATGTCGATCCGGATCATCGTGTCCTCGTCGCCGAACAGAAACTCGGCGAGCGTCCGCGCCAGCTCGGTCTTGCCGACGCCGCTCGGGCCGAGGAAGATGAACGAGCCGGTGGGTCGCTTCGGGTCCTTGAGCCCTGCGCGCGAGCGACGGATCGCCTTGGAGATGACCTCGACCGCAGGGTGCTGGCCGATGACGCGCTTGTGGAGCTCGTCCTCCATCCGCATCAGCTTCGCGGTCTCGGCTTCGGTCAGTTTGAACACCGGGATACCGGTCCACATCGAGACGATGTCGGCGATCTCCTCCTCGCCGATCGAGGGACGCTCGGTCGCCTCGCCCGCCTCCCACTGGTCGGCCAGCTCCCGCTTGCGCTGGGTCAGCCGCCGCTCCTGGTCACGGAGGTTCGCGGCCTTCTCGAACTCCTGCGCGTCGATCGCGGCTTCCTTGGCGCGCCTCGTCTCCTCGATCTCGTCCTCGAGCTCGCGGTAGACGGGCGGCGACGTCATCGACTTGATCCGCATGCGTGAAGCGGCCTCGTCGATCAGATCGATCGCCTTGTCGGGCAGGAAGCGGTCGGAGATGTACCGGTCAGCGAGGTCGGCGGCTGCGCTCAGCGCCTCGTCGGTGATGTTCACCTTGTGGTGCTGCTCGTAGCGATCGCGCAGCCCCTTCAGGATCTGCACGGTCTCCTCGGTCGTCGGCTGATCGACCGTGATCTTCTGGAAGCGGCGCTCCAGTGCCGAGTCGCGCTCCAGGTACTTCCGGTACTCCTCGAGCGTGGTCGCGCCGATCGTCTGCAGCTCGCCTCGCGCGAGCGCCGGCTTGAGGATCGAGGCAGCGTCGATCGCGCCCTCGGCAGCGCCCGCGCCGACGAGGTTGTGCAGCTCGTCGATGAACAGGATGATGTCGCCGCGCTGGGTGATCTCCTTCATCACCTTCTTCAAGCGCTCCTCGAACTCGCCGCGGTACTTGGAGCCGGCGACCAGCGCCGCGAGGTCAAGCGTGTAGATCTGCTTGCCCTTCAGCAACTCCGGGACGTCCGCGTTGGTGATCCGTTGCGCGAGCCCCTCGACGACGGCCGTCTTGCCGACGCCGGGCTCGCCGACCAGCACAGGGTTGTTCTTGGTGCGCCGGCTGAGAATCTGCATGATCCGTTCGATCTCGGTCTCGCGGCCAACGACCGGGTCCAGCTTGCCGTCGGCGGCCAGCTTGGTCAGATTGCGGCCGAACTGGTCCAGCAGCTTCGAGGACTTCTTGCCTTCGCCCTGGGCGCTGCCCGCTCCCGCCGCGGCTGAGCCGCTCGAGCGCTGGCGTCCGCCCGGGCCAGACAGCATCCGGATGACCTCGTTGCGAATCTTCTCGGAGTCGGCGTCGAAGTCCAGCAGGATCCGGGCGGCGACGCCTTCGTTCTCGCGGACCAGGCCGAGCAGGATGTGCTCGGTGCCGATGTAGTTGTGACCGAGGCTGAGCGCTTCGCGCAGCGCCAACTCGAGCACCTTCTTGGCGCGCGGCGTGAACGGAATCTGACCGGAGGTGACCTCCTCACCAGAGCCCACGATCCGGACGACCTGTGCGCGGACGCGCTCGACGGTGATCTCCAGGGACTCGAGGACTCGGGCCGCGAGTCCCTCCTCCTCCCGGAGCAGGCCGAGGAGGATGTGTTCGGTCCCGATGTAGTTGTGCTTCAGCGTTCTAGCTTCTTCTTGGGCCAGGACGACCACCTGGCGGGCGCGCTCTGTGAATCGCTCGAACATTGTGCGGTCTCTCGGGTGGCGGGGCTAGGACAGGTCGGTCGATTGCTGGTCCTGTACTGAAGGTCTAGCCGTCATTCTAGTACGGCACCTACTGGCCGCCGGATCGGCCGAGCGCAGCGTTAACTGGGCGACACGAGTTCGATCTGAAGCCATAACCCAGTCTAACAAGCGGTCTCGGGGTCAATTTCCGTGTGGTTCTCGCACCTTGCGAGTCAGTCACGCATCGCCGGGAACAGCACGACCTCACGGATCGAGTGCTTGCCGGTCAGAGCCATGACGAGGCGGTCGATGCCGATCCCGATGCCGCCGGTCGGCGGCATCCCGTACTCGAGCGCCTCGATGAACGCCTCGTCGTAGGGCTGTGCCTCTTCGTCGCCGCCGGCAGCCAGAGCCCGCTGTTCTTCGAACCGCCGGCGCTGGTCGTCGGGGTCGTTGAGCTCGCTGAACGCGTTGGCGATCTCCATGCCGTCGACGAACGCCTCGAAGCGTTCGACGAGCCCCGGTTCGCTGCGATGTCGCTTTGCGAGCGGCGACAGCTCGACCGGGAAGTCCAGCAGCAGAGTCGGGTGGGCGAGGGTCGGTTCGACGTGCTTTGAGACGAGTTCGTCGACGAGCTGTGGCCAGCTGTCGGCTTCTGGGACGTTGAGCCCGCGCTCAGACATCGCCGCCGACAACGAGTCGCGATCGGTCAGCTGCGAAATGTCGATCCCGGTCCGCGCCTGGATCGCGCCCGCCAGGGTCTCGCGCCGCCACGGCGCGCTCCAATCGATCGGCCCTTGATAGCCGATCGCGTCAGCCACGAACGAGATCAGCCCCTCAAAGCGATCCGCCACGTCGAGGTAGTCGGCATACGCCTCGTAGTACTCGATCACCGTGAACTCAGGGTTGTGGCGGGTGTCGACCCCCTCGTTGCGGAAGTTCTTGCCGATCTCATACACGCGCTCGAGGCCGCCGACGATCAGCCGCTTCAGGTACAGCTCGGTGGCGATCCGAAGGTAGAGCTCGCGACCCAGGGCGTTGTGGTGGGTGGTGAACGGCCTCGCGGAAGCGCCTCCGTACAGCGGCTGCAGGATCGGTGTCTCGACCTCGACGAAGCCGTGCTCGTCGAGGTACCGCCTGATCGCAGCGATCGTCCGCGAGCGGGTGATGAACAGTTCGCGGGCCTCCTCGCTCGCGATCAGGTCGAGCTCGCGATGCCGGAAGCGCGTCTCGACGTCGCTGAGGCCGTGGTGCTTGTCCGGCGGGGGGCGCAACGATTTCGCCAATACCGTATAGGCCGTCACGCGGAGAGTCAGCTCGCCGCGCTTGGAGCGCAGTGCGGTCCCGTCGACTCCGATCAGGTCGCCGAGGTCGAGGTCCAGGAGCGCCGCCATCCCGTCGCCGCCGAGCTCGTCCACTCGCGCCTGAAGCTGGATCCGCCCGGAGCGATCGACGAGGTCGAGGAAGGCCATCCTTCCCTGCCCGCGACGCGCCGCCAGCCGACCCGCGACTCGGTGGCCGATCTCCGTCTCGTCGCCGGGTTGCAGGCCCTCGTGAGCCGCTCGAACCGACGCGATCGGTTCGACTCCACCGAATTCGTGGGGGAACGGGTCGACGCCGTCCGCTCGCAGCGCGTTCAGCTTCTGGCGCCGCGCGGCGAAGACGTCGACCGGCTCGTCCCGGTGGGTGGTCATGGTCCTACGGGCGGGCTGCCCGGGTCAGGCGACTTCGATCTTCTGAATCTTGAGCTTGCGCTCGCCCCGGGGGGTGGCGAAGACGACCTCGTCGCCCTTGCGGCGGCCGACCAGTGCCTTTCCGACAGGCGACTCGTTCGAGAGCTTCATCTCGGCCGGGCGAGCCTCAGCCGATCCAACGATCGTGTACTTCAGCTTCCCGCCTTCGGCATCGACGACGTGCACCGTCGTACCGACCCTGACGACATCAGTATCGAGTTCCGAGGCGTCGATTACGGTCGCGGACCGGAGCTTCTCCTCCAGCTGCGCGATCCGGGCCTCCAGCATCGCCTGCTCGTTCTTTGCGTCGTCGTACTCGGCGTTCTCGGAAATGTCGCCGAACTCGCGAGCCTCCTTGATCCGGGCGGCGACTTCGCGGCGACGTGCCGTCGACATGTGGTCGAGCTCGGCCTTCAGGTTGGCGAGCCCTTCGGGAGTGAGAATGACGTCCTTTGGCATAGCGCGATCAGTTGTGTTCGGGTTACAGAGCAAAAAACCCGCGCGTCAGGCGCGAGTTCTCAAACAGCCGCGGAAGTATAGACGGCCGACGGTATCTGTCCCGGCGCCTTGGTTCGCCGACCCCTAGGAGGCGGTTGGCCGTTCGCTGAGGTTGAAGGTGGCCCTCAGGCCGCGTAAGCGAGCGTGCTGATGCCGGCGAGCACCGCCCGCGCCTCGGGCAGCGTCGCGGCCGCCTGCAACGCTGACTGCAACTCTTTCTGCTCGGCGCGGGTGCCGCCGAGTCGTTCGACGTACCAGGGGTAGAACTTACGCAGGTACCGGTTCGCCCGGTCCTCGCCGAGGTGCTCGACGGCGCGGTCCAGGACCCAGGACAACTCGTCGAGGATCTCGTCGCGGCTCGGTTCCTCCTCCCGGAAGGCCACCAGCTGCCGGAACAGCCACGGGTTGCCGAGCGATCCGCGCGCCAGCAGCACCGCGTCGGCGCCGGTCTGCTCGAACGCGGCCCGCGCCAGTTCGGCGCTTCGCAGGCCACCGGATATGAGCACCGGGACCGGCAGCTCGGCGACCAGCTCGGCGGCGAGCCCGTAGTCCGGCGTCCCGGCGTGGCGCTGCGACGCATGTCGGGGATGGATCGACAGGCCCACGACGCCGCCCCGCTCGGCGAGGTCGTGGGCGAGCCGGACACCCTTCCCATCGCCCGGGCGCAGCCCCGTTCGCAGCTTGACGGTGACCGGCAGGCCACTCCCTCGCGCCGCCGCCCTGGCGACCGCGACCGCCCGAGCAGGATCGTCGAGCAGGGCCGCGCCGGCCCCGGTCTTGCAGACCTTTGGGACCGGACAGCCCATGTTGATGTCGATCAGGTCGGCTCCGGCGGCGGCGACCCGCTCGGCCGCCGAGGCCATCACCTCGGGATCGGCGCCGAACAGCTGCACCGAGACGGGGTGCTCGTCCGGGTGGATCCGTAACAGCTCGTTACAAGTCCTGGCGTTGCCGTAGTGCACCGCGAAGCTCGAGACCATCTCGGACACCGCCAACCCGGCGCCATAGCGCTTGGCCTGCAGGCGCACGAACCAGTTGCCGATCCCCGCCAATGGGGCCAGGACCACGCGGTTGGGGATCGTCACACCGCCGAGCGCCCAGGGCTCACAGAGGGAGCGGGTCGGCGTCGAAACTCGCGTTGGAGCGGTCATCATCGCGTTCATGGTACGAATCGGTCGATGGACATCGCTGACGTGCTCGAGCCGTGGATCCAAATCATCCGCGACCAGGTGCCTGAGCTGGAGCTGTTCGACGCACACACTCACCTGGGCGAGAACGACCCAGACGGGATGCGCCAGGGCCCCGAGGAGCTGGTCGCGATGCTGCGTGTCGCTGACGCCTGCGGCTGCTTCGTCTTTCCGATGCACGAGCTCGACGGCTACGCCGCCGCGAACGACATGGTGCTCGCCGCAGCCCAGGAGGCTGACGGGCTGTTTGTCCCTTTCTGTCGCGTCAACCCCCACGATCACGCGGTCGCCGAGGCCGAGCGCGCGCTCGCCGTCGGCGCCCGGGGAATCAAGCTGCACCCCCGCGCCGAGGAGTTCACGCTGGATCACCCGGCCGTGCACTCGTTGTTCGCCCTGGCCGAGGAGCGCTCACTGCCGGTTCTGATCCACGCGGGTCGCGGGATCCCCGCGCTCGGCGTGCACGCCGCCGGTTACGCGAAGGAGTTTCCGAGCGCACGCGTGATCCTGGCGCACGCCGGAGTCAGCGATCTCGCGTGGATCTGGCGGGCGGCCGCCGACCTCCCGAACCTGCTCTTCGACACCGCCTGGTGGATCGGGCCGGACCTGCGGACCCTGTTCACCCTGGTTCCGCCGGGCCAGATCGTGTTCGCGTCCGACGCGCCCTACGGACACACCGCCGTGGGCGCGGCCCTCCAATTCCGGCTCGCGCTGCAGGCGGGACTGTCGGCCGAACAGATCCGCCTGATCGGCTCCGGCCAATCCCTGCGGATCGCGAGCCGCGAGCCGCTCGAGCAGGCGGGCCCCGCCGTCGGCGAGCGCGAGGCCGCTTCGCACGTCCTGCTCGACCGCGTCGCGGAGCTGATCCAGCTCAGCACGATGCTGTGGTTTCGGGGCGGCGATGGCTCCGAGATGCTGTCGCTGGCGCGGCTTGCGTGCGAGGTTCCCGACGAAATCGACGACGCCCCGGTGTTCGCGGCGATTCGCTCACTGCTCGACGCTTTCGACAGGGCGCAGATCGAAGACCCGGAGGACCGCCGCCGCCTGACCTTCCTGATGATGGCGTCCGCGGCTGCCCGAACACCTGACGTGCCGGTCCCGGCGGTCAGCTAGGGTCCGTTAAGGACACTAGAGCCCGGCGTTGTTCCGCTCCCAGATCAGGCGCAGTCCGGTCAAGGTCAGCAAGTCGTCGACCTGGTCGATCGTGTCGCGGGTGTAAGGCACGAGCGCTCGGGCAAGACCGCCGGTCGCGATCACCGTGATCTCGTCGCCGAGCTCGTCCCGCAGGCGGCGGACGATCCCCTCGACCTGACCCGCGAAGCCGTAGACGATGCCGCTACGGATCGCGTCGACCGTCGACTTACCGATCAGCGCCCGCGGCTCGGCGAGCTCCACCTTTGGCAGCTTCGCCGCGCGGTCGTACAGGGCGTCTATCGAGATCTCGGCGCCCGGCGTGATGATCCCGCCGAGATATTCCCCTGCGGCCGACACCGCGTCGTAGGTGATCGCGGTGCCGAAGTCGACGACCACGCAGGTGTCCTTGACGCGATCAAACGCGGCGACCGCGTTGACGAGCCGGTCGGCGCCGACCTCGCGGGGGTTGTTGATCCGGATCGGCATCCCGGTCTTGATCTCGGGCCCGACGACCAGCATCTCGTGGCCGAGGTAGCGCTCGGCCATCAGCGTCCACTCATCGTTCAGCTGCGGCACGGTCGAGGAGACGATCGAGCGGGCGATGTCGGCGAACCTGAAGCCGCGCAGCGCCAGCAGGTTCGACAGCGCCGCCCCGAGCTCATCCCGGGTCGACTCGCGGACCGTCGCGAACCGCCAGTGCTCCACAACCGCCTCGCCGACACCGTCGAAGATCCCGAAGTGCGTCTGCGTGTTGCCGACATCGACGACCAGCAGCATGCCGTGATGGTCGGGGGTGCCCATCCCGACCGACTATATGGGCCCGATACCGAACCCAGTCTGGGGGGCGACCAACGGCGGTCCGGCAACGCGCACGGACTGCCCGTCGCCGAGGGCGGCGAGCGAGCCCGAAAGCCGCTCGCCGCCGGGTAGCTCCAGATCCGGGTCGAGCTCGAGCAATGGCACCAGCACGAACCGCCGGCGCGCGACCTCGGGGTGCGGCAACGTCAACCGCTCGGACCGGTAACGCAGGCCGTCGAGCAGCAACACGTCGACGTCGATCACGCGCGGGCCGTGGCGGACGCCGCCGGCCTGCCGACCGACCTCGCATTCGACCGCCTTGCACGCGGCCAGCAGCTCGGCGGGCTCGTGCGCGGTCTCGATCCGCAGCGCGGCGTTGAGGAACTCGGGCTGGTCCAGCACGAACCCCACCGGCTCGGTGTCGTAGACCGACGAGGATGCCAGGACCCGGACGCCGTGGTCCGGCAGGCGCCGGACGGCTGCCTGGAGGTGTTCGCGGCGATCGCCGAGGTTGGACCCCAGGCCCAGGTAGCCGCGCCGGAGGACAACGGTCACGGCTTCGCCGCCGCGCCCGGAGGCTGCCTCGGTCACGCCTCGCGCCAGACCTCGACCGACACTTCTCCGACGGGAAGCGCGATCGGCGGCTCCGGCTTGGCTGCCTTGACCCAGACCGCGTGGGTCTCGTAGCGCTCGAGCAGATGGTCGGCCACCGCCGTGCAGAGGCGTTCGAGCGTCCGGTAGCTGCGCTGCTGGGCGACGAGCCAGACGGCGTTACAAACCTCTGCGTAGTCGACCGTGTCCTCGATCCGGTCCGTGATCGTCGCGTCGGTGTGGCCAACGTCGAGCCGGATGTCGATCAGCAGTCGCTGCCCAACCTCGCGCTCGGCCTCGGTCACCCCCATCCGCGTGTACAGCGACAGGCCGCTGATCTCGATCGTCACCTCGGGCTCGGGGTGGCCCTCGCCCTCCTGCTCGTCGTCGTCGTCGGCCTCTTCGAGCTCGTCGTCGGGCTCGAACTCCTCGGCTTCGTTCCCGTCGTCGGCGTCGTCGGGGTCGATCACGAAGCGACCGTAGCAGCAGCGACGATGAGCGCGTCGATCACAGGCGCGACGTCGTGCACGCGAAACACCCGGGCGCCACGCTCGTACGCGAGCACATTGGTGGCGACCGTCGCCGCCAGCCGATCGGACGGATCGGTCCGGCCGGTCAGCGCCCCGAGAAAGCCCTTGCGACTCGTGCCGATCAGGACCGGGCGGCCGATCGCGACCAGCTCCGGCAGCCGGCGCAGCAGTTCGAGGTTGTGTTCGGTCGTCTTGCCGAACCCGATCCCCGGGTCGAGCAGGATCCGCTCCTCGGCGACGCCATGGTCGATAGCGAAGCGAAGTCGCTCCTCGAGGAACCGCTTGACGTCGGCGACGACGTCGTCGTAGCGCGGGTGCCGCTGCATCGTTCGTGGGGTGCCGAGCATGTGCATCAGACATAGCCCCGCTCCGTGCCGCGCGACGAGCTCCGCGATCTCCGGCGCCGCCCGGAGCGCGGTGACGTCGTTGACCATCGTCGCCCCCGCTTCGAGCGCGGCCGCCGCGACCTGCGCCTTGGAGGTGTCGATCGAGATCCGAGCCCGCGTGCGGGCGTCGACCAGGCCCTCGATCACGGGCATCACCCGGTTCAGCTCTGCGGCGGCCGGGACCGGTTCCGCGCCGGGGCGCGTCGATTCGCCGCCGACGTCGAGGATCGACGCCCCCTCGCGCTCGAGCTCCTGACCGTGGCCGATCGCCGCGCCCGCGTCCAGGTAGCGTCCGCCATCGGAGAACGAGTCGGGGGTGACGTTGACGATCCCCATCAGTTCGAAGTCGCGTCCAGCCGCCGCGTCGCTCATGCCGAGGAGGTATACAGACGGGTGAAGCCCGAGCGGAAGCGTTCAGTGGTCCTGTTCGTCGGGCCAGTGGCCGGTACGGGTGAACTCCTCCCGCGCCAACTCCTCCTTCTCGCGATCGCGGGTGCTGTCGACGCTCATCCGCATCAACCAGTTGATCAACCAGATCGCCAGCGCAATCAACAGCAGCGTCACACCGGCAGCCGACTCAAGCGACCGCCGATTGGCGATGTTCGTGTAGTGGCCGTGGCCGATCACGATCAACACGACGCCGATCACCCCCAGCAGCAACGGCAATCCGTACCGCGCGATCAACAGCGCCGGGCTGGTCGTCGCCCGGTTTGATTCCTGGGGGGCCACCTGTGGCGGCGTCTCGGGCCGGCTATTCGGCGGTGCCGCCGGCGAAACCTGGCCGCGGAAGCGGCTTCGGGACCTCACGGCCCGACCGCTGGGCGGGCGACGGCGGCAGCGGAACCTGCGGCGGCGGTGGCGCCTCGGCGCCGAACACTTGCTCCTCGGTGCCGCCCTGCAGCAGCGCCTCGAACTGTTCGCGCTCGATCGTCTCGCGCTTGATCAGGATCTCGGACAGCTTGCCGAGCTCCTCGCGATGGTCGTTGAGGATCGTGCGCGCATGCATGTGCGACGACTCGACGATCCGGCGTATCTCGTCGTCGATCTCGCGCGCGATCTCATCCGAGTAATCGGGCTCGGCGCTGAACTCGCGGCCGAGGAACGGCTGGCCATGGTCGTGACCGAACACGCGCGGCCCGAGCTTGTCGGACATCCCAAACCGCATCACCATCTGCTTGGCGGTGGCGGTCACCTTCTCGAGGTCGTTGGAGGCGCCGGTGGTGATCTCGCCGAAGACGATCTCCTCCGCGGCGCGACCGCCGAGCGTCATCGACATCGTGTCGAGCAGCTCCGCCTTGGTCGTCAGGAACTTGTCCTCGCCCGGCAACGAGATCGTGTACCCGAGCGCCTGCCCGCGGGAGATCACCGAGATCTTGTGAATCGGATCGCTGTTCGGCAGGAAGTGCCCGACGATCGCGTGGCCCATCTCGTGGTAGGCGGTGATCTTGCGCTCGTTGGAGCTCATCACGCGGGTCTTCTTCTCGGGCCCGGCGATCACGCGCATGATCCCCTCTTCGAGCTCGATCTGGGTGATCTCGCGCTTGCCGTTGCGGGCCGCGAGCAGAGCCGCCTCGTTTACGAGGTTGGAGAGGTCGGCGCCCGTGAAGCCGGGGGTCTGGCCGGCCAGCGCGTCGATGTCGATCTCGCGGGCCAGCGGCTTGCCGCGGGTGTGGACCTCGAGGATCTTCTTGCGGCCCAGGCGGTCGGGCCGGTCGACGACGATCTGGCGGTCAAAGCGGCCGGGGCGCAGCAGCGCCGGGTCGAGGATGTCCGGGCGGTTGGTCGCGGCGATCAGGATGATGTTGTCCTTCATCTCGAAGCCGTCCATCTCGACGAGCAACTGGTTCAGCGTCTGCTCGCGCTCGTCGTGGCCGCCGCCGAGGCCGGCGCCACGATGGCGCCCGACGGCGTCGATCTCGTCCATGAAGATGATGCAGGGACTATTTTGCTTGGCCTGTTCGAACAGGTCACGGACGCGTGACGCGCCGACGCCGACGAACATCTCGACGAAATCGGAACCGGAGATCGAGAAGAACGGCACCCCGGCCTCGCCGGCGACCGCGCGCGCCAGCAGCGTCTTACCGGTGCCCGGTGGCCCGTACAGCAGCACGCCCTTGGGGATCCGTGCGCCGAGCGCCTGGAACTTCTTGGGATTCTCGAGGAACTCCTTGATCTCGTGGAGCTCCTCGACCGCCTCGTCGACGCCCGCGACGTCGCGGAACGTGATCTTCGGGGAGTCCACCGACATTCGTTTGGCCCGCGACTTCCCGAACGACATCACCTTCGAGCCGCCGCCCTGGACCTGGTTCATCAGGAAGATCCAGAAGCCGATGAAGATCACGAACGGCAGCAGATAGGTGAGCAGCGAAAGCCACGCGCTCGAGGACTTGTCCTGCACCGTGACCGATGAGGCGCCGTCGTACTTGATCGCCTGCTGCACCATGTACTTGGACATGCTGTCCGGGTAGCCGACCGTGTACTTCGTACCGTCCGTCAGCGTCACGTCGGCGCTGTTGTCCTTCTGGTCGAGTGACATCGTCTTGATGTCGCCCTGGTTGATCGACTGGACCGTCTGCCCGAACGTCGGAGCCGCCTTGCTCGTGGAGCTGCCAATGAGCTTCTGCGCGAAGAAGGCGAGCACGACCACGATTAGGATCGGGAACGCTGCGCTCTTGAAGAAACGGCTCATGTTCGGACTCCTCGGTCCCAGCGGCGGCTGCGATTCATCAGCTTGAAGCTGGGAAGAAAGCCAAGCGTAGCATTAGGAATTCGCCACGACGAAGGGTGATCCCGCTCAGATCTGCGGGCTTGTGGTGTCCTGATGCGCGCGTGCGGTGCCAGGATGGGTGATGGCTGGGCGTGGCCGGCGGGACCAGATGCGCCCAGAGTCTTATCGACCGCCCGCATCAGGACACTACTCCTTCAACGTCGCGACAAACGGCAAGTTGCGATATCGCTCGGCATCGTCCAGTCCGTAGCCGACGACGAACCGGTCGGGGATTTCAAAGCCGACGTAGCGCAGGTGCAGGTCGACGTTACGGCTTCCCGGCTTGATCAACAGCGCACAGACCTCAAGCGAGCGCGGGTTGCGCCCGGCCAGACTCCGGAGGAGGTATTTCAGCGTCAAGCCGGAGTCGACGATGTCCTCGACGATCAGGACGTCGCGCCCCTCGATCACGGCATCGAGGTCCTTGAGGATTCTGACGACGCCCGAGGATTTGGTCGCCGATCCGTACGACGCGACCGCCATGAAGTCGACCTCGCACGGGACAGCCAACGCCCGCATCAGGTCGGCGACGAAGAACACGGCCCCCTTCAGCACGCCGATCAGGACCAGGTCGGCGTCGCGGTAGTCCCGCGACACCTCCGCGGCCAGCTCGCGCACCCGGCGAGCGAGGTCTTCGGCTGGGACGAGCACCTCGCCGATCGCGTCGTCGGGGATCACCTCCATTGAATCTTAATGGGACGGAGTGCGGGTGAAGGAGAGGACGCCGTCCGTCACCACCGCGCGCACTCCGTGGGGCAGGTCGAGCGCCGCCGTCCCTGTGTCGCGGAGCGCCAGGATGTCGTCGAGCCGCCGCGCCGTTCCCGGCGCCGGCCGCCCGGCGGCGTCGTCGGCCAGGCGCTGGACGACCAGCCGACCGAGCGCCGCCGGCAGACCGAGGAGGGCGGCCAGTGAAATCTGCCGCCGGCCGTTGAGCACGTCGTCGACGATCGAGTCGAGGACGGCCGCCTCGTCGCGGAGGATCTCGGCGAGCGCGAGGACGTTGCGCTCGGCGCCCGGATGGATCTCACGCAGCGCCGGCACCAACGTGCCACGCACGCGCCCACGCGCGTAGATCGAAGAATCGTTGGTCTCGTCCTCCCGCCACGGCAGGCCCCGGGCGCGGCAATACGCCGCCGTGTCGGCGCGCGTGAACTGCAGGAGCGGACGGATCAGCGACCCCTCGCGTGCACGCATGCCGAGCAGCGCCCGCCTGCTCGGCGATGAGGCCAGCCTGTAGAGGATCGTCTCGACCTGGTCGGTCGCGGTATGGCCGGCGGCGACGTCGGCCCCTCCGCGCGCGGTCACGAGCTGGGCCGCGGCCCCGTACCGGGCGTCGCGTGCCCACGCCTGCAGATTGCCCAGCGTCGGGGCGCCGGGGTGGCGAACCGTGAGCTCGACGCCGAGTCGCTCGCAGAGCTGGACGCAATGCCGCTCGTCCGCCGCCGCCGCCTCGCGCAGGCCGTAGTTGACGTGGAGCGCGGTCACGGCCGCGGTGCCGGCGATCTCGACCGCGACGTCGAGCAGACAGGTCGAGTCCCGTCCTCCGGAAAGCATCACCACGACCGCCCGGCCTGGTTGGATCAGGGCGTCCGAACGGACCGCCTCGAGCAGGTCGTCGGGGTCGCGCGAGCCCGATTCCGGTGGCTCGCTCACGGTGCCGCGCCGGCGCGGAAGATCTCGATCGGCGCCGCGAATCCCGGGAGCCGAGCTTCGTCGACCCGCTCAAAGGTCAACGCGTCCCGAGCGGCCTCGACGATCGGGCGCGTCACCAGGACCTCGCCGGCGCCGGAGCGCGCCGCGACCCGACTCGCGAGGTTGACCGCGCGACCGTAGTAATCACCGTCTCGGTACAGGGCGTAGCCATGGTGAATCCCGATCCGCGGCCGGGGTTGGCCCCGGCGGCGCCGCTGGCGACGCTCGACCTCGACTGCCCACCCGGCCAGCGCGGCCGCATCGGCACCGACGATCATCACCTCGTCGCCGATCGTCTTGATCACCCGGGCCTCGTCGGGGAGCGTCGAGGTCACAAGGCCGAGGAACCGCTCGACCGCGTCGATCGCCATCAGTTCTCCCTGCTCCTCGATCAGCTGCGTGTAACCGGCGAGATCCGCGAACGCGACCGCGACCGCGACCCGAACCTGCCCGCTGACACCCTGGTCCGGCGTGAGCTCTGCCTCCATGTGCCCGATCACGTCCTGATCGATGAACTGGGCCAGGAGCCGCCGATGGAGCTCGTCGATCATCATCGCCGACAGAGGCAGTACGTCGCCGACGAGATCGGTCAGCTCCTGAGCCATCTCGTCGGCGTCCGAGCCGGCGCGCATCAGCGGCTCGTGCACGTACATGTGGACGAGCCGCACCTCGGCGTCGGCGATCTGCCCGATCGCGTGCCCGTAGATCCGGATCAGCTGCAGGAGCGCTTCGATCGGAAAGCCCGCATCGATCGCGGCGGCTACGTAGCGCATCAGCCGCAGGTCGCCGTCGTACATCGGGTTCCCGCGCTGCATTCCGAGCGCCTGTGTGATCTGGGTCACGACCGGCGGCTCCAGCCCGGCCTCGGCCGCCGCTTGACGAGGTGTGCGTGGAGAGCCTGGGTCGCCGAACAGCTCTAGCACCTGCCCGAACGCCAGCCGCCCCTCACTCGTCGCGACGCGAATTCGCTCGAGCGAGTAGCCGCGGTCCCGCAGTCGTGCGACCATCCGCGCCTTGCCGAGCGCCGCCGGCGTCCACTCCCTGACGTACTCGGGGATGACTCCGGCCGCGATCCAGCGGCGGAGGGTCCCCGCGGAGACCCCAACCGCTGACGCCGCCTCGCCCTGGGTCACGAAGCGAGTGTACGGACGCGCGACTTGCCCACGCGAGCCTGCCCTCTCGGGCGGGGCTTCAGGACACTAGCTGCGTCGTGACTTTTGGGCGTCTTGGGTGCCGAGCGACGCCTCGATCCGCCCTAGTGCCGCCTCGATGGCGTCCAGGCGGGCGTGCAGATCGGTAACAGGTCCGAGCTTGTCGAGCCGGTCGGCGACCTGGTCGATCCCGTCCTCGAGGCCCTCGAGGCGCTGCGAGACGCTGCGTAGGCGGCGGGTCAGCCGCTCGATGTCGTTCGCCGACGGCAGGTTGAGCGCACTCATCGCGACCTCCTGAGCTCGGGCCGCACGCTCCCGCGTCTCGAACATCGCCGACATGGCGCCCGTCACCATCGGGTGCTCGAGCAGATCCTGGGCGAGCTTGCCGAACGTCTCCTCACCCCTGGCGACGCGCTCCCGAAGTCGATTCTCATTCTCGCCGCCCGGAGCGCTCGAATCCGACGGCTCCGGGCTTGCGGTCGCATCCTGCGGCTCGTCGGCTGTCGCCGCATCCTCCGGGTCGAGGGCGGCCGTAGGATCCTCCGCCGTCTGGTTGTCCTCGCCCGAGGGCGGGATCTCGTCCTGCGGCGATTTGCCGGCGTCAGACATTGACTCAGAGTAGCGCTGCGCTGTAGGCGAACGCTGGGCGGGAGACTCTATAGGCTTGGATGACCGTGGCGGACCTTCTGCCCGACAGCGTCGAGCCGTATCCGAACATTTCGTCGAAGGCGTACGAGCACCCGGCCGACCGCGCCGCGACCGCCGCGCTGAAGGCGATCCCGATGCTCGACCCGCTCGTCCGCAAGCTGATCGAGTGGCGCTACGAGCGCGCGATGCGCCAGTTCTTCCTGGGTACCTCGCTCAAGGTCTCAGAGCGCCAGCTCTCCGAGCTGTGGGCTTCGCATACGGCGGTCTGCCGGATCCTCGACCTACCCGAGGTCTACGACCTCTATGTCACCACGCCAGTTCTCGGCGGCGGCGCCACGATCGGGTCCGAGAAGCCAATGATCGTGATCGACTCCACGCTCCTCGACCGGCTCGGAACGGGCGAGCAACGCGTGGTCGTCGCGCACGAGCTCGGGCACATCCTCTCCGACCACATCGTGTACACGAGCGCGCTCACCATCCTGCTGAGCGTCGGCGGCTCGATGCCGATGTTGTTCGACCTTCCGTTCAGAGCGGTCCGGACGGTGCTGCTCGAGTGGTACCGGGCGGCGGAGCTGACCTGTGACCGAGCCGCGACGCTGGCGGTCCGCGATCCCCGGATCGTCTGCCGGACGCTGATGGTGATGGCGAGCGGGGTTCCCTCCAACCGGCTCGACCTCGACGCCTTCATGACGCAGGCGCTCGAGTACGAGACGTGGGACGACCCCAGCGACCGGGTCCGGCGTTTCTTCAACGAGGTCAGCGCCACCCATCCGTACGCTGTCAGGCGGGTCTCCGAGGTGATGAAGTGGGTACAGAGCGGCGAGTACGACCGGATCGTCCGCGGCGAGTACCGGACTCGGGACGAGCAGACCGACGCCCGCGCCGAGGCGGGCGACGCGATGGATTTCTATGCCGAGCGGTTCCGCGCGAGCCTGCGCGATCTTGGCGACAACGTCACCACCCTCGGCAATCAGGTCGGCGGAATGGCCGAGCAGGCCGCCGACTGGCTGCGTAAGCAGCGCGGCGACAGCGGCTGATCGCGGCCGCCGCAGACGCACCCGCACCGCCACCCGCGCACCGCCACCCGCGCACCGCCACCCGCGCACCGCCACCCGCGCACCGCCACCCGCGCACCGCCACCCGCGCACCGTTTGCACGCCCGCCGCTCGGCGACGCGCTTGACAGTCACGATACCTCGCGATATATCTTTGATGCATCTCGATAGAAGGGAGCGCAAGATGTGTAGAGAAGACGAATTTGAAGACCGGATGTATGTCCGCAGGCGCCACCGCGGTGGCCCCTTCGGAGGTCATCCGTTCGGCCCCGGCGGGCCCTTCGGCCCGGGCGGCCGGGGCGGTCCGTTCTGGATCGGCCGAGGCGGCGGACGGCGCCGGCGCGGCGATGTCAGGCTGGCGTTGCTGATGCTGCTCCAGCTCGACGGCTCGGCCAACGGTTACCAGCTGATGCAGGGCCTCGAGCAGCGCAGTGATGGAAACTGGCGCCCCAGCCCCGGCTCGGTCTACCCGGCGCTGTCGCAGCTCGAGGACGAGGGACTGATCCGCTCGGTCCAGCGCGAGGGCGAAACGGGCAGGACGTTCGAGCTGACCGACGCCGGTCGCGAGCAGTTGCAGGAGCGTGGCGAGGAGCGGCCGCCGTGGGAGACGCCCGAAGACGAGGACCAGGACCCGCGCTTCGCGATGCGCAACGCATTCATCAGCACCGCCAAGGCCGCGTGGCATGTGGCTCAGGACGGCGAGCCGGGCCAGATCGAGGAAGCGACAAAGATCCTCGACCAAACGCGCCGCGGGCTCTACCGACTGCTCGCCGACGATGCGGAGCAGTGACCTAAAAGTCTGCTCCGACTCAAGGCACTAGCCGGGCTCATCATCGCGAATCGAGTAGAGCGCGAAGCCTTTCTGCTCAAGATCGTCCACCAAGGAAGCGACTGCGGCCCGCTGGTCACCCTCGGGCATCTCGGCGATGGCCTGCCAAGCTTGAGCGCCTTGCTCGCCGTGGCCTTTCAGCCCGGTGCGCAGGCTGTCGCCGAACAGCGCCATCGCCCTCTCGCGGGTCACCCTGGTCCACCTGTGAATCGCGTTCGCGGCGAGTTGAACCGCTCCCGCGTCCCCCGCCCTGGACTCGTCACGGCCGATCATATCGAGCGAATCGGGCGGTCGAACCGGCTCGTCTTCAGGAGGACGAACGCTCGCACCGCATTTCTGACAGCCCTCGGCCGCGGCCTCACTGACCCATGCGCACCTCGGGCATTGCCATTGAGTTCGATTGACCCAGCGCCCCGTCGGATCAGGCATCACGGATCCTCCGAGCTGTTGATGAGGCCGTTCCGTTCGTAATTACACCAACGTGAAACAGATTAGTCGGCGCACCGCGCGCGCCCGACGAGATTGGATGGGTCAGCTTGATGAGGCGATCACCTCGTCACGCGCGCCGGCCGGGGTGAGGAGTGCCGACTTCGTCTTGGCGGGCTTCACGACGGTTTGTTCACGATGGCATAGACGCCGACGAAGACGATCCCGGCACAGATCAGCGCGCACGCGAATGCCAGCGCGTAGCCACCCAGCCGTGCTCCGCCGCCCTCGGTGGCCTCGGTGCCGCCCGTCCCAAGCCGATTCGCGAGCTTGAGGCCGAGCAACACGAAGCCGAACGCGACCACGGTGCCGGTGCCCGCGACCAACACCACGAGACAGATCTTCCACATCGCGTGGAAGTCGACGATTGGGTCTGCGAGAACGAACATCGAGCTCGTCAGGACAGAGCCGGGCTGACCGCCGTCGCTCGCTCGGCCTCCAGCTCGGGCGTGATATTGGTGCGGTCGAGGTCGTGTGCCGTAATTCGACTGCGTTTCGACAGGGTCCACAGGCCGAAGGCGATCGCCGCGGCGAGCACTGCGATCACGATTGCGCCCGCGGTGCTGTTCTTGCCGAACAGGTTCGAGATGTTCCAAGCCGCCGCGCCGACGATGCCTGCCGAGGGCAGCGTGATCACCCACGCGGTGGCCATTTGTCCGACAACGGGCCAGTGGACGACTCCGCCCCGCTTACCGAGACCCGCGCCCATGACGCCGCCGGAGACGACCTGCGTCGTCGACAGCGGATATCCGTAGAAGGACGAGGCGAGGATCGTGGCCGCACTGGACGACTCGGCCGAGAAACCCTGCGGCGACTCAACCGTCGTGATCCGATTGCCCATCGTGTTGATGATGCGCCAGCCGCCGGTCGCGGTGCCGAGTGCCATCGCGGTCGCGCAGAGGAGCTTGACCCAGACCGGGACCGTGAAGTGCGCCGCGCTGATGTGGCCGGTGGACACCAAGGCGAGCGCGATCACGCCCATCGTCTTCTGTGCGTCATTGGTCCCGTGAGCCAGCGAAACGAGCGACGCCGACCCGATCTGGCCGTATCGGTAACCGGCTCTGGCCTCTTCCTGGCCGAGGCGGCGGATCAGCAGGTAGGCGGCTCTCGTGGCCAGGAAAGCGGCGATCCCGCAAACGAAGATGGCGAGGATCCCCGGAGCCACGACCTTCTGGAAGATCCCATGCACGCTCACCGCGGAGCTTCCCACGGAAGCGAGCGACGCCCCGATCAGCCCACCGATCAGCGCGTGACTCGAGCTCGACGGAATCGTGAAATACCAGGTGATCAGGTTCCAGGTGATGGCCCCGACCAACGCCGCCTCGACAACGAAGAGGCCGTTAATGCCGCCGGTTGCCGATGGAGGCACGATCCCCTTCGCGATCGTGGTCGCGACGGCGATCGAGAGAAACGCGCCGAGGAAGTTGAGCGCCGCCGAAATGAGAACCGCGACCATGGGCTTGAGCGCCCCGGTGGCGATCGATGTCGCCATCGCGTTGGCGGTGTCGTGAAAGCCGTTCGTGAAGTCAAACGAGGCCGCGGCCGCGATCACGATGATTAGGACGAGGGTCGTCGATCCCACCGGCGCGGGACCCTTTCACACCGGACCGCGGTGCGAAGTGAAGAACCTGTGAAATTCGAGGGTCAATCTTTAACTAGGCGTCGCACGCGGACGCCAGCGCTCCAGGCCGCTTGCTGGCTGGTCGTCGTGGTCTTGGAGGCGGGGGTGGTGGTCGAGCGCGACCGAGATCTCAAGCTCGGACGGGTCGCGCCCGGCGGTCTCGCAGAGGGTGCGCAGCTGGGGGGCGGCGGTTACTCGTCGTAGGGGCCGGGGTTGCTCGGTGGTGGGTCGACGAGCTCGAGGGCGCCGAAGCCGGCGAGCGGCCCGTCCATCAGGAAGATCTCGATCGTAAGGTCGGGTTCGACGTGTGCTTGGCTGAGGAACGCCAGTGCTTTGCGGCCGGTGAGCGCTTCGACCATCTCGGTGTAGCGCTCCTTCATCATCCGTTGGAAGTCGCGGCGCATCTCGAGCACGCGGTCGGGCTCGCCGCCTTCCATCATCGTGCGCTCGATCGCGGTGAACCCGTTTGAGAGCACGCAGACGATTAGGTTGTCGAGCACGTAGGTCTTGGCTTTGATCGGGCCGCGGCCGTAGTGCTCGTGCATGAACGCGACGATCCGGTTGGTGATCTCGGCCAGCAGCCTGCCGCCGGCGAGCGGGAGCACGGCGCGATCGTCGGGCCCAGGGTCGCTCATCGCCGACCTCGTCGTGCTCTGCTGTCGGTTCTGCTCACTTGTGCGAGTTCTCCGCCGTCTGAGCTTGCGCGCCTTAGCGCACGCAAGGCTCAACGCCAACGCGTCTGAGCTTACCCGAGCACGGTCGCTTGGACCTCTTGAATTCGTTTGGGATCGGAGTACTGTCGGGCCGGGTTGAGGTTTGGCCGCGGCGCCCGCGGGCGGGGCGGCCAGGCATCAGAGCGAAGCGAAAAGCGCGCTCGCGGCGGCCGATGGCGGCATGCGGGGGTGGTTACGGAAGCAACGTCCACCTCGTGTAGGAGCCGTATGCCACGCGCCGCCAAGCCGCATTTCAGCGAATCGTTCGCAGTACCCGTCGGCGGTGGCACCTCGCCTCGGGCGGCGATCGGTGAGCACGGCTTACGACGGCTACCGAAGCTCGGCCCGCTGATCACAGACTTTGCTCGCTTCATCAACTCCGAGATCGCGCTGCGGTACGGGAGGCAAGGGGCAGCCACTCACGGGGATCTCCTGGTCGGGTCCGGGGGCACCCACGAGGAGAATGCGCGATCACTCGAAGGAGGGCTCGTTGGCCACGCGCTTTGGGACAAAGCGCGTGGCCTTCGGACCGCCGTCGCGGCCGCTCATGTCTCGGACCCGGGGCGCGGCATGACGGCGTCGCGCCGATGAGCGTCCCTGTGAACAAGACGGCGCCACCCACAGTCGCGCTCGCCGCCCGACAGCGCGGCGCTTTGCTGGAGTCTCTCTCACAGGTACTTCCGTCAGGGCTGGTGCGCCGCGTGCTCGCTGCCGCTGACGCCGATCGTCAGCGCATCGAGCGAGACCTCCACGACGGAGTTCAGCAACGTCTGACCGGACTTCGGATACGACTCGAGCTCGCTGCTGTGAGCTTCCAAGAGCGAGGCGATACGGACGCCAGCGTGGCATTGAACGGGTTCGGAGAGGAGGTCCAGCAGGCTATCGAGGAGGTCCGCGCGTTCGCGCGTGGTGTCTATCCGCTGCTGCTGGCCTCCGAAGGATTGGGTGCCGCACTCCTCTCCGCCAGCCGTCACGCGGCCACGCCGATCACGGTGTCTGCACGCGGGATACGCCGCTGCCGGCCCGAGGTCGAGAGCGCGGTCTACTTCGCCTGCCTCGCTGCGATCGACAATGCCGCCAAACACGCCGGACCGGCGGCCGAGGTTTCCGTGCGTGCCTGGGATACTGCCCAAGCACTGCATTTCACGGTCCGCGACACGGGCTGCGGGTTTGACCCCAACGGGACGCCGAGCGGGGCCGGACTGAACAACATGCACGACCGCATCGCCGCCGTCGGCGGCAGCGTCGCCGTTGATTCGAGACCTTCCCACGGAACGCGGCTACACGGCACCGTTCCGGACCCCTGGCCGGGCGCAGCCGCAGGGCGGCGACCCCCCGGCTTTCGAGCCTCTGCCCCCGCCGATTTCGGCAGCCTCTCGGCATAACCCACCGGGCGGTCTAAGCTGCCGCCACCATGAGCTATCAACCACCGCTCCAGATCGTCGAGCGCTACGCCGATCTCCTCGTCAACTACGCGCTGGGCGGCGGCGACGGGATCAAGCCCGGCTCGGTCGTTCAGGTCCGGGGCCCTGAGGACGCCAAGCCGCTGTTCATCGAGGTCTGCCGCGCCGTCTGGCGCGCCGGTGGCCACGTGATCCAGCACTTCGAGCCCGCCGAGGATGGCGACAGCAGTCTGCAGCGAATCTTCTTCGAGGAGGCCTCCGAGGAGCAGCTCGACTTCTTTCCGGCGGCGCAGCAGCGCGGCCTGGTGGATCAGCTCGACCATCTCGCGTATCTGTTTGCCCAGCGGGACCCCCAGGTCCTCAGCGATGTTGATCCGCAAAAGCAGATGCGAAGGCAGCAGGCCTGGCGGCCGGCGATCGACTGGGAGCAGGCGAAGGAGGCAGCCGGGAAATTCGACTGGACCATCGGGATGTGGGGCACCGAGGCGATGGCCGCCGAGGCCCGGATGTCGCTGGAGGAGTACTGGCAACAGATCGTGAAGGCCTGCTTCCTCGAGGATGCGGACCCGATCGCCAGGTGGCGCTCCACCGGTGAGCAGATCGACCGTTTCCGGGACTGGCTGAACTCGTTGCCGATCGACCGGCTGCATGTCGTCGGCGTGGATGTCGATCTGTGGCTGACGATCGGCGAGAAGCGGCTCTGGCTTGGCGGCGGCGGCCGCAACATCCCCAGCTTCGAGATCTTCACGTGCCCCGATTGGCGCGGCACCGAGGGGAGGATCCGCTTCAGCGAGCCGCTGTACTCCTACGGCTCCCTGATCAAGGGGGTCGAGCTGACCTTCGACGGCGGCCGCGTCGTCACGGCGACCGCCGACGAGAACGAACAGCTTCTCGCCCAGATCGTCGCGGCGGACAACGGCGACAAGGTCGGCGAGTTCTCGCTGACCGACGCGAGGCTGTCGCCGATCGACAGGTTCATGGCCTCCACGCTGTTCGACGAGAACACGGGCGGGCCCTACGGCAACACCCACCTGGCTCTTGGGCTGTCGTTCCCGAACGCCTACGACGGTGACGCGACGGAGCTATCGCCTGAGGACTGGGAGTCGCTCGGCTTCAACCAGGCGGCCGTCCATCAGGACATCGTCTCGACGACCGACCGGACCGTCAGGGCCACTCTTCGCGACGGTTCCGAGCTCGTGATCTACGCCGACGGCCGGTTCCAGCTCGACGCGTAGCTCCGCACGCACGAGCCGCGCGGAGCTGGTAGCGGATCAGGCGTTCGCCGCCGCCGGCGCCGGCTGCTCCGCGCGGCGCGGGAGCAACGTCTCACGCGCGATCACGAGACGCTGAATCTGCGCGGTGCCCTCGTAGAGCTGCAGGATCTTCGCGTCGCGCATCAGCTTCTCGATCTTGTACTCCTTGATGAAGCCGTACCCCCCGAAGACCTGGACGGCGTCCGTGCACACCTCCATCGCCGAATCGGCTGCGAAACGCTTTGCGTGCGAGGACTCGATCGTGTTGCGCTTGCCCTGGTCGAGCAGGACCGCGGAGTTCCAGGCCGCGAGCCGCGACAGGTAGACCTTCGTCGCCATGTCGGCGAGCATGAACTGGATCGCCTGATGCATCGCGATCGGCACGCCGAACTGCACGCGCTCCTTGGAGTAGTCGACGGCGAACTCCATCGCGGCGCGCGCCACGCCGGTCGCCATCGCGGCGACGCCCGGACGGGTGCGGTCGAGCGTCATCATCGCCAGCTTGAACCCCTTGTTCTCCTCGCCGACCAGGTGATCGAGCGGAATCTCGACCTCCGGGAAGCTGATCGTCGCCGTGTTGGAGGCACGCTGACCCATCTTGTCCTCGTGCTTGTCGACGACGACGCCGGCGTCCCGCGGGACGATGAAACAGGAGATTCCGCGATGGCCCGCGTCCTTGTCCGTCTTCGCGTAGACCGTGTACCAGTTGGCGTATTCACCGTTCGTGATGAAGCACTTGGAGCCGTTGATGACCCACTTGTCGCCCTTGCGGGTCGCGGTTGTCTTCATCGCCGAGACGTCCGAGCCGGCGTCCGGCTCGGTGAGACAAAACGACGCCAGCAGCGGCGCCTCGCTGAGGCGCCCGAGGTAATTCTTCTTGAGCGTCTCCGAAGCGCCGAGCGCGACCGGCGCGATCGCAAGCCCGTTGCAGGACAGCGACGTCCCGATTCCCGAGCAACCCCAGGCGATCTCCTCCTCCATGATCACTCCGTCGAGCCAGCCGATCCCCGGACCGCCGTACTCCTCAGGGAGATGGCTGTTCATCAAACCGAGGTCCCAGGCCTTCTTGATGATGTCGCCGGGCCACGTGGCGTCGCGGTCGTAATCCCACGCGACCGCCCGGATCTCCTTCTCGGCGAACTCATGCGCCATATCGCGCATCGCGAGCTGTTCGTCGGTAAGCGTGAAATCAACCACAGTCTCTGCTCCGCTTCGAAAAGTGCTAGGCGATTGACTAGTCAGTCAATCCTCTGGCGCAGAGAATAGCGACCTCGATCCGCGTGCGCGATGCAGGCCTCTAAGGCGTACCCTGCGCGTATGCCCAATGCGAGGCGTGTCGAGCTGGACGACCTGGTCAACCGTCCGGGGACCTATTTCAACCCCCAGACCGAGGTCCTGATCGTCGTCGACGACTCGCCAGAGCTCGACAGCGAGATCTTCAACATGGAGGAGTTCGAGGGGGCCGACTGGGTCCGGATCTCCGATGAGGTTCCGGTCGATGAGGACCGCCGCGATGGGCTGCTCGAGGCGTTCCAGGTGCACTATCACCCCGGCGGGATGGTGGAGAACATCGACGACCAACCCGACGAGCTCGAAGAGGACGACCAGGAGGTCGGGCGTGAGTGATCAGGGCCAGTCAGCGGCCGCGCGTCGACGTACCGTTTGACAGCGAGGCGCATCTTCGCATCTTCGTGAAGTCGCCCGCGGCGTTGGCGATGCAGCGGGCATAGGGGCTCAATGTAAGCTCGGGAACCCGGTTGGGCTCGGCACGCGGCTGGTGGGGGGTCGAGTCGGTCCGGGGGGTCGTGTCGGTGCTGGGCGTCGTAGAGCTCGTACCGACCCCGAACTGCTGGGCAAGAGCATTCACCTTCGCGTCGAGCGCCGCGTACGGCTGAGTCTTGGTGGGTGCAACGATCGTCTGTGGTCGATTCAGATCGCTGTACTGCAGGGTCAGGGTGACCACGCGGGACCCCCCAACCTTGCCCGCCGTCTGGGCGCCGGCCGGAATCTCGAACGAGAGGATGAGCTTGCGCAGGATGCGGTCTGAGGAACCGGTCCAGAGGTCCACGTACGGGTCGTGCATCTCGGCCGCAACCCGACGCTGACCAGCCGCCGGGAGCCGCTTGGGCAACCGTCCGATCACGCTCGACAGCTGTCCGATCGAGCTCGACAGCCCCAGCGATGCCAGCTTCGGCAGCAGCGCGCTGAGATCGGCGACGAGCTTCTCGGCGTCGATCCTCGCGTGGATCCGAGTGGTCGCGACGCCGTCAATCTGATCCGAGCCGACGACGCGCGGGTTGACCGCCCAGTCCTGCGGCCGGATTCCCAGGTTCGACAGGTCGGCCGAAGCGGTCGCGCCGTTCGCCGTCCTCGAATCGAGCATCTGCGAGCTCGAGGTTGGCAGCTCGTAGCTGTCGCTGCCGATGGTGACGTAATGCGCGCCGCCAGCCGAGACCAGCGACAGCGAGCGCGTCTTGTTCCGGGCGGAGATCGAGACATTGAGGTCCGCGTCGGGAAGCCGGCGATCGCCACGGTTCTGGAAGGGTCCTTCAAGGCTGACGGAGATCGGATTCGGGCCTCCGCCGGGGGTCATCGGCGTCAGCGCCAGCGTTACGGCGATCACTCCGCTCCGGACCCGGTGCTGCGCGGCGGCCGTCTGCTGGAGCAGACTCCGGGCGTGAGCCGAGGAGCTCAGATGGACAGCCGAGTTGCTCGACCCGCAGCCGGCTATCACGGCAATGGCGACCAGGGCAACTCCCGCCGGCGAGCCCCTCCGCACGAAACCCTGCAACCTCACAAGTGTTCCGAACATAGCATTGGCTTGGATGGCGAGGACACGAGTAGTCGCGGTCGCGGCGTGCGCTGTGCTTGTCACCCTCGGCTCTACGGAAACGGCGTTGGCGGCCCCGGTGGAGGTGCTCGGGCCAGGCGGGCATGTGCACGTCGTCAACAATCGGTTCCTGGCCGGCACGGCACAGCTACCGGGCCCTGCGGCCCAGAGCGCACGGGTGCCGCGTCGGACACCCGGACCTGCCCGATCCGCCGCCAACACGTCCCTGCCGTGGGCGACGCCGACGGCCGTATCGCTGTTGAGCGCCACCACCGGCACCGACCCGCTCGCGCGGATCGCGGCGGCAGCCAACCCGACCAAGTCGACGACCAAGCCGAAGCCGAAAGCGCCGCAGGTGACGGTCGGCACCGTCCTCGAGAAGCTCAACCTCAGCGGCGCGATCGACACCGCCCAGTACCACACCTACCTCGCCGCCTGGAACAGCGCACTCGCCGAGGAGCGACATCTCCCCGCAACCCGCAAGGTGCAGTTGAGCGACGAGACAGTGCTGCTGCACGGCCTCGCCGCCTCCGGCCAGATGACCGCGGCGCGCCTGCCGGCGCTGTTCCTGACGTTGCAACGCAACGCGCAGTGGTGGCTGAACGGGGCGATGTTGAGCTACGCACAGCGGGTCCAGTTCAGCGGGTCCAAGCTGGTCTGGGAGTACTACCCAGGTCAGGGGATCCAGCTCCAGGTGCTCGGCACCTTCGCTGAGGCCGACGGCTACTACGAGGCCGGCAAGAGCACCTACCCGGAGCTGGAGTCCCTGATGAGCGAGATGATCCCGCTCGCGGTCCGCCGCGGCGGCGCGCTCACCTGGGAGTACTACTTCAACTTTGATGGCGGCCACCCTCCGTGGGTCAGCGCGATGGCCCAGGCGACGGCGATGGAGGCGCTGGCCAACGCGTACAAGGCGACCCGGCAGCAGAGTTATCTGTCGCTCGCCCGCCAGGCGCTGCCGCTGCTGAGCGCGGCGCCGCCCTCCGGGGTCGGAGTCAGGACCGCGCGCGGATGGCGCTTCCTGCAGTACTCGTTCGCTCCGAGACTCGACGTCATCAACGCGTTCCTGCAGACGCTCATCGGACTTGACGCGTACGCCCAGGTGTCGGGCGACGAGACCGCACAGCAGCTGTTCACGGCCGGCAACGCCGAGGCCGAGTGGGAGCTGCCGAGCTTCAACACGGGCTCGTGGTCGCTGTACCAACCGGGCGAGGAAGATGACCTCAGCTATCACGAGCTCGTCACCGGCTTCGCGAAGAACCTCTGCACGGACACCAAAGCACCCGTCTACTGCAACACCGCGACCGCGTTCCAGAGCGACCTGAAGACCCCGCCGAGGCTCACCCAGCTGACGCAGGTTGCCAAGTGGGGCAGGCCCTTCCCGCTTCGCTTCAAGCTGTCCAAGGTTTCCAAGGTCGGGCTCGTGATCACCAGCGGCGGCGTCAAATCGCACGCCAAGCCGGTCCTTTACACGAGCGCCCAATACCAACACGGCACCAACGCGATCAAGGTCGGGAAGCTCAAGCCGGGGACCTACTCGGTGAAGCTTTCGGCGACCGACCTCGCCGGTAACTACGCGAACCTCACCGGCGAGCTGATCATCTACAAGGGCGGCAACCGGCCGTCGACGCCACCGCCTCCGACCTCGACGCAGACGGGACCGCCGACGCCCACCACCACGACCACCGCACCCGCGAGGACCGTGACGACGCCGACGAAGACGACCCCGACCAAGACGACGCCGACCAAGACGACGCCAACGTCTACCGTCACGACACCGACGACCACGACGCCGACATCGACCGTGACGACGCCGACGACGACGACACCGGGTGACGGTGGCGTGGGGCCCTCGCCTTAGAGGTTGCTCAGACTTGTTCCTCATCGCGACCGACAGAAGCGACGAACCCCGGACCTTATAGTTGCCGCATGCCCAACGATCCTCGCTCAGTCGACGAGTTCGCCGCCGGTCTGCGCTCGGTCGGCTACCTTCCCGGCGAGTCGACCGCGCTGGTCTCGTTCCTCGCGACCAAGCTCGGCAAGCCGGTGCTGGTGGAAGGACCGGCGGGCGTTGGCAAGACCGAGCTGGCGAAGGCGATCGCCCGGTTGTTCGACCGCCGGCTGGTTCGCCTGCAGTGCTACGAGGGCCTCGACGAAGCCAAGGCGCTGTACGAATGGAACTACCGCAAGCAGCTCCTGCGGATCCAGACCGAGGCGGGCGACACCGGTTGGGAGACCGTCCAGGACGACATTTTCGGCGAGGAGTTTCTGCTCCAGCGGCCGCTGATGACCGCCATCGCTTCGCCCGAGCCGGTGGTCCTGCTGATCGACGAGATCGACAAGACCGACCAGGAGTTCGAGGCGATGCTGCTCGAGCTGCTTTCCGATTTCCAGATCAGCGTCCCCGAGCTGGGGCTGATCGAGGCGCGGACGCACCCGGTGGTGCTGCTGACCTCGAACAACACCCGCGAGCTGACCGAGGCGCTCAAGCGCCGTTGCCTGTACCTGTGGCTCGACTATCCGGAGATCGAGCACGAGCTGGAGATCGTGCGCCTGCACTCGCCGGAGCTGTCCGAGACCATCGCCAGAAAGCTGGTCGAGGTCGTGCAGATGGTCCGCGCCCTCGACCTGAGGAAGCCGCCGAGCATCGCGGAGTCGATCGACTGGGCGCGCGCGCTGCTGCTGCTCGGCGCCGACAGCATCGACCAGGCGACCTTCCGCGACACGATGAGCGTGATCGTCAAGCACCGCACTGACCTGGACATCGTCGCGGAGCGCGTCGGCCTCAAGTTGGAGCAGGCGTCCGCGGCCTGACTGCGCCGCGAACACCCCCACGCCGCCGGCTGGATGGCCGATGTCCGAGAGCCCGTCTCAGTCGACGCGCAGCTTCGACAGCCAGCTCGTCGCGTTCGCCGAGGACCTGCGGTCCGAGGGAGTCGCCGTCGGGACCTCGGAGATCCTCGACGCATTCCAAGCGCTCCGCCTGATCGACTGGAGTTCAGCGGAGGACTTCCGCGAGACGCTGGCGACGACGATCGCGAAGTCGCCGGACGACCGGCGGATGTTCGATCTCGTATTCGACAGGTTCTTCTTCCGCGCTGCCGAGGCACAGGCGGTCCGGCTCGAGGTCTCCGAGCCACGCGCGACGGTCGCCGGCGACGAGCTCGACCTCGACGAGCTGCGCCGGCAGATCGCCCAGGCCCTGCAGGACGGCAACGAATCGGACCTGCGGGACCTGGCGCGACTGGCGATCGCGGCGTTCGGGCGCGGCGAGGGCTCAGGCGTACTCGGCGTCGACGTCCAGCGGATCCGCCGGGCCCTCGGGCTGCGCACCGAGCCCCAGCCCGAGCTGCCCGATGGCGACCCGCGCCGCGACGGCCTCCCCCGAGACCAGCTGCGCAAGTTCGAGCAGCAGCTCCGCCGTGAGCTGGAGCGCTCGATGATCGAGCGCACCTCGGAACTGCCGGCGAAACGGCCGCTCACCGACCTCGACCGCTCGCTCCCCGGCGGGCCGGTGCAGGACCTGGCGGCGGTGCACCGCGTGGTCGCCCAACTCAAACGCCGGCTGGCGACCCAGGGACGCGAGTTGCGTGGCCACCACCGCCACGCCCATGTCGACGTGCGCGCGACGATGCGGGCCTCGCTGCAGACTGGCGGCGTCCCGGTCGAGCTCCGCTACCGGCCGTTGCGCCCGCGGCGACCGGAGATTTTCGTGCTCTGCGACGTGTCGACCTCGGTGACCAGCGCCAGCACTTTCTTCCTGAGCGTCCTGCATGCGTTGCACGACTCCTTTCGCAAGCTCCGCTCGTTCGTTTTCATCGAGCGGATCTCGGAGGTGACCGACGTGTTTGAGCGCGAGCGCGACTTCCGGGCCGCGGCCGCCGCGGTCTCCAGCGACGCCGGCGTCGCCGACGTCTCGGGATACACCGACTACGGCCGGGTGTGGATGGAGCTGCTGACCGAGATCGAGGACGAGCTGCACCCCCGCGCGACGGTGATCGTGCTCGGCGACGCCCGCACAAACGGCCGGCCACCGCGTGAAGACGTCTTCGCGCAGATCGCGGCGCGGGCGGGTAGGACCTTTTGGCTGAACCCGGAGCCACGCCTGTACTGGAACTACGGCGACAGCGTGATCTCGGTCTACGAGCAGTACTGCCAGGCGTTCGAGTGCTGGCGCACCGATCAGCTCGAGGAGTTCGTCAAGGCGCTCACCAAACCACAGGCTTCCTAGATGCCGGGTAGGATTTGTAACCAACTGGTGTAACCAGGGGTGCTGGCGTCAGGCCGGCTGAGATAGCGCTCGCAGGCGGCGCTGACCCTTTGAACCTGTGGGGTAATGCCCGCGGAGGGAGCGGTGGCGGCGATGATTCAGGCTCCGATCAGGGAGCCCTCGGAACAGGCGGTTGATCCGGAAATCGCGCTCGACGGCGTCGTCCGGAGTTTCCGTCGGCGGGGCGGCGAGACCGTCGAAGCCCTGCACGACGTCTCCTTCACCGTCGCCGCGGGTCAGATCGTCTCGATCGTCGGGCCAAGCGGCTGCGGCAAGACGACCCTGCTCGAGCTCATCTGCGGGCTGCAGCGGCCGGACGCCGGAACCGTCCACTCGGCTCCGGCCGCGATGATGCCGCAGCGGGACCTACTGCTCCCGTGGCTGAGCGCGCTTGACAACGCGACCCTGGCGCTCCGCGTGCGCGGCGTCGGCCGCCCGCAGGCGCGGGCGCAGGCGCGACCCTGGTTCGAGCGCTTCGGACTCGAGGGCTTTGAGTCGACGCGCCCGACCGAACTCTCTGGCGGCATGCGCCAGCGGGTGTCATTCCTGCGCTCGCTACTGGCCGGCAAGCCGGTGCTGGCGCTCGACGAGCCGTTCGCGGCGCTCGATGCGATCACTCGCGCGGAGATGCAGGCATGGCTGGCCCTGACCCTCGAGTCGGAGCCCCGGACCGTGGTGCTGGTCACCCACGACGTCGAGGAGGCTGTGATGATCGGCGACCGAGTGCTGGTGATGTCCCCCCGGCCGGGACGAATCGTTGCCGACCTCGAGGTTCCGCTCGTCCGTCCGCGGCACCGCACTGACCCCACTGTTGTTGAATTCCGGGGCCGGGCGCTCGGCGCCCTGGGCGTGGAGTCATGAGCGTAAGCGGATGGGGACTGCTGGCGCCCGCCGGGGCCGCTGAGCGCACCGGGCGTGCCTTCGCGGGCGGATGGCGACTGCTGGCACCGGTCGCCGTGGTGATGGCGCTGCTGGGTGCCTGGGAGCTGTACGTCGATCTCGGGGGCGTCGATCCGTTGGTGCTGCCGTCTCCGCACGCGATCGCGAGTGCGCTGTACACCGACCGCGGCACGCTGTGGAGCAACTTCCTCGCCACCGCCAAGGAGGTGCTGCTGGGGATCGCCGCTGGAGTCCTGGTGGCGCTGGTTCTCGCCGTCGGGATCCACTTCTCGCGGACCCTGCGACACGCCGTCTACCCCTTGCTGGTGGCCTCGCAGGCGATCCCGATCGTCCTGGTCGCTCCCGTGTTCTTGATCTGGCTCGGCTTCGGGCTGCTGCCGAAGCTCGCGATCATTGCACTCGTCACTTTCTTCCCGGTCGTCGTCACGACGATGGCCGCGCTGGAGACGGTCGATCCCGAGCTCCTCAAACTGCTGCGGACCTTCGACGCCTCGCGGGTTCAGGCGTTCCGCCGGGTCGAGTTGCCCTCGGCGCTTCCGGGGGTGTTCACCGGCGCCAAGCTCGCCGCCGTCTTCTCCGTGATCGCAGCCGTGTTCGCCGAGCAGTCGGGATCCAGCTCGGGCCTCGGCCTCGGCTACCTGTTTACGATCGATAACTCGCAGTTCCTGGAGGCGGACGCGTTCGCCGCTGTCGCGGTCCTCTCGATCTTCGCGATGGCGATGTTCGCGATCCTGGCCGTCGCCGAGCGACGCTTGCTCCCCTGGGCCTATCAATCACCGAAAGGAATCGACAACGCATGAGCCGTCGACGCCGAGTGCTCGGCCTGATCACCGCGATCGCGGCGGCGGCGGGCGTCGCGGGCTGCGGCGAGGTCACCAACACGGTGCACCCCCCAGCCGGGACCGCCAACAACCTGAACGTCGAGCTCGATTACTTCCCCAACGCCGACCACGTCGGCATCTATCAGGCGCTGGCCCGCGGTTACTTCGCGCAGGCCGACCTCAACGTCCACCTGCACGCGCCGACCAACGCGGCGACGCCACTGCAGCTGCTGGAGGCGGGCAAGGTCGACGTGGCGATCTCCTACGAGCCCGACGTGCTGCTCGCCCGCAACCAGAACATCCCGCTGGTCTCCGTCGCCGCGATCGTGCAGCGTCCGCTGACGTCGATCGTGTCCGTCGGTTCCCAGAACATCACGAGTCCCAAGGACCTCCGCGGGAAGACGGTCGGCACCTCCGGCATCCCGTATCAGACGGCCTTCCTGCAGACGATCCTTCACCACGCACACGTACCCGCCTCGTCGGTCAAGCAAGTCGACGTCGGCGAGGGCCTGGTACCCGCGATGGTGTCCGGCCGCGTCGATGCGACGCTCGGCGCCTATTGGAACTACGAGGCGATCCAGTTGGCGCAGCTGCACAAGGCCCCGAACGTGATCCACATGGACCAGGCGGGCGTGCCCACCTATGACGAGCTCGTTTTCGTCGTCCGCAAGGCCACGATCGTCAACCATGCGCCACTGATCCGCCGTTTCGTCCAGGCGGTCGCCAGGGGCTACCAAGCGGCCCGCGCCAACCCCGTCCAGGCGACCCGGAACCTCGTGCGCATGAACCCGGGACTCAAGTACAGCTTGCAGCTGGCGAGCGTCCTCGTGACGATGTCGTCGTTCTTCCCCAGCGGACACCACCCTTGGGGCTGGCAGGACCCCAAGGAGTGGAACGCGTTCGGCAACTGGATGACGCACAACAACCTGATCACGAATCCGAACGCGACCCCCGACGCGTCGACCAACGAACTGCTGGCGGGACAGGGGATCTGACCCCCGATGACCTCCTCCGGTTCTCAGCCACCCGCCGCGGGGCTTCGCAGCGCACCTCCGGCGCGCAGCGCGTAGACCCCCGCCAACCCCTTCCACTCTCCGAACCGAGCGAACACCTCCCGCACCTGCGCCTCGCTCGCGCGCGCCCACGGATCGCCGCCGCTCAGCATCCGGCCGACGAACTTCACGAAGGCGAGATCGCCGGCCGGTAGCTGATCCATCCGACCCTGGCCGCTGAGCGCGAGCATCTCGACGGTCCAGGCGCCAATGCCCGGAATCGCGCGTAGGCGCCGCCAGCCGTGCTCCTGGCCCTCCGGGGACGCGCTGGGCGACAGCTCGACGCGTCCTGCCGCCACCTCGCGCGCGGCTCGGACCAGCGCAATCGCGCGACCGCCCGAGAGATCGAAGGCCTGAAGCTCGGCGGGGGCCGCCCCGGCCAGTGCCCGGGCGGTCGGCGAATCGCTCAGGCCGGTTGCCGGATCGCGCCGCCCCAGGGAGCGGACGATCCGCCGCTGGATCGCCGCGGCCCGGTCGTACTCGATCAGCTGCTCGGTGACGGCCCAGGCGAGCGCCTCAAACGGATCGGGCCGTCCACGCGGCCGTACCGTGGGGCTGGCGCGGATCGCCGCGCCGATCAGCGGATCGGACCGGAACCGCGCGAGGAACGGACGCAGGTCGAGATCGACCCCCAAGGCAACTCGCATCCGCGCGATCGCCCGTGCCGCGGCGCCACGGTCGGAGGCCTGAGCACCGAACAGCACGCGCCCCGAGGAGAGCTGTGCGACACGGACCAGAACCGGCAGCTCCCCCTCGTGCAGCAGCCTGTGGATCACCCCGCGGCGGACGCGGGCCAGCCCATCCTTCCCGTGCATCCGGGGCAGCCGGAACGGCGAAGCCGGTTCGACCTCGATCCGCAACTCACCCGCCGCGGCCATGTGGGGTGACTTTGGCGGCCACGTGGCCGCCAAAGGCGGGCCCCCAGGGAGTGTCATGGTGACTTTTGGGGCCACGTGGCCCCAAAAGTTGGGCCCCCAGGAAGTGTCTTCACTCGGCGTGTCGTTCGACGGCGCGGACCTGAACCACGTACGTCGTCTGCCGGGACCGGCGGCGTACCTGGTCGAGGCTCTCGCCCAGCGCCTCGGCCTCACGCGGCGAGCGGCCGCTGTAGCGGCGCAACAGCGCGACGGTTGCGGCGCCGGCGACGAAGCCCGTCGCCACCGCCACCGCAGTCTGGACGACCGGCACCGAGCCGCGCTCCGGTTGCTCGACGACCCGGGCCTCGATCAGGACCGGCAGCTCGTCGCCGAGCGCGACGACCTCGCCCTCGACCAGCTCCTCCTCGGCTCCCCCCGGGGAAAACTCCGGCGGCTGCGTGGCCTCCGGCGCCGGGCCCTGAGACCGTGTCCGATCGTCGTCCTCCACCCCCGCATCTTGGCACGGGCGGCGGAGGTGTCAACGCCCGGCTCGGCGCTCCGGTGGCCGCCGCCCGCGGGCCGATCTCCTCAGGGGTGCCGTCGGCGGCCACGTGGCCGCCGGCGGCGGGCCCCCAGATCGCCTCTGTCATACGATCCTGCGCAATGCCGACCTCGATCGACGTTTTCGCCAAGGCTCGCGAGTACGAGCGCCTCGAGCAGCTGAAGGCCGCCCGCGAGCTCGGCGCCTTGCCCTACTTCCACGTGCTGGAGGGGCCAACCCTGCCGGTCGTCGAGATGGAGGGCGCGAGGCGAATCATGCTCGGGTCGAACAACTACCTGGGGCTGACCGGCGACCCGCGAGTCAGAGAAGGCGCACGCAGCGCGCTCGAGCGCTACGGCACCGGCCTCACCGGATCGCGGTTCCTGAACGGGACGATCGATTTGCACCTGCAGCTCGAGCGCGAGCTGGCCGAATGGCTCGGCACCGAGGACGCGATCGTCTTCACCACCGGGCATCAGGCGAACCTCGGCGCGCTGGGGACGATCCTCGGACCCGGCGATACCGTGATCGCGGACTCCGGCGACCATGCTTCGATCATGGACGGCTGCATCCTGTCGCGGGCGAAGATGCGGTTCTTCAAGCACAACCGGCTCGAGCTCCTGGAGAAGCAGCTGCTACGGGCTCAGGCCGACGGTGGCGGAGTGCTGGTCGTCGTCGACGGCGTCTACTCGATGGAGGGCGACGTTGCCCCGCTGGTCGAGATCGCAGATCTCTGCACCCGGTTCGGCGCGCGCTTGATGGTCGACGAGGCGCACGCGCTCGGCGTGCTCGGCGCCCGCGGCGCGGGCACGTGCGAACTGCTCGAGACCGAGGACCGCGTCGACCTGCGGATGGCGACCTTCTCCAAGTCGCTCGCTTCGTGCGGCGGCGTGATCGCCGGCCCCAGGGACGTGATCGAGTTCCTGCGGATCGCCTCGCGACCATTCATCTTCACCGCCGCGGCGGTGCCGGCCGCCGTTGGGGCGACTCTCGCAGCGGTCCGCATCTGTCGTTCGTCCGAGGGGCCCGAGCTGTTCGCGAGGGTGCTCGACAACGCCCGCTATCTGCATCGAGGCCTGACCGCGCTCGGCTTTCGGGTGCTCCCACCCACCCGTCTCGCCGACGGCACGGAGGTCGTCACGCCGGTCGTCCCGGTGGTCGTCGGCGACGATTGGAAAGCGGTGTTCCTGTGGAAGGCCCTGTACGAGGCCGGCGTGTTCGTCAACGTCGCGGTCCATCCGGCTGTCCCGCCGGGCGGCGCGCTGCTGAGAACGAGCGTGATGGCCACGCACGACCGCGCCGTGCTTGACGACGCGCTCGCCGTTTTCCAGAGCGCTAAGCGGACGTTCGAGGCTGAGCACGGTCCGCTGCCGCCCGCCGCCGGCCGGTAACAAAAAAACCACGCTCTAAGCACACGGTTCGACAGTTGTGACCTTGCTGTGATGCCCTCGGTCGCGCTAGCTTGCTGGAAGCAAAGACGGCCGGGGTCCAGCGGGCGACGCACAGGTTCCAGCTGGGGGCCTTGCGGGGATGCACGGAGATCGCGAACTCGGGCTGTCGTACACGCTCAGCAGGAAGACGCGCAGTACCCGCTCCGGCGACGCTTTGGCATGCCATTCGGGCGGCAATCGATAACGACTCCGTCCAGGCGGGCAAAAGAGCGAAAGGGAGCACATTTCATGCCGCAGACCGCACAGACGCCATCCGAGCCGCAGCGGCTGCGCGCTCTCGAGCATGCCAACGCAGTCCGCCTTGCGCGTGCCGAGCTCAAGCGCCGAATCGCCGAGGGTGACCTCTCGGCGGCCGAGGTGATCCTCGCCTGCCCGGAGTCGGTCCAACGATGGACCGTCGGCGAACTGCTGACCTCCCAGCGACGTTGGGGCAGCAAGCGCTGTCGCAAGTTCCTGGAGCGCAACGGGATCAGCGAGATCAAGCTGCTCGGATCGCTGACCCAGCGTCAGCGCGGGGTCCTCGCCTCACAGCTCCCAGATTCGAGGTCGCCGTCCGACGGGATCGGCACGCCCCAGGAGAATGCCGCGATCCCCGAGCGCGAGCGGGAGCTCGTCTCGGCCTGAGCACAGAGCTCCGTCGCGGTCGCCCCCACCAAGGGCCGCGGCTTCGCCGTTCGGCGAAGCCGCGGCTCGACGGTTTGGCCATACGGATAGTGACTGGCAAGCGACGGTCGCATACGCTGCTCGAGCGTACGTCGGGAGACGTGATGAAATCCCCGCGCGCCTCGGATGGGGAACCGCCCGCCCGTGCGAACAGGAAGGAAGACTAAGGTTCCAATGGCTCGAATCCGACAGCAGAATGTTCTCGCCGCGCAGTGGAGCCCCAACGGCAGCGCGTTGGGCGCACCGGATCTGACAAGCCCCGACAACGAGATCTTCGGCGAAAACGTCTTCAGCCCGATGGTCCAGCGACTGCGGCTACCCCAGGACGTCTACCAAAGGCTGTCGAAGACCCTTGCCAACGGCGAGCCGCTCGACACCTCGCTGGCGGACGCGGTCGCTGCCGCGATGAAGGAGTGGGCGCTGGAGAGGGGCGCCACCCACTACACCCACATGTTCCAGCCGCTCACCGGGCTCACGGCCGAAAAGCACGACAGCTTCTATGAGCCGACCGGCGAGGGAACGGCACTCGCCGAGTTCTCCGGCAAGGAGCTGATCCAGGCAGAGCCCGACGCGTCGTCATTCCCGACCGGGGGCATCCGCGCCACCTTCGAGGCACGTGGCTACACCGCCTGGGACCCGACGAGCCCGGCCTTCATCATGGAGAACCCGAACGGCGCGCTGCTCTGCATCCCGACCGCGTTCGTGTCGTGGACCGGCGAGGCGCTCGATCACAAGATCCCGCTGCTGCGATCGATGGACGCCCTGTCAAAATCGGCGGTGCGAGCGCTGAAACTGCTCGGCAACACCGCAACGAACCGCGTGTTCACCACGGTCGGCCCCGAACAGGAGTACTTCCTGATCGACGAGCAGTACTACTTCGAGCGTCCCGACCTGCTCACGACCGGCCGCACGCTGTTCGGAGCCAAGCCGCCCAAGGGCCACGAGCTCGACGACCACTACTTCGGCTCGATCCCCGAACGCATTCTCGCGTGCATGCTCGAGACCGAGCGCGAGCTGGCGAAGCTCGGGATCCCGATCAAGACTCGGCACAACGAGGTGGCGCCGGCGCAGTACGAGATCGCACCGATCTTCGAGAACTCGAACGTCGGCTCCGATCACCAGCAGCTGACGATGCAGGTGCTTCAGAACGTCGCGCGCCGCTACGGCCTGGTCTGCCTACTGCACGAGAAACCCTTCGCGGGGGTCAACGGCTCGGGCAAGCACAACAACTGGTCGATGGCGACGGACGACGGCGAGAACCTGCTCGAGCCGGGCGAGACCCCGCACGACAACCTGCAGTTCCTGTTCTTCTGTGCGGCGGTGATCCAGGCCGTCAACAAGCACCAGGGCCTGCTCCGAGCGTCGGTCGCCTCGCCGGGGCAGGATCATCGGCTGGGCGCCAACGAGGCGCCTCCGGCGATCATCTCGATCTTCCTCGGAGCCGAGCTCGAGAGGGTGTTCACAGCGATCGAGAACGGCGAGACCAGCGAGTCGACGCCGCAGTCGTTCCTCGGCCTCGGCACCGAGGTGCTGCCGCCGCTGCCGATGCACGGCGGCGATCGCAACCGCACCAGCCCATTCGCGTTCACCGGCAACAAGTTCGAGTTCCGGGCGCTCGGCTCCAGCATGTCGCTGTCGCTCCCGAACACGGTGCTGAACACGATCGTGGCCGAGGCGATCGACTTCCTCTCGGAGGAGCTCGACGACGCGCTGCAGGCCGGCAAATCGGTCGAGGAGGCGCTCCCGCCGATCCTCCAGCGCAGCTACGCCGACAACAAGCAGATCATCTTCGGCGGCGACAACTACTCGGAGGATTGGCACGTCGAGGCCGATCGCCGCGGCCTGCTCAACCTGCCGGCCACGCCGGACGCGCTGCCATACCTCGTCAGCGATGAGACGGTCACGCTGTTCTCCAACTACGGCGTGCTGTCGGAGCGCGAGCTGCACTCCCGGTACGACGTGTTCCTCGAGCAGTACGTCACCAAGATCAACATCGAGTCGGAGACCGCCTCGTCGATCGCCAGGACGCTGCTGTTGCCGGCCGCGGCTCGCTACCAGGCGCTGCTGCTGTCGGCCCAGCTGCCAGAGCTGGCGAGCGAGCTCTCAGAGTTGATCGCCTCGTTCGTCGAGGCGATCAAGGATCTGGAGGCGGTGAACATGGAGGACAGCCACCCGAACGATGAGGACGCCCTCGTCCACGCCAGGTACATGCATGAAAGCGTGTTGCCGGCGATGGCGGAGGTCCGTGTCGTCGCCGACACGCTCGAAAAGGTGGTCGCCGACGACCTGTGGCCGCTGCCGAAGTACTCGGAGATCCTGTTCATCAAGTAGGTGTTGTCAGGGGCGTTGGAGGTTGCTGCCCGTGCCCCCCGCTTTCGGGCTGGGGGCACGGGGGCCCCTACTCGGTCGCGCTCACTGCTCGCGGCTCGGTGAAGCTGGGCGGCTCTGGCGGGCTGAGTGAGGGCTCTCGAGAGTTCCGGGTCGAGAGCCAGCAGCCCGCGAGAATCAGGATCAGGCCGCCGATCGAGCCGGGACCGGGATGCTCCCCCAGCAGCGCGACGCCGAGGATGAGCGCGATGACGGGGTTGACGTAGGTGATCACGACCGCGCGCGACGGACCGATTTCGCCGATCAGCATCGTCATCAGGACGAACGCGAGCGCGGTGCAGAACACCGCGAGTGCGCCGACGGCCGCCAGGGCGCCCGCGCTGGGCGCGCTCGCGGGCCAATCGATCACAGCCAGCGGCGTCAGCACCATCGCGGCGATCGCCAAGGTTGTCCCCATCGTCGCCCGGGGATCGAAGCCGCCGAGGCGACGGCTGACGATCATTGGACCGACCGCATAGCCCGCCGCGGCGATCAGGAGGCCGCCGGCCGCCAGCAGCGAACCGGTGCTGCCGGTCGCCTGCACCCCAACCAACAGCGCCACCCCAGCCAGCCCGATCACCAGCCCGACGAGACGTCGCCCGCGAACGCGTTCGGCCGGTGCGAACCAGAACGAGAGCACCGCCACGATCAGCGGAACGGTCGCAATGATGATCGCCGCCAGCGAAGAGGCGACGTGTTTTTCCCCGAGGGCGATCAGCGGGAACGGGATCGCGAGCTCGAACACCGCGTAGCAGACGAGCCAACGCCAGCGCGTGCGAAGCCCTCGCAGCGAGCCGGCGCGAAGCGCGAGCGTCAGCAGGATCGCTGCGGCCAGCACCATCCGCCCCCAGGCGAGCACCACCGGCGGGACGCCGCCGTCGTCGGCGATCTTGATCAGCAGATACGGAACACCCCAGACGACCGAGACAGCCGCGAACAGGGCCCAGGCGCGCGAATTCATCGAGGGTCGAAAATAGCGAGGTCAATTCGATTCCTCGGCCGCGGATCGCTTCGCCGCGCCTTCGGTTACAGTGACGCTCGGCCTCACGCAAACGTGATGCGTTACGTCCACGTCGCGTCGGGCCGTCAGTTATGACGATGCTGCGCACCGCAACTTGCGCGGTGTCCCGCGGTTCTAAGGTACGTTTGAGCCGAGGGATGCCGGAGCAATCAGACCGCGGAACAGGTGTCCGCCGGCAGCTGCCGCGGATCAGGTTCACCGTGTTGCTGGCAACCAGCGCGATCGCGTTGGCGGTCCTCGGACCCCTCTCCGCGATTGCCGTCGCCGCCGGAGTCCCGGGCGACGGGGGCAGCGGGCTCGTCTCCACGACTCCTTCGACAGCGCCCGCGTCAGGCACCAAAACGACCGCGCTTCCGGTGTCGAGCACCAAGACGACGCCGACCGCCACCACCAGCCCGAGTACCGGGATTCCATTCTGCCCGGGCACCGCGCCATCACTCGGCGGCACCAGCTCCGGGGGAACGACGTCGGGGGTGGTGACGGTGACGACCCCGGCCGTGACGAGGCCCACGACAGCTGTCCCGTCAACCACGCCGGTCGGGCCGGTAACTACCACGACAACTCCCGGTCCGCCGACTGCCACCGTCGCAGCTACGAATCGCTCGACAACCGCGGTCGGCACGACGAATACGGCAACGGCCACGACGAACCCCTGTCTGACCGGACCGCAGACGATCGGTGTGCCAAAGACCAACCCCTTCGCCTCGAACGGCATGTGGATCTGGGAGATGGGAAGCACTCAGCGCGGCAACGTTCCCGCGATCGGGTCGCAGGCCCGCCAGTTCGGCATCCGCACCGTGATGATCAAGGCAGGCGACGGCACGACGTGGTGGTCGCAGTTCAACCCCGAGACGGTCAGGACGCTGCACGCGTGGGGACTTCACGTCTGCGCCTGGCAGTTCGTCTACGGGACGCACCCGCTTCAGGAGGCCGCGATCGGCGCCCGAGCCGTGAGGACCGGCGCGGACTGCCTCGTGATTGACGCGGAGAGCCAGTACCAGGGGTTGTACGTCCAGGCCCAGGCCTACATGAGCGCGCTTCGCGCGCAGATCGGGGCACGCTTCCCGGTTGCGCTGGCCGGCTTCCCGTACATCGACTATCACCCGAGCTTCCCGTACTCGGTGTTTCTGGGTCCGAACGGCGCCCAGTACAACGTGCCGCAGATGTACTGGCGAGACATCGGCACCTCCGTGACCGCCGTCTACTCACACACCTACGCGTTCAACCAGCTGTATCAGCGCCCGATCTTCCCGCTCGGGCAGGTGTTCGACTCGCCGCCGGCGTCGCAGATCAACCAGTTCCGTGCAATCGCCAGGTACTACGGTGCCAAGGGCGTCAGCTGGTGGGACTGGCAGAGCGCCGGCGCCTCGGAGTTCACGGCGGTCTGGTCGCCGATCGGGTCGATCGTGGGCTTCGTTCCACAGCGGACGGTGGCGAGCCTCGACCGCGGCGCCAAGGGCGACGTCGTCGTGTGGGCGCAGGAGCATCTCGTCAAGGCCGGACAGCGTGTCACCGTCGACGGGGACTTCGGCAAGCAGACCCGGACCGCGGTCTCACGGTTTCAGTCGGCTCACGGGCTGCCCGCCAACGGCGCCATCGGCCCCGCCACGTGGAACGCGCTGCTGCGCTATCAGCCGCTGGCGATCAAGTGGACTCTGACGAAGCGCCGGCTGTCCGCCGTCGTCGCACGCGACGGCGATGAAACGCTCCCCGTCCCGCACTCGGCCTCGCTGTCGGCCAAGCGCAACGAGCTCGGTGGCACCCCGGGTCAGGGTAAGCCGTCGACCGCCAGGCGCTGATTCTTGTAAGCCGGGTCGCCCGTCACCTCGCGACCAAACCACCCCGGCGACTCGAAGCGGGCTGCCGCATCGGCGTCGGCGAACTCGACCTCGGCGACGATCAGCCCTGAGAGCGCACCGGCGTACACATCGAGCTCGATTCGCGCTCCGTCGCCGCCGTCGAGGACATGGCGCCTCTTCTCGACACGCCGCCCGTCGGTGGCCGGCCACAGTGCCTCGAGCTGCTCTGAGGTGACCTCGACTTCGCGCTCGCCGCGAACGAGGCCACCCGCGGATTTGACGGTCAAAAAGCAGCGGTCGCCGCGCCGACGCAGCCGCACCTCGGTGCCGTCCTCGGCGATCGCGAGGTAGCCCTGGTCGACCTGGTCGCCGGGGACGGCGAGTGCCTGCGCCGGCGGTTCGTCGACGAGCCACTTGCGTTCGATCTCGAACCCGGCCATGACACTATCCGCCGTCGAGAACCGTCCCGGGCTCGATCACCCACGGTTCCCGTGCGTCGATCGTGACGGCGCCGCGGACGACGACGCCGCCGCCGAACGTCACGTCTCCATGGACCACCAGGCGCTCGGCTTCGCGTAGAGACGGGGGTCCGTCCGGTAGGCGGTGCTCGAAATCGTCGATCAGTTTGTAGTAGCGCGGCTCAAGCTCGACGTACGGGAGCCGTCCGTCGAGCGCCGGCGCCAGGTGGAAACGATCGTCGAGCGTATACGCGTCGGACCGCAGCAGCAGTAGGTCATCGGTCGTCTTGACCGGGACGAACCGCGACCGGGGCACGCACAGAAGGCGTGCCCCGGGGAAGCTGCCGATCGCGGCCCCCATCGCGCTCTCGAGCTGGAGGACCGCCGGCGAGCCGGGGTCGCGAGGGTCGATTGTCTTGTGGTTGAGGATCACCGGCAGCTCGAGCCCGCGATCGTCGGCGAGCCGCTCGGCCAGCGCGGTCAGGTCGAACCACAGCGAGTTGGTGTTGTACCAGCGCCACCTGAGGTAATCGCGGAACGACTCCTGGTCGTCCGGCGGAGTCTGTGCCGTCTCGCGCAAGACAAGCCGACCGTCGCTACGGCGGCGGGCGAGGTGGCCGCCCTTCCGATCGGCCTCGGTCCCCTGGACCACCTCCATCAAAAAGGGGATCCGTTCGCGCGCAAGGTACGCCGGGATCCTCGGATCGACGGTCGCGCCGAGGTTGTCGGCGTTGGCGATCATCGCGTAACGAAAGCCCTGCTCCAACAGAGCATCGAGGATCCCCGACCCACGCAGCGACGGGTAGAGATCACCGTGGCCCGGCGGGTTCCATTCGAGCGCCGGCGCGGCCGGCCAGCTCGCCGGTGCAAGTGTGTCGGAGTCGAGCTTCGGAACCATGCTCTGCAGAAAATCGGGCGGTACGGCCGGGAGGGCGACCTCCGGGTGCTCGGCGAGCGCGACCAGCGTCGGCTCGCGGGTGGCAGCGCTGTTCATCAGAATCAGCGGCAACCGTACCCCGTGCCGCCGGCGGAGCTCGAGCGTCTGGCCGATGATGATCTCCAGGAACGAGTGGCCGTCGCGGGCCTCGATCAGCGACTTCGGGCGCTGCAGGCCCATCGACGTAGCCAGGCCGCCGTTCAGCTTGATCACCACGAGCTCGGCAAGCGCCGCCTCGGCGTCCGCGTCCGGTAGCTCGTCGAGTGCCGGCACGTCCGGCGCGGGCTCGAGCCCGGCGCTGGGCAGCAGGGTCTCGGCGCCTTCGCGAACCCTCCTGAGCGCCGACGCGAAGCTGCGAATAGCGTCGTCCGACACCCCCGCGGCCCGCATCTTCTCCACGGCTGCCTGAACCGGATCGCTCACCTCGTCCCCTCCTTGAGCTCGGCGAGCCATGCGGCCGCGTTGCCGTCGCTGGGCGCTCGCCAGTCGCCGCGCGGAGACAGCGAGCCGCCGGAGCCGACCTTCGGCGCGTTCGGGATCGCCGAGCGCTTGAACTGGCTCGTGTGGAAGAAACGCTCCAGGAACACCGTGAGCCATTGCTTGATCTCGTCGAGCTCGTACTGGTTGCGGCGTTCCGGCGGGATCAGGTCCGGCCAGGCCCCGCGCTCGCGATCTCCCCAGGCCTGGTGCGCCAGCCACGCCACCTTGCTGGGGCGGTTTCCGAACCGCAGCACGTGATAGAGAAAGAAGTCCTGGAGCTCGTACGGCCCGACGGTTTGCTCGGAGTGCTGCTCGGGGAGCGCCAGCCGGCCTGAACCGGGCCCGCCCCCCCCGCTCGCGGGAATCAGCTCGGGCGAGATGGCGGTGTCGAGGACCGAGGCGAGCACCTCGTCGGCCGCTTCCCCAAACTGGTCGGTGTCGATCGCCCAGCGCAGCAGGAACTGGATCAGCGTCTTCGGAACCGAAGCGTTGATGGCGTAGTGCGACATCTGGTCGCCCACCCCGTAGGTGCTCCAGCCGAGGGCCAGCTCGGAAAGGTCGCCGGTCCCGAGCACGAGCCCGCCGTGGTAGTTGGCGAGCCGGAACAGGTGCGACGTGCGCTCGCCCGCCTGGACGTTCTCGTAGGTCGTGTCGTAGACGGGCTCGCCGTCTGCCGCCGGGTGCCCGATCGCGCGCAGCATCGCAATCGAGGCGGGACGGATGTCGATCTCTCCGATCCTGACCCCCAGCGCCGCCATCAACGCGCGAGCGTTGGCAAGCGTCGTGTCGCTGGTCCCGAAACCGGGCATCGTGTAGGCGAGTACGTTCGTCCGCGGCAGGCCGAGGCGGTCAACAGCCCGGGCGGCGACGATCAGCGCATGGGTCGAATCGAGCCCGCCCGAGATTCCGATCACGACCCGGTCGATCCCGGTCGCGCGAAGCCTTGTCTCGAGACCCGAGACCTGGATCCGGTAGACCTCCTCGCAACGTTCGTTGCGAGAGCGAGGCTCCGACGGGACGTAGGGGAAGCGCTCGACGGCTCGCTCCAGCCTGACCGTCCCGCTCGGAACGCCGAGCTCGAATTCAATTCGGCGGATCCGCTGCAGACGTCGGCGATGGTCGTGCAGCGAGTCGCCCCACGAACTGGTGTCCGAGCGATCGGCGATCAGCCGGTCGAGATCGACGTCGGCCAGGATAAGGCCGTCCTCGGAGGGAAACCGTTCTGCCTCGGCGAGCAGATCTCCGTTCTCGTGGATCATCGCCTGGCCATCCCAGGCGAGGTCGGTGGTCGACTCGCCCAGACCTGCCGCCGTATAGACGTACGCGGAGATCGTGCGGGCCGAATGCGCCGCACAGAGCATGTGGCGGTAGTCGGACTTGCCGATCGTGATGTTGCTGGCCGAAAGGTTCGCGAGCACCGTCGCTCCGGCCATCGCGCCGTACGCGCTCGGGGGGATCGGCGACCACAGGTCCTCGCAGATCTCCACGTACAGCGCAAGGTCGGGCACGTCGGTCGCGGCGAACAGTAGGTCCGTCCCGAATGGGACCTCGACGCCGCCGAGCTCGATCCGGTCGCCGATCAGGTCTCGGGCCGCTCGGAACTGGCGCTTTTCGTAGTACTCGCGGTACTCGGGCAGATAGCTCTTCGGGATCGCCCCGAGGACCCGCCCGCGGTGGATCACGACGGCTGTGTTGAACAGCCCCTGCTCGGCGCGCAGCGGGGCGCCGACGACGAGCACCGACGGCAGCTCGGCACTATCGCTCACGATCGTCTGAAGCGCCGCCAGCACCGCCTCGAGCAGCGCATCCTGGTGAAACAGATCCTCGCTCGTGTACGCCGCCAGGCCAAGCTCGGGGAACACCGCCACCGCGGCATCGGCGTCCGCAGCCTGCCGGGCCAGCGCAAGCGTCCGCTCGGCGTTGACCGCCGGGTCGCCGACCCGTACGACGGGCACGCCGGCCGCGATCCGCACGTAGCCGTGGCGGTACAGCGATGCAAACGGGAGTCGCGCGTTACTCACATCGGGAGTATCTCGTGGATTGCGGGGGCCTGGTTGCGCGGTTGCACCCTCCGGCGCCTCCGCTGCAGGTCGATAACGTCGTGTTACCGGCGTCGACAACGCCGCACGTACTTGAGATACTCGCCCACGGCGATGGTGAGTCGGCTGCCTTTCCGTGGCGGCCGGCCGGCCGGTCGCGTGCGTGGTGTCCCCACGGGAAAGCGGTGTCCTGGATGGAAAGCAGTGTCCTGACGGAAAGCGCGTCCACCGGACCCCTGTCGGACGCGGAACTGCAGCAGATCGACGCGTGGTGGCGGGCCGCCAACTACCTGTCGGTCGGGCAGATCTACCTGCTCGACAACCCCCTTTTGCGAGAGCCGCTGGTGCCCGAACACATCAAGCCCCGGCTGCTCGGGCACTGGGGAACGACGCCTGGACTGACCTTCGTCTACGTCCACATGAACCGCGCGATCCGTCAGCGAGACCTGGACGCGATCTACGTCACCGGCCCCGGTCATGGGGGTCCCGGACTGGTCGCGAGCGCGTACCTCGACGGGACGTACACCGAGATCTACCACCACATCGGGCACGACGACGAGGGTCTGCGCCGACTGTTCCGGCAGTTCTCGTTCCCGGGCGGGATCCCAAGCCATGTCGCTCCTGAGACGCCGGGCTCGATCAACGAAGGAGGCGAGCTCGGCTACAGCCTTCTGCACGCGTACGGCGCGGTACTCGACAACCCCGACCTGATCGCGTTGTGCGTGGTCGGCGACGGCGAGGCTGAGACGGGACCGCTCGCGGCCAGCTGGCACTCGAACAAGTTCCTGAGCCCGGCCACCGACGGTGCGGTGCTGCCCGTCCTGCACCTGAACGGCTACAAGATCGCCAGTCCGACCGTCCTCGCGCGGATCCCGTATGAGGAGCTGGAGTCGCTGCTCACGGGGTACGGATATGCGCCGACCCTGGTCGACGGCTCCGATCCCGTCCTGATGCACCGGGCGATGGCCGCGGCACTCGACAGCGCGCTCGACGAGATCGCCGCGATTCAGCGGCGCGCCCGCAGCGGCGGCCGCCCCGAGCGACCGCGATGGCCGCTGATCGTTCTTCGCTCCCCGAAGGGCTGGACCGGGCCCAAGTTCGTCGACGGGCTCCGGACCGAGGGTTCGTTCCGCTCACACCAGGTGCCGCTTTCCGGGGTGCGCACCAACCCCGCGCACCTGCAGCAGCTGGAGGACTGGATGCGGTCCTACCGACCCGAGGAGCTGTTCGACGAGAACGGTGCCGTGGTCTCCGAGATCCGCGCGCTCGCGCCGACCGGTCCGCGCCGGATGAGCGCCAACCCGCACGCCAACGGTGGCGTCCTGACGCGAGCGCTGGAGCTTCCCGACTTCCGGGATTACGCGGTCGAGGTCGCGCGCCCCGCCACCGACGAGAGCGAGGCGACGAGGGTCCTGGGCGCCTGGCTGCGAGACGCGATCGAGCTCAACCCCGACAACTTCCGGATCGTCGGCCCGGACGAGACCGACTCGAACAGGCTGTCGGCAGTGTTCGAGGCGACCGACCGGGTGTGGGAGGCCGAGCTGCGCGAAGACGACGTGAACCTGGCGACTCAGGGCCGGGTGATGGAGGTTCTCAGCGAGCACCTGTGCCAGGGCTGGCTCGAGGGCTACCTGCTGACCGGCCGGCACGGCTTGTTCAACTGCTACGAGGCGTTCATCCACATCGTCGATTCGATGTTCAACCAGCACGCCAAGTGGCTCAAATCGGCCCGCGAGATCCCATGGCGGGCACCGATCCCGTCGCTCAACTACCTGCTCTCGAGTCATGTCTGGCGCCAGGACCACAACGGTTTCTCGCACCAGGATCCCGGCTTCATCGACCACGTCGTCAACAAGAAGGCGGCGATCGTCCGGGTCTACCTGCCGCCGGACGCAAACTGTCTGCTGTCGGTCGCCGACCACTGCCTGCGCAGCCGCGACTACGTCAACGTGATCGTGGCCGGTAAGCAGCCGGCGCTCAACTACCTCGCCATGGACGAGGCGATCGCCCACTGCACCCGCGGGATCGGGATCTGGGAATGGGCGTCGAACGACGGCGGCGGGGAACCCGACGTGATTCTCGCGTGCGCGGGCGATATCCCGACGCTCGAGACCGTCGCGGCCGCGTCGATTCTGCGCCGGTTGCTCCCGGATCTGCGCGTCCGGGTGGTCAACGTCGTGGACCTGATGCGCCTCGAGCCCGACAGCGAGCACCCCCACGGCCTGTCCGATCGCGAGTTCGACGCGCTGTTCACGACCTCGAAGCCCGTGATCTTCGCCTATCACGGCTACCCATCGCTGATCCACCGCCTCACGTACAGTCGCGCCAACCACGACAACATCCACGTGCGGGGCTACCAGGAAGAGGGAACGACGACCACGCCTTTCGACATGGTGATGCTCAACGACCTCGACCGATTCCACCTCGCGATCGACGCGATCGACCGGATTCCCGGGCTCGTCGAGCCGGCGGCACACATGCGCCAGGACCTGGTCGACGCCCGGCTTCGCTGCCGCATGCACACGCGTGAGTTCGGCGACGACCCGCCCGAGGTCCGCAACTGGACGTGGCCCGAGTTCGGGTCTGATGGGTGAGCTCGGAATCGGACTTGCCGTTCACGGTATTGGTCGTGAATGCGGGGTCGAGCAGCCTGAAGCTGTCACTGCTCGGGGAGGGCGACGACCCGATCGCCGAGCGGGAGCTGGAGACCCCCGCGGCCCAGGTCGATCCGGCTGCGCTGGCCGACGCGCTCCGCGCGGGCGGCTTTCGGGCCGCCGACGCGGTTGGTCACAGGATCGTCCACGGCGGCGAGCGATTTCGCGAGGCGGTGCGCGTCGATGCCCGGGTCCGCGGAGAGCTCGGCAGATTGACCGCGCTGGCGCCGCTGCATCAGCCAAAGTCGCTCGGAGCGCTCGACGCCGTATCCAGCGAACTGCCCGAGATCCCTGCCGTCGCGTGTTTTGACACGGCCTTTCACGCGACGATGCCGCCGGCCGCAAGGACGTACGCGCTCCCGGCAGACTGGCGGGAACGGTGGGGGCTGCAGCGCTTCGGCTTCCACGGCCTGTCCCATTCCTACATCGCCCGGCGGGTGCCGGAATTGATGGGCGCGCCGGCGGCTGAGGTGCGAATCGTCAGCTGCCACCTCGGTGCGGGTGCGTCGCTGTGCGCAATCGCCGGCGGGCGCTCGGTCGACACGACGATGGGGTTCACGCCGCTAGAGGGCCTGGTGATGGCCACCCGCAGCGGCAGCGTCGACCCGGGACTCCTGCTCTGGCTGTTGGAGCACACCGGCTTGGCAGATCATGAGCTGGCCCGCGCCCTCGAGCACGAGTCGGGGCTGAAGGGACTGGCAGGCAGCGCCGACATGCGCCAGGTGCTGGCCGCCCGCGCGGCCGGCGAGGAGCGCGCCGCCCTCGCCATCGACGTCTACCTGCACCGACTTCGCGCCGCGATCGCGGCCATGATCGCCGCGATCGGCGGCGTCGACGCGATCGCGTTCACCGGCGGGGTCGGAGAGCACTCCGAGGAGATCCGCAGGGAGGCGGTCGACGGGCTCGGCTTCCTCGGGACGCCTCCGCGGGTTTTGGTCGTGCCGGCTCGCGAGGATCTCGAGATCGCGCGTCAGACGCGGGCGCTGCTCGGCGGCTGATCGCAGTCGACGGGAAGAAAATCCGGTCGCTGGTCGTCGCTCTAATCAGAAGTGGCGTACCGACCAGAAGAGGTTCAGATGCACAACCGCCGGATTCGTGTGCTCCCCGCTCCCCCGCGCTTGCTTGGGGCGATCCTCGTCGCAGCTATAGGCGGAATACATCTGTACCTCTTCTTTGACTACTTCCACCAGGTTCACGTAATCGGTGCGCTGTTCCTCGCCAACGCAGGCGCCGGCGTGCTGATCGCACTCTGGCTGCTCACCTCCGACGGGGTGCTCGCCTTGCTCGCGGGGGCGGGCTTTGCAGCGACGACGCTCGTTGGATTCCTGATCAGCACGCAATGGGGGCTGTTCGGATTCCACGAAAGGTTCTCGGGGACCTGGCAGTCCACGGCCGGGCTCGTCGAACTGGTGACAATAGTCCTACTCGGCACCCTCGCTGCGCAGTCGTTGCTCCGGCCCGTTCAGGGAATCGCCGAAGGGCCGCAGCCGGCGCCGAGGCCCCGGCCATCTCGGTGACGGCCGGTGCGCCGCACTACGAGCCACGGCGTTCGAGTCCGAACAGATAGCCTGAGGCCTGATTGTTGGCGGCCATCGGGCCGCGGGGCTCACCCTCAGCAAACCCCGGGAGACGACGTGATCCTGATCGCCTACGACGGTTCCGAGGACTCGCGCGCAGCGATCGCCGGCGCGGCCAAGCTGTTCCCCGCGCAACGCGCCACGATCGTTACGGTCTGGCAGCGCTTCGTCGAGACGATGGCCGGCTCCGGAGCCGGCATGGCGGTCGTGCTCGATTACGACGAGCTCGATACCGCCGCCGAGAAGGCGGCATACGAAAAGGCTGCCGAGGGTGCACAGATGGCAAGCGCCGCCGGCCTGGACGCGGCGCCGCGAGCGGCCGTCGCCGTCGGCAGGCTCGCCGAGACGATCCTGTTCGAGGCGTCCGAGCTCGATGTCGACGGGATAGTGATTGGAAGCCGAGGCCTGGGCGGCGTCAAATCGCTGGTGCTCGGCAGCGTCTCGCACGCCGTCCTGCAGCACGCGGATCGGCCGGTCGTCGTCGTGCCTTCGCCGGCGGTCGCGAAGGAGCGAGCCGAGAGGCGCGACAAGTAGCAAGCGGCGTGCCACGAGCGCGATGGCCGGGGCCGCAAGCGGGGCCACGACCGCCCGTACAGCCGTCCACGCTCGCCCGCGGATCTAAGAGGGTGTGACTAATGCTCGCCGCGGGCGCATTCGTCGACGACCGCGTCGGCGAACTCGTCGACATCCTCCTCGGTCGTGTCCCAGGAGCACATCCAGCGCGCCTCGCCGATGGCCTCGTTCCACATGTAGAAGGCGAATCGCCGCTGCAGCGCCTCGCTCGCAGCGGCGGGAAGAGTCGCAAACACGACGTTCGCCTGCACCGGCCTCGTGATCTGCAGCGCGGGTGCGGCCGAGACCGCGGACGCGAGGCGTGCCGCCATCGCATTCGCGTGCTGGGCGTTGACGCGCCACAGCTCTTGGGTCAGGAGCGCGTCGAACTGGGCGGCCAGGAACCGCATCTTCGACGCGAGCTGGAGCGTCTGCTTGCGCAGATACTCCAGGCCGGTGATCGTTTCGGCTGCGCCCGGCAGCACGACGACCGCCTCGCCCGCGAGCATCCCGTTCTTGGTCCCGCCGAACGAGAGCAGATCCACCCCCGCGTCGGTCGTGAGCTCGGCGAGCGAGACCGCAAGCGCTGCGGCCGCGTTCGCGAGTCGTGCTCCGTCGACGTGGAGCAACAGGCCGCGCTCGTGCGCGAAGGCGGCAAGCTCCCGGACCTCCGCGACGGTGTAGACGGTCCCGAGCTCGGTCGACTGGGTGATCGACAGCACTCGCGGGTGCACCGAGTGCTCGTCGATTTCGCGGCCGCCAAGGCCCTCGAGCGCGTCGGTCGTCAGCTTCCCATCCCGAGTCGGGACCGTCAGCAGCTTGATCCCTCCGATCCGCTCCGGGGCGCCGCCCTCGTCGGTGTGCAGGTGGGCGGTGTCGGCGCAGATCGCCGCCTCCCACGCTCGACACGCGGCTCGCAGGCACAGGACGTTCGCCGCGGAGCCGTTGAACACGAAGAAGGTCCTCGTGCCCTCGCCGAGCAACTCTGCGAACCGCGCCTCGACCGACTGGGTGTACGGGTCGTGGCCGTAGCTGGAGCAGTGCCCGGTGTTCGCCTCGGCGATCGCCTCGAGCACGCGGGGGTGGACGGTCGCCGTGTTATCCGAGGCGAAGCCGCGCCGCGCCTGGAGCACGTCAACAGAGGGCATCGTTGAGACTAGTGCAGCACTAGTGCCGACTCACGACACTAGATCTTCTCTGCTTCAGGAGAGTCGACCTGCCAAGCCAGGCTCTTGCCCCCCCGCGGGGCCAGCTTGACGGGCGTCGCGTGCATCGCGCGTAGCCGCACCTCGCGCCAGGACATCCCCTCCTTGAGCAGGGCCGGCATGCCCATCAGCACTGCCGTCGTGACCTCCACCGCCTGCAGGATCACCCCGTAGGCCACCCCGGTCGCGATGCCGACGTGCCAGCCGGTGGCCAGCACGGTGGCGCATGCCGCTTGGAACACCCCCAGGTTGGCCGGCGTCGCCGGAAGCACCGCCGTGACGTTGACGGCGAACAGAACGGCAGCCGCAGCGGCGAACCCGGTCCGGTGTCCAAGTCCGAGGGCGATCAGGAGCAGGTAGCAGGACAGGCTCTGAAGCCCCCAGGCGCCGAGCTGGGCGACGGTCGCGATCACGCCACGTCGCGGATCCCGGAATACGAGCAACCCGGCCTGTACCCGGCGCAGCAGCGCGGTCACCTGGCCCAGCGCCCGACGAGCACGGTTGAACCGAGTTCCGCCGGGGCCGAGACGGAGCACGATCGGCGTCAGCAACAGGAACAGGAGCAGCGCCGCTGGCGCCACCGCGACCGCGATCAGCGCGCTCTGGTGACCACTGAAGAAATCGACAGACGAGAACATCACTCCAGCAAGAATCGCGAGGGCGAGCAGGTTCAACAGCGTCTGCGACACCAGCGTGCCGAGGACGATTGGCAGATTCTCCCGAGGCCGGCCGGTGCGCCGAGCGACCACGAGCGCGCGCGCAGGCTCGCCGAGGCGGGCCGGCAGCGTCGAGGACATCAGCACCCCGATCATCGTGCCCTGCATCGCGTCGATGAGTCTGACCCGCGCTCTCGGCAGCGCCGCCTGAAGGATCGCGTGCCACGAGAACGCGCGGGCGACCATCGCCGAGCACATCACCGCCAGGGCGAGCAGGACATACGTCGGGCTCGAGCTGATCAGCGCGTGGGTGATGTGGCCGATACCAATCTTCTGCAACGCGAGATAGCCGAGGAAAAGGCCACCGAGGCTGATCGCCGCCATCCCCCCGCGGCGGAGCAGCGCGAGCGCGCTGCGACGGCGGCCAGCCGTCGCGGCGCGCTCGTACTCGAGACTGGGCAACCGCATCGCCGGGACTCGTGGCTTCAGATCCGCCGGTGCGATTCCGAGCCGGACGGCCAGGTGCTGGCGTCCCGGTTTCGGCTGCCGCGAGGCGATCGCGTCGGTGTAAGCCTCCATCACCTGGTCGGCGACGCGGTCCCACGCGAATCGCTCGACGGTCACGGCTGCCTGGACAGCCAGGGCGCGCCTGCGGTCCGGCTCGTCGTGCAGGTCGCGCAGCGCTTCGGCCAGCGCCTGCGCGTCGGCGGGCGGCACCAGCACGCCATCGACGCCATCGGTGACGACATCCCGATAGCCGGCGATGTCTGAGGCCACCACGGTGGTGCCGGCGGCGAACGCTTCGGTCAGAACCATGCCGAAGCTCTCGCCGCCGAGCGATGGCGCGCACAGCACGTCGGCGGCGCGCAGCTCCGCATGCTTGCGCTCGTCGTCGACCTTGCCGAGCGCGCGTACGCCGCGGGGGTCGATCAGCATCGGCGCGAGCTCCTCGTGGGTCGGCCCGATCACGGTCAGTTCGGTGTCGATGTGCTCGCGCAGCGCCTCGAACGCGCGCAGCAACAGCGGCAGGCCCTTGCGCTCGACCGACTGCCCGACGAAGGCGATCCGCAGGCGATCGTCGTTGCGCCAATTCGGCGACAGATCATGGATGTCGGCGGTCAAGTGGACGCCGTTGGGGATCACCCGATAGCGACCGCCGAACCAGCGCTTGCCGGTCCAGGCGGCGGCCTCCGAGACGGCGATTCGGACGTGCAGGTGGTTGAGCACCTGGCGCGCCCAGAACGCGTTGGCGAGCGCATTCGGGAGCCACTTGTTCGAGTAGGAATGAAAGGTCCCGACCAAGGGCAGTCGCGGCTGCAGCGCTGCCATCCAACCCACCAGCGGCGCGACCGGCTCGTGGATGTGCGCCACGTCGTAGCGGCCGGTTTTGAGCTCGCGGCGGAGCCTCGCGGCCCCGACCGGCGTGACCGACAGGTTCGAGATCGATCCGTTGGCCTTCAGCCCGAAGGTGCGGCCGAGCGAGAATAGATAGTCGGGCGCCGGCCCGACCTGCGGTCTGGCGCCGCGGTGTAGCACCGAGGAGATCAGATCGGGTGGATCGAACGGGGCCAGCACGCGCACTTCGTGGCCCTGGCTCGCGTACTGCTCGGCAAGGGCCTCGATGTGTCGCGTAACGCCGCCGGGGTACGTCCACGAATACGGAGACACGACCGCGATCCGCATACTTGAATCCTACCCGCCCAGCCCGTCGGGGATCGACTCGTTTGAGGTGTCATGATTCCGGCATGCCGAGCAGGCAGTTCGTCAAGTACACCTTCCTGCAGGTCGAGCCGGCCTGGCGTCGGCTCGATTTCGGCGAGCGCGATGAGCACAAGCGCGAATTTGCCGCGGCCTGCGAGGACTTTGGCGAGGATCACCTGCTGCGTAGCTTTTCGCTGGTTGGGACCCGCGGCGACGCCGACCTGATGCTGCTGTCCCAGGCCGAGAACCTCGAGCGGATCCACGAATTCCACGTCGTCCTCGCGCAGAGCGGCCTGATGAAGTGGTGCAGCACCCCGTATTCGTTCCTGGCGATGACCAAGCCGTCGGAGTACTCGCAGGAGTCGCGACTCGAGGTGCGTCCCGCTCACTCCAGGTACCTGTTCGTCTACCCGTTTGTGAAGACGCGCGCGTGGTACGGCCTGCCGCCGCAGGAGCGCTGGCGGATCATGCAGGACCACATCAACGTCGGACGCGAATTCCCGTCGGTCGACATCAACACGAGTTATTCGTTCGGGCTCGACGACCAGGAGTTCGTGGTCGCGTTCGAGACGGACAGCCCGGCCGACTTTCTGGATCTGGTGCAGCGGCTGCGGACGACGGAGTCGAGCAGCTACACCCTCCGGGACACGCCGACGTTCACCTGTATCTCCTGCTCGGTCTCGCGCGCTCTCGGGGCGCTCGATGGCGAGCCGCTGCGGGTCGCCGCACCGCCATCGGTGTGAGCGACGAAGCCGACGCGGCCGGCGCAGCCCACCTGCGCGCCTCCGATCCAGTGCTGCGTGCCCTGATCGATGCGCTCGGCCCAGACGACGGCGTCCGCCGCAGCGGTCGTCCGACCGACCACTACGGTGTGCTGGTGCGATCGATCGTCGGCCAGCAGCTGTCGACCAAGGCCGCGGCCGCGATCTACGGGCGACTGATCGCGCGCTTCGACGGTCGCCCGCCGACGCCGGAGGAGGTGCTCGCCGAGGATCCTGAGGAGTTGCGGGCCGCTGCCGGGCTGTCCCGCGCCAAGGTCGGCTTCCTGCGCTCCCTCGCAGAACATGTGCTCGGCGGCGAGCTCGAGCTCGACCGACTCGAGTCGCTGTCCGACGACGAAGTGATCGCCGAGCTTGTCGCGGTCAAGGGGATCGGCGTCTGGAGCGCGCACATGTTCCTGATGTTCCACCTGAACCGCCCGGACGTGCTGGCGGTCGGCGACCTCGGGATCCGCAAGGCCGTCAAAGAGCTCTACGGCCTCGACGAGCTCCCTGCTCCTGCGGCGATGGAGGCGATCGCCGAACCGTGGCGGCCCTATCGCACGCTGGCCTGCCTGTACCTCTGGCGCTCGCTCGATGCGACGCCGGCTTAGCCCCTAAGGCGGTCGGCGAGCGGTCGCGGACTCAGTCGCTGAGTACGGCCTCGAGGTCGCGGTCGGCGTCGGAGTCCCGGAGTTGCTCCAACTCCCTTCTGAGCGGTGCCGAGGCGCTCTCCGCTGATCTCTCGCATGCCCCCAGCGTCGCATTTCACTGGCTTCTGGACAAGAAGGCTGGCCGGTGTCGCCGGGGGAAGTCTCTACGACCACAGGGAATCGCACCGTCACCCGGATCGGGTGATGCTCTCGTGAAGCTGCGCTCGGAACATGGACACCAGCCGCGAAGCCTTGCCCCAAAGGAGAAATCATGACGACTGCCGTCGGACCTCGCCCAAAGACGAACGAGTCGGCGATTCGCAGCGCGGACGCCTTGGCGGCTGACGTGTTCGTCGTCTTCGGCATCTCGGGCGATCTCGCCAAGGTGATGACGTTCAACTCGCTCTATCAACTGGAGCGTCGGGGGCTCTTGAACTGCCCCATCATCGGAGTCGCCGTGGATGACTGGTCGCAGGCGGACTTGCGCGAGCACGCCCGCGAGGCCATCGAGAACTGCGGCACCGACATCGACCAGTCAGTGTTCGACCGTTTGGCGGGTCGGATGTCGTACGTGAGCGGGGACTTCGGCGACGCGGCCACGTACGAGCGGCTCGCTGGCGCGATCGGGGATGCGCGTACTCCGGTCTTCTACCTGGAGATCCCGCCGTTTCTGTTCGGCCGGGTGATCAAGGGGTTGACCGAGGCGGGACTGACCAAGACCGGGCGGATCGTCGTCGAGAAGCCGTTCGGTCACGATCTGGAATCGGCGCGGGAGCTGGCTGAGGAGATCCACCAGTACATCGATGAGTCACAGCTGTACCGGATCGATCACTTCCTGGGCAAGATGGGACTCGGGGAGATCCTCTACCTGCGGTTCGCGAATTCGATGTTCGAGCCGATCTGGAACCGCAATTACGTCGAGAGCATCCAGATCACGATGGCCGAGAGCTTCGGCGTCGAGGATCGCGGTCACTTCTATGACCCCGTCGGCGCACTGCGCGACGTGGTCGTCAACCACATGATGCAGGTGGTCGCGGCCACGGCGATGGAGATCCCCTCGTCGGGGGAGGCGAACGTGCTGAAGGACTCGCTGGTCGCGGCGTATCGCGCGATGCCGGCCGCTGACCCGGCTCATTACGTGCGCGGGCAGTACGACGGGTACCGGGAGATCGACGGCGTAGCTGCCGACTCGACGACCGAGACGTTCGCTGCGTTGCGGTTGGATATCGAGAATTGGCGGTGGTCCGGGGTGCCGTTCTTTCTTCGTACGGGAAAGTGTCTGCCGGTCACCCAGACCGAGCTGCGGGTTGTGTTCAAGCGCCCTCCGAAACTACGGTTCGCCGGTTGGTCGCGTCTGCCTGAGCCGGGGCAGTTTGTGGTCAAGCTCGATCCTTCGACCGGGATTCGGCTCGCTGTCGAGGCTCAGCGTCACGAGACCGTCGAGCCGGAGCAGATCAATCTTGATATGGAGTTCGCGCTGGAGGGCGGCGAGGGTCCGACGCCGTACGAGGTGCTGTTGCACGCCGCGCTGGTCGGCGATAGCAAGCGTTTCACCCGCCAGGACGGCGTCGAGGAATGCTGGCGGGTGATGGCGCCGTTACTCGAGCACCCGCCGCCGGTACATCCGTACGCCAAGGGGTCGTGGGGGCCGGACGCGGCGGAGGATGTCCTCGCGGGCTCCGGCCGCTGGCACGACCCGTGGGTGGCGTCATGAGCGCGACCAGGGCCCGGAAGAACGCCCGGCGTGATGGTGACGCGGGCGCGGTCGCTGCTGTGACGGGCGCGGTCGCGTCGATGCCGCAGAGCGCGTCGGCGCCGTCGCCGTTCACGCCGATCGCCGATTATGCGTTCCTGTCGGACTGCCACACCGGGGCGCTGGTCGCGCCGGACGGCACGATCGACTGGTTGTGCGTCCCGAAGTTCGACTCGCCGAGCGTGTTCGGGTCGCTGCTGGACCGCGGCGCCGGCGGCTTTCGGCTTGGGCCGTTCGGGATCAACGTCCCGAGCAGCCGGCATTACGAGCCGGGGACGAACACGCTCGTTACGACGTGGAAGACGACGTCGGGGTGGGCCGAGGTTCACGACGCGCTGACGATGGGCCCGCGTCGCGGCGAGGACACGATCACGCCGCATACCCGGCCGCCGACCGATGAGGACGCCGATCACGTCCTGGTGCGGTCGGTCAAGTGCATCGAGGGCAGCGTTGAGGTCGAGCTGGTCTGCGAGCCGGGATTTGATTACGGCCGGGTCCTCCCGGAGTGGTCGCTGGCGCCGGATCGCCATCGCGCGGACGCGACCGGCGCTGGGCAGACGCTGCGTCTGCAGACCGACCTGCTGCTCGGGATCGAGGCGAATGATGTTCGCGCGCGGCACGTGCTTCGCGACGGCGAGGAGTTGTTCTGCGCCCTGTCGTGGGACGAGCACGCGCCGACGCCGACAACGGTCGAGGAGGCCGACGATCTGCTGCGCGCGACAACGCGGTTCTGGCGCCATTGGCTGTCGCGGGCCCGGATCCCCGATCACGAGTTCCGTGCGTTGATCCAACGCGCCGCGCTGACAATCAAGGGGCTGACGTACATGCCGACGGGTGCGACCGTCGCGGCTTTGACGACGTCGCTGCCCGAAACGCCGCGCGGGGAGCGTAACTGGGATTACCGCTACACCTGGATTCGCGACTCGACGTTCACGCTGCAAGCGTTGCACTACCTCGACCTCGATTGGGAGGCCGACGAGTTCATGCAGTTCATCGCCGACCTCGAGCGAAACGACGACGGTGGCCTGCAGATCATGTACGGGATCGACGGTCGTCGCGATCTGACCGAGTCGTTCCGTGAGGACCTCAGTGGCTACGACGGTGCTAGCCCGGTCCGGATCGGGAACGGCGCGTTTGACCAGCGTCAGAACGACGTGTTCGGAGCGGCGCTTGACTCGGTGCTGCTGCATACCCGCCGCAGCCAGCGGCTACCGCGGCGGTTGTGGCCGTTGATCCACGCGCAGGCTGAGTGCGCCAAGGCGGTCTGGCGCAAGCCGGACCAGGGGATCTGGGAAGCGCGCGGCAAACCGCAGCACTACGTCTCATCGAAGCTGATGTGCTGGGTCGCGATGGACCGCGCCACCAGCCTCGCGGCGATCCGCGGCGAAGACTCGCTGTCCTCAGAGTGGAACGCGGTCGCCGCTGAGATCAAGGCCGATATCCTGGAGCACGGCGTCGACAAGCGCGGCGTCCTCGTCCAGCACTACGGGAGCGAGTCGTTGGACGCCTCGACGCTCTTGGCGGCGATCTTCGGGTTCCTCCCGGGCGAGGACGAGCGGATGCGCGCGAGCGTGCTCGCGATCGCCGATGAGCTGACCGAGCACGGGTTCGTGCTGCGCTACCGGACCGACGAGACCGACGATGGACTCTCGGGCAAGGAGGGAACGTTCGTGATCTGCTCGTTCTGGCTCGTGTCCGCGCTGGCGGTCATCGGCGAGATGCAACGCGCGCGGGACATGATGACCAGATTGATCAAAGTCGCGTCACCCCTGGGTCTGTACGCCGAGGAGTTCGACGTTGACACCGGCCGGTTTCTGGGGAACTTCCCGCAAGCGTTCTCGCACCTCGCGCTCGTCGAGGCCGCGGGACGGATCATCCTCGCCGAACGGATCCAGGAGCTGGGCGCATGAGCGACAACTACGACGTGATCGTGATCGGATCCGGCGCCGGCGGCGGCACGCTCGCCGGACACCTGGCGCCATCAGGCAAACGGATCCTGCTGCTCGAACGCGGCGACTGGCTGCGCCGCGAGCCTCAGAATTGGCAGGCCCAAGCCGTTTTCGTCGACGGGCGCTACACCTCACCCGACACCTGGTACTACCAGAACGGCGAGCCCTTCCAGCCCCAGGTGCACTACTACGTCGGCGGTGCCACCAAGCTCTACGGCGCCGCGCTATACCGCCTGCGAGCAGAAGACTTCGGCGAGCTTCACCACCACGACGGGATCTCACCCGCATGGCCGATCTCCTACCAGGACATCGAGCCCTACTACACCAAGGCCGAACAGCTCTACCAAGTCCACGGAGCCCGCGGCGAGGATCCCACCGAACCGCCGTCCAGCGGCCCCTACCCGTTTCCCGCGGTGTCGCACGAACCGCGGATCCAACAGCTCTCCGACGACCTCGCCAAGGAGGGCCTGCACCCATTCCATGCCCCCTGCGGGATCCTGCTCAACGAGACCAACATGCCCTACAGCAAGTGCGTCCGCTGCCAGAACTGCGACGGCTTCCCGTGCCTCGTGCACGCCAAATCAGACGCCGAGGTCATCTCCGTCCGCCCCGCGCTGGAGCACCCGAACGTCACCTTGCTGACCGGCGCCGAGGCGGTCAGACTCGAGACCAACCCCGCGGGCACCGCTGTCACGGGCGTCGTGGTCAACGTCAACGGCGAACAGCAGACGTTCCAGGCCGACATCGTGGTCGTCTCCTGCGGCGCCGCCAACAGCGCCAGGCTGTTGCTCACGTCCGCTAACGACACCCACCCGAACGGGCTCGCGAACGGCTCCGATCAGGTCGGTCGCAACTACATGTTCCACAACAGCCAAGCCGTGCTCGCGCTATCCAAAGAACCAAACCCGACCGTCTTTCAAAAAACGCTCGGGGTCAACGACTTCTACCTCTCCGGCGGCGAGGACTTCGACTTCCCGCTCGGGAACCTGCAGATGGTCGGCAAGTCCCAGGCGCCGATGTTCCACGGCGAGAAACCGGGCGAAACCAGGTTCGCTCCCAACTGGTCGCTCGAACAGGTCGCCCTTCACGCCGTCGACTTCTGGCTCTCCACCGAAGACCTGCCGTCCCCCGAGAACCGGGTCACGCTGGCCCCGGACGGCAACGTGGTCATCGACTACAACGCCAGCAACGACGAAGCCAAGAATCGCCTGTTCGGAAAGCTCAAGGACATGCTCGCGAACCTCGGCATGCACCACGACCACCTGCTGCCCCATCACGCCTACCTCAAGAACGAGATCCCGGTCGCCGGAGTGGCACACCAGGCCGGCACCTGCCGGTTTGGCGCCGACCCCGCCGACTCGGTGCTTAACCGGGATTGCCGCGCCCACGAGGTCGACAACCTTTACGTTGTCGACACGAGCTTCTTCCCGAGCATCGGAGCGGTCAACCCAGCTCTCACGGCGATGGCCAACGCACTGCGGGTCGGCGACCATCTGCTCGAGCGCATGGGCGCCGGTAGCTCGACGGCCGAGCCGGCGCATGTCGCATAGCTCCGCCAATGGAGCCTCGCGTTCGCGCCGCCGCGTCGTCATCGTCGGCGGCGGGTTCGGAGGCTTCGAAGTCGCACGCCGGCTCGGAGGTGCCGACGTGGACGTGACCGTGGTGGATCGCAATAACCACCTTCTGTTTCAGCCCCTGATCTACGCGGTGGCCGCCGGTGGCCTATCCGCCGGCGACGTGGCTTCGCCGATCCGCTGGATGCTGCGCCGCCATCAAAACACCAGCGTGCTGATGGCGGCTGTGACCGACGTCGACGTTTCACGCCGCCAGGTGGTCCTGGACCGCGGCGAGCGCCTCGACTACGACAACCTGATCGTGGCCTGCGGCGCGGCGACGTCCTATTTCGGCAATGACGCGTGGGCAAACGCCACCTGTGCCATGAAAACGCTCGACGACGCCGTCAACCTGCGGAACCACATCTTCGGGGCGTTCGAGGAGGCGGAGCGGGCGCCGGACGACGTGGCGAGAGACGAGTGGTTGACCTTCGTCGTCGTTGGGGGAGGCCCGACGGGGGTGGAGATCTCGGGGCAGCTCGCGATCCTCGCACGCCACGCCATGCGCCGGGACTTCCGACGGATCGACGTCCGCGGGGCGCGTGTGATCCTGCTCGATGCCGGCGAGAGGGTGGTGGCGGCGTTCAGCGAGCGGACGTCGGCCCGAGCCGCGAAGGAGCTGGCCGACCTCGGCGTCACCGTGCGCGAGCACGCGCTGGTGACCGAGGTCGACGCCCGGGGGGTCACGATCAAGATCGGAGAGCAGACTGAACGGATAGCGAGTCGCACCGTCATATGGGCCGCGGGCGTGCACACTGCGGAGGTGGCCGGTGCCCTTGCCAGGGCCGCGGGCGTGTCCACCGACCGTGGCGGACGGATCGAGGTGAACCCCGACCTGACCGTCCCGGGTCACCCGGAGATATCGGTCATCGGCGACGCCGCGAACCTCGCCGGACCGGACGGAAAGCCGCTCCCGGGCTTGGCAACGGTTGCGATCCAGCAGGCCAGGCACGTGGCTCGCGGTATCAAGCGTGGGCAACCCGGCGCGTCGACGCCCTTCAAGTACCTCGACAAGGGAGCCCTGGCGGTGGTGGGGCGCGGCAAGGCAGTGTGCGAAGTACGCGGTCGCAGACTCTATGGCGCGCCGGCATTTCTTATGTACTGCGGCGTCCATCTGTTCTATTTGGGGGGCGTCCGCGGGAGACGTGTGACGGTTCTGTTCTCGGCGATGGGAGCGATGTTCGGGAACCGGAAGAGTCGGGTAATGAACGGCAAGCTGGCGGACGTCGAGCGCACGCCCGAGTCCGCAGCTCAGGCGGTTCGCTGAGCCGCTCAGTCGTTCTGCCATGGCCAACGACCTCGCCCGCTGGCAGTTCGCGACGACCAGCATTTACCACTTCCTGTTCGTCCCGGTGACGATCGGGCTGGCGTTCCTGGTGGCGATCCTGCAGACGGCCTGGTATCGCACAGACAACCCGGAGTACAAGCGGATGACGCGCTTCTTCGGAACGCTCCTGCTGATCAACGTGGCGATCGGCGTGGTGACCGGGCTGGTCCAGGAGTTCGAGTTCGGAATGAACTGGTCGACGTACTCGCGCTTCGTAGGTGGGGTGTTCGGGGCGCCGCTGGCGATGGAGGGCCTGGCGGCGTTCTTCCTGGAATCGACCTTCCTCGGATTGTGGCTGTTTGGCTGGGGCCGGCTCTCCAAGCGAGTGCACCTGGCGTGCATCTGGGCCGTCTCCTTCGCCTCGATGCTCTCGGCGATGTTCATCCTCGTCGCCAACTCCTGGATGCAGCACCCTGTCGGGTACAGGATCGGCAAGGCCGGGAACGCGGTCTTGACCAACATCTGGGCCCTGTTCGTCAACCCGACGTTCGTGTGGGGATACGCCCACGTGATCCTCGCCTCGTTGGTGACCGGTTGCCTTGTGATGCTCGCGGTCTCAGCCTGGTACCTGCGCAGGAGGGCGCACGTCGAGGCGTTCCAACGCACCGCAAAGGTTGCACTGATCGTCTTGATCCCGACGATCGCCATCCAGCTATCGGTGGGCAACAAACTCGGCCAGATCGAGGGTGAGTATCAGCCGGCGAAGATCGCTGCGGCCGAGGCGCTGTGGAACAGCTGCAAGCCGTGCTCGTTTTCGGTGGCTCAGATCGGGGGGTACAGCAGCAGCAACGAGACCACGACGGAGATCATCGCGATCCCGCATCTCCTCTCGGTCCTGGCGACCGGGACCTGGGGCGGGGCGGTCACCGGGCTGAACCAGCTCCAGGCTCAGTATCGGAAGAAGTACGGGCCCGGCAACTACATCCCGAACGTGGCGATCCAGTATTGGTCGATGCGGACGATGGCGGGCCTGGGAACGCTGGTGCTGCTGTTCGCGCTATGGGGCGGCTGGCTCCTGTACCGCGGCACGCTGCAAAACGCGCGCCTCTTCCAATGGCTGTCGATATGGGTGGTGATCACCCCGTTCCTGATGAACACGGCCGGCTGGCTGCTGACCGAGAGCGGCCGGCAGCCCTGGATCGTGCAGGGGCTGCAGAAAACCGTCAACGCAAATTCGCCGGCGGTCAGCGCGACCGAGATCTGGATCAGCTTGTCAGCGTTCGTCCTGGCCTACATCGTGCTCGGGGCCGCCGACCTCGGCCTGATGCTGCGCTACTCGCGCCGGGGCCTGGCCGATGCCTACGCCGAGGCGGCCGAGCCGGACGACACCGGCGGCGCCGTCCCCGCCCTCACGTACTGACCCATGCAACTCCACACGATCTGGTTCATCATCGTCGTCTTCTTCTGGATCGGATTCTTCGTGCTGGAGGGGTTCGACTTCGGCGTCGGAGCGCTGCACAGGGTGATCGGCCGCTCCGAGACCGAGCGTCGCGTCGTGATCAACACGATCGGCCCGTGGTGGGACGGCAACGAGGTGTGGCTGATCGTCGCCGGCGCCGCCATGTTCGCGGCCTTCCCCGGCTGGTACGCGACGCTGTTCTCGGCGATGTACCTCGCACTGGTGCTGGTACTCCTGGGACTCTTCGCCCGCGGCGTCTCGTTCGAATACCGCGGCAAGCGTGAGAGTGCCCGCTGGCGGAGCGGCTGGTCGTGGGCGCTGACCATCGGAAGCATCCTGGTCCCACTCTTGATCGGGGTCGCGCTCGGCGATCTCCTGCAAGGCCTTCCGATCAACCAGCACCACGACTTCACCGGGAACTTCTTCGACCTCCTGACGGGTTATGGGCTGATGACAGGCGTGAACCTGCTGGCGCTGTGCCTCCTCCACGGAGCCACATTCATGGCGCTTCGCACCACCGATGAGATCCGCGACCGCGCCCGAGCCGCGGGCCGCGCGATCGGCGTCGCTGCGATCCTCTTGAACCTCGCGTGGGTTGTGTGGACGCTGGTCGACATTGGTGGCGGCACCGTTCCACAGCCGACCCAGATCTTTGGGCTGATCGCCGTGATCTTCGCGCAACGGCTGGCGAGCACAGACAACAACGGCTGGGCGTTTGTTGCCTCCGGCTTTGCGATCGCCGCCAGCATCGGCCAGATCTTCATCGCCCTGTATCCGACCGTGATGGTGTCGAGCACGAATCACGCGTACAACCTGACCGTCAACAACTCAGCTTCCGGACACTACGCCTTGGTCGTGATGACCGTGGTGGCGTCGCTGTTGGTGCCGGTCGTGCTCGTGTACCAGGGCTGGTCGTTCCACGTGTTCCGCCAACGGCTCACCGCACCGCCGCCGTCGGCCGAGTAGGGGCGACGTTGCCCGCGGTTGACCCACGCCTGCTCCGCCGGACGAAGCCGGCGCGCCCGCTGATGATTCTCGATTGCGCGCTCGGAGTCGGTACCGCGATCGCTGTGCTCGCACAAGCCAGCCTGCTGGCGTTGATCATCTCGCGCGGATTCAACGGAGCCCCGGCGAGCAGCCTCGAGCTCTACTTCGCGCTGCTGGTGATCGCCTTCGCGGTCCGCGGTGCGTTGTCCTGGGGAATGGAGGTCGTCGGGCGCCGAGCAGCCTGGAGCGTTCTGTCCGAGCTTCGCCTGGCCGTGACCGAGGAGCGATTGCGTTCTCAGCCGATCGGAAGCGATGGCGCCGGCGGCGCCGAGCTCGCGGCCGTCGCGGTGCAGGGGATCGAGGGCCTGGAGGGATATTTCGCCCGTTACCTCCCGCAGGTCGTGCTGGCCACGATCGTGCCGCTACTGGTCGTTGCGTGGGTAGCCGTGATCGACCCCGTTTCGGCCGCGATCATGCTGTTGACGCTCCCGCTGGTACCGGTGTTCATGTGGCTGATCGGCACCTATACGGCGGAGCGCACGCAGGAGCGGTGGCAGGCGCTGCGTGACCTCTCTATTCATTTCCTCGACGTCGTTCGTGGGCTGCCGACGCTCCGCGCTCTCGGTCTCGCGAAACCCGAAGCCAAGCGCATCGGCGTCGTCAGCGAGCGCTATCGCCGCGCAACGATCGAGACTCTGCGCGTCAGCTTCCTGTCGGGGTCGGTGCTCGAACTGGCCGCGACTCTCGGTGTCGCGCTGGTCGCCGTCGACGCCGGCCTTCGCATGGTCGGTGGCGGCCTTGGTCTCGAAGCCGGGCTGACGGTGCTGATCCTGGCGCCTGAGCTGTATCTGCCGTTCCGGCGACTCGGGGCCGAGTACCACGCGTGCGCGGACGGGCTCGCGGTGGCCGAGAGGATGTTCGCACTGCTCGACGAACCGCCGACGATCGCGCCGGGCGGTCCTCAAACGGCGCCGAACCCGTCCCGAGCGGCGATACGGCTCGAACGGGTGGCGTTCTCCTACCCTGCGCGGCCGACGCCGGTGCTCGACCAGTTCGATCTGGAGTTGTACCCCGGCGAGACGGTGGCGCTGCTGGGTCAGAGTGGCGCGGGCAAGAGCACCGTCGCCGCTCTGTTGCTGTGCCTGTTGGAGCCGACGACCGGCCGCATCCGCGTCGGCGACGTCGATCTGGCGGACTGCGACCGCGTCGCCTGGAGGCGACAGCTTGCTTGGGTTCCCCAGCACCCGACGGTGTTTCGGGCCTCCGTCGAAGAGAACATCCGCCTCGCCGGGCCCGACGCATCCGACCGGCAGATCCGCGATGCCGCGATGCTCGCCGGCGCGGACGAGTTCATCCGCGCGATGCCAAACGGATACGACACGGTGATCGGCGACGGCGCCCGCCCACTGTCGCCTGGCGAGCGGAGGCGGATCGGGATTGCACGGGCATTCCTCAGAGACGCGCCATTCGTGATCCTGGACGAACCCACGGCCGACCTCGATCCGTTCAGCGTCGCCACCGTCTCGAGCGCCGTGCATCGACTTCAGGCCGGCCGAACGATGCTGCTGATCACGCATCGCACCGAGCTCATCGGGCATGCGGACCGGATCGTCGAACTGATCAACGGCGCGGTGATCCCGGCCGTGATCCCGCAGGCGGCATGACCGAGGTGCTCAGAAGTCTGCTCGCGCTTGCCAACGCGCCGCGTCGGCGCGTGGCCGTTGCTTCGATACTCGGCGCGCTGACCGTCGTCTTCGGCGTCGGTCTGATGGCGACAGCCGGGTACCTGATCTCGCGCGCAGCCGAGCGTCCCGCGGTGCTCTCGCTGATGATCACGATCGTCGCGGTTCAGTTCTTCGGCCTCGGCCGGCCGCTCGCTCGGTATCTGGAGCGGATTGCCTCGCATGACCTTGCCTTGCGCGTGCTCGGAGGCGTTCGCACCCGGATCTACGAACAGATCGAGCCGCTCGCCCCGGTGCACCTCGAGGGGTACCGGAAGGGCGACCTGCTGTCTCGGATGGTGGCGGATGTGGACTCCCTTCAGAACCTGTACCTCCGCGGCATCCAGCCGCCGACGGTCGCGCTGCTGGCCGGCGCAGTATCGGTCGGCGTTGCGTTTGCCGTGCTTCCGGCAGCCGGGCTCGTGCTCGGGGTCGGACTGCTGATCTACGCCACCGCCGTACCCGCGCTGGCGGGCGCGCTCGGTGCCCGTGCGGGTCGGCGTCAAGCGGCAGGTCGAGGCGTGCTCGCCTCCGAGCTCATCGAGCTCACCCGCGGTGCCCCGGAGCTCGTCGTCTTTGGCCGCGAGCAGGCCGGGTTGCAGCGGGTGCGCGCCGCCGATCAGGAGCTCGTTGCCGTCGCCCGACGCGACGCCTTTTCCGGCGGCCTCGCCGACGCCCTTGGCCTCGTCATCACCGGTACGACCGTGGCGGGCGTGCTCATCGTTACGATCGCGGCGTCAGCTGACGGCCGACTCGACAAGGTGCTGATCGCGACGCTCGCCCTGCTCGCCCTGGCGTCGTTCGAGGCCGTCTCACCGCTGGCTGCGGCCGCGCGGGAGCTGTCGGCGACGTTAGCCGCCGGCCGCCGCGTCCTCGACCTGGTTCGCCGGCGCCCCGATGTTCAAGATCCCACCGATCCGCGGCCGGCGCCCGTGTGGCCGTTCGAGGTGGTCCTCGAGGACGTTTCGGCGCGCTATCCGGGCGACGGCCGAGACCTTGTCCTCGATCGCTTCAGCATGGCCCTCGCGCCGGGTGAACGGGTGGCGCTGGTCGGTCCAAGTGGCGCCGGCAAGACGACCGTCACCAAGCTCCTGCTTCGCTACCTCGACCCGGCGCACGGTCGGGTGACGATCGGAGATCATGATCTCCGTCAGTACCGTCAGGAGGACGTGCGACGCGCGCTGGCGGTCGCCGGTCAGGAGTCGCACTTGTTCTCAGCCAGCATCCGGGAGAACGTGCGGATCGGTCGCCTTGATGCGAGCGACGAGGAAATCGGCGTCGCACTTCGTCGCGCGCGCATCTGGGACTGGATCGACTCGCTTCCGGAGGGAGTCGAGACGCGGGTGGGCGAGGAAGGATGCGAGCTGTCAGGCGGGCAGCGCCAACGCGTGTTGCTTGCACGCGCCCTGCTTGCCGACGCGCATCTGCTGGTCCTGGACGAACCAACCGCGCATCTGGATCCGGCGACCGCCGCCGAACTTGTCGGCGACATCATGGCCGCGGCCGGCTCGCGTACCGTGCTGCTGATCACGCACCGCCCCGAGGGACTCGAACTCGCCGACCGTGTGATCAGCTTGTGGTGACGAGATCGTGGCGGCCGTCATGCACCTACCTCACGTCACGACACACGCCGCGTATGTGACCTGGGTCGCGGTCGCCGACGACGGGATCCGCCGGCTGGGCCGCTGAGCATGCTGCAACTGCGGGTGTTCGGGGCCGGCCCGGTGGTGGCCGAGTTGGCCGCTCGCATTCAGGACATACCCGGTTCACGACACGTGATCCGGACAGGCGATGGCGACGACGGACTGGCGGTGGTGACGGCCGATCTCGCCGATTCGGCGGTCGATCGAGCGCTCGAGCACGTGAAGCAGATGGGAGTGCCCGCCGACGACGTGGTGATGGTGCGCCTGGATTCGATTGGACCGTCGGCGGCACAGCGTCCGCTCGCGAGCGTCGTGTGGGCCGATCTGGTGAGCCAAGCCGACGCCAACGCCCGGCCGCTCGCCCGCTACCTGGTGTTCATGATCGCAGCGGGCGTGATCGCGGCATTCGGTGTCATCTATTCAAACGTCACGCTGGTGGTCGGGGCGATGGCGATCAGCCCCGACACGCTGCCGATCACGGCCGCCGCCACCGCCCTCGTGCTCGGTCGCTGGCGCCTTACGGGGCGCGCCGTGGCCGCACTGCTCATCGGTCTTGGCGCCGCGTGCATCGTCGGGGGCGTGATGACTTTCGCTCTATATCACCTCGGACTGCTCCGGGCGGGCTTCGACGTGAGCTCGACCTTCCTCGAGGGCCTGTCGACCGTCAACATTTCGACTCCGGTCGTAGCGTTCGCGGCCGGAGTGGCGGGGATCCTCGCCCTCGAGACCCGGGCCAGCTCGGCGGTCGGAGTGGCGATCTCGGTAACCACCATCCCCGCCTCCGCCTATCTTGGAGTCGCAGCGGGCATCGGTGAGGTCGGGAAGGCGGCGGGCGCGTTGCTGGTGCTCGGCGTCAACGTCGTCATGCTGATCGCCGGCGGCACGTCGACCTTGCTCCTGCAGCGCGCGCTGGGTAGGCGCCGAAGCGGCCCAGACCACCGCGCCTAATCCCATTCGGGCGATGCGGCGGGGTGCGATACGCCGCAAGGTTGCGTGCCACGAATGCTCGGAGACGATCCCGTCAGCGAATCGCGCGACCTGCTTCGCCGGCTCGCTGCAAACGACGAAGCCTCGTTGCGGACGGTCCTCGCCCCTTCGGCGATCAACGGCAGCCCGGCATCGCGGTCGCTGTCGAGCCTAGATCGGAGAACGAGAGTGCTGGTCCATCTGGCGGCGTTGCTGGTCCTCGACGCGTCGACCGAGTCGCTGCGCTGGGCCACGGATCTCGCCAGCGCCAGCGGCGCCGACGACGACGCACTCGCGGCGGTTCTTGTCGGCGCTGGCTCGGTCGCAGGCTCGGCGCAACTGGTCGCCATCGCACCACGGCTGGCCCTGGCCATGGGCCTTGAGCCGGGCGAGGCCGAGCCTCACTGACCGAGGAGGCCCGCGTCCGAGGCACGCGTGACGGCCTCCGACCGTGACGCCACCCCGAGTTTGCGGTAGACGGCATGCGCCTGCGTCTTGACCGTATTCGACGAGACTCCGAGCTGCTGCGCGATCTCTCTGAACGAGCGGTGGCTGGGAAGAAAGCGGAGGATTCTGAGCTCAGCGATCGTCAGTGACGAGGGCCCCGCCAAGCGCTCCTCGGCCAGCGCGTCCATGTACGACCACGCGGCGTCAAACCAATGCTGGAAGATCACAGCTCCGTGCGTCCGGCGCGCGAGTCGCGATGCCTCCGCCAGCAGCGTCCGCGCCCGGACAACGTCGGCCAGCCTCAACGACGCAAGCGCGAGCAGAATCCGCGCCTCACACCCGTACCAGGGCGGGAAGTCGCCCAGCACGGTCAGGAGGTCAATCCCCCGTCGGAGATCTTGCTTCGCTTCGTCGGCGCGCCCGGTGTGGGCGCGAACTGCGGCCGAAGCTGCGAACGCCAGGGCGCAGAGCGGGCATCCCTCGAGGCCGCGCGACTCGATTGCGTTCCTGGCCCGGTCGGTCAGGTCGGCCGCGATCTCCCAGTCTCTCGCCTCGATCGCCACCATCGCGGACTGCGCCAGGCACATCGACATCACTGCAGGTGCGCTCGCAGCACTGAGGTCGGCGGCCTCGGCCAGCAGACGCTCGGCCGTAGCGCCCTCGCCGCCCAGGTAGAGCGCGGTCGCGTGCAAAAACAAGTAGAGCGGTCGCCACGGGCTATCGGGCGGCTCAAGGTCGCAAGCGCGTGTCGCTGCCTCGACCATCTCGGCGACCCCTGCCGGTGCGACCATGGCCTCGATGCCGGCGAGGCCCGCTCGCAGTGATGCCGCCGGCGCGGTATCGGTCGCGCGCTCGCCGGCCGCCGCGGCCGCGACCGCCAGCTGGCGCGCTGCCGCCGCGTCGCCCGCGGCCATGAAGCTGTGCGCCGCCGCCAGGCCGAGCCTCGGATGGCCGGCAAGCTCCGCGCGCGAGAACCCCCGCAACCACTCCTGGACGAGCGAGTTCCTGCCCTGCGAGACGTATTCGAGAACCGTGGCCCAGAGCAGCTCTCCGACGAGCTCGCAATCGCGAGCCCCAACGGCGTGGGCGATCGCCTCGTCGGTGTTCCCCCGCGCCGAGTGCCACGAGCTCGCCCGAGCGTGGAGCGTCGCCCACAGCTCGCGCTCGGTCCGGCGTAGTTCCGCCTGGAGCGCGTCACGCACCAGGCCGTGCCAGCGATACCGCTCGTGAGCTGGATCGACGGGGCGCAGCAGAGGACTCTGCCGCTCCAGCTCTCTGAGCATGACGCCGGAGCCTCGGCTGTCCAGGACCGAGTCGCACAGTCCGCCAGACAGCTCGGTAAGGACGGACGTTCGAACGACGAACTCCATCTGGCTGTCCGACAGCTCCGACAGGATCTCGTCGCGGAAATACTCCGCCAGACGGTGATCGTCGCCCCGCAGCTCCGTTACGGCAGTGCCCGCGTCCTCCTGCTCGCGCGTCGACAGAGCGGCCAGATACAGCGCGGCGGGCCATCCCTCGGTTCGCTGCACGAGCGTTTGGACGACGCCGAAGTCAAGTTCCAGTCCCGACCGCCGCAGAACCGACGCGGCCTCCGCCGACGACAGCGCCAGGTCGTCCACCCGCACCTCGACCACTGTCCGATGCGCCCGCATCCGACCGAGTGGGAGATTCGGTTCTCTGCGAGACGCGAGTGCGAGCGTCGTGCCCACCGGCAGCTGCAGCATCGCTTCATCCACCATTGTCCGCAGCGCTTCGGGCTCGGCGAGGTGGGCGTCGTCGAGGACCAGGACGCACGGCCGACCCGACAAGCGAATCGCATGCGTTGCACAACGAATCGACTCTGACAGTGTGAGTGGCGCCGCGCGAGTCGTCGGGTCCGTCTGCGGCACCGACACGAACCTACGATCGTCGAGGGCTGCCCACTCTGCGAGCAGGGTCGACTTCCCGTACCCGGGAGGCGCGACGATCACAACGAGCCGAGCATCGGCTGCGCCGGCAAGTCTCCGTAAGAGCGCGTCGCGACCGCCGACCCCAGCCCGGGATCTGCCCGCCCAGCGTGGCTGCACTCGTGGAGATGTTGCGACGGAGGACAATTTACGGACTAAGAGCGAGGGGCATCACATTTCTGCCCGATGCAGAGGCTCGGGGCAAGGGTGTGGACCTCCATGTCGCCGAAGGCCGGCACCACACCGGGGGTACGCGAGTTATGCGATCGGGCGAGCCGGCGACACCACCGCCCGCGCCACATCACCCGGTTCGGAGGATGCGCGCCCCCCGACCGGGGCTAAGTTCGCCACGTGGACGAGGTCGAACGTCTCCTCCGGTGTCTCTCGCTCAACGACGAGGAGGCGCTCGGGATGGTGCTCGGTGGCGAACCCGAGCCCAGCCACTGGATGGTGCTGCGACCGAAGGTCGACCTCCTCGTTCGCCTTGGCGCGCTGCTCGCGCTCGGAGCCGCCACCAGCTCGCTGCGAGCGACCGTAGAGCGTGCCGTAGAGGCCGGTGCCAGCGAGACCGAGATCGTTGGTGTCCTCGTAGCGGTCGCGCCCGCGGTGGGGATGGCGCGTGTGGTCGCGAGTGCGCCGCGCCTGGCATTGGCGATCGGATACGACGTCGAGGCCGGTGAGTGACGGTGCGCCCGCGATGCGGGATCAATTAGCGCCACCACCAGGGGCTTGAGCGCGCCGGCCCAACGCCAAACGTGGTGCGTGCCCTCCCCGCGCGGAGAGGCACGCGCCGTTGCCATTCGCATGCGCAGCGAGCATCGTGCACACTGGACCGAGCGTGATGGGCACCCGTCTCGACCAACGGATACCCGACGAGCGCCGGTCAGACGAGCCGGCGCCGCCTGTCCGGCTGGTCATCGCGGAGGACTCGTACGTCATCCGGGAGTTCCTGATCGGCGCCCTCAGCGGCGCATCTGGCGTCGAGCTCGTCGAGACGTGCACGAACGGCAAGGACCTCCAGAAGGCCATCGACATCTGCGAGCCCGACGTCGTCCTGACCGATATTCGCATGCCGCCGTCGGGAGCCGAGGAGGGAGTACGGATCGCTGCCACGCTGCGGGAGACGCGCCCCGACGTCGGCGTTGTCGTGCTCAGCCAGTACGCCGAACCAGCGTATGCATTGAGCGTGCTCGGAGGTGGGACCAGCGGCCGTGCGTACCTGCTGAAGGAGCGGATCAGCGATAAGAGGGAGTTGATCGCGGCGATTCAGGCCGTTGCGCACGGGGGCTCCGTAATCGACCCGGCGATTGTCGACGTTCTAATTGCGGCCCATTCCAGAGCGGCTACCTCCAGGCTTTCCGATCTGACGCCGCGCGAGCGCGAGCTGCTGGCCCAGATCGCTGCCGGGAAGAGCAACAGCGCGATCGCGGAGTCGCTCGTACTCACCAAGCGCGCGGTCGAGAAGCACGTGAATTCGATCTTCTTCAAGCTGAACCTCCCTGAGACGCAGGACGTCAGCAGGCGGGTCAAGGCGACGCTGATCTTCCTCTCGGACGAGGGAGTGGAGACTCCCTGAGGGTCCTTGGCGCGAACTACGGGGGCCCCCTGAGAGACGAGAGTTGCACAACGGATAGGACGAGTATCGAGCAGGCGATCACCAGCAGCACGTAGCGCCCCTGACGTACGGGAAAACGACTGCCGATGCCGACCAGGAACAGGACGGCGGCCAGCAGCACGGTGAGACGCACGTATTTATCTGCAGTCGATGCCGCGCTTTCACCCCGGTTGAAATACGCGGTGGATTGCGCGTTGAACGTGCGCGCCTGCGCTTCGGTCGGGATCACGTATTGCGGCATGTCGGACGGGTCGGGTGGCGCCTTCGGGTTCTTGAGCGGGTGGGTCGCCAACCAGGCGTCGAAGGCGGCGCGGTAACCGGGGCGCAGTCTCCTCACAGAGAGTTCGAACAGCTTGCTGTCGTGTGTGACGTACGCCGTTTCGGCCGCATTGAACGTTACTGAGTCGAGGGTGCGTGTCTGGGTGCTCTGAATCTCGGCCAGGCTCCATTTGCTCCGAAACGCGGATGCCTTGGCGAGGGACAGCGAGGATTCGGTGCCCCACTTCGCCGCCGAATACCCCGACCACGCCGCCAGCAGCGCCACGACCGAGAGCAGCGCCGCTTCGACGATCGACACGAGGCGCCCGTAACCGGAACTCTCGTGCTTGCCATGATCGTCGCCCGCCTGCTCGCGGTGCTCGGCGATCTCTTTGCCGACTTCGGCGGGCGAGAGGCCTTCGGGCACGGCCTTACGGTGGCACTGCGACAGGGCGACGCATCATCCAAACCAGGTGATGGCCCGGAACCCGCCATCCCGGGCGCGCGCTCGCGGCCACGCCGGCGTAAGGTAAGCGATCGGCATGCCGGCTACCGTGATTCGACGACTCGCATCCGCGGGTGTCGTCCCGCTGCTGAGCGCTGGGGCCCTGTGCGGGTCCGCTTGGGGGTCGACCAGAGCCGTGACAGTTCATGTGCACGCGGCTCGCGTGGCGTTTTCCAGGGGGTGTCCAAGCACAACGCCAAGCCCGGGCTGCCGGATCACGATCGAGCTGCGGACGAGCGCCCGCGGTCAGCATCGAGGAGCCCGGCTTGTCGGTAGGAAGAGAACGCGTGTCGCGCCCGGCGTCCGGCGCCGCATCACTGTCTCGCTCACCCGCTTCGGCCGCCGCCTGCTGGGCGAGCATCCGACGCTGTCGCTCGTCGCCACGACGATCACAACCCCCGCATCGGCACCGCCGACGACATCAACCCCGACAACGACGACCCCAACCGACTGTCGACCGACCGGCCCGCCGGTGCTGCCCGCCGCTGGTCCGGGACCAACCGCCGTCGTCGGCGGCATCTACATCGTCGGTGGGGCCGTAAACCCGCCGGACTGCGTCGGGCATACCGCACCAACGCCCCCGACCGCGGGCACGGTCCAGGTCGTCGACGGTGCCGGCAATGTCGTCGCCACCCAAATGGTCCCGGCAGGCCAGACGTTCACGATCGCCGTCCCACCGGGCACCTACACGATCCGAGGCGGGCCGGGCAGCGGCTCACCCAACTTCTGCCGCGCCAACGGGCCCGTTACCGTGACCAAGGGGAACCAGACGCCTGTCGCGGTCGTCTGCGACGTGCCGTGACGCGATCCTCGGCCGCCAACCGTCAGACGGCTGAAACCTGCTCCTCCTCCGCCACGCGGAAGGAGGAGCCGCAACCACACGCGGCGATGACGTTCGGGTTGTCGACCTTGAAGCCGGCACCCTGGAGCCCTTCGACGAAGTCGACCACCGAGCCCTTCACATACGGCAGGCTGGCGCGATCCACCAACAGACGGATGCCTTTGTCCTCAAAGACGGTGTCGTCGCCACGCTGCTCGTCGAAGGCGAGGGTGTACTGGAAGCCCGAGCACCCACCTCCGCGAACCCCAACCCGCAGGCCCGACGTCTCGGCGACAGCATCCTGCTGCCCCAGAAAATCACGCACCTTTTCGGCGCCCTTATCGGTCAACGAGATCATGCTTCATTGAGTATAGCGCTGGGGTTCCGACCCGCTACGCTAGCTGAAGTGTCGGCGACGCCCGAGGAACTAAAGCAGAGGATCGAGGCGGGGATCCCCGGTGCCCGAGCCGAGGTGACCGGCGACGGGCATCACTTCCAGGCAAGCGTGAGCGCGCCCGCGTTTGCGGGTCTCAGCCGGATCGCCCAGCACCAGCTCGTTTACGAGGTCTTCGGCCCCGAGGTCGGCGACCGCATCCACGCCCTCTCGATCAAGACCAAAGTCATGGAGGCATCACGATGAGTGAGACCGCTCCGAACCAGCTTCGCGAGGCGATCCAAAGTGCGATCGCCGAGAACACGGTGATCCTGTTCATGAAGGGGACACCGGAGGCGCCCGCGTGCGGCTTCTCGGCCCGCACCGTGGCAGTCCTGCAATCGCTCGACCAGCCGTTCGCGGCGGTCGACATCCTCCCCGATCCCCGGATCCGCCAGGAGCTCTCCGCTCTCTCCAATTGGCCCACGATCCCGCAACTGTTCGTCGACGGCGAACTCGTCGGGGGCTGCGACATCGTGATGGAGATGTACCAGTCTGGAGAGCTGCAGGAACTGTTCGGACTCGACGGCGCCGACGAGCCCGAGACGGTCGAGGGCCCGGCCGACGCATCGCCGCTGCAGATCGAAAACCGACTGTAGGTCCGCGCTCTGCGGCTTCGGGTCGATTGATTTCGACCCTCTCGAAGCGATTCGACGCGCGCGATCCTGAACGGCATCCCGGGGGCCGCCGCTGCTAGGGTCGGCGCGCGATGCCGGTAGCGATCGTTTCGGACACGTGCCACTACCTGCCGGCGGGGCTGGTCGCGGCAAATCAGATCCACGAGGTCAGCCTCTACGTCCACCCGACCGGCGCGTCCCGACGCGAAGCCGAGATCACTGATTACGACGCGTATTACCGGGAGCTCGCCGCGAGCGCCGAGCTTCCGACGACGTCACAACCGTCGATCGGTGACTTCCTGGCGGTCTACGAGCCGCTGCTGGCGGCCGGGAACGAGATCGTCTCGATCCACCTCGCGGGCGGCATGTCCGGCACGGTTCGGTCGGCCGAGCAGGCGCGCGAGCAGCTCGGGGAGGCGGCCGGCCGGGTCCGAGTGATCGACTCCGCCACCGCCTGCGGCGGCGTTGGACTGATACTGCTCGCCTCCGCGGCCGCCGCGCGAGCCGGTGCGAGCGGCGACGCCGTCGTCGCCCGTGCACAGGAGGCGCGCGCGGCCTTGAGGCTCTTGTTTGCGATCGACACCCTCGAGTACCTCCGCCGTGGCGGCCGGATCGGGGGCGCGCAGGCGTGGCTCGCCGGCGCCCTGAAGATCAAGCCGATCCTGTCGGTCGAGTCAGAGATCACTCCGGTCGAGCGGGTCCGGACCTCCCGCCGGGCATTTGAGCGCCTGGTCGCGCTCCTCGAAGATTGCCGGCGCGAAGGAGCCGACGGCTGGGTCGTCCAGCACATCCAGGCGCCCGCGGAGGCCGCGGCCCTGGCGGCACGGGGCCGAGAGATCTTCGGCACCGACCCGGCGTTCGTTTCGGAGGTGGGGCCGGTCATCGGAACGCACGTCGGCCCGGGCCTGCTCGGCGCCGGCGGCATCCCGCGCAGCCTGCTCTGATCAGCCTCCGCCGCGGCGACGGCGACGGCCACGCCCGAGCAGGAGCGCGCCGGCCCCGCCGATCCCGCCGGCCAGAACGAACCCGGCGGCGGCCGCGGCGACCGTCAGCTGCTCGCGATTGCGGCGCACCTGCGCGCGCCAGTCGGTGAGGTAGCCGACCTCCGCGCGAAGCCGGACGAGCGAGGTCCCGAGCTCGTGGCGATTTTGCTCGATCGAGGCGCGGATCTCTTCAGGGGTGCGTGCAGGCACGGCGACAGCACGGGTTGGATTCGAAGCCGACATCAGCCTTCGGTTCCCGGCGCCGTCGCGACCGTCTCGCGGATCTTCTTGGCTTCGTCGATCGCCATCGTTGGCATCGGCGGACCGACCCTCAGCTTGCGCCACGCGAACAGGAACGCGCCGACCATCATCAGGAAGAGGATCGCGAGCACGATCGCGAAGCCGGACCAAACCGCGCCGAACCCCGAGACCAGCAAGTCGGAGAACACCAGCGCGATCGTCACGCAGGAAGAACACGACGACGAACACGCCGAACACGGCGCCGGCGGCAACCGCGACCGTTCCGCGGGCCAGGCTCCTGGCCTTGACCGTCATCTCTGCCTTGGCGAGCGCGATCTCATCCTGGACCAGCGCGGTGACGCGCTCGGATACCTCCGTGATCGCGGAGGCGAAGTTGTCGGGCTGTCCGTCGCTATCGGGCAAGGCGCCTCAGGATCGTCGCGATCACCAATCCGCCGACGAAGGCGGCTGCGATCACCACCTCGGGCCGTTCGGACGAGAGGCTAGCGAGCTTTGAGCTCGCATCCGAGAGCCTGTCGGTCAGATTGGCCTTCGCGGAACCGGGATCTCGGTCCGCCTGAGTGCCGGCGCTCGCGTTGACGGGAGCGGACCGCTGCGGCCCCAGCGACGAGGAGAACGAGGAGAGCCCGGTGTCGGTGGTCGACGCGGCTCTATTCGGTTCCTCGGGTTGCTCGTTCACTCGGGCGGATCTTCGTCGAAAAGACGCTGCCAGATCCTCTCAGCCACCTTCGACGTCACAAAGGTGGCTGCGCCGCCGAGCACCGCGAGGAGGCCGGACCACAGGAGACGCTTGACAAGGGGGCTTTCCTTCACTTGAGCCGGGATTCAATCAGATGCCACGGTTCTATCCCCCTGGGGGCCCGCCTGTAGCGGCCACGTGGCCGCCACAGTCACCCCTGCGTCGAGCCCACCGCAGATCATCTCGACGATCTCCGTCTTGACGCGCTCGAGCTCCTCCGGCGCAACCTCCATGTTCCTGAAGATCCAACCAGTCAAGACCTGCTCGATCAGCCCGTAGAACGCCTGCGCGGCGAACAGCGCGTCGACCTCGCGGCGGAACTGTCCCCGATCCTGTGCGGTCGCAACGATTCGTGCAATCCCCTCGTAGGCCTGGAGGATCTTGGCCATGTGAGTGCGCCCGAAGGTGTTGGCCGCTCGCGTGACCTCGACGATGATCACCTTCATCAGCTCCGGGTCGTGGCGGTAGGAGTCGACGATGAACGACGCGATCGAGCGCAGTTTCTCGCGCGCTTCTACGTCCGACCGATCGGCTTCGGCAATCGCCGCCAGCATGACGTCCCAGCGTTCCAGGAAAAGCGTGTCGAGTATCTCCTCCTTGGAGGAGAAGTAGTGATAGACGAGCCCGTACGCGACCCCGGCCTCGTCGGCGATGTCCGAGACCCGGCAGGTGTGAAAACCCTGGCGGGCAAACACGCGCACCGCCGCGTCAAGGATCACCCGACGCTTGTCGACGGCCGCCGTTGCCATCCCAACTACCCTTCCTTTCCAGCCGATTGACTAGTCAGTCAGGATAGGCGATCTCTTCGCGGAGGTCGAGGGCAGCTCGGCCGGCGATGCCGTGCCGACCCTTTCGCGATTGCCGCCCACCTGAAGCGCACCGTCTGCACGCTCAGCATCGCGTCGTCCCGGACGCCTCGGCTACGGTACGCGACCGATGCCAGTTGTCCCGAGAAGGCTCGAGCTCGGCGCCTTCGATCGCGTCCACGACGGTTGGCTCTCGACCGACATCACGCCGCATCTGCTGGTCGCGCGAGTCCCGGGTCTCCCCTGGCTGCTGCACCGGGCAGGCCTGATCAGCGACGAGCGATACGCGGCCCACCGCTCTGGCGCCTTCGGCCAAATCCGCTACCTCGACCTGAGCGCGCGCTTCCGCTTCCCCGACAACTACTTCGAGTGCGTCTACTCCTCGCACGTAATCGAGCATCTGCACCCCGACGTCGCCGTGCACTGCCTCCGAGAGGCCCACCGGATCCTCGCGCCCGGTGGGATCGTGCGGGTCGTCGTCCCGAACCTCGACGGCCTCGTCGCCCGCTATGACCCGGCCGACCCCGACACGTTCCTGTACGGCCTCTACCAGGGTCGCGACAGCACCTCGATCCGCAGTTCCGAACGCCATTGGTGGCACTACAACGCCGGTTCGCTCGAGGCGCTGCTGCGCCAGGCCGGCTTCACCGAGATCCGCCGCTGTGACTATCGCGAGGGCGGCATGCCCGACGTCGTGACGGTCGACAACCGCGAGGGATCGCTGTTCATGGAGGCCGTGAAGTAACCACCGCCGCGGTGGCGCTGGTCGTGGCCCGCGAGCCACGACCAGCGAATCAACGTCCCTTCCAGACCGGGTCGCGCTTCTCGAGGAAGGCGCTGATGCCCTCGGCGAGGTCGGCGGTCGAGAAGGCCAAGCCCAGCTGAGCCCGGAGGTACTCGAGGGCGTCGGCGAACGCCATGTCCTGCTGACGGAAGATCGCGTCCTTGCCGAGACGAAGCATCAACGGCGACTTGGCGGCGAGCTTCGACGCCCAGTCGGCCACGGCGGCGTCGAACTCGCCCGCGGGGAGAACGCGGTTGACGAACCCGAGCCGCTCTGCCTCGTGTGCCGAGATCTGCTCGCCGAGGAGCAGCAGCTCCGTCGCCTTCTTGGACGGCACGTTCCGATAGGCCAGCGCCATCACCATGAACGGGAACAGGCCGACGTTGATCTCCGGCGTCCCGAACCTGGCGGTGTCCTTCGCGATGATCAGATCGCACGCGAGCGCCAGCCCGAGCGCCCCGGCGAGGACGTGACCGGAGGCCGCGCAGATGCTCGGCTTGCCGAGCGCGCCCAGCAGCCGGAAGATCCGCGGGAACAGCCCGGTACCGAGGTACCGGACGATCGGCGGGGTGTCGGCCGCGAAGCCGGACAGGTCGGCACCACTGGAGAACACCGTTTCGTGTGTTGAGGCGAGCACGACGACGCGGACCGCCGGGTCGTCCCGAGCGGTGAGGAGCGCAGCTTCGAGCTCGACGAGCAGCGCCTCCGAGAGCGCGTTGCGCGTGGCCGGCCGATCGAGGGCGATCGTGACCACGCCGGCTGTATCGAACCGATATTGCAGCCCGTCGTAGACCGGTCCCGGCTCTGACATCGTTCAAGCCTACGACGAGTCGGCGGCGGCCATCTACTGTTCTAGGAGCGCTATGGCGACCGCAGATGTCATCAAGCCCGACTACGGCTCTCAGCGCCGGCACTTCATCTTCACCGACGAGCACGACCTGCTGCGCGAGTCGATCCGGCGGTTTGCGGTCAACGAGCTGCAGCCCCACGCCGAGGAGTGGGAAGAGACCACCTTCCCCGACTCGGTCTTCCGGCGGATGGGCGAGCTCGGGTTCCTGGGACTCGACAAGCCCGTCGAATATGGCGGACAGGGCGGGGACTACTACTGCTCGCTGGTGCTGGCGGAGGAGTTGGTGCACTCCCACTCGGGCGGCGTCGGAGTGGGTATTGCGGTGCACACCGATATGGCGATGCCGCCGATCCTGGCCTTCGGGACCGAGGAGCAGAAACGCGAGTGGCTGGTGCCCGCGATCGCCGGCGAGAAGATCCTCTGCCTCGGGATCACCGAGCCCGACGCCGGCTCCGACGTGGCGGCGATCAGGACCCGCGCCGTGCTCGATCAGCAGACCGGCGAGTACGTGATCAACGGATCGAAGACGTTCATCACCAACGGCGACCGCGCCGACCTGATCGTACTTTTGACAAAGACCGATCCCGACGCCGGCTACGGGGGTCTCACGCTATTCCTTGTGCCGATGGACCTGCCCGGCGTGATTCGCGAGAAGCGCCTGGAGAAGCTCGGAATGCACGCCTCCGACACCGCGCTGCTGGGATTCCAGGACGTTCGCGTGCCGGCCTGCGCGGTTCTCGGCGAGATCGGCAAAGGCTTTTACCACATCATGTGGGAACTCCAGGGGGAGCGGCTGATCGGGGCGGCAGGCGCCGTCGCCGGCGCCCAGGTCGTGTTCGATCGGACGCTGCGGTACGCGACCGAGCGCCACGCCTTCGGCCGCCCGATCGGGACGCTCCAGGGAATCCGCTGGAAGTTCGCGGAGATGGCGACAAAACTCGAGACGGCCCGGCAACTCGTATATACCGCTGCCTGGCGGGTCGGGAACGGCGACTACCCGGTGCGCGAGATCTCGATGGCGAAGCTCCACGCCGCCCGGGTCGCCGTCGAGGTCGCGGACGAATGCATCCAGATCCACGGGGGCGCCGGTTACATGCGGGAATACGGGATCGAACGAGCGTGGCGCGACCTGCGGATGAACCGGATCGCGGCGGGCACCGACGAGATCATGCTCGATGTGATTGGGCGTTCGTACGGGTTCTAATGTGGAATCGACTCGCGGCCACCTGCTGATCGCCGGGCCATCGCTCGCCGATCCCAACTTCTGGCGCACGGTGGTGTTGATGGTCGAGCACAACGACGACGGCGCCCTCGGTCTGGTGCTCAACCGTCCAGCCGAGACGACCGTCGGTGAAGCCGTACCGCAGCTCGCCGACCTCGCCGATCCCGACGCCGAGGTCCTGATCGGAGGGCCTGTGCAGCCGTCAGCCGTAATCGTGCTGGCCGACTTCGAAGACCCCGACGAGGCGGCGCTGATCTCGTTCGATTCGGTGGGGGTGCTGGCGTCGGGATCGCCGCTCGACGAACTCGGAGCCGGCGTGAGCCGGGCGCGCGTGTTCGCCGGACATGCAGGGTGGGGACCGGGCCAGCTCGACGACGAGCTCGAGCGCGGCGACTGGATCCTGGAACCGGCCACCTATGACGACGCGTTCGCGAACGAACCGCGCGAACTGTGGCCGTCGGTGCTGTCCCGCAAGGGCGGCAGCTACGCGCTCATCGCGCGGATGCCTGCCGACCCATCGACCAACTGACGGCTTGCAGCTTAGGCCGGTCCCGACCGGCTTAGCTTGCATCGTACGATCAAGACGATGGACCGTGACCTAGACACCCGCGGCCTCAGGCTCTCGCTGGCGCTGATCGTCGGATTCATGGTCGTCGAGATCGTCGTGGGCCTGCTCGCGTCCTCGCTGGCGCTCCTGTCTGACGCGACCCACATGCTGACCGACGCGGCCGCGCTCGCGTTGTCGCTGCTGGCCGCGCGGCTCGCGACCCGGCCCGCCGGCGGCTCGATGACCTTCGGGCTGGGCCGCGCCGAGATCCTCAGTGCCCAGGCGAATGGCCTGACGCTGCTGGTCCTGGGGCTACTGATCGTCTACGGCGCCATCAGGCATCTGATCTCGCCGCCGGTCGTCAGCGCCGGGCCGGTGCTGGTGGTGGCCCTCGTCGGTATCGCGGTCAATCTGCTCGCGACGCGGGCCCTCGGTGGCAATCATCACGGCGCCCACGCCCATGGGCGTCCTGACAGCGACCACGAGCACGGCCGCGCCGACAGGGGGCACCAAGGCGCCGCCGACGCACGAGCGACAGCCGCTCACCCCCAAACAGTTGATCGCCCGGTTCGCAGCCTCAATATCGAGGGTTCTTACCGCCATCTGGTGACCGACCTGTTCGCCTTCATAGCGACCGCGGTCGCCGCCGTCGTCATCCTCGCCACCGGTTTTTACCGCGCCGACGCGATCGCCTCGCTGCTGATCGCAGCGGTGGCGCTGCTCGCCGCGTACCGCCTGCTGCGGGCGTCGGTACGGGTGATCATGGAGGCGGCGCCGGCCGGTTTCGATCCCGAGCAGGTCGGCCGCGCACTCGCCTCACAGCCCGGCGTCACCGAGGTTCACGACCTGCACATCTGGGAGGTCACCTCGGGCTTCCCGGCGGCCTCTGCTCACATCGTCGTCGACGCCGGCCACGACTGCCACGAGGTTCGGCGCAGCCTCACCCGTCTGCTCGAGGACCGGTTCGGCCTATCGCATTCGACGCTCCAGGTCGAGCACGCGCGAGCGCCGCAGCCGCCGCTTCAGATCGAGGTCGCCAGCTCGAAGGCGCGCGGGCGGTGACGCTGAGCCCCAGCTGAGCCCTAGATAGCTGCGGCCGTTCGGCCGCCGGTCTGATCCGCGGCGGCGGGGTCGGTGGCCGCCCGATCGGTCGCCGCGCGATCGGCGGCTGAGCGTTCCCGGGCCAGCCGCGCCGCGCCGCGCGGGCCCGCCCGGACCAATTCGACGTGCATCTCGCGGATCCGACGGAGGATCTCGTCGGCGACCCGCTGCTGCTGCTCTCGGCTCGACTGCTCATGGCGCTCGAAACGGACCGGCCTGCCGTAGCGGACGATGACCTTCGGAAACCGCAGTCGCTTCCAGTTGCGCACCTGGTGAGACCCGAGGATCGCCACCGGCACCACCGGCGCGCCCGACTCGATCGCGAGACGGCCGATCCCGGCCTTCGCGTCGTTGCCGACCTCGCCGGTCCGCGACCGCCCACCCTCGACGTACATGCCGATCGCGCCGCCGCGATCGAGAATCTCGAAGGCGGTTATGAACGCCTCCTCGTCGTGGAAGCCGCGGCGAACCGGGAACACGCCGCCGTGGCTGTAGACCCAGCTCAATGGCTGCTTGCCGAACATCTGCGACTTGGCCATGAACTGGACATGACGGCGGATGAAGGCGCCGGCGAAAAAGTGGTCCATGAACGAGGCATGGTTCGGCGCCAGGATCACGGGGCCGTTGGGCACGTTCTCGGAACCGAACCCCTGGGCTCGGAAGAAGGTCAGAGCCGTCAGTACGGTCGTGAGCCTGACCGCCTCGTAGACCCACTCCGGGGGGTGGTCGCGGACACGCGCGTGGTAGCGCTCGAACGCTTCCGGCGGACGCGGATCCTTGTAAACCTGCGCCTTGATCTTGACGTCCGGTGGCATCGCGGCCGAGGCTACATGCGCTGGATCGCGCCGCGGTTCTCGATCACCCGGTGAGCGGCAGGACCAGCGCCGGCTTCTCGATCGTGTGGTCGGCCTGGGTCGCGACCACCCCGGTGGCAATCGAGAAGAACTCGATCACGTGTGAGCCCCAGCCATGGGACGCCTCGTTCAACCGGACGCCGACCAAACCGTCGGCTTCGAGAGACTCGGCCTCGGTCTGCATCCGCCCCATCGCCAGCTCCCGGGCGTCGTACAGGGCCTGGGTGAAGTTCGTCATCTCGAGGTTGCGTCCGACCTGTCGCAGCGACGCCATCATCCCCTGTCTGGCGACGTGGTAAACGCAGTTGCCCATCACGAGGCCGACGGGCCGATAACCGGCCCGCAACAGCGTCGAGAAATCCTGGCCGCTGAGGTCGGAGGTGAACGGCCGCCCGCCGGGCGCGCGGTGCAGCTGTCCGCCCGCGTGCTTGACGGCGGTCCCAACCGCGATGAACTCGGCCAGGTCGGCCCCCCAGTCGTAGCGGCCGATCGTCAGCCGCACGCCGACGACGCCGTCCGCGCCGAGCTGGTCGGCCTCCTCCTCCATTCGCGTCATCGCGAGCTCGCGCGCGTGGTACATCGCCTGGGTCAGGACCGTCATTTCCATGCTGCGATTCCACATCGCCTGCTGGTAGCCGATGTGGTAGATCGAGCTTCCGAGGACCAGTCCCAGCGGCTCAAACCCGGCCTCCTTGACGAGCAGGAACTCGTTGACCGACAGGTCGCTGGTGAAGAATCCGCGCTGGATGTCACGCTTCATCCGCTCCAGGCGCTCGCGCCCCGACTGGGGCAGGCCCTCGAGCGACCCGGCCTGGTACTCCTGCTGTTCGGGCGCTTGAGCGGCGGTGACCTCCGGCGCCGAGTCCTGCGGCTGATCGTCGCCGCCACGGTTCAGGAATCCCATCGTGCTCTCTCCTTTTCGCTATCCCGCGAGCAGCAGCCGCTCGAGCGCCAGCCGAGTTTTCTCGTTGCGCCCTGCCTCGGCCGTCAGCACCTCGGTCAGAGCGTCGATCCACTGTTCGATCTCGAGCGGCTCGGACTTGATCACGATCCCGCCCGATAGCCGCCCGCGCAGCGCCTGCACGTGCTCGCTGTCTCCGCGGGCGAGCTCGAGCCGGTCGCCTCCGGCGTCGACCACGATCTTCCGGACGTGCTTCGGGCCGAGCATGCGCGAGCGCCAGCGATAGACCCGGACGTTCCCCGGGAGCGCGTCCTCGAGCTTGGAGGCAAGCGTCTCGAAGAAGGCATTGAGGTCGCTGAGATCCGCCCGCAGCGAAGATGCCAGCAGATCAAGCGAACCGGAATCGGCGTCTAAGCTCACAGCCCGCAGGGTACGCCCTGCACGCTCGGTCTGGCGAAAGGTGCCGCTCGACGCCGGCTACAGCGTCCCGTGTCCGATGGCGAGCAGGACCACCATGACCGCTAGCACACAAGTCAGTGCCACCAACCCGGGAATCACCAGCGACGGAGTCAGGACCCGCGAGCGCCCAGGCCGGCGCCGCGCCCATTCACGGCGACTGCATGAACTCAGAAACAGACTCGGTTCGTCCATGTGACCCCTCTGATCTGATTCAACCGCGCTGAGCGCGCAGTCAACAGAACCGATCGGACGGAACCCCGCAGTTTCGAGGCTTTGCCTCGCCTCCCTGCTCGTCCCTCACCGTCACTCGAGTACTACGAGCGCGTCCCCTTCAGCGACCGACTGCCCCTCCTCACAGAGGATTTCCGTGACGACGCCCTCGTCCTCCGCCTCCACGGGCATCTCCATCTTCATCGACTCGAGGATCACGACGGTGTCGCCCTCGTGCACCGAGTCGCCGACCGCCACCTGGATCTTCCATACCGTGCCGGTGATGTGAGCCTCGACCTCTGACACCTCGCCACCTTCCTGTTCGCGCCCGATCGGCTGAGCCGGACAATAGGCGCCCGGGAGGCTGGACCCGTCGAATGCGGCCTGGCAGGCGCGATTCGCCGGCCGAACTCGTCCGGCGCTGCTCCTACCGTGTCCGCCGGATGCCGCCATTGATCTCCCGCCAGGAAGCGCTCGAGCTCGGCGAGCTCGAGGAACACGCTGAGATCGAGGCGCTGGTCCAGCGTGCTTGGGACATGCGGCGTGACCGCTTTGCCGACGCGACCGATATGTGCTCGCTCGTCAACGCGAAGTCAGGTGGCTGTGCCGAGGACTGTGGCTTCTGCGCCCAGTCGAAGTACGCCGAGGCCGACACCCCGATGCACGCGATGATGGATCCGGAGCAGATCCTTGAGCACGCGCGCGCGGCCGAAGCCGCGGGAGCCCACCGCTTCTGTCTGGTCACCCAGGGCCAGGGACTGTCAAGACGGGACTTCGACAAGGTCGTCGAGGGCGCTCGCCTGGTCGCCGAACACACCGGCCTCAAGCGCTGCGTGTCGATCGGGCATCTGTCGGCGTCTCGCGCCCGCGCCCTGCGCGACGTCGGGGTGCAGCGCGTTCACCACAACGTCGAAACAGCCGAGTCCTACTACCCGGAGGTGTCGACCACGGTGCGCTACGAGGGCCGGCTGCGAACGATCGAGGCGGTTCGGGAGGCGGGCCTCGAGACCTGCGTCGGCGGGATCCTCAACCTCGGCGAGACACGAGCGCAGAGGGTCGAGATGGCATTTGAGCTGGCGGCGATCGATCCGACCAGCGTGCCCATCAACCTGCTGAACCCACGACCGGGCACCAAGTTCGGCGACCGCGGCCTGATGGATCCGTGGGAGGTCGTCAAATGGATCGCCATTTTCCGCCTGATCCTCCCGGACGCGCTGTTCCGGCTTTGCGGGGGACGCGTGGAGAACCTCGGGGAGTTGCAGGCGACGGCAGTCAGAGCGGGCCTCAACGGGGTGATGATGGGGAACTTCCTGACGACCCTCGGGAACACCCCCGAGGAGGATCGGGGGATGTTCGAGGAGTTGGGGCTGAACGTCGGCCGCCATGCCGACAACGGCTCCAATCCACGACCTGACAACCGCTCCGGTTGGCTCGAGGGCGAGACGCCCGACCTCGTCGCGCTGGCCCGGGAGCGGGAGGCGGGAGCGGACCTGCAGGTGCGATTGTGGGATCCGTCGAGGCAGCTCCGGTTCTCGCCCAAGCGGGCGGTCCCGTCCCGCCCGGACGGGGCGCCGAACCGTGGGCGACCCACGGTCGCACCGCCGGGCACCTGACGAGCCGAGGGAGTCGTCGATGCTCGAGCTTGACGAGCGGATCGCGGAGCTGGACGCGCGCGGGCTGGCGCGCACGACACGGATGATCGAGGGTCCCCAAGGACCGAACGTTGTCGTCGACGGCCGTCCCGCCCTGCTCCTGTGCTCCAACAACTACCTCGGACTCGCCGATCATCCACGGGTGCGAGCCGCGGCGGCTGAGGCCGCCCTGCGCTGGGGGGTCGGAGCCGGTGCGTCCCGACTCGTGTCCGGCACGATGATTGTTCACCGGGAGTTGGAGCAGCAGTTGGCAGATTTCAAGGGGCGTTCTGCGGGACTGCTGTTCGGGTCGGGCTATCTCGCCAATACGGGGGTCATCTCAGCACTTGTGGGGCGAGGTCGGGTGGTGTTCTCCGATCAGCTCAACCACGCCTCGATCGTCGACGGCTGCCGGCTATCGCGAGCAGAGGTGTTCGTGTACCGCCACCGTGACCTCGAACACCTCCGCTGGGGACTCGAGCGAGCCGGTGACCGGGCCGCGATGATCGTCACCGACAGCGTCTTCTCGATGGACGGCGACGTCGCGCCGCTCCCGGATCTCGTCGAGCTGGCACGGCGTCACCGGGTGCGACTGGTCGTCGATGAGGCGCACGCCACCGGGGCACTCGGCCGCGGCGGACGAGGCGCAGTTGCCGCGGCGGGACTGTCCGGCGACGTCGACGTACTCGTCGGGACGCTCGGCAAGGCACTCGGCTCCTACGGTGCGTTCGTTGCGTGCGACGAATCGATGGCGCGGTACCTGACGAATATCGCCCGAACCTTCATCTTTTCGACGGCGCCACCGATCCCCGCAGTCGCCGGCGCGGCGGCGGCACTGTCGGTGCTGCAGGAACGGCCTGCGCTCGTCGACACGCTCCAGGCGGGCGCGATGCGGCTGCGCCGCGAGCTTTCGCTCGAGGGCTTCGACGTGCACGTCGGCGGCACTCAGATCGTCCCGCTGATCATCGGCGACGCGTCGCTGACGATGCGGGTCAGTGAGCTCGCGCTCGAGCGGGGTGTCTTCGCCCAGGCGATCCGGCCGCCGACGGTGCCCAGCGGCAGCTCGCGACTGCGACTGACGGTGATGGCGACGCATTCCGAGCAGGAACTGCGGCAGGCTGCAAGCGCGATCGGAGCCGCCGCGCGCGAGTGCGGGGTCGACCTGCCGTCGCCGGCCCGAGACCTGCGGGACGCCGCCTGAGGTTGTCTCGAAATCAGGGTGTGGCCGGGGTGGTCGTGGACCAAGCTGGGCGGCAGCCGTTCCCAAAGCCAATACTGGTGGTATTGGCGAGGGGACGGATGGCGATCCAGCGCCGTGGCCACGGCCGCATCCGGGCACGCCATCATTTTGAGACAGGCTCTGAGAAATTGGCGTGAAGGGGCTGTTCGTGACCGGCACCGACACCGGGGTCGGCAAGACCGCGTTGGCGGCGTCGGTGGTCGCCGCGCTTGCGGCCGAGGGCCTGCCGGTGCGGGCGCTGAAGCCGCTGTTGACGGGTCTCGACGAGGTTCCAGATCCCGACTGGCCGCACGACCACGAGCTGCTCGCCAACGCGGCTGGGAGCGCGGCCGACGAGGTCGTACTACGTTCGTTCGGCCCCCCGGTATCGCCACACCTCGCGGCCGAGCTTGCCGCAACCCCGATCGACCTCGACGCGCTGGTCGGCGAAGTCACCGCCGCCGGTGCCGCCGACGACACGACGCACGTCGAGCCGATATTGGTCGTCGAGGGCGTCGGCGGACTGCTGGTGCCGCTTGGCGCCGGTTGGGACGTGCGGAGGCTGGCGGCGGCGGTCGGCTTGCCGGTGCTGATCGCCGCCCGGCCAGGACTGGGAACGATCAACCACACGCTGTTGACGCTCGAGGCGGCTCGCGCCGGCGGTCTGGTGGTCGCGGGCGTGGTGCTCACGCCCTGGCCCGACCGGCCCGACGCAGTCGCGCGCTCGAACCTGGAGACGATCGCCGAGCTCGGCGACGTCGAGGTGGCGACGCTGCCGCGAGTGGCCGCCGACCCCGCGCTGCTGGCGACTGCCGGTGCCAGGCTGCCGCTCGACCGCTGGCTTTCCGACCGCGTCGGAAGCTAGCTTCGCTCCATGCGAACGGCTGCCGAGCTTGTGGCTTCAGACCGCCGCCACATCTGGCACCCGTTCACCCAGCAGCTTGGCTGGTGCGAGAACGAGCCACCGTTGGTGATCGAGCGCGGAGAGGGAACGAACCTATATGACGCCGCAGGCCGCGGGTACATCGATGGTGTCTCCTCGCTGTGGTGCAACGTGCACGGTCATCGGCATCGCGCGATTGACGCCGCGATCAGAGCACAACTGGACCGCATCGCCCATTCGACGATGCTCGGGCTCTCGCATGCGCCGGCGATCGAGCTCGCCGAGCGATTGCTGGCACTGACGCCGCCGGGGCTGACCCGCGTGTTCTACTCGGACAGCGGCTCGACGGCGGTCGAGGTGGCGCTGAAGATGGCGTATCAATGGTGGGCGCAGCGCGGCGAGCGTCAGCGGACCGGTTTCATCTGCCTGACGAACGGTTATCACGGCGACACGCTCGGATCGGTCTCGGTCGGAGGCGTCGACCTGTTCCACTCCCTGTACCGGCCGCTGCTGTTCGACACCTGGCGGGCCACAGCTGGCGACGCCGCAGAGATGGAGGAGCTGCTCGCCGCACACGCGGATCGGATCGCCGCGGTCGTAATCGAGCCGCTCGTCCAGGGTGCCGGCGGTATGTTGATCCAGCCGGACGGCTACGTCCGTGCGGTCCGCGAACTGTGCGACCGATTCGGCGTGCTGTTGATCTGCGACGAGGTCGCGACCGGCTTCGGCCGGACGGGGACGATGTTCGCCTGCGAACAGGAGGGAGTCACGCCTGACCTCCTTTGCCTCGGTAAGGGCCTGACGGGCGGCTATCTCCCGCTGGCGGCCACCGTTACGACCGAGCCGATCTATGAGGGCTTCCTCGGCGCTCCCGAAGACGACCGGACGTTCTTCCACGGGCACACGTTCACCGGAAACCCCCTCGGCTGCGCCGCCGCGATCGCGACCCTCGAGACTTTCCAGCGGGAGCGAACGCTCGAGGCGATGGGCCCGAAAATCGAGCTGCTGCGCGACGCACTAGCGGAGCGGGTGCGGGGACTCGACGCTGTCACCGAGATTCGCCAACGCGGCTTCATGGTTGGGATCGAGCTCGCCGGCGGCGAGCCGAACGATCGACTGGGCCATCAGGTCACGCTGGCAGCGCGGAGCCGTGGCGCGATCATCAGGCCGCTCGGCGACGTGATCGTGTTGATGCCGGCGCCGGCGATGTCAGGGGGCGATCTGATCCGGCTGGTGGCGATCACCGCCGCGTCGATCGCCGACGCAACCTCGGGTTGCCGGCTGCTGCCGGCTAGGGACCCTAATGTCGTAGCGGTTTGAAGCTGGGCGAGGGGAAAGAGAGGATCACGGCGCTCGCCCCCGGTAGATTCAGCTGGTACGTATGGCCGTCCGTGGTCGGCTTGACCGTGGTCGAGTTCGTGGGACCGATCAGCAATCCGGTTTTGGTCGACAGCGACTGCCCGCCGAGGCTGACTCCGTCGTTGGCCCCGAGGCCGCCGTGGGCCTGGAGGACCGTGACGGTCCCAGGGGACGACTGCGACGGCACGTTTACCTTGACGGGCCCCGCCGTGCTCGAGGGATTGGTGATGACGACGTTCTCGGTACCAGCCGGCGTCCGATCTGCCCACTCGAAGAGACCTGCGTTCGCGGAGGCCGACGTGTTCAGCAGCTGCGAACCGGCGGGGGCAAGTTTGGCGAACGTGAGCAACCCGTAGTACTCGGGCACGACGTGGAGTTGGCTGCTGTCCCTCTCGACCGGCTCGATCAGAGCCTGCCAGGTGAACGGAATCGTGTGAAAGTTGACCCCGACCGCGCCGGCCTTGGCGTACATCGGCAGAATGTTCAAGGCCCACAGCGCCGGCCCGAACGATCCGCTGATCGGCGGATACCCGCCGCAGGTGACGGAGTTCATCTCATCGACGCGCAGCGGCAAATGCCGCCCGGCGGCGATCTTCGCCCAACCCGCGACCTCTGACGAGAGCCCCTGCAGCGAGCTTGGCAGGAACAGCTCCGCCTCAGTCGGGTGAGCCCCCGGGCTGCAGTGCTTCAGCGGGTAGGTGTGAACGGTCACCAGCGACAGTCTCGGCTGGGTGTTGAGGAAGGCGGACAGGTTGAGCCAATTCGTCGAGGTGGCTTCGGGACCCGCCAGGGGCTCGCGCGGCAGCCCGCCGGCGATGTGGGCGAAGTCCTTCATGAACGCCTGTGTCGTGTAGTCGGAGGGCCGACCGAGGACCCGGTTGCCGGACCGTGTCGTGTACCAGGCGTATTTGTGGTAGAGCTCCGGCTCGTTGCCGAGCTCGAAGGCCTCGATCCGCGAGCTTCCGATGCGCTTCGACAGCTGGCGCTCCTCGTAGGACGCAACCGAACGGCTGTCGGCCTCGAAGTTGATGCCCAGCAGCAGCTTGCCGTGGACGGCCTGCGCGACCGCCTTCAGGGTGCTGGCATAACTGGGCGTCAGCGCGAACTTGGCACCGCCGGGCCGCGGCATGCCCGGAACCGGCCACCAGGTCCAGTCGGTGCTGTCGCCTCCCATCCGCAGAACCGGCGTCCCGGAAGGCGCGAGGTTCCTCAGCAATTGCAGGAATGTGGCGTTCGGCTTCGCCGGGTTGACCCCGACGTAGTCCTTGAGGGTGTGGTACTCGATCGAGAGTCCGAGGAAGCCGTCGGGGATCTTCGGACCGTCGGCGTTGGAGCCAACCGAGATCGTCGTGCCGCCCCGGAGTTGCGGGACGGCGGCCTGCGCAGTGCGGGCGGTTGCTGGGCTGCTGCCGCCGCAGGCAGCGCCGAAAACCGCGAGGACGGCCCCAACGGCAGCGAGAGCGAGGCCGCGACCCATCCGTCGGATCGCTCTAGTCATACCGGATGTTCAGTCCTCATACGGAGTGAAGTCTCGCTTGCGCGCGCCACAGACGGGACAGAACCAGTTTTCGGGGATGTCCTCGAAGGGAGTACCAGGAGGAATCCCGCCATCCAGGTCGCCCTCCTCCGGGTCGTAGATATACCCGCAGGATTCGCACATGTACTTCACCGCGCGAAGGGTAACCAGTTCTCCTGAAAAACTGCCTCAAGACACCGAGGCCTGCCGCGGGGCAGCTAACGTCGCGCGGATGCCGATCAACCGTCCCGAACCCGGAGCCGATGTGATCGAGGGCCCAGCCGGCGTCGCGCGGCCGGCGGCGACCGTGATCGTCCTCCGCGGCGCCGCCGAGCGGCTCGAGGTGCTGCTCGTCCAGCGCCATCCCGACGCGCCGGTGATGGGCGGTGCGTGGGTCTTTCCGGGCGGCTCCGTCGATCCCGGCGACGGCGTCGGTCAGGTGGGGCTTCGAGCCGCTGCAATCCGCGAGCTCCGGGAGGAGGCCGGGATCACGCTGGCTGCCGGCGCCGAGCTGGTGCCGTTCATGCGTTGGATCACGCCCGAGCGGCGCCAACGCCGGTTCGACACCTGGTTCTTCTTGACCAACGAGCCCGCCGGCGCCGTGCCTAGGATCGACGGCTCCGAGATCGTGGACTTCCGCTGGACGAGCCCGGAGGCGGCGCTCCGCGCCGCCTCCGGCGGCGACTTCGCGCTCGTCTTTCCGACCATCAAGCAACTCGAGCGACTGGGGCGGTTCGCGTCGGCCGAAGCGCTGTTGACGCACGCCCGCAGCAGCGCGGTCACGGCGATCCAGCCTCGGATCGTCGGCGCCGGCGAGCACGCTCGGATCCTGCTGCCCGGCGATCACGGCTACGAAGACTGACCAGTCCTAGTCGGCCTCCTCGTCTGAGATCACGTGCATCACGGCGTTGATCAGCCCGAGGTGCGTGAACGCCTGCGGGAAGTTCCCCATGTGCCGACCGTTCTGGGCGTCGAGCTCCTCGGCATACAGGCCGAGGGGAGACGCGTGCGCCAGCAGGCGCTCGCACAGTCCTGCCGCGCGCTCCTTCTCGCCGATCTCCGAGAGCGCAGAGACGAGCCAGAACGAACAGATCAGGAAGGTGCCCTCTGCGCCCTGCAGCCCGTCGTCGGTCTCCTGCACCTTGTACCGCAGGACGAATCCGTTCTCGGTCAGCTCGTCGGCGATCGCTAGCACGGTCGCCCGCACCCGATCGTCCTTCGCGGGCAGAAAGCGGTTGATGGGGATCAGCAGCGTCGAGGCGTCCAGCGCGTCGGTCTCGTAGTGCTGGCGAAAGACGCCGCGCTCCGAAACGCCGCGAGCAAGGACGTCCTCGCGGATCTCGTCGGCGATCGCCTGCCACTCCTCGGCGAGCTTCGGCTCGCCCTCCCGCTCGGCGAGCCGGGCGCCGCGATCGCTCGCAACCCAGCACATCAACTTCGAGGACACGTAATGCTTTGGCTCCCCGCGGGTTTCCCAGATCCCCTGGTCCGGCTTGTCCCAGACCTCGATCGCGGACGTGACCTGGTTCCGGATCACGGGCCACAGCCGCTGGGGAATGTGACCGCCCATCTTGGTGTGCAGGTAGACGGAGTCGAGCACCGAGCCAAAGACGTCGTTCTGCTTCTGCCGGTAGGCATCGTTGCCGACCCGGACCGGGCTCGCCCCCTCGTAACCGCTCAGGTGATCGAGTAGCCGCTCGGTGAGGTCGACCTCGCCACCGAGGCCATACATGATCTGCAGCCCACCGTCGCCGTCGCCGTCGCGATCGAGGTCGGCGACGAACTGCATGAAGTCATCGGCCTCCCAATCGAAGCCGAGCGCGTGCAGGCCCCACAGGGTGAAGGTCGCGTCGCGCATCCAGCAGTAGCGGTAGTCCCAGTTGCGTTCGCCGCCGGCCGTCTCGGGCAACGAGGTCGTCCCGGCTGCGACGGTGGCTCCCGTGGGTGCATAGGTCAGACCCTTGAGCGTCAGCGCCGACCGGTGCAGATGGCCGCGCCAGCGATGATCCGGGAAACGGCCACCGGCCAGCCAATCGCGCCAGTAGTGCTCGGTCGTCCGGAGCCTCGTGAGCGCGTCCTCGACATCGGTCGGGCAATCCAGGTCGTGCGACCAGCCGAGCGCGACGAACCGCTGCTCCCCCTCAACGAGGGTATGCCGTGCGCGAGCTCGGCTGCCCTCGATCCCCAGTCTCATGTCGGATCGCAGCCGAATGGTCGTGTCCGCGCAGCGGGCGTCGGCGGCGTTCCAGTCCGCGCCCTTGACCTCCCAATCCGCGGGGTCACGGCCATAGGCGAACATCGGCTCGCAGACGACCTCGACCTGAACGCTCCCCTGCACGCACTCGATCGCCCGAACCAGCATGTGATCCGCGTCGTGATCGGTCGGCGCCCGGGTATGCGAGCTCTCGTCGGCGTGGTCGTGGTGCCACAAGCCGATCGTCAGGCCGTCGTGGACCACGAGCCATCCCGACGGGGTCAGCCAGGTCGTCTCCAGGACCATCGTGCCGGGGATGTATCGGACCGACAAAGGGACGAACTGCCCGTACGGGCCGACGCGAAAATTACCGCCTCGACGGTCGAGCATAGACGCGAAGATGCTCGGTGAGTCGAACCGCGGGACGCACATCCACTCGGCACTTCCGTCGGGAGCGATGAGCACGCAGGTGTGCATGTCCGACAGGAACGCGTAGTCGGCGATCGGCGGGAACGGCGAACCGCCTGTCAACGGCCGGTCGTGGGGCGGCAGCGGGATCGAGGGCGACATCGCGACGCGTCGCCTGGGACCCTAATCAAGCTGGAGCTCTGCCCGCGGACGAACCAGTCCGAGGTAGCCACCGAGCAGCGAAAATCCGGCGAGGCACGCGATCGCATCCGTAGCCCCCTGCAGCGCCCCGACCAACGGATCGTCGTTCAGCACGCCTACCGCCGTCAGAACCACCGCAACCGCGGCGGCGAGCAGCAGCGCGCACCGCCACGGGGTCAGGAGACGTGACGTTCCGAAGGGCAGGAACGGCGCCAGGTCGGCGACCACGTCGGACGTCGGGCCGGCCGTCGCCGGTCTCACCCAGACCGCGTGGAGGAGGGTCGGGACCACGCTCAGCAGCGCGGCGCCGCAGACCCCCGCACCGACCAGGACTTCGAGCTCCCAGTTCGGGGCATACGCCGTCGGAACCACGAGTCCCATCAGCGCCAGCAATCCGATGGTGATCGCGCCGCTTAACCACGCAACGACCGCACGACGCCGGAGGATCATGGCGTCCGTCGCGGAGATCACGGGCGCCCTGGCGAGCCGAATCGCGCCGAGCGCCGCGAGTCCGGCCGCCGCGAGCGAAACCTGTCCCGAGAACACCGCCACGAATATCCCAATGTGGAACCAGGAGATGTGGAACAGGCCGATCCCGCTGTTGTAGTTGGCCCAGTTGTAGGTGTTGCTGACACCGGGAAGCACGACGAGCATCGCGACGGCGCAGACAGCGAGTGCGGCCGTGGTCCGAATCGCGGCGGACCGCGCGAGATCCGTGCCGAGCTCGTCGGCGAACTGGCGGGCGAGGTCCCTCGGCTCGCCGAGGCTCGCGTCCGGATCGACCGCCAGATGGTCCTCGAACTCTGCGACGATCCGGCCCGCGAGGCGACCACCGATCCGAGACCGCCGCAGCTCATACCGGAGCTGGTCGACGTTCATGTGGCGAGGCCCCCGCGGTCGATCGACGGGCCGAAGCCGCGTCCACCGGTGCGACGGGCGGCGAGCTGCTGCTCGCCTCGTTTGGTGAGCCGGTAGACCCGGCGAGGACGGCCGGCCTCCATGGACCAGTCACTCGCCAGCAGCTTCTCGCGCTCGAGCCGGTGCAGCGCCGGGTAGACGCTGCCCTCGGGGATCTCGAGGGCGTCGCCGGCGCGGGCCTTCAGCTGCTCGATGATCGCGTAGCCGTAGCTCGAGCCGCCGACCATGGTCGCGAGGATCAGCGCGTCAAGTCCGCTGGTCGAATCGTATTGCTCCATTCCGAGTTGTAACGGTATACGTCTTCCGCTCAAAGAGCCAGTCCCTACCGGCGGCAGCTCTCGTGACCGCCGAGCGGTCCCGGGCCGGCGCGCTCTGAGCGCGTCAGCCGCGGCTCGGGACCGCGGTGAGGCCGAGGTAGCGCCCCAGCAGGGCGAAGCAGGCCAGGCACGCGAGGCCGTTGGCCAGGCCGCGTGCGAGCCCGTCGTAGGGATCGTCCGCGGCAACTCCGGCGAGGGCGATCGTGAGCGCGACACCGGCCGCAAACAGGATCGCGAACCGCCAGGCGCTGACGCCGCGTGGCGCGAGGGGCCCCAGGTCGCTGAACAGGTCCCCGGCGTCTCCGGGCTCGACCGGGCGCACGCGCGCCGCGTCACGAACCGCCGGTATGGCGACCGCGATCGCCGCCAGGCCGGTCCCAGCGGCGACGAACGCGAACACCTCGCCGAGGATGTGGTGACCGGCGAGTGAGATCACCGGCAGCGCCGCCAGCGTCACGGCGCCGGTGATCAGCCCGACGCCCGCACGCCGGACCAACACGGTTGCCTCGCCGGCGGCGATCACCCGCTCGTCCCGGAGCCAGAACGCACGCAGCAGCCCCGAGCAGCCGGTGACGAAGGCGATCTGGCCCGCCAGGAGGCAGACCAGCAGCAACACGACGATCGGGGCGCCAACCTTCACGTCGTAGACACCGCCCTGCGCCGAAACCCGGAGGATCGCCGCGCCGACCACGCCACCTGCGATCGCCAGCGAAAGGAACGCGCGGAACGACGCCCGGCGCGCGAGGCCGGTGCCGAGCTCGTTGGCGAATTGGCGGGCGATTGCCTCTGGCTCGCCGAGGGGGGCGTCCGGGTTGCTCGCCAGGTGATCCTCGAACTCGGTCACGATCCGATCCGCGCGCCGAGGGCGCATCCCGACCTGCGCGAGCTCGCGCCGCAAGTCGTCGAGGTTCATACGGCGAGCACCGAGTCGATGGTGGCCGCGAACCGGCGCCACCGGACGCGTCGTTCGCCGAGCTCGGACGTCCCGCGGTCGGTCAGACGGTAGATGCGACGGCGCCGGCCGCTGTCGGTGGACCAGTGGCTTGTCAGCAACCCATCTGATTCGAGCCGGTGCAGCGCCGGGTAGATGGTTCCCTCCGGCAGCTGCAGATGGCCGCCGCTGCGCTCCTTGAGCTGCTCGATGATCGCGTAGCCGTGATTGGGTCCGCCGGCCACGATGGCGAGGATCAGCGCGTCCAGGTGGCCCTTCAGCTCTTCGGCCTCCATACCTAGCAACCCTATACCTCGTGTTGCTAGGTGTCAAGCGCGCGCTGTCCACACGGTCGTGGTCGAGCGCCCGAACCTCAGAGGATTTACGTGTCGGAGTTGAAGTTCGGCAGATGCAGCGTCTGCAGCCAGTGATCGACCGTGACGTTGAGCTGCGTGAACTCGCCGGTCCAGATCAGAACACCCATGCTCACCAGAATCACCCCACCGGTGCCGATCACCAGCGGGTAGTGACGCTTGACCGCCGTCAGGGCTCCTGTCACCTGCCCGAACGCAAGCCCGGTGATCAGGAACGGGACGCCGAGCCCGGCGCAATAGACCGCCAGCAGAAGGCCGCCGCGCAGCGCCGACGACGAGGTGCCGGTGGCGGTGACGATCGCGCCGAGCGTTGGCCCGGTGCAAGGGGTCCACGCGAGCGCGAACGCCACCCCGGTGAGGGCCGGGCCGCTCCGGCCTGCGCGCTCCATCAGCCCCGCGACCCGATATTCGCGGGCGAGACTCGGAACCAGCGGGGCCAGCACGAACAGCAGGCCCATCGCGATGATCACGGCGCCGCAAACGCGCTGGGCGGTGTGGCCCGTGAGCACGCCTCTGAGCGCCTGCTGGCCGAGCAGGCCCAGGGCGATGAAGACCGCACTGAAGCTGCCGACGAATGCGAGGCTCGGACCGATCACGCGCCGGGCACGGATCTCGGCGGGTTGGACGCCGGCGACGGCCGAGATGTAGCCGGGCACGAGGGGCAGGACGCACGGCGACAGAAACGAGATCAGCCCGGCGCCGAACGCCACCGGTATACCGATACCCGACGCTACGTCCACGGCGGCTGAGTTTAGGGGGGTGAACGTTGCGCGTCAGACCGCTCTATGTAGTGTGAGACGTGACGCCCCGCGAGCCCAGCGCGATGCATCAAGAGCCGCCTGTGGCCGGCCCAACCTGCAACGCGCTCGTCAGATCGCGGCGCTGGCCGCACAGCAGGGCGGCCATGTCGCACACGGGCAGCTGATCGAGTTCGGGCTCACTCGACACGCGATCGCCAACCAATTCGCCGAGATTCTCGCTCGCACCGGGAGTCCCACGATCCGGATCACGCGCGATGCGTTCCGCAGCCGTCCGGCCGAGCAGGCGCGCCTGATCCGGCAGGTCGTGCAGAGGTTCTCGGATGAGGCGCAGGCGATCGAGTGGGCGAACGGCACCCCGTACGGGCTCGCTGCGTCGGTGTGGACGCGCGACGTCGCCCGCGCGATGCGAGTCTCGGCGGCGATCCAGTTCGGCTGCGTATGGGTCAACGACCACATCCCGCTCGCGTCCGAGATGCCCCACGGCGGCTTCAAGCAGTCCGGCTACGGCAAGGACCTGAGCATGTACGCGCTGGAGGACTACACCGAGGTCAAGCACGTGATGATCTCGCTGAGCTGAGCTGACCCGAGCTGAGCATGAGCTCGCAGCCGGGCTGACGTGCTACGGGTCCCGGGCAGGGGCCCGAACGCTGGGCGTCGAAAGCAGTCAACGGCAACTGGAGCCGGTCGTAGCGACGACACGCTAATGTTGTTGCTACGCCAGCCGTTATTGTGGGAGGCAGGACGTGGAAGCGTCAGCAATTCATGCACGGCCGGGACTGACCGCGGGCAGGGCGTCGATCGGGGCGTCGCTGCTTCGGCTTCGTTCGGACGAGCAGCTTGTCGAGCTGTTTCGTGCGGGCAACGACGAGGCCTTTCGAGCGATCCACGACCGTTACCGGGCGCGATTGTTCGCGTACGTGCGGCAGATGCTCGCCGGCTCCAGCCAGGATGCGGAGGACGCGCTGCAAGACGTGTTCATGAGAGCGTTCGCGGGGCTTCGCGCGAACGACCGCGAACTGGCTCTGCGGGCGTGGCTGTATCGCGTCGCGCACAACCGCTGTATCGACCAGATTCGGCGGCCTCCGCCGGCGGTTGGCCTCGACTCCGAACCGCTCGCACCCGCCATCAGCGACCCGGTGACCGCCACCGAGCAGCAGGAGGATTTGCGTCGTCTGGTCGTGGACGTTGGCCGGCTCCCCGAACAGCAGCGGTCGGCGCTGCTGATGCGCGAGCTCAGCGGAATGAGCTACGCCGAGCTGGCCGAGACCCTCGACCTGTCGATTCCGGCGGTCAAATCGGTGCTCGTCCGCGCCCGGGTGAGCCTGGCCGCTGCCTCGGCAGCGCGCGACACCGACTGCAGGGAGATCCGAGCCCAGCTGATCCGGTCTCACGACCGTGGTGTCAAGCCGACCGCGACGGCTCGGCGTCACCTGCGTGACTGCTCCGGATGTCGCGAATTTCGCGGCTCGATGCGGAGCACCAGCCGCAAGCTGGCGGTGCTCACGCCGGTCGGGCCGATCGGAGCGGTCGCGAAGCTCCTCGGACTCGGCGGCTTGCTGGGAATCGGTGGCGGCGCCGCGGCGGGCGGCGGCGGCGCGACCAGCGCGGCTGCGGCCGGTAGCGGCGCGACCGGCGCCGCAGCGGGCGGTCTGATCGCGGGCGGGGCCACGATCGGAGGCGCTGCCGGCAGCGCCGCAGGTGGCGCGGTCGCCGCAACTGGAGCAGCAGCCGGGGGCGGAGCGGCGGCCGCCGGGGGCGGGGCCGTCGTCGCATCGGCGGCCGCAGGTAGCGGTGCAGTGGCCGCATCCGCGGCGGCCGGCACCGGCGCCGTCGCGGGCCACGTGGCGACATTGATCGCGGCCGCCGTCGTCGCCACCGGTGGTGCCGTGGCGATCGAGCCGGTGCTGGCACCACACCATTCGCAACCTGCTCGGCCCGCCGCCCAGTCGGCCCATCACGTGCGATCCCAGCCGCCCGCGGCCTACACCGTCCGCAGGGCAGCGATCAGGGGGGCCTCCAGGAGCACGGAGGCGATCGCGCCGGCCCCGCTCGCCGTGCCAACCGAGATTTCGAAGCAGAAGAACGCGACGGCGCAGTCGACGACCGTGGGCGCCGCCCGGGTCACGACCGCGGGGTTCAAGCCCGCGGGCGCGCCTGCCCCGGCCGCGCCTGCGTCAGGCACGTCGACCGCGGGCGCCTCGACAGCAGCTGCGACTGCGGCGTCCGGGGGCTCGTCGGTCGGCACGGACCTGGTCCGCCATGGCTCCGTCGGCCAGGTCGTATCGAGCGCAGACACCAGCTCGGCGTCCACCTCGACCCAGACCGCGACGCATTCGCCAACCACGGTTGACGGCGCGACCAACACGTACGGGTCGAGCACCACTCGCGGTGAGTCCTCTGGATCCACCGCGGGCGCGACCAACGCCGCGGGCTCCCCGCCGGCGACGAGCACCGGCGGGACAGTGACCGACCCGACAGCCCAAAGCCCGACGTATGCGCCGCCGACGACAGCTTCGGCTCCAGGGATGACGACCACTCCCAGCGCGACGCCACCGCCGACGGCGGCCACCGACCAGCCCCCGGCCGACGGCACCGCGGATCCGAGCTACCCGTCGTCGAGCAACTCGAGCAGCACTCCAATCGCGACACCGGGGACGAGCGGCAGCGCGACCCCGCAGACCCCGACCCCAACGCCGACTCAAACGCCGACTCAGAACGCCGACGTCGGGTCAGTCGTCCGGCAGCGGCGGCGCGGGGATGGGCCCAACGGGCTCGGTTGCGCCGTCGAGCTCGACGGCTTCCTATCCATACGCTTCGCGGTAGCGGCCCAAAAGAAAGTCGGCCGCGGTTGGGTGCGCGCAGCTCGGCTTGCGTCGTAGCAGCAGTCGCTCAGAGGAGCTCCGCGCTCGGACGCTCGACCCCATCTGGCAGGCGCCCTTCCTCGCGCAGCTTGTCGAGATGAGCGGCCAGCGTGACGGCGGCGGCCGCGCGCAACTCTTCGGCAACGTCGGCCCAGGCGTAGTCGAGCAGCTCCGCGACGGTTCGCCTGCCCGCTGCGAGCGCCGCGAGCAACCGCTCCTCGCGGTCGAGCCGGTGGGCGATGTACGCCGCCAGCCTGTCGTCTGGGTCAAGGATCACCGGGCCGTGTCCGGGGCCGATCGCGATCGGGTGCCGCGCGCGCAGGCGCTCGAGGGCGTCGAGGTAGCCGCTCAGCGCCCCGGGATCTGGTGCGATCAGGACGCTGCCCTCACCGAGAACGGCGTCCCCGCTGAGCACGATGTCTCCCAAGCCGTAGGCCAGATGGTCGGGAGCGTGACCCGGCGTGGCAATCGCCTCCAAGGGTCCGAACCGACCGCCGTCGGTGAGCACCACCGTCACCTCCCCGCGGGCTCCGCCAACCGGGGCGGGGCCGAGCCTCCGAAGTACGTCACCCACCGCCTCGGCGTGATCGTGGTGGTCGTGGGTGAGCGCGATGCCGCCGAGTCCGCCGCGCGCGGCGATCTCCCCCTCGAGGGCGTCGAGATGGCCGGGCAGCGACGGGCCTGGGTCGACCAGCCAAGCTGGGTCGCGGCCGGCGACCCAGCTGTTGGTGCCGCCAAGCGTGAGTAGACCTGGGTTATCCGCCCTGATCCCGACGATGTCACGGCGCCCGGGGAGCTCGAGGCGGAGCACACCGACAGAATGACAGCCGAGCGCCGGCCCGAGCCGGGAATCACGGCTCTCGCGGTTGATTGAATCGTCAACAATGGCGAGCACGGAGCCGAGTGACGACCAGGTCGATGAGGCGCTCGAGCTCGACGTCGCCAAGGCCAGCCGGAGGCTGCGCCACGGGTTGATCTCGCTCGGAATCCTGGTCGGGCTCGTCATCGGGTTGCTGCTGGCGGTTCCAGGGCTCCACGACGTCGCGCACATAGTGGCCGAGATGCCGCCAGGCCTGATCGCGTTGGCGATCGTCCTCGAGATCCTGTCGTGCGCCAGCTACGTGATCGCGTTCCTGCAGGTCTTCGATCGCGCGCCGATCCGATTCGGCGCGCGGGTCGCGCTCAGCGAGCTCGCCTTCGGGGCGGCCGTGTCGCTGGGCGGCGCCGGCAGCGTCGCCGTGGGTGCGCTGCTGCTCGTCGAACGCGGAGCAACGCCAGGCGTGGTTGTCAGGCGCTCGGCGGTGCTGTTCCTGCTGACCAGCGCGGTCAACCTGATCACGCTCGCCCTCGCCGGCTTCGGGGTGTGGTTCGGGATCCTTCCGGGCGACCGCGACCCGCTGCTCAGCCTGGTTCCCGGCGCTGTCGGGGTCGTCGTCTTCTTGGCCTTTCTGGCGCTTCCATGGGCCACGGACCGCCTCGTCCCGGAGGACCGTCGCGGGCCGATCGCGGTCGTGCTGAGGACCACCGCGGAAACCGTCCGGGCCACCGAGCAGGTCCTGTTCACGCGCGACTGGCGATTGATCGGTGCCTTCGGCTTCCTGTGGTTCGACATCGGCGTGCTGGTGGTCTGCTTCTGGGCCACCGGACACACGCCCCCGCTGGCGACGATCGTGCTCGCCTACCAGATCGGGTACGTGTCGAACTTCCTGCCGATCCCCGGCGGAGTCGGCGTACTGGACGGAAGCTTCGTGGGGATGTTCGCGCTCTACGGGGTTCCCGCAACGGCGGCGGCGTCCGCCACGATCGTCTACCACGCGATCTCGCTATGGGTGCCGGCGACATGGGGGACGGTCGCATTTCTGGTTCTACAACGGACCCGCGGTCAACCGCTCACGCTGCGTCCTCCTCGCCACGAACGGCAGGCCGCGCGACGCGCAAGTCGGGCGCGCGGTTAATACTCCAGCTCTGGGGTAGTTTTGAACCCGTGACCGGCTTGAGTCCAATACACCTCGTCCGCTACGGCCTGCCGGGCGCGATCCTGCTCGCCGGCGTGCTCGTGATCGTCGTTGGCTCGGACGCGATCGCGACCGCCGCCGGAGTCGTGTTGATCGGCGTGTCGTTCATGGTCTATCTCGTCGACGTCCTCGCGAGGCTGGCGATAACGAGCCAGGACGACCGGGACCGAGAACAGCGTGCCCGGGCCCGGTTCGCGCGCACCGGTCGTTGGGACGAACCCCCGAAATCAGTCGAGTGCAAGCCTGGAGGCCGTCCGGCGGGCCGTTCGGAGCGCCCACGCCGTGCTCGTCAGCGCTCCCAGCACCAAGATCAGTAGCTCGAGTCCGGCGATGATCGCCCAGCCGGGATGGGTCGCGGTGGCGAACGCAGGACCGAACTGCTCGAGCGCGAACCCGATCTGCCTCGAGGTCGACGCGATCGCTGCCGCCACCCCGGCCAGCAACAGCGGCGCGATCGTCATGAAGACCCCCGCGAACACCTGCGGCCAACGAGATCTGCGACTGTCGACGATCCGACCCGACAGAGGCGCGAGCAGGAGCATCATCACCGCCATCGGCAGCGAGTAGAGGCCGGCCTGCAGCGCGGAGTAGCCGCGGACAACCTGCAGGTACAACGTGCGCTGGGTTGGCGACGCGCCATGCTCTGGATAACCGTGAGCGAGGAAGACCGAGATGGACGAAGAGACGCATCCGCTTGACCTGATCGACCGCGAGAGAGTTCTCGAACTGCTCGCTGAGCACCTTCGGAGCGCGTGGACGTCGTTCGATCGCCCACGCCCGAAGGAGCCGCGGCTCGGTCCGGAGCTGTATGAGCGGCTAGCCGAGGCCCTCCCCGATCTTCCCGGCGATCCGGAGGCGTCACTCGAGGACATCGCGAGCGTGCTCGACGCGAGCATCTCGCCGTCGCGTCCGCTCTATGCCGCGTACATCGGCTCGACGGGTCTCGAGGCGGGCGTGCTTGCGGGTGCGCTGACACATGCCTACGACGTCAACCTCGCCGCAGCCGCCGGAGCCGCCGAGTTGTTGGAGAATCAGACGCTGCGGTGGGTGGCTGAGTTCGTCGGCTACCCGATGCGCGACGGCGCGTTCACCAGCGGGGGCATGACGTCGACCCTGACGGCGTTGACGGCGGCGCGAGAACACGCCCTGCCAGGCGCCCGGTATACGGGCCTCAGCGGACAGGCCGCCGCCGTGTACAGCTCGGAGGAGTCGCATCACTCGGTCGCCCGAGCCGTCGAGGTGATTGGCCTGGGAAGCCAGGCGCTCCGGCGGATACCGACTGACGAGCACCGGCGCATGCGGCCGGATGCATTGTCCGCTGCGCTCAGCGCCGACCGGCGCGCCGGTCTGGTACCGGTCGCCGTCGTGGCGACGGCGGGTACCACCTTGACCGGCGCGGTGGATTCACTCGACGAGATCGCGGACGTCTGCGCCGAGCACGGGGTTTGGCTGCACGTCGACGGCGCCTACGGCGCGCCTGCGGCCGGCGTGCCCAGCCTGGCGCCGATGTTCGCCGGTCTGAACCGTGCCGACTCGCTGACGGTGGATGCGCACAAGTGGCTGGGCGTGCAGAAGAGCTGCAGCCTCGTGATGCTGTCGCGCCAGGGTCCGCTGGAGCGCGCATTCGCCCATGACGAGCGTTACATGCTGCACGCCGGGCTCGCGGCGAACGGGGTCGACCGCACGCTCGAGTACTCGCGTCCGGTCCGTTCGCTCAAGCTGTGGCTCGCGTTCAGGATTTACGGTGCCGCGAGGATGCGGCGCTGGATCGAGGTCACGACGGTCCATGCCCGCACGCTTGCACGCGCGCTGGCCGTGGACCCGCGGTTTGAGCTGCTCAACGACCCGCATCTCTCCGTCGTCTGCTTCCGCAGCCTCGGCGAGGGTGACCTCGACGAACGCAACCTACGTCTCGCTCGCGCAATTTGCGCCGACGGGCGCGTCTACCTCGCGGCCGCCGTGGTCGACGGAAAGGTCTGTCTGCGGGTCTGCTTCATGAACTTCCGCACCGACGCCGCCCACATCGATGAGCTGCTGGCAGTGGTCGCGGAGATCGCGGACACGCTCTGAGCGAAAGGTGCCACTAAGTCAACGCGCGAAGCTCAGACCGGGTATTCACCGGACGGACCCCTCGAGAATCTGCAAGGTCTTCAGGTCCGAGTAGAAGTCAAGCGCGTAATTGCCGCCCTCACGGCCGATGCCGCTCTGCCCCATGCCGCCGAACGGAGCGGTGAGATCGCGGACGAGGAAGGTGTTGACCCAGACCACCCCGCTGCGCACGGCCCGGCCGATCCGGTCCGCACGCCCCATCGAGGACGTGTAGACGATCGCGGAGAGCCCGTAGCGGGTGGAGTTGGCCAGGGCGATCGCCTCCTCCTCGGTTCGGAATGTCTGGTAGGTGAGCACCGGTCCGAAGACCTCGTGCTGGACGATCTCCGCTTCGTTGTCGGTGGGCTCGATCAGCGTCGGGGCGTAGAGCAGCCCGCCAAGACGCTCGCCGCCGCGGACGATCCGATGGCCCGCGAGGCGGGCACGCTCTACGAAGCCCTCGATCCGCGCCAGGTGATCAGGGTGGATCAGCGGCGAGATCGTGGTGACGTCATCGCGCGGGTCGCCGAGCACGTGTGCGTCAGTGGCCGCGTGGAAGCGCTCGAGGAAGGGCTCGAGCACGGGCTCTTCGATCAGCAGACGAGTACCCGACAGGCACACCTGGCCGGCGTCGTCGTACTGACCGGCTGCCTTGGCGGCAGCCGCGTCGAGGTCGGCGTCGGCGAACACGACGAACGGGTTCTTGCCGCCGAGCTCGGCGGTGAAAGGCACGATCGCTGCCGCTGCGGCGCCGCCGATGGCTCTGGCCGTCTCGGTCGAGCCGGTGAACGACACGCGCCGAATCAGCGGGTGCGCGACCAACGCCGCGCCGGCCTCCTCGCCGAGGCCCTGCACGACGTTGAAGACGCCCGGCGGGCAGGCCCGCTTCGTCCGCGAGCTCCGCCAGCAACGAGCAGGAGAGCGGCGACCATTCCGCGGGCTTGAGCACGACCGTGCAGCCGGCCGCCAGGGCGGGCGCCGTCTTCCAGGTGGAGAGCATGAACGGGGCATTCCACGGGGTGATCACGGCCGCCGGGCCCGCCGGCATCCGCTGCACCCGGTTCCACGTGCCCTTCGAGCGCCAATCACGCTCCTCGTATGCGACCGCGAGGTCCGCGTAGTTGCGGTAGTTGAGCGCGCCGCGGCCGATCACGCGAGCCCGCAGGGAGCGCAGCAGCATCGCCATGTCGGCGCACTCGACCGCGGCGAGCCGCTCGGTATTGGCGTCGATCAGGTCGGCAAGGCGGTGCAGATACTCGCCGCGCGCGACCGGTCCAAGCGCGGCCCAGGTCGGGAACGCCCGATGCGCCGCGCGCACCGCGAGGTCGACCTCAGACTCGCCGCCGCGGGAGATCTCCGCCAGCACGGATTCGTCGATCGGCGAGATCGTCGTGAAGGTCCGCTGGCTGTCGACCCGCTCACCGTCGATGAAATGACCGGTCGGCACGTCGACCCCGGCGACCGTCGCGAGATGTCGCGAGGTCACGGTCATCCGCCCAGTTCCTTGACGGTCTCGAGGTCATCGATCGTGTACGCGAACGTGAATCGGTAGGCGCGCGCGATCGAGATCGGGCGCAGCAGCGTGTGTTCCTCCCCCGGCGCGGCGTGGAGCTCGAGCTCCGCATCGCCCTCCCACACCTCCGATATTCCGCGGTCGCGAGAGCGAGCGCGAACCAACTCGTGCACCTGCGGCTCGTCGTGGCGGCCGGCGGCAAGGCGGGGGAAGTACCGGACGTTGACCAGCGGCGGCTCGCTGTGCACCGACCCGGTCTCGCTCGGCTGACGGAGCGTCAGCCGGGCGGTGGCGAGCTGACGGCCCCGCGCGCTGCAGGTGGCCCCGAACCGAGAGCCGGCGGCGAGCGCTGGAGCCGCCGCGGCCTTCAGATTGAAGGTACGGGTGATCCACACCTCCCCGAGTTTCTTCGGGAACCCCTGGATCCACCCGCGGGCAAGCGCGAAGTCCTGATCCACCCAGATGAACGGGCAGGTCGTGACCGGTTCGCCGTCCAGCAGCCCGCTCACGACCAGGAAGAACTCCTTGTACTGGGAGCGCACCGGATCGAGCAGCTCGTCGCCGTCCTCCGAGCAGGACTGCCAGTCGACGAACACGGCCGCGCAGCGCCCCGGATCCGGGTGGGGCGCGAGCCCCTCGGGCAGCAGCGACGCCGCCGCCTCGGGATCGGCATGGAAGTCGACGACCAGGAAGTCACCGACGTAGTGCCACGGCGGCGCGCGGTACCAGGCTCGCACGCCCGCTCGGGGTACGTGGGACGGTGTACCCGCGCAGGTCGCTGTCGAGCTTTTCAGCGGTCATGCGTTGACCGGCTCATCCGACTCGATTCCCAACATCTCGAGGCTGTCGCGTTCCGACGCGATCGCGGCATCGTCGAACCGGAAATACGAGCGCGGCGGCAGCGGCCCCCAGGTGTTCGACGAGTAGCGGTCGATCCGTCCAAACGCGCGGCTGGTGGGTCGGCCTGCAGCTGCTCCATGTCGCAGTACAGCTCGACGAAGCACGCCTCCTCGACGATCCGGACGTAGGAGGCGATGTTTCCGCCCACCCCGTGGCGGGCCGGACCCCATCCCAGCCAGCGGCCGTGGCGTCCGAGGTGGTCGAGCGCGACCCGCATCTGGCCGATGTCGACGACATCGAAGGCCAGGTGGTGGAAGTGGGCGTAGCCCTTGTCGACCAGCGCCATCACGTGATGGTCCGTGTTCACATGCAGCCACACCCCGCCGTCACCGAGCCAATCGGTGAGCCGCATCCCGAGCGCGTCGATGTAGAAGTCCTTCTGTGGCCGGATCGCGCCGGTCAGGAAGTTGACATGCCCGAGCTTGCGGGGGTGGCCCGACGACGCCGCCCCCGGCCGGACGCGCGTGCGGGACCATCCGCGACGCCGGCTCGGCGTACGGGAGCACCCAGATTTCGTTGCCGTCGGGGTCCGCGAGCTCCAGCCGATCCTCGTGCCGGACCTCCGCGATCCCGAGGCCGTCGAGGTGGGCGGCTGCATCCTCCAGCGAGCAGTCGGGGCTGAGCTCCCAACCGACGCGAGCGAACCCGGGATGCTCGCCGCGCCGGGCCGCTTGCAGCACGAGCGCCCGCGGCTCATCGTCGCACACCAGCGTGGAGCTGCCGCCATCGCGTTCTCGTTCTGTCAGCCCGAACTGGAGCGACCAGCGGCGAGAGGCCTCGTCGAGGTCGGCGACCCGCAGCGCACACGTGGTCGAGTCCGGTGCAGCTCGATCATCGCGAGGACTCGAACCGGCAGCCGCTTGATGCCGTTGAAGAAATTCGAACGCAGCCGCTCGGGTGGTCCGGTCAGCTCGACCGTGTTCACTCGTCCGAGCAGCTCCTCGAACGTGATCCGGACCTCCATCCGCGCCAGGTGCGCGCCGAGGCAGTGGTGGATCCCGCCGGGGCCGAACGCCATGTGCGGGTTCGGCGAGCGCCGATACGTCGAATCGCGATCGGATCCTCGAACACCGTCTCGTCGCGATTGCCCGAGACGAACCAGGTCGTGACCTTGTCGCCCGCGCCGATCATGACACCTGCCAGCTCCGTGTCGACGGCGGCCGTCCGGCGGAAGTGGTGAACCGGCGTGGCCCAGCGCAGCATCTCCTCGGCGGCCGACTTGCGCAGCGCCACATCCTCGCCCGCGGCGCGGAACCGCTCGAGCTCGTCCGGGTGCTCGAGCAGCGCCAGCAGCCCGTGCGTGATCGTGTGGCGCGTGGTCTCGTTGCCGGCGGTCGCCAGCAGCACGAAGTAGACGTCGAACTCGCGCTGGGTCAGTCGGCTCGAACGCCAGCTGGGTGATGATGTCGTCGCGCGGATCCTGGCGGCGCGCAGCCGCCAGCCGCCGGCCGAACTCGAACATCTCCAGAGCCGCCGGGCTCGAGAACGGCAGCTGTCGGTGCGCGTCGTCCTCGGGAACGCCTGTACTCCGGATCTTGGTTGCCGAGCAGACGGTCACCGATATCGATGATCACGCGCCGCTCGTCCTGCGGGATCCCGAGGATCTCCGCGAACACCTGCATCGGGATCTCGGAGGCGATTTCAAGCACGAAATCGAACTCCTGCTTGGGCAGGGCCGCGTCAAGCACCTGGCGGGTAACGGTCCGGACCTGCTCCTCCCAGACGCCGACCGCGCGTGGCGTGAAGCGCCGATTGATGAGGCCTCGCAGCTGGTCGTGACGCGGCGGGTCCATGTCGATCATCGACTTCCGGGCCTCGATCTGGTCGGGCGTCGAGGTCCTCGAGCGAGGTACCCGCCGATCTCGGAAGAGAAGATCTCGACGTTGCGGTGGACATGTCGGATGTCCTCGTAGCGGGTCACTGCCCAGAAGCCGGCGCCTCCATCTGGCTCCGGATTCCAGTGGACCGGATCCTCGCGCCGCAGCTGCGCGAACGCGGCGTGCGGCACAGAGTCGACGAAAGCGTCGTGGTCGGACAGATCTATGTGGCTGAGCGTCTCAGGCATCTTGGACTCGATCTAGAGGTGCTGCAGGTACTCGGCGATCTCCCAGTCCGAGACCCACGCGCGATGGCGCTCGACCTCGAATCGCTTGACCGCCAGGAAGGTCTCGACGATCTCGTGCCCCAGTGCCGCGCCGAGCACGTCATCGCCCTCGAGCGCGTCGAGCGCCTCCTCGAGCGTGCCCGGAAGGGGGTCGCCGGCCGCCCCGAGGTCGAGCCGGTAGGCGTCACCGGCTGACCGGCGCCGGCGGCTCGAGCTTGCCGGCGGATTCCATCGGCGCCGGCAGCCAGGACCGCGGCGATCGCCGAGGTACGGGATTGGCCGACCCGTCACCGACGCGGAGCTCGGCCCGTGTCGCCGCGCCGCGCTCCGGCGGGATACGGATGAAGGTCGAGCGGTTGTCCCACCCCCAGTTGGCGTGGGTCGGCGCCAGCGAGTCCGGCTGGATACGCCTGTAGGCGTTGATCGTCGGGTTCAGGATCGCCATCAGCGACGCGGCGCGTGCAAGCACCCCGCCGATCAGCCACCGGAACTCATCGCTGACGCCGTCGCGCGCCTCAGGGTCGCTCAGCGCGTTGGCGCCGGCGCGGTTCAGCGAGAGGTGCAGATGCGTCCCCGATCCGCCCTGGTCATTGAACGGCTTGCCCATGAACGTCGCCAGCAGCCCCCGCTGCGCGGCCATGTCCTTGACCGCATGTCTTCAGCAGGAACGCGCGATCAGCGGCCGTGAGCGCATCCGCGTGCCGCAGGTTGATCTCGTACTGCGAGTTCATGAACTCGTGGTTGACCGCGAACACCTCGAGACCGAGCTTCGCCAGCGCATCCGTCATGCCACCGCACGACGCCGTCGGGGTCGGCCCGAGGGCCGACCGTGTAGACCATCGAAAGGTTGTCGACCTGGCGCTTGAAGCCGCTCGGAGCGCTCGCGTCCGGACGGAGCAGGAAGAACTCGAGCTCAGGTCCGACGATCGGGTCCAAACCGAGCTCGCGCAACGCATCAACGGCGGATCGCACGGCGCCGCGTGCATCGGCGATCGGAAGTCCACCCTCGGCCGGTTCAAGGTCCGAAAGGCAGACAGCCACGCCCGGCTCCCACGGAAGCGGCCTCATCAGTGGAGACGTCGGGCCTGGCAACGAGATCTGGATAACCCTCCTCGCCACCGCGCACCGGCGTGTGCCGCAGGTCGGTACCCATCACCGCCGAGCAGAACGCCAACCCCTTCTCAAGGGCATGGTCGAACTCGGAGATCGGGACGTCCTTGCCCCGGGCGATGCCGTGCAGGTCCGCGTACAGGACTCGGATGGACGTGATCGAGCCATCATCCACCGGCATGCGCGGTAGACGCACTGTCGCGACCGCCGCGCTGTCGGTGCCGCCCTCGAATGTCTTCTCTCTCAAATCACTCATGCGCCCGCCTCCAAAAGGCGTCGAACAGTTGGAACGCGGCATCGACCGCCGGGCCGGAGTTGGCGCGACCACGCTCGAGCCGCTCCTCACCATCGATCCCGTGCGCCAGCAGTCGCTCGGGGTCGGCCCGCGCCCACTCGGACGCGATCTCGATCGTGCTTTCAGGATGGAACTGCACCCCCAGGTGGCGCCCGCTCACGAAGGCCTGGGGGCCGGCCGGCGACGTGGCGATCAACCGTGCCCCGGGCGGAGTGCTGAACCTGTCGAAATGCCATTGCAGCCATGGCCCCGTCGGCACCAGGCTTGGCTCAGAGCTGGTGACGCTGTACCAACCAAGCTCGGGCTCGGGGGCGCGCTCGACGTTGCCTCCCAGCACTGCCGCGAGCATCTGCCCGCCGAAGCACAGCCCGAGCACCGGCGTGTCCCGGCGTACGGCTTCCTCGATGAAGAGCCGCTCGGCCTGGACCGACTCGACGTGGAGATCGTTGGGATTGTGCAGCGAACCCAACGATGCGACGAAACCCGGGCGATTCAGCGCAGGCAGCGGCTCGCCGTGATCAGCCCGATGGACGTCGAGTCCGATCCCCCGGGCGCTCGCCCAGTCAGCCAGGATCCCGGGCGGACCCCAGTCGCCGTGCTGTAGGACGAGGCCACGGGCGCTCATCCGGCGACCACCGGTGCCCCCAGGGCGGTCGCCTCCGCTGCAACCGTCGCGCGGAGCTCCTCGAACTCGGGTGGGTCGATCAACTGGCGCCGGTACCAGCCAAGCCGCTTGGCCGCGTTGATCGCAATCACCCCGACAAGGCGCCCGTCACGCTCGCCGGCACAGACCATGCGCGAGCGGTCTGGAGAGGCCTCGAGAACCTCCAAGCGACGGGCGCGGCCCGGAAACCCGACGGCCTGGATCTTGACGCCGTACTGGTCCGACCAGAAATAGGGCGGCGCAATGTGGGGCTCGCGCTCAGCGGCATCGCGAAGCACATTGCGGCCGGCCAGCTGACCCTGCTCGGCTGCGACGGTCCAGTGCTCGACGCAGATCTGCTCGCCACCGGCGAGCGGATGTGGCCATGAGACGACGTCGCCGGCACCGAGGACGTCTGGATCCCCGACGGCGGTCAAGGTCGGGTCACATACCAGCGCCGGATCGACCCGCAGCCCGCTGGCGGCCAGCCACTCGGTGTTGGGGATGGCGCCGAGTCCGATGACGACCAGATCGGCGGCGATCAGGGTGCCGTCCGTGAGCTCGACCGCCTCGACTCGCTCGTGGCCGCGCAGCGCCGCCACCCCGGTGCCGAGATACAGATCCACACCGTGCCGTCGGTGCAGCTCGGCGCACCAATGCCCGAGCTCGTCGCCGAGTCCGGCCATCGGCGTCGTGGCCACATCGATCAACGCGACCTCGATGTCCTCGTCGCGGGCGGTGGCGGCGACCTCGCAACCGATGAAGCCCGCGCCCACGATTGCCAGGCGCGGCCTTCGGCGCAGCGCAGCTCTCAGCGCGATCGCGTCGTCGAGGTGGCGGAGGACGTGCACGCCGGCAAGCTCGGCGCCGGCACCGGTCCAGCGCCGCGCGCGGGAGCCGGTCGCGACGATCAGTCGGTCATAGGCAACCTCCCCCCCGTCGGCGAGCACCACTCGGCGACGCGCCCGATCGAGCGCAGAGGCCGCGACGCCGAGACGCCACTGGACCTCCAGCGTTTCGCACGGGAAGCCGATTTCCTGGGCGGGCCGGGTCTTGCCAAGGAACTCCTTCGACAAGGGTGGCCTCGTGTACGGACGGTGCTGCTCGTCGCCGATCATCACCAGCTCGCCGTCGTAGCCGCCAGCGCGGGCAGCCTGGGCAGCACGCAGGCCGGCCAGCGAGGCGCCGACGATGACCAGCCTGTTCATCAGTCCTCGATCCGGATCGCCATCATCGGGCAGGCATCGACCGCGTCCTGAACCGCCGAGCGGCGCTCGTCCGGCACGTCCTGATGCCAGACCAGGACGTCGTCGTCACCAAGCTCGAAAACATCCGGTGCCGCCAACACGCACTCGCCGTGGCTCTGGCAAAGGTTCATGTCAACCTGGACCTTCATGCGACCCCCCGCGCGGCGATCCGTTCGCGCCTCATCCTCCGGCACGGCGAGGGCGACGTGCAGAGTGTTGGCCGTGGTCAGTGGCCGCTCACCCGCGGCCGACAGGTCGACGTCCCAGTCGACCACAGTGTTCTCGAGGCGCCCGAGCGTCGAAATTTCGACCGCGATGACGTCGCCGGGCTCCATCGGACGGGAGTGCGCGGGCGTGCCGGTCAGGACGACGTCGCCTGGCTCCAGGGTGATCAGCCGCGCGACGTCGGCCAACTGATAAGCGACGCTCCAGATCAAGTCCTCGGCCGTCGCCTCCTGGACGACCTCGCCGTTCAGCAGCGTGCGCAGAGTGAAGCCGGCCGGATCGAACTCCCCCGCCGGGACGACCTCCGGACCGATCGGAAGGAACCCGTCCTGCCCCTTGACTCGCAACATCGAGCCCCGGTCTGCGTGGCGGAAGTCGTGCAGTCCGATGTCGTTGGCCGGCGCGTAGCCGGCGACGTAATCGAGGGCTTCATCGATCCCGACGCCCTTCATCCGGCGGCCGACCACCACCGCCAGCTCACCCTCATAGTTCAGAAAGCTCGTGCCTCGCGGTCGCCGCACCTCACAACGATGGCCGTTGAGGGTGCTGGGCGGCTTCATGAAGTACGAAGGTTCGGGCGGAACCGTTGCCTTGTATTCCTCGATCCGGCTCCGGTACGTCAGGTGGACCGCGATGATCTTGGTCGGCTCAACCGGCGCCAGATAGCTCGCGTCGCGTTCGCTGATGCGGCGTCCATCTTCCAACTCGATCGTGTCGCCCGTGCGACGACCCCATCGCGGTGCACCGTCGACCGTCACCCTCACTCTTCCGCGGCTGGACATGCAAGGACTTTGTGGCATCTGCGGCGAGAGTTACAACCTCAAAGTGCGCAGGACTAATCGCGCGGAGCGATAAATGAGCTGAGCGGTAAATTCGGCCGCATGGATCTCCGTCAGCTCCGGTACTTCGTCACAGTCGCCGAGGAGCTGCACTTCTCCCGTGCGTCGGTGCGACTGAATCTCGCGCAGTCCGCTCTGAGCGCACAGATTCGGGCGCTCGAGCGCGAACTCGGCGGACCACTGCTCGTGCGCACCACGCGCAAAGTCGAGCTGACCCCGGCCGGCGAGTCGCTGCTCGCGGACGGGCGCGAGCTGCTCGCCGCCGCCGACGCCGCGTACCGCCGCGCGCGGTCACTGGCGCGCGGCGAGTCTGGGTCGATCGTAATCGGCTCGCTCGGCCCGGCGCCCGGTGGCGTGCTCGCACCGATCCTGGAGCGGTTCGGCAGCCTGCACCCGCGCGTCCGGGTCCAGATGCGCTCGTTCGCCTTCACCGAACTGATCGACGGGGTCCGCGAGGACCACGCGGACGCCGCGTTTCTTTACCTGCCGCTCGAGGAGCCCGACATCGAGGCCACGCCGTTGCTCGCCGAGCCGCGCGTCGTCGTCCTTCCTGCCAACCACCGGCTGGCCCAGCGCTCGGTGCTACGGCCCGCCGAGCTCGACGGCGAAGTGTTCGTCAAGCAACCCCCGCCGGTCCCGGATTACTGGTGCGACTTCTGGATGCTCGTCGACGAGCTCGGCCATCGCCCCCCGACCAGCCCCTACATGGGCGCAACACTCGAAGAATGGCTGCACCTGGTCGGACGTGGCGAGGGAATCGACACTGCGCCCGCGGTGATCTCGCGCTATTACGCCTGGCCCGAGGTCGCCTTCGTCCCGCTCGAGGACGCAGCGCCCGCGACCCTGGTGCTCGCTCATCGCCGCGGAACCGAGGACCCACTCGTCAAAGACTTCGTCAAGCTCGCGCTCGAGGTCTCCCGGATCGCCACGGCGACGAGCAGCACGCCCTACCAGGCGGTCAAGCCGCTGCCGCACTGACACCACCTGCCATCCGGCGTGGCCCCCACGCAACATGATCCCCGACGCCGACGTGAGAGCCGTAACCTCGATGCTCTACCGACCGCTGCGGGGAAGACCCCATACGCTCGAGGAGTTCGTGAGCTTGACCGGAGGGAGAACCAGATGAGTGACAGGACGTTCGTGATCGCCGGCGCCAGTTTGGCCGGTGCCAAGGCCGCGGAGGAGCTGCGCGCGCGCGGGTTCGATGGGCGCGTGGTGCTGGTCGGCACGGAGGCCGAGCTTCCGTATGAGCGCCCGCCGCTGAGCAAGGACTACCTCCGTGGCGAGTCGGAGCGGTCATCGGCACGCGTGCACGACGACGCGTACTACGCGGAGCACGAGATCGAGCTGCTGCTCGGCACGACGGTTACCGCGATCGACCCGGCGGCCGGCCACGTGACGCTCGACGGCGAACGGACGCTCGAGTTCGACCGGCTGCTGGTGAGCACCGGCGCCGAACCACGACGGTTACAGGTCGAGGGCGCCGAGCTCGATGGGATCCATTACCTGCGCACCCTCGCCGACTGCGACACGCTCCGCGGCCGAATCGACCAGGGCGGTCACGTCGCCGTGATCGGCGCCGGCTGGATCGGGTCAGAGGTCGCCGCCTCCGCGCGCCAGCGCGGTCTTGAAGTCACCCTGATCGACCCGCTTTCGCTGCCCAACGAGCGGATCTTCGGGCGTGAGATCGGCGAGTTCTATCGCGATGTGCACGCTCGCCACGGGATCGAACTGATGATCGGCGACGGACTCGACGCGTTCGAGGGCGACGGGTCGGTGCGGCGCGTGCGGACCGGTTCCGGCAAAACCGTCGAGTGCGATTTTGCCGTCGTCGGGGTGGGCGTCGTCCCACGGGTCGAACTGGCGCGCGACGCCGGACTGGACGTGGACAACGGACTCGTCGTCGACAGCCACCTGCGGACCTCCGCCGAGAACGTATTCGCCGCGGGCGACGTCGCCAACGCCTGGCACCCCTGGTACGGCCAGCGGATCCGGGTCGAGCACTGGGCCAATGCGCTGAATCAGGGACCGGTCGCGGCGCGCGCGATGCTGGGCGAGGACATCGAGTACGACCAGACCCCTTACTTCTTCTCCGACCAGTACGACGTCGGAATGGAGTACTCGGGCCACGCGCCCGAGTGGGACTCAGTCGTCTTCCGCGGCGACCGCGATGGGGGCGAGTTCATCGCCTTCTGGCTTCACGACGGTCGCGTCGTAGCGGGCATGAACGTGAACGTCTGGGACGTCAACGAGCAGGTTCAGGGCCTGATTCGCTCGCGCCGCCCGGTTGACGCCGCATCGCTCGCCGACGCTGATACGCCACTCGAAACGCTCCTGGTCACCGAGAATCTGTGAGGCTGACCGCCGGCGCCGCGGATGTTGAGGTGGTAGTTTTTACATGCTTGTTGTAAGAACCAGCATCCGTCGGAGGACAAACATATGGCCTACGTGATCGCGGAGCCGTGCATCGGCGTCAAGGACAATTCGTGCGTGGAGGTCTGCCCAGTGGACTGCATCCACCCGACGCCCGACGAGCGCGACCACGCCGAAGTCGAGCAGCTGTTCATCGACCCCGATGAATGCATCGACTGCGATGCCTGTGTCGAGGCCTGCCCGGTCGATGCGATCTTTGCCGAGGACCAGCTTCCGCCCGAGTGGCAGCACTACTCCCAGATCAACGCCGACTATTACCAGCGAACACAGGCGTGACAATGGATGTTCACGTTCGGCCCGGCGATGCGCTGTCGCAGCCCACGCGCGCGCGCCTCTTTACGCTGCTGAGCGAGGTGCATCGGCCCGTCGCGACCGATGAGCTGGCCGAGGAGCTGGGGCTGCATCCCAACGGGGTGCGCGTACATCTGGAGCGGATGTTGGATGCCGGCTTGATCGAGCGACGGCGGGAGCGGATCGCGCGTGGTCGTCCCCGCGACACCTGGACGATCAGCCCGGGGGCTCAGCCGGGAGGTGATCCTCCGACCGGCTACGCGGCGCTCGCCCGCTGGCTGGTGCGGTCGCTGGTGGCAGGCGGAGCGCGGGTTCGTGACCTCGAGGCGACCGGCCGACGAATCGGACGCGGCCTGGCCGCCGACCGGGAGGGCGAGAACGCAACCGAGCAGCTGTTGTTCGACACAATGACCTCGCTGGGGTTCCAACCCGAGCGCGAACCGCTCGGAAAGCACCGGTTGACCTACCGGCTGCGCAACTGCCCTTACCGCGAGGCGGTCCAGGAGCGCCAATCCCTGGTTTGTGCACTGCACCGCGGCCTGACAAGCGGGCTCGTGGAGAGCATCGATCCGAACAGTGCCCTCGTGGGCTTCGAGGCGAAGGATCCCGATCTCGCCGGCTGCGTGATTCGCATCCGAGGCCCGATCGCCGAGCGCGCGCCGTTCACCCATTCAGGGTGATGCGGTCGTATCTCGGTCCTCTTAGCGTCCGAAGCGCATGAGCCAGATTCCGAGCCTACGCGCGACCGGCGCAGGCAGGCTGGCCACGGCGCTGCTTGTCGGACTCGCTGCGGCGTGGCTGATCGGCGCTTGCGGGTCCGGGCGCGCCGGAACGAGCGCCAAGCAGGCGGTTCCCGCCGCCGTCGCACACGTCGCCACGAGCACCGACACGTCTCCGGCCAGGACGACGACGCTGACCGAGACCCAAACCGTTACGGAACCGGGCCAAACCGTGACCCGGACTGAGACGATCCGAGAGCCCCGGACCACTTCGGTTGCCCACACGACAACAAACGTGGTAGTGACACCGACTTCGACCACCGCAGAGCAGGCCAGTGATCAGATTCCGTGGTGGGGATGGGTGCTGATCGGGCTTGGAGCCGCAGCCGTCGGGGTCGGACTCTTCGCCCTCGGACATCGCCACGGCGCTCGCGACCAACGGTCGACTTGACGGCGGTCGTACCTGCCGCGAGTGGCTGCATCAGGCGTGGGTGAGTTCGCGCAGCCGCTCAAGCTCAGCGTCGTGCCGATGGCGCGACTCGACCAGCAACTCCGACGTGGACGGTGCTGGTGCGCGAGGCAACTCGCCGCTGTATCGACCGCGTCCTCGATCAACACCCGCAGACGATCGCGCGACTATCTCGTCATGGGGTCATGACCCCGGCGAGACGTGCGTCCACGGATTGCCGACCGGGGTCATTGTCCCCGGTCTGCGCGAGCGGATCGCGGTCTCTCCGTTAGAGCGTCACCGCTTCCGATCGCCTTCCTCCTCGGCGACCTTCAGCGCCTGCTCCGCTAGCGCGTACCCCTGGTCGCCGATCGCCCGCAGTTGCGCGGCAAGGGCGCGCATCGGGTACGGGTTTTCGTCGGCGGCCATCGCGGCGCGCATCAGCGCGGCCTCGCGGACGAACTGCGAGACGCTTGAGCCTTGGCGTTTGGCAGCTTCCTGGATCAGCGCCATGCCGTCGCGGGTGAAGCTGATCGTGGTGCGTGTCATGGGCATTTGAAGAGTTCCTCCGCGTATCGGTTGCTAGCGCCTCTGCTAGCGCCATTGGCAGCGCGGATGCTACAGGCCCGGGATGAAGAAGTCCCTAAGAGGAGGTTCCTCAGTGCTAGCTGTGGTGTATGCATATTAGACAGCATAGCTGCTAGCACTGACCGAGCAAGCTGCCCGGGGAGGGCGTCCGATTTGCTGTGTAGGCGACAGACCCACCGCAAATCGGTGGTTTCAGGTTTAGGTTTAGCTTGGAGCAGGCCACTGATCGGAAAGTTCCGGTGGCGCTGCGTGTTCTGCCGCTTCGGCTTCGGCTCGTCGTCCTGGACCGGCTCCGCGAGACCGAACGCGACAGCTGGCGCGGCCTGCTCGTCGCTGGCCTCGAACGTCTCACCCGCCTTCGCGACGGACAGATCGACGAGCGCTCTGAACGTGCTCATGGGCCGATCAACCAAAAAGCAGAGGGATCGCCGATCGACCAGTCGACGCGCATCGTCACCCTGGCGACAACAGCGTCGTTCGTGAACGCTGCATCGGACGAGAAGGAAACCTCCGCGTCCTTGCGGACGGCGAGCTGCACATACCGGGCCTCGGCGACGAGCGCGTGACCGGCCGCGAGTCCGTTCGTCGGGAGCATCGCCACGCGACCCACGCGAGTGGCGGGTGTGCCTTCGACCGACGCGCCGTCAGGAGCGAGCAGGTACATCCCGGTTCCAGAGGCCTTCAACTTGCGTATCGCGGTTATGTCCGCAGGATTCATCCATGCGACGTCCGGGACGCCGCCGTAACCCTGGATCGCGCCGACCGCGTCGAGGATTCCGTCGATGTCGACCTTGCCACCCGCGCCGGTTCCCGGCAGCGCGTAGGAGAGCAGTCCGGCCGGGGTTGTTGACGTCGCTGCAGCGTTCGAGAACGCAGCAGCGTCCACCTGGACGGCAACGCCCTTGACCATCGCCAGCCCGACCGCGTCAAGTTCCGAGATGGCGGCGTCCATGATCGATTCGCTGGACAAGCTCAGAGTGTTAGCCACCTTGCGCGGCACCAGGACGAGCGTGTCGGCATCGCCCGAGTCGCTGGGGATGGGAGCCATCTCCGCGACCCACGCGGCGGTTGGGTGGACCTTCAGGCGGGGACAATGGACCACGCGAGCGTCGGTCGTGACTCGCGTCGCCCCGGCGCGCTCTGCAAGACGAGCGCTTCCATGAGTGTGGTACTCCAGTCTTCGCGGCCCCAGGTTGTGCTGAGGCCCGGTGAGGTCGACATTCGAGCGTCCTCCTTCACGTCGGAGTGTCAGAACGCGCCGCGCGGCCATCGGGGCCTGTGGCAGTGCGCGCTCCGGGCGCGAACTTCGGCGGTCAGCGCGAGAGATCAGCCCTGCTGCGCCTTACCTGTGCGGGAGTGTACGAGGCTTTGGTAGCGTCGCCGCCATGATCACCGACGTCACCGAGAACACGGCGTATCGCGACCTGGCGGAGCGGGTTCTCCGTTCGGCGTGCCACGCGGTCAGCATCGACGTCGCCAGCGTGCGGTTCGGCCACGTCGACGACGCGGACAGGTCGTGGCTGTGCTTTGTCGTCGACCCCGACAGCGAGGACCTCGTGGCGGCAGCGACCGCCAGCTCGGCTGTTGATCATTTCGAACTGGAGAACCCCAATGGGATCTTGCGTGCGGCGGGGTCGAAGGTCAACGTCACGATCACCAACGTCGGAGTTAGTAGCGAGGCGTCGCTGAAGGTGCGCGGTGAGGGTGGCGAGCCGCGACTGATCTCACCGTGGGCAGCAGAATCTGACGATGGCGCGCGTCAGGTTCGGCTACCGGCCGACGGGCGAGTAGCCCGCGCACTTCGGCGGCGGCCTAGCGGCCGATCAGCGAGTCTTTGAACGCTTGCCCGATCGTTTTCGGCTGCGGGATCGGTCGACGAACACCGGAGCTGAAGTCCGCGCGAGCGGCTTTCCTCCAATGCGGCTTGTCGTCAAGCACGCGGTCCACGTGCTCCCCGATCTTCTCTGTGTCGAGCTGCCCTTCTCCGTCGCGCAATGTCGCAAGATCCGTCGTCAGCCAGATATCTGACGCGTTCTGCAGCTTGTCGCCGACCATCCGCTCGACCTCGCGACGATCGAGACCGTCAACACGACCGCGCAGCTGATCGAGTTGCTGCTCAGCGCTGCGACGCGCGAGACGATGGTTTTTCGCTTCGGTTCGCAGCTGCTTGACCTCGTCCCAGCTTGGTGGCACGCGATCGTCTGCGCGATCAGACGAGAAAGGCTGCGGATCGCTCACAGCAGTATCCGGGATGACGTCTGGAGCGCTCCCAGACGTGTCAGGCGCGTCAGTCATCGTCATCGTCGCTGTCGGACACGTAGCCGGGGTCAGGCAGATGCTCGGCGATGACCATCAGCTGCTCGACGGACGTCGCGCTGATCGGCTCAGTGCGCGGCTCGCGTCCTCGACGAAGGAGATCGTGTAAGCGAGTTCTTCGATGCACGAAGTATCGCCGCTGCCGGTGACGGCAACGCCCCGGTTCATAGGTCCGAGGCGCTGGCTGTGACAACCCGCACTTGCGCCTCCAGGACGCAGTTGCGGGGGAGATCCACAGTGCGGCCGTCAGACGGTCGACTTTGCGCTGACAGCCGGTGATGGCAGTGTCTCATCAGCGGGTGAGTTCGCGGAGACGCTCCAGTTCGGCGTCCGCGTCGGCGCGCAGCTCCATCGCCGTCAACGGAGCGACGCTCGGCAGGTCTCCTGCGTCGATCGCGTCTTCGAGCACGCCACGGATCAGCTGGGAGCGCGTCACGCGACGCCCGACAGCAGCCGCGTCGACGGCTTCGAGCAGCGAGGCGGGCATCCTGACGCAGACCAACGTCACGCGGCGATTGTCGCGCTACGCGAGCATCGCGTAATACGCGGCGGCGAAAAACGCTCAATTTCGCGGGCGCGTACGCGACGGCGCAGACGATCGCGTCAGGGGGTCACGGGGGGCCGCACCGTATCCGCGAGTCGCCGCCACCAGCTCGGCACCCAAACTAACGGTCTCACGCGCAGAGGCGACAAGGACTCAATCGCGACGTGATCCCACGGCGGGTCTTCCCACGTGCCGTCACAGAACGCAACGAGCTGGTAGTGGATGGGGTCCGCGTTACGGGCCGTCACCGTAATCCCAACCTCTACGCGCAGAGAGGTCAACTCGTGGCGGTTGTCGATCGGAGTGAATCTCACGGCGAGCGTCAGCGGCGCTGGGGCCGCACGTGGGTCAGTCCATTCCATCCATCCAAAGTCGATTGATGCATCCGCCCCGGGCGGTACGAGTCCGCGCGTCGCGCGGTCGGTATTCGACCATACGAGCGGAAGACCGCCGAGCGATCGCGGGGTGGTCGGCGATTGACCAGCACGGCGGTCGAGTTCGGTGACGTCGCTGACGTGCACCTCAACATCTTCCGCAGCAAAGCGCCGAGGCTTATTACGAACCCGCAACCGAAGCCACGCTTGGTCTACCTCATCCGCCGTCTCGTCAACCCGACGCGCGCGTTCTAGCTGGCGATCGAACCCGTTGTCTGCATCGAAGTGAAGCGACAGAGAAGGCCGCCGCAAGCGGTCCGAGATCCCACCGAAGTAGACCGCTGCCCCGGTGGCGCCGATCGTTCCGAACGCGGTCAGCCAGTCCGGAAGATCTGCCATGTCGTTTCGGGCGGAGCGGGCACGGCCCGGATTCTCGGCTCTACCGCGGACGACGAGGGAGCCTGAACAGCGACGACCGACACAGCCAAAAGGTGCCCCGGCGGGTCATCACACCCCCGGGGCTTGGCAACGCGGGAGATAGCCGCGCCGCATGAGCGACGCTACATCACGATTCGAGACGTGAGTCACGAGCTGCGCGTGACTCAAATCGTGACTCAGACGCGTCGAATCGGCGTGATCTCGAATCGCCCGTGATTAGGAGAACGAGAGCGTCAAATCCCCGTGAATGCAGGGGATTTGACGCTCTCTGACGCTTGGTGTCGTCGTCTGTCGTCGACGTGCTCACAATCGGGGCGCCCGGATTTGAACCGGGGACCTCACCGACCCGAACGGTGCGCGCTACCAGGCTGCGCCACGCCCCGAAGGCGTCCAGTTTGACACAGCCGTTCGAATCCGCACACCTCGGCGTGGATCGCCCGGGACGCCGGGTCAGACGGTGACCGTACTGAGCAGCGATACCCCGACGATCACGGCAATCACGCCCGCCAGCTGAAGTCGACCCAGGCGCTCGCCGAAGAGCAGGTAAGCGGCGATCACCGTCATCGTCGAAAACTGCGAGGAGAGGACCGCCGCGATCGCGATGCCATGCCGCGATGCAAGCGTGTAGGCGAAGAACCCAGCGACTTCACAAAGGCCGGAGACGACGATGAACGGGATCGCGACGCGCGGCAACCGCAGGCGCCGCGTGACGACGAGCGGCAGTGCGACGACGAGCGAGCCGACAATTCGCGGCGCCGGCACGACCCAGTCCGACGGCAACAGCGCCCCCGCGCGCGCAGTCCCGTAGAGGCTCGCGCCGAATACGAGCGCCGCGAGGAGAGCGAGCGTCACGACTTTGAGGTGGCCGGTGCGCTCGGGGAGGCGTGTCCAGCGGTAGCCGGGGTTTGGCGAGTCCCGATCCCGGTACGCGCTCGGGCGCAGCGGAGCCGGGCGTCTGGCTGGGTTTGGTCGACGCGAGACAGACGCCAAGCGCGGCGAGCGCCAGTGCCCCGGACGCAGCTGCGCTGAGGCTCTCACCCGCGGCCACCGCGATCAACGCAGCGACCGCTCCCTCGGTCGAAACCAGTGGTGTTACGAGCGCCACCTGGCCGGTACGGAAGGCCGCGTAGGTGAGCAGCAGACCCGCGACGTTGCCAGCGCCCGAGAGGGCGAGCCACAACCAGGCCATGCCTTTCAACCCCGCGGGGACCCCCTGGGCCGCCATGATCGGGACGCAGATCACGAGGCCGATCAGCATCATCCCGGCCACGACGGAGAGGGGTCCGTCAGCCGGCTCGACCGAGAAGAGGAGAGGGCCGACCCCGCCCAAGCGACCGCGGCGGCGAGTCCTCCGAGGACCGCGATCATCCGGCGGACACCCTAACCATGCGAACCACGCCGGGCGCTCGGACGGCAGGGCCTAAGGCCCGACGCGGACGCCGTCGGTTGGATCGAACAGGTGCAGCCGAACCGCATCGATCCAGAGTCCGGCCTCCTGACCCTCGGCCACACGGCTGCCGGCGGCCAGCCGGTCGACGATGTCCGGAGGGACGTCGGCGTCGACGCTCAGGCCGGCGGCTATGACCGCCGATGCCACTCCGGCCAGCGCGGTCGCAGCGTCGGGTGAGCCCGCCGCTGCGGTCCGGTCGAGGACGAGGTGGGCGAAGATGTCGGAACCGGTCGACTCGACGACGTCGATCATCACCCGCGACGAAACCGATCGCTCTCGGTCGGCCGCCCGCGGCTCGTCGGTGAAGTCCTCGGCGCGGATACCCACGACCACGGGCCCGGGCCTGGCCGCGTCGCCCGCCTCCTTGGGGACCATCGCCGGCGGGATCCGCGCCAGCGCGCTGACCAGCTCGCCATCGCCAGCCGCCGGACAGGGGATGCCGAGTCGGACAGCGTCAACTGGCACGGTCTGGCGGTGTTCAGCGAGCTGGCCGTTGAAGCGACGGCGATTGTGTGCCGGTGGGCAGCGGGTCGGCCGCAGTCGGCTCGTCGTGCACCTTCGCGGCCGCGGCATCGAGCTGATCGCACGCGCGGGCCTTTGAGTCCGCGCGGGCGCCGAGCGCGTCGAGCCCAAGCAGGGCAGCGCCCACGATCGGCGCGCTCGGGGCAAGCCGGACACGTGCGTCTGGCGCCACCTCACCGACTCCCGCGGCAATCGCCTCGATGACGCTCGGCGCGACGGACCGGAGGATCCCCCCTCCCAGGATCACATCCGCGTCCGCCTCCGTCAGCTCGAGCCGCCGAAGCGCCGCGCTCGCGAACGCGATCACCTCGTCGGTCAGGCGGTCGACGATGCCCGCCGCGACAGGATCCTCAGCGCTGGCGGCCAGGACCACCGGGGCAAGCTCACCGAGCCGAATCTCGGGGATCAGTTGCAGGTGTATTGCTCGCGCCAACTCGAGCGGATCGTTCAGCCCGAAGTGCACGGGGACTGATGTCTCAAGCACCGTTTTCGGCCCGCGACCGTCAAGGCTGCGCGCAGCCGCCGACAGTGCGGCCATACCCAGGTCGGCACCACCGCCCCAGTCGCCGCTGATCGCTCCAAACGAAAGAAACCTGACCTCACGGCCGTCGGGCCTGCGACCCAGGCAGTTGATCCCGGCGCCGCACACCACGGCGATCCCCCAACCGCGGGCCGTGCCGGCACGCAGCAGCGCCGGCGTGTCATTGTCCACAACCAGCCGCGTGCTCCACTCGAGCTGCTTGATTCTGGCTTGGATGGTCGACCTCTCTTCCGGAAGGTCGGCACCGGCTAGCAGGACGTACGCGGCCGATGCGATGGGGCGATCCATCGGATCGAGCCCCGCGCGGGTGACGGCCCTTTCAAGCAGGTCCTGGACCACAGCGATCGAGCCCTCGACGCCCAGATAATAGGACTGGCTTCTGCCTCCGCGCACGAACGAGAGAAGGCGTCCGGTGGAGCTGAGCAGCGCAAGGTCGGTCTTAGTGCCGCCCCCGTCCACGGCGAGCACCAGCCCTCCGTCCAGGTGCATGCTCACCTGGCCACCTCGGTCGGCACCGCGGCCGAAACGGTGGGGCCAACGAGGGTTGCTTCGAGCAGCTCGTCCGCCAGCGCGTATTCCCGGACTAGCGGATTTGTCATCAAAGCCCTGCGAGCGATTCGCAGATCACCCTCCCGGGCTGCCTCGGCGGCGAGTCGCTCATAAGCCGCAACGTGCTGGACGAGCCCCAGCAGCTCCGGAGCGAGCGGTTGCTGCGGAAGCGGTTTGGCGCCGGTGCGCCCGATGCGCGCCGGCACTTCGACGAGATCGTCGTCGGCCAGCCCGGCAAGGACCCCTTGGTTGCGCACGTCTACGACCTGCGTATCGCCCGTGTCTGCGGCGAGCGAGGCGACGAGCGCGACAGCGGCCTCGCTGTAGTAGGCCCCCCCGCGCTGCTCCAGCAGCGCGGGCTTCTCCGCCAGCACCGGGTCCCGGTAGAGCTCGAGCAGCTGCCGCTCGATGTCGGCCACCACCTGAGCCCGAGGCGGCTCGACCTGCTGCTCACCGACGACCTCACGCTCCGCGTAGAAGTAGCGTAGGTAATAGGAGGGGATGACGCCGAGCTCGTCGAGCAGCGCCCGCGGCAGCCGGATCTCGTGGGCAAGCTCCTCGCCGAACGACTGCAGGAGGTCACGCAAAACGTCTTGGCCGTCGAGACGCACAGCCCGGATCCATGTGAGGTGGTTGAGGCCGACCTGGTCGACCAGCACCCGCTCAGGAGCGACGTGAAGATGCGCCGCGATGCGACGTTGGAAGGTGATCGCGACGTTGCATAGGCCGATTGCCCGGTGGCCCGCGTCGAGCAGCGCTCGGGTGACGATGCCGACGGGATTGGTGAAATCGATGATCCATGCCCCGTCGGCCGCCAGCTGCCGAGCTCGCTCGGCGATCTCGAGGACCACGGGCACGGTCCGCATCGCCTTGGCAAGGCCGCCGGGGCCCGTGGTCTCCTGACCGACGCACCCACACGCAGCGGGGACCGTCTCGTCGTGTAGGCGGGCCGCTTGCCCGCCTACGCGCAGCTGGATCAGGACGAACTCGGCGCCCTGGAGAGCGCGATCGAGCTCACCTGTCAGCGCAAACCCTCCGCGGTAATCCTGGCGGTCGAGCATCCGCCGTGCCAGACCGCCGACCACCTCGAGTCGCGCGAAGTCGACGTCGTGCAGCATGAGCTCGCGAACCGCAAGTCGCCCCTGCTCGCGCATCAACCCCGAGACGAGCTCCGGCGTGTATGTCGAACCCGCTCCGATCACCGCCAGCTTCATCGTTCCACCGCCGCCAAGTCCTCCGTTTTGAAAGGGACCTTGCCTTATCTACGATACGATGCCTATTCTTTCGGGTCAAACGGACCATGAATTCATAAAGGGATGACCTCAATACGTGGTCCAAACGAGGATGGCAGCAGCTGGCTGACCCTGGGCGCCAGAGCCGACTCGCGCCTCAGTCTCTTGCGCGAGTTCGGAGAGCAGGCTGTGCTCGAGACGATCTTCCGACGCGGGCCGATCACCCGCCCTGAGATCGCGACGGTCACGAACCTCTCGAAGCCAACTGTCTCGGCTGCCGTCAATCGCCTCGAGCGAGAGGGGCTCGTTCGCGCGTCAGGCAGGCGCATGGGCCAACGTGGGCGCAAGCCGGTCGCATACGTCGTCAGCTCTCGTGCCGGTTTCGTCGTGGGCGGAGACATCGGCGGAAGCAACGTTCGCGTAGCGTCGGCCGACCTGTTCGGCGAGCCACTGTTCGATTTGACGCAGCCGACGGCCAAGGACGGCAGCCGCGCGATCGGGGTGCAGGTGCTCGAGATGGTCAGCGAGGTCATCGATCAGACGAGCGCCGTGCATGGGCGTCCGCTGGCGTTGGGGATGTCCTCGCCCGGAATCGTAGACCAGGCCAGCGGCCGGGTCACGTCATTGGCTTACAACGTCGTACCGGAGGGCGGCTTCGATCCGCTCGAGGTGATCCGGGATCGCTTCGACCTGCCTGTGATCATCGAGAACAACGTCAACCTGGCCGCAGTTGGCGAAAAGTGGTTCGGCCTTGCGCGAGGAGTCTCGACGATGGTGTTCATCTCGATCGGGGCAGGCGTCGGGATGGGGATCATCATCGACGACGAGCTTGTTCGTGGAGCGCACGGCGCGGCGGGGGAGATCGGCTACCTGCCCTCAGCCGCCGATCCATTCGACCCCAGGCACCGGCTCCACGGAGGACTGGAGGACGAGGTCGGCGCGGCAGCGATCCTTATGGCGTTCAGGGAGCGCCGCCGTCCGGAGGATCCCGTGGTCTCATCGGTCTCCGAGCTGTTCCAGCTTGCCGGCGCTGCGAACGTCACAGCGCGCTCCGTCGTCGACAACGTCGCCGCGCGATTGGGCGCTGCGATCGCGACGGCGTGTGCGATTCTCGACCCGGAACTGGTCGTCCTCGGGGGGGAATCGGCGCAAGTCCCTTGCTGCTGCGGCCTGTCCGCGGTTCGGCAGCGGCGCTAGTGCCGATCACCGCCCGGATCGAGACCAGCTTATTGGCTGAGCGCGCCGCCCTACAGGGCGCGATCGCGGTCGCGCTGCGAGCCGCTCGCGCGATGCTCCTACCGCACGGTGCCGGAACGAAATCCGGGGTCGTCCGAGCGAATTGGAAAACCTAGGTCCGATCTCGCTCCTGGTTGCATCCGGGCAACCCGAAGGGATATAGTCCTTTTGTTCAAGCATTTCCCAAATGGATCCAGCGGCTGATTTTTAGTAGGATGCGGCGCCGGCAGGTCGATGCAGGTCCGGCCGTGGGAGTCGGCAAACACAGTTCGGGGAACGGAGGGTGGCGGTGAAGCGCTTTGGTTTGCTCATCTGTTTGGTTGCGGCTTGCGCCCTGGCTGCCGCATCGAGCGGGTCGTCCAAGACCACATCCAGGTCGAAGTCGAGCAGCGCAAGCACGATCGGTGGCAAGCTCGTCATCGATAACGAGTACGGAGGAACCTGGCCCTGTCAGTTCAATCCATTCGTCTCTTCGGACGAGGGCCCGGGCATCACGTTCGCCCTGGTCTATGAGCCGCTGGAGTACGTCAACATCCTCCAGAGCAGCGCGGCCCCGGCCCCGATGCTGGCGGCCTCGTCGCAGTGGTCCGATGGCTATAGGAAGCTCACGTTCACCATCCGCCATGGAGTGAAGTGGTCGGACGGCAAGCCGTTCAGTGCCGCGGACGTTGTTTACACGTTCAACGCGATGAAGGGCGACAAGGTGATCGACCTCAACGCGCTCTGGAGCTCGGATGGCGGCCCGCTCACGCGCGTAGCCCTCAAGGGCACCAATCACGTCGTGTTCAGCTTCAAGGCGCCCGCGCAGCCGTATTTCTACTACGTCGCCAACCTGACCCCGATCGTTCCGCAGCACATCTGGTCAAAGCTGACCCAGAGCAAGCTTCATTCCTACACCGACGCGCAACCGGTCGGCACCGGTCCATACCTGGTCTCGAGCTGCTCGGCGCAGAACATCAAGTACCTGCGCAATCCCCATTATTGGAAGAGCACCGCCGCTCACCCGGTGCCGCGGATCCAGGAGATCGACTACCCGGCGTTCTTGAGCAATACCCCCGCCAACCTCTTCCTGGCGCAGGGTCAGGCACAGTGGGGCGGCCAGTACATCCCGAACGTGAAGTCGTTCTATCTCGACAAGGATCCCGCCCACCGCCACGTCTGGTACGCGCCGGTCCTGAACGTCGCCCTGGTCCCGAACCTGAGCAACCCGCTGCTAAGTCAGCTTCCGGTGCGCGAGGCGATCGCCTATGCGTTGAACCGGCCGATGATCGCGCGGCTCGGTGAGGGAGGCGAGCAGCAGGCGGCCAACCAGACGGGTGTGATCACGCCGACGTTCAAGAGCTGGTCCGACAGCTCCTTGACGCCCCAGACGTACAACCCGAGCAAGGCCAAGCACCTGCTGACTGCAGCGGGCTTCAAGAAGGGCTCGAACGGCATCTATGAGTCCAAGAGCGGGCAGCCGCTGTCCTTCACGATCAAGACGATCAGTGGCTACTCAGACTGGGATGCCTCGCTTCAGATCGTGACCCAGGAGTTGAAAGCCGTCGGGATCGCCGTGACGGTTCAGGATGAGGACAGCACCCCATACACCGCGGACATTCAGAGTGGGAAGTTCCAACTAGCCTACGCCGGCAGCGGCGGCCCAGCGGCGGCACCCGGACCAAGTCCGTACTACGAGCTCCGTGGGTGGCTGTTCAGCGGCAACATCGGCTCGACGGACTACCCACGCTTCAAGAACAGTGCAGTGGACGCGCTGTTCAACAGGTATTCCTCGGCGAGCCGCGCTCAGCAGGTCCAGATCATCCACCGGATCCAGAAGGTCATGGTGGACGACGTCCCCTTCATTCCAACGACGGAGGGGGTCGACTGGTACCAGTACGACACGAGCAAGATCGGCGGCTGGCCGACGCCGTCCAATCCGTATGCGCAACCGTCGCCATATTCGTTCCCCGACAACGGGCAGGTCGTGGCTCGGTTGTATCCCATCAAGTGAGTCGCGGGGCCTCGTGGCTCGCTTGTATCCCATCAAGTGAGCCGCGGGACCCCGATCCAGCTGAGATCCAGAGGCTCTGAACGATGAGATATCTCACGCGCCGACTGGGTCTGTTCTTCGTGACCCTGTGGGCTGCGATGACCGTCAACTTCATCATCCCGCGGGTGATGCCGGGCAATGAGGCCCAGGCCGTGCTCAGCACGATGCGGAATGTCAACCCGGCGGCGCTGCACGCGCTCGATATCGAGTTCGGCGTGGGTGTCCACCACAACGTTCTGGCCGATTACTTCCAGTACCTTTGGAACTGTTTGACCCTTCAGCTCGGGGTGACAGTTCAGAACGTGCCTGTGATCAGCGAGATCACCTCGAAGCTACCGTGGACGCTTGGCCTGGTCGGGGTGACGACGGTGCTTGCGTTCGTGATCGGCACGCTCGTCGGCGTGATCAGCGCGTGGCGACGGGGAAGCCGGGTCGATTCGATCCTCCCTCCATCCCTGTTCATCCTCTCGACCATTCCGGTCTTCTTCGTCGGCCTGCTGCTGATCTACGTCTTCGCCGTCAAGCTCAACTGGTTGCCGCTCGGCGGCAACTACACGATTGGTGCGACGCCGTCTTTCTCGCTGTCCTTCATCGGCGACGTCCTGGAGCACGCCATCCTTCCCGCGATCAGCCTCACCATCGTGACCGCCGGACTCTGGGTCTACTCGATGCGAAACAACATGATCACGACGATCGGGGAGGACTACGTGAAGATGGGCCGCGCCAAGGGCTTGCCGAGCCGGCGCGTGATGTTCGACTACGCCGCCCGAAACGCGATCCTGCCCAACCTGACCGGTTTTGCGATGCAGCTTGGCTACGTGCTGGGCGGCGCGATCCTGATCGAGTATCTGTTCTCCTACCCGGGGCTCGGCTACCTCTTTTACACGGCCACCACCGATCATGACCTGCCGCTCATGCAGGGGCTCTTCCTCTTCTACACGGTTGCCGTGCTCGTCTGCGTGCTGATCGCCGACATTGCCACGGCGATGCTCGACCCGCGGACGCGAGAGGCCTGACATGGCGGTGGCTGGCATCGCGCAGGCTGACCAGCCCGAGATCGGAGGCGCCGCCGCCGGCTCCCAGCGCTTCCTGCTCGCGGTCATCCGCAACCGCAAGGCGACGGTCGGCGTCTTGATTCTCGTGCTGATCGCATTCGTGGCGGCGTTCCCCGGACTTGTCGCCAACCACCCTCCGCAGGCATCTCTGTATCTGCCGAATCAGGGGCCGTCATCGTCGCACCTGCTCGGCACCACCCAGCTTGGCCAGGACGTGTTCTCCCAGCTTGTGTGGGCCACGCGCCTGACGCTCGTCGTCACGCTGGTGGTGAGCGCGATCGCCACCTTCATCTCGATGATCATCGGAGTGAGCGCCGCATACCTGGGCGGCGTGACCGATCGGGCCTTGACCCTGCTGACGGACGTGTTCCTGATCATTCCAGTGCTGCCCCTGCTGATCCTGCTGTCGGCGTATCTGTCGCCAAGCGTCACGTCGCTGATCATCGTGCTGACCGCCACGAGCTGGGCGTTCCAGGCGCGGCAGCTGCGTTCCCAGGGCCTGTCGGTTCGCAGCCGCGATTTTCTCGTCGCCGCGCGCCTTCGGGGAGAACGGCGGCTGTACGTCATCCTGGTCGAGCTCGTCCCCACGATGACTTCGCTGCTCGCCGCATCGTTCCTGGCGCTCGCGGTCTTCGAGGTGGGATTCGCGGCGAGCCTCCAGTTCCTCGGACTGGGCAACAGCAGCGAGCTGATGTGGGGAACGATGCTCTACAACGCTCAGCAGTCCGCCGCGCTCGAGTCCGGCAATGTCCTTTGGGAACTGGCGCCTGGCGCGGCCGTTGCGCTGATGGGCGTCGGCTTCGCGCTCTTGAACTACGCCTTCGACGAGATCGGAAACCCGGCGCTGCGGCCTGTGCGAAGAAGGAGGCGGCATGACCGAGTCGGTACTTGAAGTCACCGACCTGTCAGTCGAGTATGTGACCGAGGCGGCCGACGTGCGCGCTGTGGATCGGGTCAGCTTCACCGTTGAACCCCACGAGTTTCTGGGCATCGTCGGAGAGTCGGGATGCGGGAAGTCCACTCTCCTGTTTGCCGTGTCCCAGTTGCTGTCGCCGCCCGGAGAGGTGGTCGGCGGACGGGTGATCTTCCGCGGAGAAGACATGGTGCGGCTCGGCTCGGAGAGCCTTCGCCACATGCGGTGGCGCGACTTCTCGATCGTGATGCAGAGCGCGATGAACGCGCTCAATCCGATGAAGAGCGTCGGGGCCCAGTTCAGGGACACTATTGAGGGGCACGGCAAGGCGTCGAACGAGGAGATCCGGCAGCGGTCCGCAGAAGTTCTGGAGATGGTTGGCATCGACCCGGTACACCTCGACAGCTACCCCCACCAACTGAGCGGCGGAATGCGTCAGCGTGCGATGATCGCCATGGCGCTCCTGTTCGCTCCCCAGCTCGTGCTGATGGACGAGCCGACGTCCGCCCTGGACGTGGTGGCGCAGCGGTCCCTGATGACCAAGATCAAGGATCTCCAAGAGGAGCTTGGGTTTGGGGTCATCTTCGTGACGCACGACATGTCCGTGGTCAGGCGCTTCTCCGATCGGGTCATGGTGATGTACGCGGGTCAGGTCGCAGAAGCCGATCGGACCGCTGCGACCTTCGCCCGGCCCCTGCACCCGTATACCCGCGGGCTGATGGCGGCCTTTCCGTCGGTCGTCGGCCCTCGACGAGAACTCGCCGGCATTCCAGGAGCGCCCCCCGACCTCGCCCGACTACCTTCAGGCTGTCGTTTCAACCCGCGCTGCCCCGATGTCATGCCGGCCTGCCTGACTCACGAACCAGAGCTGTATTCGGTGGGCGATGCCGAGGTGCGGTGTCTGCTCTACGAGCAGCAGCCCAAGGAGGCGGTCTGAGCGATGACCTCGGGTGGCGGACTGAGGCTGACGAGCCGCTCATCCGGACGGTCGATCTGACACGGCATTTCACCTTGGGTGGGATGTTCGGCAAGAAGCAGGTGCTGCACGCCGTCGACGATTTCAATCTCACGATTCACGAGCACGAGATCGTCGCGCTGGTTGGGGAAAGCGGCAGCGGGAAGAGCACTATGGCCCGTCTGCTCGCCAAGGTCTATCCACCGACTCGTGGCGAAATCCAATATCGAGGACGGTCACTGAGGAAGCTGCGCTCGCGGAAGGACATGCTCTGGTACCGCGGCGAGGTGGCGATGGTCTTCCAAGACCCGTTCAGCGCTTTCAATCCGGTGTTTCGGATCTCGCATGGTGTGATGCGCAACCTCGCGCTGCACAGGCCGGAGCTCAGCCGTAACGATCGCCGAGCGGCGGCGGCGCACATGTTCGAGAGCGTGGGCCTGAATCCCAAGACACTCAGGAAGTTCTCATATGAGATGAGTGGAGGCGAGCGCCAGCGGGTCGGCTTCGCCCAAGCCTTGGCGGTGTCGCCGAAGCTGATCCTGGCAGACGAGCCGGTGTCGATGCTCGACTTGTCGATCCGAGCCGGCGTCCTGAACATGATGAGCGACCTTCGCGACCAACAGGGCGTCTCGATTCTGTACATCACACATGACCTGGCGAGCGCGAGGTACGTCGCCGAACGCGTGCTCGTGATGTACGCGGGTCATCTGGTCGAGGAAGGCCCGACGGAAACCATCCTCGGCGACCCCAAGCATCCGTACACGCAGCTGCTCCTGTCCGCGGCCGCGGACTCCCAGATCGAGGGAGAGGCGATCTCCGGCGACACCGGGGAGCCGCCGAAGGTAATCAACCCCACCGAGGGCTGTCGCTTCCGGTGGCGGTGCCCCTACGCGATCGAAAAGTGCTCACAGGTCACGCCGCGGCCAACGCAGATCGGGGCCAGGAGGGTCGCGTGCCACGTGGCGGTCGCCGAGGCCACCGCGGCTTCCGGTACGTCCGACGAGTCCCCAATCACCAACACGTAGTGCCTGCCCGGCCGGAGCTGGTCATCTTCGACTGCGACGGCGTGCTGGTCGACTTGGAGCGCCTCCCGATCAGCGTGGACGTCGAGGTCTCGCGGGAGGCCGCTCAGCAAACCGGAGGTTATCGAGCGCTTCGTTCCCTCTCGGTGATCGGTCCGCTGACGCGACACCAGAACGACACCAAGGTCGCGCTGTCATGACGGCGCACGTCGGAGCGGAGGCGCCGGCCCCGGAGATCACGATCATCGGCGGCGTCCAGATCGACGTGGTGGCGAGCCCGGTCACCGAGCTGCCCCCGGGCGGCGCCAGCCTGCTGGTCGACCAGATGAGCATGCGGCTGGGCGGAGCCGGAGCCAACTCTGCGCTGGCGTTCGCTGACGCGGGCGCGAAGCCACGCCTGGTGGGTTGCGTCGGCGACGACCACCTCGGCGCCTGGATGTGCAACGAGCTCAAGGCCTTCCGGCTTGACCGCGATCTTGTGACGATCGCCGGCGAGCGCAGCGGCCTGACCCTGGCGCTGCAGTCACCCGACCGAGACCGCACGTTCATCACCTACCTCGGCGTCAACGCCACGTGGGATGGAGCCGATATCCCGGAGGACGTGTTCGACACGAAGAACCTGTTGCTCTGCGACTACTTCGTGATGCCGGGATTGCGTAATGCCACCGCTCGGCTGCTCGCCTCCGGGCGCCGTCATGGAGCCCGCACGTTCTTCGACACCGCCTGGGACCCGGCGAACTTCCCGGATACCAAGCGGGCGCGAGTGCTTGAACTGTTGCCGTCGGTCGACGTGTTCCTTCCAAACGAGGCGGAGGCGTGCGCAGTCGCCGGAGTCGACGACCCGCTCGCGGCCGGACAGATTCTGCAGGAGGCATCGAACGGGTGGGTGGTCGTCAAGCTCGGCCAGCGCGGCTGCCTGGCACTCGGACCCAACGGGGCCGAGCTATCCCAGCCCGCTCCGGTCGTCGACGTGGCCGACACGACCGGCGCGGGCGACGCCTTCAATGCCGGCCTGGTGTTCGCTCTCGACCGGCGGCCGCTCGACGATCGTCACTCCTGGGAGCGGGCGCTCAGCCACGCCGTCAGGTTCGCCTCGGAGATCATCGCGCGACCATCCGACCACCGATACCGCCCAATTTGATGTCCAGCGACTTGGCTAGCACAAATCCATTGCGAGCGTCCGGCCGGCGCGCAATAATCATCGGATCGCAGTCACGGCAAAGGAGGACGAAGACCAATGTCCAATCACCTGACGCCCACGGAGCTGGCCCGCGAGGCGGGACTAGAGCGCCGGGACGTCATTGCCAAGTGCGTTGAATGGGGGGTGCCGATCTTCAACGGCAAGATCGACAAGACGCTATTCAACTCGAGCCTCCAGGAAGTCGGGGAGCCTTCGAGCACAGGTTTCGCGACGGCGTAGCGTCCCCGTCAGCGACCGGGCTACTGCTGCGCCGATTGACGCAGCAACCTTGAGGTCGTCTGCTCCAATATCTTCCGCCAGGCATTCGCCTGGTCCGGTTCGGCATCCAAGCGACGGATTAGGTCGCGGACGCGAGTTGCCGAGATCTCGATCCCGTGGCGCTCGGTCACCCGCTTGAAGTCCGGGTAATCGCGGACGAGCTTGAGCGCCACCGAACGAAAGCCGTGCCGCGCGACGTCGACATTCGACACCGAGCTCATGATCGCGGTGCGGAACATCAACTCGTCGTTGGGTTCGGGCTCGATCAGAATGATGTCCACTCCGGGGTAGCGCTGTTCCCAGCCGCGCGCGAGTTCGTGCAGCCGCTGGTGCGCGACCATCTTGAACGTTTGATAGCCGATATGCGGGAACCCCAGATCCGACACCCGACGCACCCTCGAGCCCGCCAGCGTTCGGATTCGATGCTGGAAGTCGTTGACGTAGGGCACCAGCGGGTTGACGACGACGACGAAGCGCGCCCCGGCCTCGACCGCCAGATCAAGATTCGTCGTCGACATGATGCCGCCGTCGACCAGCTCCCGTCCCCTGACCTTGACCGGCTTGTAGACCATCGGCAGCGCGCTGGACGCCGCGACCGCGGTGGAGATCGGAACGTCGTCCCAGCCCTCCGAACCGAACACGATCCGCTCGCCGGTGTCGAGGTCGGTCGCTGCCAGGAACAACTCGCGCTCGAGCGCCCTGAAGTCGTCGGAGCGGCCTGCGCTCGACAGGACTTTCCGCACGTAGCGCTCGATTCCACCGGTGGAGTAAAGACCGGATGGAAGCGATTCGGCGAAACCCGCGACCACATCGACCGCGGTGACCTTCCCAAGGCCGCGCACCAGGCCGCCGGTCAGCTTGGCGATCCGCCATGGCAGCTCGACGCCGCGCAGCAGATACTCGAGATAGTTGGGTCTCAGCAGTGCCGCGGGCCGAGCCCGCGGAAGCGTCGGCTCCTGCTCGACGACCAGCCGCATCATCTCCTCGGGAGTGATGCCGTTCGCAACCGCGGCCGCCACCAGCGCCCCGGCGCTGGTACCGACGTAAACATCGAAGTCATTGACGGTCCGGTTGACCGACAGTAGACCGAGCGCTCGCAGCGCCCCAATCTCGTAGACGCCGGCGGTGAAGCCCCCTCCCCCGAGGACAAGCGCAGTCCGCGACCGGCCCGGTCGCGTCTGATCGAGCTCGACGACACTCCCCATCGCACAGGTGATTCTAGGACGCACTCTTGACATCTCCGCTAGTGGTCCGTCCACTAGGAGATCGGCGCACCTTTCCGGTCTTCGCTGGTTTGATACCCACATGGCTGCTCCCCGTGGACTCGCCACGGCCGGCGCCGTGCTGGTGGCGTTCACGTGCTTGTCGCTGACGACGGCCGACAGCCTCGCCCGGGCGCTTCCCACGGCGAGGTCGGCCTCCGCGCTGCATGGTCAGTTGACCACCGACCTACGCAAAGCCGGCGGCGCCAGCAGTGCTCTGGTCATCGACGAGACCACCGGCCAAACGCTGCTGTCCGTCGCGCCGAGGGCGCCGCGGCTGCCGGCGTCGGTCGAGAAGCTGTACACGACGACCGCGGCGCTGCTGGAGCTGGGGCCGAGCGCCACGTTCACGACGAGCGTGCTCGGGGTCGGCGCGCTTGCCCCCGGAGGGATCTGGAAGGGGACGCTCTACCTGCGCGGCGGCGGCGATCCGACATTCGGGGACGCGCATTTCGACGCGGTCAACTACGGCACCGGGGCCACCGTGCAACAGCTGGCCGCCGCACTCAAGCGAGCCGGGATTCGTCAGGTCGACGGCACGATCGTCGGCGACGGGTCGTACTTCGACTCCGAGCGTGGAACGCCGGCGACCGGCTATCGGCCGAGCATCGAGCTCGAGGGACAACTCGATGCGCTGGCATACGACGCAGGCTTTCAGAGCAGCGCCGAGAGCTCGCTGCAGCCACAGCCGACGCTGTGGGCGACGCAGGCGTTCGCGTCCGCGCTGAAGTCGTCGGGTGTCAGAGTCCCGAAGCGCACGCGGATCGCGACCGGCGTGACCCCGCCCGGCGCGCGGACGCTGGCATCGGTCACCTCACCGCCGCTGGCGACGATCCTCGAGCTGACCAACTCGCCCTCTGACAACTTCTTCGCCGAAACGCTGCTGAAGGACCTCGGGGCCCGGCTCGGCGGCGACGGAACGACCGCCAACGGCGCGGCGGTCGTGCGCGCCGCGATCGCGGAACGACTCGGGCTCCATCCCGTGCTCAATGACGGCTCGGGGCTGTCGCGCGCAGACCGCACGACCGCAGCCGACGTCGTGAGCCTGCTGGAGCACATGCAGCCAGACCCCACCTTCACGAACTCGCTGGCGATTGCCGGGATCCGCGGGACGATGCAACACGAGATGGTCCCGAGCCGGGCGGTCGGCAACTGTCGCGGCAAGACCGGAACACTCAGCGACGTCGCCAACCTCGTCGGCTACTGCTCTGCCGCCAACGGCGACCACCTCGTGTTCGCGTTCCTGCTGAACTCGCAGGCCAACGCCGACTACGGCCACGAGCAGGAGGACCTGATGGGCGAGACGCTGGCCGCCTACGACCCCGGTCCGCAACGCTACGTCCCCACGCGCACGACGCCGACACGGACGACCCCGACGACCGCGGGTCCGACCACGACGGTCACGACGCCGACCGTGGTCTCAGGCGGCACGTCGCCGCCGTAGGGGACAACGGAAGCGCCTGGTCCAGGTGCTGGTTCCCGCAAGACCAGCACCTGGAAGTCACGCTTTCGGCGGTTCGCCGGCCTCCGCCTCACCGTCGAGCAGGGTCTGAAAGCCGACCTCGTCGAGCACCGGGACTCCCAGTCGCTCGGCGTTTGCGAGCTTCGAGCCCGGGCTGTCTCCGGCGACGACGTAGGCGGTCTTGCGCGAGACCGAGCCAGTGACACGGCCGCCGGCGGCGAGGATCATCTCGGTCGCCTGCTCGCGGGTCAGGTTGGGGAGGGTGCCGGTGAGGACGAATGTCTGGCCGGCGAGTGGCCCCTCGCCCGGCGGTGGTCCCTCCTCCTCGAAGGCCAAGCCGAGGGATCTCAGATCGTCGATCAGCGCCCGCATCTGTGGGTCTGCAAGCTGGGAATGGATCTTCGCCGCCATCTTCGGGCCGACGCCGGGCGTCTGCTCGATCTGCTCCGGCGTCGCCGCCAGCAGGGCGTCGATCGTCCGGAACTGCTGGGCCAGGTTGCGGCCGGTGACATAACCGACCTCCTCGATGCCCAGGGCGAACAGAAGCAGCCCGAACGGCTGGCGCTTGGAGGCCTCGACCGCCGCCACCAACTTGCCGGCGGACACCTCGCCGAAGCCCGGTTGCGCGGCTATCTGCTCGGCCGTGAGCCGGTAGAAGTCCCCGGCCGTCGTGACCCACCCGAGGTCCATGAACAACGTGACAAGCTTCTCGCCGAGGCCGTCGATGTCCATCACGCCGGCGAAGCTCGTCAGCAGCTGCCACCGGCGGCCGGGACACTCGCGGTTCGGGCAGACGGTGAAGACCGAATCCGCCGGCTTGATCGTCGGCGTTCCACAGACCGGGCAGTTGGCCGGCGGCACGGGCCTCGGCGGACGATCGTCGCGCTCGGCGACGTGGGGCGCGGGCGACAGAACCTGCGGGATCACATCGCCGGCTCGTAGCACGATCACCTCCTCGCCCGGCCGAATGTCCTTACGGGCGAGGTCCTCCTCGTTGTGCAGCGTCGCCAGCTTGATCGTGACGCCGGCGACCTGGACGGGCTCGAGCACCGCGTAAGGATGCAAATCCCCGAATTTGCCTGGATTCCAGCGAATCTCGAGCAGCTTCGTGACTGCGGTCGTCGGGGCGAACTTCCATGCGATCGCCCACCGCGGCTCCCGGCCGACGACCCCCAACCGGCGCTGCAGCTCGAAGTCGTTGACCTTGACGACGACGCCGTCGATCTCGAAATCGAGCGACCCACGTCGCCGCTCCCATGCGAGGCACTGGGCGATGACGTCGTCCTCGGAGTCGAGCTTACGGATGTCCGGGTGCACGGGAAAGCGGCGCTCCCGCAGCCACTCGAGCGCGTCCCAGTGAGTCGCGAACGACAGGCCCTCGGTGACGCCAATCTGGTAGGCCCAGAACGACAGCGGGCGCTCGGCCACCAGCTTCGGGTCGAGCTGCCTGACGGTGCCGGCGGCGGAGTTGCGCGGGTTCATGAACGTCGACAGGCCCTGCTCGGCGCGGCGTTCGTTTAGTGCGGCGAAATCGGGCAGCGACATGTAGACCTCCCCGCGCACTTCGACCATGTGGGGTGGCGGGCCCCCAGAGGGTGTCGCCGGCGGATCGGAGAGGTCGAGCCGCAAGGGGATCACGGCGATCGTGCGGATGTTGTGGGTCACGTCCTCGCCGATCTCCCCGTTTCCCCTGGTGGCGGCGCGCTCGAGCACGCCGTCGCGGTAGATCAGCGACATCGCCAGGCCGTCGATCTTCGGCTCGGCGATGAACTCAAACACCGGATTCTCGATCCCCTCGCGGGCCAGGTGGTTGCGCATCCGCTGTATCCAGGCCCGCAACTCGTCCGCGGAGCGCGCGTTGCCCAGCGACAGCATTCGCTGCGGATGTCTGACCTTGACCAGGTCTGAAACCGGCTCGCCCCCGACCCGCTGCGTCGGAGAGTCCGGAGTCTGCAGCTCGGGGTGACTCGCTTCGATCGCCCGCAGCTCATCGAGCAGCTTGTCGTAGTCGGAGTCGGAGATCTCCGGGTCGTCGAGAACGTAATACCGGTGCGAGTGGTAGTCGAGCAGCCGCCGCAACTCGGCGGCCCGCCGTGCGAGGTCGCCGCTCACCGTGCGGGAGCGGATTCGAGCAGGCGCTCGAGGTCGCGCGCGGCCAGCGCTTCGACGCCCGCGTGGTAGGTGAGATCGAAGTGCAGCGGCGTGACCGCGATCTGCCCGGCCGCGATCGCAACGATGTCGGTGTCGCGCTCGTCCGGGGTCGTGGCGGCCTCACCGTAGACGCGGTAAAGGCGCCGCCCGGGGCCGCCCTCCTCGACCAGCGCCAGCTCGTCGCGGTAGACGCGCTTGCCGAGCCGGGCGACGGTCACCCCCTGCGGATCGGTGCCGGGGACGTTGACGTTGAGCAGCGTCCCGGGCGGCATCGGCTCGCTCTGGAGCTCGCCGACGAGACGCGCCGCGAAGCTCGCCGCGACCGCGAAGTCGAACGCGTTCGTCTCCCGGAAGTCGAGCTCCAGCGCGCGCGACTGCTGTGAGACGGCGATTCCGGGAATTCCGAGGACGACGCCCTCCAGCGCCGCCGCCACGGTCCCTGAGTACGTGATGTCGTCTCCGAGGTTCGAGCCGTGATTGATGCCGGCGACTACGAGGTCAGGCTGCCAGTGGTCGATCAGGCCCAGGCTCGCGAGCCGGACGCAGTCGACCGGGGTCCCGTCGCTGGCATATCCAACGGCGCCGTCCTCGAACTCGAGCTCCTCGACCCAGAGCGGCCGGCGGGTGGTGATCGACCGAGCCATCGCCGACCGGTTGCCGTCTGGCGCGATGACGCCGAGCTCGATGCCGGGAACGTCCTGCAGCGCCCGCCTCAGCGCATGCAGGCCGTCAGCCTCGATCCCGTCGTCGTTGGTCAGCAGAACCCGCATGTGGGTTTCTAAAGCTAGTGGGGCTCCCAGAAACATTCCACCCGAAATTGCTCGTCCGGCTGACCACTGGCCTGTGTCCTCAGAGCCTCGCGTGGCGCTGCCACGCCACGGCTCTTGCGTCCTCGGCCAGCGCGGCCCCCGTACTTCGCCCTTTCGGGCGGAACGTTCCGGGGAGACCCACTAGACGGTGGCGCCGACACGTGGCGCCCGCCGAAAGATAGGTAGTTCTGCCGATGATCGACGGCGCCGCCATCTGTACGGTCTCCCCACCAGTCAACTAACGGAGGGCAGAACGATGGAGCTTTACGGGATCGTGCGACGGGAGGGATGGCGGTCAGTCGAGGAACTCCAAGAGGCGGCCGCGCGCTCGACCAGGGTCGGGGACGAGGAGATGCCCGACCGGGTGCGTTGGATTCGAAGCTACGTGCTTTCGGAGCCAAACGGCTCGCTGGGCACGTTCTGCGTATACGAGGCGACCGATCCTGAAGCGATCCGCGACCACGCCACGCGCGCCGGGCTTCCCGTCGACGAGATCGTAAAGATCGCCGACACCGTCATCGTCCGGCCCGACCCGGCGGCGGTGAGCTGATCAGGCGCTCGCCGCGGTAGCCGGCTCCGGCGAAATACAACCCGTGGGCCGGCGCCGTCGGACCGGCCTGCGTCCGCGGCCGTCCCTCCAGCAACTGCGCGAAGTCGTTGAGCGATAGCCGACCGCGCGCCACGTCGAGCATCGTCCCGACCAGAACCCGGTTCATGTGGCGCATGAACGTATCCGCCTCGATCCAGAACTCGAGGAGGCCGTGATCCTGGTCGCCGCCCACCCCGCCAATTGGCGGCGTAGACGTCGCGCGAGAAGCGCACGTGATACGTCTCGGTCGGCGTGAACGCGGTGAAGTCGTGGGTGCCGACGAGCAATGACGCGCACTCATGCAGAGTGCCGACGTCGACCAGGTGAGTCCAGTGCAGCGCTCGCCCGCGGGCGAGCGCTGGGCGCCCGGGGCGGGCGAGCACGCGATAGCAGTACGCGCGCGAGGTCGCGTCGCGACGGGCGTCGAAGCCCGGCGCGGCCGGTTCGGACGCCAGCACCGACACGTCCGGAGGGAGCAGCGCATTGAGGCTGGTCAGCGAAGCCGCCTCGCCCTCGTGGGACGCGACCTGCGCCCACGCGTGCACGCCGGTGTCCGTGCGGCCGGCGACGGTCAGCGGCGCCTCGCGCCGCAGCACTGTCGCCAGCGCGCGCTCCAGTTCGCCCTGGACGGTCCGCTGACCGGGCTGTGCCGCCCAGCCGACGAACTCGGTCCCGTCGTACTCGATCGTCAAACGCGCCGTCACCGACGCGCACCTCTAATCGATTTCGCTAGACCAACTCGAGGAGGACCATCTCGCTGCTGTCCGAGCGGCGCGGGCCGAGCTTCAGGATCCGCGTGTAGCCGCCGGGCCGCTCGGTGTAACGGGGAGCGACCTCCTCGAACAGCTTGTAGACGGCGAACTTGTCTTGCCCGAGCGCTGACAGCGCCTGGCGCCGGGCGTGCAGATCGCCGCGCTTGGCGAGCGTGATCAGCTTCTCGATCTCGGGTTTGACGGCCTTGGCCTTGGCCTCCGTCGTCTGGATGCGCTCGTGCTCGATGACCTCCTTGGAGAGGTTCATCAGCAGCGCCTTGCGGTGCGAGGCGCTGCGCGACAGCTGGTATCGGTTGCGTTGATGGCGCATCTGGCTCCTCTGACCAACTGATCTTAGCCTTCGCGCAGCGCCAAGCCGCGCGCGTGCAGGGTCTCGATCACCTCGTCGATCGACTTCTTGCCGAAGTTGGGGATCGCGTTGAGCTCTCCCTCGCTCTTGGAGACGAGATCGCCGACGGTCTGGATGCCGGCACGCTTGAGGCAGTTGTAGGACCGCACCCCGAGTTCGAGCTCCTCGATCAGGATGTCGTCCATCGCGTTTGGAGTCCGCGTCGTCGAGCGCGACGGCTCGCCGCCGACGACGGCCTGATCGAGCATCGCCGAGACACCGGTGTCTCGCAGCTCGATGACGCGGTCCGCGTCGGTGAAGATCGCGAGCTGCGAGATCAGGATCTCGGCAGCCTCACGCAGGGCAGCGTGCGGGTCGATCGAACCGTCGGTCTCGATGTCGAGCGTGAGCTTGTCGAAGTCGGTCTTCTGGCCGACGCGGGCCTGCTCGACGTTGTAGGCGACGCGGCGCACGGGCGAGAAGATCGAGTCGATCGGGATCACGCCGATCGGCTGATCGGACGACTTGTTCTCCTCTGCCGGACGGTAGCCGCGGCCACGTCCGATCGTCAGATACACCTCGAGCTTCGTGTTCTTCTCGAGCGTCGCGACGTGGGCGTCCGGATTGAGAATCTCGACGCCGGAGGGAAGATCGATGTCCTTGGCGGTGATCTCACCGGGACCGCTCACGACCAGCGGCGCTTCGACCTCGGTCGCATCCGAGTGCATCCGGCAGACGATCCCCTTGAGGTTCAGGACGATGTCGGTCACATCCTCCTTGACCCCCTTGATCGTCGAGAACTCGTGCGCGACTCCCTCGATCCGCACGCTGGTGACCGCCGCGCCCGCCAACGAGGAGAGGAGTACCCGTCGCAGCGAGTTGCCGAACGTGTAGCCGAAGCCGCGATCGAGCGGCTCGATCGTGAACGAACCGCGGTTCTCTTCGACTGACTCGCTGGAGATTCGGGGGACTTGAAAGTCAAGCATCGGCGTTCCTAACATCGTGGGTTCTGGCGCCGTTATTGGGCGGCGGTTCACGATCGCTCGCCGTTGGCGCGCGACCGGCAAATTCTGGGGCTACTTCGAGTACAGCTCGACGATCAACTGCTCCTGCACCGGGGCGGCGATCTCCCGCCGCTCGGGCTTGCGCAGGACCTTCGCAGTGAGCGAGTCGTGATCGGCCTGGAGCCAGGCCGGCACCTGGCCGGTGAGCTCCGTCGCGTCGCGGATGACCTGGGTCGCCGAGGAACGCGTGTGGATCGCGATCACATCGTTCTGCCGTAGCTGGTAGCTGGCGATGTTTACCCGACGCCCGTTGACGGTCCAGTGGCCGTGCAGGATCAGCTGCCGTGCCTGCCGCCGCGAGGCGGCGAAGCCGAGGCGCACCAGCACGTTGTCGAACCGGCACTCGAGCGTGCGCAGCAGGTTCTCGCCCGTGATCCCGGGCTGACGCGAGGCTTTCTCGTAGTAATTCCGGAACTGCTTCTCCAGCACGCCGTAGTAGCGCTTTGCCCTCTGCTTCTCGCGCAGCTGGACGCGATACTCACTCTGCTTCTGGCGGCCGCGGCCGTGCTCCCCGGGCGGATACGAGCGACGCTCGACGCCACACTTGTCGGTCAGGCAACGCTCGCCCTTGAGGAACAGCTTCTGGCCCTCACGACGGCATTGCTTGCACTGGGGTCCTGTGTCACGCGCCATGATCAGACCCTCCGGCGCTTCCGCGGCCGAACGCCGTTGTGAGCCTGGGGGGTGACGTCCTTGACGCCGGTGACCTCGAGCCCTGCCGCCTGCAGTGAGCGGATCGCGGTCTCGCGGCCGGAGCCGGGACCCTTGACGAACACCTCGACCTTCTGGAGGCCGTGCTCGATGCCCTTCCGAGCCGCCGCGTCGGCGGTGACCTGAGCTGCGAACGGGGTCGACTTGCGCGAGCCCTTGAAGCCGGCGCCGCCGGCTGACTCCCACGCGATCACGTTGCCTTCACGATCGGTGAGCGAAACGATCGTGTTGTTGAACGACGTCTTGATGTGCGCCTGGCCGACCGGAATGTTCTTGCGAACACGACGGCGCCCGCGCTGGGGCCTACGGGGTGCTGGCATCTACTTCTTACCGGCCTTCTTCTTACCGGCCACCTGCATACGCTTCGGGCCCTTGCGGGTCCGCGCGTTGGTCTTGGTGTTCTGACCGTGGACCGGAAGTCCACGACGGTGGCGCAGGCCGCGGTAGGAGCCGATCTCCTGAAGCCGCTTGATGTTCTGCGAGCGCTCCCGCCGCAGGTCCCCCTCGACCACCATCTGGGAGTCGATCAGTTCACGAAGCTTGACGACCTCTTCCTCGGTCAGGTCGCGAACCTTGCGGTCCGGCTCGACCCCGACTTCGGTGAGCAGCTTGTTGGACGTCGGACGCCCGATCCCATAGATGTAGGTGAGACCAATCTCGACCCGCTTGTTGAGCGGAATGTTGACTCCTGAGATGCGCGCCATCAGCCCTGCCGCTGCTTGTGTCGCGGGTTCGAGCAGATGACCAGCACACGTCCGTGCCGGCGGATAATCTTGCACTTCTCGCACATCGGCTTGACCGACGGTCGTACTTTCACGTCGTTTCGCTCTCGTCCAAAGATTTCTGTTAGCTGAGTCCCGTCGCGGCTCTGGCGACCGGTGCGGTCGCCGCTACCCCGCCGGGAGTAGAGCGCCAGGAACGCAAACCGCGCTGCAGGCGCATCCCGCGATATTAGCAACTAGTTCCAGGGTGTAACGGGCCGCGGGACAGGCTCAGGCCGCAACCCCGGCTCAGGCCGCAACACGGCCGTTACCGGCCTCATGCCATGGCGTCAGGATCCGTGGTCCGGTCTCCGTGACCGCGATCGTGAACTCGAAGTGCGCCGCGAGCGAGCCGTCCTGCGAGAAGATCGACCAGTGGTCCTCCCCCATCCTGACGGTGTGGCGACCGACGGTGACCATCGGCTCGACGGCGAGCACCATGCCGGGCTCGAGCGCGATCCCGGAGCCGGCACTGCCGTAGTTGGGGATCTGCGGATCCTCATGCATGCTGCGGCCGATCCCGTGGCCGACGAGCGTCCGAATGATCGAGAAGCCGGCCGCCTCGACGTGCTGTTGGATGGCGTGCGAGACATCCCCGAGCCGGTTGTCGGGCGTGCACTCCAGGACGGCCAGCTGAAGCGATTCCTCGGTGACCGTCAAGAGCTTGTGTGCGACCGGGCTGATCGCCCCAACCGGGAACGTGCGCGCGGCGTCCGCCACCCAGCCGTCGCGAATCACGCCGATGTCGAGCGAGATGATGTCGCCGCGCTCCAGCTTGTACGAACCCGGGATTCCGTGCACCACCATCGAGTTGGGCGATGCGCAGATCGACCCCGGGAACCCCCGATAGCCCTTGAAGGCCGGCTCGCACCCCTGCGAACGGATGAAACGCTCGGCCGCCTCATCGAGCTCGCCGGTGGTGACCCCGGGCCGGATCTTGCCGGCGAGCAGGTTCATCGTCTTGACGAGGACGGTTCCGGCGGCCGCCATCTGTTCGATCTCCTCGGGGCTCTTCTTGATGATCACGGCGCCGATCCCCCTACCTGGATGACGAGATGACCGATTCGGTCATCCTGTGGTCCGTCCACTAGACGTCGGCCTCCAGCTTGAGCGTCGCGATCACCGCGCGAATGTGATCCTGCACGTCGGCGGGGCTGTGGGTTCCGTCGATTCGGCGCAGCAGCCCACGGTCGTCGTAGAACTCGATCAGAGGTGAGGTCTTCTCGTGATAGACGCGGAGCCTGTTGCGAACCACTTCGGGCTTGTCGTCGTCCCGCTGGATCAGTGGCGAGCCGTCGACGTCACAGATGCCCTCTTCCTTCGGCGGGGCGAACTCGACGTGGTAGTTGTGGCCCGCCTTGGTGCAGACTCGGCGGCCCGAGATCCGTCTGACGACCTCCTCGTCGGGCACATCCAGCAGCAGCGCCGCCGTGACCTGACGGCCCTCCTCACGCAGTTGCTCCTCGAGCGCCTCCGCCTGCGCGGTCGTCCGCGGAAAGCCGTCGAGGATGAAGCCGTCGCGGGCGTCGTCCTGCCGGAGCCGGTCCGCCGCCATGGCGACGATCAAGTCGTCGGGCACCAGCCCGCCAGCGTCCATGTGCTCCTTCGCGGCCTTGCCGAGCGGCGTCCCCTCCTTGACGTTGGCCCGCAGCATGTCACCGGTCGAGATGAACGGGAGCTGGAAGTCGTGGTGGAGGCGATCGGCCTGGGTGCCCTTGCCGGCGCCCGGAGGCCCCAACAGGATCAGGTTGAGCTCGGACATGAGGGTGGGAATCTTATCGGGGAGCATCCGTGCGGCGCTGACCGTCTGGAGCGCCCCGGGAACCCCGGAGCCTGCCCCTCGCAACCTAGTGGTAGGCCCGATCCGGATAGGGGACGCTGCGTGCTCGCTTTCCCCGCCACGACCGCGGTTCTCGAACCACGCCCGAGGTGCGCCGAGGCCAGGTGGCACGCAGGACGCGCGCCTCCAGCAGCCGCCACGAGGCGCCCGCGATCGCGAAGCTGACCGCGAATGTGAGAAGCGCGTAGGGATAGATGGAGAGGCCAGGGACGTAGTGCTGCAGGAGGTTGTGGATCAGTAGGTGGCACAGGTACAGGCAGTAGCTGATCCGCCCGATGTATCGCAGCGGTCGGCTGCCGATCAGCTTGGCCAGCAGACAGCCCGGGGCACCTAGGAGGGCGATGATCAGCGGCACGGCCAAGGCGTTCGCGGCCAGGTAGATGTGCCGCGTCTGCGCGCGGTGGTGGTGGCTGGCGAACAGCAGCGCCGCGAATGCACCCGCGAGGGCGAAGCACAAAAGGGACCCCCACTCGAATCGGCCGGAGAACCGGCGCCGGACACGGTCGGGCAGCACGCGCCAACGAGCGGGGAGCGTGAGCAGCCGGTTGCGCCAGGCGACTGCGCCGGCACAGCCGAACAGCAGCTCGGCGCCGCGGTCGAGCGGCGAGAAGTAGAGGTCGTAGGAGTGGACGTGCCGCTCGAGCAAGGGAGCGAGCGCCAGCAACCCGGCGATCGTCGCCAGCAGGATTCCCAGCACGGCCACGGGCGGGAGCCGGCGATAGAGCAGCAGCGCCAGTATCAAGGGCCAGATCAGGTAGAACTGTTCCTCCTGCGCCAGCGACCAGGTTGGCGCCAGCGAGCCGAGCTGGCCGCTGCCGCCGAAGCCCGCGACCCAGTTGTTGACGAACAGCAGCGTCGTCGTGACGCGCGAGCCCAGTGGCCAGCCCCTGAATGGGGCGGCGGCCAGGTAGAACGCGGCGAAGATTCCGACGACCAGCAGCAGGGCCGGGAGCAGCCGGCGCGCGCGGCGTTCATAGAAGCGTCGGAACGAGAGCTGGCCGGTCCGATCCCACTCCTCGCACAGCAGCGTCGTGATCAGGAACCCTGACAGCCCGAAGAAGACGTCGACGCCGACGTAGCCGTTGTCGATGACCCCGGTGTGCATCAGCATCACCAAGAGCACCGCGGCTCCGCGGACGCCGTCGAGAACCGGCCTGTAGCCGAGGCGTCGAGGCGCCCGTTGCTCAGCAGCGCGCCGGGGCCCAAGGCCCTGCGGCGCCCGTTGGTCGACCGCTGTCCTGTCGCCGAGACCCAGCGGCGCGTGCTGGTCGAGCGAGTCCATTGCTCGATAGATACCCATCGAGCAAAGGTTAGTGTTTGGTTAGCGGCTTGTGAGCCCTACGTTACGCCGGCTACTTCAGGAAGCCCGCGTAATTGCGCATCATCAGCTGCGCCTCGAGTTGCTTCATCGTGTCGAGCGCCACCCCGATCACGATCAGGATCGACGTACCTCCGAACGCGAAGTTCGCGCCGGTTTGGTCGATCAGGACCGTAGGCAAGGCGGCTATCGCCGCCAGGAATAAGGCCCCGGGTAAGGTCAGGCGCGCGAGCACTCGATCCAGGAACTCGGCCGTTGGCCGCCCGGGTCTCACCCCCGGGATGAACCCCCCGAACTTCCGGAGGTTGTCCGCCTGATCCACGGGATTGAAGGTCACGGCCGTGTAGAAGTACGTGAAGACGATGATCAGCAGAGACTCGCCGACCACGTAGTGCCAGCTGCCGGGCGAGAAGAACGTGGCAAGGTCGGTCCCGAAGCCCTTGCGGTTCTGCCCGATCAGCTGCCCAAGAGTCGGCGGGATCGCCATCACGCTGGCGGCGAAGATCACAGGGATCACGCCGGCCATGTTGACCCGCAGCGGCAGGTAGGTCTGCGAGCCCTGGGTCATGCGCGAACCGATCACGCGTTTGGCGTATTGGATCGGAATTCGCCGCTGGCCCTCCTGGACGAACACGACCGAAGCGATCACGCCGATCGCGATGAACGGCATCATCACCCGGAATACCTGACTGGGGTTGGTCCACCACGAACTCAGTCCGGTCGGGATCCTGGACACGATCGACGCGAAGATCATCAGCGAGATGCCGTTGCCGATGCCGCGCTGCGTGATCAGCTCGCCCATCCACATCACCAGCACGGTGCCTGCGGTCAGCGAGAGCGCGATCAGGAAGACTTTCGCCAGGTTGAAACCGGGGATCAGCTGGGCGCCGACCTGATTCTCGAAGCTCCGGAACAGGAACACGTAGCCGATCGCTTGGGCGAACGCGAGCCCGACCGTCAGGTAGCGCGTGTACTGGGTTATCCGCGCCTGCCCGACCTCGCCCTCCTTGGAGAGCTTCTCCAGCGATGGAACCACAACCTGCAGCAGCTGCAGGATGATCGAGGCGGTGATGTAGGGCATGATCCCCAGCGCGAACAGGGCGATTCGCCCCAGCCCGCCGCCGGAGAAGGTATTCAGCAGGCCCAGAACGCTGGAGCCGCCGAAGTTGCTCTGGATCGACTTGACCGCGCTCTCGCTGATCCCGGGCGCCGGGATGTAGGACCCAAGCCGGTACAGCCCGAGCAGCGCAAATGTGAAGAAGACCTTCTTACGAATGTCGCCTACGCGAAAGGCGCCAAGAATGGTTGTGATCATCGTGCTGACCCGTCGCGCCGATTCACGACTCGACGGGGTCCCGTCCCTCGATCAGCTGGCAGGTCCCGCCGGCGGCCTCGATCTGCGTCCGCGCCGCCTTGCTGAACGCGTGCGCGTGCACCGTGAGCGGCTTCGACAGCTCGCCCTTGGCGAGGATCTTGACCGGGACCCGCTTGCGGGTGGCAAGCCCCTTTTCCTTCAGGGACTCGAGCGTGATCGCGGCGCCGGAATCGAAGCGCTCCTCCAGATCGCGCAGGTTGACGGCCTGCGTCTCGGTCCGGAACGGCTCGAACGGCATCGACTTTTTCATGTGCGGCCCGCGCAGCTTGCGCATCCGCATGTGGATTGGCATCTGGCCACCCTCGAAGCGAGCCCGTGACTTGGCGCCGCTGCGCGAGCCATAGCCCTTCTGACCGCGCCCGGCGGTCTTGCCGGTACCGGAGCCCTCGCCGCGTCCGATCCGCTTGCGCGGCCGACGGGAGCCTGGGGCCGGCTTCAGGTTGTGCAGCCCGATCCGCTCATCGCCCGAGCGCTCGGCGCCAGTCGTGATGTCGGTGTCGCTCATGACCCTTCGACCTCGACCAGATGTCTGACTTTGTGGAGCATCCCCCGGATCTGCGGGGTGTCACCGACCTCGACCGTGTGCCCGATCCGACGCAGGCCGAGGGAGCGCAGCGTGTCACGCTGTCGCTTGTCGGAGCCGTTCCGGGACTTCCGCTGGGTGACTCGAAGCGATGAGGCGCTCATCCTTCATCCCCTTCCGCTTCCACACCGTCGGCAGCGCCGGCATCGGTGTCCCCGGCCGGAGACTCCTCCGCGGTGGCTCGCGTCGCATCGGACCCCGGGTCGGCTTGATCCACTTGATCAGGGGCTGCCTCGGACGAGTCGCCATTGCCGGACAGACCGAGAACGGCATTGACCGATAACCCCCGCAGCTCAGCGACCTCATCCGGGGTGCGCAGCGACTCGAGACCGGCCATCGTCGCCTTGACGAGGTTGATCGGGTTCTGCGAGCCGAGCGACTTCGAAAGGATGTCGTGAATACCGGCGAGCTCGAGCACGGCGCGGACGCCACCGCCGGCGATGACGCCGGTACCGGGAGCGGCCGGCTTCAGGAAGACCTTGCCCGCACCGAACACGCCGGTCGTCTGATGGGTGATCGTCGAGCCGTGCTTGGGAACCCGGTAGAGGTTCTTCTTGGCGCGCTCGACGCCCTTCTGGATTGCGACCGGGACCTCGTTCGCCTTGCCGTAGCCGACGCCGACGATCTCGCGCTCGTCCCCGACCACCACCAGCGCGGTGAACGAGAAACGGCGGCCGCCTTTGACGACCTTGGCGACGCGGTTGATCTCAACCACGCGCTCTTGAAGATCGAGCCCCGATGAGGAAACTGAGCGTTCACGTGCCATAGGTATCAGTCCAGGGTAGCGTCACGCGACGCGCGCTACAGCACCAGCCCGCCCTCACGGGCGCCGTCCGCGAGCGCCCGGACGCGCCCGTGGTACTGATAGCCGCCACGGTCAAAGACCGCGGTGTCCACGCCCGCCGCCTTGGCTCGCTCGGCGAGCAACAACCCCGCCTGCTTGGCCTGCGCGGTGGGCTGAAGGTCACGCAGCGGGGCCTCGGTCCAGTTGACGGCCGCCAGCGTGCGCCCGGAATCGTCGTCGATCAGCTGCGCCGAGATGCCGCGGTTCGAACGGAACACGGAGATCCGCGGACGCACCTCGCTACCACGAACCTTGGCCCGGACACGACGCCGGCGCTTGAGGCGAGCCGCCTCCTTGGTCCTGACGCTCATGCCCGCTTACCCACCTTCTTGGCTACGAACTCGCCCTCGTAGCGGATGCCCTTGCCCTTGTACGGCTCCGGCTTGCGCTGTTTGCGAATCTGTGCTGCGATCTCGCCCACCTGCTGCTTGGACGCGCCCTTGATTGTGATCCGGGTTGGCTGAGGCACCTCGAACTCGATGCCATCCGGAGCCTTGATCGCAACCGGGTGCGAATATCCCAACGCCAGCTCGAGGTCGCGGCCCTTCAGCTGCGCGCGATAGCCCACACCCTGGATCTCCAGGCGCTTCTCAAATCCGGAGGTGACGCCGGTGACCATGTTTGCGACCAGCGTCCTGGTGAGGCCATGGAGAGCTCGGTGCTCCCCGCGGTCCGTCGGGCGCGTGACGACCAGCTCCTGGCTGTCGCCGGCCTCGGTCGGCGACTGCGCGACGCTGATATCCCGGGGAATCCGCTCCGAGAGCTCGCCGTTGGGGCCCTTGACCGTGACCAGCTCAGGCTCGATCGTGACGGTCACGCCAGACGGCACGGGGATTGGTTGTTTTCCGATTCTTGACATGGTCGTTTCCCGTTCGACTACCAGACCTTGGCTACGACCTCTCCGCCGATCCCGAGCGCCCGAGCCTCATGGCCGGTCATTACCCCCTGGGACGTCGAGATGATCGCCGTGCCCATCCCGCCCTGGATCTTGGGAATGTGCCCGTGGTCGACGTAGTGCCGCTGGCCGGGGCGGGAAACGCGCTGAATCCCGTGAATCACCGGCTTGCGTTCGTTGGTGTATTTGAGCGTAACAGTGATTTTCTCGCCCGGATGGTCAGCGGTCGCTGAGCCAATCTCGTAGGCATCAATGTAGCCCTGCTCTTTCAAGATCCGTGCCAGTTCGCGCTTGAGCTTCGACGATGGGATCGTCACGTCATGGTGCTGAGCCTGGGCGGCGTTGCGCAGCCGCGTCAGGAAGTCAGCGACCGGATCGGTCATTGACATGACGGAATCCCCTTGCCTCCATCCAGTCGGCGCTCTTGAGTGTTCATGCGGGCATCCGGCCCGCGGTGACCATTCGCTTCGCTCATTACCAGCTCGACTTCGTCATCCCGGGGATGTACCCGTCGTGGGCGAGCTCGCGCAGACAAATCCGACACAGGCCGAACTTGCGGTAGACGGCACGCGCGCGTCCGCAGCGACGGCACCGCGTGTATCCGCGCGTCTTGAACTTGGGCGTCCGCTGTTGGCGGACTCGTTGTGAAACCTTGGCCATGTGCTCCTTAGTCCTATGTCGCGGCCGCGCTCACGCGGCCGTCCTTCGCAAACGGCATCCCGAGAGCCTCTAGCAGCGCGAAGGACTCCTCGTCGGTGCACGGGTTCGTCGTGATCGTGATGTCCATGCCCCGGGTCTGGTCGACCTCGTCGTAGTCGATCTCGGGAAAGATGATCTGCTCGCGCAGCCCCAACGTGAAGTTTCCGCGTCCGTCGAATGACCGAGGGTTGATGCCGCGGAAGTCACGGATCCGCGGAATCGCGACCGAGAACAGCCGGTCCAGGAATTCGTAGAGGCGATCGCCGCGGAGCGTCACCGAGACGCCCACCGGCATGCCCTCGCGGAGCTTGAACTGGGCGATCGACTTGCGGGCGCGGCGGATGTTCGGCCGCTGCCCGGTGATCGTCGCGAGCTGTTCGGTCGCGGCCTCCAGCACCTTGGAGTCCTGCTTCGCGTCGCCGACCCCCATGTTGACGGTCACCTTGAGGACCCGAGGCGCCTGCATCGGCGTGGTGTACCCGAACCGCTCGACCAGCGCTGGGCGGATCTCCTGCGTGTATCTGGTCTTGAGTCGAGCTTCCTGAGCCTGTGTCATGAGTCGAGCCTCGCTCCGCTACGGCGAGCGATCCGGTACCGCTTGCCCTCGACGGTCTCGATGCCAACACGCGTGGGTCTGCCATCCCTGGGGTCGAGCAGCATCACGTTGGATACGTGAATCCCGCCCTCACGCTCGATCACCCCGGCTGTCTGCTGACTCGTCGGGCCGGTCTGCGTGGCCCGCTGGTGACGCTTGATCATGTTCAGGCCCTCGACGTAGACGCGGTCCTTGCGGAGGTCGACGCGCAGCACCGTCCCCTTCTTGCCACGGTCCTTGCCGCCAACCACCATCACCTCGTCGCCTGTCTTGATCCGGGCCGGCATCAGAGGACCTCGGGGGCCAGCGAGACGATCCTCATGAAGTTGCGCTCGCGCAGTTCGCGTGCGACTGGACCGAAGATGCGGGTGCCGCGCGGGTTGTTGTTGGCATCGATCAGCACTGCCGCGTTCTCGTCAAAGGCGATGTAGGTGCCATCGTCGCGACCGTGCGGCTTCTTCGTGCGCACGACGACCGCGGTCACGACCTCGCCCTTCTTGACTGACCCCTGTGGGGTGGCCTGCTTGACGGTCGCTGTGATCACGTCGCCGACGCCGGCGTAACGGCGCTTGTGACCGCCCTTGACTCGGATCACGAGGATCTCCCGGGCACCGCTGTTGTCGGCGACGCGCATCCTGGTCTCGTTCTGAACCATTGCTGGAATTACCTCGCCCGCTCGACGACGTCGATTAGCCGCCAGCGTTTGGTCCGGGACAACGGCCGCGACTCACGCACGATCACGGTGTCGCCGATGTGGGCATCGTTGCGCTCGTCGTGAACATGGACGGTGTTCGATGTGCGCACGATCTTCTCGTAGCGACGGTGCCGCCGCGCAATGTCGATTCGCACGGTGATCGTCTTGTCCGCGCGGTCGGAGACGACGATGCCCTGGCGCGTCTTCTGGTTGCCGACGACATGCTCGCGCGGAGGCGTGGGTCGACGCTCATGCTCGCTGGCCTTGTACTTGGCTCGGGCTGCGGCGCGTTCGGTCCGCCGGCTCGCGGCCTTCCGCGCACGCGCCGAATCTCGCTCCGCCTGGCGCTCCTCGGGGGTCACGGTCGCGCGCGTGGCCGTCTTCGCGGCCTTCCTCTCACGTGACGCCTGCCGCCGCTCCTTCGGGCTGAGCTGAACCTCGGGCTCAGCCGGCTTAGTGGCCTGGACCGCCGCTTTGTCGTCGGCAGCCGCCTGCGCTTCCACCTCCGCGCCGGAGTCGGCGGGGGCGTCAGCCGCGGGGGTCTCTTCAGTTTCCAAGTCCTTGTCTTCGTCGGCCATCACTAACTCCGAATCTCAATCCCACGCTCATTGACGATCGTCAGCGTCCGCGCGACTTCCTGCTTTGCCCGCCGCATCCCGGCAGTGTTTTCCAGCTCGCCGGTCGCATGCTGGAAACGCAACCCGAGCAGATCCCGGCGAGCCGTCTTGACGTGCTCGAGAAGCTCCGAATCCGACATGTCTCGTAACTCGATCGGTCGCATCGCTCAGCCGTCCTCACGCATGACGAACTTGGTGCGTACCGGGAGCTTGTGGCCTGCGAGGCGCATCGCCTCGCGCGCCAGCGGCTCTGACACCCCCGACAGCTCGAACATCACCCGGCCCGGCTTGACGACGGCAACCCATCCTTCGGGTGAGCCCTTGCCGGAGCCCATCCGGGTCTCGGCAGGCTTCTTGGTGAAGGGCTTGTCCGGGTAGATGTTGATCCAAACCTTGCCGCCGCGTCGGATCTTGCGCGTCATCGCAATACGGGCAGCCTCGATCTGACGGTTGGTGATCCAGCCCGCGTCGAGCGCCTTGAGCCCGTACTCGCCGAACTGAACCTTCACCTGCCCGCGCGACAGGCCAGCCCTGCGCCCACGATGCTGCTTGCGGTGTTTGACGCGTTTAGGAGCCAGCATCAGCGTCCGCCTCCGCCCTGCGGGCCACCGCCATTGCCGGCGGGACGCGGTCCGCGTCCTCCGCCGTCACCGCGCGGTCCACCCTGCCCTCTGCCGGGACCGCGCCCGCGACCCTGACCACCCGGCCCACCGGGCCCACCGGAGCCACCACGACCCTGACCCCCCGGCCCACCGGAGCCACCGCGACCCTGACCACCCTGACCACCCGGCCCACCGGAGCCACCACGACCCTGACCCCCCGGCCCACCGGAGCCACCGCGACCCTGACCACCCGGCCCACCGGGCCCACCGGAGCCACCGCGACCCTGACCACCGGGCCCACCGTATCCACCACCGCGACCACGGCCACCGCCCGGGCCGCCAGATCCGCCGGGACCACGTCCACCGCCCGGGCCGCCAGATCCGCCGGGACCGCCTGAACCACCGCGGCCGCGACCGCGACCGCCCGCGCCACCCGGACCGCCGGAACCTCCGCGACCGCCACGGCCGTCACGACCCTGGCGGCCGTCGCGGCCGCCACGGTCAGGCGCCTGCGGCGCCGGGTCGTCCATGATCGTCAGGTCCGCGCCCGAGTAGCCCTCGGGCATGATCTCGCCCTTGTTGATCCAGCACTTGACGCCGATCCGTCCAAAGGTCGTGCGCGCCTCGTGGAAGCCGTAGTCGATGTCCGCGCGCAGCGTGTGCAGCGGCACGCGCCCGTCGGAGTAACCCTCCCTGCGTGCCATCTCGGCACCGCCGAGGCGACCCGAGACCTGGACCTTGACACCCTTTGCGCCGGAGCGCATCGCGCTGGTGAGCGCGCGCTTCATCGCGCGACGAAACGCAACCCGGTTCTGGAGCTGCTCGGCGATCGACTGGGCGACAAGCCTCGCGTCAAGCTCGGGACGCTTGATCTCCAGGATGTTCACCTTGACCTGCTTGCCGGTGATCCGATGCAGGTCACGGCGCAGCTGATCGACCTCGGAGCCGGACTTGCCGATCACGATGCCGGGCCTGGCCGTGTGGATGTTGACCTCGACCTCGGTCGCGTTCTTTCGAATCGTGATGTCCGACAGCCCGGCGTGCGCCAGGCGCCCGTTGATGTGCTCGCGGATCTGCGTGTCCTCGTGCAGGTAGTCGGCGAAGTTCTTCTCGTTGAACCAGTTCGATTTCCAGTCGTGGATGTAGCCCACGCGCATCGACTCTGGGTGAACTTTCTGACCCATGTTCTGTTCTCTTAGTCCTTTGGCGTGAGCAAAATCGTCAGGTGTGCGGTCCGCTTGCGAATCCTCGTGGCGCGACCCATAGCGCGCGGCCGGAATCGCTTGGCCGTCGGACCCTCGTCGGCGTGCACCGCCTTGACGTAGAGGTCCTCGCCCACGAGCTCATGGTTGTGCTCGGCATTTGCGATCGCCGACTCGAGCAGCTTGCTCCAGTCGCGCGCGACCGCGCGGGGCGTGTGAGCGAGGATAGCGCGGGCCTCCACAACGCTTTTGCCGCGGATGTTGTCGCAGACGAGCCGCGCCTTTCGAGCCGAAGACCTGACGTACTTCGCTTGGGCTCGAACGACCGGCCGCGCAACCGGGAGATCGGCGACCTCGCGACGCCGCGTGAGCCGCCCGGCCTTGACGGGCGCCTTTGGCTCCGCGGCCTTGCGTGAGCGTCTCCGCGGGCGTGCTGGTTTCTCCTCGACGACCCCCTCGGCGGGAGCCTCGTCGGCATCTTCCTCGTCGGCAGCTTCCTCGTCGGCGTCGACCTCGGCAGCGGGCTCCTCAGCTTCCTCCTCGGCGTCGACCTCGGCAGCGGGCTCCTCAGCTTCCTCCTCGGCTTCCGCGTCAACGGGCTCGTCGGCTTCCGCCTCGGCCACGGGCTCCTCAACCTCGGCGACCGGCTGCTTTGACCTGGACCTGCGCCGGCGAGCGGGCTTCGGCTTATCAGCAGCCTCCTCGGAGACCTCATCCGCCTGCGCCACACCGTCCTCGGCGCCCGCGGCCTCGCGGTCGCCGTCGCCGTCGCCGTCCCAGCGTCAGCCTCTACCGAAGCATCTTCCGCGACCGCCTCCGCTGATGTCTCTGCAGGGGCAATCTCGTCAGCCTCTGCCCCGTCAGGAGCATCTGCTGAGGCGGTCTTCTCAAGATCAGTGTCGTCAGCTTCAGGGCTCATCGCTTCTTACCGGTGGCAGCGTGCCCGCGGTAGAGCCGCGTCGGCGCGAATTCGCCGAGCTTGTGACCGACCATCGATTCGGACACGAACACGGGGATGTGCTTGCGGCCATCGTGGACCGCAATCGTGTGGCCAACCATCTCCGGGAAGATCGTGGAGGTGCGCGACCATGTCTTCAGCATCCGCTTCTCGCCCGAACTGTTCATCGCCTCGATCCGCGTCATCAGACGCTCCTGGACGAACGGGCCCTTCTTGCTGGAACGACTCAACGCTTCTTACCCCTTCTGCGGCCGCGGACTATGTACTTGTTGGAAGCCTTGCCCCGCTTGCGGGTCCGGTAACCGAGCGTCGGCACGCCCCACGGCGTCACCGGGTGGCGGCCCGCCGTGGTCGAGCCCTCGCCGCCACCGTGTGGGTGGTCGACCGGGTTCATTGCGGTGCCTCGGGTCTGCGGACGCACCCCGAGGTGGCGCTTGCGTCCAGCCTTGCCGATCTTGACGTTCTGATGGTCGGAGTTGCCGATCGTGCCCACGGTGGCACGGCACTCGCCGCGAACCATCCGCATCTCACCCGACGGGAGGCGGAGGGTGACGTAGTCACCGTCCTTCGCGAGCAGCTGGATGCCCGTCCCGGCCGCACGCCCGAGCTGCCCACCGCGCCCGGGCGTCAGCTCGACGTTATGCACGACCGTGCCCGGCGGCATGTTGGTCAGTGGCAGCGCGTTGCCGACGCGAATGTCCGCGTTCGGCCCCGACTCGACCGTCATCCCCACCCGCAGACGCCCCGGCGCCAAGATGTAGCGCTTCTCGCCGTCCGCGTAGTGCAGCAGCGCGATGTAGGCCGAGCGGTTCGGGTCGTACTCGATGTGCGCGACCTTCGCCGGGATCCCGTCCTTGCGGCGCTTGAAGTCGATGATGCGATACAGGCGCTTGGCGCCGCCGCCACGGTGGCGCGAGGTCTTTCGCCCATGGACATTCCGACCGCCTGATTTCTTCAGGCCGACGGTCAGCGACTTCTCCGGCTCGGACCGGGTCAGCTCCGCAAAATCGGGATAGCTGACGAAGCGGAGACCCGGCGACGTCGGCTTTGGCTTGCGAATCGGCATTTACTCGCTCACCCCGAGTCCCTGCCCGAAGATCGGGATCGAGTCGCCCTCGCCGACCTGCACGATCGCCTTCTTCCATTGACGGGTGCGGCCCATGTGCGCGCCGCGGCGCTTGGGCTTGCTCTTGACAGATGCCGTGCGCACCGCGACTACCTTGACGTCGAACAGCTCCTCGACGGCCTGGCGGATCTGCGTCTTGTGAGCCCGACCGTCGACCCGGAACGTGTACTTGCCGGCCTCGGCGAGCACGTAGGTCTTCTCGGAGACGACCGGACGGATGATGATCTGGCTCGCGTCCATCAGCTCTCGTCCTCCCGCTGGGCGGGCCCACCATTGGCCCGAGCCACGAGCGCGGGCAGCGCCGCTTGGGATATCAGCAGCGACGCGGCGCCGATCACGTCGGCAACCCCGGCGTCCTCCACCGGCATCACGGACACCCGCGGGAGGTTCCGGAACGACTTGCCGGCCGCCGCCTCCCGTTCGTCGAGTACCACCAGCGTCGATCCGTCGGCATGCCACCCCGCGAGCAGCTCTGCCGCCTGCCTGGTCGACGGTTCGTCGAACGCCGCTGCGTCGAACACGGCGACCGACTCGCGCTCGGCGTGAACGGACAGCGCGCTGCGCAGCGCGATTCGCCGGGCCTTGCGGTTGACCTTGAACGTATAGCCGCGAGGGGTCGGACCGAACACGGTGCCGCCACCGGTCCAAACCGGCGACCGAGACGATCCCGCCCGGGCCCGGCCGGTGCCCTTCTGCCGCCACGGCTTGGCACCGCCACCCGACACCTGGCCCCGGGTCTTGGTCGACGCGGTGCCGCGCCGCCGGGCAGCGAGCTCGGCTCTGACCGCCTCGTGGACGAGGGGCATGTTGAAGCCTGCCTCGAACGCCGCCGCGTCGAGCGCCACCTTGCCGACGCCCTCTGGAATGACCGTCGCGCTCCTAGCCATCGGTCCGTACCTCCACGACGCCGCCCTTGGCGCCAGGTACCGCGCCGCGCACGAGCAGCAGGTTCTGCTTGGGAACGACGTCGACGACGGTGAGCCCGCGCTGTGTGATCCGGGAGTTGCCCATTTGCCCCGGGCCGCGGATGCCCTTCATGACGCGCGAGGGAGTCGCCGAGGCCCCGATCGAGCCGGGCGCGCGGACGTTGTGAGAGCCGTGCGACTTGGGACCACTCTTGAAGTTGTGCCGCTTGATCGTCCCCTGGAAGCCCTTGCCCTTCGAGGTTCCCGAGATTTTGACCTTGTCGCCCGCGGCGAACACGTCAACCGTGATCGTCTCGCCGAGGCTCAGCTCGCCGGCCTCGTCGCGGAACTCGGCCAGGTGGCGGTGAGCCGAGGCGTCGGCCTTCTTGAGGTGGCCGAGCTCGGGTTTCGTCAGGACCTTTTCCTTGCACGCTCCGAAGGCGAGCTGAACGGCGTCATACCCGTCGCGATCGCGGCTGCGGATCGCGGTGACGGGACACGGCCCGGCCTCGAGCACGGTCACGCGCTCGACGCGACCGTCGTCGCGGAAGCGCTGGGTCATCCCAAGCTTTCTGGCGAGGATCGCGGCCATGATCAGGAGGCGAGGCGGATCTCGATGTCGACGCCGGCCGGCAGGTGATCGAGTCGCTGGAGCGAGTCGACGGTCTTCGGCGTCGGCTGATGGATATCGATCAGACGCTTGTGCGTGCGGATCTCGAAGTGCTCGCGCGAGTCCTTGTCCTTGAACGGCGAGCGGATCACGCAATACACGTTCTTCTCGGTGGGCAGCGGCACGGGACCAGAGACGCGCGCGCCGGTGCGCGTCGCGGTCTCGACGATCTCCTTTGCCGCGGTCTCGATCGCCGTGTGGTCGTAGGACTTCAGGCGGATCCGAATCTTGTTTTGGGCGATGGTTGCCACGTGTGCTCTTTTGAATCTCTTTTGCGTTCAGGGCTCACCGACGGGTCACCCCGCTCGGGTCGAGCCCCTGTAGTCGTATCTGCTCGAAAATGAGGGGGAGCCGGCCTTTCGGGGCTCGGCTCCCCCTCCCAACCTACTGCTTACTGGACAACCTCGGAGACGACTCCGGAGCCGACCGTGCGGCCGCCCTCGCGGATCGCGAACCGCAGCCCTTGATCCATGGCGATCGGCTGGATCAACTCGATCTCCATCTGGACGTTGTCACCCGGCATCACCATCTCCGTGCCCTCGGGCAGGTTGGCGACGCCGGTCACGTCGGTGGTACGGAAGTAGAACTGCGGCCGGTAACCGGAGAAGAACGGCGTGTGACGGCCACCCTCCTCCTTCTTGAGGACGTACACCTCGGCCATGAACTTGGTATGGGGCGTGATCGAACCCGGCTTGCAGAGGACCTGCCCACGCTCGATGTCCTCGCGCTTGGTTCCGCGCAGCAGGCAACCGACGTTGTCGCCGGCGCGACCTTCATCGAGGATCTTCTTGAACATCTCGACCCCGGTCACGACGGTGTTCGTCGTGTCCTTGATCCCGACGATCTCAACGGTCTCGCCGGTCTTGATCATGCCCTGCTCGACGCGACCCGTCGCCACCGTGCCGCGGCCGGTGATCGAGAAGACGTCCTCGACCGGCATCAGGAACGGCCTGTCGAGCTCGCGCACGGGTTCCGGGATGTAGCTGTCGAGCTGCTCTGCGAGCTCCAGGATCTTTCCTGTGTGCTCGGCGTCGCCCTCGAGCGCCTTCAGCGCCGAACCGATCACGAACGGGATGTCGTCGCCGGGGAAGTCGTACTCGGACAACAGGTCACGGATCTCGACCTCGACCAACTCGAGCAGCTCGGGATCGTCGACCATGTCGGACTTGTTCAGGAACACGACGATGTACGGGACGCCGACCTGACGCGCCAGCAGGATGTGCTCGCGGGTCTGGGGCATCGCGCCGTCGGCCGCCGAGACGACCAGGATCGCACCGTCCATCTGCGCCGCGCCGGTGATCATGTTCTTCACGTAGTCGGCGTGACCGGGGCAGTCGACGTGTGCGTAATGCCGGTTCGCCGTCTCGTACTCGACGTGCGAAGCGGCGATCGTGATCCCGCGCGCCTTCTCCTCGGGGGCGTTGTCGATCGAGTCGAACGCCCGGACCTCGCCGGTGCCGTACGTTTCATGAAGCACCTTGCTGATGGCGGCGGTCAGCGTCGTCTTGCCATGGTCGATGTGACCGATGGTCCCGACGTTCACATGGGGTTTATCGCGCTCAAACTTGGCCTTCGCCACTTTCAGATGCTCCTTCTATTTTCAGGTGATTTAGCTCGCAAAACGCACGAACCTCAAAATTTATCGGACTTCTGTCCAACTGGGTTCTGCTATACGGCCTGCAACTCGCCGACTACCTTCTCGGCGATGTTCGGCGGTACTTCGTCGTAGCGCTCGAACTGCATCGTGTAAGTCGCTCGACCCTGCGTGTTCGAGCGTACATCAGTTGCATATCCGAACATCTCTGACAGCGGCACGAAGGCCGAAATGACCTGTGCGTTGCCGCGTTGCGCCATCCCGTTCACGTGGCCACGCCGGCGATTGAGATCGCCGATGACGTCGCCCATGAACTCCTCCGGGGTGACGACCTCGACCGCGAAGATCGGCTCGAGCAGCACCGGCTTGGCGCGCCGCACCGCCTCCTTCAGCGCGAGCGAACCCGCGACCTTGAAGGCGATCTCCGAGGAGTCGGTGTCGTGGTACTTGCCGTCGGTCAGGGTGACCCTGACGTCGACCATCGGATAGCCGGCGCGCGGGCCGTTCTCCAAAGCCTCCTCGACGCCCTTCTCCACGGCGGGGATGAACTCGGTCGGGATCGACCCGCCCCTGATCTTGTTGATGAAATCAAACCCCTCGCCGGGCGCCGGCTCCACGTTGATGTAGACGATCCCGTACTGGCCCGAGCCACCGGTCTGGCGGACGAACCGCCCCTCGATCTTGTCGGCGGTGCCACGGATCGTCTCCCGGTAGGAAACCTGCGGTCGGCCGACGTTCGCCTCGACCTTGAACTCGCGCAGCATCCTGTCGACCAGCACCTCGAGGTGCAGCTCGCCCATACCGGAGATCTCCGTCTGGCCGGTCTCCTCGTTGGTCCGAACCTGGAAGGTCGGGTCCTCCTCGGCGAGGCGCGCAAGCGCGGTTGACATCTTCTCCTGGTCGATCTTGGTCCTGGGCTCGATCGCGACCTTGATGACGGGCTCGGGGAACACGATCGTCTCGAGCCTGATCGGCCTGTCTGGCGCGGCAAGGGTGTCGCCGGTGGCAACCTGCTTGATGCCCACCGCGGCCGCGATGTCGCCGGCGTAGACCTCTTGCAGCTCCTCGCGCTCGTTGGCGTGCATCATCAGGATGCGGCCGACCCGCTCGGTCCTGCCGCTGGAGACGTTGAGTACTCGCGAGCCCGCCCCGAGCTTGCCCGAGTAGACCCGGAAGTACGTCAGCTTGCCGACATACGGGTCGGCCATGATCTTGAAGGCAAGCGCCGCGAATGGCTCCTCGTCCGAGGCCTCTCGCCTTGCCTCGCGACCGCCGTTCTCGGATGCCCTGTCGGGCTCGACGCCCTCGACCGCCGGCACGTCGAGCGGGCTCGGCAGGTAGTCGATGACCGCATCCAGCAGCGGCTGCACGCCCTTGTTCTTGAAGCTGGAACCGCACAGCACCGGGGTGAGCGCGATGTCGAGCGTCGCTTTGCGGATCGCCGCCTTGAGACTGGACACCGGAATCTCCTGGTCTTCCAGGATCATCTCCAGCAGCTCGTCGTCGAAATGGGAGACCTCCTCGAGCAGGTGCTCCCGCGCCGCCGCGGCCTCCTCGACGAGTTCAGCCGGGATCTCGACGATCTCCTGCTCCTTGCCGAGCTCATCCTGGTAGACGATCGCGTTGCCCGCGACCAGGTCGACGATCCCCCGGAAGTCCCCCTCCGCGCCGATCGGCAGCTGGATCGGGACGGGATTGGCGCCGAGCCGGTCGATCATCGTCTGAACGCCGCGCTCGAAGTCGGCGCCGATCCGGTCCATCTTGTTGATGTAGGCGATCCGTGGAACCGAGTACTTGTCGGCCTGACGCCAGACCGTCTCTGACTGGGGCTCGACCCCAGCGACCGAATCGAACAGGGCGATGGCGCCGTCGAGCACGCGCAGCGAGCGCTCGACCTCGACGGTGAAATCGACGTGGCCGGGCGTATCGATGATGTTGATCCGGTGGCCCTTCCACTCGGCCGTGGTCGCGGCGGACGTGATCGTGATCCCGCGCTCCTGCTCCTGCTCCATCCAGTCCATGACGGCAGCGCCCTCGTGCACCTCGCCGATCTTGTACGTGCGGCCGGTGTAGAAAAGGATTCGCTCAGTCGTCGTCGTCTTGCCCGCGTCGATGTGAGCCATGATCCCGATATTCCGGGTGTTCCTGAGGGTGAATTTGCGAGGCATGTTCGTTTGTCGTTCGTGTTTGGCTGCTCGCCGGTCCCGGCTCCGGGCGTGAAAAAGGGCCCATGGGGCCCCAATCACGACGCGGGTGTCGCCAGGGCAGGTCTTATCGATCGGTCAGCGTCTCCATTGGGCAGATCCTTCGCCCGAGGTGTTGGCGCGCGAGTGCGCAGGCCCACCCCGGACAGCACCGGAAATATAGCAAAGGACCCGCGGCCAAATCAGCGAGCCCCCGGGATGCCAACTCGGTCCTGAGGGGTTCGGAAAAGCGCGAGGGCTGCCCACCACACGGGACCGGGGGCTGCAGTGGGACAACCCTCGCGCGAGTCAACTGTAGCCGCCGAAGTTAAAGAACATGTTGTTACGTGAAAAGCCCTGCTCATAGCAATTTCAACAGGCAAACTGCCGAAATCAGAGGCTCCAAAATGGACCCGGACGCCCCTCTGAGGTGGCTCTACCAGCGGCCGAGGACGCAGCGCGACGAAGATTTGCAGCCGCCGGCCGGTGCCGAGATGCGCGGCGGGTGCGTCTACCAGCGGTAGTGGGCGAACGCCTTGTTCGCCTGCGCCATGCGGTAGATGTCGTCCTTGCGCTTGAACGCGTCGCCCTGCTGCTGCTGGGCATCGAGCAGTTCGTGCGCGAGACGCTGGGCCATCGTCTTCTCTCGACGCTGGCGCGAAAACCCGACGAGCCAGCGAACGGCGAGCGTGCGGGCGCGACGCGGCGGTACCTCGACCGGGACCTGGTAGGTGGCGCCGCCGACGCGCCGGGAGCGAACCTCGAGCACCGGGGTCAGCGCCTTGACGCCTGCCTCCAGGACTTCCAGCGGGTTCTTGCCGGACCGCTCGCCGAGAATCGCCAGCGCGTCATAGACGATCTGCTCGGCGGTCGACTTCTTGCCGTCCAGCATCACCTTGTTGATGACCTGCTGAACGAGACGGTTTCGGTGGACTGCGTCCGGCTCAACCGGCCGGATCTGCGCTGCTGCCCTACGTGGCATTACTTCGCCTTGACCCCGTACTGCGAACGAGCCTTCTTGCGGTCCGTGACGCCGGCGGCGTCGAGCGTCCCGCGGATCACCTTGTAGCGGAATCCAGGCAGGTCCTTGACACGACCGCCGCGCACGAGCACAACCGAGTGTTCCTGCAGGTTGTGGCCCTCGCCCGGGATGTATGCGCCGACCTCCATGCCGTTGGTCAACCGCACACGGGCGACCTTCCGCAGCGCCGAGTTCGGCTTTTTCGGAGTCGTCGTGTAAACCCGTGTGCAGACGCCGCGGCGTTGGGGCGCGGCCACCTTCTTCTTGCGACCCTTGCCCGATTTCAGGCCTGGGGTGGCGAGCTTCTTGGCGGGCTTGGTGCGGCCCTTGTTGACTAGCTGGTTGGTCGTCGGCATTCGGCGTGCAATGTAGCCGGGGGCGCCCGCCGACACCGTCGGGCGGCCGCGCGCGATTCTGCGTGCCCCGACGCTCGCCGGCCTCGATCCCGCCTCGGTTCTCCAGGCTGCATCATGTCCTCTTAGTGAACATCGAGCGCGTAGAGGTCTTCGGCTACGACCTGACCTATGTCCATGGCCGCTTCGCGATGTCGGCTGGTCGAGAGATCGAGACGCTACCGAGCACCGTCGTCCGCATCACGACGACTGATGGTGTCGAAGGTTTCGGCGAGGTGTGCCCGCTCGGCTCCGCCTATCTTCCCGCCCACGCCGCCGGCGCGCGGGCAGCTCTGCGCGAGCTGGCGCCGGCCGTTGTCGGGGTTGACGTGTCGAACCTGGGAGCGGTTGAAGCTTCCATGGAGCGTGCGCTGCGGGGCCACGGCTACGCCAAGAGCGCGATCGACATCGCCTGTTGGGACGCCTTTGGCAAGGCGACCGGAATGCCGGTCTGTCAGCTTCTCGGCGGTCGGCGCAGCGACGAGCTACCGCTATACGCGGCCGTACCGCTCGCAGCTCCAGCGGAGATGACCAGCTACGTCGCGGCGCGGCGGGCGGAAGGCTTTCACCGTTTCCAGCTCAAGGTCGGAGACGTCCCGCGAGACGACGTCGCCCGGGTTCGGAGTGTCGCCGACGCGATCGGGCCGGACGGGCTGATCGTCGCCGACGCCAACGGCGGCTGGTCGGTGCAGGACGCGGTCGTCGCCGTTCGGTCCATCAACGATCTCGAGCGTGTTTTCCTCGAGCAACCCTGTAGAACGCTCGAGGAGTGCCTGATCGTTCGTGCTCGGACGACCCTGCCGATGGTCCTCGATGAGAGCATCGACACCGTCCGGTCGCTGTTCCGGGCCTACCAGGAGCGCGCGATGGAGGCGTTCAACCTCAAGATCTCGAAGGTGGGCGGCCTCACCCGCGCCAAGCTGATGCGTGACCTCGCCGTCGCTCTCGGCCTCCGCGTGACGGTTGAGGACACCTGGGGGGGCGATGTGATCACGGCTGCCGTCTCCCATCTCGCCGCGAGCACGCCTCCGGAGTCGCTGTTCACGGTTTCCTTCATGAACGACTGGACGAACGAGCACATCGCCCGCGATGCGCCACGCGGCCGGCTCGGGGTCGGCTTCGCGCCTACCGGGCCCGGGTTCGGCGTCGAGGTCGACACCGAACTGCTCGGCGTTCCGCTCTTCACGGCCGAATGACCGGCCGGCGACGTTCAGCTTCGACGGTCGGGAGATCCCGATCCTCAGCGGCCGGACGATCGCCGCGGCGCTGCTCGCCGCCGGCGAACCGGGACTGAAGCACACTTGCGAGGGCGGGCGCCGGGGCGTCTTTTGCGGGATGGGCATCTGCCAGGAATGCCTCGTCGAGGTCGACGGCCGCTCGGCGCAGCGAGCGTGCATGACCGCGGCGCGCGCGGGCATGCACATCTCCAGCCAGCCTGCACGGGCACGGCTGACCGTCCCCGGCCCCCGCGGTAGCTGAGGAGCGGGTGCGGCGCTGCGAGCTGCTCGTGATCGGCGGTGGTCCGGGAGGGCTCAGTGCGGCCGCCATCGCCGCCGAGGCTGGTCTCGATGTCGTGCTCGTGGACGAGCGGGCGAAACTCGGCGGCCAGTACTTCAAGCAGCCCGCGGCGGCCGGCGCTGGGCCGCCCACGGATGCGCAGTTCGCATCCGGCAGGGCGCTGATCGAGCGCACGGTCGCGGCGGGCGTCGACGCCCGCAGCGGCGTTCAGGTGTGGGGCGCGTTCGGACTCGACGCGATCTGCGCGGTCGCGGCCGGCGCTCGCTGGCGGTTCGTCTGCGACGCGCTGATCGTCGCTGCCGGCGCCTACGAGCGCGGGGTCCCGTTCCCGGGCTGGACGCTGCCCGGAGTGATGACGACCGGCGCCGCGCAGACGCTTTGGCGCAGCTATGGGGTCGCGCCAGGAAAGCGGATCCTCGTGTCCGGGAACGGACCTCTCAACATGCAGGTTGCCGCCGAGTTGGTGGACGGCGGCGCGACCGTTGTCGGGGTCGCGGAGCTCGCCGAGCCGCCGGGCCCAGGGCGGCTGCGCCCGCTGACGCGGATGGCGCTCGCCGATCCCGGCCTGATCCGCGACGGCATTCGTTATCGCGCCACGCTGGCTCGCGCGCGGGTGCCGCTCATGTACGCCTCGGCCGTGGTCAGGGTGCAGGGCTCCGACCGCGCTCGGTCGGCGCTGGTGATGAGCGTCGGTCAGACCGGTTGTCCACGAGCCGGTACCGAGCGTGAGTTCGAGGTCGATGCGGTCTGCGTGGGCCTCGGCTTCGCTGCCTCCACGGACATCGCCCGCGCGCTCGGCTGCAGACACGCGGTTTCCCCCCTCGGCGGCGATCTGGTGACTGTCGCCGACGAGCTTGGCGCCACGTCGCGTGAGCGCGTCTGGGTCGTCGGAGACGGAGCCGGCATCCGTGGCGCCCGGCACGCGCAGGCACAGGGCGAGCTAGCCGGACTGGATGCGGTCCGCGAGCTGAGAGGCTCGATCGGCCGGGCGCTCGAACGGCGACGGCGCGACGCCGCGCGGGCGGCCGCGCGTCACCGTCATTTCCAGCGCGGGCTCAACGATGTGTTCCGGGCCCATCGCCACGCGGAGGAGTTGGCTGCGCCCGAGACCGCAATCTGCCGCTGCGAGGGCGTCACCCGAGCCGAGGTCGAGGGCGCGCTCGACGGCGGAGCCGGACATGCGGGCGCGATCAAACGCGTCACGCGAGCCGGCATGGGCTCCTGTCAGGGCCGTTACTGCGGACCCGTGATCGCCGCGATGGCCGCCCGCCGGACCGGGCAGGTGCTCGGCGAGCGTTCAGGCTTTGCGCCGGCGCCGCCGGTCAAGCCGATCGAGATCGGCGCGCTGCTCGAGAGGTCCGACGCACGCTGAGTCGCGGCCCTCACGGTGCGAACTGGGAGATGTCGGCCTGCGGCCGGCGCCCGCATACGAGGTCGGCCAAGGTTCTGCCGAGCAGCGGCGCCGCCGTGAATCCCATATACGGGAACGCCCCGATGAACAGTCCGGGGCATCCGGGAAGCTCGCCGATCACCGGCAGCCAGCTTGTGGTCGCGTTGACGAAGCCCGCCCAGGTGCGCAGCAAGCGGGCCTGCGCGACCCGAGGAACAACCCGCGTCGCGACGCTGAGGTTGGCTAGCAGCGAGTCGCGATCCACCAGCGGCTGGCGATCGCGCAGTTGTGCCGGCCAGCCCCCTCCGATCAGGATCGAGCCGACGCGCGCCTGTTTGAGCGTCAGCGGCGCGCCGGCAAAGTAGACGAGATGCGCGATCAGCGGCGCCACCGCTTCGGTCACATACGCCTGGATCGGCTCGCCGCCGACCGCAACAGGGGCACCCAACATCGCGGTCACGGCGCCGGCCTCGACTCCGCCGCAGCTGACGACCTTGCGGCAGGTGATGTCGCCGGCGGAGGTCAAGGCGCGGAAGCCGGCGTGCTCGCGCGCCAGTGAAAGCAGCTCGGTCCGCGGCACGATCCGCGCGCCTGCTCTCCGCCGCCGCCCGCGCCAGGGCCGCCATCGCGAGCAGTGGGTTTGCCTTGCCCTCGTCGGGGCAGTACTCGCCCCCGGCCATCCCGTCAGCCACGTATGGGGCGAGCTCGCACAGGTCCGTCGCAGACATGAGCTCCGACGCCACGCTCTGCTCATTCTCGATCGCGACCTTGCGCTCGATCATCGACAGCTGGTCCGGTGAGTCGGCGACCATGATCCCGCCGGTGATGGCCACCTCGAGATCCTCTCCGAGCTCGTCGCCGATCCCGCACCAGAGCCCGATTGAGTCGAGCAGGAAGCGGGTGGCGGGGGCGTAGGCGCGGGCCCAGGCCTCACCGCGCTCGATGAACGGCACCTGTTGCAGCTGGGCGTGCAGGCTGCCGGCGTTGGCGCCCGACGCAGCCGACCCGAGCTCCGAGCGCTCGACGAGGATCACGTCGACGCCCTCGCGTGCCAGATACCAAGCCGTCGCGACACCCGTGATGCCGCCGCCGACGACCAGCGTCTCACAGTTGACACAGCCTCGGGGCATGACTTTGGCGCCTACCTGGCCGCCAAAGTCACTCCTAGCGGATGTAGCTGGCACCGTTGACGTCGAGCGTCGCGCCGCTGAGGTGGCGGACAGCACCGGAGGCGAGGAACGCGGTCAGCTCCCCGATCTCCTGCGGCGGGACCCACTCGCCCATCGCCAGGGACGCGGTCACAGCGTCCTCTCCGCCCAGCCGCGCGGCCGAGATCTCGGACATTCGGGTGCGCACGATCCCGGGGGCGATCACGTAGACGAGCAGACCATCGGCTGCATGGGAGCGAGCCAGCGTCTGCGCGAACGACTTGATCGCCGCCTTGGAGGCGCTATAGGCGAGCAGGTCGGGGTTGCCAGAGCCCCGCTGGGCGGCCCAGCTCGACAGCACGATCATCGTTCCGCCGCCACGGTTGGCGAAGTGCCGCACCGCGGCGCGCATGAGGTTGGCGGGCTCGAGCACGTTGACAGCCAGGGTCTGCCGCCACGCCTCATCCCACTCCCCGTCGCTCCCGTCAAGCGGCGAATCGAGCATCACTGCCGCGTTGCAGACCAGCACGTCAACCTCGTCGCGCCACGCCATCGCCCGATCCCACAGCTCGCGGCCGGCGCCGGGCTGCGCGAGGTCAAGCGACACGAGGTGCTGGTGATCTGCGGGGATCTCGGCGGTGGCGCGCTCGGCGCCCGCGGGATCGGAGTGGTAGGCGGCGATCACGAACGCGTCAGCACGGCCGAGCGCGGCGACGATCTCGGCGCCGATCCCCTTCGAAGCGCCGGTCACCAGCACGGTCTTCCCGCCGAGATCGGTCACTGCCTTCCCGCAAGGCCTCTCACGCTGGCACTGCCGGCCTAGTGGCGAACCGATCCGCAAGCTCGTCAAGCTGATGCAGCAGCGGCGTCAGCTTCCTGACGCGCTCGACACCCTCGGCGCCGAGGCTCGCGAACGTGGTCAGCGGCGGCCGCACGTCGCCGACCGGGTAGCCGGCAACCGCGGCGAGGGCCTTGGAGTAGCACTGGTGGCCGTAGGTCGGATGCCCCTCGGCGATGATCTCGTTCACCTGGTCGAGCTTCCGTTCGATGACCTTGGCCTCCTCGATCCGACCGTCGATCAGCAGATCCCAGATCACCGACGAGGCGCGCGGCGCGTAGTTGCCGAAGGGATTGACATAGCCGACAGCGCCAAGCAGGAACGACTGGACGATCCGCTCGCCCGCGAACACCTGCATGACGCCGCCCGTCGCCTCAACGACGTCGTAGACGCGCGCAACGTCAAGGCTCGCTTCCTTGATGTAGCGGACGTTGTCAAGCGAGCCGGTCAGCCTCGCGACAAGTGCTGCCGACATGTCGACGTTGGACGTGACGGGGTTGTTGTAGAGCATGATCGGGATCGAGACGGCTTCGCTGATCGCGGTGTAGTAGCCGAAGATCTCGTCCTCAGTTGGCGTGTAGTAGTAGGGCGGTACGATCATCAAGCCGTCCGCGCCGAGGTCCTCCGCCTCCCTGCTGTAGCGGACCGCGTTGTCGGTGTAGGCGTTCATCGTGCCGACCAGGACCGGGACCCGCCCGGCCACATGTTCGACGGTCGTCCTGACGAACTCGGTGCGCTCGGCGTCCGACACGGTGAGGAACTCGCCAGTGCTACCGAGAATGATCAGCCCCGGGACGCCGGCGGCTAGCTGCCAGTCGATGAATCGACGATGAGCCTCGAGATCGATCGCGCCGTGGTCCTCGGTGAACGGCGTGATCGTGACCGTGTAACTCCCGCGGAACTCCATATTTGACCTCCTTCTGTGCCGGTCCGTGCGCTGCTCGGCACGGGGGTCGGCGGTGAGCTAATTGTCGCGTCATCTGTTCTGCTCCCGTCACAACAGCCGGGACAGGAAACGCCTGGTCCGTTCGTGCCTGGGGGCGCTAAGCAGCTCGTTCGGCGGTCCCTCCTCGACGATCACGCCGCCGTCGATAAACACGACCCGGTCGGCGACGTCGCGGGCGAAGGACATCTCGTGTGTCACGACCAGCATCGTCATCCCGTCCGTCGCGAGGCTCCGCATCACGTCGAGCACCTCGCCGACGATCTCCGGATCGAGCGCCGACGTCGGCTCGTCGAACAGCATCAGCTTCGGGGACAGCGCCAGCGCGCGTGCGATCGCCACGCGTTGCTGTTGGCCGCCCGACAGCTGACGTGGATATGCGTCCGCCTTGTCGCCCAACCCCACCCGGCCCAACAACTCGATCGCGGTCTGCCGCGCGGCCCGCTTCGGCGTGCGAGCCACCTGGATCGGGGCCTCGATGATGTTCTCGATCGCGGTCTTGTTGCCGAACAGGTTGAAGTGCTGAAAGACCATCCCCATCGAGGCCCGCTGTTCGGCAAGGTCGCGGGGGGGCAGCGGTACCAGCCGGTTTCGGCGGGTGTACTGGCCGATCAGCTCGCCGTCAAGGATCACGTGACCCGCTGTCGGGATCTCCAGGTGGTTGACGCAACGCAGCAGCGTCGTCTTGCCTGAGCCGGACGCGCCGATTAGGCAGACGACCTGGCCTGCGGCGATGTCGAGGTCGATGCCGCTAAGCACCTGGTTGGCCCCGAAGCTCTTGTGAATGCCCTGGAGGCGCAGCAGCGGGTAGGCGTGTGCGGGTGAGGTCATCGCTCAGAGGGGCGCGGACCGGGGCGCAGGATCGCCGTCGCGTTCGCCCCGATCCGCTGGAGCATCGTCGGCGGAGCGTTGCGGGAGGTCCCGCGACCGAAATGCCGCTCCAAGTAGTACTGGCCGATCGAGGCGATTGTTGTCATGACCAGATACCAGATGCTCGCAACCACGAGCAGCGGGACCGTCGCGAAGTTCGCGGAGGCGATCAGCTGGACCGTGCCCAACAGCTCGAGGATCGAGATCACGCTTACGAGGCTCGAGTCCTTCAGCAGCGCGATCGCGTTGTTGCCGGTCGGCGGGATGATCACCGGCATTGCCTGCGGCAGGATGATCCGGCGCATCGCCTGGCCGCGTGTCATCCCGAGCGCGTACGACGCCTCCAGCTGGCCCTCGTCGACCGACAGAATCCCGGCCCGGACGATCTCGCACATGTACGCGCCCTGGTTCAGGCCGAGAGCGAGGCACCCGGCGGTGAACGGGGCGATGATCGAGTTGGTGCTCCAGGAGGCGAACGTCGGACCGACGAACGGCACACCCAACGAGATCCGCGGCAGGAACAGCGCGAGGTTGTAGAGGAACAGGATCTGCACCAGCAGTGGCGTGCCGCGGAAGAACCACAGGTACAGCGACGAGACGCCATTCATCAGGACGCTCGACGACAGCCGCATCAGCGCCAGCACGACGCCGAGGACGACGCCGATCGCCATCCCGATCGCGGTCAGCTCGAGCGTCAGCCGGACCCCGGCCAGGACCGAAGGGACCGTCAGGTAATGCGAGACCGTGCCCCAGTGGATCGTCTTCGACGTGACCAGCAGCCGGACCACGACGACGAGTAGTAGGAGCACGAGCAGCCGCACCAACCAGCGGCCCCAGACCGCGGCGGCTCTGGACAGGCTGGCCTTCGGACGGCGCTCAACGTGACCGTTGAGCGCCGTCACGGGATCGCCGGATTCACGGGCTGCGTTCACAGCTTCCCGTATTGTCAATCACGGCGTGCTTCGCACGTTCGACGTCAGGACTAGCCCTTGCTGTAGACCGTGGCCTTGGTCACGAGGCCGTTCACGATCGACCACTTCTTCATGATCGCGGCGTAGGCGCCCGACTTGATCAGCTGGTTCATCGCGTTGGCGATCGGCTTGGTCAGGCCGAGCCCCTTGGCGACTCCGGCACCCTCCGGCGTCGGCAGGAAGTTGAGCGGCTGCAGCACGAATTGATGCTCGGTCTTCTGGATCAGATACGAGAGCTGATCCTCCGAGGACGAGTACACATCGACACGTCCGCTGCTGACCGCCAGCTCGCCCGCCGAGTCGGACGGGAACGGCTGCACCGTGGCCGCCGGTTTGCCTGCCTTCTTGCAGTTGATCGACTTGATCTGCTGAATGAACGCCGAACCCGCGATCACCGCGACCGAATGACCGCAGAGGGCGGTCGGCGTCTTGATGGTGAGGGCGGTGCCCTTCTTGACGGCGAACCCGGTGCCGACGTTGTAGTAGGTGACGATGTCGATTTGCGTGAGGCGAGCCGGGGTCTGGATGAACGACGTGAACGACGAGTTGTAGCGGCCGCTCTGGAGACCGGGAATGAAGCCGGTGAAGTTGCCTGAGGTCGTCAAGTTCCACTTCAGCCCGAGCACGGCGGCGACCGCCCGCCCGAGGTCGATCTCCCAACCGACGTTCTTGCCGTTGATCACCTGCTCATCCGGTGGGGCGTTGTTGTACGTGATGTCGGTCATGCCGGTCTTCTGTACCGCGGCCGGGACCGTCGCCGCCAGCTCCGCGTTGGTCGAGATCGTGTGGCCGGCGATCGTGACGCTGTACGCGCTGGCGGCGCCGGCGCCGACCGACGCGGCGAGACCGGCGACGACCAATCCGGCGGACGCGGTCAGCACGAGGCGGCGACGAACCGATCTCCAACAACGAGTCGTCCAGGAGCCGGGTGGCTCTGTCTGAGAATGCTGCACGGACCTCCTCCTTTCAGCTGGGCTGTCCGATTCGCTTCGCCAGGTCGGTCACCCGCTTCGTACCGCCACGCTGGCCGGACAGCACCATTACTGTGTATGTGCGGCCATGCTCGCATGTCGAGCGTTTAGACGCAATACGTGCGGCCGATTCCGATCGGGCGACCGGTTTCTTTTAGTTTGGACGCCAGCGGCCGGGACTGGACATCGACGCTCGGGTTTGCGAAAGTTCGCATACCGTGCGAACGACCGCATTTCGAGCGCCCACTCCACCTCACGTTCGCGAGCCGAAGCGATGAGTCACAACAGCCCAGGGACGAGCGCAACCGCCCGTATCGGAGCACTCGGCGAGACCGATCGCCGACACGTGATGCACCCGTTCAGCGTGCTGCAACAGCATGAGCAGGCAGGTCCACGGCGGATGATGGTGCGCGGCTCCGGCTCGATGGTGTACGACGAAGATGGCCGCGGCTACATCGATGCGATGGCGGGCCTGTGGTGCGTCAATGTCGGGTACGGCCGGCGCGAGCTCGCCGACGCGCTCCGCGACCAGGCGCTTGCACTCTCCTACTACCACTCCTTCTCGTCGATGGCGACCGCCACGCCGGCGCTGCTGGCCGAGCGCCTGATCGATCTTGCGCCCGGGAACATGTCGAAGGTGTTGTATGGGACCAGCGGCTCCGATGCCAACGACACCCAGATCAAGCTCGTCCGCCTCTACAACAATCTGCTGGGGCGGCCGCGGAAGAAGAAGGTGATTGCGCGCCATCGTGGCTACCACGGCGTCTCGATCGCCTCGGGGAGCTTGACCGGGTTTGACGGCATGCACGCCGGCTTCGACCTGCCGATCGACGGCATCCTGCACACCCGACCGCCCTATCGCCTGCACGAGGCGCAGCCCGGTGAGAGCGACGCCGAGTTCGTCGCCCGTCTCGCTGCCGAGCTCGACGAGCTGATCGTCGCCGAGGGACCCGACACGGTCGCCGCCTTCATCGCCGAGCCGGTTCAGGCGGCAGGCGGCGTCATCGTCCCCCCCGAGGGCTACTTCGCGGCCATCCAGAAGGTCCTTCACCGGCATGACGTGCTGCTGATCGCCGACGAGGTCGTATGCGGTTTCGGGCGGCTCGGCACCTGGTTCGGCAGCGATCTGTTCGGCGTCGAGCCCGACCTGATCACGGTCGCGAAGGGAATCACCTCGGCTTACGTACCGCTGTCAGCCTGCATCGTTTCCGAGCGCGTCTGGCGGGTGCTGTCTGACGAGGCCGGGCCCCGAACGTTCGCCCACGGCTACACGTACAGCTCGCATCCCGCTGGCCGCTGCGTGCGCGCTGGCAAACCTCGATCTGATCGAGCGCGACGACCTGATCGCCCAAGCCGGCGAGCGTGGTAGCTCGCTGAACGCGAAGCTGCGGGCCGCGTTCGATGGTCATCCTCTGGTCGGCGAGGTTCGCGGCCTCGGCCTGATCGCGTCCGTCGAGTTCGTCGCGGAGCGCACCCCGACAAAACTGTTCGAGCCACTCGGTCGTGTCGCCGCCCGCGTCGACGCCGGCTGCCTCGAGCGCGGCGTCATCACTCGCGCCCTCCCGGAGTCCGACACGATCTCGTTCTGCCCGCCGTTCGTGATCACCGAAACCGAGATCGATGAGATCGTCGACGTCGCCCGCGAGGCAGCGGACGTCGTCACCGCAGAGCTAGGCTGACCCTATGCCAAGCGGTAGCGCCAGTCGGCCGCGGCTCGGGATCATCGTGAACCCGATCGCGGGAATCGGCGGCGCCGTCGCACTGAAGGGCAGTGACGGTCCGGATACCGTCGCCCGGGCCCGTGCACGGGGCGCCGTGGCGCAGGCACCCGCGCGGGCGGAGCGCGCGCTGCGCGGGCTGGCGACGGCTGCCGGCACGATCGAGGTCCTGGCGGCGCCTGGAGCGATGGGCGCCGAGCTTTCGCTCGTGGCCGGGTTCGCCGTCACCCCCACCGGCATTGCTGTCGAGCGCCCGACGACCGCCGCGGACACCCGGATGGCGGCCACGGCGATGCGCAGGTCGGGCGTCGAGCTGCTGCTGTTCGCCGGCGGCGACGGGACCGCCCGCGACATCTACGACGCGATCGGCGACGAGCTACCGATGGTCGGGATCCCCGCGGGCGTGAAGATGCACTCGGGCGTATTCGCCCCGAGCCCAGAGGCGGCGGCACACGCCGGCGAAACGTTCCTCCGCCTCGGCGCCTCGGCGCGCCTGCGCGATGCCGACATCGCCGACGTCGACGAGCACGCGGCACGCGAGGGCCGGGTCGCGAGCATCCTCTACGGCGCAGCGCGCGTTCCGGACCTCCCCCGACTTGTACTGCCGATGAAGTCGGGCTCGCGGACCAACCCAAGTGCCGACCTCGACGCGCTGTGCCGCACCGTTGCCGCCGACCTCGAGCCAGACACCGTGTACCTCGTCGGCCCGGGCACGACCACCGCCGCCGTGCTCACCGCACTCGGGCTCTCGAGCACGCTGCTCGGGGTCGACGCGATCAGGAACGGGCGGCTCGTCGGAGCCGACCTGACCGAGGACCAGCTGGTGGCACTGCTCGATCGCAGTGACCGCAGTGGCCACGGCGATGAGGTCCGTCTGATTGTCGGCCTGGTCGGCGGCCAGGGCGTCCTGTTCGGCCGCGGCAACCGCCAGCTCGGGCCCAACGTACTGCGCCGTATCGGACGCGACCGGATGATGATCCTCAGTGCCGCGGACAAGCTGCTGATGCTCGACCCCCCAAACCTGTGGGTCGACACCGGAGATCGTGAGCTCGACGCCGAACTCGCCGGCTACCTGCGGGTTCACGTCGGTCCACGCCAGCAGATCGTGATCAAGGTCTCACGCTAAGTGTCGCGAGTCCGAAATTCAGACACGAGGAGGAGAAGGTGACCGGGACAGCCCACCCGTACATGGCCAATTCGGCCCCAGAGCTTTGGGGGGAGCTGTGCGCCGCGGTCGGCGTCGATGACCCCGATGAGCTGTTCACGCAGATCCCGGCCGAACACATCACCCAGAGAACGTTCGCGCTGCCGCCGGCGCTCGCCTCCGAGGTCGAGCTCTCGCGCCACCTCAGGCGCCTTCTGTCGACCAACGTCGACTGCGAGACGGCGCTCAACTTCCTGGGCGGTGGTTGCTGGCAGCACCATGTCCCGGCCGTCTGCGACGAACTCGCTACCAGGACCGAGTTCCTGACCCCGGTGTGGGGTACAGCCTCGTCTGATCACGGCCGCAATCAGGCGTGGTTTGAATTCGCCAGTCAACTCGGCGAGCTCCTCGATCTCGACTTCGTCGCCCTGCCGGTTTACAGCTGGGGCTGCGCCGCCGGCCACGCGATCCGGATGGCCGCGCGTCTCACCGGCCGCACCGAGGTGCTGGTGCCCGGATCGATCGACCGCGAGCGACTCGCGGTAATTCGGACCTACTGTGAACCGCCAGGGATGGAAGGTCACATCGACGTGCGGCTCGTCGAGATCGATCCCGCCACCGGGGGCCTCGCCCTCGACGCGCTCGAGGGCACGCTGTCCGAACGCACCGCAGCTGTGTACTTCGAAATGCCCGGGTCACTCGGTGTTATCGAGCCCGACTGCGAACGGATCGTCGCGCTTGCCCACGCCTGCGGCGCCGAGGCGATCTCCGGCGTCGACCCGATCTCGCTCGGCGTGTTGGCGCCGCCCGGACAGTTCGGCGCCGACATCGCGGTCGGCTCCACGCAGCCGCTCGGCGTCCACATGAATTGCGGCGGGGGCGCCGGCGGCTTCATCGCCAGCCGAGACGAGGAGCGCTATGCCCGCGAGTACCCGACACTGCAGGTCACCCTCTGCCCGACCGTCGAGGAGGGCGAGCGCGGCTTCATACTAACTTTGTTCGAGCAGTCCTCGTACGGCTCACGGGAGCTCGGCAAGGACTGGACCGGCAACTCGGTCTACCTGTGGGCGGTCGTCAACGCCGCCTACATGTCTCTGCTCGGCCCCGCAGGCTTCGTCGAACTCGGCGAGTTGATCCTGCTCCGCAGCCACTACGCCGCGGCCCGGATCGCCGAGATCCCCGGCGTCACCGTCCGCTGGCCCGGCTTCTTCAAGGAGTTCGTCGTCGACTTCAACGACACCGGCAGGACGGTCGCACAGGTCAACAGGGGGCTCCGGGAGCGCTCGATCTTCGGCGGTGGGGACCTCTCGCAATCGCATCCGCAGCTCGGCCAGTGTGCGCTGTACTGCGTCACCGAGATCCATGCCCAAGCGGACATCGACCGCCTCGCCGAGGCGCTCGCGGAGGTGGTCGCATGACTAGGCTCCGCCGGTACCACGCGCCCGTCTGGGACGAGCCGGTCGTGATGGAGATGGGCAGAATCGGCCGCCGCGGGATGCGACTGCCCGACGCCGAGCCGGAGGTCCGCGCGATCGTCGGCGATGCCGACTCCCTCCTCGCTCCAGGCCAGCGCCGGCGCGAACCCCCCCAGCTCCCAGAGCTCAGCGAGTTCGAGGTGCAGCGCCACTACCTGCATCTCTCCCAGGAGACCCTGGGAATGATGGGAATCAGCCTGTTCGGGACCTGCACGATGAAGTACAACCCACGCCTCAACGAGCTGGTCACGGCGCGGCCGTGGCTGGCCGAGCTCCATCCCGACCAGGATCCGGACACCCTCCAGGGGGTCCTCGAAATCATCCACGGCCTCGACGAGATCCTCTGCGAGCTTTCGGGTATGTCACGGTTCGTGTTCCAGCCCGGCGGTGGCGCCGACGCCGCCTACACGCACGCGTGCGTGACGCGTGCTTACCACCAGCACCGTGGAGAGCTCGATCGCCGCGATGAGGTGATCACGACGATCCAGGCACATCCGTGCAATGCCGCCACCGCCGCCGCAGCGGGCTTCAAGGTCGTCACGCTGCCACTCGAGGAGGAGGGGTTTCCCTCCGTCGCCGCGCTCGAGGCAGCGGTCTCCGACCGCACCGCCGCGCTGATGGTGAACAACCCGGACGACATGGGGATCTACAACCCGAACATCAAGCGCTGGGTGGAGATCGTCCACGAGGCGGGCGCGCTGGCATTCTACGACCACGCCAACTTCAATGGCGTCATGGGTCGGCTGCGCGCCCGGGAGCTCGGCTTCGACGCCTGCATGTTCATGTTGCACAAGACATTTGGCGCCCCGAAGGGCGGCGGCGGACCGGCGGTCGGCGCCTACGGGTGCTCCGATGAACTGGTGCCGTTCCTACCGCGTCCCCTCGTGCACCGCGATGGCGACCGCTACCGGATCGAGCACGAGGGACCTCTCAGCATCGGCCGCGTACGCGAGTTCTGGGGGAACGTGCCGCAGGTCGTCAAGGCCTATTCCTGGGCGCGTGCGCTCGGCGCCGCCGGGATCCGCCAGGCAGCCGACCTGTCGGTGCTCGCCAATAACTACATGGAGCAGCGGCTGCTCGCGATCCCTGGGATCACCAAGTCCTTCCCACAGGTCCAGGCGCCTCGGCTGGAGATGACCCGCTACAGCCTTGCCAAGGTGACCGAGGACACCGGCGTCACCGTCGTCGACATCCAGAATCGGATGGTCGACTTCGGGATCGACGCCTTCTGGATGAGCCACGAGCCACGCCTCGTGCCGGAACCGTTCACCCCAGAGGCCGGCGAACTGTGGTCCAGGGAGGACATCGACTACTGGATCGACGTGCTCGCAGCCGTCATCGCCGAAGCCTACGACGACCCCGAGACCGTGAGGACGGCGCCGCACAATCACCCGATTCACAAAGTCGACGGCTCGGGGGCAGACGACCCCGACCGCTGGGCCACGACCTGGCGGGCACATCAGCGTAAGCACGCCGCCCCCACGCCCGCGTAATGACCGACAGGGTCACGATCGTCGGAGCGGGCAGCATCGGCTCGAGCTGGGCAGTTGTGTTCGCACGCGCCGGCCATGAGGTGGCGCTCTACGACCTCGATCCGACGCGACTGCCGGCCGCCGCCGCCGACATCGAGATGCGGCTCGCGGCGGTTGCGAGCGCCGGCCTCCTGGATGAGTCCCCGGACGATGTGGCCGTGCGCGTCACCGGCCACACGGAGCTTGCGAGCGCACTCGACGGTGCTGTGCACGTCCAGGAATGCGCACCCGAGTATCTCGAGCTCAAGCGTGAGCTGTTCGGCGAGCTCGACCGGTTAGCCGCACCCGAGGCGACCCTCGCGAGTTCGTCCTCGGCGCTCACGATCAGCCAATCCGCCGGCGACCTGCCCGGCCGCGCTCGCTGCCTGGTCGTCCATCCAGCCAACCCACCACACCTGCTGCCGATCGTCGAGCTGGTGCCGGCGCCGTTCACCGACGAGGCCGTGATCGACCGCACCCGGGACATGCTCGAGCGGGCCGGCATGTCGCCGGTGCTCGTCAGACAAGAGCTCGAGGGCTTCGTCTACAACCGCCTTCAGGGGGCACTTCTGCGGGAGGCGTACTGCCTGGTCCGCGACGGCGTGATCAGCGTCGAGGAGCTCGACCGGGTCGTCTCCGAGGGGCTCGGGCGCCGCTGGGCGGTGATCGGGCCTTTTGAGACCGTCGACCTCAACACGCGCGGCGGGCTCGCGGTGCACGCGCGGCGAATGGGCCCCGCATACGAACGGATGGGCGCCGATCGCGGCCAGCACGACCCTTGGACCGAGGAGCTCGTCACCGAGGTGACCAGACAGCGTCGGGCGCTGCTGCCGCTGTCGGATTGGGAGCAGCGGGTGGCCTGGCGCGACCGCGCACTGATCGCTCAGGAACAGGTGCGGCGTCTACCCGCGCCGGGGAATAACATCGCACGACGTGACACTTAACTCGGTGGTGCAATCGCTCGACAACCAGCACGGAAGCGTCACGCGCGCGCGCTCGCGTGACTTCAACCAATCGCTGGGGCGCGGTCTCGAGATCATCGAGACATTCGGCCCTGACGCCGCTCGGCAGACCGTCAGCGAGGTTGCCGCCAAGACCGGGCTGACCCGCGCGACGGCGAGGCGCTTCCTGATCACGCTGGTCGAACTCGGCTACATGACCAGTGACGGGCGTACGTTCTCGCTGGCGCCACGGGTGCTCGGCCTCGGCTACTCATTCCTCTCCGGACTCGGTTTCCCGAACGTCGCGCTCCCATACCTCGAGCAGCTCGTCGCCGAGGTCGACGAGTCGAGCGAGGCTTCGATCCTGGACGGCCACGACGTCGTCTACGTCACCCGCGTTCCGGGTCCGAAGCTGATGACGATCGCCGTCAACATCGGTTCGCGAATGCCCGCCCACGCGACCTCGATGGGTCGAGTGCTGCTCGCCGGCCTGTCCGACGAGGAGCTCGAATCCTACCTGGCCTCAGCCACGCTCACTCGGTTCCAGCCCGCAACCATGACCGATAGCGCAGAGCTCCGCGGGCGGGTTCTGCGCGCGCGCGCCGACGGCTACGCGGTCGTCGACCAGGAGCTCGAAGAGGGTCTGCTGGCCGTGGCGGTGCCGATCCACGACCGCTTCGCGGCGCACGATCGCGGCGATCAACCTGTCCACGCTCGTCACCCGCCACAATGCCAAATCGGTTCGCAGCGACCTGCTACCGCCGCTGCAGCGCTGCGCCCGGATGATCGAGCGCGACCTCGCGAACGTAGCCTAGTAGCGCGCCTCGCTGATCGCGACGAAGGTCTCGTCGGGCTCTGCGAAGTAGGCGTAGCTCCAGGAGCCGCCGCCGGGCAACGTAACCGTCTGCGGCTCGCACAGCAGCTCGACGCCGGCGCCCCGTAGCGCCGCCGCGGCTTGTCCGATGTTCCGTACGCCGATCGCGAACTCGAACGGCCCCAGGTGGCCCCAGCTGCCGCTCATGTCCGGCGATGGCGGGAAGTGCTGAACGGGCTCCATCCCGGCGCCGTGCGGATTGGTCAGCAGCATCATCCGCTGGCGCGGCGGCTTGCGAGGCGCGTACCACGGGTCCATTGGCTCAAAGTACCCATCGCTCTCGAACAGCATCCCGGTGAAGCCGAGGCCGCGGTAGAAGTCGCGCGTGCGCTCGATATCGGAGACCCCGAAGGCAACGTGGTTGACCCCTTGAGGGCCATCGTCGACCGGCCATCCCGACTCCAGGTCGTGCCACTCGATCATCTCGATCTTCGTCCCGTCGGGATCGGCGACGTACGACAGGCTGCAGAGCGTCCCGTGGGGCGGCAGCGGCGCCTCGTTCGGCTCCATCAGCCCGGCGATGCCGTGCTCACCGACAAGTCGCCGGTACAGCGCCGCCTGATCCTTGACGTGGATGCAGACCTCGCACACACCCGGTTCCCCCCAACCGATGCCGTCGGGAAGGGGCGGCGGCGCCTCGTCGATCGTCGACACGAGCTTGACCGCCGCCAGGCCGAGCGGGGTCGGACGGCCGGGGCGCAGCATCACAACCCGCGCCCTTACCCCGGAGCGCCCGGCGATCGGCTCGAGCCCCGGGAGCTCGAGCTCAGCATCGAACGCGACGTCGGTGAACCCGAGCTCGGCGTAGAACGCGAGCGAGCGTTCCATGTCGGAGACCCCGACGCCGATGTGATCAACCCCAAGCGCGAGACCCGTGCGCAGCGCCTGACTCATCGGCAGAGCATAATCGCGCGCAGGACCAGTGTCCACTCTGCGGGCGAACGTACGCTTGACGAGCGCTAGCGATCCTGGTTGACTCGCCGTGTGCGCATCGGCGCGAAGCTGCCCAACAACGGCCCGCTGCCGCTGGAGCGCGGCATCCCCGCGCTCGCGCGCGCGCTGGAGCACGCGGGCGTCGACTCGATCTGGGTCTCAGACCACGTCGTCCTCCCGCGGACGATGGACTCGCCCTACCCGTTCGCCGCCGACGGCCGCGCGACCTGGCCCAGCGACATGCCCTACGTCGAGCCGCTGATCGCGCTCGCGCTCGCAGCGGCCGCGACCGAGCGTGTGCGGCTCGGGACTGCCGTCCTGGTGCTGCCAATGCGGAACCCGGTGATGTTTGCCAAGCAGTGCGCCTCGATCGACGTTGCCAGCGGGGGCAGGCTCGAACTCGGGCTCGGCGCCGGCTGGCTCGAGCGGGAATTCGAGGCGCTCGATGCCCCGTTCGCGCGGCGGGGCGCACGCCTGACCGAATGGATCGAGATCGCGCGCGACTGCTGGACCGGAGCACCCGGAGCGCGCAACTCCGCGGACTACACGCTGCCGCCTGAGATCCTCTGCCTCCCGACCCCGGCCCACGAGATCCCGATCCTGCTCGGCGGCCACTCGCCGCGGGCGCTCGGTCGCGCCGGCGCGATCGCCGACGGCTGGCTCCCACAGCAGACGGCCGGCGCGTTCGACCCGGCGACGCTGGCGAGTCGAGCGAGCGGTCATCATCGCGGCCGCGCGGGATGCGGGCCGACGGCCCGAGAGCCTTCGCACGGTCCTGCGGATCATCGAATCGGCCGGGCGCACCGAGCTGGTCGCCGACGCGCTGCCGGCGCTCGCCGAAGCCGGCGTCGACGAGGTGATCGTCGATCTGAGCTGGCAGAACGACGACCAGGTCGACCAGGTGGCGGCGCTGTCTGCCGCGACAGCGAGCGCGTGAGCGACGCCTCGATCTCGCTTGCGGGAAGCCGCGCGCTCGTCACCGGCGCCGCAAGCGGGATCGGCGCCGCGATCGCCAGCCGCTTCGCGGCCGTCGGGGCGCGCGGCGTTGGCCTTGATATCGCCGCGCCCAGGTCGCTTCCCAAGGGCTGGGGGGCGGTGACCGCCGACGTTCGCCACGAGGACGCGGTCGCGCACGCGTGCGCTGAGGCTGCCCGGCAGCTCGGCGGCGAGCTCGACCTTCTGGTCGCCGCCGCTGGGATCGTGCCGCCCTGGCGTCGCGTCGACGAACTCGACCTCGACGAGTGGGATGAGGTGTTCGCGGTCAACGTCCGTGGGATCGCGGCGACGTTCAAGCACGCCGCGCCGCTGATCGCCGACGGCGGCGCGATCGTCGCGATCGCCTCGCTCAACTCGTGGCGCGGCGACCCCAACCTGGCGAGCTTACGTGGCGAGCAAGCACGCGGTGCTGGGGATCGTGCGCTCGGCCGCGATCGACCTCGGCCGCCGCGGCATCCGGGTCAACGCGGTCGGCCCCGGGCCGATCGCCACAGAGGCGCTGCGCTCCCGGATCGAGCGCCGAGCGCAGGCTGGTGGCCCGGCGCTCGAGGACGCCCTGGCGGCCGCCGCCGCCCAGACGAGCCTCGGCCGGATCGCGACCACCGACGACGTCGCCGGCGCGACGCTGTTTCTCGCCAGCGGCCTCGCCGGTGGAATCACCGGGCAACTCCTGCCCGTAGATGCGGGGCTGCCGTGAGCAACGGATCGACCTGGATGACAAGATCGTGCTCCTGACCGGGGCGTCCGGCGGGATCGGGAGCGTCACGGCGAAGCTCTTGCTCGAAGGCGGCGCGCGGCTGGTCGCCCACTACGGGCAGGATCGCGCCGGCGCCGAGGCGGCCTGTGCCGGGGGACCCGCCGATCGCGTGCTGCTCGTCCAAGCCGACCTGGCTGTACCCGGCGCCAGCCGCGAGCTTTGGCGCGAGGCGCTTGCCTGGCACGGTCGGATCGACGTGGTGATCGTCAATGCGGCCGTCGCCGTCAACCTCCCCTTCGACTCGGCTGACGCCGATTGGGATGCCGGCTGGGAGCGGACCTTCATCGTCAACGTCGCCGAGCCGGCCAACCTGATCCGGGCGGCGCTCCCGCACTTCGTCGAGCGCCGCGAGGGCGTGCTGATCGCGATCTCGAGTTGGGCCGCCCAGCGCGGCTCGGCGCTCCCGGGGCACACCGCCTACGCCGCCTCGAAGGCGGCGCTTCAGAACCTGACGCTGTCGATCGCCCGCAACCATACGGCTGACGGAGTGTTGGCGCACGTCGTTGCACCAGGAATCGTCCGCACGCCGATGTCGGAGATTTCCGCGGTCGCCCGCGGTGGCATCGACGCCGTCAACGCGATCCTCCCGCTCGGGGAGATGGTGCCGCCGATCGAGGTCGCGCGACTGGTCGCGCTGCTCGCCACCGGCTCGATGCGCCACCTCGCGGGCGCCACGATCGACATCAACGGCGCCGCGAACATCCGCTGATCGGCAGGCCCGGCTGCTGCTTGACAGCCGACACCCCCTGGTGCACTATGCGCACATGCTCTCGCTATCCGAGCACGGGGCTTCGTGAATAGCGGCACAATGCCTGGACCTGAAGTCCTCGGAAGTCCGCCGCCGATCGAACGAGCCGTCCCCACGCCCGCCTTCCACGCACTCGGCGAGCCCGTCGTCGAGATCGAGGGACTCCGCAAGTCGTTCGGCTCGAACGAGGTGCTTCGTGGCATCGACCTGCGGGTGCGCGCCGGCGAGCACGTCGTCGTCTTCGGGCCGTCGGGCTCCGGAAAGTCGACGCTGCTGCGGACGATAAACCTGCTCGAGGAACCGAGCGACGGCTCGCTGCGTGTGCTCGGCACCGAGTACGGCCCGAGGTGTCCGCCCGGCGAGCGCCGGGGCAAGCCGCTGGAGCTGCGACGCACCGTCGGAATGGTCTTTCAGCAGTTCAATCTATTCGCCCATCTGACCGCGCTCGAGAACATCGCCCTGCCGGTACGCGCCGTACGACGAGCCAAGCGCGGTGAGGCGGAGGAGCGAGCCGCGCTCGCGCTCCGCCGGGTCGGCCTGCTTCAGCACGCCGGCCACTTCCCGCGAGAAATGTCCGGCGGCCAGCAGCAGCGCGTCGCGATTGCGCGCGCGCTGAGCTTGGATCCGAAGATCATGCTGTTCGACGAGCCGACCTCGGCACTTGACGCGGAGTTGGTCGGCGAGGTGCTCGCCGTGATGCGCGAGCTCGCCGTGGGCGGCATGACGATGGTGATCGTCACCCACGAGCTCGGCTTCGCGCGCGAGATCGGTGACCAGAACGTGTTCATGGACGAGGGGCTGATCGTCGAATGAGGTGATCGCACCCTGTTTGACGCGTGCCTCAACCCGCGACTCCAGAGGTTCGTGGCGGCAGTCCTATGACGGTCTTCGCGGTCTCACTCGACTGGAGTTACGTGTGGTCCAGCCGCGGCGAGCTGCTACACGGCCTGCTCGTCGCTGTCGAGGTCTCCGCGCTCGCCCTCGCGATCTCGGTGCTCGTCGGGCTGTTACTGGCGCTCGCACGAATGTCGCGGCCGCCGCTCACCTGGCTGGCGACTGCGTACATCAACATCTTCCGCGGCGTCCCGGTGATCGTGACCGCGCTGTGGGTGTTCTTCGGCGTCTCGGAGGCCACCGGCATCAACTTCTCGGTGTTCGTGGCGGGTGTGGCATCGCTCTCGCTTCTGTACTCGGCATTCATCTCCGAGATCTACCGGTCTGCGCTGGAGGCGGTCCCGCGTGGCCAGCGCGAGGCCGGGCTCGCGCTCGGGATGGCACGGATCCGGATCTTCGTGTCGGTCGTCCTCCCCCAAGCGACCAAGATCGCCATACCCAACATTGGGAGCATGCTGATCGGGATGATCAAGGACACCTCGGTGCTGTTCGTGATCGGCACAACAGAGGTGGTCGCGACCGTCCAGAACCTGGGGGCCAGCAGCTACCAGTACTTCACCCTTTACACCGCGGCGGCGATTCTGTATGTCGCCGTCGCATTCATTGTCGACTTCACGTTCCGAACGATCGAGAAGACGATGCAGACGCCGCCGCACGGTTTACTCGCGCGTGCGGCAACGGGTCGGCGCCGACGCCGCGTCGAGGCAGTCGCGGCGCGATTCGAGGCCGGCTAGTGTCCTGATGCGGAAATTTCTGTATCAGGACACCAGTGGTCACCGCGATTTGCGACGGCAACCACACATGCAGGTACGGGTCGCACCAGTGTCATTACCAAATCAGAGGGGAGCAGGAGCAATGTTCAAGATGAAGCGATTGATTGCGGCGCTGGGAGTTGCCGCAGCCTGCGGTTGCACAGCGTTGGTTCTCGGGCTGACGGCGACCGCAAGTTCGGCGGCTAGCAGCAGCGCGCCTCCGGGTCTGATGTCGCAGGGCACCCTGACCGTCGGCATGAGCCTCCAGTTCAAGCCGGAGATGTACATCAAGAACGGCAAGCCGGCCGGGTACGACGTCGACCTGCTGAACAAGCTCGCCGCGTACGCGCACGTCAAGCTCAACATCCAGAACCTGGCGTTCACCGGTCTGATCCCGGGCCTCCAGACCAAGAAGTTCGACCTCGTTTCAGTTGGGTTGTCGCCGACGCCCGCCCGGCAGAAGGTCATCAGCTTCACCAAGGCCTACGTGCCGTACGTCCAGGTCGTCGGCATCCCCGCGAAAGACGCCAACACGGTCACGAGCATCGCCGCGCTGAACAAACCAGGAAACGTGATCACGGCACTGCTTGGCTCGACGGCTCAGACCAAGGCACAACAGGTCTTCCCGAAGGCCAAGGTCCAGGCGCTGTCCGACCAGAACTCTGACTTCTCACTGGTCGCCACGGGTCGCGCCAACGCGATCGTCGTCGAGGACTACCTGCTGGCGCAGTACAGCAAGGCCAACCCCGGGAAGTTGGTCCAGTCCAAGATCAAGCCGCTCGACGTGCAGTACGGGTCCTACGCGGTCCAGAAGGGCAACACCGCGCTGAGCAGCTACCTGAACAAGTTCCTCTGCACCGAGAGCAAGAACGGGACGTTGGCGAAGCTCTACAAGAAGGACTTCGGCACGAAGACCTTCGTGGGCGTTCCCGCCTGCTGAGCATGACCCCCCCGCGCGCGACGACAGACGTGCTCGTCGTCGGCGGCGGGCCCGCGGGACTGGCGGCGGCCACGAGAGTGGCCGCCGCCGGCCTTTCGGTGACACTCGTCGATGAGCGCGTCACCCTCGGAGGACAGATCTACAAACGTATGGGCCCCGGCTTCGAGGTTGGCGACCCACGTGCGATCGGACGCGAATATGCCGCCGGCAGCGACCTGATCGCGCTGACTGCTGCGACCGGGGTGGACGTGCGCCTGCGGACCGCAGTCCTTGACCTCGACGGTCTCGTCGCGACCGTCTGCGAAGACGAGGCGCGGGTCTCGACGATCGAAGCTCATCGGATCATCCTCGCCCCGGGTGCCTACGACCGTCCCGTCGCCTTTCCCGGCTGGACGCTGCCCGGGGTGCTGACCGCCGGCGGCGCGCAAACGCTGATCAAGACCCAGCGCGTCCTGCCAGGCCGGCGGATCGTGTTCGCGGGCAGCGGTCCGGTCGCACTGGCGTTCCCCGCACAACTTCACCACGACGGCGCTCAGATCGAACTGATCTGCGAGGCCGGCCCGCCGGCCCGCGCTCGCGATATCGCGGCCATGATCGGAGCCGCGCGCGGCAACGTCTCGCTGCTGCGCGACGCGGCGAACTACCGTCTGGCGCTGGCGCGCGCCCGGATCCCCTTGCGGTACCGGCGGATCGTCGTCGCCGCCGAGGGCGACGGTCGCGTCGAGGTTGTCGTCCATGCCGCCGTCGACGGGAACTGGCGCCCGATCGCCGGCACCGAGGAACGGGTCGGGTGCGACACGCTGTGCCTCGGGTACGGCTTCTTGCCGTCAGTCGAGCTCCTCCGGCTCGCCGGTTGCACGATCGACGACGACGAGGATCGGGGCGGCGCCGTCACCCGCCTCGACGAGTGGATGCGCACGAGCGTGCCGGGCATCTCCGCCGCCGGCGACGGCACCGGCGTCGAGGGCTCGCTTGTTGCCGTCGACGAGGGTCGGCTCGCCGCGCTCGGCGTCGCGCTCGAACTCGGCTCGCTCTCGGCGGCCCAGGTCGAGCCCGAGGCCGCGGCGCTGCGCAGCCGCCTGTTGCGCCGGCGCGCCTTCAGGGCCGCGCTCGCCCGCATGCACCGCGTCGGCCCCGGGATCTACGAGCTCGGCGGCCCGGAAACGATCATCTGTCGCTGCGAGGAGGTGACGCTCGCGGCGCTCGAGCCCGCGGTCACGGCCTCCGCCGACCTCGCCACCGTCAAGGCATTGACGCGGGCCGGGATGGGCCTGTGTCAGGCCCGCAACTGCGGACGGACGGTCTCGGCGCTGATCGCCTCGCGTCACAACCGACCGATCGGCGGCGTCGCAGCGGCGACGCCGCGACTCCCCGCCCGTCCGGTACCGATCGCAGCGCTTGCCGACCATTCGATCGAAGACCATGGCTTCTTCACATCGCCCGCCAAGCTGTCGTCCTGACGCACCGGTCGCCTGGCTGCCGTTGACCGAAACCGAGGCGGCGCTCCCGGCCGAAACAGACGTTCTCGTGATCGGCGGCGGCGTCATCGGCTGCGCGCTGAGCTACTACCTGGCGCGAGCCGGCGTGGCGGTGACGCTGCTCGAGCGTGGCGAGCTCAATCGTGAGGCGTCGGGCACGAACGCCGGCAGCTTCCACCTGCAGATCGCGATTCACCAGCTGACGGGACTCGAGGTCGACACCGTTGCCGACCGCCTCCTGCCCGAGATCCGGCTTTATGTGGAGGGGGCGAGGCTGTGGCACGAGCTCGAGACCGAACTCGACGGCTCGGTCGAGATGCACGTCACGGGCGGACTGATGGTGGCCGAGACCGACTCGGAGCTTGCGCTGCTGCACGCCAAGCGACGGATCGAGCGAGAGGCAGGGCTCGAGACCCACGTGCTCGAGGGCGAGGAACTGCGGTCGTTCGCGCCGTATTTGGCCCCCGACCTTCTCGGCGCGAGCTACTGCCCGCTCGAGGGTCACGCCAACCCGCTACTCGCTGCGCCACTGTACGCACTGCGCGCCTCCCAGTCGGGTGCGGGGATCCGCACCCACGCACCGGTCACCGCGATCGCCGGGCCTGACGGCGCCGGTTTCACCGTGCAGACCGGCCGCGGCACGGTCCGCGCCGCCCGCATCGTCAACGCCACCGGCGCCTGGCTCAACGAGGTGGCTGCGTTCGTGGGGCTGCGTCATCCGATGCGGCGCGAGGGCCTCCACGTGAACGTGACCGAGCCGAGCGAGCGGCTTCTCACCCCGCTCGTGCAACACATCGGACGCCGACTGACACTGAAGCAGTCCTCGAACGACACCTTCATCATCGGCGGTGGTTGGCCGGCGCAGCCGCTCGGCGCCGCCGGCCGTTACCGGACAGTCTGGGAAAGCACCGCCGGAAACACTGCGGTCGCCGTCCGTGTCGTGCCCGCGCTCGCCAAGGTGCGGCTCCTGCGCACATGGTCGGGTGCGATCGCCTTCACCGACGACCTATCGCCATTGGTCGGCGAGTCGCGACGGGTTCCCGGGTACTTCACCTGCATGGCCACCACTGGTTTTACGCTGGGACCACTGATGGCGAGGATGCTGGCGGAGACGATCGCCACGCCGACCGCCGCGTCGCCGGTTCCCGACGAGTTTGCCCCCGACCGAGCGCGCGACTCGGTGCCCGCGCACACATAGAGGAGGACCCGATGGATCGCAATGACGTCTCCTGGCAGGGATATTGGGTGGCGTGCCCAACTCCTTACGGGGAGGACGGAGAGCTCCGGCTGGACCTGCTGGAGGCGCTGCTCGATCACTACATCGAGCACGGCATCCACGGAGCGTTCGTCAACGGCACGACCGGCGAGTGGTTCTCGCAAACGCAGGCTGAGCGTCGGCTTGTCGCCGAGACCGCGATCAGGCGCGTCGCCGGGCGGATCCCGGTCGTGATCGGCTGCACCGATTACACGGCGCAGTCGGTGATTGGACTCGCCGAGCACGCCATGGCGGTCGGCGCCGACGGAGTCGGTTCGAGCGCCCCCGCCTACAGCCGCCCGCTCGACGATGAGATCGTCGCGTTCTTCGAGGACATCGCCGTGGCGCTGCCGCAGGCGCCGCTGATGATCTACAACTGGCCGCCCGGCACGAACGTCGACATCGGCCCAGCGCTTGCGTCCCGGCTCGTCGAGATCGACCCGATCGTCGCCATCAAGGACAGCACCGGCAACTTCGAACAGTTCGTCGAGACGACACGAACTGTCGTCGACCGGGTCCGGGTGCTGGGCCCATTCATGTCGACCGCCGGCTACGCGGCGCTCAAGGAGGTCGGCGGCGACGGCTTTGTCGGAGGCGGCGCGATCCTCGACAACGACGACCCGCGCTTCTGGGAGGCGCACTGGAGCGGCGACGGCGCTTACTGTGAGGCACATGCGGCTCGCACCGACAGGATCTTCGAGAAGCTCTGGCTGCCGGGCGGCTGGCGCGGGCGCTTCGGCCACTACCAGAGCCAGCTCAAGGCGATCATGGCGATGATCGGCCAGCCCGGTGGGACCGTGCGCCGACCGCGGCTGCCGGTCACCGACCCCGACAACCTCCGCCAGATCCGCGAGATCCTGATCGAGGAGCAGATCATGGTGCCGGAGGCGACCAGCGCCCATGGGACGGCAGCGTGAGCCGAGGCCCGCTGCCGACCGGCGTCCGCCGCGGCGCCGCCGTGACCGTGACCGTCGACGGCGACCCGGTGCAGGCGCACCTGGGCGAGACGGTCGCGGCGGCGCTGATCGCGTGTGCTGGGTCGCCGGCGCTGCGGACGACACGCGGCGGCAGCCCACGCGGCCTGTACTGCGGGATGGGCGTCTGCTTCGAATGCCTGGTGGTGGTCGACGGGGTGCCCAACACTCGGGCCTGCGTGACCTGGGTCCGTAACGGAATGGAAATCCGCCACATGAATGGGGTGGCGGAGGCAGCCGATCGAAAGGAAACTGCTGATGCTGCGTGTGAGTAGCTTGTCGGAGGCGGCAGCCGCGCTCCTCCATGAGGACCTCTATATCGACGGGCACTGGACTCCCGGCGACGGCGAGCCGGTTCCCGTTTCCAACCCCTCGAATGGTGAGCTGCTCGGATCGGTGGCGAGCGCTTCGGGACCTCAGGTCGAGCTGGCGATCGCCGCTGCCAAGCGCGCGTTTCGCGAGTGGTCGCGGTTGTTGGCCAAGGACCGCGCCGCGGTCATGCGGCGCTGGTATGAGCTGATCGTCGAGCACGCGGACGAGCTGGGCCGGATCGTCACCGCGGAGCAGGGCAAGCCGCTGGCGGAGGCGCGCGGCGAGGTGATCTACGGCGCCGGCTTCGTCGAATGGTTCGCCGAGGAGGCCAAGCGCGCATACGGCGACGTCGTCCCGACCAACGTCCAGGGCCGACGCATCGTCGTGCTCAAGCAGCCGATCGGCGTCTGCGCGGCGATCACGCCGTGGAATTTCCCGTCGGCGATGATCCTCCGCAAGGCCGGTCCGGCCCTGTCCGCAGGCTGCACGATGGTGCTGAAACCAGCCAGCGAGACCCCTCTGTCGGCGCTCGCGCTGGCTCAGCTCGCGGAGGAGGCGGGAATTCCGGCCGGGGTCTTCAATGTCGTTCACGGAGAACCCGTCGAGGTCGGAGCGGTGCTGACCTCACATCCCGACGTCCGGGCGCTGACCTTCACCGGCTCGACCGTGGTCGGCAAGCTGTTGGCCGCGCAGTGCGCGGCAACGGTCAAGCGCGTGCTGCTGGAGCTCGGGGGCAACGCTCCACTGGTGGTTTTCGACGACGCGGACATCGAGCTGGCCGTCGCCGGCGCGATGGCCTCGAAGTTCCGCAACACCGGCCAGACGTGCGTCTGCGCCAATCGGATCCTCGTGCAGTCGGGGATTCATGACGCGTTCGTCCAGCGGCTGACCGAAGCTACTGCCGCGATGGCGGTCGGCGACGGTTTCGAACCGGACGTCGCCCAGGGGCCGCTGATCACCGAGGAGGCGGTGGAGAAGGTCGAGCGTCACGTCGCCGACGCGGTGGCGCGGGGCGCCCACATCGAGCTCGGTGGACAGCGCCACGCCCGCGGCGGCACCTTCTATGAGCCCACCGTGCTGACCGGCGCCAGCCCCGAGATGCTGCTCGCCGAGGAGGAAACGTTCGGTCCCGTCGCCGCCGTCTTCCAGTTCGAGACCGAGGCCGACGCGGTGGCGCTGGCCAACGACACCGATTCCGGGCTTTCCGCCTACTTCTTCACCCGCGACCTGGGGCGCGCCTGGCGGGTCGGGGAGGAACTGGAGTTCGGCGTCGTCAGCATCAACAGCGGCGTGTTCTCCTCGGAGGCCGCGCCGTTCGGCGGCATCAAGGAATCGGGCCTCGGGCGCGAAGGCTCACGTCACGGACTCGATGACTACCTCGAGCTGAAGTATCTCTGCTTCGAGGGGATTTCGTGACCGCCCGGCCGGTCGATGGTCACGCAGTCACCCCTAGCGCCTCGTCCACCGGGACGTAGGGGACTCCTGCGGCCTCCGCGACCGGCGCGTACGTGACCTGCCCGGCCGCGACGTTGACGCCGCGCTTCAGCCCGCGGTTGTCGGCAACGGCGTCGGCGACGCCGTGGGTGGCGAGGCCGATGACGTAGGGCATCGTCGCGTTGGTCAACGCGTAGGTCGAGGTGATCGGAACCGCGCCGGGCATGTTGGTGACGCAGTAGTGAGTGATCCCGTCGACCTCGTAGGTCGGGTTTGTATGTGTCGTCGGCCGCGAGGTCTCAAAGCAGCCTCCCTGGTCGATCGAGACATCGACCAATACCGCTTGGGGCTTCATCAATTGCAGCTGACGGCGGGTGATCACGTGCGGCGCCTTGGCGCCGGTGACCAGCACGGCTCCGATGACGAGATCGACCGACGGAAGTTGCTCCTCGATCGTCAGGGTGGTCGCAAAGCACGTGTCGGCGCGCCCGTTGAAGGCGATGTCCAGCTCCCGCAGCCGGTCGATCGAGCGGTCGAACACGTTGACCGTCGCCTCCATGCCGAGTGCGATGAAGGCAGCGTTCATCCCGACGACCCCGCCCCCGATGATCATCACGTTCGCGGCCGACACCCCGGGCACGCCTCCGAGCAGGATCCCGCGGCCGCCGAGCGGCTTCTCGAGCATGAACGCGCCAGCCTGGGTCGCGATCTTGCCGGCCACTTCGGACATCGGCGCCAGCAGCGGCAACCTCCCCCGCGCGTCCTCGACCGTCTCGTAGGCGACGCAGGTCGCACCCGAGCGCATCAGCCCCCGGGTCAGCTCGACGTCCGCCGCCAGATGCAGGTAGGTGAACAGCAGATGACGCGGCTCGAGCATCTCGACCTCGCCAGGCTGCGGCTCCTTGACCTTGACGATCATCTCCGCCTCCCCGAACAAGTTCGCGGCGTCGGGAACGATCGCCGCACCCTGCGCGATATATGCCTCGTCGGCGATCGCCGAGCCAAGCCCGGCGTCACGCTCGACGAGGACCTCGTGGCCCGCGTCAACGAGTTCCCGGACACCTGCCGGGGTCAGCGCCACCCGGTACTCGTCGACCTTGATCTCGGTCGGAACTCCAACTTTCAAGCTAACTCCCCTCTCCCTTCGGCGTCCGCTGAGTGAACCGTCAGGCCCCCAGGACGTGCATCCGCTCCCCCGCCTCGGTCAGGACCGGGCGCAGCACCGACTCCATCTCGGCAAACTGCTCGGGTCCTGCGATCAGCGGCGGCGACAGCTGGATCACGGGATCCCCGCGATCGTCAGAACGGCAGATCAGCCCACGCCGGTAGAGCTCCGCGGACAGGAACCCACGCAGCAGCGTCTCGGACTCCTCGTCGCTGAACGATTCCTTGGTCTCCTTGTCCTTCACAAGCTCGATCGCCTGGAAGTAGCCCGCGCCGCGGACGTCGCCGACGATCGGCAGATCCAGCAGCGTCTCCAGCATCGCGCGGAACTCCGCCTCATGTGCGCGGACGTTGTCGATCACGTCCTCGGCCTCGAGCGCTTCGAGGTTGGCGAGCGCCACGGCCGCCGACACGGGGTGGCCGCCGAACGTGAAGCCGTGCACGAAGCTGGTGGTTCCCTCATGGAACGGCTCCTCGATTCGGTCGGACACGATCACGGCTCCCATCGGCGCATACGCGCTCGTCAGCCCCTTCGCGGTGGTGATGATGTCGGGCGCGTAGCCGTAGCGCTGTGCGCCGAACCATTCGCCGAGCCGGCCCCATGCGCAGATCACCTCGTCCGAGATCAGCAGGACCTGATACTCGTCGCAGATTTCGCGCACGCGCTGGAAGTAACCGTCAGGCGGGGTCAAGCAGCCGCCGGCATTCTGTACCGGCTCGAGGATCACGGCGGCGACCGTGTCGGGGCCCTCGAACTCGATTTTGTCCTTGAACGCCTCGGCGAGGTCGGCGGGGTCCATGTGCGCCGACAACCGATAGAGGTTCGTATTGGGCACGTGGCAGCCACCCGGGGTGAGCGGCTCGAACGGCTCGCGCAAGGCGGTGATCCCGGTCGCCGAGAGGGCGCCGAGACTGGTCCCGTGATATGCGATCTCGCGCGCGATCACCTTGGTCTTGTTCGGGTGACCGGTCAGCTTGTGGTACTGGCGGACGAGCTTCAGCGCGGACTCGACTGCCTCGCTGCCGCCGCTGGTGAAGAACACCCGGTTGAGGTCACCCGGCGCCAGCGACGCGACCCTGGTCGCGAGCTCGATCGCCCGCGGGTGCGCATAGGACCAGTTCGTGAAGAAGCCGAGCTCCTTGGCCTGATCGGCGCCGGCCTGGGCGATGTCAGCGCGCCCGTGGCCGATGTTCACGCAGAACAGGGACGACAGGCCGTCGAGGTAGCGCTTGCCATGCTCGTCCCAGACGTAGCAGCCCTCGCCGCGGACGATGATCGGGATCTCGTGATCGTCGTCGTAAGAGCCCATCCGGCTGAAGTGCAGCCACAAGTGCCGGCGCCCCTGCTCCTGCAGCGTGGCCTCACTTGTCTCAGTTGCGTTCGTGATCGTCGACATCTCAGTGCTCCCTCGCCGTTTCTCGTACGGCAAGCGTATCTCGCCCGCACAGCTCAAGCAGGCAGCGCCCTGTCGACGATTCCCCTAGCGTCGATGCCGGCGGGCAGAGTTCCATAGACCCGGCCTCCCTCTCCCGCCAGCCTCGCGGCGCAGAAGGCGTCCGCGACCGGCGCTGGCGCGTGGCGCACCAGAAGCGACCCCTGGAGCGACAGCGCCAGGTCCTCGGCCAGCCGGCGGGCGCTCCTCTGAGCGAGCGCCTGGTCGTCCTCGCCGCCGCGGAGCGCCCCGAGCAACGAGTCGGCGTGGTCGCGAACCCGCTCGAGATGCTCGTCGAGCCGGGCGTCGGCGCCGGCCCCCAGTTCGCACTCGGCGAGGAACGCCGGCAGGCCCTCCGGTTCCCGAACCAGCGCCCGCAGGACGTCCAGGGCAACGACGTTGCCCGAGCCCTCCCAGATCGAGCCCAACGGAGCGCCGCGGTAGACCGCGGGCATCCCGGAGTCCTCGACGTAGCCGTTACCACCCAGGCATTCGAGCGCCTCGGCCGCGTGGCCCGCCGCGCGCTTGCAGAGCCAGTACTTCATGACCGCGGTCGCGAACCTCCGGAACAGCGGCGACTCATCGCCGTCGTCGTACGCGCGGGCGACACGGAGCGCCGAAACGGTGGCCGCTTCGGACTCGAGCGCCAGGTCGGCCAAGACGGCGAGCATCGCCGGCTGCTCGATCAGCGGGGCGCCGAACGCGGAACGGTGACGCGCGTGATGGATCGCCTCGACGGTCCCACGGCGATACGTGGTGACCGCCCCCAGCATGCAGTCCAGGCGGGTGTGGTTGACCATCGGGATGATCGCGGAAACGCCGCGGCCCTCTTCGCCGACAAGCCTGCCGACGACGCCGTGGAACTCGACCTCCGAGGACGGCAGTGACCGGGTTCCCAACTTGCGCTTGAGTCGCTGGAATTCGATCCCCGGGCCGCGCTCAACAAGGAAACAGGAGAGCCCGCCGCTCGCCTGCGCCAGCACCAGGAAAACATCGCATGGCGGGTAGGAGCAAAACCACTTGTGGCCATCGAGCTGGTAGAGCCCATCGCCGTCTTGCACCGCGCGCGTAATGTTGGCGCGCATGTCCGAGCCGCCCTGGCGCTCGGTCATTGCCATCCCCGCCAGCGCGCCGTTCACGTAGTCGGGCGCCGACAGCCGGGGCTCCCATTCGGCGGCGAGTCCCGGGGCTCCGTCCCGCAATGCCGGGACCGCGGCGCAGGTCATCGACACGGGGCACATGACGCCGTCGTCGAGGTGGCCCCAGAGGCTGAACAGAGCGGCGCGGACGACATGCGCCCCTGTGCGCCCGTCACTCCATGGCAGCCCCGCCATCCCCCGTTCGACAGCCCCTTGCAGCAGCCAGTGCCAGGAGGGGTCGAGCTCGACCTCGTCGATCCTATGTCCATAGCGGTCGTGGGTCCGGAGGATCGGCTCGTTGCGCTCGGCCCGGCGCGCGTGCTCGCGGGCCTCGGAGCTGCCCGCGACCGCGCCCGCCTCGCGCGCGCTGTCGGCGCCCCAACCTCCACCCTCGCGCTCGACTGCCTCGCGGAGCGCCTGGTCGGCGTCGAACAGGTTCAACGGCTCCAGCGGCGGCGGCTGATTGAACACCGCGCGGACGGGATCCGCGACCTCGGTGGTTGCCAATATCCCTCCTGGGGTTCGTGAAGCTCGCCGGCCGGTGAGCCCAAGCTCAGATGCTAGTGGTCACTAGGCGGTGCGGAGTCGCTTCACAGCCCGGGTGTCGCCGCGTAGTGAAGCTGGCGGCTGCGGTAGGCGAACGAGCCCTCGTCGACGCGGGCGCCGTCTGGGGCCAGGCATTCGAGCAGCAGAAACCCGTGCTGGCCGAGCTGACGCTCCTGCGCGTCGCGGGAGACGTGGTAATGCAGCAGCGAGTAGTCCTCCGCGGGGGTGTTGAGGATCGCGAAGCCGTGCTCGCGCTCTTGCAGACGGCCGAGCCGGGCGCGGTTACCCAGTCCGCGCGGCAGTTTCGCGAGCCGCGGGATCGCCCGAAGCGGGTTGAACCCGAGATGGTGGCCAGGAGGCGGCACCAGCGACTCGCAGCCGAGGTTGTGTGAGGAGAAGATCAACACGCCGTCCGGCCCGAGGATTCGCCGTAGGCGATCGAGCAGCAACCGGCGCTGGGCGTCGCCCAGCAGGTCGATCTCGGCATGTCCGACGACGACCGCCGCGAACTGGCCGTCCTCGAAGGAATCGAGGTCGCGGATGTCACGCTCCAGGAACCTGGCTGTTGGGTGCAACGACCGGCACAGCTCGACGGTCGGGGTCGAGCGCCCCAGCCCGATCAGCGAGTGCGATTGCGCGGCGAGCAACGCCGTCAGCTGGTCGCCACGCGACCCGAGCTCGAGGACCGCTCCTGCCAGGGCTCGCCGGTAGCTGACCAGAAGCGTCAGCTCACCGACCCCAAGCTGTCGCCGCGTCCGCCGACGCGCCTGCCGCCGGCTCGGCCAGTGGTGGGCGTTGACCGTCTCGACCGAGGGCCGCGCGACGACGGGCTGCATCGACAGCTCATCCATGGTGCACGTATAACCCGGGAGCGGGCCGTTTGTCGCGGTCGAGCCAACGGCCGAGACTGAATGTCTACCTGGACTACAAGTGACGCCTGTCCGGGCTGCTCATCTAGCGGGATGAGCAGCCCGGTGAATCGGCCTGGGGGCCCGACTTTGGCGACCACGTGGCCGCCAAAGTCACCCCTGGACGTCTACTCGATCTCGGAGTGCCCGTTCTCCTCAGCTGGAGGAATCTCGAGGTCGGCGAACTCGTCGACGAAGCCGAACGAGGAACCGCCGACGTTGCCGAGCTCCTCCAGATCGGAGAGGTCAGCCTGAAGGCCGCCGAAGCCGCCGAGCGTGTCGGTGTCCGAGAGACCGAGTTCGGCCGCCAGGTCGTCGTGGTCGAGCAGCCCGACCTCGTCGATCCCGCGAGGGAGCGGCTCGGCTGGCTCGATCTCGATCCGGCGATAGCGCTTGAGGCCGGTCGCCGCCGGGATCAGCTTGCCGATGATCACGTTCTCCTTGAGGCCGTTGAGGCGGTCGACCTTGCCCTCGAGCGCAGCGTCGGTCAGCACCTTGGTGGTCTCCTGGAACGACGCGGCCGAGAGGAACGAGTCCGTGTTCAGCGACGCCTTCGTGATCCCGAGAATGATCTCCTCGGCCTGGGCGGACTCACCGCCCGCATCCATCACCTTGGCATTGATTCGCGCGTACTCGTGGCGATCCACGTACTGGCCGGGCAGCAGGTCGGTGTCGCCCTTCTGGTCGACCCGGACCTTCTTCATCATCTGGCGCACGATCAGCTCGATGTGCTTGTCGTTGATGTCGACGCCCTGGGACTTGTAGACCTCCTGGACCTCGCGAACGAGGTACAGCTCGGTCTCGGTCCGCCGCTCCTCTGGGTTCTTGCCGCCATGGGCGAGGATTTCATGCGGATACAGCGAGCCCTCGTTGAGGGGCTTGCCGACCTCGATCTTCTCGCCATGCCGGACGTACAGGAGAGTCCGGCGCGGGAATGAGTAGCGGTGCTCATCGCCCGCTGAGTCGGTGATCACGACCGTGACCGCCTTGTCGGTCTCCTCGATCGACACGGTCCCGGAGACCTCGGAGATTTTCGCGAGGCCCTTGGGCTTGCGCGCCTCGAACAGCTCGACGACACGCGGCAGGCCGTGCGTGATGTCCGCGCCGGCGACGCCGCCGGTGTGGAACGTCCGCATCGTCAGCTGCGTGCCCGGTTCGCCGATCGACTGGGCGGCGATGATGCCCACCGCGTCGCCGATCTGCGCCACCTTGCCGGTCGCCATCGAACGGCCGTAGCAGGCCTGGCAGACCCCGGTCGGGGCCTCGCACTTCAACACCGAGCGGACCGGCACCATGACCACGATGCCCTTACCCGAGTCCTCGGCGAAGGAATCGACCAGGTCGCTGAGCTCGGCGCGATCGATCTCGACGCCCTTCTCAACGATCACGCGCCCGCGCTTGGTTGCGATCTGCTCGGCAGCGATCCGGCCGACCAGGTTGCCGTTCGGCTCGCCGGTCGGACGCAGTTGCCGGGTCTCCGGGCTGATCTCGGTGCCGAGGATCGGCATCTCGATGTGCTCGGTGGTGCCACAGTCCTCCTGACGGATGATCACGTCCTGCGCGACATCGACCAGACGCCGGGTCAGGTAGCCAGAGTCGGCCGTGCGCAGTGCCGTGTCGGCCAGACCCTTGCGGGCACCGTGCGTCGAGATGAAGTACTCGAGCACGTCCAGGCCCTCCATGAAGTTGGACTTGATCGGACGCTCGATGATCTCGCCCTTCGGATTCGCCATCAGGCCACGCATGCCGGCCAGCTGACGGATCTGCTGGAACGAGCCACGGGCACCCGAGTTGGCCATCATGAAGATCGGGTTGAGCTCGTCGAGGTGGTCGACCATAGCCTCGGCGACCTTGTCGGTCGCCTCGTTCCACATTCGGGTGACCGCCTCGTGGCGCTCCTCCTGATCCATCTCGCCGTTGTTGTACTGCTCGTCGATCACGGCCAACATGTCGTCGTAGCGAGCCAGGATCTCCGCCTTGTTCGGCGGCGTCTGGACGTCGTTCTTGGAGACGGTCACACCCGCCTGCGTGGCGTAGTGGAAGCCGATGTCCTTGAACGCGTCCAGGACCTGGGAGATCGACGCCGCGCCGTAGGACTGCACGAGGTCATCGACCAGCCGGGTCGTGTCCTTCTTCTTCATGGACCGATTGACGAACTCGTAGCTGCTCGGGTCGAACTGGTCGCCGAGCGCCTCGCCGAGGGCCCGCTCGATCTTGTCGTTGTAGATGATCCGGCCGACCGTCGTCAGGACGTGGCCGCCCTCACGTCCGAGCGGGCGGAACTCCGCAAGGTCGTGGAGCTTGACGACGCCGTGCTCGTAGGACCACTCCGCCTCCTGGGCGGTGCGGAACACGTGCGGAGTCGGCTCGTGCGTGGCCGGATCGATTTTGCCGAGAGCCTGCTCGTCGAGGCCGTAGGTGAGGTAGTAGGCACCCAACACCATGTCCTGGGCCGGCGTTGCCAGCGGCGCACCGTGCGCGGGAGACAGGATGTTGTTGGCCGACAGCATCAGGATCCGCGCCTCGGCCTGCGCTTCTGCCGAGAGCGGCAGGTGCACGGCCATCTGGTCGCCGTCGAAGTCGGCGTTGAAGGCGTGGCAGACGAGCGGATGAACCTGGATCGCCTTGCCCTCGACCAGTACCGGCTCGAACGCCTGAATACCTAGACGGTGCAGCGTCGGCGCGCGGTTGAGCAGCACCGGGTGCTCGTGGATGACCTCCTCGAGCACGTCCCAGACCTCGGGAATCATCGAATCGACCATCTTCTTGGCCGCCTTGATGTTCTGCGCGGACTTGCGCTCGACCAGGCGAGCCATGATGAACGGCTTGAACAGCTCCAGCGCCATCAGCTTCGGTAGACCGCACTGGTGCAACCGCAGCCACGGGCCCGACACGATCACCGAGCGGCCCGAGTAGTCAACCCGCTTGCCGAGCAGGTTCTGGCGGAACCGGCCCTGCTTGCCCTTGAGCATGTCACTGAGCGACTTCAGCGGGCGGTTGCCCGGACCCGTCACCGGCCGGCCGCGGCGGCCGTTGTCGAACAGGGCGTCGACGGCCTCCTGCAGCATCCGCTTCTCGTTGTTGACGATGATCTCCGGTGCGCCGAGGTCCAGCAGCCGCTTCAGCCGGTTGTTGCGGTTGATCACCCGGCGGTAGAGATCATTGAGATCGGAGGTCGCGAAGCGGCCACCGTCGAGCTGGACCATCGGCCGCAGCTCCGGCGGGATCACCGGCACAGCCTCGAGGATCATCATCTCCGGCTTGTTGCCCGAGTTGAGGAAGGCGGTCACGACCTTCAACCGCTTCACGGCGCGGGCCTGCTTCTGACCCTTGGCCGTCTTCACCTGGTCCTGGAGATCTGCGGACTCGGCGTCCAAGTCGACCTGCTGGAGCAGGTCACGGACGGCCTCGGCTCCCATGCCGCCGCGGAAATACTCGCCGAACCCATACGGCGAACCGAACCGGTCCTTGAGCTCGCGGAACAGCGTCTCGTCGTTGATGACGTCCTTGGCCTTCATCGACTTGAACAGCTCCCAGACCTGGCGGATGCGCTCAGCGGCGTCCTCCATGTAAGCCTCGGTGTCGTCGATGTCGGCCTGGAAGCTCTTGCGGAGGTCCTTGAGCAGCTTCTCGCGCTCCTCCGCCGAGAGCTTGGCGACGTTGACCTCGAGCGTTTCGGCCCACAGATGGTCGTCGTCGGAGAAGTCGCGGGAGGTCTTCGCGGACTCCAGGAATCGGACGCGCCGCTCGAGCGACTCGGTCAGCTCGAGCAGCCGCTCCTCTTTCTCCGCCGCGTAGCTGTCCAGCGTCTTGTTGACCTCAGTCTCCAGCGACTCGAGGTCGCGCTCGCGCGCCTCGTCGTCGACCCAGGTGACCATCGAGGCAGCGAAGTACAGGACCTTCTCGAGCTCCTTCGGGGCCATGTCCAGCAGGTAGCCGATCCGGCTCGGGACGCCCTTGAAAAACCAGATGTGCGAGACGGGAGCGGCCAGGTCGATGTGGCCCATGCGCTCGCGCCGGACCTTCGACCGGGTCACCTCGACGCCGCAGCGTTCGCAGACGATTCCCTTGTACCGGACTCGCTTGTACTTGCCGCAGTAGCACTCCCAGTCCTTGGTCGGCCCGAAGATGCGCTCGCAGAACAGGCCGTCCTTCTCGGGCTTGAGCGTGCGGTAGTTGATGGTCTCCGGCTTTGTGACCTCGCCGGAGCTCCAGGAGCGGATCTGCTTCGAGGAGGCGAGGCCGATTTCGATTGCGTCGAAGTTATTGATGTCGATCACGTGAGTTCCTTGCCTCGTCTCGTTAGTGGTGCGTCGGAAATACGGCGACACCGAGAGGGGTCACCAGTGGAGGCCGGGGCAGGACGCAGGAGCCGTGGCGCAGCAGCGCTGCGCGAGGCGACGAGGACGTACCCCGGCGCCACTGGGGGCCACTCGAATGTCGGCGGATTTTCGAAGGCACCACTCATGCCTCGTCTTCTTCCAGCACACCCTCGGCTTCGCCGGGGCCGATGTCGCCATCGAGCATCGGATCGGCCCCCGCTGCCGCGAAGTCCTCGGCCTCGAGGTCCTCGCCGGATTCGAGATCCTCCGACCCGGCCTCGACCTCGTCGGCTGAGGCCTCAACCGTCTCGCCCTCGTGCTCGGCCGTCTCGTCGGCGGCCGCGCCGTCGGTGGCGCGAACGCCGCTGAGGTCGATACCGAGCTCCTCCGCCGCGCGCAGGAGGTCATCGTCCTCTTCGCGCATCTCGGCCCGCTCGCCCTCTTCGGAGACGACGTTGACGTCGAGCGCCAGCGACTGCATCTCCTTCAGCAGGACCTTGAACGACTCGGGGATCGACGGCTCGGCGATGTTCTCACCCTTGACGATCGCCTCGTACGCCTTGACGCGGCCAACCGTGTCGTCGGACTTGATCGTCAGCATCTCTTGGAGGGTGTACGCCGCGCCGTACGCCTCGAGCGCCCAGACCTCCATCTCCCCGAAGCGCTGGCCGCCGAACTGCGCCTTGCCGCCAAGCGGCTGCTGGGTCACGAGGCTGTAGGGGCCCGTCGACCGGGCGTGGATCTTGTCGTCGACCAGGTGCAGCAGCTTGAGGATGTACATGTAGCCGACCGTCACCTTCTGCGAGAACGGCTCGCCGGTGCGTCCGTTGAACAGCTGGACCTTGCCGGAGGCCTGCTCGCCCGGACGGCGACGCTTGTCGACGTCCATCCGGATCCGCCCCTTGTGCTCGTCCTGCCAGCGGACCAGCGCTTCGTCGACGTCTGTCACTGTCGCGCCGTCAAACACCGGCGTGGCCACGTAGACCTTGGCGCCGGCGCCGTCAGTGGCGTTGGCAGCGGTCACGGTCGCCTTCTTACGAGCGTCCGAGCCGTCGTCGTACCAGCCGTTGGCGGCGACCCAGCCGAGGTGCGTCTCCAGGACCTGACCCAGGTTCATCCGGCTCGGTACGCCGAGCGGGTTGAGGATCACGTCGACCGGAGTGCCGTCCTCGAGGAACGGCATGTCCTGGATGTCGACGATCTTGGAGATGACCCCCTTGTTCCCGTGGCGTCCCGCCAGCTTGTCCCCTTCGGAGATCTTGCGCTTCTTGGCCACGAACACGCGGACCAGGTCGTTGACGCCGGGCGGCAGATCGTCGCCTTCGTCACGGCTGAAGGTCTTGACGTCGATCACGACGCCGCCCTCGCCGTGCGGCACCTTCAGCGAGGTGTCGCGGACCTCCCGTGCCTTCTCCTTGAAGATCGCGCGGATCAGTTTCTCCTCCGCCGTCAGTTCGGTCTCGCCCTTGGGCGTGACCTTGCCGACCAGGAGGTCGCCCGACTGCACCTCGGCGCCGATCCGGACGATGCCGCGGTCGTCGAGGTTGCGCAGCGACTCCTCCGAGCGGTTCGGGATGTCGCGAGTGATCTCCTCGTCGCCGAGCTTGGTCGTGCGGGCGTCAATCTCGTACTCCTCGATGTGGATCGAGGTGAGCTCGTCGTCCTGGACCAGACGCTTGGAGAGGATGATCGCGTCCTCGAAGTTGTAACCCTCCCACGACATGAAGGCGACCAGCAGGTTCTTGCCGAGCGCCATCTCGCCCATGTCGCTGGCCGAGCCGTCGGCCAGCACGGTTCCGTCGTGCACCTGCCCGCCAACGTCGACGATCGGCTTCTGGTGGATCAGCGTGCCCTGGTTGGAGCGCATGAACTTGTGCAACGGATACTCGTCGTGGCCGCCCTCGTTCCCGTCGACGACGATCTTCTCGGCGTCGACGTAGGAGACGGTGCCGGCGCCGCCGGCAACCACCACGTCGCCGGTGTCGATCGCCGCACGGCGCTCCATCCCCGTGCCGACGAGCGGGGCGTCGGTGACCAGCAGCGGCACCGCCTGGCGTTGCATGTTGGAACCCATCAGCGCCCGGTTTGCGTCGTCGTGCTCGAGGAACGGGATCATCGCGGTCGCGACCGACCAGATCTGTTCGGGGGAGACGTCGATCAGATCGACCTCCGTGGGAGGCACGGTCACATACTGACCAGCCTGGGTGCGGCAGAGGATCTCGTCGCCGAGGAGCTTGCCCTTGTCGTCGACCTCAGCATTGGCCTGGGCGATCTTCAGGACCTCCTCCTGGGTCGCGTCGATCCGGACGATCTCGTCGGTGACGACGCCGTCCTTGACGACCCGGTACGGGGAGGTGACGAAGCCGTGCTCAGAGATCTCGGCGTATGCCGACAGCGACCCGATCAGGCCGATGTTCGGACCCTCAGGGGTCTCGATCGGACACATCCGCCCGTAGTGGGTCGGGTGTACGTCGCGAACCTCGATCGGCGCACGCTCTCGGGTCAGCCCCCCGGCGCCGAGCGCCGACAGGCGGCGGCGATGGGTCAGACCGGAAAGGCTGTTGGTCTGATCCATGAACTGGCTGAGCTGGGAGCTGCCGAAGAATTCCTTCAGCGCGGCGACGACCGGCCGGATGTTGACGATCGTCTGCGGGGTGATCGTGTCCGCGTCCTCGGTGGTGAGACGCTCGCGGACGACGCGCTCCATCCGGTAGAGGCCGATCCGGAACGCTTCCTGGATCAGCTCCCCGACGGTCCGCAGCCGGCGGTTGCCAAAGTGCTCGTACTCGTCGAGGTGATCCTGCACCGCCTCACGCGGCATCGTCGCTGCCTCGGCGGCGTAGTCCTTGACTTCGGACTCGGGCTCCTCGGGCATCCCGAGCAGCTTCGGCAGCGAAACCAGTTCGCGAACCAGGGCGATGATGTCGTCGTGAGTCAGCGTGCGGGTGTCGAGGTCGATGTCGAGCCCGAGGCGGCTGTTGAGCTTGTAGCGACCGACGCGCGTCAGGTCGTAGCGCTTGGGGTCGAAGAACAGCTGGTTGAGCAGCGAGCGCGCCGCGTCGATTGACGGCGGCTCGCCGGGGCGCTGCTTCTTGAACAACTCGATCAGCGCGCCTTCCTCGGTGCGCGTCATCTCGGCGTCCGCCTCGAGCGTCAGGCGCAGGTACAGCGAGTTGCCGAACAGCTTCAGGATCTCCTCATCCGACGCGTAGCCCATCGCGCGGAGCAGGACGGTGACGGGCAGCTTGCGCTTGCGATCGATCCGGACGTAGACGCGGCCCTTCTTGTCGATCTCGAGCTCGAGCCAGGAGCCGCGAGCCGGCATCAGGTTGGCGATGAAGACCTGCTTCTCGCGGTCCTTCGGCTCCATCACATAGGCGCCGGGGGAACGGACCAGCTGGGTGACGACGACACGCTCGGTGCCGTTGATGATGAACGTGCCGCGGTCGGTCATCCACGGGAAGTCGCCCATGAACACGGACTGCTCGCGGATCTCGCCGGTCTCCCGGTTGATGAACGCGACCGTGACGGTCAGCGGCCGGGAGTAGGTCAGATCCTTCTCGCGGCACTGCTCCAGGCTCGCGATCGGTTCGTCGAACTGAAATTGGCCGAACTGAACGGCCAGGTTGCCGGTGTAATCCTCGATCGGCGAGACGTCGTCGATCGTCTCGCGGAGACCGCCGTTCTCGGCATCGGTCAGCCACTCGAACGAGCGGCGCTGGATATCAATGAGGTTGGGGACTTCAAGGACCTTGTTCAGGCGCGCGAAATTACGGCGCGTCCGGGGGGCTTCAGCGGTTGCCAAGACTGCGACTCCTCGGGCCGTGGGAGAGAGGTGCGCGCACCCGGCGTGGATCGCGCCAGACGCGGACAACAAAACATAGCACAGGGCATCGATGCCCTATGCAGGGACGGTCAGCGCTCACGGACCCCGCCCGGGACTTGCCGCGTATGTGGCGCGGCGTCCACCTGATTGGACGGCTACGACTATCGACTGACGCGCGCCAGTGTAGGGGCAAACCCGCTATGTGGCAACTCTCGCAAGATCGGAAGGCAGTCGATCGTCGACCTGGCTCAAGCCATCCGACGGCCGATCACCTAACGAAAGAGGGCGCCACGTCGGAGGGCGCCCTCTGTCACATACCGATCGTGTCGACGGAGCTACTTCAGCTCGACGGAGCCGCCGGCCTCCTCGAGCTCTGCCTTGAGCTTGTTGGCCTCTTCCTTCTCGATGCCCTCCTTGATCGGTTTGGGGGCCTCGTCCACGAGCGCCTTGGCCTCCTTCAGGCCGAGGCCGGTGGCCGCGCGGACGACCTTGATCACCTGGATCTTCTTGTCACCGGCCGCGGTCAGGACCACGTCGAACGCGCTCTGCTCCTCCTCGGCGGCAGCGGCGCCGTCACCGCCCGCACCGCCGGCGGCGACCGGAGCGGCCGCGGCGACGGCCGTGGCGGAAACGCCGAAGGCCTCCTCCAGCGCCTTGATCCGCTCGGATAGCTCGAGAACCGAGATCGACTTGAGCTCTTCGATCCAGTCAGTGGTGGTGGTTGCCATGTTTCCTCCTGTTACTCATCGGATGGCGCGTCATCCGACGTGCCTTCAGTTGACTGCGAATCTTCGGTCGAAGCCGAATCCTCCGGTGAAGCCTCGGCCGCTGCTTCGGGAGCTACCAGCGTCTCCTCGGCTTCGGTGGCTGGCGGTGGCTCCTCAACAGCCGGGGGTTCTTCCTCAGCAGCAGGCGCCTTCTCAGCGGCAGGCGGTGCCTCCTCAGCGGCCGGTGGTGCCTCCTCAGCGGCCGGCGCCTCCTCAGCCGAGGTTTCGGCGGTGCCACTCACAAGCCCCTGCTCGGCGATCTGCCCGAGCTGTATCGCGAGCCCGCTGATCAGCGCGTTGAGCGTCCGCACCAGCCCGCTCAGCGGCGCCGCGATCGTCCCGACCAACTGCCCATGGAGCACCTCGCGCGAGGGCAGCTTGGCGATCGCCTCGACATCCGCGGCAGTCAGCAGTGCACCGGACATCAAACCGCCCTTGAACCCCAGCGGCCCGCGCAACACCCGTGCGGTGTCACTCAGCACCTTGGCGGCAGCCGCGGCATCGCCCCGAACCAGCGCCAGGGCCGTCGGCCCCATCAGCAGGGACTTCAGGTCTCCGGCGCCCGCCTGGTCGGCAGCGCGCTCGGACAGCGAGTTCTTGACGACCCGCAGCTTGGTATCCGAGTCGCGCAGCTTCGTGCGCAGCTCGGCTACCTGCGAGACCGTTATCCCGCGGTAGTCGACGGCGAAGATCGCGTCGGCCGAGCCGATCTCACCGGCCACCTCATCGATCACCGCCGCTTTTTCATCTCGATTCATACGTGCTCGCTCTCCACGAAAAACGCCCGCTCTGACCTGGCGGGCGTCGACGGCGAGCCACAAACGAATCCGTGGCCGGCGTTCGAGGCTCCACCTGCTCCGGGCTTCCGCGCAACCGCGCCGCCGGAGGTCTCGGGCTTCGTCTCTTTGAAGTTTGCTCTGTCGAGTGTAGGCGACAGCGCTGAATCCGCATTGGGGCCCCGCCTTTGACGGCCACATGGGCCGTCAGGGTCACCCCTTAGGCCGCCACGGCCTCCTCGAGGATGTCTCGAGTGCGGGTTGGATCAACCTTGACGCCGGGGCCCATCGTCGAGGCAAATGTGACCGACCGGATGTACCGACCCTTGGCCGCCGCGGGCTTGGCGCGGATCAGCTCGTCGATCACCGCGCCGTAATTCTCGAGCAGCTTGCGCTCGTCGAAGTCGCGCTTGCCGATCACGAGGTGGACGATCGCGTTGCGGTCGGTTCGGTACTCGACCTTGCCGGCTTTGGACTCCTCAACCGCCTTGGCGACGTCCATCGTCACGGTGCCGACCTTCGGGTTCGGCATCTTCCCCGACGGTCCGAGGATCCGACCGAGCCGGCCGACCACCGGCATCAGGTCCGGTGTCGCGATTGCGACGTCGAAGTCGTCGAACCCCTCCTGAATCCGCTTGGCGAGGTCCTCGGCGCCGACCACGTCGGCGCCCGCTTCCTCGGCCTCGCGGGCCTTGTCGCCCTGCGCGAAGACGGCGACCTTCACGTCCTTGCCGAGGCCGTTGGGCAGCGCGATCGTGCCGCGCAGCTGCTCGTCCGCGTGCCGGACGTTCAGCCCGGTGCGAACGTGTACCTCGATCGACTCGTTGAATTTGACCGACGACAGCTGCTTGACCAGCGAGATCGCCTCTGAGGGCGCGTACTCGCGCTCCCGGTCGAAGCGCTGGCGAGCGTCCAGGTATGACTTGCCATGCATAGGGTCACCTCCGCGGGGCATCCGGCCCCGCGGTCCGATTGTGTCGCTCACCGTCACGGTTCGCTCTCATCACACCACCTCCACGCCCATCGAACGCGCGGTTCCGGCGATGATCTTCGACGCCGCGTCGATGTCGTTGGCGTTCAGGTCCTTCATTTTCTTCTCGGCGATCTCGCGCAGTTGGTCCTGCGTGATCTGCGCGACCTTGTTGCGGTTCGGCTCGGCCGAGCCCTTGTCCACCCCGACCGCCTGCTTGATCAGGACCGCCGCGGGCGGGCTCTTGGTGACGAAGGTGAACGAGCGGTCCTCGTAGACCGTGATCACGACCGGGATCACCGTGCCGGTGTCGTTCTGCGTCTGCGCGTTGAACGCCTTGACGAACTCCATGATGTTGACGCCGTGCTGGCCGAGCGCTGGCCCGACCGGAGGCGCGGGGCTGGCCTGACCGCCAACCGCCTGCAACTTGATTTGTGTGAGGACCTTCTTGGCCATTCCCTTGCTTCCTAAATCTTCTTGACCTGATCGAAGCCAACTTCAACGGGTGTCTCGCGCCCGAAGATCGACACCAGCACCTTCAGTTTCTGGCCGTCCTCATTGACCTCTGAGATCTCGCCCGAGAAATCGGAGAGTGGACCTGACACCACCTTGATCGATTCGCCGATCGAGAACTGCGCGCGGCTCCGCGGGCGCTCGGCGGTCTCCTGGTGCAGCAACCGGTCGACCTCGGCCTGGGTCAGCGGCACCGGTTCCTGCGAGGCGCCGACGAAACCTGTGACCCCCGGGGTGCCCTTGACCAGCGACCAGGAGTCCTCGTTGAGGTCCATGTTGACCAGCACGTAGCCGGGCATCGTCCGGCGCTCGATCGTGATCTTCTGGTTGTCCTTCATCTCGGACACCGACTCGGTCGGTACGACGATCTGCCGGACAGCGCGCTGCTGGCCAAGCGACACGACCCGATGCTCCAGGTTGTGCTTGACCTTGTTCTCGTGTCCGGAATATGTATTCACGACGTACCAGCGAAACATGTGAGTGCAGGCGCTACCTGATGAGCAGGTTGACGAGCTTTGAGGAGATGACGTCCGCCACCCCGAGGAACACGCCGGCAACGATCACGAACCCGAGCACGACACCCGTGGCCTGCATGACCTGCCGGCGATCGGGCCACTGTACTCGCTGCAGCTCGGCCCAGCTTCCCCGAAGGAAGCCGACGAACCGCGAGACGAGGCTGATGGGGCGCGTTGCTGGGGCGTGAGCCGGGTGGCGGATCGCGACCTCACCGGCGCCATCGGACTGTGCTTCAGCATCGGCTGCAGCCTCGGCCTCCTCGAACTCCTCCAGTTCCCTGGCAGTGGGAACCTCGGCGAGCTCGGGGCGGCCAAACGCAACCTGTGCATCGGCCAGCTCCGTGTCCGGACTCGAGTGCCTCAGTGCCGCCGGCACATCATTCCCCGGATCTCCGATCGTGCCGTTCTGTCCGTCGGCGCCGGCGGACAGACCCACACGCGCGCCGACCTGCGCACTCTCGGCCGGGCGAGAACGCCGATCTCTTCCTCGTTTGCGGTTGCGGGCCATTGGCAGCTCTCGGTGGGTGAACTAGCGAGTCTCGCGGTGCGCGGTGTGGCGCCGGCACCAGCGGCAGTACTTCCTCAGCTGGAGTCGCTCCGGGTTATTGCGCTTGCTCTTGTTCGTTTGATAATTCCGGCGCTTGCAGTCCTCGCACGCGAGCGTGGCGGCAATCCGGACGTCTCCACGGGCCATTTGTTCTCGTTCCCGGACGGTGGGTGGAAGGGATCAGCGGCGGGCTCAAAGCGTGCTCACGCCCGCCCACCGACGCTCGGCGGCAGTGTAGCGCCCCCGCGTGGGGCCTCGCGACGGCCGTCTCGGCGCTCCGCTGTCAATTGACCAGCCTGATCGGCTGACCTCGTATGTGGGCGGCGATGTCCTCGACCGCCTGCCCGTACATCGAGCGGAACGCATCCTCGCTCACGTACCCGAGGTGCGGCAGCAGGACCGTGTTCTCGAGCGTCGCCAGCTCATGACCTGGCGGAAGCGGCTCCCGGTCGAACACGTCGAGGCCGGCCGCTGCGATCCGATGCTCGCGCAGCACCTCGATCAACGCCTGCTCGTCGACGATCGGCCCGCGCGAGGTGTTGATCAGGACCGCCGTCGGCTTCATCAGCGCCAGCTCCGCGGCTCCGAACAGGCCCCGCGTCCGGTCGCTCAGCACGAGGTGGATCGAGAGGACGTCGCTATCGGCGAGCAGCCGCTCCTTTGACACCGCAGCGGCGCCGACGGCCAGCGCCCGCTCCGCCGTCAGGTTCTGGCTCCAGGCGACCACGTCCATCCCGAACGCCCGTGCCGGCGCGACCATCGCTCCGCCAAGCCGACCAAGACCCGCGAGCCCGAGCGTAAGCCCGGCCAGTTCGCGCGGCATCCCTGCCTGCCAGATGCCGCTGCGGATCGCCCGATCCTCGAGGGTGACCCGTTTCAGCACCGACAGAAGCAGAGCCCACGCGACCTCGGCTGTGGTTGGCACGCCCGCCTCCGGCGCGCGCATCGCGGTCCCCGCCACGGGAACCCCGCGCTCGTGGAGATAGGCGAGGTCGACCGAGGCGTTGCGCATTCCCGTCGTCACCAGCAGCGACAGCCGCGGCAACTGCTCGAGCACCTCGCGCGGGAAAGCTGTCCGCTCGCGCATCAGTACCAGCACGTCGAAGCCGGCGAGCTCGGCCGCGAGTAGCTCCCGAGGGATCGGGTCGTGCAAGAAGGTGACCTCGGCATCGAGCGAATCCCAGTCCGCGAACTCGTGCGCGCGGCGATAGTAGTCATCGAGGACGGCGACGCGCACGAACCCCAGTATCGCTCGCCCGGGGGTATCGGGAGGGTGGCGGCGCCGCCGCTCACCCGCACGGACGATCCGAACCGGACAGAATCTCGCTGCATGCTGCGGCTACTCGGGATCGTCGTGTCGCTCGGGCTCGCGGATTCGCTAAACCCGTCGACGATCGCGCCGGCGCTGCTGCTCGCGTCGGCGGAGCGTCCGCGTGAGCAGGTTCTGCGCTTCACGGCCGGCGTCTTCGTGGTGTATTTCCTGGGTGGCGTGGCGATCGCGCTCGGACCCGGACAGCTGGTCCTTTCGTTGGTTCCGCATCCCGACCGAGACACGAAGGCGTTGCTCGAAGTCATCGCCGGGCTGGCGATGTTGATAGCCGGGCTGCTGCTGTGGCAGCACCGCGACCGGTTGCGGCAGGAACTGACGGACGTGGCTCCGGGGCGCCGGTCGAGCGCCCTCCTCGGGGCGACGATCACGGCGATCGAGCTTCCGACCGCGTTTCCCTACTTCGGAGCGATCGCGGCGATCGTCGGTTCGGACAGGTCCCCGGTCGAGCAGGTGATCCTGCTGCTGATATTCAACGTCTGCTTTGTGCTGCCGTTGCTCGGGATCGTTGCGGTCCTGGAGTTCGCCGGCGACCGCGCGGAGGCGGTCCTGACGCGGGCGCGTCTGTGGCTACAGCGGCGCTGGCCGCTGCTGCTGGCAACGGTCGCGTTCCTGGCAGGCGGGCTGGCGATCACGCTCGGAGCGACCCGGCTGGTGCCCCGACTCTTCTGATGAGTCCGTAGTCGGACGGCTCAGCGTCGACGGGGACGGGCGGTGGTCGAGCGCAGCACCAGTGTCGGCTCGAGCCGGCGCACGACCGGGTCCCGCGGGTTCTCGATCCGGTCCAGCAGCAGCTCCAGCGCGAGCCTACCCATCCGGACCCTCGGCTGGTCGATCGTCGTCAGTGAGACGTGCGCGAGGTGGGCGATGTACACGTTGTCGTAGCCGACGATGGAGACGTCGGACGGGACCTCCACCCCGGCCTGATCGAACGCGCCGAGCAGCCCGGCCGCGGTCATGTCGTTGGCGCCGAACACTGCGGTCGGCAGCTCGCCCGCCTCGATCATCGCCCGGGCCGCGCGGACGCCGGATTCCTCGGTGTAGTCGCCATGAATCGCGTTCGCGTACTCCTCGAGGCCGCGAGCGCGCATGCCCCTCAGGTAGGACGAGCGCCGCAGCCTGGCACCGGCGCCGCCGCCGCCGTCGACGTGGACGATTCGCTTGTGGCCGAGGCCGACAAGGTGATCCAGCACCAGCTCGATCCCGTGGCGGTCGTCGGTGATCACGAGGTCGGCGCTCGCGTCACGCACCTCGCGCGCGACCAACACGACCGGGACCTCGCGAGAGGCCTTGACGATGTCGGCCGCGGCCATCCGGGGGCTGATCAGGATGATCCCGTCCGCGCGGTACTCGAGCAGCGTCTCGAGAGCCTCGCGCTCTCGGTTCGGTCGCAGCGAGCCAGTGCCGAGCAACAGCTGGTATCCGGCCTCGCTGGCGAGCTGTTCGATGCCCCCGACGATCTCCGCGAAGAACGGGTTGGCTAGATCATCGAGGATTATCCCGACGGTACGGGTGCGCTGGCTCGCGAGGCTCCGGGCCATCGCGTTGGGGCGGTAGCCGAGCCGACGTGCCGCCTGCAGCACTCGCAGACGGCGTTCCTCGCTGACGTTCGGCTGGCCGCGCATCACCAGCGACACGAGCGCGCGCGAGACACCCGCCTCGTTCGCCACGTCCTGCATCGTCGGGGTGCGATTGTTCATCTTCGGCGACGCGGCAACGGACACCGCGCGGCCACCTTACCCCAGCTTGGCGCCGCGTCCGAGCGCGGATCGTCCGGGCTCACCCCTCGGACTCATGCTCGGCGACGAGCGCCGTCAGCTCGTCGAATGCGCGGCGGAGATCCTCCGTCAGCGGCCCCGGGCGCCTCGCCTCGAACACCTCCACCAGCCGCCCGTAGTACCAGATCTGTTGCTCCGCGGTCTTGTCGGCGAAACGTGGCCAGAGGGCGTCGCCCTCGACGCGGTATTCGCGGACGATCGCGCGGGCGTTGTTGACCTTGTCGGCCAGGCTGACCCGCAGCACGGCCTCGTCCTGGCACTCCTGCAGGTCCGCTAGGTAGCGGCGCTTGCGCTCGATCCAGGACTCGTTCGTGTCGATCTCGATCGAGTCGGACAACTGTTCGACGATCTCCGCCACCCGCACCCCGAACTCGCGGCGGATCCGCTCGAGCAGAGGGCGCCCGCCGCCGTCCTCAACCGAGTCGTGCAGGATCGCCGCGATCGCCTCGTCCTCGTTGCCTCCGTCCTCGAGCACGAGTCCGGTGACGACCAGCAGGTGGGCGAGATACGGAATCTCGGTCCCCGATCGTCGCGTGCCTCCATGCACCTCCTCGGCGAGCGCGACCGCAGCGCGGAAGCGTTCGGTTAGGGCCGGCGCCGCGCCAGACACAGCAGCGTTCCGTACGGAAGCTCGAAGCTGCCCCCGGCCGCCCCGATCACCTCGGTGATCTCGCCGAACAGCCGCAGGCGCTCGCCGGCATCGAGCAGGAGATGGTCGGAGTCGGTCCCGACGAGCTCGATGCACTCGGCGGCGCCGTAGCGTTTCGCCCAGTCGTATCGACGCAGCTCCGCGCCGCTCGGCACGAGCGCTCCCAGGCCACGGGCGGCGAATTGGAGCGTCGCCTTGCCGGTCCCGGCACCGACCTCGAGCGCGCGGCCTGCCGCCGTCAGCCCGTCGCCGGCATACGCGATCACGTCGTCGACCAGCTGCTCGGGGTAGCTCGGGCGGATCCGGTCATACTGCTCGGCGACCGAGCCGAAGCTCAGCCGACGGCGCTCCCCGAGTTCGTGCATGCGGCCCACTGTATGGGACGATCGGCGCGTGAAGGAGTACTACGACACGCGCGCGCCGGAGTACGACGAGTGGTACCTCGGAACCGGCCTGTTCGCCGCCCGGGATCGGCCCAACTGGGACGCCTCGGTCGCCGCGCTCGAGCGCGACCTGGCGGCGCTGGCCCCGGTGCGGACGCTCGACGTGGCCTGCGGAACCGGCTTCCTGACCCGGCATCTGGCGGGCGAGGTCGTCGGACTCGATCAGAGCGCGCGGATGTTGCAGGTCGCCGCCGAACGTCTCCCCGCCGCCCAGTTCGTCCAGGGGGACGCGCTGGCGCTGCCGTTCCCCGACGGCGAGTTCGAGCGGGTCTTCACGGCTCATTTCTACGGCCATCTGCAGCCGGGCGAGCGCCAGCGCTTCCTCGCCGAGGCATTGAGAGTGGCCCGGCAACTGGTCGTCGTCGACGCGGCGACCCGCGCCGATCAGGCCGCGGAGCAGCTGCAGGACCGCGTCCTCAACGACGGCTCGCAGTTCCAGGTCTACAAACGCTACTTCGACGCAGCCGCGCTGGCGGCGGAGCTGGGCACACCCGGGGCGGTCGTGTTCCACGAGAGCGATTGGTTCGTCGGAGTCGCATTGGATACCTGAGCGCCTGCGGGTCGTCAGCGCGGTGATGCCCACCCCCGGGTCTCGGCATAGTCGGGCGCGATCCCGCTGAGGATCTCGAGCATCACGCTCGCCGCAGGCGCGACCGCGGCGCCGACGGCGGTCGCCGCGACGACGCCGCGCAGCGGGCTGGCCGGCTCCAGGGAGCGCACGACGATCCCCGGGTCCAGGCGCGTGAGCGCCAGGCGCGGGATCAGCGCGACGCCGACGCCGGCCGCGACGAGCCCCTGGACCGTCTCGTAGTCGTCGCTCTCGAAGGTCACGTGCGGCTCGAACCCGGAGGCCAGACACGACCGCACGACGTGACGGGCGCACGGGCTCGAGGCAGAGGTCTGGACCCAGTCCTCGCCGCGCAGATCCCACAGGGTCAGGTCAGGCTTCGTGGCGAGGTCGTGCTCGGCCGGCAGCGCGACGTGCATCGGGTCCTCGAGCAGCGGCGTTACCTCGAGCCGCGCGGTCGAGCCGGATGGCGTCTCCGTCGGTTCCTCGACGCCCGGAAACTCGTACAACAGCGCGAGATCGAACTCACCGGCGCGCAGTCGCGGTGCTATCTCCTCTGGCTCCCCCTCGGCCAGCGACAGCTGTACCTCGGGATGACGGCGGCGGAAGCTCGCGATCGCCTGGGGCATCAGCGCCGCGCCAGCGGACGGGAACGACGCGGCCCGCAGGCGGCCGCCGCGGATCCCCAGGACGGCCGCGACGTCGTCCTCGGCGGCTTGGACCTGGGCGAAGATCAGCTCAGCGTGCTCGAGCAGCGCGGCGCCGGCGGCGGTCGGCCTGACCCCGCGGCGGTCGCGGACGACGAGGGTCGCGCCGATCTCGGCCTCGAGTCGGGCAATCGACTGTGACACCGCGGACTGGGTGTAGTCGAGCGCGTCCGCCGCCCCCGAAAACGAGCCGCGACCGATCACCTCCGAGAGGACCCTGAGGCGGGTGAGGGTCAGCATCAGCAATGCTAATGCTAGCGATGACGAGATTGACTTGTGCTGATGTAAGGCGATGGAATGCTCTATCGGAGCTTTCGAGCAGAAATCAGCGAGACAAGATTTTTGGAGGGGCCCAGGATGACGCCGGTAGCGATCGTTTCCTACGACGGAACCAGCAACGACGACGACGCGCTGGAGCTCGCCCGCCTGTTCGGCGAGGCCGGCGCCGAGGTGGTGCTCGCCTACGTCCGGCATAGCACGCTGGCCGATGCCGGCCGCGAGCGGCTCGAGGAGGTCGAGGCCGAGGGCCTGCTCGAGCGTGGCTCGGCCGCACTCGATGGGATCCAGACGCGGCGCCAGGTGATCCTGCACGCCTCGACTGCCGAGGGCCTGAAGGAGCTGGCGACGAATGTCGAGGCCGATCTGGTCGTGTTCGGCTCGGAATACCGCACCGCAGCCGGACGCGTGTCGCCACAGCGCAGCACCCAGGCGCTGTTGGAGGGCGGTCCGACCGCCGTCGCGATTGCGCCCGCGGGATACCGGACCCGGGACATCAGGACGATCGGCCTGCTCGCCGGGCTGGACGATCACGCCGCGATCGACACCGCGCACGCGCTCGCCAACCACTTCGGAGCCAACGTCACCGAACCCACGCACGACGTCGATCTGCTGATCATCGGCTCGCGCGCCGAGGCGCCCGAGGGCCGGACGATCATCTCCGCCCAGGCCCAGAACGCGATCGACGGCGCCGCTGCCCCGGTCCTCGTGGTCGCCCGGGGCGTCGCACTCAGCTTCCGCCAGCCGCTGTACGTCGCCTGATCGGCACCAGCGGCCAGCGGTAGCCGTGTGTCGGCGGTCAGCCGTCGAACGCGGTCGCAACCTCCCGGTCGCGTAGGGGAGCGTCGGGCGCGACGGCTCGGTGCCGACCGGGAAGCCGCAGAGCGGCGGACGCGCCGGCCAGCGACAGAACCGCACTGACCGCCATCGCGGCTGAGAAGCCGTGGCTGAAGGCCAGCGGCCCGGCATAGCTGCCCGCGCCCGCGAAGGCCGCGGCCATCACCGCGACGCCGAACGCGCCGCCAAGCTGGCGGGTCGTGTTGAACGCGCCTGAGGCCTGCCCGATCTCGGACGGGGCGACCGCGCCGAGAACCGCGTTCTGGATCGCCGGAATCGCCATCGAGGCGCCGGTCCCCGCGATCACGAGCGGCGCGATCAGCTCGCCGTAGGCGACATGCGCGCTCGCGACCAGCGCGATCCAGCCCATCCCGATCGCCTGCATCGCCAGGCCCGCGGCCGCCAGCGGCCGCTCCCCCGTTCGCGAGACCTGCCTGCCCGCCATCGGCGCGACGAAGAACACCGTCGCGGTCCACGGCAACATCCGCACGCCCGCCCCGAGTGGCGAGTCAGCCAGCGAGAGCTGGAAGAACTGGGCCATGAAGAAGACCGCTCCGGCCAGCCCGCCGAACAGGCAGAAAACCGCCCCGTTGCCGGCGGAGAAAGCGCGCGAGGCGAACATCCCCATCGGCAGCAACGGCTCGTTGGCGCGCAGCTCCCAGCCGACGAACGCCAGCGCGACGAGGATTCCGCCTCCGAGGGTCGCAATCACCTCGACGCTCCCCCACCCGGCGCTACCCGAGCGCACCAGCCCCCAGACGACGCCGAGCGCGGCCACTGTCACGAGCGCGACGCCGAGGAGATCGGGCGCTCGGCGCACGCCTCGGCTCTCCTCGAGCTTGGTCAGGACGAGCGGGACCGCGGCGAGGCCGATCGGGACGTTGACCCAGAAGATCCACTGCCACGCGATTCCTTGTGCGATCGCGCCGCCGATCACCGGGCCGCCGAGAACCGCGATACCGGTGATCGCGCCGAAGATCCCGAGCGCCCAGGCGCGACGCTCAGCGGGAAAGGCGACCCCGAGCAACGACAGCGCCGTCGGCATCACCAGCGCGGCACCGACCCCCTGCACGACCCGCGCGGCGATCAACCAGCCGATGCTCGGCGCCAGAGCACAAGCGGCCGAGGAGACCGCGAACACCAACAGCCCGGCGGCGAGGGTCAGCCGTCGTCCAAAGCGCTCGCCGATTGCGGCACCGCTCATCAACAGGACGGCGAAACTCAGCGTGTAGCCGTTGACCGTCCATTCGAGCTGGGCCAGCGTCGCGTGCAGGTGCTCGTGCAGGACCGGCAGCGCCGTCGTCACGACCAGCAGGTCGAGCGCCACCATCAACGAGACGGTCGCGGTCAGCACCAGCGTCCAGGATTGCGTTCTGTTCATCCCCATGGTTCCTCCAGAGGTTCGATGCCTGTCGGCAGATGAGAACCAGCGGACGGCGCAAACTCGCCGACGAATTGGCGCTCGCCGCCGTGTCCCCGATCGTCGGCTAAGAACCGAGCCTGCGCATCGGGCGAATGGGGGCAAGACGAGGCCGGACGCCCTTATGGCCTCAGAAGGTTTCAGCGATGAATTCGGCGCAGTCGCGGTGTCTGTCCTTTATGAGATGGCCAATGCGACACTCCCGGCGTGACCGAGACCGCGCTGCACCGCGCCCGCGGCGGCGACCAGATCGCCTTCCGCGAGTTGACGGAGCCCTACCACCGCGAGCTGCAGCTGCACTGCTACCGGATTCTCGGTTCGCTGCAGGACGCCGAGGATGCGGTCCAGGAGACCCTGCTGTCGGCGTGGCGGGCGCTCGACCGGTTCGAAGAGCGCGCCTCGGTGCGCTCGTGGCTTTACCGGATCGCGACTAACAGGTGCCTCAACATGCTGCGTGACGGCCAGCGACGGCCGCAACCCGGCAGCGGCTCGGAGCTGTCATTCGCGCCTCCACCCCCGACGCGGCTCGGCGAGGTCCTGTGGCTCGAGCCGTATCCCGACGCGCTGCTGGACGGGCTCGCCGACGCGGCACCCGGTCCCGAGGCGGTATTCGAGACCCGCGAGGCCGTGTCGCTCGCGTTCATCGCGGCGCTGCAGCGGCTCGCCCCGCGCCAGCGCGCGGTCCTGGTGCTGCGCGACGTGCTCGGCTTCAGCGCCGCCGAGACCGCGGGGATCCTCGAAACGAGCGAGGCGTCTGTCAACAGCGCGCTGATCCGCGCTCGCGAATCGGCGGATGCTCGCGCGGCCGCGGGCCGGGAGCGCTCGGCGCTGCCGAGCTCGGCGCTGGCCCGTGAGGTCAGCGGACGCTTCGCCCAAGCCTTCGAGGATGCGGACGTGGAGCAGCTGGTCTCGCTCCTGACCGACGACGCGTGGATGACGATGCCACCGGCGCCCTTGGAGTACCAGGGCATCGCCGCGATCGCCGAGTTCTTCACCTATGTTTTCGACGCGCGGGCCGGTCAGTCGCGGCTGGTTCCGACCAGCGCAAACGGGCAGCCCGCGTTCGGCCAGTATCTGAAGGATCTCAGCGCGCCGGTCGCGCGGGCGTCGGGGATCGTGGTGCTGACGCTGGCGGGCGATCGCATCGCACGAATCGACCGATTCCCCGCCGGCGGCGTGATCGGGCACTTCGGGCTCCCGCGGACGATCCCGTGGTGAACGCCCCTCAGCCAACCTCCCCCGCCCGGACATAGCGAGCGAAGGCGTGGTCCTCGCCGCGGTACAGGGCGGCCAGCCGGAATCGACGCAGCGGGTGTGGGATCGAATCCCTGACGACCGGCTCCTCGCCGGCGCCGACGAACATCGGTGCGGTGGTGACGACGAGTTCGTCGAGCAGGTCCTCGGCGATCAGCAGCCCCAGTAGCGTCGGGCCGCCCTCGCAGACGATCGAGCCGATTCCGGCGGCGCGCGCGGCCGCCAGGGCGCCGCGCATCCGCTGCGCCCCGCGCGGCAGCCGGGTTACGTCGACCATCGCCGGCAGCGGCGGCAGCTCGGCGTCGCCCCAGGTCAGGATCCGAACCTTGGCGGCCGGGTCCTGTAGCAGCGGGATCTCCAGCGGGAGCGACGGTTCGCGCGAGACCACCAGCACGGTCGGCTCCTCGGCGAGGCCGAGAGCGGCGCGGCGCTCGCGCAACCGCGGGTTGCGCCCCGGTCGGCGATAGCGCTCGATCGCCAGCGTTCGGCTCCCGACGAGAATCGCGTCGGCCTGTGCTCGCAGCCCTCGGAACACCGCCCGGTCGGCGGCGTTGCCGAGTCCGAAAGATCGCCGAGCGAGCGTCGAGCGGCCGTCGAGGCTCGCGATCCAGCAGGCGACGACGCGGGGAAGCTCGGGATCGGCCGCCGGGCGAAAGGGCAGCTGCAACGAAGTCGCGATCTCAGCCGCATCGAGCTCTGCCCGCACCGGGAAGGTCTGCTGCACGCGGGTCGAGCCGGGGCCGACCGAGTTGCACACCGCATCGGTCATCTCACAGCCTCAAAACCGTGGATCGGCCTGCGCCGGAAACGGGCGCGGGCGCCGATTTCGGACGGGCGGCTCCTCGACCCCGATACGCACGAGCCGGGCCCGCAGCAGGGACCCCGCCGGATCGAGCAGCGCCACGTACACCGGCCTGCGGCCGGGCGTGCTGGCACGCAGGCTCGTCGCCGTCGGGGTGACGGCCTCGATCAGCGGGTCGATGGAATCGCGGCTGCGCGCCGACAGCAGCCACAGGTAGACGCACATCCACCACATCCGCCCAGCCGCCTCGAGCACGGAGTAGGCGGGCGCAGCGGAGCTCCCGCTCCCGAGCTCACGCTCGAGCCCGTCCCGGATCCGCGAGACGAACTCGACGGGGATCGGGTCGTTGCGGATGCTCTCGATCAGCACGTCGGCGCAGGAACCCCCTGGGGGCTTCGAGCCGCCGGCGTCCAGATCTAGCTCCGTGTCCGCTTCGCCACCCACGCGAGGAAGTCGCTGACAAGATAGTTCGACCCCGTCACCAGCAGATCCAGGTCACGGCTGCGAGCGACGCTGGCGCCCCGCTCGAAGGCCGCCGCTGGTGTTTCGCAGACCTCGGCGCTCGGTCGCGTTGGGTCGTCACCGAGTGCGGCAACGATCTCGGATGGATCGCGGGGTGCTCGTACCGGCGTGACAGTAGCGATGACGTGTGCGACCGCGCCCGTCAGAGCCGCCGCCAGCTCCGCCGGCCGGCGCTCGACGGTCAGCCCGACGATCGCGACCCAGCGCCGCGGCGAGGTTCGGGGCAGCTCCGCCATCAGCTCCTCCCACGCGGACGGGTTGTGCCCGACATCGGCGAGGTAGCTGACGCCATCGAGCTCGCCCTGCTCGAATCTCCCCCACACGTTGAGCTCGGCGAGCTCCGCGGTAGCAGGGAGCGCGAACAGGGACGCGGCCACCCCGGCCGCGCTGCGCGCCAGCGCGAGGTTGCGGCGCTGAAAGCGCGGAAGCTCGTCGTCCCCCGCCGCCGGATCTGCGACCTCGACGAGCTCCACCCCCACGCGAGCGGCCCATGTTCTCGCCTGGGCCGTCAGCTTCGGACCCAGCGATCCGATCATCACGCTCGCGCCGGGCGACGCGACCGCCAGCTTCTCGGCGAGGATCTGCCCGCGGGTGGCACCAAGCAGCTCGCGATGGTCGTCGCCGACGCTGGTCAGCACGGCGAGCTCGGGCTCGAGCACGCGAGTGGCGTCGAGCCGGCCCCCGATCCCCGCCTCAAAGATCGCGACCTCGACCCGGGCACGCCCGAAGATGTCCTCCGCGGCCAGCGTCAGGAGGTCGAAGAACCGCAGGTCTGGACTTACTCGTCGAACCTCCCCGGCGACGCGATCGACCCTCGCCAGGGTCGAGATCAATTCCCCGTCGTCGACCCGAGCGCCGTCGAGTCGAACCCGCTCGGACCAACGCGCGATGTGTGGGGAGGTGTACAGCCCGACGCGGGCGCCACTCGCGGTCAGCAGCCGCGCGAGGAATGTCGCGGTGCTCGTCTTGCCGTTGGTACCCACGATGACCACGTGGTGGCGCGCGCGGGAGGGCGAGAACTCCTGCAGCAGCAGGCGTACGGACGCAAGGTCCGACCGCGGCTGGCCGCGGTTGTACCGGCCGACGATCGCGCCGATCGCCGCGGCGGCAGGGTCGTCCCATGAAGTTGGGGGGCCACTGAGCTTCAACGCAGGCCAATCGTCGCGTATACCTCCGCCAGTGAGTGCAAACGCCGCCTCCGACTTCGAACGCCTGCTTGAGGTTCCCCTCGGTGATCTGAACGCGGCCGTGATGGTCATCTCGATCGACGGGGTAGTGGCCGTCGACGGGCGCGTCGGCGGCCTGACGGGAGCGGCGGACCAGCGACTGCTGCTGGGGATGCGCGAGCGCGCGCAGGCCGTCGTGGTCGGGGCCGCGACCGTTCGGGCGGAAGGTTACGGCGGGCTCCTGCCGGCGGCTGCCCGGCAACGGCGGGCGACCGCCGGCCTGTCCCCACAACCGGAACTCGCGGTCGTCACGCGCAGCCCCGACGGCATCGCGGGCACCGAAGCCGCACTGGCCCCTGACCTTCAGGTGCGCCTCGAACAGCCTCCGACGAACCGCGACGGCGCTCCGGACCTGCGCGTGGTCAGCGCTGGAATCCGCGAACGGCACGGCACGGGTCTCACGGTCTGGGAGGGCGGACCGACGATCGTGCGGATGGCGATCGCCCAGGGCGTTCTCGACGAACTGTTTTTCGCGATCTCGCCGATGCTGGCGGGTCGCGGGCTGCCGCTCGCGGGGCCTGAGACCGGTGGGACGCAGCGCCTGCGTCTGATCGCCACCGCCGCGTCCGAGGACTTCGTGTTCCTCAGATACGGTTTAGAACCACGTGATGGAGCTTGACCTCCCCGGCGGGCGCCTCGAATGCGACCCGGATCGGCCGCTGATCATGGGGATCCTCAACTGTGGCGGCGATTCGGTCGCCGATGGCAGCCTGCTGCCGGACACCGCCGCGAGGGTGCGGCGCGGGGCAGAGCTGGTCGCCGCCGGCGCGCAGATCGTCGACGTCGGCGCGATCTCGGGCCGGACCGACACGCCGGCGTTTTCCGAAGCGGAGGAGATCGCGCTGGTCGAGCCGGTCGTGCGCGCGCTCGCCGGGACCGTCGTCTCCGTCGACACGTGGAGGCCGGCGGTCGTCGAGGCTGTGCTGGAGGCCGGCGCCGCGATCGTCAACGACGTCAGCGGCCTCGCCGACCCGGATGTCGCGGCCCTGGCCGCGCGCCACGGCGCCGGCCTGGTGATCATGCACACTCGCGTCGTCCCGAAGCAACGGGCGTTCCCCGGATACGAGGACGCGGTCGGCGACGTCATTTCGTTCCTCTCGGAGCGAATCGAGATAGCGCTGCAGGCGGGCGTCCGGCTCGAGCAGATCATCCTCGATCCGGGGCTCGACTACACCAAGACGCCGCACGAGACGATCGAGGTCCTGCGCAGGCTCGACGAGCTGCAGAGCTTCGGCCGTCCGATCCTGCTCGCCGTGTCCCGCAAGTACTTCCTGGGGATGATCACCGGCAAGCCACCCCTGCACCGTCTGGCGGCGACCCTGGCCGCGATCCAGTTCGGCATCAGCCGCGGCGCGGCGATCCTGCGGGTGCACGACGTCGCGGAGGTGGCCGAGTTCCTCGCCGTGGCGCTGGCGCTGCCCGGCGGGGACCCGATCGCGATGACAGGCGATCCGCGCGATCAGGGGCTTATGTGGATCGCGCCCAAGCAGGCGTGAGCGCGGACGCGCGGGAGGCCCGGTGTCGACCGGCGACGTGAGCGTGCAAGACGGTTACGACGGCCGGACGGCGTGGGCACGGAACCTCGCCGCGCCGGTGCGCGACTTCCTCAGCACCGAGTCCGGCGGCGCCGGCCTCATGGTCGTCGCGACGATCGTCGCGCTCCTCTGGGCCAACTCGCCGTGGCGGCACAGCTACAACTCGCTATGGGCGACGCACCTGGCGATCTTAATCGGAAGCCACGGGATCTCGGCGACGCTCCGAGTCTGGGTCAACCAGGGTCTGATGACGCTGTTCTTCCTCGTCGTCGGGCTCGAGGCCAAGCGGCAGCTGGATCTCGGTGAGCTGCGCGAGCGGCGGCGGCTGGCGGTGCCGGTGGTCGCGGCGATCGGCGGCATGCTCGTTCCCGCCCTGATCTACCTCGCCTGGAACGCCGGAACTCCTGAGGCCCGCGACTGGGGTGCCGCGATCTCGACCGACACCGCGTTCGCGCTCTCGGTCGTCGGACTGCTGGCGCCGCGCTCGGCGACGCGGATGCGGGTGTTTCTACTATCGCTGGCGGTCGTCGACGACCTGACGGCGCTGCTCGTGATCGCCGTCGTCTACACCGAGCACGTCTCGATCGTTCCACTCGTGATCGCGATCGCGCTGTTCGGACTGCTGTTGTCGCTTCGGTGGCTACCGAGGGCCCGACGGCCGCTCGCGATCGGGCTCGGCATCGGGATCTGGTTCGCGATGTTCAAGTCCGGGATCGACCCTGTCATCTCCGGACTGGCGGTCGGACTCGCGACCAGCGCCTACCCGCCCACACGTCAGGAGGTCGAGCAGGCCGTCGAGCTCACCCGGACATTCCGCGAGCAGCCAACGCCGGCGCTCGCCCGGGCGGCGCAGCGAGGCGTGCTTTCCTCGATCTCGCCCAACGAGCGGCTCCAGTACGAGCTGCATCCGTGGACCAGCTTCGTCGTCGTGCCGCTGTTCGCGCTCGCCAACACCGGCATCCACCTGACGGGGCCATTGCTCTCCGCCGCCTTCACTTCACCGGTCACGCTCGGCATCATCACCGGCTACCTGGCCGGGAAGCCGATCGGCGTTCTCGCCGGATCGTGGCTTGCGACGCGCCCCCAGCTGCGCGGCCCCCGCGCCCCGGTCAGCGGCCCGGTGCTGCTCGCAGGCGGAGTGTTCGCAGGCGTTGGCTTCACGGTTTCGCTGCTGGTCTCGAGCCTCGCCTTCCAAGGGCGACTGCTGGAGGAGGCGAAGCTCGGCGCGCTCTGCACGCTGATCCTCTCGCCGGCGCTCGCCTGGCTCGTGATGCGGGTGATCAGGCGAATCCCGGCCGACCTCCGCGCACGCCAGATCGCCGGCACCGCCGAGGACATCCTCGACCTCGCGGTCGACGTCGATCCGGACCGGGATCACATCCGTGGCGCCCAGGACGCTCCCGTCACGATCGTCGAGTACGGCGACTTCGAGTGCCCTTTCTGTGGCCAGGCCGAGCAGGTCATCCGCGAGCTGCTGGCCCAGACCGGCTACGACGTCAGGTATGTGTGGCGTCACCTGCCGCTCAGCGACGTGCACCCGTTCGCCCAGCTCGCGGCCGAGGCATCCGAAGCGGCAGCGGCTCAGGACCGGTTCTGGGAGATGTACGACCTGCTCCTGACCCACCAGGGCAACCTCGGCTTCGAGGATCTCGAGGGCTACGCCGAGGAGCTCGACCTCGACACCGACCGCTTCTCCGAGGAGCTCCGCCGGCGCCAGTACGCAGGCCGAATCGCCGACGACGTCGCCACCGCCGACGAGAGCGGCGTCTCGGGAACGCCGACCTTCTTCGTCAACGGCCGCCGGCACTACGGGGCCTACGACATCGACGCCCTGAAGCTGGCCGTGCGGGCCGCCAAGAGCCGGGTGACGCTCACCGCTCCCACCCTGAGCCCGGCTCCCTGACGGCGGCGATAATGCTGGTAGGTTTAGCTCGAGGCGTCCGCTGCAGGGATTTGGGACCGTAGCCACGAAACGCTCATTAGTTGACGCTATGCAGCCACGGTCTTAATGGCGGACACAAGAGATGCGGACGCGCCGCTCGCGCAATCGTCCGCCGCGTCCAGTTTGCCGCCGAGCGTGCGGACGGGCGTCACGCGTAGCCGGTTCGGCGGAGGGCGCGTTGGCTTGCGGCGGAACCGTCGGGGGGGTGCCGATGCACCCCCCCGGGCGCTGATCGCGGGCTGCGTCGTCGCCGCGCTGCTCGTGGCGGCGCCCGTCGTGATCACGATTGTGCAGGCCGCCCAGGGGGGCATTTCCACCGCGGGAAACTCGATTACCTCGTCGGCGACGCTGACGCTGATTCTCCATTCGCTCGAGGTCGCGGCGGTGTCAACTCCGATCTGCGGCCTGCTCGGCGTCGCCGCAGCATGGTTCGTCGAACGGACCACCCTGCCCGGTCGACGCGTGTGGGCGGTGCTGTTCGTCGCTCCGCTGACGATCCCTCCATTTGTCACGAGCTACGCGTGGGCGGGCCTCGGCAGCGCATTCCAAGGCTTCGTCGGCGCGGCGGGGATCATCGCCTTCAGCTACTTCCCGATCGTTTACCTGCTGGTCGCGGTTGCGCTGCGGGGGCTTGACCCGGCGCTCGAGGAATCCAGTACGTCGCTGGGATTGAGCGGCTGGCGGACATTTCTGCGCGTCGTCCTTCCGCAACTGCGACCAGCGCTCTACGGCGGAATGCTCCTGGTCGTGCTGGATGCACTGGTCGAGTTCGACGCGTTCGTCGGACTCAAATTCCAGACCTTCTCATTCGACGTCTACGCCCAATACCAATTGGGCTTCAGCGCATCCGGAGCGGCGGCGCTTTCGCTGGCCTCGATCGTCATCTGCATCGTGTTGCTCGTCGGAGAAGAGCGCCTTCGCGGCCACAGGAACTACACGCGTGTGAGTCAAGGAGCGCGGCGGGTCGCGTCGCGGTATCCGCTCGGGCGGGCGAGGGTCCCTGTCCTCCTCGGCCTCGGCGCAATCCTCGCGATCAGTGTCGGCATCCCGGTCGGCATGCTCATTCGCTGGTGGGTGCAGAGCAGCGGTGCGGCTATCTCGAACGCCAGCGGGAACCTCAAGTACCTGTTTCCGGCAACGCTCACCTCAGTTGAGATCGGCATCGCGTCGGCAGTGGTGGCGCTCGTGCTCGCAGTCCCAGTCGCGATTCTTGCCGTCCGTTACCGCGGCCCGATGGTGGTGGCGGTCGAGCGGACCACGTACCTCTCATTTGCGCTCCCCGACCTCGTCGCAGCGATCGCACTGGCGTATGCGGCGAGCCATTGGCTCCACTTCCTCTACGGGAGCTTTGCGTTGTTGGTGTTCGCGGAGGCGGTTCTCTTCGTGCCGTTCGCGATAGTCGCAATGCGTGCATCGTTCGGCCAGATCGAACCGGCGCTGGAGGAATCGGCGCGTTCACTCGGGTCGGGTGCACTCGGCAGCTTTTGGCGTGTCACACTACCGCTGGCCCGACCGGGGCTCGCCGCGGCACTCGTGTTAGTCTTCGTGTTCACTTTGGGGGACCTGTCGACCGCCCAGGTTCTGCTGCCTGCAAATCTGTACACGCTGGGAACGGAGTTCAACGCGAACAGCTCGGCGGTCGCATTCGCGGCAGCGGCACCGTTCGCGGGGGTGTTGATAGTCCTGGCGCTCGCATCTGCGTACGTGGTGATGAGCCGCTTCGGTGGCACGCGGACGCTCCGGTCTCGCTGAAATGGAGGAGCTCCTGTGCCAGGGCATCTCCGCCTCTTACCGTGACCGGTCTGTACTGAGCGGCGTCGATTTGTCGGTCGGGGCCGGCACGCTCACGGCGATTCTCGGAGCGTCGGGCAGCGGTAAGACAACGCTGCTACGCGTGATCATGGGCTTTGTTGCTGCAGACGCCGGCTCTGTGACGCTGGGCTCGAGGGTTGTCGCCGAGCCCGGGCGAGTCCACGTCCCGCCCAACCAGCGCGCGATCGCGTATGTCGCGCAGGAGGGGGCGCTCTTCCCCCATCTCGACGTCGCCGCCAACGTCGGTTTCGGGCTGGCGCGTTCGGAGCGACAGGACGGCACCAGGGTTGACGCGGTACTCGATCTCGTCGGCCTGGACCGGAGCTACGCAAGCCGTCGGCCGCACGAGTTGTCCGGAGGTGAGCAGCGCCGCGTCGCGCTGGCGCGGGCACTTGCACCACGGCCGGCGGTGGTTCTACTCGACGAGCCGTTCTCTGGGCTGGACGCCGCGCTGCGTGCTGAGACGCGCACCGCAGTGGTGACTGCACTTGAGGCCGCCGGCACGACCGGCCTACTTGTCACCCACGACCAGAGGGAGGCGCTGTCGACGGGCCACGAAGTCGCCGTCCTCAGAGACGGCCAGCTCGTGCAGACGGCGCCGCCAGAGATCGTCTACCGGACGCCTGCCGACCTCGACGTGGCGCACTTTGTCGGCGAGGCCGTGGTGGTGCCAGGTGAAACTCGTGGGAAGGAGGTGGTTTGTACCCTCGGGATTCTTCCAACCCGCGGTGAAGCGGTCGTCGGTAAGGTGCATGTCATGATCAGGCCCGAACAGATCCGGCTCGACCAGGTGGCAGGTGATGGGGCGATCGCTGCCAAGGTCATCAGCCAGACCTTCTACGGGCCGGAGAGCATTCTCCACCTCGAGCTCGGTGACGGCTCGCGGACCGTAGTGACAGCGAGGACTTTTGATGGCGACAACGCCCGGCTGGGTGACGCTGTGACGCTCCACGTCGACGGTGAAGTGACCGTCTACCAAGCGGAGCCGGCGCAGCCGTGAGATGGCGCACGTTGCTGATGCTCGCGCTGACTTCAGTGACCGTTGCCGCCTGTGGTGGAGGCGGTGGCGGAGGTCGCGGAGACAGCGCGAATTCCTCGATCCTCCTCTACAACGGGCAGCATCAGGAGCTGACCCAGGCGGAGGTGGCTGCATTCGAACATGCGACGGGAATCTCCGTCAACCTCCGAACGAACGACGGCGTGGTGCTTGCAGACCAGCTCATGCAGGAGGGGCATGGCTCGCCGGCCGACGCTTACTTCACCGAGAACTCGCCGGAGCTCGAGCACCTCTCCGAGAATGGCCTGCTCGCGCACCTCCCCCAGTCGGTGCTCAGTCAGGTTCCCGCACGTTACCGTTCCCCACAGGGCACGTGGGTCGGTGTGGCGCTGCGCGTCAGCGCCCTTGTCTACAACCCGAAGCTGATTTCGCGCTCGCAGTTGCCAAACTCGATCCTCGGCTTCGCGGCGCCGCGGTGGAAGGGGAAGGTGGCGATCGCACCTCTGGACTCGGACTTTCCGCCGGTCGTTGGCGCGGTGATCGCGACGCACGGCGCGAGCGCCGCGAGTCGCTGGGTCGACGCGCTGCAGCGAAATGCCGTCGTCTACCAGGACGACGAGACCGTGGTCTCGTCGGTCAACGCCGGCGACGTCCCGGTGGGGATCATCAACCAGTACTACTGGTACCGGCTGCGACGCGAGGTCGGTACGAACCACGTGCACTCCGCGCTCTACTACTTCCCGAGTGGCGACCCCGGATCGGTCGTCAACATCTCCGGAGCGGCGGTCCTGGCCTCCTCGAAACACCGGTCCGCGGCCCAGCGCTTCGTCGGGTTTCTCGTCAGCCGCAACGGTCAGGAGCTGATTCGAAGCGGCGACGACTTCGAGTACCCAGTCCGGCCCGGCGTGCCGCCGAATCCCCAGGAACCGCCGCTCTCTCGCATCGCACACACGAGCATCAGCGCCCTCGCGCTCGGCAACGACGTGCGCGCGTCGCAGATGATCGTCAACGCCGGCTTCGGAGCATGAGCCGCGCGTCGGGCTTCTGCTATCCGGCCGGCGCGATCGAGTCGGGCCTCAGGCGCCCCCGCAGGTCGTGTAGCCGCCGAAAGCCTGGCCCTTCTGCTTCAGGTTCACGCACTTGCCGATCTTGAACACGCCCTGCATGCCCGCGTTGTTCCGGTCAGCCGCCAGGCTCCCGAAGTAGTGCAGCGTCGCTCCTTGGCGGTTGAGGAACACGATCAGGATCTTGCTCTGCCCCGGCTGGACGAGCGTGTTGACGTTACTCTGGTAAGCGCCGCTGGCACCGTGAAAGTCGAAGGCATGCGGCTTCGTGCCGGTGTTGTGGATGACGAAACGCGCGTCCCACTCCTGCGGTCCCGAGTGCTTTGACAGCGTGAACTTCGAATCGGTCATCGTGACCTTGACCGTCAAGTATGGGGTCGGAACAGTCGTCCGCGCCATTCGCTGGCCGGTCCTCGATTGTGCCTGGGCGGTCGCCGCCGATGCCGCGAGCAGTACCACGACGAGGCCCAAGGGCGTTCTGATTTGCCCTCTCCTCATTTTTGCCCTCTCGTCATTTCGAATCCCTGTCGGGGCCGGCGCGTCAGAGGGTGTCGAGGACACCCTCTGACGCGTGGTCGGCGTCAGTGCCGGCTACGCCGCCGAACCCGGCTGTTATTACTTCTACTTCCTTCCTGGCAGCGTGAACGAATAGACGCTGTTTCCGGGGATTGCTGCCTTCGAGTTGCCGACTCCGGTCTGGAGTGTGACGTGCTCCTTGCCATCCAGTCCCTGGTATATGACCGGCGGGGAGAAGATAGAACCCTGTAGTGGCGGCGACGTCCACAGCAACTTGCCGGTCTTGCTGTTGAGGGCGAGCAATTGCCCGGTAAGGGTCCCGACGAACATGACACCGCCAGCGGTGCTGGCGAGGCCGCTGTAGCACCCGTTGTTATTGGGCATGACCATCTTCCAAGCTGGTCGGTTGGTCTTCGGGTTGATCGCCACGACGTTCCCGATCTTGCCCTGGACCCAGTCTCCGGCCAGCTGAGACGTGTTCTCGGTGCCGAAGCCCTGGTTCCCGGTTCCCGGCTTGGCCTTCGCAACCGGGACCGCCTCGTAGGCATCGCCGCGGTTGATCGTGTCGCACACGTACATCAGTCCGGTCTGCTGGCTGAAGGTGTCCGCCGGCCAGTCGGCTACGTCGTGCCATCCGGGAACCGTGTAGTGCGATGAAACGATCGGCGTATAGATGCATCCGAACTGGATCGGCTGGCCGTCAGGCCCGACCAGCGTCGGAGTGCCGCCTGCGGCGGTCCACTCCTGCGCGGTCGCGCACCCTGGCGCGAACGGGGTACCCGAGGGAATCGGCTGCGTCAGCGAATTAGTCGGTGCTTCTGGGCTCTGTGGCTGCGCCACTTCCTTAATCGGCAACCGCTTGAACGGCTTACCGGTCTTGCGGTTGAGGATGAAGTTCAAGCCCATCTTGGTCGGCTGGTCGATCGCATGGACGATCTTGCCACCCATCACGTAGTCGATCAGCACGGCGGGATTCGCCGTCGTGTCGTCATCCCACTCGTCGTGATGCACCGTTTGGTAGTGCCACACGATCTTGCCCGTCTTCATGTTCAGGGCGACCATCGAAGAGGTGAAGAGATCGTTGCCCGCGGGCCGGTTGGCATACGGCTCCGCGTTCGCGGTCCCGACATAGATCTGGCCGAGCTCGGGATCGGTGCTGATGTGGCCCCAGTCGCCGCCGCCGAGAGGCGGCGAGCTCCCGCCCTGTCCCCAGGTGCTGTAGCCCGGATCGCTCGGCAAGGCGGGCACCATGTAGGTCTTCCACAGCTGGTGTCCGTCCTTGGCGCTGTACGCGGAGATGAACCCGCGCACACCTGAGTCCGACCCGGCGGTACCGGAGAACAGCTCCCCATTCGAGTACTCGAGGGCTGAGATGTTGGTTTCACCAGCGGTCGGGTCTCCGACCGGCCCCACCTTCCAAGCGAGCGTACCCGTCTTGGCATTGAGCGCGACGATGTAGTCGTCGTCCTCGTTGAAAAAGATCTTGCCGGCGCCCATTGCGATGCCGTAGAGCTTGGAGCCCAGGGCCGTTTGTTGGCTGCCGGTGTACTCCCACAACTGCTTGCCGGTCGACGAATCGAACGCAAAGATGTCGTCATTCCCAGCGCCGTAGTAGTAGATGCCGCCGTACTCCAAACCGCCGCCAACATCCGTCTGGGTGTTGGGCACACCGTTGAGCGTCGCCTGCCAGGAAACGTGAAGCTTCTTCACATTCGACGTGTTAATCGCGTTCAGCGTCGAATAACGCTGATTGTAATTGTTCCCGCCGTAGTCAACCCAGTTCGTCCCGGACGCCTGCGCTAAGTCACTGGCGGTCAATGCGGGTGGATACGTGTAGCCGGGCTTCCTTGGCTTGGCTGCGTTCCCGCTCGCGGCAAAAAACGCGGCAGTGAGACCCGCGACAACCAAGGCTACAACCCCGAATAAAGTGCTAAAACGATTCCCTCTCAGCACCTGGTTCTCCTTAATACGTCAGTCGTGTGCCGCGGGCGAGCCGCGACATGTGGCGTGCACGTAAATGAGTGGCCGAGTCGATTCCCCCTAGCCACATCACAGTGAAGCCCCCGCGCAAAGTTGGTCTGCGCCAAAGGTCAACAAAACAACGTATCCGTTTGCGTTGGGCCAAGATGCCGCCTGATCCACCTCCTCCCGGCGCACCCAGGGCAAACTCGGATTTTACAGGATTCTTATCGGCAGTTCAAGAAACTGCAACCCGCCAGGCCGTTCGGAAGACTCCGCGTTGGCTGGCGAGCGAAGGCAACGTCGGCGCCCTTGCGGGCTACGAGCACCCGCGGCCGTTCGGCTAGTGGGTTCCCGGGAGACCCACTAGTGTCGCGGTATCGCGAGCGGAGCGAGGTTCCTCGGAACCGCCGGACCGATGAACCCCTTGTAGTAATTCATATCGATCGCGCCGCCGGGCGAGGCCTGGCACCTGAGGGGACCTGAACCTGCGGTTGTGTCGCCATGCGGTGGCCGGTGCTTGGCCGTGCGTGAGCAGTCGCCGTCAACGCGGCCAACGCCACCTGGCCCGAAGCCTCTTCGGGATTGGGTTCTCTTCCGCCCGACCTCCTCGTTTGAGCCCGTGGTGCTCGACCCGGCGGACAACGCTCCCTCTGGCTCGGGCTCGGTTTGCACGGGAAGCCGGCCCCTGGCGGCTTAACATGCAACGCGCGGTCCGAGACCGTTCTCCTCGTCGACCCGGACCTGCGCGAATCCCGAGAAAATCAACGCCTGCCTACGATCGACGGCGAACAGATACTTGCGGGCGCCGGTGTGCCGCGATCGTAACCCGCGACCCGCGCTGTCGTCGCCTTCGGTCTGCCGTGGTTTTCGCATCGAAGAGCGGTCGAGATGCGGCGTCGACTGATGCCCACGTCCAGGTCGCGTTTGCTGTCACCTTCGTAGATGTTGATGTAAAGCGGACCATGTCGCCGCTGTCAGTCGCTGAAATGTGACGACCACGCTTGATTTCGCGCTCGCAGTTCCCAAACTCGACCCTCGACTTCGGGGCGCCGCGTCGGAAAGGGAAGGTGGCATCGCCCCGATCGCGAAGTCGTCGTCGCTTCGAATCAGCTCTCCCCAGTCCGGCCCGGCATGCCGCAGATGATCGTCAACGCCGGGTTCGGATCATGAGCCGGTTGCAACGGCCCAAACCGAACGTTTCCCCGGGTCGAGCGACGCCAGCGACACTGTCTGCGACGCAGAGGGAAACGCGCCGTCATACCTCTGCGAGTAACTCAAGAACGAGAGCGACGTCGCGCCGAGTCCTGAGTTGGGCACCCGCTCGAAGATCTGAGCGATGTAGCCGGGCCCATTGACCCAGACGTTGATGTTCACGCGTCCCGATGGGGTGGTACGGAGCTCGTGTTCGATCGCGGCCGCGACCGCCGCGTCGCCATGCTTGCTCGCCGCTGCGTAGGCCTTCGCGAGATCGACCGTGACCCGGTACTCGTCCATCGGCACGTGGCCGACGGGGCGTGTCCCGAGCGAAGACGCCGATCGGGTTCCCCACCTGATCTCGTCAACGGCCAGGAGCGGAGCGAGCCCCTCCGCCTGCGCCGCAAGCGTGTCGCCGACTCCGCGCCCCTTGACCGGCGCGAAGATCCAGGCCTTTCCGGCTGGGAGCAGGCCTGCTGGAGCCGGAGACGGGGCGACCGCCAGCCCGGTCGGCGAGGAATCGACAAACACGTTCTCCGAGCTACCACCGCGTCTGCGCAGACTGATGAACGCGTAGGCGTTAGCGGTTCGGAAGTCGTAGGCCCCTCGGGCACCCGTCACCCTGAGCGCAGTCGGAAAGAGGTGCGATCCCGTGAAGCGGATCTGGTACCGGACCCAAGTGAGCGCGGCTGTTTTTTGCGCTGCGCCGACCGCCGTCCCTGCAGGATCAGCTGCTGACCCGCAGGCGCTCAGGACGAGCGCCGCCGTCGCTACCAGCAGGGGCGCGGATTTGATGACGCGGGCGCCACGTCGCGGATCGGGCGGATGCTCTCCCGGAAACGGAGGCATACCCGGATTCTCCAACGTGCTCCTCACGACAATGTCACACGATTGCGCGACCGCAGAACTGGCTGCGGGGCGCCGGCTAGGCCGGCGCCCCGCAGCGTGATACGTGCTTCCTGACTACTCTGCCAACGGCTCGCCGCTGGACCCTCAGTTAGAGGCAGCCGTCGCCGTCGTCGACGCCGCCCGCGTTCTGGTCGCCGTCACCATCCTGGTCGGTGCCGCAGACCGGATTTGGAGTAGTGGTAGTGGTACTCGGCGTCGTTGTCGTCGGCGTCGTCGTAGTGCCGCCGGTCGGCTTGTGCTTGATCACCGTACCGGTCGGGGTGATCACGTACCAGAGGCCGCCGCTCCCCTTCGTGTCCTGGCCGGTTGCGGTGCCACTCTTGTGGTCGCCTGCGTAGACGTAAAGCGGCCAGCCCTTGTAGGTGACAACATGCTTGCCGGGGGCGTAACGATCCGGATCACTACCCAGTAGTGACTGCTGTACCCCTCCGGAACCCGCGACCGGCTTGCCGCTCGCCGAGATGTACTCCGGCGGCCAGACCACGTCGCAACCAAGCTTCGGTCCGCACGTCACCTTCTTGTGATTATCCGGGGCGAATACGTAAAGAGTCCGCCCGGTGCTGCTCACCAAGATCGTTCCGAGACCCTTTACCGTGTGAGCGGAAATCCGGACACTTTTTGGCGCCGCTTGATGCGACGTTCGCCCGGCGCCGGACGCCAACGGCGCTACGGTCGCAATCAGCGTTGCGCTTCCAGCAGCGAGTAGTGCTGCCCGTATCAGTGTCTTACGCACTCCAGAACCTCCCAAGCTAGTGAACTTGCACTCACGGCCCCCAGACATCGGCCCAATCTCCCGAATCTGAAGGCAAATGATATAACAATCGGGCAAGCCAGTTGTTGCGCAAGCGATCGACGCCCGCGTCCGGTCGGTCTGGTGGCGTCCACGTATCATTTGGCGGGCGCCGAAAAGGGGGCGCCGCGCGGCGGGCAATCGGCCTGGAGACTCTGGGGAGACCATCTCGTTGAAGATCGCAGTGCTGCGCTGGACTGCGTCAGGCGCCGCCCTCCTCGCGTGCCTGGGCCTCGGTGCCTGCGATGGGCACCGGAGCGTCGCCGCGTGGCCCGAACCGGGCGGCAATCTGGCCTCGACGCGGAGCGTTGCGACAGGTCCGATCAACGCCGCGTCCGTCCGGCGGCTCCGAGTGGCCTGGCGGTTCCGCTTTCGCGACGCCCCAACCTTCTCCGGCGTCGATGCGGCGACCCCGCTCGTGTTGCATGGGCGCGTGTACGTGCAGACACTTGAAAGCAATGTCTACGCGCTCGACGCCCGTACAGGGGCGCTGATCTGGAGTCGAGAGTTCCAGCTCCCGAACGGCGGGCCGAATGGGCTTGCGAGCGAGGGTAGTCGGCTGTTCGGCAATACCGACACCAGCGCGTTTGCTCTTTCGGCCAGGACCGGCGCGCTTTTGTGGATCCACAAGCTGACGGCCGCCGCGCAACCGATCGACATTGCGCCCCTGGCAGCCGACGGGCTCGTCTTCACTAGCAACACGGGCCTCAATCCAGGCGGCCGCGGGACCCTCTTCGCGCTGAACGCCCGCACCGGACGGCTTGTCTGGCGGTTCGACACGATCCGCGGTGCGTGGCGGGTACCGAGCCTGGCCTCTGGAGGAGGAGCGTGGTGGCAACCGACGCTCGACGGGGCGGGAAGCCTCTACGTCGGAAATTCGAATCCGCTGCCGTGGGGCGGCGCACCCAAGTATCCGAACGGTGCCGCCTACGCGGGACGCGACCTCTACACCGACTCGCTGATCGTCCTGAACGCCAGGACCGGAAAGCTCCGCTGGTACGACCAGGTGACGCGGCACGATGTCCGAGACTACGATTTCGCCCTACCGCCGATCCTCGCGCGCCCTCGCGATGTGCCGCTCGTGATCGGCGCCGGCAAGGCCGGTCTCGTCATCGCGTGGAATCGGCGCACGCATCGGCGTGTGTGGACGACTCCGGTCGGCGTCCACCGCAACGACCGAGGACCGCTCCCGCGACGCCTTGTCCTCCGTCTGTCCGGGGCTGCTCGGCGGAGTCCTGACACCGATGGCCTACTCACATGGACGCGTCTTCGTCCCGGTGGTCGATCTCTGTATGCACGGCAGCGCCACCGGCTACCGCCCCAACTTCCTCAGCATCGACTACGCCCAAGGGAAGGGCGAGTTCACGGCCCTCGATGCGGCCACCGGCCGTCGTCTGTGGACGCGCCGACTGCCTTCGCCGGACTTCGGCTGTGCCACGGCCGCCCGGAACGTCGTGTTCACGGCCACCTACGCCGGGGTCGTGTACGCGTTCGGCGCCGCCAGCGGGAGGCTGCTGTGGTCGGCTCGCGAGCCGGCCGGCATAAATGCGTGCCCCACAGTCGCAGGCGATCTGCTGCTCATTGGCGCCGGCGCACTGCCCGATCGCATGTCGGCCACACCGCAGCTCGTCGCCTACCGGCTACCGAAGACGCCCAATCGCTAGTCGGTCTGATGCGTATCCGGTTCCGTCCAGAAGGAGAGAAGGAGAGATTCCTGCACATAACTAAAGTCAAGGCTGGAGGGTAGCAACCGGAATCGCTAGTCGGCTAGCAATCGCCACACGGCGCGGTCACCGTCGACTTACCCAGGAATTTGTACCCGTCGAGTTGAATCAGGTCGATCGTGTTGTTGACGGCCGGAAGAGCCGACAGGCCGCTCAACGTCATGAAGTGCACGACATCGTCCGACCGCAGGCTCTGGATCATCCCGACCATCTCCATCCGCAGCTTGCCCACGTCGGCCATAAGCCGCTTGTGCAATTTCCGCACGGGCGCCGGCGCCTGCGTCCGTTGCAACTCTGCCTCGACGCCCGCCAACGTCTTGCTGCCCGTCTCCAAGTGCTGAATCGTCGCTGCACGAGCAGCGCTCCCCTTGGTGCCGCTGACGAGGGGGTAGATCACCCCTATGCCCTTTGCGTACTCGACGCCGATCCGCTTCATCGCCGCTTCGTATCTGGCCTTCGCGGAGTCCCTCAGTGCTGCTGGTGCTCTGAGGCTGGGTCGCAAACGCCGCGGTCGCACTTGCGAGCCCCATGACCACTACAGCAGCAGCCGCAGTACTCAGTACGAACGTCGATGCAGCCGTGCTCTTCATCCTTTTCACCATTGCCCCATCCTTGTTACCGCTCCGAGCACGTCCCCTCAGCCCTGATCCAGACAGGCGATCTTATGGCACGCCTTTACCGCGAACTGGCCATGGAAGTCGTTCTTACTGCCGCTGCCAAGCGCCGTCGATCGCCATTGGAGCCGCGCGCCGTGCACCACCACAGGGAAGAAAACGTAGAAGCCCTTGTTCGAACCCTTCTTCACCACCACGCCAGAGCTGGCCGCGACGAACCGGCGTGAGCTCGATGACTTGTTGAATACCCTGAACAGGGTCACATACCCGGCCTCCGCCACTGGGTAACCATGAGGCGGCGTGAGCTTGACCCCTGAGTCTGTCAGCTCCACGTGGACATCAATGGAATTCGATGGAGCTGTGGTTGCCTGCGCCGCGGTCGCCCCGATCAACGCAAACTCGACGCAACCCGTCAGCATCACCGCGACTGCGCACAACGCCGAGCTGGCTCGCCTCATCCTGCGCGAACGGTCAATAATATGAAAAGTGGGCCTTCTCATTGTGGGCCTTCTCATTGGTTTGAATTTTACCATCGGGCATCGTCACGGGCGTCGGTTCGCAGCCCCGAGAAGCGTTTAGAAGCGGCGGTACCGGGGCCTCCTGAGAAGCCCCGGTGTCCGCTCTTCACTCCGGTCGTCGGCAACGCGCCGCCTCCCGTCCGACTCCGCGTTTACGGAAGTGTGAACGCCTGGATGAGATCGCCCGGCCGGGTCCTCTCATGGCCGTCGCCACCGGTGAAGATCGAAACGTACTGCGCTCCATTCACGCTGTACGTGATCGCCTTCGAGTTGGCGCCCGACGGTTCGGGCGACGACTGCCAGAGAACGGCCCCGGACTTTGCGTCGAACGCCTCCAGCGATCCGTTGTTCTGGCCCAGGAAGACCACACCGCCGGCCGTCGACATTGCGCCGCTGTAGCACGGGCCCGAGTTCGTCGCGAGGTAGGTGCGCCACATCACCCTGTTGTTCGTCAGATTCATCGCGACCAGCTCGCCTCGGTCACCATAGGCGACCCCGTTGCCGTACTTCGGCGATGCGGTGTGCTGAACCGCGCCTTCGCCCGCGCCGACCAGGCCGGTCTGGGCCTGGTCCTGTGCCTGGGGCAATGACCTGATCGATCCGCCACGATCGTTCGAAGCGCATACGTACTCAACTGCCGTCGTCGGATCGACCGACATCGTCGGCCAGTCGATCGAGTCATGCGGGGTCACGATGTTGAACTGATCCGTGTACGGCGAGAAGTTGCAGCCAAACACCCACTGCGTCCCATCCGGAGCCGGCTGTGGCCACTGCGACTGGTCGTACGCGCTCGTGTAGCACGGGTTGGTGAACTGCTGGCCGGACGGCATCGGCTCCGTCGGCGACTCATGCAGCGCCGCGATGGTCTTCGTGAGCTTCATTTCCGGCGTCGGAATCAGCGGCCGGCCGGTCTTCCGGTTGAGAATGAACAGATACCCCATCTTCGTCGCGATCGACAGGGCCGGCTGCTCCACCGCGGGACCGGTGTACTTGACCTTCAACCCCTTCGGGATCCCGTCATTCACGAGCTTGCCGGCCTTCAGAATCTTGTACGGGCGGAACTTCGCGTTGAACAGGATCGGGCCGTTCATCATGTCGTCGTCCCAGATGTCGTGATGAACGGTCTGGTAGTACCACTTCAGCTGTCCCGTGTGGACGTTGAGGGCGACGACTGACTCGGTGTAGAGCTCCTTGCCAGCGCCCGTGTAGTTCCACGGAATCGGGTTACCCGTGCCGGCGTAGAGGAGACCCAGCTTTGGATCCACGGACATCTGGACCTCCCAGACGGCCCCTCCCCCTGCGTGGTAGTTGTTCGGATTGGCCCAGGTGTTAAAGCCGGGGGTGCCGGGCGTCGGGACGACGTTGAAGTGCCAGAGGATCTGGCCGGTATCGGCGTCGAGCGCATTGATGTAATCGCTGTTCGCTTGGTCTCCGCCGGACTCGCCCACGATGACCATGTTGTCGTAGAACAGCGGCGACCCATCGACGTTATAGCCGAGCTGCCTGTTCCCGAGGTTTGCCGACCAGACGAGCTTGCCGGTGGTCATGCTGACCGCGATCAGGCTCCCGTCGGTTCCATCCTCGAAGATCAGCCCGTCGCCCATCGCGATCCCGCGAGGTGAACCCGTGTTTGGAGTACCAGCGGCGTACTGCGGCACGAACTGCCAGATCCTCTGACCGGTCGTCGCGTCCAGCGCGTCGAGCGACCCGTGCGGGTCGTTGAGGTACATCACGCCGTTGTAGACCAGCGGATTGTCCTCGGGGGTGCCGCACGAGGTGCCCGACTTGCACGCGGGATCAGCGAAGTGTGTCTGCCACGCCGACCGGAGCGTGGAGACATTGCTCGTGTTGATCTGGTTGAGGCTCGAGTAGCCATTGCCGTTCAGGTCGCCGAGCGGTTCGAGCCAGTTGGCGGCTGGATTCGCCGTCAAATCACTCGCTGTGAACCCGGGCGCCGGCGTGATCGACACGTGTGCCTTCGAGTTGAGCGTCCGCGAGGACGCCACGCTCGACAAGCTCACTGCGGCCACTGCTGCTGCGGCGAATACGGTTGCGCTGAGAATCTGGCGCTTGCCGAGCATATGAAGGTCCTCCTCCCGTCCGTGAGTTCCGGCCTTCGCGTCACCATATCGCTTAGCGGCCGATACGTCGACATCTCGCAAGGCGGCCATATATCGGCCTAATGAGCGGGAGCAACGGATTTGGTCGGCAACCGACGCCGGCAAGATGGCGGCGGACGCCGTCCCGCTTCGTTTCGGGGTCGAAGGTTTTGGACCGTCCACCCGGCGTCCAAAGCGATGGGCCGATCTTCTGGCTATGACCCGACCGCTCGGGTTCCCCACTTGACCTCGTCAACGGGTCGCGAGCATGCCTGCAGCTTGGGACCCGGGAACGAAGCAGAGATCCGACGAGGAATCGACAGACACGTTCCCGGAAACCGACCGCATCGCTGCCCGCCGACGAACGCGCACTCGACCTCGTCAACGGCCAACGGCAGCGCCGTCTCGAGAGCGCCCTGGCTTCTTCATCGACAGCCAGAGGAAGCGCGAGGCCTACGAGATCGTTGCCCTCCGCGTGGGGTGCCGGGGGCGAAAAAGCGCAGCGCCGCTGACCGATCGCACCCCCAGCCCGGCTCCTGAGCGGGCCGCTGGAGCGTCGATCGACTGCCGTCCGAGCTGCAGCGTCGAGGGCAGATGCCAGGAACGGCCGGGGCCCGCCGTCGCGGTCCGAACGGTTCCCAGTTGCTACCTGACGCAACGACATATAGAGTTATGGCGTTCACTACTCGCGCCTTGCCTTGGGGAGGAGCCTATGCGCTCGAAGCGCTTACGCAGGTCAAAGAAGGTTGTTGTCGGCGGCGTCGTGACCGTCGCCGTGATCGCAGGAGCAGCAACGATGGCGGTCGGATCGATCACGTCCGGCGCCCAGATACCGGTCGCGCCGGCTTTCACCGCGGCGCAGCTCAATGCCTACGCCGGGAACGACTGGATCACCAACGGCGGCAACGCCGGGAACGACCGGTACTCGTCGCTGACGAGTATCACCCCGTCGAACGTCGGGTCGCTGCAGCAGGCGTGGTCGACCGACCTCGGAGTCTGTGCGAAACACAACTCCTCGTGCGGCTCCGAAGAAGGGACGCCGATCGAGTACGGCGGCGTCATGTACTACCAGACCGCCACAAGCGACGTCTTCGCTCTTGACGCGACGACCGGCCAGATCCTGTGGCACTACAAGCCGGTCTTCGACCCGGGCTACAACGTCGGCACCGGCGGTCGGAAGCCGGGCGTCGCTATCGGCGACGGCCTGGTGTTCGCCGGCCAGAGTGACGGCAACCTCGTCGCACTCAACCAGCAGACCGGCGCGGTCGTCTGGAAGACGAGCCTGATGCCGTGGCAGAAGGGCGGGAGCCTCGCCTCCGCGCCGCTGTATCTACGACGGCATGGTCATCGAGGGCACCAGCGGCTCCGACGGCGGCAGCCTCAGCAACACGATGGAGGCCGTCAACGCCGATGACCGGCGAGATCCTCTGGACCTGGAACGTCGTCCCGCAGGCCGCCGGGGCGCTCGGCGCCAACACGTGGTCATTCAACGGCGCTGTCAACCGGTAGTCGGTACGGCGGCGGTGCGATGTGGCAGACGCCGGCTCTCGACACGAAGGACGGCCTCGTGATCTTCGGCACCGGCAACCCGGTTCCGTGGAACTCGCGCGGTCCCGGCTCGAACCTGTTCACGGACTCGATCGTGGCGCTCAACGTCTACACGGGCCAGATGAAGTGGTACTACCAGACGGTCCATCACGATCTGTGGGACTCGGACCTGCCGAACAACGCGGTGCTATTCAACGCCAAGATGCCGACAGGGTGGTCATCGGAACCGACATCACCGCAGACGAAGGCAGCGGTCCCGAAGCTGACCAGGGCTAAGCTGGCCAGCGCCAAGGGCAAGAAGAAGAAGACCAAGACGACGCCGGCCACGAAGAACGTGCTCGGAGTCGCGATGATCGCCAAGCTCGGCTGGACGTGGCTGCTCGACGCCGCGACCGGAAAGCCACTCGAGAAGATCGATCAGGTGTCGGTGCCCCAGAGCACCGCTCCGTCCGTCAACACGTGGCCGGTACAGCCGATCCCGCAGACCCCGAACGTGATCGACGACCTGAAGATGCCGAACGGCCAGGGGCGGCTGTGTGCGCGCCCGCAGTACTGGACGCAGAACGCTCCCGACGGCAAGCCGTTCAAGGTCGGGTGCATCTTCGATCCGTACGACACGTCGCAGTTCGTCGTGGCGCCGTTCGAGGAGATGGACTGGCCCTCGAGCTCGTACGACCCGCTGACCAAGGGATTCGAGACCTGCGGCGTGTCGAACCGGGCGTTCGGCAAGGAGCAGATCCCGACGGCCTCGCAGGTCATCGGCTCCAAGGGCGGCATCGGCGCCGGCATCCTCAGCGTCTCTGACAACGCTCAGAACAACTGGGGGAACTTCTCGTCGTACAACGTGACGACGAACAAGTTCAACTGGCACCAGGCCTGGGGAACGCCGTGCTACAGCGGTGAGGTCAACACGGCGAGCGGACTCACGTTCGTCGGCCACATCGGCCCCGGCAACGGCCAGAGCGGCCAGGGTTACCTGGAGGCGCAGGACTCTAAGACCGGCGCCTCGCTGTGGACGTCTCCCGCGATGACGGCACCCGCAACCTCGCCCCCGATCACCTACTCGGTCAACGGCGTGCAGTACGTCGCGATCATGGCCGGCGGCGAGGGGCATGACGACCCAACCGGCGGTATCCGCGGCGACACGATCTACGCGTTCGCCCTTCCGTAAAACGCGATCGGTCTGGCGGTGGCCGCTGCGCGCGGCGGCCACCGCCATCCGCTCTGATTACGCGCGCTGTTGTTCCTGATACGGCACACGCCTCGGCGTGTGCCGTACTTGTTTGATCGCGGCAGATCGCCCTCATCGCATCGGCCGCAGCTAGATCCCGACCGCGGAGCGGTGCCGTTAGCGGCGCGCTCGCAAATCGGGTGACGTTCGATAAGCGGCGCGGCGGCGGCTCCCTGTCTAATAAACTGTTCGACGTTATCTCGGGGTGGCGGACGTTGTCTCGGGGGTGCTGACTGAGGATGGAGGATTGGGTGAGGTATCTGTTGCTGCGCAGGTCGGCCAGGCGGACCGGTCTCATGACGCTTGCGGTGATTCTGGTGTCGACCGTGTCCGCGGGCGCGGCGACGAAGGTGGCGTCGCACCCCGCGAAACCGACCCCGGGCACCCGTGTCCTGAGCCTCATCCCGCGGCCGAAGAGCTTCTCGTCCACTTCGGTTTCGGTGTCCACGGATGGAAATACGGTCGTCGTCGGCCAGCCCGGAAACTTCGATGACCGCTCGCAGACGGGGACCACGGCCGGAGCCGCGTACGTGTTCGTACGCGCTTCGCCTTCGTCACGCTGGCACCAGAAGGCGGTGCTGACGGCGCCGCCCGGTGGCAACGCCGCCAATGGCTTCGGACAGGCGGTCGCGGTCTCGGCCAAGGGCGACGAGATCGCGGTCGGAGCCCCTGGGGCAAGCGTCGGCGGCCATCCCAACTCCGGGGCTGTCTACCTGTTCACGCGCCGACCCGGCGGCTGGTCGAGCAACACCTCGGCGGCTAGCATGACGTCGTCAGACCCCAGCGACGGTAAGGGAATCGGAGGCGCCGTGGCAGTCTCCGGGTCGCTCGTCGTCGCTGGCAACGGCCATAGCCAGTCGGTCTACGTGTTCATGCGGCAGGGAGGCCAGTGGGCAAGCGAAACACAGACGGCTGAGCTGTCGCGCCCGCAACCACCTCCGGGATGCCCGGCCAACCCGTTCAACACCTTCGGAGCCGCCGTCGCGGTCGACGGGCAAACCGTGGCAGTCGGTGACCCCACCTACCCGTCAGCGAGAACCTGCAACGTCAGCGGCGCCGTGTTCATCTTTCAGCGTCCATCCGTCAGGCTGGGCTAACACCAGCACGGCCACCGCGACCCTTGAGGCGAAGGATGGAGGCCAACAGAACTTCGTTGGGCAGTCGCTCGCCCTGCAGGGCCGCACGCTCGTCGCCGGTGCTCCAAACACGATGGTCCGCGGCTTCCCGGACGTGGGCGCGGCGTACGTCTTCGAGCGGCCGCCAAGTGGCTGGGCGAGCGCGACCGAGACTGCCAAGCTGACCCCGTCCATCCTCTATGCAAGCGATCTGTTCGGCAGCACGGTTGGGATCTCCGGAAACTCGATTGTCGCCTCCAACTCGTTCTGCCCGAACGGTGCGCTGGCGTGTCCATTCCTCTTCAAGAAGTCGGGCAGCAGATGGCCAGGCGGGAAGCAGATCCGCGCCCTGGTTCCGCCCGTATCCTCCTCGCGCGACGGTGGGCTGCCACAGATGGCGGCGGGCGGGAACACGGTGGTTGAGGTGGCCACGATTAGAACGTTGCCGGTCATCGTGTTCCGTGCCTCCAAGGCCGCCAAAACGGGTACTGACCCGAATTAGCCTTCAGGGTGAGGTCGCCTGGTGGATCACGCGGCTTGGGGCAACTGTTCAAGGATGACGTGGTGGCCGGGGCTTGGAGTTGGGCGACGAGCCGTCTTGTGACGCGTTCGGGGTCGCGTTTGCGGTAGTAGTCGCCTCCGAGGTCGTGGTAGATCTCGCCGGTTGAGAGCATGTGCCAGGACGCGATTCGGATCGAGTGCTTGACGGCCCCGAGGGCTTTCTTGTGAGCGCGGCTGGGACGCAGGCTTGCGTATTGAGCGGCGAGGTAGACGTCGTTGGTCCGAACCGCAGCCATCGCGGCTTCCTCCAGCGCCCAGTCCAACCACTTCGAGCCTTTGCGGGTCGTTCCGGAGCGGCGCTTTCTGGCGGACTGGTCGATGCCGGTGCACTTCCCGGCCCAAGACGCAAGCTGTTGTCGGTCGGGACACCGAACTGTCCACGCCGATCTCGTCTTTGATCAGCGCAGCGGTGCGCCGTTGAACGCCCGGGATCGTGCAGAGCAGATCAACGGCCTGGGTGAAAGGGGCGATCTGCTCCCCGATCGCGTCAGTCAGCCCGGAGATCTGCTCATCCAAGAAGTCCACGTGCGCACGGATCGACCCGATCCACGCGGCGTGAAGGTGATCAAACCGGCCTTCCAGGGTCTCTTTGAGCGCCGGGATCTTTGAGCGCAACCGGCCCTTGCGAGGTCGGCAAGGACCTCGGATCGGTGGTGCCCTGTAGGAGCGCATCGAGCATCGCCCTACCTGACTTGCCAAGGATGTCCGAGACGACATCCGTAGCGCTTGATCCCGGTGTCCTCCAGCGCCTTGTGCAGGCGTTAGCCTCGCGTGCGCGATCTTGAATCTCGGTCTTGCGTTACCGGGTCAGATTCCGCAACGTCCGGATCGGTTTTGGCGGCACAAAGCTCGCGCGCAACAACCCGGCTTCCGCCAACTGGCAGAGCCATTCGGCATCCTTGACGTCCGTCTTGCGGCCGGACCTGCTTGACGTGACGGGCGTTGACGAGCAGACACTCGAACTGGTCCTCGAGCACCGCCCAGATCGGCTTCCAATAAACGCCGGTTGCTTCCATCACGACCTGGGTCACCCCGAACGCCTCAAGCCAGTCCGACAGCGTCAGCAGCCCGGCGACGGTCGTTGGGAACTCAGCCACATGCTGCTCACGCGAGCGACCCTGAGCCGGTACGCGCACGCACGCCATGACCTGCTCCTTGTGCACCTCCAGCGCCGCGGGACGCTCGACTACCGTTTCCATCTGACCTCCGAGAACGCGATCGACAGGATCGTCGCCCGAGGGCCTCTGAGAACTAACGAGTCTGACAAGCGTGCTCTTGGCAACAGTCCGGAACACCGGGGAGACCCACACACCAAACTAACCTCGGGCTCGCTGGCACCAAGAAAACGTCGGCGTTCATGGGCGACTCCGGAATCAAAGCATTTTCATCCGCCCGCGACCGGCCGCGAGGCCAGCCCAACTAACCCGGAATTGGGCGACGCCCGGGTAGACCGCGAAGAGATCTGCAGAACGGATGCCCTGCGATGGTGGGGCATCCGTTCGACTCCGCAGACACCGCGGTTCGGGCGTCGGAGAATCTGCGCCTATCGGGTCGATGAATAGGTCGTGACCGGCGACGGTCACTTCGCCTGCGTCCGGCCGGATCAACGTCGACAGGACTCTGACCAGCGTCGTCTTGGCCGCCCCCGTTGGGACCAAACAGACCGACCTACTCAGCTCCTACACGCTGAGTGAGGCGCGAATGGCGAACGACGCGCGGCGCGCGGGAAGCATCGGGGCCCAACCCCCGACAAGCTTCGAACAATTGCTACGCCTGCTGGTCGACGAACAGACATATCCCCGCCTACACCGCCTCGCTGGCAGCCGAACCACGACAGCCCCAGACGAGCACGCCGAGTTCCTGGCCAGCATCGACTGCATCCTCGACGGGGTATCCAGACAATGACCGACCGCCACGGCTAGGCCCGGCCGCCGCCTCTCTCGGGGCTCCCGCAGACATATCTTGGAGTTACGGGTCCTCCCATCGATCAACCGCGCAGATGCGATAACTACGTGGCGTAGTTACGTTGTATCGATATTGGGCAGGTGCGCCGATCAAGCCGAATATCTCCGCCGGGCGATCGACCGTATACGGGTAACTACCGCCCCGGCTTGCGCAGAAACCCAGGTACATCCATTCACGTCGGATTCCCACCGCCAGGAGCTGGGGTCTCCGCTCGGGCCGGCCGAGGAGCGAATCCCGCGGGATCGACTGTGGATCAACCCGGATTGCGGGCTCAGGAGCCGCACTTGGCCTGAGACGATCGCAGTGCTCACCAACCTCGTTCAGGCGGCTAAGAACGCCGGGTCGAGATGTCGCCGCAAGTCCGGTTTAGCCCAAACTGAAACCACCGTCAGACGGCGAAGGTGAGTCGCTGTTTCTCAGCCTCCACGACCCAGGAGCTCGCGCCTAACCTCGAAGCGCCATTATCGTCGTGATGGTGACCGTGCGTTCGGTTGGTGTGGTGGTGGACTCTGGTCTGCGGTGCTGTCATTGCGGGACTCGCCGCCTGGGAGCCGGGATCGGGTTGTGTTCCGGTGCGAGCGCACTGTTTTCGGGCACGCGGAGCTGGTGAGTGCCACGGGCTGGTCGTCAGGTCGCGTGTCGCTGACGCGGTCGATGCTCAGCAGAGCGCGGGGATCGCGCGCAGGCGCGTGAACGCGGTGGCGAGCGCCGTGGACCATGGCCAGTCGCGGTCGAGTTTGAGCTGGGTCCGTCGGCCGTGACGGACGAGCTTGCCGGCGACGTGCAGCAGTCGTTGACGGAGCCATTTCGGTTCGGCCTTGGCGAGGTCTGCGGTCAGGCAGATCAGTTTGGTCCAGGCGAGCAGGTCTTGCGCGATCAGCGAGATCTCAAGCCAGGTCTGGTTGTGCGCGAAGGCGTAGTGCGGGAGGTTGCGCATGCCGGTGTCCTTGGCGGCGCGGATCGAGTCCTCGACGCGGGCGCGGCCGCGGTGACGCAACTCCAACGCGACGATGTCCTCGCCGTCTTGGTCGGTGAAAAAGCACGTGTGCCGATAGCCGTGCTCGTCGAAGACCGTGAATTGCGCGCCGGGATGCGGACGCTCGCGCCGGACGATCAACCGGGAGCCCTCGGGCCAGGCAGACAGGTCGAGGTGGTCGGTCAGCTCCGCGACCCACGCGCCCTTGCGTTCCTTCCGATCAGCGTCGATCGCTTGTATCCACGCGGTCTCGGGAAGCTCCAGGATCGCTTGGCGGACCGTCTCGGTGAGCTCGTAGCCGACCGAGAACCGGATCCCCGCGTCACGGCAGTCGGAGGTGAACGCGTGCGTGCAGCCGCCGATATCCGTCCTGACGAGGATCTCGCGTTCGAGGTCCGCGGCGGGGATCTGCTCAAGCGCGATGCCGAGCACGGTGAAGTGATCCTCGGCTGTGTTGGACCCGGCGTTCCCCGGACGCAGGATCGCCGCGAACGCTTCGCCGGTCTCATCCAGCCAGCAGCCGAGCGGATGGAACCCGTACCCGTGCTTGTAGTTCCCGGCCGCCAGCTCCTTCTCGGAGTGTGCGGTCAGCAGCGTCGCGTCGATGTTCAGCGTGAGCGTCCGTGGGCGCGCGCCCGCGTCCCACACCCGTACCCTGGCAGCCGCCCGCGCCGTCCGGACTCGCGCCAGCAGCGACGCGTCGACCGCTTTGAGCACCCGGTGCGTCGTGGTCTCCGACGCGCGCGCGCCGAACAGCCGCTCCTGCCCCTCGAATACGGCCATGTCCGTGACGCAGTCGCCACCGTCTGCGAGCATCACCGCCACATCGACAAGCACCCGGCCCGGATCATGCGCCGAGCGCCGCTCCCGCGTGTCCGCCAGCGCCCGCGACAGCGCGGCCGTCAACCCCGACCCGTCGGCCAACTCCACCAGCAACGCCACCCCCGCGTGAGACACCAGCCCCTCACCGTCCGCGGTCACTTCTACTGTTCTCAAACGAGCCGCTGGCTTCACCAACTGGGTGTCCTCCTGGGTCGAGACTGCAGGCGTCAGGAACCCGCATTCTCACGGCCCGGGAGGACGTTCCCTCCTTCCGAGGTCAGCCCACTAGCGGCGCTTCGAGGCTAAGGGGGTCGGTCGTCAGGACGCTAGTGCCGCGGTATCGCGAGCGGCGCGAGGTTCCTCGGAACCGTCGGACCGATGAAGCCCTTGTAGTACTTCATATCGATCGCGCCGCCGGGCGAAGCCTCGAACCTCGAGGGGATCTGGACCTGGTTCTGAAAGAAGCTCACCGTGTGGCCACGAACGGATGACGGCAGCACCAGCGAGAAGTGGCCGTCTCGCTTGGGCCAACGCGCGGACATCGGCTTGACGACCTTGTTGCCAACCGTCACACCGATCGTGAGTCCAGACTGGATCGAGGAGGTGTAGGGCTCCGGCGTGCCGATGTTGTAGGACGTCCCGCTGCCGAGCTGGATGTTGAGCACCGAGCTCTTGAGGCGAGCGAAATTGATGTTGGTGCCGAGGTTGCCGCCGTAGGAGACGTTCCCGAGTGCCACGCCGACGCTGATCGAGACCGGATTGGCGTCCGTCTGGTCCGAGGCGGGGAAGAACGAGGAGTAGTAGCCGTTGGCGTTCGTCGGGTTGGACCGCGTCCAGTAGTTGCGGTCCTGGGTGCGGGTCACCACGACCGCGCCCTTGACCGGGTTGCCCGACCCGTCCGTGACCCGCCCGCTGAGCACGTACGTCAGCAGGTGGACGCCCGGTGGCCCGTTGTGGGCGGAGTCCAAGGCCTTGCCGGTGACGACCACCGCACCGTCCTTGCGGACGCTCGCATGCAAATCGCTGATCCCGTAGAACGAGGTGAATCCGCCCGTCGCACCCATGATCGACTTCCGCTGCCCCGCCGTCAGCCGCTTGCCGTTCACGGTCGCGTGCGCGAGGCTGGACACCCGGATCACGTTCCGGTTGGCGACGGTGTCATCGACGTCGTAGGAGAAGCTCCCGTTCTTGTCCGTGGCCCGCGGGACCGGGTACACGCCGACGACGACGCGGGCGCCGACAACCGGCTTGTCGTTCCACAGCACGCGCGCGATCTGGGTCTGCACGTTTGACGTGTTCGGGTTCCATGGCTGAACCACCACTGGGGCCACCGCCTCGATACGCGCCTTTCCGGCGCTCCGCACGTGGCGCTTTTGCGCGCTCTTGTGCGAATGGCGTGCTCTCGTGGGCCTGGCCTGCGGGGGACGCACGCTTGCCGCGCTCGCCGGGATCACGGGCGCCTGCGACTGCTGCGTCGATCCGCCGAGCGCGAACACCTGCAGCTGCGTCGCGGTCCCTCCGTTCGACGACGTCGGCGTTCCGCCGACGGTGATCGCGATGTATTCCTTGCCGCCGACCGAGTAGACCGACGCGCCGGCGGCGATCTGGTGCCCCGTCTGGAAGGTCCAGAGGATCTTGCCGGTCTTGATGTCGAAGACGCGTAGGATGCCGTCGCCGTCGCCGGCGATCCCGAGACCGCTCTGCGTGGTCGTGATGCCGCCGCGTTCGGGCTGCGGCGTCTTGTCCTTCCAAACAACCTTGCCGTTATTGAGGTTGATCGCGCTGAGCGAGCCGTAATCGTGGTAGCCGGGGTCGTACGCGCCGAAGTTCCCGTTGGATAGTCCGAGGAAGACGTCGCCGAGAGTGAACAGGTCCTTCTTCTGACTCGGGGTCAGCGCCGCCTGGGTCTCGACCGAGGCGGTCTCCGCGGCGGCGTTGAGGACGTAATCCGAGTTCGGGTCAAACGAGGCGGGCGAGTAGTTGAAGCCGCCGATCGACGACGGGAAGACGACCACTGGCTTGCCCGGCTGTAGCGCCGGATGCTCGGTGTGGTCGAGCACCTTGACCTGTTGATAGAAGGGCCGTCCGTTCTGAGCGTTGTAGGCGAACCAGAGGCCCTCCATCGTCGCCACGGACACGACCCGTTGCTTCCTTCCATCGACCTTGGCGGTGTACACGAGCGGCGGCTGCGAGGTGTCGTAGCTCCATTCGTTGTACGACATCTGCTGCTGCCACCAGTCCAGCCGCCCGGTCTTCAGATTGACCGCGACGATCGAATCCGAGCGGGCGTCGGGGCCGGGGCGGACCGAGGGGAAGTACAACGGCGTCGCGCTGCCGGTGCCGAAGTAGAGCGTGTTGGTCGTGGGGTCGACGGTCGTCGGAGTCCAGACAACGCCACCGCCCGCGAGCGGATCGAGTCGCCGCCACTCGGTGCCCTGCGGCGGGATCGTCCAGAAGGGGTTCGGCCAGGCCGGCGTGAGATTGTTCGTGTGGTAGGCCTCGACGAAGCCGCGAACGCCGTATTCGGAGCCGGCCGCGCCGAGGATCAGAAGATGGTGAAAACAGATCGGTGCGCTCGTCTCGGAGTAGCCGTAGCCCACGGTGGCTCCCGGCACCGCCTGTGAGATCGGCACCTCCTCCTGCAACGCGCCTGTCGCCTTGTTGAGCATCACGACGTTCATGTCGAGCGTCGTTTCGAAGACATGCCCGTCACAGACCGCGACGCCCCGGTTCGCAACGATTCCGAAATCGGAGTAGACGGCTACCTGGCTCGGCGTCCACCGCCATTTGACGGCGCCGGTAGCGGCGTTGAGCGCCCAGACGTTGCCGTCGTTCGTGGTCATGTACAGGGTCCCGTTCTGCTCGACGGGGAAGGACTGCTCGCCGAGGCGGATGGTCGGGTCCAACGCCTTGAAGTCGACGGTGAACTGGCGCCCGAGTTGACTGACGTTGCCCTGATTGATCAGCGTCAGCGGCGAGTGACGATTCTCGTCCGGAGTGTTGCCGAACCCGCCCCAGCCGACGTTCGCCTGCGCAGCAGCGGCCTGAACGGCAGCGTGCTTGGCGAGCGCGGAACTTGGCACTGCCAAGATCGCGAACGCCGCTACAAGATATGCAACCCCCAGGCTGCGCGGACCGCCCCTCCTCAACCTCATTGCCATTAGCTTACACAGCGGTCACATCTCGCGATGCGGTTCCCTGCGAACCGCTAACACTCGGAGCTGAGCGAAGGCGCCCGAGAGTCCGTAGCCGCACCCACACCGAGGGCGGCATGACCGCCGCCAGCAGTAATAGTGCCGCGAGCCCAGCAACGAAGGGAGCGAGCGTCTGTCGGCTGGGGATCGCTCCCGATTTCACGCTGGGGCCGGCACCCACGGCCGCGCGAAGATAGGACGCTGCGGCCCCAGTTTGGGTTTCCGAGAACGAGCGTCCCCCCTGCGCTCTCGCGAGCCCGCTGATGATCGACGCTCCCGCCGGATTGGGCTGATACCCGGGCTCGGCTCGCCCGTTGCTGTCGTAGACCCGCTCGTTCGCGTTCCAGAAACGCAATGCGAGAAATCGATAGCCATGAGATCGGGCCAGCCCGCTCGCGACCTGGTTCGGGTCGACCGGGTTGCTCTCGCCGTCGCTGAGCAGAACGATGATCCGGCGTGTGACCCGGGGATCGAAGTAGTTCCCGCTCGCGACCTCACGCAGCGCCCCGTAGCTCGTCGCGACGACCGAGGTTCCACTGGGTGGCGGGTCCTCGATCCCGACTGAACGGCGGGCCACCCCGTCGAAGCTCCCGATGTCCGAAACCGGGAAGAGATCGGGGAGAACACGATCGGTCAGCGTCGCGACGCCGGCCGGGACGTCGGGGATTGAGGCACGCAGCTTGACCGCCGCGGCGACGGCGCGCTCCAGCCGCGTCGGCGAGTTCGGCGTTGCCGAGGCCGCCATCGACCGTGAGGTATCGATCACGAACAGGACGGCAGCGTCGGTGCGCTCGCGGACGCTCTCGGTATGCGTCAGCGCCGGCTGCGCCGCCGCGAGTCCGAGCAACACAATCCCAGCAATGCCGCACCCGAGACGCCCCGCGCCGCTCCATCGTGATGGCGCCTCGAGGTTGAGCTCTCGACGCGCGGCCCGGACGCGGATCCGGGCGAACAGCGCGGCCCCCAGGGGCGCGAGCGCGGCGAGAGCCACGAGCGCCGCGAGCGGCGTCAGGAACTTCATCAGTAACCGCTGCCCGGGGCGCCGCCGGCGGCGCCCGCCCTGCCCGTTCTGCCGAAGCCGTTCGTCGGCCCGGAGTTGCTGCGAGTCCCCCCTGCGGCGGACAGCCGGAGCAGCAGTTCGAGGTTGTACTTGGGAGCTGTGTTTGCGGGGTCGGCCGTGATCGCGCCGGTGAAGTCCGAGATCGCCGCGTCAGTGGGGTTGACCCCGCCGCCGCCTCTGGCCGCGGCCCCGAACGCGAGGATCCCAAGCAGCGTCCGCGCCTGAGAGGCGAGCCCCGGGCGCGACGAGGCAGCCGGTCCTCCCAGCGCCCTCTCCGCCTGCGCGCGCAGCGCTTCGACTCCCAGCGCGTTGTTCAGGGACTCCTGCTGGGAGACGACCTGGCGGTAAAGAACGAGCCCCCGCCGCAGGGCGACGTCGTCGCCGACCCCCAGGATCGAGCCGGCCAACCCGCCGATGTGCGTGGAAGGTGTCCAGGTGGCGTGCCGGGGTGAGATCGCGTATGCCGCGTCGCCGCGCTCGAGTGCGAATCGCCACGCGCGGGTGTCGGCGGCGAGCAATGCGGCCAGGACCGCGATCACCGCGAGCACGATCGCACCGCCGATGCGCAGCGCGGTGCCCACGTGATCCCAGCGGCGGCTCATGATGCCCTCCAGTCCAGTCGCGGCGCCCACGCGATTCGCGCGGCAAGCGCCGCCGCCGCCACCGCGGCCAGGGCCACGAGCGCCCACGGGAACGGCGTCACGGCCTGCGGTGGCAGCGCGTTCAGCGTCGGCGCCTCGACGATCGGCGCCTGGCGCCCGAGCGCAGATCGAAACAGTGCGACGTTGTTCGGAGTTGGGTTGAGTCCGACTACATGCACCGGCACCCCCTTGGCCCGGTCGCTCAGGAGGATCTGGGTCAGCGCCGGGATGTCGCCGGGATCGTCGTCGAGATCGCTGATCAGGACGATCGTCGGACGGCGCCGTTGCGCAAACGCGATCTCGCTGGCGAGATGCAGCCCGGTGGAGATGTTGGTGCCGGACGTGAACGTGTTCGTCCACGGATTGGGCGGAAAGGTCGGAAGGTAACCGGGGACGCGCTGGCGCGGCAGCGTGAAGTAGCGAACCAGCGGCGCCAGTGCCGAGGCCGGCGTACCAGGCGGCAACGCTTCATACGCCTCGCTGGAGAACACGATCAAGCCGAACCGGCCGCCGCTGCGCGCCAGCGTTTGGAGCGTCCCGCCGATGCGCGAGAACGTGTCGGATGAGATGCTCGCCGAGAGGTCGAGCACGACCACTCCGTCGGCACGGGGCGGCAACCCCAAGGTCGTCCGCGTGTGCGGGTTCCGCGAGACGAGCGCGAACAAGACCGCGATGACGAGGACGGCGACCGCGAGCGCCGACGTGATGGCGGCGGTGACGCGCGCGTACGACCGCAGGTTACGGGCGTCGGCGAGGGGGATTGAGGTGTTGCTCATTCTGGGCTTCTGCGCTCGATCTCGGACACCAGCGCCTCGAGCTCGTCCGGCTCGGGCTTATGCTCGGACCACGCCAGGTCGCTGGCCGACGACGACAGGCCGTCACGCCCGAGCAGCCGGGCCAGCAGTCCGAGCGCCCGGCGCCGGTGCGGGACCGGCTGGCTCTCGGCTTCGCGGGCCAGGCGTAGCGCCCGCTCGAGCGCGTCGACCTCTCGCGCCGGGCGCCGTCGGACGATCACCATTCCCTGCCACGCGACCAAGCCCACCGCGCCGACCGCGCACAGTGCCGCGAGCACGTCGAGCAACGTCGCCAGCGTCGACGGCGCCACGCTGAAGGAAGGGGCCGGCGGCGAGGCGCTGCCCTGAAACTTAGGGGACGATGACGCGAGGTCCGAGGCGAGCACGCGCCCGCGGATCGGCAGCGCCGGCCACCTGGTCGACACGCTCTGACGGGCGCCCGTCGTTCTGGCGACGGTCGCCCTCACCGCCGGAAAGGTGAGGGTCGTCACGCCTTTGCGGGCGACACAAGGGGCGGTCACGCAGGTGACAGGCGTCACGATCGTGACCAGTTCGAGGTCGCCGCTGACGAACCGCGAGGCCTGCACCCGCCCCACCTGCGTGAGTGGGGCGAGGCCGTAGCTGTACCGCAGCGTCCGCGGTCGCACCGCGCGAGCGTTGAGCGCGATCACGATCTTCGCATCGATTCGATCGCCAAACTCGGGCGTGGCCGGGTCGAACTGGGCGTGGACCGCGATCGCCGCGGGGGGCGTGATCATCGGCACGTTGGCGCTCGCTCCGAGTAGGAGGACGACCGCCACCGCAGCGCCGGCGACGAGAACCGCCACGACCGCGATCGATCTCAGCGGGCGCGCCGGAGACCTGAGCGTTCGCTTGACCATTCGATGAACACGGTGTCGATATCCCAGGGATCGCTGCTCCCGATCGCGACGGGGCGCAGGCCGAATGCGGTGAATTGCCGCAGGAGCTGCTCGTGCCGACCGGCGTTCGCCTCGCGCCGCGCCTCAGCCTGCCGCCGACTCAGGCGAACCAGCCGGACTCCGCCCCGACGTGGATCGCCGACGGGCACCGCGACTCCGCCCACGGCCGGGAAGCTCCGCTCCCAGACCGGATCCTGGATAAGGACCGGGATGACGTCCCAGCCGTGGCCGACGGCCCGGCGCAACGACTCCGAGGAGGGCGGCGCGAGGAAGTCTGAGAGGACGAACACGAAGCTGCCGCTCGGCAGGTGCCCGCGACGGCGGTCGAGGAACGCCAGTGCTTGTTCGAGCGTGTCCTCCGGTGCGGCGAACGGGGTCTCGCTCCCCTCGCGCTCGGCGATCAGCCAGCGACGGTCGCGCCTCCCGGGGGGTAACCACCACGGTACCCCGGCGCCGAAATCGAGGGCGGCGAGATCGGCCTGTGCAACCGCGGCGCTGGTCGCGATCGAGAGTACGGCTTCGCGGAGCGCGTCACGCTTGGCGAGCCACGGCAACGGCTCGGGGTAGAGCGCCATCGCGGGCCTTCGGTCGATCACCAGGACCACGCGCGGCGCTTCGTCCGCGGCATGGTCGCGGACCACGAACGCATCCGTGCCGCTGGTTGCACTCAGCCGCGCCGATGCTGGCCAGTCGATCGTCGTGACCGGATCGCCGCGCTCGTACGGACGGTGCCCGATCACCTCGCTGCCGGGGCCACGGCGTCGACTCGTCACTTCGCCGAACGGAAGCCCGATCAGCCGCCTGCGCGGCACGAGCGGGAAACTGCGCCGCCCGTCGCGGACCGAACTCGCGCCCACGTTCTCACCGTTCCCAGTCTTCCGGTGCCGGAGGGGGCGCCAGCTCGAGGCAGCGCGCCCGAATCTGCTCGAGCGCCTCGTCGCGGCCGAGCGAGTGGGTCTCCGCGTAATAGGAGGCTGTGAGCAGCAGCCGGTGTCCGAGCACGGGTAGGAACAGTCGCTCGATGTCCTGAGGAATGACGTGGTTGCGTCCCTGCAACAGCGCCCAGGCACGAGCGGTGCGCTCGAGCGTGAGGCTCCCGCGCACCGAGGCGCCGAGCGCAACGCCCTCTACCTCCCGCGTCGTCCGCACCAGCTGGACGACCCAGGCGACCAACAGCCCATCGACGTAGACCTCTTCCACCGCGCGCTGCAGCGCCTCGAACTCGGCGGTGTCGATCACCGATTCGAGCTTGGCGATCGGATGCCCGTGGCGCTGCGCGACGACGATCGCGATCTCTTCGTCCTGATCGGGGTAGCCGAGCCCTGCCCGGAGCGCGAACCGATCGAGCTGCGCCTCGGGCAGCGGGAACGTTCCCTCCTGATCGATCGGGTTCTCGGTGGCGATCACCAGGAACGGCGAAGGCAGCGGACGCGTCACACCGTCGACCGTCACCTGGTACTCCGCCATCGCCTCAAGCAGCGCCGACTGCGTGCGCGGCATCGCCCGGTTGACCTCGTCGACGAGAAGCACGTTCGCGAACACCGGGCCTGGCCTGAACTCGAACTCGCGCGTACGCTGGTCGAAGATCTGCAGACCCGTTATGTCGGTGGGCTGCAGGTCCGGGGTGCACTGCAGACGCGAGAACGCCACGTCGTCGATGGATTGCGCGATCGAGCGAGCCAGCATCGTTTTCGCGGTCCCGGGCACATCCTCGAGCAGCACATGCCCACCGGAAATCAGCGCGGCGAGGATCAGCGTGATCTGATCGTCCTTGCCGACGACGACCCGTTCGACATTCGCCAGCAGACGGGAAGCCGCCTCGAAGACGGCGAGCCCCTCGCCGGGCTCCGAGGATTGAGCTCTTACCACTGCACCCAAACGCTAGCGCGGCTTCGCCGCCGCGGCACAGCGGTGCTCACTGCGGCCGCGATCGAGGCGATCGCGGCCGCGATGCCAGACGAGCCTCAGCAGCCGTCGACGTTCTGGGCAGAGACCTTCAGGCACGCGCCAATCTTGAAGGTGCCCTTCATGCCCGCGTTGTTGCGATCGGCCGGCATGCTCCCGAAGTACGGCACCACCGCACCGCGGTAGTCGAGGTACAGGATCAGGATCTTCTGTTGCCCCGGCTTGACGGTCGCGTTGAAGCCGGTCTGGAAGCCAATGCCACTCTTCGCCTTGCCCAGCTGGAAGGCGTGGGGCTTCTTGCCGACGTCGCGAAGGATGAACCGCGCGTCCGAGCCCGCCGGGCCGGAGTGCCTCGACAGCGTGAACTTCGTGTCGGTCATCGTGACGTGGATGTTGACGTAGGAATCCGGCGCGGTTGTCCGCGCCAAGCGGTGGCCCGTGCTCAACTGCGCCTGAGCCGTCGCCGCGAACGCCGCCAGCAGGACCGCAGCAACCCCCAAAATCTTCTTCACTTGGATTCTCCTCACGTCGAAACTCCTCGGTCCTCTCAACTGTACTTCGCAGTTATGAGGAAACGCGCCGGTTCGATCGTCCGGGCGATCCGCTGCACGGTGCGGCGGTGGTCGAGGATCGTCGACGCAACGCGGCCTGACTGCACTGTCCGTTCTCCTCGTTCCCCTACCGTAACGCGCACCATGACCCGACGCACCGGTTGGATCATCGTCTGTTCGATCGTGTGCGCGCTCGCGGCGAGCGGCTGCGGGTCCTCCGGGACGAACTCGTCTGCCGGCCCCACGTTCCGGGTTGGCAGCGGCGACCTCGCTGGGACTCGGGCGGCCTCCGGATCGTCGCTGCGCGCCGACATCGTGAGCCAGCTCGAGGTCCGCTGGCGCTTCCGGCTCGCGGGTGTGCCGACCTCGGCTGGCATCTTCGCCTCGACGCCCGTCGTCCAAGGCAACACGGTCTACATCGAGGATCTGGACAGCACCGTGTTCGCGCTCAACCGCGCGACCGGCAAGGTGCGCTGGGTCACGCACTTCCTCGAGCTGAACGGCGGTCCGAACGGGCTCGCCGTCAGCCGCGGCCGCGTCTACGGAGCGACGGCGCAGGAGGCGTTCGCGCTGGCGGCGGCGACCGGCAAGAAGCTCTGGCAGCACCAGCTCACGAGTGCATCGCAGCAGCTCATCAACGTCGCCCCGGTCGTCTGGAAAGGCTTCGTTTTTCTTGGGACGATCGGCTACCAGCCGTTCGGGCGTGGCACGATCTACGCGCTGGACGCGCGCACCGGCTCGATTCGGTGGCGGTTCGACACGATCAAGGACCCCTGGCCCCACCCGTTGCTCGCCGGCGGCGGCGGAATCTGGTATCCGGTCTCGGTGGATGAGCGCGGGCGCCTGTACGCGGGCAACTCCAACCCGGGACCATGGGGTGGCAGCAGGCGGTTTCCGAACGGCGCCGCCTTCCCCGGGCCGGTGCTGTACACGGACTCGCTGATCGTGCTCGACGCCCGCACCGGTCGGCTCGAGTGGTACGACCAGGTGACGCCCCACGACGTGCGCGACCACGACTTCGAGGCGACACCGATGCTGATAACGGCCAACGGCACCAGGCTCGTGATCGGAGGCGGCAAGGGTGGTCACGTCATCGCTTGGAACCGTGACACACGCAAACGCGTGTGGGAGACCACCGTCGGGATCCACAGAAATGACACCGGGCCGCTCCCGCGGCGGCGCGTGACCGTCTGCCCGGGGTTGTACGGCGGGATCGAGACGCCGATGGCCTACGCGTCAGGGCGAGTGTTCGTCCCAGTGGTCGACCTCTGTGGATGGGGCAGCGCAATCAGCAGCCAGAGCGTCACCAGCATTCACCCCGACCGCGGCCGCGGACAGCTGGTGGCGCTCGACGCGGCGAACGGGCATGTTCTCTGGGACCGACACCTGCCCTTCCCCGATTTCGGCTGCGCGACTGCCGTGAACGACGTCGTGTTTACATCGACCTACGCCGGCATCGTCTACGCGTTCGCGGCCAAGGACGGCAAGCTCCTCTGGCACGCGCGGATGCCCGCCAAGATCAACGCCTGCCCTGCGATCGCCGGCAACCAGGTACTGATTGGCGCCGGTGTACCGCGATCGCCCAACTCGCGACCGGCGCTGGTCGCCTTCGGTCTACCCGGCTCGGACAGGCGGCGCGGTTAGAACAGCCTCAGATGAGGACGCTGCTCACGGGGCTCGCCGTGGGAATGACGGTGCTGGTTTGGCGCTGGCCGCGGGTGCCGAGACACTGACGCTCAAGGATGGGAGCGTCGGCAGGATGCCGTGGAGTCACCGGCGTGGGCCACTCGGTGCGGCCCGCCAAGTTCGCGCTGTCTGTGACCGCGCAACGCGCCTTCGTCACACGGAGCCGCGAACGTCGTGCGAGCCGCAGCCTACGACGTCAGGGGTAACGTCGTGGGGCGCATGTCGAAAGGCGCCGCCTCTGCCGAGGTACACGTACGGTTAGGTCCTTGGCGCCTTCGATGCTGTGTGCTGTCACCCGCGGCTGCGTTATGGGCTGGCCCTACAGGCGCGCAACGAGCTCGGCCACGATATCCGCGGCCGGCTGCTGGTGCGTAGCGAGCGCCACGCTCTGTCCGGCCCACTGCGACAGCGCTTCGATCTCGCCCGTCGTTCCGACCATCGGGGGCGCGGGGGAATACCGAAGGATCGAGTCGCCCGAAGCGAAGTGCGCGATCACTTCGCCTTCTCCCGGCCGACGACCGGGTTCCGGCCGGCCCGCGGCCTCCCACTTCTCGGCCGTCGAGTTGTGGAGGGCCCGGTGGGGCGAGTCTGGCCATCCGACCTCATAGAGGTTGGGGTACCACTCTGCATCGGTCTCGGTCGCGGCTATCAGGCGCCGCCGATAATCCTCATGGATCGGCATTTCGTCGGCCAAGAGGAACCGGGTGCCCAGCAGGGCGGCCTGGGCGCCGAGTGCGAACACGGCCGCGACTCCTCTGGCGTCGCCGATCCCGCCGGCCGCGATCACCGGTATCGGCGCCACAGCGTCGACCACCGCCGGCACGAGCGGGAGCGTTGCCACGCCACCCCATACATGCCCACCGGCTTCCCAACCCTGGGCGATGATGACGTCCACTCCGCATTCGACTGCGCGTTGCGCTTCCTCGGCAGCGCCGACCGTGTGCATGACAAGCCCTCCCGCGTGATGGACCGGGTCCACGTACTCACGGGGATCGCCCCAGATGAACGAAACGATCCGAAGACCGGCGGCGAGGGCCTGATCGACTCGACGGTGTTGATCGGAGGTGAGAACGAAGTTGCCGCCAAATGGTCGCTCGGTGAGAACTGCCGTTGCTCGAACCACCTCTCCTGCGTCATCGGCCCATGACAGCCCGAGCATGCCGAGCGCGCCGGCATTCGAGACCGCGGCAGGCAGTCGGGGATCTGCGGCCAACGGCGCCTCTACGATCGGGTGCTCGATGCCGAGCAAGTCCAACAGCGGCGCTTGGGTACCCATTTTCGGATGATCTCCCTCCGGCGCCCGCGGCGCCCGTCGACCCACACGCAAATTTGGCGCTTGGGCGCCATTCGTTCACCAACCGCCGAGCCCACACGCCACAGATGACGTGATCGGGCTGGCGAGCGAGAATAGCTTCAGCCACCCTCAAACCCGGACAGGAGCAGATCATGCGCCCCGACATCGCCCCCGGCGGAACGTTCCCCGACTACGAGCTGCCCGATCACGAGAACGTCTCCCGCAAGCTCAGCGAGATCCAGGGCGACGATCCCCTGATCCTCACGCTTGCACGCGGGAACTATTGCCCCAAGGAGCACCAGCAGCACCTCGAGATCGCGGCGAACTACCCCAAGATCGCCGTGGCCTACACGAAGATCGCAACGATCTCTACGGATACCCACCACTCGAGCCAGGAATTCCGTGGGTCGATTGGTGCCCAGTGGCCGTTTCTCTCCGACCCCGAGCGGATCGTCCAGCAGGACCTCGACATCCAGGAGTACACCGACCCCGAGCACGACCCGATGATCCCCCACACGCTCGTGCTCAAACCCGCGCTGGTCATCCACAGCATCTACAACGGCTACTGGTTCTGGGGACGTCCCTCGTTCGTGGATCTCTGGCACGACCTACGGACCGTGACCAGCGAGATCCGCCCCGACTGGGATCTGAGCAAGGCGGGGCTTCGCGAAGCATGGGATGCGGGCGACTACTCGTCATTCCACGGATGGGATCGGCGCGCCGCTCAATCGGTGCCCACCTCATACGGTTCCTGACGCCGCGCGTGCGGCCGCGGACCCTCTCGTAAGCTGGGCCCGAGATCAACGAGCGGAGGTGCAAGATGGCCGGGGTCCCACCCCCAGAGGGAATTGTGCTGGCCCACTTCATCGTCTCGGACGATGTCGAGCGCTCTCGGCGCTTCTACACGGAAGTACTCGGCGGCACGGTGGCGTTCACCGGAGAAGGCGATGACGAGCTGACGTACGTGGCGCTCGCCAACAGCTGGATCATCATCAACGGTGGAGGTGGTCCGACCGACGACAAGCCCACGGTCACACTCCAGACGCCACGCGATCCCGACCGCGTCAGCAGCTTCCTCAATATCCGGGTCAGAGACATCGCGGCGGTCTACGCCGAATGGAGTGCCAGGGGGGCTCAATTTCTGACGCCACCGAAACAGCACCAGTACGAGATCCGGTGCTACATCCGCGATCCCGACGGTCATCTGATCGAAGTGGGGCAAACAACCGATCCGGAGGGGGACTGGGCGCCCGCCGTCTGGCCATCCTCGACGGCCGCCGACGAGTCCGACTGAATGCCGAGCTCGTGACCACCGCCATCATCGGCACCGGCGGGATCGGATCGGTCATCGCCCGCCAGCTCGCCTCAGGCGGCGAAACTCTGCGGCTCTCGAGCGCCGACCACGAGTCGGCGCAAACGCTGGCGGCAGAGATCGGCCAAGCCGCGGTCGTCGTCGTCGACAACGCCGACGCGTTGCGCGGCGCCGATGTCGCCGTTCTCGCTCTGCGGTTTGCCGTGCTGAAGGGCGTCATCGAGGAAATCGCCGACGCGCTGGCCGACAAGCTCACGGTCGTTCCGAGCAACCCGTTCGGCTTCGACGCACACGGGAACCTCTCACGTCTGCTCCCGGACGGGCAATCCTCCGGTGAGGCCATAGCGGGGTGGTTGCCGGCGGGAGCCCGGCTGGCCATGGCGTTCGGAACCATGTCGGCCGATCTATTCGAGGCGTCCAGCGACCGGTCACCGGAGCCGGCGGTCCTCTTCTACGCGACCGACGACGACAGTGCCGGCGAACAAGTCGAGCGGTTGATCCGTGCCGCTGGCTTCAAGCCGGCGAAGGTCGGAGGGATCGAACAGTCGGATCGACTCGAGGTGGGCGGCGACCTTCACGATCTCGTGGTTGGCACCGCAGAAGCTCGCGCGTTGCTGGGTAAGACCTGATCGCCTCGACCAGTTGGTGATTCACTTTCGCTTCAGTTTTTTTCCAGGCTCGGAGCGGCGATCTGATCGTGGAAGAGCTTGAGGGCCGCCGCGATCGGTATCGCGACGAGCGCGCCGATGATGCCCAGGAGCGCGCCGCCGATGATGGTCGCGATCACGGTGACGAGTCCGGGCACTGCCACCGTGCGGGCCATCACCTTGGGGATCAGGAGGTAGTCCTCGAGGAAGCGGTAGAGGAAGTAGAAGATGGCCGTGGCGATCGCCAGGGGTAGCGACACCGTCAGCGCGACGAGCGAGACGATGATGCCTCCGATTGTCGACCCGACGATCGGGATCAGGTCGAGAAACGCCACGAGAAGTCCCAGGAACACGGCATAAGGGATGCCGAGGAGCAGCGCCCACGCCATCGTTCCAGCGCCGGCGACGAATGACGTGAACAGGTTCCCAAGGACATAGCCTCCGACGCGGTCGATGCTCTCATCGGTCAGCAGGATCGCGCGGGCGCGGCGACTCCTCGGGGCGAGCTGATACAGCCCACGCTTCACGCGCGGAAGGTCCGCCAGCATGTAGACGGTCAGAATCGCCACGACGATCACCGTCCCGACGAGGTTCACGACGATCTCACCGGCACCGAGCACCGTCTTGAACGACGTGCCGTTGCCTTGAAGGACCTTCTGCAGGTGGCTGACGATGTGGTACTTGAAGTTGAGCTTGCCGAGCGTCGTGTGGTGATTGTTCAAGCTCTTCAAGTAGCCGGGGATTTCGTTCGCAAGCTTGCTCGCCTGCGTGACCGCAAGCGGGACCGCGAACGCGAGGAAGAGGGCGAAGATCGCGGCCACCGCTAGGAGGACGACCGCGACCGAGCCTGGCCGCGGGACACCGCGGCGGTGAACCCACCTGACGGCCGGGTCGAGGCCGACCGCGAGGAAGAACGCAAGGCCGAGCAGAACGAGGACCTGGCCGACCGCGACCACGGTGTATGCCAGCGCGAACGCGCAGGCGACGCCCAGCGCCCCGACGAAGCCAACAAAAAACGGGGCCCTCCGGTCAAACTTGGGGCCGGCGCGACCGAACTCGTTATCGGCGGTAGCGCCCGCTTCGGCGACCGCACTCGCGTGCATATCGTCAAGGACCTTCTGAGTGGCCTTCGGCGGGCCATCCGTCGAACCTAGACCGGAGTCCTCCCGCTCCATCGTCGTGCTCATCTCGCTCTCCCCGTCGTCGACGCGCTGGCGGTCGGATGACTCCGACCGGTTGAATGCTTCATTGACTACCCGGCTGGTGGCCGGTTGACCCAAGCGCTTCTCGGGCACCTAACCGGGTAGAGCCAAGTCAGGAGGGTTGGATGGCCGTTGGTCGTTCGCGAGGTCGTGTTTCCCCTGTTCGGCCGGTACGTGAACGAGACGGCGGGCGGGAGAAGGCGCATCCAGTTGATTCTGAAGACGGGCGGACGGTCTCGGAGAAGGAGCCGACTGTGTCGCTCACTCGGGGCCGGCTGCTGGTCGTATCGGGGCTGATCGTCGCGGCGCTGGTCGCCATGTACTTCCTGATCCCAAAGCTGGCAGGGCTCCGAGAGACCTGGGGCCAGCTTCGCCGCGGCGATCCGTTGCTGCTCGCGGTCGGCGGCGCACTCGAGCTGCTCTCGATCGCGGGTTATGCGACCTTGTTTCGGACCGTTTTTGGTCGCGGCGTGCCTAGGATCGACTGGCGCGTTAGCCTCGAGATCCCGCTCGCCGGGATCGCGGCCATCCGCTTGGTCGCCGCCGCGGGAGCGGGCGGTGTCGCGGTCACGGCGTGGGCGTTGGGCCGCGCGGGTATGTCGGCCCCGGTAATCGCCTGCCGCATGGTCGCGAGTCTTGTCGTGCAGTACCTGGTCTACCTGGCCGCGTTGATCGTATGTGGGTTGGGGTTATGGAGCGGACTGTTCGCGGGCGGCGGCTCGTTTGCACTTACTGTGGTCCCCGCCGCGCTCGCGGCGCTGCTGATCGCCGCGATCCTCAGCTTGGCGCTGATGCCGCCCGATGTCGAGCATCGGCTCCAACGGTTTGCCGAGCGCCCAGGACTGCTCGGTAGGATCGCGACCACGCTCGCGAAGGCACCAGACGCTCTCGGCAGCGGGGTACGGACGGCGATCGACCTTGCGAAGCAAAGGCGGATCGGCTTGTTGGGAGCGGTCGCCTACTGGGGGTTTGACATCGCGGTGCTTGGCGTCTGCTTCCACGCGTTCGGAGCCAACGTGCCAACGGCGGTCTTGGTGGTCGGTTACTTCCTCGGCACCTTCGGTAGCCTGCTGCCACTCCCGGGTGGGATCGGCGGTGTGGAGGGGGGCATGATCGCGGCGTTCGTCGCGTTCGGTGTACCCGCGGGCAGCGCTGTCGTCGCAGTTTTGGCCTACCGGGCGATCTCGTTCTGGTTGCCAACTGTGCCGGGGATCGTCGGCTACTTGGCGTTACGTTCGACCGTCGGCCAATGGCGACGGGCGGACCACGAGAGCGTCAGCTCGCCGCACAGCTGAGCCGTTGCGGGTACTCGCATCGGGGCGCCCGGCACTCGAGCGGAGAGGGGGTGTGATGTCTCGGGACATGTGTCTCACGTGTCTCGGGACATAGGTCTCATTTGGTGGAGCTCGGCCAGCGGCCGGGCTTCTTGTTTTGGTTGCGCCAGTAGGTCTTGTCGGGTTCGATTAGGTGGGTTGAGAGGATCTCGCCGGTGTCGAGCTCGGTGACGGTGATCTGCTGGTCGTCGGCGAGCGCGAGGACGCGTTTGAAGGCGTGGTCGCGTCCGATCCCGAGGTGGTGCATCCGGCCGGCCCGGCGGAGGCTCATGTGGCCGCGGATGTCGAGTTTGTCGTAGCGCAGGCGGTAGTGGTGTTGAGGGTGCCCGTTGGTAGCTGGGGCGGTTTTAGGGGTCGCGCGGTAGGCGTTGCCGGGTGTGCGCCGGCCAAGCGCGCGGTGCGGGCGGTGCTCGTTGTAATGCTCTGAGAACTCGTCGAGCTGGCGTTGGAGCTCGATAGTGCTTTTGGCTGGTGGCCGGGCTCTGAGCCAGCGCTGCAGGGTCTGGTGAAACCGTTCGATCTTGCCTTGGGTCTGGGGGTGTCCTGGCGACCCGTTCTTCTGCCGGACACCGAGCACGGGCAGGAGGTATTCGAACGCGTTGCGGCCGCCTCCGAACCGGGCGGTGTAGACCCGGCCGTTATCCGTGAGGGTGCTGGCCGGCGGGCCGTGCTTGTCGACGGCCAAGAGGAATCCGGCCACCACGTCATCGCCGGTGACCGGCTGATGCGCGGTGCAGCCCAACAGGTAGCGGGAGTGGTCATCGAGCCAGCTCAGGATCTCCACGTCGCCTTCGTCAGCGAGGCGGTGGTGCATGAAGTCCGATTGCCAGGTCTCGTTCGGCTGCGCGGCCTCAAAGCGCGTGTAGGACGAGCGGGGGCGTTTCCGGGGCTGCGGCGTGATCAACCCGGCTTGGGAAAGGATCCGGCTGATCGTCGCCGGCGCCGGCGCCTTCAGTCCCCCCTGCTCCAGATGCCAGGCGACCGTGGCCGGCCCCGCGTCTAACCCGTCAGCGGTGAGCTGCCCCCGCAGCTCAATCACTCACCGGCGAACCTCCTCAGACGTTGCGATCGGTGAGCCCTTGGGGCGCCGTGAGCGAGGCTCAACAGCCTCCAGACCCCCTTCCCGGTAACGGGCCAGCAGACGGTGCAGATGCCGGCGGGAAAACCCGTACTCGGCAGCGGACCTGGTCACAGACAACTCGCCACAGGCGACCTTCAGAACAGCGACATGAGCACGGGACATGCCCCGACAAACTGGCCCCCCGACCGGCGGCGCGCCGGCGATCGCCGTTCTCGGGTAGCCGGGGCGGTTGCCCGCCCCGGCTCCCACAGAACCGTACGTACGCTGGTCGTATACGGCTCCTCGGGACGGTGGGTTATGACCCCCGCCGCCGGCCGGTTTGCGACCTCGAAGTCATCCCCATAGCGCCAGTTGTGGCGACTCGGGGGCGATGATGTGCTGGTACTCGCGGCGGTGCGTCTCGACCAGGGCAACGAGCCCGCGCTCTCGAAAGAACGCTCGGTTCAGCCCGTGGTCCACGGCCGGGATGTGGCTCAGCGCCCACCAGGACCTGTGGCCCTGATAGACCTGCCGCCATGCCGACCGCCGCGGGACGCCCAGCTTGACGAGGTTGCGTGCGATTGTTCGTTTGCGTTTCCAGTGGCGCAGCAGGATCGCGCGCAACCGACGCCGTAGATGGGCGTCGATCTTGCGCATCACCTGCATCTCTGAGGCGGAGACGATCCCGAAGAAGGCGTGCCAGCCACGCAGCCACACGTTGATCCTGGCGATGCACGACACGATCGTGTCTCCCCAGTTCCGCGGCGTGAGCTGCCGGACCCGCTCCATGGCGTTGCGCTTGGTGCGCTCTGACAGGAGCACCTCCACGGTCCCGGACTGCGGATCTACCCGCAGACAGAAACCGAGGAAGTGGCGATCCTCGGGATGGGCGACAGCCGATTTGGCCTGGTTTATCTTCAGGCGCAGGCGCCCTTCGATGAACTCGGTCAGGCTGGCCATCACCCGCTGCCCAGCCCGCTCGCTGCGGACGTACACCTTTCCATCGTCCGCGTAGCGGCAGAACCGGTGACCACGCCGGTCAAGCTCCCAATCGAGCTCGTCCAGCACGATGTTGGAAAGCAGCGGCGACAGAGGCGAACCCTGCTGGACGCCCTGCTCGCTGTCGATCACGACACCGTCCGGCAAAACCACCTTGGCCCTCAGCATCCGTCCGATCAGCACGAGCAACCGCCGGTCACTAACCCGCTTGGCGAGCTTCGCAGTCAGCCGCTGGTGGCAGACGAGATCGAAGAACTTCTCCAAATCAAGATCTACACACCACCCGTAGCCGTCCTCCACATGCCCCTTGGCCTCGGTGATCGCCGTGTGGCAACTCCGGCCAGGTCGAAACCCGTGACTTGAAGGATGAAACGTAGGCTCAAACAGCGGTTCGAGTACCTGCCGCACAGCCTCACAAACCACCCTGTCGATCACGTCGGGAATCCCCAGCCCGCGCTGCCCGCCCCCCGCCTTGGGAATGAACACCCGACGAATCTCGCCAGGTCGATACCTCCCCGCCAGCAGGTCGGCCTGCAGCCTGGGCAACACGACCGGCCACTGGTCTACCAGCGCCTCGATCGTCTGCCCATCCGGACCCGGGGCGCCCTTGTTCGACGCCACCTTCAACAACGCACTCGTCAACCGATACGCAACCTCCTCCATCGTCGCCGACGCTGCTATCCCTGTCTTGCCGATCGCCTTCGGCGCTCCCGCCCGGATCACCCCAAGCCGGTCCCGGGTCCTCCTGCGGGTAGCCCCTCTCGGGTTTTCTGCTGTCGCGATCGGCAGACTGAGCTGCACCGTCGTTTCCTCGACCGGGACCGCCTTCCCTTGCCCACCGGTACTCGACCCGGCACGCTCAACGGGCATTACCCCGCCTTCCGGTACTACTCGGTCCTCGGACTTCTGCTGGGCCATGAGCCGTCGTCCTCTCGTTCTCCGACCTACCGGCCCGCCCCGGCCGGAACCCAGCAGATCTCCTGGGGTGAAACGCTGAGATTTCGTCGTGATCACGTCGCCACTACGCCCTCAGCAACGACAGGAACAGGGCATCGCCGCCGCTGGCCGGCTCGCCCGCCAAGGAACGCCTTACGGCGCTTCACTTTCGTTCGCCACCACAACGCATCTATGGCCTCTTTCAGACCCGCCCTCACGGAAACCAGTCGGCAGCCACGGCAACCGCAGCCATCCTCAAGCCGCCCGGTCACTTCCGGGCCGCGCCCTTGCCTCTTCGATGTTGGATTCCCCCTGTCAGGGCTCCAGTACAGGACTTACACCTCCGATCTCAACGTCCGTGCCCAGCACACCGGCCCAGCCCTACGGGCTGCGCCTCCACGACGACCGCCATAACCCCTCAACTCGAGACCGGGTGTGACCTATGTCCCGAGACACGAGAGACATATCACCTGGGACATATGTCCTGAGTCCAGACAGAGCGGAGAGGGGGGGATTCGAACCCCCGATGGACCACTGGCCCATACCGGTTTTCGAGACTGAGATATACACCCGGAATCGCCCGTGAAATAAGGCCGCTGGGCGCGGAGGGAACGGCAAAGGGAACGAATTCTCATTGGCCTGCAATCAGCCGCTTCCTGCACATCGGCGTGATACGCCGCCGCTTCGGTCACGCCTTCGCGATGTCCTCCGGCACCGCGTGGGTCGTGCTCGCGAGTGTGATCTGCGCCGCGCCGGCCTGGCGCTCGGGAATCGCGTTGGACCCATGAGCACAGAGGTGATCTTAGGCCGGACCCCGGCGGGATCGGCGAACCGGCCCGCTCGGTGTTCGATGCTCACGCGATCGGGGTCCGGTGCCGTGCACGAGCGCGTTCAGTGCACCTTGGCGTCGGCCACGGGACGCTCAATCTGCACAGCGAGAAGTGCGGAGATGTCCTCGTCAATTGATCGCGTCCCCACGGCGTCGCAAGGTGTCAATGGGCCAGTCGGAGGGCCCGCTCGTCTACGTTGAGGGTGTGCGGCGGCGGGCGCGATTGGCACGGTTGCGTTCGAGCCAGGCGAGGGCTTCCTCGTTTCGGTGCTTCTGTTGCGTGTCGCGTTTGAAGAGCGCGTCGGTCTTGGTCAGCACCAGGGTGTACGGTCGCCCGACGCGTCGGGTCTGGTGACGAACCGGGAGTTCGGCGGTGTCGATCCGGCCGTGCACGTGGCGTCGGCGTTCCTTGGCGAGCGGCCACTCCAGCGTCGTCTGGGTCGGGTCTTCGAGGAATGCACGCAGCTCACCGCACAGCTCGCACGTACATCCGCTGGGAAGCTCGATCGACCAGTCGTTGCCGGCACGCTCGGGGCGGGCGAGGCGGGCTTGCAGGACCGTGGAGCAGTGGGTCGCGACGGCGCCGAGGCCCGCCGCGCTCCATTGCGAGGTGGGAGTAGCTCGGAGGGCCGCGATCGCACAAGCAAGCAGGTCGTCGTCGCGGCACAGGATCTCGACCGCGTCGTCGCGCAGGTCGGTCGCGTCGACGAGTGAGGTGCCCTGCAGCATCGCGCCGACCGGAGGTCCCAGCTCGGACAGCGTCCGCTCGCGACGGCTTGGCGTCGGCAGCTCGAGGCCCCGGTCGATCGCGTGGCTCAGCCAACTCCAGGACTCTCGCAGCAACAACCGGGCCGCCGCCGTGCCGGCGTCTCCGCTCTCACGCAACGCGAGGCAGAGGGCTGGCAACGAGGCCATCCACGCCTCTGGGGTCGCGCCCTCCGGATGGTGAAAGCGCCGGTTGGCGGCCCACGCTGTGACGAGCTCTGCCGCCCAGGGCTCGCCGTAGGAGCCGACCAGCGCGCTCAGTGCCTTTGCGTGGCTGGCGGCGAGGAGCTCCTGCCGAAACGGCCGCAGCAGCATCGCCGCCAGGGCCGGCTCGTCGAGGAGGCGAGCCGTGCGCAGCGCCTCGGTGAGGAAGCCCTTCGTCTCCACTCGAGCGGCGGCCCGGTCCCAGAACGGGGCCAGGGTGGCGGCCGCCTCCTTGGCCCAGGCCAGGTCGCCGTTCTTTACGCGGGCCGTCAGCTCGTCCAGCGCCCAGGACGGAAATGTCTCGGCCTGCACGGCGAACGCTCGGCCGCGCTGCCATATGACCACAGCCCCACGGTGATACCAGCGGTCAAGCGTGTTACCCCAGTTGCCCATGTACCCCTCGTACTCCGAGGTATACGGCTCGAGATCGCCCGACGGGGCGCTCGCACAGACCTCGTCGGCGCCGATCGGGAGGCTCACCTTTTCCAGGCGACCGCCTCGGGGGCTGATCCAGCGGTCGAGCTTGACCTCGGACTCGATCAGGTCCTCGAGTTCATAGTCGCCCGGCTGGTCCCCGGCGAGGGAGTCGACGTCGTCATCGTCGTCCCAGTCGCGCCACCGGCTGTAGCGCGACCGCCCGTACCAGCTGTTCCGTTCGTCTGACTCGTAGGCGCTCCACGTCTCGTGGACGTCTGCCAGCGCAAGCACAGCCTCGCAGTCGGCCCGCTTGGCAGCCGCTTCCAGCAGCGTCACGCGCGGAGCGTCGGCGCCTTTGAGGCGCGAGCGGTCCAGACCGCGTGGTGTGTACTCGTGGTCGAGCAGGTAGACCAGGCGGTCGGGGCAGCCGGACGAGGCGAAGTGCTCATCGACGCAGCGCGCCAGGCCGCCGACGAGCTCGGGATCAGGATCGCCGACCGAGCCGGCCGTCTCGCGGCCCACGAGAAGGTTGTACGTGAGAACGACCCGGTAGCCAGACCTGACCGGCTTAACCTCGTGACGGCAGTCGCTATAGAAAGCGATGAAGGAGAGGGCCTTCCTCGACCCACGGTACGTTGCGGTCCTGCCGCCATGTCGCACCTCCAGGGCCCCGCCCTTGAAGGTCGAGGGCAAGCTCACCACAAGCGATCCGACCATCGCGTCGTCTTTCTCGGAGTCCTGGTGCTCGACGAAGAACTGCCCGGTCGCGTAGACCAGCATCGAGTGCAGCTCTGCCCTGAGCGTGCCGCCGGACGGAAGGCCGAGGTCGCGGCCGAGACGGCCAAGGACAGGCACAAGTGTCTGGTCCCAGCGGCGCTCTTCGATCTTGACCCGGCTCTTTGGGATCTCCCACGTGTCTCGAACCCTCCGGTCCACAAGAGTCTGCTCTCGTCGTCCGTACCGAGCCGGCCGGCCTAGCAGGCACAGCTGTCTTGCCTGCGCCTGGGAGACGGGAAGCTTGATCGGACCCACGCCTCGCACCTCGAGCTGCAGGCCGCCTGCCGGAGCGGTCCGCGAGGCGCTGAACGCCACTGGCTCGCTCGCGCCGGCGAGGAGAACGGCAAGGCGATCGCGGGGCGAGTCGGTCATCGGCCCGCGAAGTCTAGGAAGTCGGTCGCGATCGGCTCCTCGGTGAGCGTCGGCGTCACGGACATGGCTCCGGCGAATCGGGGCACGGTCTGGGCTGGCGGCAGTCGACCGGGATGACGCGTGCCCGTTCAGCCGCGAGAAAGCGATAGCGCTGGCGGCGGGCGCGGGCGCGAAGCCGGCGCGCGTAAGGGAGCCGGTTCCGCCGGGGCTCGGGTTAGGCTGCGGCGCATAAGCGAGAAGCGGCGTAGACAGCAGGATCGACGGGCGAAGCGACAGGCGGATCGCGGCGGCCGCGGCGGCGGCGGCCCGCTGGATCGAGAGTTGGCTCAGATGATGGACGGGCTGGTGCCGACGGTGCTCCGAAGCGTGGCGCAGCTTGAGGACGGGCTCGAGGCGCAGTGCTGGGCTTCAGAGCTGGTAGCGATGTGGCGGGGAACGCAGCTGATCGAGGGCGATGCCGAGGATGTATTCCTGCCGGCGTTCCTCCGCGCGCTCGAGCGCAAGGGCTCGCCGAAAGCGCTGGTGGCGCTGGCGGCCCTGAGCGCTGTCGGCAATCCGGAGTACGCGCAGCGAGCTAGAGCCGCGGGCGACCGGCTCGTCGCGCGCGGGGTGCCCGGACCGTCATGGTACGGGGAGCTGGGCCGGTCCGAGCCGGTGGCTGCCGAGTTGATGTACGAGGAGGCGTTCGATGATGGGGTGACCGTGTTCATCGAGTTCGCCCTGTCCCGCGGTGAGCGGCATACGGTCGGGATTTACATCGACCACAACATGGGTGGTCTGGCAAAGGACGCATTCATTGCCGGTCCGCTAATCGAGGTCTGTAGCAAGCTGCGTCCACGGGCTCACAACGGCGTTGGGCTGGCACTCCGCGAACTTGACCTGGCCGAGGCTCGTGCCCGGGTCGAAGCTGCGCTGTACATGCTCGATCACACCTACGAGCCGGCGGTCGATGAGGACGTCCGCGCCCTCCGGGCGCTGATCGACGCAAGGATTCGGCTGTTGCCTGACGGCTTCGAGCTGCCCGAGGACTATGAGGAGGTCTCGGTCGAGGAACGCGAGCGGCTGATCGCCGACTTTTTCGCCTCACCCGAGGGCGATCGTTGGCAGGGCGACGCGCACGCCGAGGACGTGGTCAGCACCGCGATCTGGTTCGGCGCGGATTACAACCATGGTGGCGCCCTGCGCTGGAGCGCCGTCGTGGTCGAGATCTTCATGACCAGCTGGCTAGCCCGCAAGGTCGCCCGAGAGCCGTTGTTCTTCGAGCGGGTGGCAGAGGTGCTGCCTGATTGGGTCCGCTATGCCGCCCGGATGCGAGGCGTGCCCACCGCGCCCCTCGAGGAGGCGGTCGGAGCGGTCCGAGAGTTCCGCGGCGAGATGCTTGAGACGGTCAACGACCCCGAGGCGTGGGGGCCGGCGAAAACGTTCGCGGTCGCCGCGCAGAAGGCAGGGGTCGACCTGGCGGACCCCGACGGGCTGAACGCATTCATCGAGCAACACAACGAGGAACTCGCGGCGTAGCTCGGGGGGTGACCACGCCGGGCCCTTGGCTGTGGTTCCCCTGTGGTGAAGCTGACGGTGCGGACTTTCGGATTGCCCCCGGAAGCGAGCGCTTCGCGGCACGAGCGCTTTCGCGCCCGCAGCATGTCCCAGCTACGCGCTATCGCCGGCCACCTCGGACTCACCCGCGAGAGGTTCGGGCAGCTTGAGGCCAAGCTTGGACATGGCGCGCCTGACGCGGCGATCGAATGAGGCGACGGCAGCCGATTGGTGCCGGGCGGTCGCGAGCGCGAAGCCGTCTGCAAGGCTGATGTTGAGCGATCGGAAACGCGCAGCCTCGCGGGCGACCGCCGCCGTCGGGCTGATCGGCCGGACGCCCAGAGCCGCGAGGGCATCGATAGCGACGCTCAGTGTCTTCTCGTTCTCGGCGGGCCGGACCAGAGCCTCGGCATAGTTGATCATCGACACCAGGAGCTCAACCTCGTCGGCGATCATGTGCTTGATCGCAGTAGCTGCCTCCCGATGGTGGGCATCTCTGCGATCCAGCGCAGCGATCACGACGTCCGTGTCGAGCACGCAAGCGCTCAAGCGCGCTCGCCAGCGCGTAGTCGTTGCAGGTAGTCGGGCTGGTAGAGGCCGTCGAAGATCCCCAGTGCCCGCTCGGGGTCGCGCATTGCACGCCTGATCACGATCCGATCGGGCCCTTCAGCCTCGATCGCGACCTCGTCACCGGCCGCCAGCCCGGCATGATCGAGCGTCTCGACCGGCAGCGTGACCTGATGCTTGGAGGAAATTCGTGGCATGCCTTTACCTTATCGTAAAGCCAGGCTGCGCTGGCCTCACCTAGTTCAAGCCGATGAAGAAGGGCCGGGATACCAGATTCTGCGGCGCCATGAATCACGGGGGGGCATCCGCTTCTACTCGAGGTAGACGCTGTCGCGCGCTCGTCCAAGGCCGAACCATGTCTCAGGCGGGCTGACGGCAACGCGTGGAGGGAATGGAGCGCTTGACTTGTTGGCCTGCGTTGGCTCGCGTTGACCTACGCCTGAGCCGCCGTGCCGGTCTCTCTCAATGTCTGACGCCAGGGTTACCGGTGGGCCCCGCACGAGCCCCGCGGGCGAAAGCCGGGGAACGAGCCTCCCCGGATCGCCCAAGTCTCGCGCTGACCTACGTTGACCCACCTGCGGCGGCGCGCCACCGCACCGTGAGGCCTGAGCCGCTGGCTTGCTCCCGATCCACGGCTGACCCCGAGACGGCTCGCGGAGGTCAACAACGCCTTCCGGCACAGCCTCCTCCGTCTGTTGAAGGGCCACCTCAGTCATGACCCATTCGAGCTGCACAACCTTGCGACAGTGCTCGGCGGCAGCAAGCGCTCGATGGGTAAGGCTGGTTTAGACGTGCGCTTACCTGGGTCTTGATCGTGGGGTTCAGGCTGTCTGCCATGTACTTAACTCCGTTCGGCAAACGTCACTCCGAACCAGTCACCTCGGAAGGAGGTGAGAACACATGGCCAAGAAGGAAGATCGTCCGAAGGACACCAAGAAGGACCAGCGTGATCGTTAGTTCTCGTCCGCTTGAAACTGCAGCCGCGCCGGCTGATGACCGATGCCGGCGTGGGCTGCAATCCGGTTCCCGCGTCCGCGCATGACCGACAGACCAGATCCGCTCCTGAACACCGATCGCGAACCCGCCCCCATCCCCTGGAGGCGGGTTTTCGCGCTTCTGCGGCCGCTACGCGCCGGCGTCCTCGCAATGGGCGCGCTGACGGTCAGCGGAGTGCTGGTCGGACTCGTGCCACCGCTCGTGCTGGGCGCGCTGATGAACGCGCTCGTCGCACCGAACGCGACCGCTCAGGCGGTGCTGTTGGCGGGTTTGGTGGCGGCAGCGACGGTGCTTGAGGCGGCCGCTTATGTCGCTTCTGATGGCATGTATGCGAGGAACGCCAGCCGTCTGTACCGAAACCTGCGCCTGCAGATGTTCCGCGGCGCGCTTCGTCGACGGACGGTTGCAGGTGCCGAGCAGACAGCTGGTCTGCCATCCCGCTTCATCTCCGACGCCGAGACGCTCGAACTCACGACACTGGCGCTGTTGGACCGGGGGTTGATGCAGGTCGTCGAGTTGGCCGGCGCGCTGGCCGCGCTGGCGGTCCTCGAGCCGTGGACGGTTGCTGTGGTGGTGCCGTCGCTGGCTGGGACCTGGCTGGCTGCCCGACGCGTCCAGGGCCCAGCGGCCGGCGCCGGGCAGCGGCGCCAGGAGCAGTTGGAGGCGATGACCTCGACGCTTGCGCGGCTGCTTGGCGGCTACTCTCACGGGCCCGATGAAGCGATCGACCGGTTCCGGGCCGCGGCGGAGCGGGTGATGGCAACCGAGGTTCGCCTGGGTTGGCTGCGCGCCCTGAATCTTCAGGGCTCGGGTGGTCTGGCGAAGCTCGGGTCGATCGCGCCGGTCGTAGCCGCGGCCGTCCTAGGCCATCACCAGACCGGCACGCTGATGGCTACCTACCTACTCTCCCAGCGAGTCTTCTGGGGGTTCGACGGACTCATCGACCTCCGCCTGGATATGCAGAGCGTGCGCGGGGCGATCGCCCGCTGCTTCGAGCTGATCGACTCCCCCGCGTCGCCGGTGACGGCGGTCGTTGACCACCCATCCGGCTTCACCACGCCCACGTTGGCTCGCTCCGCGTACGAGCCCCGACGCCGTCAAGAGGCCTCTGACTTGGGCGCAGAGAGTTTGTCGCTACAGGACTTGAGTGGCCCGCAGCGCGTCGACGGAATGCGAGCGGTCCTGCTGGGCGACAATTACAACTCGAGGTGATCCCATAGCTAACAGGGATCGCTATCGCACGGGCAGCTACTCGTGAAAATCGGCGAGGCAGGCGTTGATCTGTTCGCGCGGAAGCCTATAGCGATCGAGGTTCGGGGTTGACACTGCGGTGCCGTCGCGCAGAATAATCATCACGGCGTACGTCCCGAGTCCAAGCGCCCACTCCAGGCCAATCTCTCCCATCGCGTAGATAGCTGTGGCGTACGCGTCGGCTGTCCCCAGGTCAGGTCCCGCGACCGTGACGGACCGCAAGCCATCGGGGCAGGCGCCGGTGTGTGGGTCGACGATGTGCTGCCCGCGCTCGTACGTCCCCGATGTTGCGATCCCGCCATCGCTAGCGAGCAGAGTGAGTGCGACTTGGTCACGCTCTTGCGGATGCTGAATTCCGACGCGCCAGCTCGGTGAGTCCTCAGGATGGCCTCGGAGCACGAGATCGCCTCCGGCGTTCACACAGAAATTGCGGGCGCCGTGCTCCTCGAGGATTTGCGCCGAGCATTCGATCGACCACCCTTTCACCAACCCTCTCCGCTCTCGCCGTCGTTACACACGGTCACGGCGTGTCCCTCGGCGCGAAGGCTCTGATCAATGAAGCGCGCCAGCGTTCGCTCGTCCTCGATCACCAGGATTCGCATCTTCGACCTCAGGTGACGCCGATCCCCGATATCACGCGCATAAGGGCACGTTTATAGCGCCGCTTACCGCGCTCTTGCCTGCAGCCTCCAAGCTGATCAGCGTCAATCCAAGCGCTTCGCTCGCGAAACGCCCGACCTTCACCTCAGCACGATGACAAACAAAACGCGCACCACAATCGCGGCTCTGGCGACAGCGTTGTTTCTCGCCGCAATGTCCACGGCCGGAGCGCTCACCCATAGTCACGCGACGCCCGTCACGGCCACCAACCACGGCCGCCCACCCGCGGTCACCGCACCGCGGGCCATCCAGTTTCCCGACCCTGAGTCAATGACAAATGACTGAGCAACGCCAACCGAATCCACCAACGAGCCAGCGGTCCAGCCACCGGGTGGGCCGTCGGCGATCCACCCTGTATCGCCGTGTGCTGAGCCTCGGCGCCGCTGCGATCATCGCCGCCTCGCTGCCGTTCTCGGTGATGTACGCCACCGCCGTCAACAAGCAGGCCATCCCCGTGGTCGCGAGCAGCGCCCACCACCCTGGCGGCGGCACGACTCGCGTGGTGACCACGGCGTCCGGCGCGATACGTGTGATCCCCGCGAATAGTGCCACGGCCCCGGGCGCGACCGTGGCGCCGACCCCCGTCACCACCCGGGTCTCCTGACGACGATGGGAAGCCCCGCGCACCAGGCGTTCTGGTTTGCCAGTCGGTCGTTCGGGATCGTCGCAATGCTGATGCTCGGGATTTCGGTCTCGGTCGGGCTCGCGATGGCCGGCCGACTGGCGCGGCGCCCCGGGCTGAACGCAAAGCTCAAGCGCTTTCACGAGGCATCGACGCTGGTCACACTCGGTCTGATCGCCGGTCACGCCGGGCTGCTGATGTTCGACAGCTACCTGCGGCCCGGACTCGCCGGGATCACGCTTCCGTTCGCAATGTCCTATCGCCCACTGTTCACGGGCATCGGGATCATCGCCGGCTGGCTTGCGGCGATCCTCGGCCTCAGCTTCTACGCGCGCAGGTGGATCGGCACAAAGACGTGGCGGATGATGCATCGCTTCACGATCGTCGTCTACCTGCTCGCGCTGGTGCACGTCGTCGGCGCAGGCACCAACGGTCACAGCTGGTGGATGCTCGGGATGCTGACCATGCTGACGGCGCCGATCGTGTTCGCCTTTACATACAGGGTGCTTCCGGCCGCGCCCCCCAAGCGGCCGGAAGCTCAGCGGGGCGCGATCGCCCCCGCCAATCCCGTCCCGCGACCGCGGCTCGCCGCAACACGGCCATGACCACCCCCGCTGGAGTGGTCATCGCCGGCGGCGGGCTCGCGGCCCAGCGGGCAACCGAAACCCTGCGTCGCCTCGGCTACGAGGGTCCAATCCGGATGATCTCCGCCGAGCCCGTGCCCCCATACGACCGCCCGCCACTATCGAAGGAGTTCCTGGCAGGTCAAATCGACGAGGGGGAGCTGGCACTTCGCCCCGGGGGATGGCATATCGACAACGGCATCGAGTTGCTCCTCGGCGAGTCCGCGGCTGGCCTCGATCCGGCGGCCCGCAAGGTTCTCCTCGGCAGCGGGCGGTCACTTACCTACGAGCAGCTGTTGATCGCTACCGGGAGCGCACCCCGGCAGTTCGCGGGAGCAGAACGGTTCGACAACGTGTACGCGCTGCGCACCGTTGCCGATGCTCGTGCTCTGCGCGGTGCGCTCGCCGGCTCGCCCCGCGTTGTCGTCGTCGGTGCCGGATTCATCGGGCAGGAGGTGGCCGCGACCGCCAACGCCCGCGGCGCGAGTGTGACAATCGTTGAGGCCGCGAGCGCGCCGCTTACAGCGACCCTGGGAGAGCGGCTCGGCCGGTGGTTCGCGCACTTTCACCGCGAGCACGGAATCGAGGTGCTGCTGTCGACCCGGATCGTGGAGCTGCACGGCACCGACGCGATCCACGCTGTCGAGTTACAAGATGGGCGCCAGATCGACTGCGACCTGCTCGTGGTCGGCATCGGCACCGAGCCCCAGACAGCGTGGCTGCGCGACATTGGGCTCGATCACCGCGGTGTGCGCACGGACCCCGCCGGCCGGACGGTAATCCCGGGCGTGTTCGCGGCCGGCGACGCGAGCCTCGCGTTCGATCCTCGCGTCCGGGCTTACGCGCGGACCGAGCATTGGGAAGCGGCTGCCCGCCAGGGCGTATCCGCCGCCAGAGCGATGCTCGGCCTCCCAGCGCACGCGCTCCCGCTCTCGAGCTTCTGGAGCGACCAACACGGCATCCGCATCCAGTTCCTCGGCCGCGCCGACGCCGCTGACCGGATCGAGCTGGACGGCGATCCGGCCGCGTACGACTTCACCGCCACCTTCACCCATGACGGCCGGCCGGTCGCCGCGCTGCTCGTCGGGCGCCCGCATGCCCTTCCCGAGCTTCGCCGACGGCTGCAGCAGCCGGCCACCGACCCCCACCATGAAAGGAAAGCAGCATGACACTTATCCCCCACATCGATGAGTTCGCCTGCGCCGCGCACGGCGACTGCGCCTTGGCGGCACCAGGCGTGTTCACCGTCGAGGACATCGCAATCGTCACCGGCACCGGCAGCGACGATCAGATCCTCCAAGCGGCCCGCTCCTGCCCCACCGGCGCGATTACCGTCACCGACGGGCGCACCGGCGAGCACGTCTACCCCTGAGCCAGGCGCCCCGCCCACCCACCACCAGCAGCCGCGTCGGTGGGCGGACTCGCCACGACTGCTCACTTTCGCAGCGACCCGACGGTCTCGCCGACACTGCCGCTTCGAGTGCTTGGGGACCCGGACCAGCAGCCAGGTCGCTGGATCCCGAAGCCGCCGACACTGATGCTGGCTCGTGGGACGAGCAGTCTGCTCAATCGGCTTCAGACTGTCGCGACTAGCGCGGAGGAGCCGTCTCGTGTGACTCCCGAAGCCAGTGTGCTTTCGGGGCGAAGCGCGCGCCGGCCCGAGCCCGAATGCGATCACGCTGCCGTCGGGGGGTCGAACACGAGCACGCTGCTCGTGCAACCGACCCACTACTTGCCGGTGTATGCGTGCCGTGCCTGGTTTGGCGGTGGGTGGCGTGTCTGATGTCGCCCACCGCTTGGTTCCGGGCGCCGGTCCGCGGTCGTAGGTAGTCCTGTTCAGCTTGCGTGAGCCTTTCAAGCCAGCGGTCAGTCAGAAGCTCTCTTACGTCCAGTTGAGTAGTAGTAGCTACGGGTGAAATCGCGGACGCTTACGGATGTTGCGCTGATGGCCGCGAGCGATGCTCGATGGCATGCAACGGTCGCTCCGTTTTGTGTGTCCGCCGTGGATGGTCGGGATGCTGACCGTGGCCGTCGTTGCGCTGTCGGTAGGCGCTTGCGGTGCCGCCTCGTCAGGGGGGAGCCGCTTCTCGCAAGCATCGCCGCGTCTGATCGCTTCGGGGGCGGCCGCTCATACGCATGCTGCGCGTGTCGAGATCGCCTACAGGAACCATCCGTTGATCGTCCCGCGATCGTTTCTCGGCATCTCGACCGAATACTGGACGATCCCGACCTGGGCCAAGCACATGAGCCTGCTGCGGCGCGTGTTCTCGCTGATCACACAGGAGGGACCGGTGGTGTTGCGGATCGGCGGTAACTCAGCCGATCAGTCGATCTGGTCGCTCAAGAGGGAGCTACCCGAGTGGGTGTTCGAGCTGACGCCCTCGTGGCTCGCGCAGACGAGCGAGATCGTCAGGCAACTTCACGTCAAGCTGATACTCGACCTGAATCTCCTGAGCGCCACGCCCGCGGCCGCGTCGAAATGGGCCAGCACCGCCGAGCGCAAGCTGCCCCGGGGCAGCGTGATCGGATTCGAGATCGGGAACGAACCGGACATCTACAACCCGACGTCATTCAGAAAGATCACCTCGGGACCCACCAAGATCCCGTCGCGTTTGACGGCCGCGAGCTATGCCGCCGCCTACCGGACCTACGATCAGGCGCTCGATAAAGCGGTGCCTCGAATCCCCCTGTTTGCGCCCGCACTGGCCGATCCGCAGAAGAACCTGAGCTGGATCAGCACGCTGCTAACCGGCACGCACCACGGGCTGACCGCGATCACCGCGCACCGCTACCCGCTGTCGGCTTGCGCCCGGTCCGGCCCGAACGTGCCCACGCTCGCCCGCCTGCTGAGCGAGCGCGTCACGGCCGGCATGGCGGCTTCGGTCAAACCGGCGATCAGGTTGGCACGCCAGGCGCATCTCCCGGTCCGCCTGAGCGAGTTCAACTCGGTCACGTGCGGCGGAACCCGCGGCGTCAGCAACACCTTCGCCACGGCCCTGTGGGCGCCGGACGCGCTGCTCGAGCTGATCCACGCAGGCGTCCGCTCGGCAGCGCTGCACGTCCGCGACAACGCGATCAACATGGCCTTTTCGCTGACGAACCGGGGCGTGGTCGCGTTCCCGCTTCTGTACGGGCTGATCACATACGCCCGGACGCTCGGGACTGACCCGCAACTTCTGCCAGCGCGCGTTCGGGCCACGCCGGGCGCTGATCTCAAAGCGTGGGCCGTGCTCGACGGCAAGCAGCTACACATCCTGCTGATCAACAAGAGCCGGTCGGCAACGAGGGTCAGCCTGACCCTGCCGGCGATCGGCCCCGCCAGCGTCCAGCGGCTGACTGCGCCCTCAGCATCGGCGACCAAAGCCGTGACGCTCGACGGCCAAAGCCTCAACGCTCAAGCCCAGTGGTCGGGTAGCGCGTCCTCCGAAACCGTGACCCCCTCTGGCGGTGCGTACGCTGTCTACGTACCCGCTACCAGCGCCGCAATCGTGATCGCGGCCGCCCGACCAGGAACCACCTAACCGTGCCGACAAGCTCTGGTCACCGTCGCACGTAACGCATGCCGGCACGCGAGCGCGACCGTGGAAAGCCAACGCGCGGCAAATCTCTGCCGGAGAGAGTGCTGGTCTGATCGACCGATGAAAGTCAAGTGCTCGGGGTGATGTTTTTCGGGGGTGTGATCGGTCGGGGAGACCTCGGCAGGCCGGGTAGATCGTCTCCTGTGAGCTCGTTTCGAGCTGGGGGTCATGGTCCGCTCCCCGTCGGGTCGTTGACAGGTACTGAGTGAGGGTTGCCGGACGCGATCTGAGCCGAGTCGCCGGAGGTGGTGAGGCGCGGATTGCGTCCGGGGCGCCGCTCAGGATGGGCCGCTCAACCTGGAGGAGCATCACGTTGAGCGAGAAGAAGAAGTACCGCTCCTGGACCGTGCAGCAGAAGCTCGAGATCGTGCTCGCCGGCGTGCGCGGCGATCGGTCCGTCGCGGAGGTCTGCCGGGAGCATCAGATCTCCGAGAACCTGTTCTACACGTGGCGCGAGAAGCTGCTGGAAGGCGGCGCCGAGCGGCTGTCGGGGAAGGAGGAGCGGACCGAGCTGGCGGAGCTGCGCAAGCGGGTTGGTGAGCTTGAGCGGACGTTGGGTCGCAAGACCTTTGAGCTTGAGATCCTGGGAAACGGATTTCGGACGTGGGAGTGAGACAGCGCGTCGTCTACGCCCGTCAGCTGCACGCCGAGGGGTAGTACCCCTCCGGTGCTGGCGCGCATCCTGAAGATCGGCCGGCAGGCGATCTACCGTGTCCCGACCCGTCTGGCGCAGGCGGTGAGCCGCTCGCGGCCGCCCGTTGACGAAGTCGAGCGGGCGATCGTCGAGGTCGCCGAGCAGAACCCGACCGACGGCTATCGGCTCGTGACGGCGTGGGTCTGCCGCAAGCTGGGACGGGCGATCAACCGCAAGCGGGTGCTGCGCGTGATGCGCGAGCGCAAGCTGATCCAGCGCCGCCAGTCTGAGCCGCGCCGGCGCCGCCCCGGGTTCTTCGGGGTCGAGCGTCCCGGACAGCTATGGCATCTGGATATGACCAGCGTGTGGGTCGCCGAGCACGGCTGGTGCTACCTGAACACAGGTCATCGATTGCTGCACCCGCGAGATCGTCGGCTGGGACCTGACCGTCCGCTGCCGCGCCAAGGAAGCGATCGCGGTGATCGAACGGGCCGTCGCCGAACAGGGCATCCGACCAGGGATGCTGACACTCGGCACCGATAACGGCTCCGCGTTCTGCGCCCGCGCGACAGGGCTCGTCATGTCCGGGCTTGGTGTCAGTCACCGCCGCGGCGGCTACCGCGACCCCGAGAGCCAGGCGTTCATCGAGAGCTGGTTTTGCTACCTCAAGGAACGGTCCGTCTGGCGCCAAGAGTTCGAGACCCTCGACCAGGCCCGGGAGGTGATAGCCGCCTACATCGACCACTACCACGACCGGCCCCACAGCCGGCTCGACAACAGAACACCCCGCGAGGTCCGCGCCACCTGGGACGATGCCCAAGGAGCACTACAAAACATCGCGGCCTGAACTGTCAACGTCAGACGGGAGCGCTCCAGCGCCTATGTTCTGGAAGACCGGGCAGCCACCCGGTCTTTCGCATCTGAGGGGGGCGGCGCTCGACTTCGAGTCGGGGTACGGAAGGTCATAGAGCGACCTCCTCGCCCACCACCGAGCGATGGTCTGGAGGGAACGTGGGGGGAACGAAAGCCCTCAGGATGGGGCCTACGCTGGCCCGCGCTGACCCACGATCACCGCCCTCCGTGACGGTTCGCAAGAGGCTGTTCTCCCTGGAAAACCCAAGCAAACCGCCTTGTCTAACGGAGAGGGAGGGATTCGAACCCTCGATGGACGGAACCGCCCATACCGGTTTTCGAGACCGGCGCATTCAACCGCTCTGCCACCTCTCCAAAGCGGGCGCCCACAAAGGTAGCGATTGCTCCTGGTGGCGTCAGCACGGCCGAACGCCGCTGTCAGCGCCGATTGGCGAAGAAAGCCCGTAGCAGCGCGCTCGACTCCTCGGCCAGCAGTCCACCCTGGCACTGTGGCCGGTGGTTGAGCTCGGGGACGTCCATCAGGTCGAGCACGCTGCCGGCGGCGCCGGCCTTGGGGTCGCGGGCGCCGTAGACGATGCGCGGGACACGTGCCAGCACGAGGGCGCCCGCGCACATAGCGCAGGGCTCGAGCGTCACATACATGACGGCGTCGAGCACGCGCCAGCTCCCAAGCGTCGCAGCTGCCTGGCGGAGTGCGAGCATCTCGGCATGCGCGGTCGGGTCGGCGCGCACCTCGCGCTCGTTGTGCCCCGCGCCGACCACTTCGCCGTCGTGAACGACGACCGCGCCGACCGGAACGTCGTCGTGGTCGAGTGCCCGCTCGGCCTCGCGCAGGGCGAGCCGCATGAAGTACTCCTCGCGCGGGAAAAAGTGTCCGGTCATAGAGTTCTGCGTGGGCTGCGAAACTTTCCGGCGAAGATGATGTCCTATGTCCGACCGGAAACGCAGGAAGCGCGACCGGAAGTGTTCGCATGACCTCGATTCCCGCCGCCCATCCAAGCCAGCGACGCCCAGGCTGGTTGCCGCCCGCGATCCGCGCGGCGGTCGCGGTCGTGCTCGCGGCCGGCGTCGGACTCCTCGCCGGCAACGTCGTCAGCACGGATCCCGCTCCGGCTCCGGTCGCGACGGTGGCGGCTGCGCCCTACGTGGCGCACGAACTGGTGGTTGGCTATAACGCCTCGCTCGCCAGCCCGCTGGCGACGATCCGTCGCGACACGGGGATCGCGATCGCTCGTGCGAACACGTCAAGCGACACGCCGCGCGAGATCGTCGTCCGGCTCCCGGCCGACGTGAGCGTACCGACCGCCGAGGTCCGGATCGGATCGGCCTCCGGCGTCACCTACGCGGTCCCCAACTACATCGCCCATATCGCGGGGACCTGGATCCCGAACGATCCCGGACGAACGCACCAACCGGGCGGCTGGCGCCGGCTGCAGTGGAACTTCGGGGCGACGAACGGAGTCAATGCGCCGGCGGCTTGGGAGAACCTGCGCAGCGCTCATAGGCCCGGTGCGAAGGGAGTGGTGATCGCGGTCATCGACACCGGGGTCGCGTTCAAGAACTGGGGGAAGTTCAAGCGCTCGCCCGACTTCGGGCTGACGCGCTTCATCGACCCATGCGACCTCGTCGCCGGCCAGCTCGTCCAGCGCCGTTGCACGAATACCTCGCCGCTCGATCGCGAGGGACACGGCACGTTCGTCGCCGGGGAGATCGCCGAGCAGACCAACAACGGCATCGGGCTGACCGGCCTCGCGTACGGGGCGTCGATCATGCCGATCCGAGTGCTTGACAGCGCCGGCGAGGGCGACTCGAGCACGATCGCCGCGGGGATCCGCTACGCGGTCCAGCACGGAGCCCAGGTGATCAACCTCAGCATGGAATTCTCGCTGTCGGTCTCGCGCAACGACATCCCGGACATCCTCTCGGCGATCGACTACGCGCACGCACACAATGCCGTCGTGGTCGGCGCCGCCGGGAACGACAACGCCAGCAAGATCGCCTTCCCGGCACGCGCTCGACCCGTGGTCGCCGTCGGCGCCACCACCTCCGACCGCTGCCTCGCGGACTACTCCGACGGCGGCAGCCAGCTGGCTCTGGTCGCGCCGGGCGGCGGCGATGACGCGAGCAGCGACGCCGGACCGAACTGCCACCCCGACCGCGCCCTCCCCGACGTCTACCAGATGACCCTCACCAACCCTTCGAATCCGCGCGTGTTCGGCATGCCGAGCGGCTGGTATGGAACCTCGATGGCGGCGCCGGCGGTCTCGGCAGCGGCCGCGATGGTGATCGCCAGCGGCGTCCTCGGTCCCCGGCCGACGCCGGACGAGATCTTGCAGCGCCTCGAGCAGACCGCGATGCCGCTCGGCAACACCGTCCCGAGCACGCGCTACGGGTATGGGCTGCTGAACATCGGCGCCGCGACATCGCGGACGATCCCGACGACCATCACCACCCCGACGATCAGCACCACCACGCCGGTTCCGACGACCACGAGCGCGACGACACCGACCGCGACCGCTCCCTCGGCGGGGCACAGGCCCTGACCGTCCGCCCCTGTCGCAGCGGGCCCGTCAGCGGCGTGCTTCAGCCGGTCCTGATGATCAGCACGGAGCAGGGGGCGTGATGGGAGATCTTGTTCGGGACCGATCCGAGCAGAAACCGCTTGGCTCCCGTCATCCCACGATGCCCGACAACGATCAGATCACAGCCGTGCTCCTCAGCGACGTCGAGGATCGCGGCGGCGGCGTCCCCCTCGCGCGGGTGCGCTTCGATTTCCCCGACACCCGCTCGGCGCGCCCGCTCGGCGACGCGATTCAGCAGGGCGAGCGCCTTGTCGCGGGGGTTGATCGTCCGCTGCTGATCGGCGGCAAGCTCCGGCAGCCGATCTCGCGAGCGTAGGTCGGCGACCGGTTCGTATGCGCTGACGATCAGCAATCGCGCCTGCAACCCGCGGGCGAGCTCGATCGCGTGGTCGATCGCGGCGTCGGCGACCTCGGAACCGTCGATGCCTGCCAGGATCTTGGCGAACACGGTGACCGACTCTCAGGTCAGGCGAACGATCGCGATCACGATCCCGATCAGGATGAACAGCACGATCAGGACCTGCGTGTAGATCCACAGCTTCGGCATCGGGCTTCAACCTGGCTTCCTGATCCGGATCAGAACACTACCCGAGCCGAGTGCAGCTGATCGACCGCGAGGCCGTCCAGCAGGCCGATCGCCCGCGGCTCGGCTCCGTCCTCGACGACCACCGCGCCGCCGGGCCAATAGGGATGCGGGGGCCAAGCGTGATGCAGCAGTAGCGGGTCGTAGCGCCAGGAGCCGGTGTTGAGGAGGCGCGGTCCGTTCCCCGGACCACGCCATTCCTCAGGATCGTCGCCGGCCAGCGGGCCGAGCCGGTGCACATGCCCGAAGACGACGACCTCGGCGTCGACGCCGAGGTTGCGTGCGACGCGCGCGATCGCCGGAAGGCTGTGTCGGCGCATCTGGATCCCGAGCAGGCGCGAGGTCAGCGGCGCCAGGCGGCGGTGCAGAATCCGCTTCTCGACTGCAGGCATCGTCGAGACACGCAGGAGCTCGCCAAGGTCCTCCAACCCGGCGGCGAACGGACCTGGGAGCCAGCGCAAAGCGGGGAGCTGAGGTCGAAGCAAGCGCTCGTAATCGCCCGGCGACACCGCGCCGACGGGCAGCAGCCGCCGGCCGTGGATCACACCGTAGGACGACACCGGCAGCAGGTGGCGGTCAAGGTAGTGGCCGTGGGTCGCCCAGATGGTGTCGCTGAGCCACACGCCCGGGTAGCGAACCTCGAGGCGGGCGGGCGCGAGCCACTCGGCGATCCTCGCGAGCATCGGGCTGGAGTCGACCGGCACCGGCGAATCGACCTCGAGCCCTCCCCATTGCGAGAGCGCCCAGCCGCGGATCAGAGTGTGGTCGTGGTTGCCCGGTACGAGCACGACCGCACGGTCCGGCCCGAGGGTCGCGCCGATCGCGCGGAGGATCGGCTCTGCGGCCTCCATCGCGCGCGATTGCTTCGCCTTGGTCAGCTCGACCGCGTCGCCGAGCAACACCAACCGGTCGTGTCGCGCGAGAGTGTCGATCAGCTGCTCCAGCGGCGCCGGCTGCTCCAGGACACTTCCGCGCCCCGGCGAGCCGAGGTGCAGGTCGGAGATCAAAATCGTGCTGGACACGTGCGGCGGCCACGTTAGATCAAGAAGCGGTGCACGGCGGCGCCGTCTCGACTCACGACGCCGGCCGCGGTCACACTGTCCGGGTGAACACGGCCGCGATCAATACGGTCGTCTTGACCTTCGACAACCTCGGGGAGGCCAGCGAGCTCGAGCGGGGCACGCTCGAGGGCAGCTTCCCGGTCGGCGATCACCCGTCGGTGACCGAGGCCCTCCCGCGGCTACTCGACGAGCTCGACAGGCTGGAGCTGCGCGCGACCTTCTTCGTCGAGGGGATCAATTGCGAGCTCTACCCCGGTGCCGTCCGCACGATCGCTGAGCGCGGCCACGAGGTCGGTGCCCATGGCTGGCGTCACGAGGGTTGGACCGAGCTCGATCCGGCGCGGGAGCGCCAGTTGCTGGAGCGGGCGACGGCTGCGTTCAGGTCGCTGGGAATCGTCCCGGTCGGTTTCAGGCCGCCCGGCGGCGCGCTGACCCCGTCGACCCCGCGGCTGCTGCGCGAGCTCGACTACCGGTGGTGCTCCCCGGCCGCCGACGCCGTGCCCGAGGACGATCACGGACTGCGGTGGGTCCCGTTCGAATGGGAGCTGGTCGACGCCTACTACCTGATGGACAGCTTCGCGTCGATGCGGTTCCAGCGTGGCGAACCGACTGCGCCGCTGAAACCGGCGGCGGTCGCCCAGCGGTTCGCCAAGATCCTCCGCGACGGACGCCCCCACCGCGCGAAAACGGTGATCATGCATCCGTTTCTGCTGCTGGACGAAGCCTGGTGGGAAGACGCGCGCAGGACGCTGGCGCTGATAGCAGAGCTGCTCAGCTCGGGCTGACGCCGGCGTCAGCCGGGGGCGGGCTCTCGATTCGGGTCCCTGACCAGCGCTCGAACATCTGCACGATCTCCATGAAGTCGGCGCCCGGCTCGAGGCTCGCGTCGGCCAGGTTCCAGAGCTGTTCGACCGTCGACCCCAGCACCATCGGGACGGCGTGGCGGCGGGCCTCGGCAAGTGCCAGGCGAACGTCCTTGGCCATCAGTTCCAGCCGGAACCCCTGGTGGAAGCTGCGGGTCAGAACGTATTCCGGGAACTTGCTGGAGGCCGCCGCGTTGGCGCCGCTCGAAGCCGACACGACGTCCAGCAATGTCTTCGGATCGACGCCGGCCTTGACGCCGAGCGCGGCGGCCTCGGACGTGATCGCGATCGAGCACGCGGACATCAGGTTGTTGATCACCTTGACGCTCTGGCCCTGACCGGGCACGTCACCGACGACGAAGATCTTGGAGCCGAGCACCTCGAGCAGCGGCCGCGCCCGCTCGATGTTGGACGGCTGACCGGCGGCCATGATCGTCAGCCGGCCCTGCTCGGCGCCGGCCACACCGCCGCTCACCGGCGCATCGACGACGCCGACCTCCGCTGCGGCCATCAGCTCGGCGACCTGTTCGGCGACCTGTGGCCCGGTCGTCGACAGGTCGACGTAAAGCCTCATCGCCGAGCCCCGCGCCAGTTGCTCGGCGACGGTCGCGACGACCCCCGGCGTGGGCAGACTGACCAGCACGATCTCGGCGGCGCCAGCCACGGCGAGCGCGTCGGCGCAGAGGGTGGCGCCGGCTGATACCAGCCGCTGCGCGGCGCCGTCGTCGATGTCGTGGACCAACACGTCGTGGCCGGCCGCGAGGAGTCGTCGCGACATCCGCGCGCCCATCGCTCCGAGGCCGACAAAGCCGATCGGTGTGGAACGGGCTGACGCGCTCATCCCATCTTCTACGGCCGTCGGCGTCCGATACGACTCGTCACCCGAGCTTCTCGGCGACCCAGTCGACGAGGACGCCGAGTGACTCGGCGTTGTTGAGCTCGAGCATCATCGCGTGCGAGTTGCCGTGGACACCACGGTCGGCGAACCGCACCAGTTCCACATCGCAGCCGCCTTGTTCCAGCGCGGCGACGAGGTGGCGATCGTAGGCCAGGAACATCGACGCCTCGGCGGTCATGACGGCGATTGGGAAACGGGAAAGGTTCGCGAGCCGCCGCGCCGGCTCGCGCTGCAGCGTCAGCGGGATCTCCCCAAAGTCGGGACGAACCTCGGTCACGAGCTGGAGCTCCGACGGCTCGGACACCGGGGGGTCGAACGCGATCGGCGCGCTGGCGAAGCCCCAAGCCATATCGAGACCCATCTCGGGCACCTTGGCCCATGGGGGTCCGAGGCACTCGATCGCGATCAGCGCTGCGACCTTGCCAGGATTGGCGTCGACGCCGACAAAGGCGCCAGGTCCGCCGGCCGAGTGGGTGACCACCACCGCCGGCCCAACCTTGTCGAGCAGCTCGGCCAGCCGCTTGCCCTCGAGCCTGTGCATCTCGGCCGGGTCGGCCAGGAGCGGTCCGGAGGTGCAGAGGCACTGGTCGTACACGGGGTCGCCCGGCTCGCGACCGCCGGGCCACTGGGTGTGGAGATGCGCGCTCGGGTTGCTGTCGGGGCCGTCAGGCGGCGGCACGAAGATCGGGCGCAGGAACTCATAGCCGAGTTGGGGCCCCATCGGGCCCAGGATGTCGGGATGGTGAGGCGAGCGACCGTGGCCCGGCCGGTCAACGACGTAGACCGTGTGTCCTCGCTCGACAAGCAGCCGCGACCACCCAGGTCGGCCGTCGGGGGTAATCGTGTAGTCGGTCGCCTGGCCACCGCCGCCGTGCACGAGGATCCAGGGCGGGCCCGGCAGCGGATCGGCCGGCTGCTCCCACTCGACGAACATCGGACCGCGGTTGACCCTGCCCAGCGGCCCCTCAACCGTCTCGATGCCCACCCAGAACGCGCCTCGGCGCGACGTGGTCACCGGGCCCGACGGGACAAATGGCTCGGCCATCCGCGACTTCTCCCCTCTCCACTGCCAGGCTCCGAGAGAGCGGCATCGGCGCGCCCTCCGGCCCAACGGGTTGTCTGACGGTCGGTCAGTATATGTCCGGCCTAACCGCCGGCGGGGTTCGGCTCAAACCCGGCGATCAAGCGCCGGTTCGATGGCGAGCCTGCGCGGCAGCGCCGACCCGCCAGCCGCCCCAGTGACGATTGCGACCTTGTCCTTCAGCCCTGTCACATCACCGTCCGATCGTCAGCCCTACGTCTGGTGCGCCGCAGTCGCCTCGGCGTACTGCTCGTCGGTCACCGCCTGTAGCCAATCGGTGGCGCCGAGCGAGACCGCGGTGTGGGTCAGGTAGGTGGCGGTCCCGGCGCCATGCCAGTGGCGCTCGCCCGGCTCAAACCAGACGACGTCGCCGGGCAACAGGACGCCCCCGCCACCCGACTCGTTGATCGCAAGCCCCCGCCCGTGGGTGACGAACAGGATCTGGCCCCGCTCGTGAGCGTGCCAGTCGGTCCTGGCCCCGGGCGGAAAGAAGACGGTGTTGATCATCACCCCCGGGACGTCACGAAGCAGCGGCTCCGCCCAGACCTCCCCGGTGAACGTCGGGCCGCGACGGTCCGAGGGGATGCCGTCCACCCTGCCGTGGTTGATCTGCATTGATGCGCTCCGTTCTCTGGTCTGGCGGGACTAGTCCTGCAGGCGTACGCCACCGGCGAGGTCGCCGATCCCGTCGACTACCCGGTTGGAGATCTCGTCGGCGTACCCGAGCGCATTGACGACCTCGAACGTCGCCAGACAGCCCGGGCCGTTGAACGTCGGGACGCCGATCCGAGCGAGGTGATCCAGGTACAGACGGATGTCCTTGGCCATCAGCCTTCCGGTCAACCCCCCCTCCAGGTAGTCGCCTTTGACGATGTGCGGGAACCGGTTCATCGTCGCGAAGTTGACGCCGCTACTGGCGTTGAGCACTTCCAGGAACCGTTCGAGATCGAGTCCGGATCGCCGCGCCGCGACCATCACCTCGGCGGTCGCCGCCAGCGCGACTCCGTTGAGGAAGTTATTGAGGAGCTTGGCGACGTGGCCCGCGCCGCTGTCGCCCATGTGGAAGACCGTTTGCGCGAAGTGATCGAGCGTCGGCTTCACCCGAGCCAGCGCCTCGGCGTCGCCGCCGACCATGATCGTCAGCGTGCCCGCGTCGGCCGCCTTGGCGCCGCCCGAAATCCCGGCGTCGAGGTACGCCGCCCCGCGCTGCGCCAAGGCGGCGTGGATCCGTCGAGTCGACTCGGGCGAGGCGGTCGACAGGTCGACGACGATCTGGCCCTCGCGCACGTTCGCGAGCACCCCGTCATCGCCCAGTACGACCGGCTCGATCACGGTGCTGTCGGGCAGCGACATCAGCACGAGGTCGGTTCGCCTGACGAGGTCCGCGACCGAATCCGCCGGGTCGAGCCCGCTCGCCGCGAGCCGCTCGGGGTCGCGGTCGTAGCCGACGATCGGATCGCCGGCCTCACGGACGCGGCAGCCCATCCGTCCGCCCATCGCGCCCGTGCCGATCATGCCGGCGCGCACATCGCTCATACCGAGCCCTCGATCGCGTCGCGCAGCGCCGGCAGGGCCAGAGCGAAGGACTCCACGCCGATGCCCCTCGCCAGCTCGAAGACCTCCATCAGGTCCTCGGCGCTTGCGCCGTATCGGAGGTCGGCGGCGGTACTCGTCACGTTCATCTCTCGCTGCTGGGTCGCTCGAGGCTGACCACGTGCTCGCCGGCGGCGCCGTCGAGTCGCGGGAATCGTTGCATCACGGCCGGGTCGTGTCCGGCCACGAGCGCCGCCCCTGTCGCGACGCGCTCGCGCAGACGATCGTAGGCCCGGTAGACATCGGCGAGATCGCTGAACACCAGAAACGGGCGGTCGTCGTCGAGCTCGTCGTAGTAATGGATCGCATCGCTGGCGAGCGCGATGTCGCCGCCCTCGCCGGCGACGTCGAAGATCAGCTGGCCGGGTGAGTGCCCACCGACATCCAGCGCGGTCACGCCGGGCGCGATCTCGGTCTCCCCCTCGATCATCTCGAGCCGACCGTCGGCCTGCGCCTGGCGGAGCAGTTCGACGCCGTTCCAATCGGTGTGGTCGGCGAACTGCAGCCGCTTCGCGACGGGGTCACGCGCCCAGAACTCGTAATCGCGGCCCGCGATCGTGATCCTCGCCTGCGGAAACAGGTGGAGGTTGCCGATGTGGTCGTAGTGCATGTGACTGATCAGGAGTCGCTGCACCCGAGCCGGGTCGATGCCGAGCAGCGCGAGCCCCTCGCGGGGAGTGATCCGCGGGATCCGGCCGACGCCGCGCTCTGGGGCGAAGCCGGTGTCCACCACGATCGGGCCGGAGTCGTCGTGCCGTGGCTCCAAGACCCAGAAGAAGTAACTCATCGTCACGGGCGCGTCGGGCACGCCGTAGCTCGGCCAGGCGTAGTAGCACTCCGACAACCTCATCTCGCGATCGGCGTAGCGGACGGCATACGCCCGGTACGACGGCGCGAGCGAGCTCATCCGAGCGTGCTGTCGGCATCGGTGAGACCACCAGGCGTCAAGGCGCCCTCCTCCGCGAGTACCCGCTCTGCCGTTCGCTGTGCCTCCAGTGCCGCGGGCACGCCGCAGTAGATCGCGGTCTGCAGCAGCGCCTCGCGGATCTCCTCTGCTGTGGCGCCGTTGTTGAGCGCGCCCCGAACGTGGAGAGCGAGCTCGTGACTCTTGCCGAGCGCCGTCAACATCGCGATGCTCAGCAGGCTCCGCGTCCGCCGATCGAGTCCCGGGCGCGCCCAGACGGCGCCCCAGCAGTACTCGGTGACCAGTTCCTGCAAGGGACGCCCGAACTCACTCGCCGCCGCCAGCGAGCGATCCACATGCTCGCGTCCGAGCACCTCACGGCGCATCCGCAGCCCGGCCTCGAACGTGGTCTCGTTGTTCATCTCGCCTTGGATTCGCCGGTCGCTCAGCCGTACCGGTGATAGGCCGTTTTGATCTGCGTGTATCGCAGCAGGCCCCATTTCCCGTCCTCGCCTCCCATCCCCGATTCCTTGTAGCCGGCGTGATGGGCGTGGACCGACTCGCCGTGCGTGCGATTGATGTAGATCTCCCCGAACGCAAGCGCATCGACGGTTCGCATCACGGTCGCGTAGTCGCGACTGAAGACGTAGGCGGAGAGCCCATAGCGGCTGTCGTTGGCCAGGGACACGGCCTCGGACGCGTCGTCGACCGCCATGATCGGGGTCACCGGACCGAACGTCTCCTCCCGCATGATCTCCATATCGGGCCGCAGACCCGATAGCACCGTGGGCGTGTGCCAGTAGCCGCTGGCAAACTCTTTCCCCCCTGGGCGATCCCCTCCAAGCAGGACCTCGGCCCCCTCCTCCCGTGCGCCCGCCACCGCCGCCAGCGTCTTGTCGAGCTGGGCTTGGCTGACGAGAGGGCCCATGTCGACCTCGCCGGCTGGATCTCCGATCACGAGCGACTCGACCGCAGCCACGTAACGCTCGGTGAACTCGTCAGCGATCCGCGATTCCACGAACACGCGCTCCGCCGAGGTGCACACCTGGCCGGCATTCGTGTGCCGGGCCGTGATGATCGCCGGAATCGTGATGCTGAGATCTGCGTCGGCGCAGACGATCGCCGGTGCCTTTCCCCCCAACTCGAGCGAGACTCGTGTCAGGTTCGCCGACGCGGTCGACATGATCCTCTTGCCGGTGTCGCGATGGCCGGTGAACGAGACGATGCCCACCGAAGGGTGACGGACCAGCGCCGCCCCCGTCGTGCCATCGCCGCAGACGAGCCCGATCACGCCCGGCGGAAGCTCCAGGCGGAGGTCGATCAGTCGAAAGAGCTCGATCGCCGATAGCGGTGTCACCTCGCTCGGCTTGACGACCACGGTGTTGCCCGTGACCAGCGCGGGCGCCAGCTTGCGGCAGAGAACGGCGATCGGGAAGTTCCACGGACAGATCGCAGCGACCACGCCGATCGGCTCACGCAGAAGATGGATCTGCTCGCCGGCGACCTCGCCGGGCAGCACCTCTCCCTCGATGCGCCTGTCCCACTCCGCGTGATACCGGAGCATCGATTCGGAGAACGCCACCTCTCCCCGCGCCTCGGCGATCGGCTTCCCGACCTCCTGCACCAAGATCTCCGCCAGCGGCGCGGAGTTGGCCGAGATGAGGTCCGCGATCGCCCGAAGGTGGGCGCCCCGAGTGATGCTCGGCGTCCGCGACCAGGCGCGCTGGGCCGCCCATGCAGCGCTGACTGCGGCGCCGACGTCGGCCTCGTCCGCGCTCGCGACGGAGGCGAGCACCGACCCGTCCCTCGAGTCGAACACGTCCAGAGCACCAGCGCCACCCTCCGACCAGCCACCGTCGATGTACAGCGACCCAACCCGCTCAATGCTCACGGTCTCCCCTTTCCCTTGGTGAAGTCGTTGCAGCGATCATCGATGCGATCAGGCCGCTGCCCCCGAGCCCGTGAGCCGGGGGCAGCGACAGCCTAGGCGACGACCGTCTCGATCGTGTCGATCTGCTCGAGCTGCGCGAGCTCGGGACGCCGGTCCTCCCAGTGCGGCGGGATGCACATGTGCGTGCCCAGCTCGTCGGCCGCCTCGTCGATCAAAAAGCCCTTGTCGTGCGACCAGGCAAGCTCGCACAGCAGACCGCCCGGGCTGCGCATGTACATCGAGAAGAAGTAGCCACGGTCCTTCGACTCCGACACGTCGGTGAAGCCCAGGCCGACGATCCAGTCCTTGACCGCCTGCTGGTTGGAGGCGTCGACAACGTCAAAGGCGTGATGGTGGATCGTGCCCTCGCCGAAATGCCAGGTGCCCTGCGGCAGCTGTGGCTCCTCGACCAGTTCGAGGACTCGGCCGTTCCCCTCGTCGGTGCCGATCAGGTACTGATGGTTGGGCCCGTCGGAGGCGACCAGCTCGCCCCGCATCCCCCGGGTGATGAAGAAATCCATCTCGCCGACCTCGCGCACCGATGTCGTCGTCCCGAACGCCCCGCGGATCGCGTACTCGCCGGGGACACCGGCGCCCTCGTACGGGGCGCGGTCGTCCTGACGGGATTCCGCGACCAGTGTGTAATCGATCCCGCAGGGGTGCTTGAAGGCGAGCCGCTGAGTGCCGAACAGCTCGAACTCGTCCGCGTCGACACCGGCGTCAGCGAGACGGTCAGACCAGTAACCGAGCGCGTCGGCCGGGACCGACAGGTTGAGCTGCTTGGCCTGATTGGTCCCACGCTTACCCATCCATCCCGCCTGCCGGTAGGGAAAGGCCGTCAGCAACGTCGACAGGTCGCCGCTCTCGTTCCCGTAGTACAGGTGGTAGATCGGGATCTCGCCGTCGAACAGAACCGTCTTCTTGACGCTCTTGAGCCCCAGCAACCGCGCGTGGAAGTCGTAATCCTCCTGCGCGCCGCCGACACAGAAGGTCAGGTGATGGGTACCGCGAATGGTTCCTGTGTTGGGCACTTCCACTCCTCTCGCTCAGGCTCATCGGACGACCTGAGCAGCATGACAAGCCTGCGTACCCGGGGCAAGATCAATCTCGGATACCGTGCGCGGATGATCACACACACGGTTCTGTTCCGACTGAAACGGCCGGTGTCCGAGGCCGACCGAAGCCGGCTGGTCGAGCGTCTGCGGCGGTTCGCCGAGGATCCCCCATACGCCGCCGGCCCGGCGATCGTCGAGGAGAGCCTGCTGCTCCGTGGTGAGTCGCCGCGCACGGCCGACGTCCTGATGACCGTCTCGTTCCCGAACGCCGAAGCATTTCCCGAGTACGTCGGATCGCCCGCCCACGTGCAGCTGCTTGACGACACCCTGGAGCCGCTGTGCGAGGGATGGTGGTCGGTGCAGTCCGAGAGCTGACCCGACAGCGGTGGGCACGTCGCGGCTGGGCGACGATGCTGATGCGCACCGCGCCGCAATCGCTGGATCCCGGGCTCGATAACACAACCGAGCCCCACTAAGTCAACTGGCGCCCGGATCGACTATCGGGCGGCGATCTTCCATCCGACCTACGGCTGGGACCTGAGCTCGCTCACGTTCACCGGCCGCGGCTGACCGGCGGCGAGCGCCGCGGCCAGCTGGGTCCGCGTCTTGAGGTTGAGCTCGCTGTAGACCTTCGTGAGGTGAGTCTCGACCGTGCGCTGGCTCATGAACAGGGCGGCGGCGATCTCGCGATTGGTCATCCCCCGCGCAGCAAGTTGGGCAACGCGCTGTTGGGCGGGCGTCAGTCCCGGACCGTGGCTTGAGCGACGGAGCCCGACACGTGCGAGCTCGTCCCGGGATCGGTCCAGCCAGACCTTGGCGCCAAGCGGCGTCAGGATGACGATCGCCTGCTCGAGCGAAGCCTTCGCTGCGGATTTCCGCTTTGCACGCCGTTGGACGGTTCCGAGCTCCAGCAGCGTGCGCCCGACCTCCAGTGGCAGCGGACGCCGTTGGTGCTCGGAAAGAGCCGCCTCGAGCCGCGTGATCGCGTCGGCCAGGTTGCCCTGCGCCGCCGCGATCAAGCCACCGGACCGGTGGGCCACCGCGAGGGCGTTCGGGTTCGCAACGGTGTCACCGCGTCGAAGCAGGGTGTCAAGGACGCGCCGCGCCTCGTCGGATCGGTCGAGAAGCAGCAGTGCGTCGATGTCCGTTGTCCACAGGTTCAGCGTGAGCGACCCGGCAAACCCCTTGCCGTTGCCGAGCAGATCCTCTCGGACAGCGGTGAGTGCCTGGTGGGCCGCCTCGGGCCTGCCCGCGTGGAGGTCGCTCTCGGCCAGAAGCGCGGTTGAGAACGAGACAATGAAGTGGTCGCCGATCCTGCCAGCGACCGAGATGGCCTCCTGCGCCCCGGCGCGCGCTTCGGCGAAGTCACCATGGCGCGCGGCCGCATATGCCTGAAGCCAAAGGGTGTATGAGGCGAGCTGGTCGTCAGCCAGAAGCCGGCTGATCTCAATGGCCTCAGCGGCGTGACGTTGGGCGAGCCCGTCGCTGCCGGCTTCGTACTCGAGGTGCGCGAGGTGAAACAGAAGGCCACCGAGATCAGATTCCTCGCCCCGTTCGCGGGCCGCCAGGACACCCTGCTCGAGCAACGGCCGAGCCGAATCGACCTCATCAGCCCAAAACCGCTGCAGTCCCAACGCGCTGCTCGCGCAGAAGTAGGTGGAGACGCTGCCGCCCGCATCGTCGAGCTCGACAGCTCGCGAAAGCAGCTCCTCCTGAACACCTTCAGCGGCGAAGAAGCGTGTCAGTGCCTCGCTTGCGAGGAGGCGCGACGCGAGGCTCGGGTCGTCGGCCTCCTCGGCGGCGCGGACACCGGCTCGCGCATGCGCACGGGCGGCTTCAAAGTCGCCGCGATTCGCGCAGAACTCCGACAGCAGGTCGTGGGCCCGAGCCACGAGCCGTGGCAGGTCGGCCGCCTCGTGTCTGGCCTGTTCGGCGAGCGCGGCTGCCGCGTCGAAATCGTCCATTCGGACACGCGCGAGCGTCAGCAGCGCGCGAGCACGCTGCGGGCCCGGCGGCATCGTCGCGAGCAGCTCCTCGAGAATCGACCGCGCCCGGTCGAGATCGCCCGACGCGAAGTGCTGCTCGGCCGCCGCGATCGTGCGAGACCGCCTCGCTTCCTCGGCGGTCGCGGGAGTCAACCGGAAAGCGTGTTCCAGCAGGCTCGCCGCCGTTTCCGGCGCCCCCGCCCGGGCAGCGATCGTTGCGGCATGCTCGAGCGTGAGCGCGATCTCGCGATCGGGTGCCTCCGTACCGAGAGCGAGGTGGTGGGCCCGCACCCGTGGATCCGCGACGACGTCCGCGAGCAGCCGATGCAGCTCGCGGCGCCGCGCCGGTTCGGCCTGGGCATACACCGCGGACGCGAGCAACGGATGCGTGAAGCGCACGCGCTCACCCGCCGTCTCGACGACGGCGGCGCTGCGCGCGGCGTCCAGGTCGCCGAGCACAAAACCAGGCAGGATCACCTGGATCTGCGCCAGCGTCGCCGTAGACAGCGCCGCCACGACGAGCAGCGCATCGCGCCCGCGGGTATCGAGCCGAGAGATGCGCTGGTCGATCGCCCTCGAGAGAGTCGGGGTGAGCCGGAGAACGTCGTCGTCGCCCGCGTCGCGATGTCCGGTGGCGTCGAGCTCCCCCGCGATCGCCACGGCGTACAGCGGGTTGCCGGCGGAGACTTCGTGGATCCGTCGTAGCCGCGGACGAGACGGCGCTTTGCCGAGCTCCCGCGCTAACAGTTGACCGAGCGCCCCCAGCTCGAGCGGCCCGAGCGTGACGACTTGGCAGGCCATCCCCGCCAAAGCCCCGGGCGAGTTCATGCCAGAGCGCCCCCGCCGACTGCGGCCGCCGGGCGATCAGCACGCCGACGGGCTCGTCGCGCAGCCGCGCGAGCGCGAATGCGAGGACCCTGGCGGTGGGCCGGTCCAGCCACTGTTCGTCATCGATCGCGACCAGCAGCGGGCGATCTGCCGAGAGAGTGCGGAGGATCCTGAGTGTCGCGCGCGGAAGTGCTTGGGGATCGTCGGGGGCGGCGATCACGTCCTCGACGAACAGCGCCACCTCCAGCGCCCTGCGCTGAGGTGCAGGAAGCGTTGCGAGAACGTGGCTCGGCACCTCGTCGAACAGGTCCCCGAGCCCCGTGAACGCCAGGTCGGCGTCGCGCTCCGCCGGCGCCGTAGCGAGCACCCGGTAGCCGCGATCGCTCGCGGAACGAACCGCATCGCGCCACACGGTGGTCTTTCCAATTCCAGGCGCGCCTTCCAAGCCCAGACCGGCAGGGCCGGTCGCCACCGCGTCGAGCATCCGCTCGGCCCGTGCGCGCTCCTCGTGTCGCCCGATCGGCCCCGTGCGCGGAGCATACAAATGTGCGGGACCCCACGATTTACACGACACCAGGGGCTGTCTAGGTTCAACGACACCAAGCCGGTGGCCTCAGATCAGCTCGCCGGCGATCCCAACCTCGCCCGCACGGGTGTCTATAGGAGGTTCACATGTCTCTACGCCGAGGCGTCAGCACGCTTGCCGTCGCCCTCACGATTACGGGCGCCTCCGCCGCGCCCGCGGCCGCCCACTTCTTCACGACCAACTACCAGCCGTACGTGGTTCCGTCGCTCGCCCACCACCAGAACATGGAAGCGAGCGCAACGCTGGCCCGCCGTCACAAGCACGCGTCCGGCGGGTCTCAACGACAGGTCGCTAGCGGTGTCGGCAAGCGCGACGGACTTCCAACCGGACCGTCCTGAACCAGCCGCTCGCGCACGCGTCGAATCGACACGATCGTCGCTTCACCGATGGCAGTCATCGATGGATATCTCGGCCCGAGCCGGCGCCAGCCGTCTGGCGGCAGTCGGGCCTCGGTCGCACGCTGGCAGATCCAGCGGTGGACCGAGGCCCGTGGTTGGCGAGTCGGCCGGATCCTCGAAGAGGCCACGCCGCAGGCTTCGCCCGCGCCGCGCTGGCTACGCGAACTGGCCGTCGAGCGCGTCGAGTCATACGAAACCGATGGCCTTGTCACGACAAGTCTGCGCGAGCTCGGCGACTCCTTGACTGAAGTCATCTGCACGATCGAGCGAATCGATGCGGCGGGCGGGGCGTTCGCGAGCCTTCACGAAGGTCTTGACCTGACCACCGACCCTGGCCGCCACACGTTCCGCCTGCTTCTGTTCGTTCTGGAATGGGAGCAACACGGCGAGCCAGGCCGAACTTGGGGGGCGCGACGCGCCGGGACCCAGGGACCGACTGGTTCGGCTGGATCCGCGGGGGGGATGGGCCCCGCGGAACCGGCTGGACCGCCGGCCTGAACCGTCAGGGCCTACGGTCCGCCCGGCCCGCGGCGTCGGTTGCGACCTCGACTTCACCGAGAGCGGCCAGTTGCGCCGTCCGCACGCGTGCGCTGACGCGGCGCCCGGTATGGTCGGTCGCCGCTCACCGAGACAGAACCTGAGATTCGTAGGAGGAAAACTGATGAGCCGTCCGACCCTCAAGGGTCCCCACCACTTCACGGGCATCACCCGCGACGTGATCAAGAACGTCGATTTCTGGTGCCGGGTGATGGGGCTGCGCTTCGTCAAGAACACGCTCAACTTCGAGACGACCTTCCGCTACCACACCTACTTCGGTGACGAGGAGGGGCATCCGGGTAGCGTCGTCACGTTCCTCGAGTTCACCGAGGCGCCGTCGGGCGTGCCCGGCGACGGCGACATCCAGCGGTTGGTGCTGCGGGTGGCGTCTTACGACTCGCTCGAGTACTGGATGGACCGGCTGATCGCCAACCAGACCCACAGCGAGATGCTGCGGCTCGATCCGACCCAGCCCGACAGCCTGGTGTTCCACGACCCCGAGGGCCACGAGGTCGAGCTGATGGTGTCCGACACACCGAACAAGCCACTGACCGCCGAGGCCGAGGACATCCCGGCCGAGCACCGGATCCAGGGCCTCGAGGGCATGCGCTCGTTCGCCAGCCTCGACGACGTCTGGCAGGCCGCCGAGCACCTTGGCTGGCGCAAGGACGGGGACCGGCTCGTGCTCGACGGCCTCGAGGGCCAGGCGCGCTGGTACTTCAGCCCGCCGCCGGGCCGCGAAAAGGGTGACATGCACGTTGGCGTCTGGCACCACATGGCCTTCGGCGCGGGCAGCCAGGCCGAGCTGCAGGCCCATCGCGACTACGCGACCGCCGGCCCGATCCCGTACACCCGGGTGTTCGACCACTACTTCTTCGACTCGTGCTACGCGATGTCGGCGGGCGGCCGGCTCGAGCTCTGCACCGACGGCCCGGGGTTCACACTGGATGAGAAGCTCGAGGATCTCGGAGACCACCTGTGCCTGTCGCCGCGGGTCGAGCCGCTGCGGGCCAAGCTCGAGTCAGAGTTGCCGTTGATCGTCAACCCGCGCCCACGCTCGAAGCCGAAGGCCAAGTCCTCGACCAGGTCGACGAAGGCCACGCGGAAGCGGTCGAGCAACGGAGCCGAGGCCGACGAAACGATTCGCGTGGCCTAAGGGGTGACTTTGGCGGCCCACGTGGCCGCCAAAGTTGCTCGTGCGCGTCTACAGCGTCTGGCCGGTCGCGATCGCAGCGGCGGCCGGGACGGGCAGCACAGCGATCAGTCGCTCGATCGCGTCGGAGGGCGGAGCCCCAAGGTGGACTTCGGAAAGCTTGCAGAAGAGCCGATACTGCCGCAGGGCCTCGGCCGTGTTGCCCTCGGCGATATGCGCGCTGATCAGGACCCGGTGCGCGCTCTCGCGCAGCGGGTCGGCGGCAACGCACGCCAGTCCAGCCTCAACCGCGAGCCCGAACAGCCGCTCGGCGGCGAGTGTCGCGCACAGCGCCTCGAGCGCGTGCAGCCGCAGCTGCCGGAACCGCTCGCGCTCGATGACGACCCAGTCGTCATACCAATCGGGGAGCAGATCGCCGGCGACCATCATCGGCGCATCCGAAAGCGGCCGCGCATGCATGTGCACGAGCACATCGCGGGCGTGCGCGCTGGTCTCGTGGAGATCGACCGACACCGCCGGGCCGAGCGCGAGCTGCGATCGCGTCGAGGCGACGAGCGTCCTGTCGAGCCCGCGCAGCCGCCAAAGCGTCGAGCGCAGGTTCCCCGCCGCGCGCTGCTCGCTGCTCTCCAGCCAGAGGTTGCCGGCCACGAACGTCCGCTGCATCGGCTTGTTTGGAACGGCCAGGAAGGCGAGCAGGCGCTGCTCACCGGGCGAGAGGACGAGGACCTCTGTGCCTCGAGTGAGTTGAAAGCCGCCGAGTAGCTCGAGGCGGATCGTCCCCGCCGCCGACCGCGACTTGCGCCGGACCTTCTCAGCCAACCTTCCGGTGCGCTGTCCCACGGCTGTCGCCGTCACCCCCGGCCTCCGTTCTCGAGCCCCTTACCCGCTGTCGTTTATCTCAGACCCGTCAGGACAAGTCAAGGCGCGCTGTGACGATGTCGTGATGTTGCCTTGACGCGGCGCCGCCAACACACCCCGACAGCTGCGACGTGCGGCCGGCTCCCGAGGCGCCGTCGGCCGTGACGAAATGGTGACGGTGCGGCCGTAAGGTCTTTGCAGCAGTCGTCGATTCCGACACAGGGGCACTTCCAAACCATCGAGGGGCGGGCGGACTCGCGGCGCCCACGCGAGGAGAACAGATGACGGTCACGACGTCGTATCCGGGGGTGTACGTCCAGGAGCTCCCGAACCTCACGCACTCAATTACCGCCGCGCCGACCTCGGTCGCGGTGTTCGTCGGTTACAGCCACCCTTTCCTCACGCCGAGCGCCAACTACGGCGCCGCGATCCAGCTGTTCAGCTTCGCCGACTATCAGAACAACTTCGGCGGGCTGTTCTCCAGCCCGTGGCAGCCCGACAATCTCGGCCAGGCGGTCTCGCAGTTTTTCGCCAACGGCGGCGGCACGTGCTACGTCGTCGGGTTGCAGGCCAAGGAGTACTACACGGATGCCAATGGCACGGCGGCCACCTCCGGCGGCAACCCGGTGGAGGTGGCGCCGGCGGAGGCCGAGCTGACCGCCGGCGCAGGCACCATCACCTTCACAGCCAAGCAACCGGTCGGCCTGCAGGCCAGCGGGTCCACGCCCGCGCTCGGTCCCGGGATGCAGGTGGCGATCTCCAACCTCCAGAGCAGCAACACGGTCGCCGACATCGTCATCGCCTACGGCTCCACCGTCGAGACCTACCGAGGCGTCAAGATCGCGGCCGTGGCCACCGCGCTCGCCGCGTCGCAGCTGGTGGCCGTCGCGCTCTCGAGCACCGCACCAACCGAGTTCCCAACGACCGGCTCGCCCTTCCCGCTCATCCTCGCCGACCCGGCGCCCGAGGCCGGGTGGACGGTCATCAACCCCGGTGACTACGGTGCGGTTTTCGAGGACTACGCGCCACTCGACAAGGTGTCGGTCTTCAACCTGCTCGCGACGCCCGGCATGTCGAACTTCGCGGTCACCTCCGCCGCAGCCGCCTACTGCGAGCGCAAGCGCGCCTTCTACATCGGCGAGACGCCGTCGCCGGACACCTCGGGATGGGACGCCAACAGCATGGTCGGGTCGATTGGCAACCTCTCCAGCGAGTTCCCGGTGAGCATCAACGCCGCCCTGTACTACCCGTGGGTGAAGACGATCGACCCGCTCACCGGCGCGGCCTCAACGGCTCCGCCGAGCGGCTTCGTCGCTGGGGTCTACGCGCGCGAGGACTCCAACTTCGGCGTGTGGAAGTCACCCGCCGGCATCGAGACCGTCCTCAACGGCACCACCGGCGTTGTCGCGTCCGGCGCGATGACCGACCCGCAGCAGGGCGTGTTCAACCAGAACGCCCTCAACTGCCTGCGCCAATTCCCCAGCATCGGGACGGTCGTGTTCGGCGCGCGCACGACCGCGGGCGCCGACGCCAACACGGGCCAGCAGCAGTGGAAGTACGTCGCGGTGCGACGCATGGCGCTGTTCATCGAGCAGACGCTCTACACCAACCTCACGTGGGCGGTGTTCGAGCCCAACGCTCAGCCGCTGTGGGACGCGCTGACCCAGGAGGTCAACGCGTTCATGCTCACCCTGTTCCGCCAGAACGCGTTCGCCGGGACGACCCCGAGCACGTCGTTCGTCGTTCAGTGCGACTCGTCCACCACCACCCCCACCGACGTCGCCGGGGGTCGGGTGAACATCCTCGTCGGCTTCGCTCCTCTGCTGCCGGCCGAGTTCGTCATCGTGCAAATCGCCCAGCTCGCCGGCCAGGCGCAGAGCTAGACAGGGAGCAGATATGGCCACCACACTCTTTCCAGCCAACCTGCAGCGGTACGACCCGTACAAGGCCTACCGGTTCCTCGTGTACTTCGGCCAGAGCACCACGCCGGTCGCGGCGGTGAGCAAAGTCGGGTCGATCAAGCGCTCCTCGGACGTGATCGAGTACAAGGAGGGCGGCAACGCGGTCATCCTCAAGGGCCTTGGGCGTACGAAGTACGAGCCGATCACCCTCGAGCGCGGCGTCACCCAGAACCAGGACTTCATCACCTGGGCCAACTACACCCAGGTCCTCGACCATGGTGCCCCCAACACGTCGCTGGCCAACCTGCGCAAAGAGGTGGCGATCGTCCTGCTCAACGAGGAGGCGCAGCCCGTCCTGCGCTATCTCGTACATCGCTGCTGGGTCTCGGAATACCAGGCGCTGCCCGACCTCGACGCCGGCGGCAACGCGGTGGCGATCGAGCACATCAAGCTCGAGAACGAGGGTTGGGAGCAGGACCTCACGCTCTCCGAGCCTGTGGAGAAATAGTGCTGCTGGCCAGCGGGGTCCGCCTCATCGTCGACGAGCCGACCGGCGACGACGAGCTGTTTGTCGTAGAGGCCGCCGCGGCGGCGCTGGAGGTGGTGCTCGAGCTCGCGCGGCGCCGGATCCGCGCCCCCGACGGAGCGGCCGTCGACTGGGACGTCCTCGCGGCGGCCGAGCTCGACACCGTCGCCCTCGCCCTCCGGCGGGCGTGGATCGGCGAGCGCGTCTGGACCGACGCGCTGTGCCCCGCGCCGAGCTGCGGAGAGCGGATCGATGTGAGCTTCACCATCGAGGATTACCTCGCCCACCACCGGCCGCGCCGGCCGCGCCGGGTGATCTCCGGCGACGACGGCTGGTACGCCCTCATCGGATCCGACGTGCGCTTCCGCATCCCGTCGGTCGGCGACGTCCTCGCCGCCGGAATGGGCGGAACCGGTGACACCGTCGGCGACCGGCTCCAGGCACGCTGCGTGCAGCCGCCGGCGGCGCTGTCCTCCGCGCTCGCGCGCCGCGTCGACCGCGCCCTCGCCGCCCTCGCCCCTCGCCTCGACGATCTCATCGGCGGCCGGTGCCCGGCCTGCGGTGCCGAGGTGACCTTCCGCTTCGACCCGCTTGACTACGTCGTCGCCGAGCTGCGCGCCGCGTTCGCCGGGATCTACGCCGAGACACACGCGCTCGCGCGCGCGTTCGGCTGGAGCGAGCGCGCGATCCTCGCCCTCCCGCGCGGCCGGCGGAGCGTCTACGCCGAACTCGTGGCGCAGGAGCGCGTCGCGGCGTGAGGGGACGCGTCGGATATCTCGCGGCGCTCGGGCGCCGCGCCACAATGGTGCCGGCGCCGCGCCCCGCCGCGTCGCCGCTGCTGGCCCAGGCGCGCGACGGCGCCGCGCCCGTGGAGACGGCGACGCCCGTTCCCGGCCTCCGGGACGGGCTCGCCCGGACGCCCGGCGCGGCTCCCGCGCCACCGCCGACTCCGACGCCCCTGCGGCCGCCCGCCTTCGCCGCGCGGCCGGCCCCACCGGTCGCGTTGCCCGCCGCGCCCGCGGCGCCGCCGGCCGCGCCACCGCGCGGACAGACGGCTCCGCCGTCCGACCGCCCGCCGGCGCCTCCCGCGGCCGAGCCGTCACCGGGCGACGTCACGCCCACAGTCGCACCGCCGACCAGCTCCGATGCGCCGCCAGCCTCCTGGGACGACCCACGCTGGCTCGAGCCGGTCCCGCTCCCCACGCCCAGCCGACATCCGGCAATCGCCGCGCCCGAGCCGCTGGCGCCAGCCGCGACCGCTGTGCCGTCCGAGCAGAACGCGGTCGGCCCCGCCTCCCCTGTCACGGCCGCTCCCGTCCTGCGGCCGCCCGACGACGCTCCGCCGCCCGCCCTCGAACCGCCGCGGGCAGCCCCGACCCCAGTCGCCCCGGCACCGCCCCTCGACTCCACCGCCGCCCCACCCCGGCCACCGGCGCCGGTCCGGCTACCGGCGCCGCCCCGGCTCGGTCCGCCCGCCACGGCCGAGCCCCCGCCCGCCGCCGCGCCCCCGGGCGCGCAGGCCCCGTTCCCTGGTCGGCAGGCACCGCGCCCGCCGGTGGATCCTGCCAATACCGTCAGCATCGGCACGATCGAGGTCACAATCGTCCCGCCGCCCACGCCGGCGCCGACACCCGCCCCCACCGTCCCCCTCGTCCCTCCGAGAACTGCGCCGGCTACTTCGGCCAGCCGGCCGGCCGCCGCGCGCCGCTGGTACGGAGTCGCCCAGTCATGAGCGCCGGGGCCGGCGAGTGATCCTCGACCTGTCCGCGATCACCGACGCGCTCATCGGCCTGGTGAAGACCGCGTGGACGACGGCGCCGATCTGGGCCGATCTCGGAGATGCCGGCCCCACCTTCACCCCGACGTTCACCGGACTCGCGCCCGATGCCGCGCGTCAGGGCAACGGGCCCCAACTGAGCATGTACCTCTACCACGTCGAGCCCGACAGCGCCAGCGAGATGCTGTTCTGGCGGCCGCAGATGGTCACGGGCACGGCCAGCCCCACGACGTTCCTTCCCCTCGCGCTCAACCTCTACTACCTCCTGTTCGCCTACTCGCAGACGAGCTACGCACAGGAGCACGAGGCGATGAGCGTTGCCCTGCGCGTCTATCACGACAACCCCATCGTGCGCAGCGCGCCGGGAGCGGCGACCCCGTGGGAGCTGACGTTGACGATGGAACACCGCTCCTACGATGAGCTCAGCCGGCTGTGGCAGGCGACGACCGCGCCCTTGCGCATGTCCCTGGTGTTCCGGGCCGCGGTCGCGTTCATCGACAGCGATAGCGCGCCCGCCGACGCTCCAAATCCCACGGCCGTCGCGATTCTCGGCGGCGTCAACGGGCTCGCGCCGACGCCCGACTACCCCGTCGTCGTGAATACCTCGAACACGGTCACCTACACGCCGCCGACCGGCGACCCGGTGACCGATACGAGCACGCCGGCGACCGCCGTCGCCGGAGGAACGGTCGTCGTCAGCGGGCGCAACCTCGGACGCACCGGCGTCTCGGACCAGGTGTTCCTCCTGCCCCCGGACGGCGCTGAGACCGACGTCACGACGTGGGCGCAACCCACTGACTCGTCGCCGACGCGGTTCGTCCTGACGCTGCCGTCGAGCACCGGCGCCGCGCCGGCGAAGACCCCGCCTCCCGGCGTGTACCAGCTCCGGGTGGGCAGCGGCGCGCTCGGCAGCGCCGGTGCGGTGCGCACCGGCGCGACCCCGTTCAACATCGCCGCGGCGGTCACGCCGGCAGCCACGCCGGTACTGGCCGGCGCGCCGCCTTATACGGTCGCGGCCACCGGCCTGGTGCCCGCCGCCACCGAGGCGCTCGTCGGCACCGCGCCGCTCGCCGCCTCCGGCGGAGGCACCCCGGGTCCCGGACAGGTCAAGGTCTCGGCGACCTCGCTCACCTTCGCCCCGCCCGCCGCGCCGCCGGGAACCGTGGCGCCGCTTCGGGTGCGCGTCAACGGCATCGAGTCGACCCCGGCCGTGTGGGTGACCGTGTGAGCCGCACGTCGAGCACCACGGTCCGCGCGTTGTCGGCACGCGCGAGCGACCGCGGACGGCACGGCGAGCCGCGCTGGCTCGGCGAGGTCCGCCTGCGGGCCGGGCGGCGGGTGGCGTGGACCCGCCACCGCTGGCAGTCGCACGCCTACGCCGAGGAGCACGTGCTCGCCATCACCCACTCCGAGGTCGACCGGGCGCTCGAGCCGCCCGGCCGGGTCCGCGTGGCTGAACGGACCTTCATGCGTGGCGACGTCGGCGCCCGGGCGCTCACCGACCGCCTCGGCGAGCTCGAGCCGCAGGGCGGCGACGCCGCGTTCGCCGACCTCGTCGATCGTCTCGAGCTCACGCCGTCCGAGTCGGCGCTGCTCGCCCTGGCGGCGGCAGCCGCCGTCGAGCCCGCGCTCGCGCGCGTGTTCGGCTACCTGCTCGACCTCACCCACCCGGCCCACCCGACTCCCGCGCTGGCCGCCGCGCTTTACGAGCTGCCCGAGGAACCGCCGCCGCCGCCCGGCGGGGCGCTGCGGCGGTGGCAGCTCGCCGAGCCCGCGCCCTCGAGCGAGGGGGGCTGGCGGGTGGACGAGACGCTGCTGCCCGCGCTCACGGCCGCCGGTCGCGGCGACTGGTCGGTGGGCAGCCGGGGGCGCCGGGTAACGCCGCCGCCCGAGCCGGTCCTCGCCGCGGCCACGGTCGAGGCGATCGTCGAGTTCGTCAACCGGCTCGGCGGCGATGCCGGCGGCCCGGCGATCGAGATCGAGCTCGTGGGGGAGCCGGGCTCGGGACGCAGGACCGCGGCCGCGCGCGCAGCGACGGCGCTCGGGCGACCCGCCGTCGCCGTCGGCATGCCCGACGTCGCCGCCGGCGACGACCCGGCGGGGGCCCTCGTGCGAGAGGCGCGACGGGCCAGGCTGGAGGGAGCGCTGCCGATCTGGTGCGATGCCGACGGGGAGACCGGGCGGCTGCGCCGCCTGCCACCTGCGGCGAGCGTGGGGTTCGTCACCGTCCGGGCCCCGGACGCGTCACCGGCGACCGCCGGCCTCGTCCGCCGCTCGTTTGCGTGCCCGCCCATCGGCCGCCGTGATCGCATCGAGCTGTGGACGTCGCTCACCCCACGGGCGGTCCCCTTTCCGGTGGCCGAGTGGGCCCTGCGCCCCGCGGAGGTGGCCGCGGCCGCGGCCGCGGCGCCCGCCGGCGACGACGCGGTCGCCGAGGTCGCCCGCGGCTTCCTCACCGCCGTCCGGGGCGAGCTGCTCAGCCCCCTCCCGCTCCCCTTCCTCTGGACCGACATCGTGCTCGCGCCCGCCACCCGCGCTCACCTCGGCGAGCTCGAGGCCCAAGCGCGCCACCGGGGAGAGGTGCTCGACGAGTGGGGGCTGGCGCGGTTGACGCCCCTCGGTCGGGGGACCACCGCCCTCTTCTCCGGCCCGAGCGGGACAGGGAAGACGATGGCTGCCCAGGTCCTCGCCCGCGAGCTCGGGCTCGAGCTCCTCCGCGTCGACCTTGCCGGCGTCGTCAACAAGTATGTCGGCGAGACCGAGAAGCACCTGCGCGAGCTGTTCGACGTGTGTGAACGCGCGCCCGTCCTGCTGCTGTTCGACGAGGCTGACGCGCTGTTCGGAAAGCGGGGCGAGGTCAACGATGCCCACGACCGCTACGCGAACATCGAGATCGACTACTTGCTCGCTCGCATGGAGCGCTTCAACGGCCTCGCCGTTCTCACCACCAACCGCCGCGGCGACCTCGACTCGGCTTTCGTCCGCCGCCTGCGCTTCGTCGTCGAGTTCGCACCGCCGGGTGCTGAGGAGCGCGCCCGCCTGTGGCGGCACGCGCTCGCCTCCGCGGTCGACGACGGCGGACGGCCGCTCGCCGAGCCCATCGATTGGGACGCACTCGGCCGCGAGCTCGACCTCACGGGCGCGGGCATCACCTCGGCCGCGCTCGCCGCCGCCTTCCTCGCCCGAGCGGAGGGGATGCGGATCGGCGAGCGCCACGTGCTCGCCGCGGCCCGGCGCGAGCTCGAGAAGCAGGGGATCGTCGTGCGTCCCGGACAGCTGGAGAGCCGCACGTGAGCCCGGCGATGCACGAGCCGAGGGGGAGTTCCTCCGCCGGGCCCGAGCTCACAATCGAGCGCCTGCGCCTGCGTGCCGCGGGACTCGACGAGGCCGCCGCAAGGACCTTCGCCCGGCTCGTCGCCGCGCGGCTGACCCCGGGGCTCCTGCGGCCGTCGGGCGGGGCCGGAGCCGGAGACGTGCACGTGCAGGTCGCCGCCCGCGGCGGGGACACGCCGGAGCAGCTCGCCGAGCGGACGGCGGCGGCGATCGCCGCCGCGCTCGCGCGCGGGACGTCCGGAGTCGACGCCGGAGGGCTGCCGTGAGCGGGTTCGTGCTCAAGGGGGCGCTCGTCGAGTTCATGCCGACGTTCCTGCCGATCCCCCTCCCGAACGTGATCGTCTTCCAATACAACCCGGAGACGATGACCCACACCTGGACGCAGCCCGACGCGAACCCGTCGGCAGCGCCCGGGACCACGACGAACAATCCGCTCGCGGTGAAGGGGATGCCCGGCGAGTCGTTCTCGTTCACACTCGCCCTCGACGCCAACGACGAGATCGCCGACGGGAGCGCGCCGACCGCGGCCATCGCCGAGGCGACCGGGGTCTACAGCCGACTTGCCGCCCTCGAGATGCTGCTCTACCCGACGACCAAGAGCAGCGGGCTCGTCGGCGCGGTGTCGGCAGCGATCTCGAATGCGCTCAGCGGCTCGGCGGACGACACCACCCGACAGGTCCCCGAGGCCGTGATCCCGGTCACGCTGTTCATCTGGGGCGCGGGGCGGATCGTGCCGGTACGGGTCACCGGCCTCACCGTCACCGAACGCCTCTACGACAGCGCGCTCAACCCAACGCACGCCGAGGCCCAGGTTTCGCTGCGGGTGCTCACGCCCGCGGAGCTGGTCGCCGCCTCGGCCGACGACGACGTGCTCGCCGGCCTCGCCGCCATCGCCTACACGTACACGCTCACGCTGCGCCAGGCACTCGCCCTCGCCAACCTGGCCAACGCCGCGGAGTCGATCATCGGACTCATCCCCCATTAGTGGTCGCCGCCGATGTTCGCCCCAGACAGCCGCTACCGCAACCAGCCGACGATCCCGGTCACCGCCCCGGACGGGACCTCCGCCGCGATCGTCCTCCCGCCTGCGCCGGCGACCCCACCGCTGCTCGGCTTCCACCGGACGACCACGCCCGGGCGCCTCGACCTCGTCGCCGTCCAGTATCTCAACGCTCCGACCGGCTTCTGGCGGCTGTGCGACGCCAACCGGGCGATGCTCGCCTCCTCGCTCGCCGCGCGCGACCTCGTCGCCATTCCCGCGGGGAGCGGCGGATGACCGTCGCGGTCCAGCTCGGGGTCGGCGGCAGCCCGGTGCCCTCGCCGCTCTACGACGCGATCCAGGCGCTCGAGGTCCAGGAGAGCTCGCAGGAGCCGGACACGCTGCTGCTCACGCTGCCGGTCAATCGCACTTCGGCCGGCGACCTGCAGTTCGTCGGCGACGGCACGTTCGAACCGATGACGAACGTCACCCTGACCGTCACCCCCTCGGCCTCCGGGGCATCGCCCCAGTGCGTATTCGACGGCTATGTCCTCTCGTGGCACCTGCACCTCGACCGCACCTCCGGCGGGTCGCGGATCGAGATCTGGGCCCAGGATGCGTCGTGGCTGATGAACGTCGACGACAAGGTCGTCGAGTGGTCCGGCCAGACCGAGGGCGAGGTCGCCAACGCGATCTTCGGCACGTACGGGTTCACCCCCGCCGACGGCAACACCGACAGCGACTCTCCGAGTCACACGCCCGACGACCACACCCTGCTGCAGCGCGCTACCGACCTGCAGTTCCTGCGCGGGCTCGCCCGGCGCGGCGGCAGGCTGTGCCGCGTCGCCTGCACCGACACCCCCGGCAGCCGTACCGGATACTTCGTCCTGCCCGACCTCTCGAGCTCGCCGGCGGCAACGATCTCGTTCGTCGACCCGGACGCCTGGACGGTCGACAGCCTCGACTTCGAGTGGGACGCGCTACGTCCCACCGAGGTCGACACCGCTGGGGTCGACCTCACCCAGTCCTCGAGCTCGGGCAGCGACGTCTCGGCCGACTCGAGTGGCCTGAACCCCCTCGACCAGCGCGACCTCGCAACGTACCTCGGGCAGTCCTCCACCCTCCTGCTCACCGCGCCCGCCGACCTGCCGGAGCTCGACCGGCGCGCCGCGGCGGTGCTCGTGGAGTCCGGCTTCTTCGCGCGCTGCACCGGCGAGGCCGACGCCGACCGACTCGGCGGCGTCCTGCGCGTCGGCGACGTCGTCTCGGTGCAGGGCGCCGGGGCGCTGCAGTCGGGCAGCTGGCTGGTGTGGGACGTGCGGCACCGGTTCTCGCTCGACACCTGGCGGATGAGCTTCACCCTCGTGCGAAACGCGATGGGCCCGGCCGCGGCCGGCGGCAGCCTCGGCTCGCTCGCCGGTGCGCTCGGCGGGGCGGGGGGAGGGCCGTCGCTATGACCGCGGAGGATCGCGCCCTCGAGGATCTGCTCGAGCGCCTGCGCACCCGCTTCTACGGCAAGTACCGCGGGATCGTCACCGATGTCGACGCGGCGACGATGCGGATCAAGGCGACGGTCCCGGCGGTGCTCGGCGACGTCGACACCGGATGGTGCATGCCGTGCGTCCCCTACGCCGGCCCCAGTGTCGGCTTCGCCTTTCTGCCCGAGGTCGGCAGCGGCATCTGGATCGAGTTCGAGGGCGGCGACGTCTCCTACCCGATCTGGGTCGGCGGCTACTGGCGCGACGGCGAGTACCCGGCCGACGCCGCGGCCGACGTGAAGGTCATCGTCACCGCTGCACCGCACGAGATCAAGCTCGATGACAACCAGGGGTCGATCACCATCACCGACCCCAACGACAACACCGTCACCCTCGACAGCTCCGGGATCACTCTCGACAACGGCGGGTCGATGACGATCGCCATCAGCTCCTCGAGCGTGTCGGTCAACGACGGCGACCTGCAGGTCCAGTGACGATGAGCATCGCCCGGCAAGACTTCGCGTTCCCCTTTCGAGTCGATCCGGTCTCCCAGCAGACGGCCCAGGCCGCGTACGCCGCTCACGTCGATCATATGGTCCGGCAACTGCTGCTCACAACGCCCGGCGAACGCGTCGACCTGCCCCAATTCGGGTGCGGCCTGCGGGCCCTCGTGTTCGCCGCCGGCTCCGATGCGCTCGAGGCGACGGTCAAACTCCGCGTCATCCAGGGGCTCGGACAGTGGCTCGACGGGATCGTCACCGTCCTCGACGTGGCCCTCGGTGCCGCGCCCGGTACGGTCATCGAGCCGGGCACGGTCGAGGTGACGGTCACCTACACCCTGGTCGAGACCCAGGCCGACCAGACCGTGACGGTGAACGTCTCATGAGCGCGTTGACGGCGATCGACCGCCGGCGCCTGGTGTCCGCCAGCGACGGCCTCAACGGGATCGACTTCGTGCAGGTGGCCGACGACGGGCTGACGCTCACCGTCCACTTCCTCAACGGCGTCGAGCTCCGTCCGCTCGCGTCCCGCGCGGTGACGGTCACCGGCGGCGAGGTCATCGCCGCGGTCGCCGTGCTCCCGATCCCCGACGCGTCGTGGAGCGCCGACAGCGAGAGCCGTCTCGTGCTCACCCTCGACCTCGCCCAGCGCGGGGACGCCTCGACCTATCAGCTCGTCATCGACAGCCCCGCGCTCGACCCGTTCTTCGACCATGCGGCGTTCCGTTTTCCCGGCGCCCCGCCGCCGGGCACCCCCGCGCCGGCGTCGGCTCCGCCGGCCGCACCGCCGCCAGTCATCGACTACCTGGCCAAGGACTTCACGAGCTTCCGCCAGGCCTTGTCGGACTTCTCCCGCCAGCGGTACCCGCAGTGGGTGGAGCGGTCGGAGGCCGACTTCGGCGTGATGATCATGGAGGCGCTGGCGGCGATCGGCGACGAGCTGAGCTACTACCAGGACCAGGTCGTCGCCGAGGCCGCCCTGCCGACCGCGCAGCAGCGGCTGTCGCTAATCCGGCACGCCAGGCTCGTCGACTACGAGCCGATGCCGGCGACGGTGGCGACGACGCTCCTGCAGCTCGACGTCGCCGCAGCGGCCGACGACGGCGCGACCGGGTGGACGATCGAGGACGCGTTGCGCTTCCGGGCGCTGCACGCCGATGGCTCCCTCGTCGAGTTCGAGGTCGAGGACCCCGCGCTCGGGCTGGCGGGGATGCTCGCCGGCCCGCCGCCCGCGTGGGCGACCGTCGATCGGCGCTGGAACCGAGGCGCGCTGGCGCCGTACTGGTGGGACGACAGCACCCGCGTGCTCGCCGCCGGGTCAGCCGAGCTGTGGGTCGCGGTGGGCGATACCGGCCTCACGCCCGGCCAGCAACTCCTGCTCGACACGCCGGGGGAGAGCTCCGCCGACCCGCCCGTCCGAGAGCTGGTGACGGTGGCCGCCACCGCCGCCGACCAGGACGCACTGCGTGACGTCGCTCTGACGCGGGTCGCCCTCGCCGCGCCCACCACGCTCGACCACGACCTCGCGCTCACCGCGATCGCCGGCAACCTCGTCCCCGCGGTGCAGGGGGTGCGACAGACCGAGACGTTCGCCGTTCCGCCCGCCGGCGCGCCGTCGAGCGGTCCGCTCGTCGTCCGCCTCGCCGCGAGCTCGACCGACGAGGATCCGCGCGCGGACCTCCGTTACTGCCTGCAGGGAGGCACCGTCGCCTGGGTGGCGACGACCGAGTCGGAGGAGTACTCCACGCTCGCCGTTGCGCCGGAGATCGTCCTCTCACCGGGCCCCGCCGACGACCCCGGGGCGCCGTGGGGCTACGTGCGCTGGCTGCTCGACGCCGAACCGACCGACACCGCCTATACCCTCACGCCCGAGCGCTATGCCCCCGCGCTGACAAGCGGCACCCGCACGTGGTGGGACTACGACGGCGACGCGGGGACGACGATCCGCTTCGGCGACGGGCGGTTCGGCCTGGAGCCGGCGCCGGGAACCGTCTTCACCGTCGTCTACCGGACGGGCGTCGGAGCCGCCGGCAACGTCCCCGCTGACACGATCGTCGCGGCCGCGCCGGGCCAGAACCAGGGCCCGCTCGTGATCTCCGCCACCAACCCCTTTCCGGCGACCGGCGGCGCCGACGCGGAGACGGCGGAGCAGATTCGCGTCCGCGCGCCCCAGCACTTCGCGGCCCAGATGCTGCGCGTCGTGCGCGACGAGGACTATGAGAATGCGGCCGCAACCCTGCCGTGGGTCCTGGAGGCGGGCACGACGGCGCGGTGGACGGGGAGCTGGGCGACGACCCTGACGAGCGTCAACCCGGCGGCCGGCGAGGAGCCGACCGACGCCCAGCTCGCCCAGCTCACTGCGCTGCTCGACCGCCGCCGCCTCGCCGGGACTGAGAGCCGCGTCATCCCCCCGCGCTACGTCGCCGTCGACCTGCGCATCGGGGTGGCCGCCGAACCCACCGCGTTCGGCGACGACGTCGAGGCGGCCGTGCTCGCCCGCCTCGAGCCTGAGGGCGCCGGCGCGGCGGCCGGGTTCTTCGCCCACGACCTGTGGCGTTTCGGCCAGCCGCTCGAGCCGAGCCCGCTGCTCGCCGCCGTCCAGTCGTGCCCGGGCGTCCGCGGGGTCCAAGCCGTCACCTACCGTCGGCGCGACGTCGGCGGACCGTTCGTCTCTCTCGCCGAGCCCGTCCCGCTTCCCTCCGACGCGATATTGCGCATCGATAACGACCCCAGCCGTCCCGAGGCCGGCTCGATCTCGATCACGGTGACGGGGGCGCGATGAGCACGTCGACGCCGCTTCTCGGCGCGCTGCCGGCCAACCCGCCGGGCCTGTCGGCGATCGCCGACCGCGCCGGCGACTTCGCCGGCGTGCGCGAGGCCCTCCTGCGCCCGCTCCCGGGCGAGGTCGCCATCTCCGGCTGGCGTCCGGCCGCCGGCGACCTCGGACTGCAGGTGCTCGAGTGGTGGGCCTACCTCGCCGACATCCTCACCTTCTACAACGAGCGCTATGCCAACGAGAGCTATCTGCGGACCGCGACCCGTGATGTCAGCGTCGCCGATCTCGTCGCCCTGCTCGGCTACCGTCCGGCTCCCGGCCTGGCCGCCACCGGGACCCTCGGTGTCGTCCGACGCCCGGCCCACCCGAGCGAGCCACTCGTCATCCCGGCGGGCATGCCGGTCGGGAGCGTCGCCACGCCGGGGATCCCCGCGCAGACGTTCGAGGTCGACGCGGCGGCGGCGTTCACCGACCCGTCTCAGCTTCCGGTCGCCCTCGAGCCCGACACGACCCTCGCCCTCAATTCCGATGGGAGCCTCACGATCCGGCTCGCCGGGAAGGTGACGTCGGTCGCCGCCGGCGACGAGCTGCTGTTCGTCAACCGGGCCTTCGCCGGCGTCAGCGAGGATTGGGCGATCGTCACCGTGACCGCGGTGGCCCCTGCGCCCATACCCGGCTCGACCGCGACCGATACGACGGTCACCGTCGCGCAGGTGCCGGTTCCGGCCTCCCTCAAGGCCGTCAACCCGTACTTCGACGACACACCCGGCCGCAAGCCGGGCGAAGCCTACGCGGTCGGCAAAGGGCAAGGACACGTGGGGCGCAAGGAGGGTTCAGCTCGCAAATCCGCGCGGACGGACATCGGCGCCTCGGAGGTCCCCGGAGGGCTGGCCTTGTTCGGTGGAGCACGGTATCTCGATGACCTCCGCTACTACGCATACCAGCAAAGCCGCCGGCCGCCGGGCGACGGCCGCGGGTCGCACCCGGTTAGCGGCGACGTCTACACCGGCCAGCTGCACCGCATGATCAGCGCGGCCCCCGACGCGAGCGCGTACCGGCTCATGCGCGCGACGGCGGCGGCGCCGCTATGGAGCCGTAGCACCAACGTACCGGCGATCGACTTCGAGAACGCGTCCACGGACGGCGTCCCGGTGAATCTTGCCGCGGTCGCCGGCCGCCCTGGGATCGGCGATCTCGTCCTGCTCCGCCACCCGCAGTACTACGCCGCGCTGGGCAGCGTCACCGCGACAACCGATGCGCTCGTCGCGGTGACCAATCCCGCCGACCCCGGCGACAGCACGCACGCCGCGCTTGTCCCCCACACCGTCCTCACCCTCGACGTCTGGCAGTACAGCCGGATCCAGCTCCTCGTGATGAACGCCCAGGCGCGGACGGGCACGCTCCAGGCCGAGCACAGCTTCCGCGACGTCGGCACGCTCGTCGGGGTCCCGCCCGCCGAGCTCGACGGGCTGCCCGCCACCGTCGACGTGCCCGCCGGCGCGGCGCCGGCGGTCAACGCCGCCGCCCTGCTCCAGGGCCCGACGGGCGCGGGGGCCGCAGTCACGGTGACCGCGGTCACCGCCGACGACGGCGTCGCCCACCTCACCCTGGGCGCGAGCGCGGCGCCGGAGACGGCCGCCGCGCTCGACGCGCCGTTGCTGGTCCCGCTCCGCCTCCTGCTCGACACCGTGCCGGTATCGCGCGGAGTCACCGTCCCCGACGAGACCCTCGGCAGCGGCAACGCCGCGCTCGCCGGGCAGTCGTTCACGCTCGCCAAGGGGCCGCTCACCTACCTCCCTGGCGGCGCCGGGCCGAGCAGCACGCTCACCGTCAGCGTGAACGGGATCGCCTGGCAGGAGGTGGCGAGCTTCTACGGACAGCCGCCGACGGCCACCGTCTACGTCGTCACCCGCTCGCCGGATGGCGCCACCACCACCGTGACCTTCGGCGACGGCGCCGACGGCGCCCGGCTTCCCACCGGCACCGACAACGTCCACGCCTCCTACCGCTTCGGCGTAGGGGCGCTCAGCCCGCCGGCGAAGCGCCTGCAGACGATCCTGCGCCCGCAGGCGAACCTCGCGTCGATCGAGAACCCGGTGGCGGTCACGCCCGGCGCCGATCCCGAGCCCGCCGGCGCTGTGCGCAGCGCGGCACCGGAGAGCGTCACCACCTTCGGGCGAGCCATTTCGGCCGGCGACTACGAGCAGATCGCGGCCGGGGCTCTCGGAGTGGCCCGCACGGCCGCCGTGTGGACCTTCGACGCCACCCAGCAGCGCGCGCTTGTCACCGTCTACGTCGGCGACGACGCCGACGCGGCGACTGCGGCGGCGGCCGCGCTGGCGGCGGAGGAGGATCCGCGGCGGCCGATCACGGTGCTCGCCGCCACCCCCACGCCCATCAGCCTGTCCGCGACGCTCGTGGTCGACGCGCGGTACGACGCCGACGGAGTGCTCGCCGCCGCGACTGCAGCGGTCGCCGACCCGTCGACCGGCGTGTTCGCTCCAGACCGGATGCGGATCGGCGCCCTCCTGTACCGCAGCACGGTCGCCGCCGCGCTGTCGGCGGCGGGCGTGATCGCCATCCACCAGCTGCTCCTGCTCGGGGGCGAGCAGGATGTGTTCGATCCGGGCGCCGGCGGCTTCTTCACGCTGGATGCCGACTCCCCGAGTCTGACGACGGTGACGGCGTGACCGCGGTCGACGACGGACTCTCCGCCTTCTACGCCGAGCGGCTGTGGCAGTTGCTGCCGGAGCTGTACCGCACGGCCGACACGGCCTCGCCCGACGCGCCGGGGCCGCTGCGCGAGGTGGTGACGCGCATCGGCACCCAGGTCGCGGTCGTGCGGCGGAGCATCGACCGCCTCTGGGAGGACCAGTCGATTGAGACCTGTGCCGACTGGGTCATCCCGTACATCGGCGACCTCCTCAGCGCGGGCCTGGTCGACAACCAGGACCCGCTCAGCCAGCGCCGTGACGTGGCCAAGACGATCCACTACCGCCGTCGCAAGGGGACGGTGCAGGTGCTCGAGGAGCTCGCCGGGGATATCACCGGCTGGACCGCCCATGTGCAGGAGTCGATGCGCGGCCTCGCCCGCAGCCGTCATAGTCTCGATCCGGCGATCGGGAACGCCGGGACCGCATCAGCGCTCGCCGCAGCCGAGAGCCTGCGCGGGCTGCTCACCGGCACCCCCGCGGGCGGCGTCGTCGACCTTCGCAACCCGCACGGCGCGGCGCTCGCCGACACCGCGTTCGACGAGAGCTTCCACAGTGCCGACGTCCGGCGTGGGCAGGGCGCGCTCGGCCATCATGCCATCCCAACGCTGCTCGCCTTCGTGTGGCGGCTGCGCAGCTTCGCGGTGGCCGGGAGCACGCCGGTGCCGGTCGCCGGAACCGTCGACGCGTGGGGCTTTGACCCGACCGGCCGCGAGATACCCCTGTTCCTGCCGCCGGGCGAGACCACCGATCCCTTCGCCGACGACTGGACGCCGGCGCGCGAATGGGAGGTACCCGGGCCGCTCACCACCTCGCTGCTGCGCGCCCTCTCCGACCAGGGAGCGGTCCCCCCACTCCCGCCACGCCCCCCGTATCCCGCGACGAGCGTGCCGCCCGCATTCGACCTCGGCACCGCCGGCGTGGGAGCAGATGTCGAGCCCGAGCGCGGGCGCTTCAGCGTCGCCGGGGCAGCCCCGGCGACGGTCTCCTACCACTACGGCTTCCCCGCGCTACTGGGCGCGGGCCCCTACGATCGCGACCTCCTCGGCGACCCGCCGGCGACTGTCGGCGCCGAGACCGTCGTCGCGGGCGGGGACGGTCTCCCCGCCGCGCTCGCCGCCGCGGGCTCCACGGGCACGGTGACGGTCGGCGATTCGCGCACCTACACCGCGGTGGGCACGGCGTCGCCGGTGGAGCAGTTGCTCGTGCGCGCCGGCGCGCGCTGCCGCCCGGTCCTGCGTCCGCCCAACGGCTCCAGCCCGTGGATCTTCACGGCCGCGCCGGACGCCGAGGAGCTCGTCCTCGACGGGCTAGTGGTGACCGGCACCGACATCGTTCTGCGCGGCGCCTTCCCGCGCGTCCGCATCACGGCGTGCACGCTCGACCCCGGCTCGGCCACGCCCGACGGTGCGCTTCGCCAGGCGCTCGACGGACGACCGCTGAGCCCGTGTCGGGTATGGATCGAGGCCGATCCGGCGACAGGGAGCGCCGGCGCGATCGGCGAGCTCGTCGTCGACCACTGCGTGATCGGGCCGATCCGCACGCGCCTCGGCGGCGCGGTCGAGGCGGTGACGATCAGCGACAGCGTCGTGCAGGGCCTCCCGGGTCCCCCGACGCTGACGGTCTTCGACCCGCTGCTCCTCGCCGAGGGGCTGCTCGCCGGCCGCCCGGCGGTCTCCGGGGGGCCCGTCTTCCCGCTGTCGGCGGCGCTCCTCGCCGGCCATCCCACGATCGAGGCCCCCCTTCAGAGCTACGCGACGGCCGCCCCGGCGCAGCGACCGGAAGCACTGCCCGCCGCCGTCCTGGAGGCGCTCGACGAGGTCGTTGCCGGGGCGGAACTGTTCAACGCCGGACTGCTCGGCGACGTCGCGGTGAGCCCCGAGGTCGATGCCCTCGCCAACGCCCGCACGCTCGACGCGTCGGGGCAGCAGCGACTGAACCTGGGAGTGCTGCAGGACGCGTACCCGGTGGCGCTCGCGCCGGCTGCGATCGCCGTCTCGGCGGCCCTGGTCACGCTCGAGCGAGTGACCGTGCTCGGGCGGCTGGCCGCCGAGCGTCTGGAGTGCACCGACTCGATCCTCGCCGGTTTCACAGCGGTCGCAGACACGTCCGACGGAGCCGTCGCCACCAGCGCGTATCTCGGCGGCAGTGCGCTGCCGCCGACGGCGCGGCCGGCACCGGTGCTCGCCGCGGCCGGCCTGTTCGAGAGCACCGACTTCGGCCACCCAGGCTACGGCCGGCTGCTCGAGACTGCGGATGCCGCCATCGCCTCGGGCGGCGGCGCCACCGGCACCGCCTCGATCCTTACCGGCGCCGTCAGCGGCTCGGAGATGGGCGCCTACAGCTCCGACCTCAACCCGCTGCGCGAGCAAGCGCTGCTCGTCAAGTACGGCGACTACATGCCGCTCGGCCTCGAGCCGGTGATCGTCCATGTCACGTAATCCGGGCCGTCGGGAGCGCGGCCAGAGGGGGAACCATGCCTAGCGATCGTGCTCGCCTCACCTACGACCCGTCGCGCAAATGGCGGGCGCTCATCGCCCAGCAGGGACGCGTCACCGTCGAGAGCGATTGGAACGAGTCCGCCGCCCTTCAGGCCGAGCTCGACCGGCAGATCGCCGCCGACTTCGTCGGGCCGCTCGGCACGCCCAGCACTCCGGCGCCGGGCTACCTCGTCGCGCAGATCGGCGGCGGCCAGGACCTCACCATCTCCGCGGGGACCCTCTACGTGGGCGGCGAGCGCCTCGACCTCCACGCGCCGATCACGTACGGCGCCCAGGCCGAGTGGCTCGACGCCTCGAGCGATCCCCTGTGGTCGCTCGTCCCCACCGGCAATCCGGGGCACGAGCTCGTCTACCTGATCGCCTTCGAGCAGGAGGTCTCGGCGGTCGAGGACCCGGCGCTCGCCGACGTCGCGCTCGGCGGGCCGGACACCATGGGACGGCTGCGGATCATCCAGCACGTCGTGCGCCAGCAACTCACGCCTGAGACCAGCAGCTGGGCGACGGAGATCGCCCAGGCGTGGGCGGCGCGCCTCACCGCGTTCGGGCCGTCGGTCGTGTTTGCCGGCGCCACCATCGACACCTCCGCCATGCGCCTGCGGTCGCAGACGACGCTGCAGGTGGCGTTCCCGGCGCTGGCGTCCACGAACGGAAGCGGGTCAGCCGACGCCGCTCCGGGAGCAGTCGACGGCTACCTCGGCGCCGAGAACCAGCTCATCCGGGTTCGATGCGATGGCACCGACGCCGGCGGCGATCCGGTGGTGGTGTGGGGGTTCGACGATGCCTCGTTCCTTTACCGGGTGGCCGAGTCCTCGTTCGACGCCGTGAGCCAGACGACGACGCTCACGCTCGCGGCACCGCCCGTCGACTCCTACCGGTTCCCCGCGACCGGGCAGGTCGTCGAGCTGCTCCGCGACGCCGTCGAGCTCGACCCCGGCGACTACATCGCGTCGGCCTCCGGCAGCCTCGCGACGGTGGCCACGGCATATGACCCGACGACGATGACGCTTACCGTCAACGGGCAGCCGCCCGCCGACTACCTGCTTCCGACGGCCGCGCCGACGCCCGCCGGGCCCGAGATCGCCTCGCTCCTGCCGCCGGTCGGCGATCCCGCCGGGGGCACGGTCGTCACCGTGTTCGGCTCCGGCTTCACCGGCGCGACCGCCGTCACCTTCGGCGGGTCCAACGCGAGCGGGCTCACCGTCACCAGCGACGGCCAGATCACGATCGTCACTCCCCCGGGGACCGCGGGAACGGCCGCCGTCACCGTCACCACTCCTGCCGGCACCGCGAGCGCGCCGGGCGCGGGCTTCACCTATCAGGCGACCTCGACCCCGGCGGTCACCGCGCTGTCGCCGGGCTCCGGCATCCCCTCCGGCGGCACGCTCGTGATCGTGGAGGGCAGCGGCTTCACCGGAGCGACGACGGTCAACTTCGGATCGACACCCGGGACCGGCCTCGAGCTGCTCAATGACAGCGCGTTGAGCGTCGTCAGCCCGGCCGGGACGGGAACCGTCGACGTGACGGTCGTCACCCAAGGGCCCGACGGCACCCAGCACACCTCGGCGACGGCCGGTGGCGACAAGTTCGCCTACGCCGCCAACGTCGCGCCCCAGTTGAGCGGCGTCTTCCCGTCCAGCGGGAGCGTCGCAGGGGGCACGCTCGTCACCCTCACCGGATCGGCCCTCAGCGGCGCCACCCAGGTGCTGTTCGGCACGACCCCCGCCACCGGTCTGTCGGTCGTCAGCGACACCCAGGTCGTCGTGGTGAGCCCGCGCGTGCCGGCGCCGAGCTCGGTGCAGGTGACCGTCACCTCCGCCAACGGCACTTCCCCGGGCCTCGAGTTCGTCTATCAGGTGCTGGTGACCGTCGTGGACCCGGAGTCGGGCCCCTCGAGCGGTGGGACCCGCGTCACGTTCACCGGCGAGGGGCTGTCCGAGGTCACCGCCGTCGAGTTCGGCGGCACCCCCGGCACTGGACTTGAGGTCGTCGACGACACCCGCCTCACCGTCACCGCTCCCCCGGGCAGCGGCACGGTCGAGATCGACGTGCTCACCGGCGGCGAGAGCCCGTCCGACACCGGCGCCGCCTTCGCCTACGCCCCGACGCCTCAGCTTTACCTCCGGGTGTGGCAGGCGTTCGCAGTGTCCGCGGCGACGCCTGTCTCGGCGCCGGATCCCGGCGACGAGGCGTTCCGGCTCACCCTCGAGGGGCTGGGCGTCGACGTCATCCTCACCGCGCCCGCCGGCCAATTGCACCAGGGAGACGTGTGGCGGTTCGCGCTGCGCCCGAGCACGCCCGCCGCCGTTTACCCGGCGCGTTACCTGCTCGCTCCGCAGCCACCCGACGGGCCGCGGACGTGGGTGTGCCCGCTGGCGTCGCTCGATTGGTCCGCCAGCCCGGCGAACGTGGCGAGCCTGGTCCCGGCGTTCTGGACCCTCGTCGCCCTCACGACCACCGTGAGCGCGAAGCTCGAGCCCCCACAGCTGAGCGCGATGACCCCGCTCAACGGCTCGCCGAGCGGCGGCACCGTCGTCCAGATCACCGGCGTCCGGCTACTCGGCGCCGCCGCGGTGTTGTTCGGCGGCGGTACGAGCGTGGGCACCGGCCTCGTCGTGCATGGCGACACCTCCCTGTCGGTGAAGAGCCCGCCCGGCTCCGGCACCGTGTCGGTGACGGTGGTCGGGCCGAACGGCACCTCGACGCTCGCTACGGGGTTCGCCGGCAAGTTCGTGTACATCGGAATCTCCCAGCTCAGCCCGGCGGTGGGACCGCCCGGCACCAAGGTGACCGTCACCGGCGCCGGCTTCACCGGGGCCACGGCCGCGACCTTCGGCGGGACCGCCGGCACGGCCTTCGCGGCGGGGAGCGACACTCAGATCACGGTGACCGCGCCGGCCGGGGCCGGACAGGTCCCGGTGGCGATCGACTTGCCGTCCGGCCCCTCGACCGACACCGCGACCTTCGTCTATCTGCAGGCGAGCGGCATCTCCCCGGCCGCAGGGCCGACGTCGGGCGGGACCCAGGTGACGATCACCGGCTCGGGATTCGCCGCCGCCGGCGTCGGGTTCGTCCAGTTCGGCGGGGTCGGATCGGTGCCCGCCACGGTCGTCAGCGACACCCAGATCACGTGCTCGGCACCCGCGAGCGGCACGGCGTCGACGGTGGCGATCACCCTCAGCACTCAGTTCGGCGCGACGAGCGGCGCAGCTACGGCGCTGCAGTTCACCTACCAGGGCAAGAGCAAGGAGACGAAGGACACAGCTGAGAAGAACGTGCTCAAGGAGGTCCGCGCGGACAAGATCTTGGCTATCGAGAAGGTGGCCGAGAAGGTGCTCGAGAAGACATTCGAGAAGGTGGCCGAGAAGGTCACGCTCGAGAAGGCGATCGCGATCGAGTCGGTGAAATCCGTCGAAATCCTCCCACGGCTTGCCGAGCCCAGCTCCACACAGGGCGCGTCAAAGCCCGCCGAGGCCAAGCCCGCCGAGGGCACGGTCTCGCCGTCGTCCGGTGAGCCCGCCGCCGAGCCCGCCAGCGAGGTCAGCGCGGCCGACGAGAGCGGTGGCGCCACCCCGTTCATCGAGGGCGAGGAGGTCCCGGACGTCGGCGGGGACATCGTGGGCGACGAGGAGGAGCCCGAGCACTAGTGCTCGCGGTCGTTTGCGATGCGCAGGACGCGGGCGCGCGGGCGCTGGTCGACCGCTGGCCGGGGCCCGCGGACCGGCTCACCCCGCGCGACCTGTCGCGACCGGGCTGGCGGTGGGAGCCGGGGCGGCCTGGCGAGGCGACCGCCGTCGTCGGCGGCCGCGTCGTCGCCGCCCGCGACATCGACCTCGTGGTCACGCGGCTGCCGGGCGTCGCACCGGCCCATCTTCCCTGGATCGCCGCCGCGTCGCGGGACTATGTCGCCGCCGAGATGACCGCCCACCTCGCCGCCTGGCTCGCCGAACTCCCATGCCCGGTGCTCAACCGGCCGCACCCGTCCTCGCTGGCCGGACCGCCCTGGCGGCGCCCCGAGTGGGTGCGCGCCGCCCACCGTGCCGGCCTCGACGTCGAGCCGGCCACGTGCCTGGCGGGTGCCGGCCGCGAGCGTGATGCCGCCGAGGCACCCGCCGACCCGGTCCTGGTCGAGGTCGTGGCCGGCCGCGCCCTCGGCGGGGACGGGAGCGCCGCGGCGGAGGCCCGTCGCGCAGCGGCGCTGCGACTGGCGGCCGCCACCGGCGTCGAGATCCTCCGCGTCGGATTCGCCCCCGGCCCAGGCCCGCCGCGCGTCCTCGACGCCGACCTATGGTGCGATCTGTCGACGCCTGCGGCGGTCGCCGCCCTCGTGGCGCCGGCGCGCCGAGCGCCGGGCGCTACCGCGGCGGTCGCGGCGTGATCGTCCTCTGGGGCCTGCCCGCCGACCCGCCGCTGGCCGAGGTCGCGACCGCCCTGCGCGCGCTCGGCGAGGAGCCGGTGCTGCTCGATCAGCGCCACACTGCGCGCGGCAGCGGCCGCCTGTCGGTGGCCTCTGAGGTCACGGCGAACGTCGAGGTCGCGGGCCGGCGCCTTGACCTGCGGCGGGCGCGCGCGATGTACCTCCGTCCGTACGAGAGCCTGCGGCTCGCGGCCGTTCGCCGAGCCGGCCCCGGGAGTGCGGCCTGGGTCAACGCCGCCGAGATGGACGACCTGCTGCTCACCTGGGCCGAGCTGACCGACGCCCTCGTCGTCAACCGCCCATCGGCGGGCGCCGCCAACAGCTCCAAGCCCTTCCAGGCCCGGCAGCTGAGCGAGCTCGGGTTCCGCGTCCCGCAGACGCTCGTCACCACCGATCCCGAGGCCGTAAGCGAGTTCCGCCGCCGCCACCAGCGGGTGGTGTACAAATCGGTGAGCGGCCGGCGCAGCATCGTCGGCGAGCTCACCGACGCGCGGGCCGCCGACCTCCCGCGGGTCGGCGCGTGCCCGACGCAGTTCCAGGAGCGCGTCCCGGGGACCGATCTCCGCGTTCACGTTGTCGGCGACGTGGTGTTCACCGCCGAGATCACCTGCGCCGCCGCCGACTACCGCTACGGCGAGCGCCAGGGCCACGCGGTGACGATCCGCCCGGGCGCCCTCCCGCACGCGGTCGAGGCGCGCTGCCGCACGGCCGCCGCCGCGCTTGGCCTCGACCTCGCCGGCTTCGACCTGCGCCGCACCCCCGACGACGAGTGGTACTGCTTCGAGGTCAACCCGTCGCCGGCCTTCAGCTACTACTCGACCGCGACCGGCCAGGCGATCGCCACCGCCGTCGCGCGCCGCCTCCTCGAGGCCTGACCGCGCCGGTCGTGCCCAACCTCGTCTGCACCGGAGCCGAGCTGCAGTGCTCGATGGGCAGCTCTCCGGCCTCCTTCTCGGCGACGGGGCAGCTCGTCACCGCGGGGGCCGCGGTCGGCGTCGTGAGCGACATCGGCGCCGCGAGCATCCCACCGTTCGGGTCGTGCCAGTCGCCGAGCAACCCGCAGGTGAGCGCCGCCAACGGCGCACCCCAGCCCTGCCTGCCGGTCATCCCCTCCCCCTGGTCCCCGGGCTCCTCCGCGGTCACGCTCGGCGGCGTCGCCGCGCTCGACGACTCCTGCCAATGCCAGTGCACGTGGGCGGGAGTGATCAGCGTCAGCTCGGCGGGTCAGACGGCCGCCACGGACTCGTGATGTAACCGTGACGGAGCGGTGACGCAGCCCGCGTACAGTCCGGGATCCCGGCAAGGGGGCAATGTCGGAGCGGGCGCCGACGCGTCAGAGCGGGCGCAGAAGGGGCGGGCGAGGTGGCAGAGGGGGCAGGTGAGGTGGCCACAGTCGCGATCGACGCGCACCCCATCGAGGGGCATCGGCTGCTGACGGCGGCGGAATGTGTCGATGTCGTCGCTGGGATCGACGCGCTGCGCGCGGCGTGGGCCACGCGAGGTGAGGCCTTCTTCTCGCTCGGCAGCGCCGGGTATCTCGACGCCGTCGCCTCCCGGCCGGACTACCTCGCAGGGGCGGTCCGGACCAATCCGCCGCTGCGCGCACGTTTCGGCGCGCTCTACGCCCGGGTGTGCCGGACCCTGAGCCGGCGCGTCGGCGCGCCGGTGACCCTCGCCGACGACCTCGCACTCCCCGGCTTTCACGTCTTCGAGTTCGACGGCACGCCGCTCGACGGCGACCGGCCATCGACCCGAGCACACTTCGACCTCCAATGGCTGAGCGTCCTGCCGGGGATCGCTCCGGAGGCGACGCTGTCCTTCACCGTTCTGCTCGAGGCCCCGAGGGGGGGCGCGGCGCTGGAGCTGTGGCCACTGGACTACGCCGATGCCCCCGAACTGGAGATGTCGGTGCCTGAATACGCGGCCACACACGTCTCCTACCGCTGGGTCTACGCCCTCGGCGAGCTCGCCCTCCACGACGGGCTCGTTCTGCACGCCATTGGCACGGCTGACGACCCGGCGCCGGTCGGCCGCCGCATCACGCTCCAGGGCCACGGCGTCCGCCTCGACGGCACGTGGTCGATCTATTGGTGAACGAACGCATCGGAGGGCTCTTCTGAGATGACCGGACAGTCAACGACCGTTACCCAGCCGCCGCCCCAGACAGCGCTCGCGGCGGACGCCGGGAAGGTGCCCGTCGGGAAAACCACCGTGGCCGGATATGGTGTCGCCCTCGCCGGGCTCGTCGGCGCCGTCCTCGCTTACGTCACCGGCGATCACTCCCAGGCCCAGCTGGGCGCGATCGCGAGCGGCTCGATCGGGCTGCTCAGCCTGCTCGTCACCCAGATCGGCCGCTACGTGCAGGCCAACACACAGATCAAGGCCAACCGCTGGCTACTCGACGCCTACCATGAGGCATCTGGAACGGTGCAGGTCATCGACCGCACCGACCCGCAGGTCACCTACCAGATCGCGGCGCTCGTGCGGGCTGTCGTCGACGAGCGCCTGAAGGATCTGCCCGCGGCGCCGCACGAGGTCGTGGGGGACCTCGAGCAGGACCTCTTGCCCTCCGAGCAGGAGGAGGCGGCGACCCAGCCGCCGCCGGGCGCGGTGGGCGCGGGCGCCGCCGGCTCGACCCAGCTCGCCGCCGGATCGGTCCCCAGCGCCGGCACGAATGGAGCCTGAGATGCAGATCAGCGCCGTTGGGCTCCACCTCATCCAGTCGCTGGAGGGATTGCGCGAGACGCCCTCGCCCGACATCACCGGCCGGATGGCAATCGGCTACGGCCACACGTATCGGGTCACCGCGGACACGCCCGCGATCAGCCGCGAGCGCGCCGCCCAGCTGCTCGAGCAGGACATCGGCGCCTCGTTCGGACCGGCGATCGACGAGCTGGCGCTCCCGCTGACCCAGAACGAGTTCGACGCCACCTGCAGCCTCGTCTATCAGGTGGGGCTCCCGGTACTCGCGACGACGAGCCCGTTCGGCGCTGCGCTGCGGTCCGGCAACTCGCGAGACGCCGGCGATGCCATGCTCGGCTACAACCGCGTCGACGGGCGGGAGATCCCCGAGCTCACCAGCCGCCGGACGCTGGAGCGGGCGCTGTTCCTCGCCTCCCCGTCGTCCGATCCCGTCGCCGACGCCCGGCCCGCCGCCGACGAGCGCAGCGACGCGAACGCGCACGGCGAGCCGGTCGACAACGGGCACTACCCGGCGGCAACCGAGGCCGACCTGGACGCGCTCGTCCTCCAGCGCCGGACGGTCTGGCTGGCCGCGGTCAAGGGGCTGCGTCCCGACGGAACCGCGGTCGAGCCGGGTTGGGGCCTCGAGGGCCGAGCGGCTCTCTACGCTGCTCTGTCGCGCGCCACCGACTTCCAGACCAGACCCTGACCAAGAGGGGTGCACACATGACCCGCAGGACGAGCGGCTTCGGCTGGTTGCCCCAGCAGCCCGACCACCGCGACCGCATCTACAACCTCGAGGAACGGATCCTCACCCCACCCGCACTGCCCCCCGCGCACGACCTCTGGCCCAAGGTCCCCGAGATCTGGGACCAGGGACAGCTCAGCAGCTGCGTCGCCCACGGCACCCTTCGCGCCTTTCTGACGGAGGCCCAGGGCCAGGGGCTCTCGCTGCCGATGCTCTCGCGCCTGTGGGTGTACGCCAAGGGCCGTGACCTCGAGGGCACGCCGCTGACGACCGATCAGGGGATGCAGGTGCGCGACGGCGTCAAGGTTCTCGCCACGCTCGGGGCGCCGCCAGAGAGCGACTGGGCCTACACCGACGCGAAGCCAGGCCCGGTCGACCAGGAGCCGCCGGCCACTCTCGACACCGCCGCCTCGCTCCAGAAAGCGATCCAATACCAGGCCGTCATCGTGGGCGGCGCCGGCGCGCCGATGCGCACGGCGATCGCCTCGGGTCATGCCATCGTGTTCGGCTTCTCGGTCCCCCAGACGTTCGAGGACGGCTCCTGGAACCCAGCGACCCAGGTCCTCACCCGCCCGGCCCCCAACGTCGGCTTCATCGGCGGCCACTGCGTGGTGGCCACCGGTTATGACTTCTCGTGCACGAAGCTCCCGCAGCCCTACTTCATCTGCGACAACTCGTGGGGCCCGGGCTGGGGCGGAGCGTGGGGCGGCGAGGGGTGCTCCGGCGGCCGGTTCGCCATGTCGTCCGACTGGTTCGACCCCAGCAGACAGCTCGCCACCGACCTGTGGGTCGTTCAGGCGGTGAGCTGAGCGCGAGGATGATCAGGCGAAGGACGTCGCCCTTCGAGAGCCTTTCTCAAAATCAGGGCACCCCATCATTTTGAGAGGGGGTCTTAGGCTGGGCCCGGCTCGAGGGCTCGAGGGAGCGATGACCGGGGAACGAACCGGCCGCCACCGGCGGCGTGCTCCGCCGCGGGGTGCGCGGTGACCCAGGTCCACGCGCCGCCCGCTCGCGAGGCGCAGCCCAGCCAGGCCGGGCCGGTGCGGCGCCCGGAGGCGGAGGTCCGCACACTCCCGCCCGCGCTCGGGCTCGCGCCCTCGCGCGTCGCGGCCGGCGCGGGAGCGCCGGGCGGGCCGCCGGTCCGCCCCGCCGCTCCGGATGGCGGTGGCGCACCGCTCGAGCCGTCGACCCGTGCGGCGATGGAGGACCGCCTCGGCGCGGATCTCGGGGATGTCCGCATCCACACCGGCCCGGCCGCCGAGGCCGCGGCGCGCGGCGTCGGCGCTTTCGCTTTCACCGTGGGGCGCGACGTCGTCCTCGGCAGGCGCTCGGACGGACGGCGACCAGAGGCCGGGGCGCTTCTGCTCCACGAGCTCGTCCACGCCGTGCAGCAGTCGGCGGCCGCGCCGCCCGCGCCCGGCGCGCCCGTGCCGCTCGACGCGCCCGACAGCGTGGCCGAGCGCGAGGCCGCCGCGATCGGGGCCGCGCACGAGGCGGCCCCTGGGCTCGCCTTGGCGGGCGGGAGGCCGGCCGTGGGCCCGGCGCGCGCGCGGCCGAGCTCGATCCCCCCGAGACAGCGGCTCAGCCGGCCCGTCCTCGCCCGGCAGACGGTGCCGAACCCGCCTCAACTGGCGGACCTCCCGCCGGGGGCGCCGAGACGACCTACCTCGACCCGCGGAGCGAGTTGTACCGGTGGGTGCGCCGCGACCTCGACGCCTACTACGACGCCGCGCGCACCGGGAGCGCCCACGGTGCCGAGGGCGGTCGGACCGCCGCCGGCACCGCCCGCGAGCCCGCCGCGGGCCGCCCGGGCCTGACCGAGGGACGCCCAGACATCGCCCGGCGCTTCGAGGAGGCCGATGCCCGCGCCACAGACGCGCAGAGGGCCTCAGGGCAATTGCCGAGCGCCCGGTTCGATGCCGCGATGGCCGCCCTGGAGAGCAGCGGGCTGACGCCGAGCGGCCGGCGGGCGCTCGCCGACCTGTTCGCGCCGGGGCCGCGCGGCGAGCCGGTGAGCGCGCGCCGGTTCGAGGCGGGCATGGCCGAAGTGGCCCGCCTCGCCGAGCTCGTTCAGGAGAGTCCGCGGCTGCTCACCCCGGAAGCGCGGGCGCAGCGATTCACCAGCCTCCAGGCCGAGGGGCAGCGGGTCGCCGATGCCTACCGCCGCGGGGAGACCGTCGCCGGCACGCGGCTGCGGGGCGGGGCGGCGCCGGAGCTCGCCGCAGCGATGCGCACGATGGACGACGCCTTCGCCGACTACCAGCGGAGCGCCAGCACCGATCCCGTCGAGCGGCTGCTTGCCCAAGACCGGCTCCAGAGCGCGGTGGCCCGCGCCGCCGAGACGCTCCGGGTGTGGGCGGAGGGCTTCAGCGAGACGACGCGGGTCGGCGAGCAGCGGACCCCGAGCCGGCTCCTGCGCGGCGTCCTCGAGCAACCGATCGACGTCCTCTCTCGCGGGCCGGTCGAGGAGTCGCTGGCGCGCGACCTCCCGGGAGTGGGGCTCGAACGCTATGTCCTGACCCCGGACGAGCTCGCCGGCCTGTCGACGACCCCGCCCGGTCTCGCCGAGCGGCTCGCCCGTCTCCTGCGCGGCTATCACCGCGCGCACCTCGTCGGCCCGGGGTTCGGCGGCGAGCTGTTCGCCGGGATCATGCTCGCGCCGGAGGTCGTCAACCTCGAGGCCCAGAACAAGGGCGTCGAGCGGTTCATCCGCGAGGCGCGGAAGGCGGGGGTCGAGATCGACCTCCAGGCTCGCGCGATCGGCCGCCGGCTAACCGTCCCGCTCGCCGACGGGAGCTTCGAGACTGTCGACGTCCTGACCGGCGTCGACTACACGATCACGGGACAGGTGGGCGAGAACGCCGCGAGGACCTACCGCGTGTCGATCCGGGTGGGCGACCCGCCGAACGGCCGCGTCGAGTCGCTGCACAGCGACGTGCCGGCGCTCGCCCCGGGCGCCGATGTCCTGGGCCACTTCCGGGATCCGTCCAGACCCGGCCGCGGGCGAGGTCGATGAGCCGGCCAAGCACGCTCGCCGGCGGTGCGGCTGCAGCAGTCCATCGCGAACGGAGCGCCCGGCGGCGCCGGTGTGGTCGCTACGGAGCGCTGGCGAAGGGAAATTGCACGACGCCGGCATCGATGTCCGCCACCCACTTATTCTGGAGATTGGCGTTCGTACCGTGCTGGGTGTCGTCGTCGTACGCAACGGTGTAACGGGCGACCGCCGTGCGCATCTGCCCGGCGACGGTCGCCACCGGTGTCCCGGCCGTCGCGGCGGTCGTCGCCTTGGCGGCCAGCAGGCAGACGAGCCTGAGGTGGTACTGCTCATGGCGGAGCAGCGCCATCGACGCCGCGCTCGTGTCGGTGCGCCATTTCGGCCGCACCCAGGATGTCCTCGGGTTGAAGCGAGCCGAGAACTGGTTGCCGCGCCGGCTCCACAGGAAGCCGGTCAGCGCGTCGTACGGGACTCCCGCTGGATTGGCCGGCGGATAGTCCCTCCATGTGACGGTCTGGCAGGTGAACCCGGCTGCGGCTCCCCTCGTGGCGGATCCTGTCGACGACTGAGCCTGCCTGGCGATCATCGCCGGGGGGCCGGATGCGGGCTCAGCTTCGGGCTCAAGCTCCTCCTCGATCATCGGCGGCGCGCCGATCGGCGCGACGCTGTCGGGCACCGGCTGCGAGCCGTCGGCGGCGGTCTTGGGCGGCTCTGACTGGCGCTGGATCGCAGGAGCGGCTCGACTGCCATCGCCCGCCGGCTCGCTGTATGGCGCTCGCTCCGACCCCGATGCGCGTGCCTCCGCCTCCCGCTCGAAGGCATCCCCCGGCTCGCTGACCGCGATCCCGCCGCGGAGGTCGGTGCCGGGCATCGTGCCGCGAGCCTGCTGCTGTACGTGCACGAGCTCGTGCGCCAGCGTCCGCCGGCCGTCGGAGATTCCCGGCTGGTAGGCGCCAGCCCCGAACACGATCGCATCGCCCACCGTGTATGCGCGGGCATGGACGCCGGCCGCCGATCGTGCCGCCGCCTCGTCGGTGTGAATTCGCACGGCGGAGAAGTCACCGCCCAGCCGTGCCTCCATCTCAGCCCGAGTCCGCTCGTCGAGCGCCCGACCCCCGCCGCGCCGCGCCGCCGCAACGGCCTCGCGTGCCGCCGACGCGGTCACTGCGGCTGCCGGTGTCGGACTGCTGCGCGCCGACAGCTCCTCGTCGCGCCCGTGCTTGAAGCCCGAAGCCGCTCCGCCGATGCCACCACAGGCACACGTGCGTTGGATCACTGAGACCTGGCTCGGCCGCATCGCGGCGCGTCTCGTTGCACCCTGTCCGCCGAGGCTGGTGCGCGCGTTCGCGTCGCCTTCCGGCCTGGCCACACGCCGAGCCTGATCGACCGCGGAATCGCGCACTGCAACAGCGTGGACCACGAGCGGACTGTACGCGCAGGTGTGTCACTGAAGCGTCACGAGCACATCACGGCCGGTAGGAAGCTCCAACGCACGCTCCAGTCAAGCCGAACTGTCAGTTGCTTCTCGGGATTGATGCCGGTAGGCTCGCCGGCTCAGACGGACTTATCCCGAACTCTCGGAAAACGGAGTCGCGGTGGGCGCAGTGGGGCAAGTGTCTGGCGATCGTGCCATGCAGGCCGACATGGTGTTCGAGGGAGGAGGCGTAAAGGGGATCGGGCTGGCCGGCGCGTTTCGCGCGCTGACCGACGCCGGCCATCAGCCCCAGTGTGTCGCCGGCACATCGGCCGGAGCGATCACCGCCGCCCTCGTCGCGGTCGGCTATTCGGGTGCCGAGCTCGAGGACATCGTCCTGCACGACATGAACTTCCGTAACTTCGAGGACCGGGCGCTTCTCGGCCCTCTGGGCGAGCTGACGGAGTTCGCCCGGCACCGGGGCATGCACAGCGGCGAGTACTTCCTCAACTGGATGCGCGAGCGCGTCGCGGCGAAGGGAATTCGCACCTTCGGCGAGCTGCGCGACCCCGGCGCCAGTCCTGAGCGCCTCTATCGCCTGCAGGTCATCGTCTCGGACCTGTCAGGACGGAGGATGCTCGTATTGCCACGGGACGCAACCCATCTGGGGGTTGACCCCGACCAGTTGGAGATCGCCGAGGCGGTTCGCATGAGCATGTCGATCCCCGTCTTCTTCAGGCCGGTGGTCGTCGTCGATGATCGGTCGGGAAATCAGCATGTGCTCGTGGACGGTGGCATGCTGTCCAACTTCCCGGTCTGGCTGTTCGACGCTCCGAAGGACACCGTGCCTGCGTTCCCGACCTTCGGGCTGTTGCTCGTCGCGCCCGGCCAGAAGGCGGGTCTCGATCCCGCCCCCGTCCCACCGGACCAAGTGGCCCCGATCGGTTCCGACGCCGCGTTCTTCACGGCGATGGCCGACACGATGATGCAGGCTCACGACCGCTTCTATCTGGACGACGCCGACTACGCCCGCACAATCGCCATTCCCACCCTGGGGGTGCGCACGACGCAGTTTGACATCACGCCGGCCGAGGCGAGCGCTCTCTTCGAGTCCGGGCGCAGTGCCGCGCAGCAGTTTCTCGCCGGCTGGGATTTTCGCGCGTATGTCCAGCGCTTCCGCTCACCGGCTCCCGCGGGGGCACCCACGTGACCACAGCCACGGCGACCGGGCGTATCAGGAGTTAGTACCTCGTCATACGGTCGGTCAATCGGTTCGCGTGGCCGGACCGTCGGTTAAGCTGGGTGCGGTGAATTTGGACGATCCGCCCGGGAACGGCGCTAGGGGCTCCCCACGGCTGAAGGCACCGGCGGAATGCGCTTCGCATCGGTGAGCCACGAAGGACGCCCGCTGGCGGTGACGATCGACGGGGACGTCGCGACCCCGCTGCTCGACATCGCCGAGCTCGGGCGACGCACGCCGGCATCACTGCTGAGTGCGCCGCCGCTGTACGACAAGGTGACCTTTCCGGTCGATCGGCTCACATACCGCCCGGTGGTCCCCAACCCGGGCAAGATCATCTGCATCGGGTTGAACTACCTCGCTCACATCGAGGAGACACACAATCAGGAGCACGAGTACCCGGTTCTGTTCACCAAGTTCGCAACCAGCCTCACCGGCGCCTACGACGATGTCCCGCGCCCGCCCGAATCGAGCGCGATGGACTACGAAGGCGAGTTGGCGGTGGTCATCGGCGAGCACGTGCGGCGGGTCTCGCGCGAAGGCGCGCTGGCGGCGGTCGCCGGTTACACGGTCGCCAACGACATCACGATGCGCGACTACCAGTACAAGTCGCCGCAGTGGCTACAGGGTAAGGCGTGGGAGGCCGCCACCCCACTAGGCCCGTGGCTGGTGACACCCGACGAGGTTGGGGATGTCGGCTCGCTGTCGCTGAAGACGACTGTCAACGGCCAGACCGTGCAGGAGGCTTCGACCGCGCAGCTGATCTTCGACATCGCGACCCTGATCAGCACGATCAGCGAGTTCACGTCGCTCGATCCGGGCGACCTGATCCTGACGGGTACGCCGTCGGGAGTGGGGTTCCGGCGCGACCCGAAGCTGCTGCTCGGCGACGGCGACGTGGTTGTCGTCGAGATCGAGAACGTCGGGCGGCTGGAGAACCGGATCGTCGACGAGTGATCAGGTGTCGCGCAGCGCCTGATCGCGGAGCCCCGCCGGCCAGATGCCCTGCTTGCCGGGGGCGAGGATCCCGTTCGGGTCGACCGCGTCCTTGATCGTCTCGACGAACCGCCGGTAGGCGTGGTTGCCGAACGAGTACTGATCGGCGGCCAGATCCATGAAGTCGAGGTGCGCGCGGTACTCGCCGTAGCCGCGCTCGGCCGCCTCGCGGACCAGCACCCTGCAGGTGTCATAGGCGCTACGGCAGTGCCGCTCGTTGGCGACGTCGAAGATGACCATCGTGACGTGAATGAAGCTGCGCGCGTTGATCGGTATCAGCGCGCCCATGTAGTCGAGCCCGGCCCGACTCTCGATCAGCCCGCGCATCAGGTCTCGCACCGCGAGCGAGTCACGCCCGGTGAGCGGAGCCACAGGCGAGAAGCCGACGTGACCACCCGACTCGGTGCCCCCGTACCAGCCGGTCATGCGGTTCCACTCCAGGTCCGGCACCCCGCCCTGGATGCGCTCGGCGGGGTGGGCCAGCGTGGCGGCATCCTCGGGCCTGCACTTGGTGCCCCAGACATCGCAGCCGGGGATCCGCTCGAACGCCTGCTTGAGCTTGGCGAACCGGTGGTCAACCACGACCTCGTCGCCGTACAGCGCCGCGCGCATCATCCAACGGCCGACCTCGAGCTCGGTGGCGATCCTGTCGATCACTGGCTCGGGGATCGGGCCGTCGCCGTCCCACCAGTCGCTGCGCCTGCTCAGGACTGCCGCGAACAGCACGGTGTTGAGGATCTGCGGGACCATCCGAACCGTGTCGTCGAGCTCGAGGCGCCGCAGCGTGTCGATCAGAGGCGATAGGTCGTCGTCCGAGCGGACCCGCACCCAGAACGGCATGTAGACCTCCGGGTAGGGCATCAGCCAGACGCCCATCTTCGTCACGATCCCGAAGTTCGACTGCATGAACAGCTGGTCGAGCGTCGGACCCAGCCCACGCTTGTAGGCGTGCCATGCCTGGTTCCCGGGCATCGCCCCCATCCCGGTGCGCAGCAGCGCGCCGTCGGCCAGGACTACCTCCATCCCGCAGGCCGCGGCCATGTCGACGCCGTATGGCAGGTAAGTGGCCCCGTGATCGAGCGTGTTGCCGACGACGCTGCCCCACCCGAGATCGGCACACGACAGCATCAGCCGATGCCCGCCCGCCTGGATCGCCTCGTAGAGGTCGAACCAGCGGACGCCCGGTTCGACGACCGCGTAGCCGAGCTCCTCGTTGATCTCGAGCACGCGATTCATCCGGCGCAGGTTCACCACGACCGAGCCGCGGACTCGGGGTGAGGAGCCGCCGTAGCCGTTGTTGCGCCCGGTCGAGGTCGTCCACAGCGGCACGGCGTGCTCGTTCGCGAGCTTGACAATCGCCTGGATCTCCTCGACCGACCCCGGCTGCACCACGGCCGCTGCTTCGTAGTCGTCCCAATCGCGGTGCCAGAACGGGTCTCGGAACTCTGCGGCCTGCTCCTCGGAGGTGAGCACATGGTCGGCGCCGACGACTCGCCGGAACTCGTCGAGCGCGCGCTCGAGCGCGATCGCGGAGATGGCAGGCGGGAGCGCGGTCGTCATCGGCTCGCTCCTGTCGCCTGCTCCAGGACCGCCCGGGCGCCGGCAACGAGTGCCTCGAGCTTCGCGTAGGCCGCCTCTCGGGGCAGGTACTTCATCCCGCAGTCGGGGGCGGCCACGAGCTCGGAAGGCTGCTTATAGGGGAGCGCCCGCCGCAGCCGCCCGGCCACGGTCTCAGGGGCCTCCACCTCGGGGCTGTCGAGCGCGATCACGCCGAGGATGATCGTCTTCCCGGGCAGCTCTTCCAACACCGACAGGTCGAGATCAGGCTGAGCAGTCTCGATCGAGATCTGGTCGATCGATGAAGCCGCCAGCTCGGTGAGGAAGTGATAGGCGGGCGGGCGGTCAGGGACGAACGCCGGATAGCCGAAGCAGATATGCAGCGCCGTCGTCCCGCTGACCCCGTCGATCGCGCGCTCGAGCGTCGGTACGGCGAATCGCTTGGCCTGCTCCGCCCGGGATTCCAACCACGGCTCGTCGAGCTGCACGATGTCGGCGCCGGCGGCGAACAGATCCTCGATCTCCTCGCGGACCGCGTCGGCGTATGCGAACGCCAGATCCTCGTCACGCTCGTAAAAATCGTTCACGGCTTGCTGTGACATGGTGAACGGGCCCGGCACGGTCACCTTGATCGTTCGGTCGGTGTGGGCCCTGAGGAACTCGACGTCGGCAACGTGCACCTGCTCCCGGCGCCTGATCGGACCGGTGACTCGCGGGACGTGTGTGTCGGTTCCAGCCCGGCTACGGATCGTTCCGGGGTTGTCGATGTCGACCCCCGACAGTGCGTTGGCGAACACGTTGGAGTAGCTCTCGCGACGCATCTCGCCGTCGGTGAGAATGTCGAGCCCAGCCCGCTCCTGGTCGCGGATCGCGAGCAGGACCGCGTCGTCCTGGGCCTCGCGCAGCCACTTCGGATCGGTCCGCCAGAGTTCGCTGGCGCGCAGGCGCGGGGGCAGGCGCTTGCCCAAGGACTCTCGATCGATCAGCCAGTTTGGTTGCGGGTAGGACCCGACGAGCGAGGTCCGAATCGTCGCGGTAACGGTCACCGTTGTCATCTCCTTGGGTGCCACTTAGTCACGTCCGCTTGATCGTGCGGTCGGCGTCGCGCAGCGTCGTCAGAAAGCCGAGGTCGGCAACGACCTCCAGATGGGCCAGCATCGCCTTGGCAGCCCGGTCGGGATCCGCTGCCGTGATCGCGTCGCGGATCCGCCGATGGGCACGCAGCGACGCGGCTGGGCGACCGGGTCGCGCCAGCGACGCTCGGCGGGTCTTGTCGACGGGCGATGAGAGTTGCTCCCACAGGGTCGCGAGCAGCGGATTGCGGGCAGCCGCAACGATGCCGTCGTGAAACTCTCGGTCCGCGTCGGCGGCGTCCTCTCCGGCCCGGTTGGCGTCCTGCATCCGGCGGATCGCGAGCTCCAACCCAGCCAGGTCATCGTCAGTTCGCCGGAGCGCCGCCAAACGAGCGGTCTGGGCCTCGATCGCCTGCCGGACCTCGATGATCGCCGGCAGCTGCTCGTGCTCGTCGGCGAGCGCGTCGGCCAGCAGCGGCAGCACCATCTCCGGAGGCTCGGTGATGAACACGCCGCCGCCGTGGCGGATCTCGACGAGCCCCATGACTTCGAGCGCGGTCAGCGCTTGGCGCACCGAAGTCCGCGAGACGCCGAGTCGCTCGGCGAGCTCGCGCTCGGACAACAGGCGGTCGCCGGGCTGCAGGCCCTCGACGTCGATGTGGGCCCGCAGCCGATCCGCCACCTGTTGATAGAGGCGGCTGCGACGGACCGGCTGCAGCGCACTCGCCATCTGAGGCAGTCTTGCAGAATCCGCTACAACTGGTCCAACCACTGGCCCAGTTTTTGTGAAGGTGCGCCAACTTGAACCTGACACGCCTGCGTGAACTCGAATCCGAGCCGGCCGTAACCGTCGGCGAGCGCACGCTCAACTACGCACAGCTGCGTGCCGCCGCGGGAGCCGTCGCGCGTGAACTCGAGGGCGTCCGGCGTGCCGCCGTCTGGTCGGAGAACACGCTGGAGGCGATCATCGGAACGGTCGCGCTGATCGAGGCGGGAATCGAGCTGGTGCCGCTCAACCCGAAGCTCGGTAGCTCCGAGCTCGAGCACATCCTGTCGGACTCCCAGCCCGAGGCGATCGTTGGAGCGCCGCAGGTGGCCCCGCTAGGCCACCTGCGGCGATTGAGCGTCGAGGTCGCCGCGAGCGACAAGCTCCCCACGGGGCCGCAGGATCCGGAGCGGGTCGCACTCGTGGTCTACACGTCCGGCACGACCGGAAAGCCGAAGGGGGTCCTGCTCCCCCGGCGCGCGGTCGCCGCCAACCTCGACGCGCTCGCCGAGGCATGGTCGTGGACCGAGGCTGACAACTTGACCCACGCGCTCCCGATCTTCCACGTACACGGGCTCGTGCTCGGCACGCTCGGGCCGCTGCGTCGCGGCGGCCACGTCCGCCATCTCGGGCGCTTCTCCCCCGAGGCGGCGGCCGCGGCGCTGACCGACGGCGCGACGATGCTGTTCGGAGTCCCGACGATGTATCACCGGCTGGCGGAGGCGGCCGAGATGGATGCCACGGTGGCGAGCGCGCTGTCGGGTGCGAGGCTGCTGGTGTCAGGCTCCGCCGCGCTTCCGGCGAAGACCTTCGAACGAATCGAACGCGCGACCGGTCAGCGGATCGTCGAGCGTTACGGGCTGACCGAAACGCTGATGAACACAGCCGTCCGAGCCGACGGTGAACGGCGTCCAGGCGAGGTCGGTGCCCCACTGCCGGGCGTCGATGTTCGGATCGTCGGCGACGACGGCGAGGATGTTCCGTCGGACGGCGAGACGATCGGCGAGGTGGTGGTCCGCGGACCCAACCTGTTCGTCGGGTACCTGAACCGGCCCGAGGCGACACGAAAGGTCGTGCGCGATGGCTGGTTCTGGACCGGCGACCTCGCGACTCGGGCGTCCGATGGCTACGTTCGGATCGTCGGGCGCAAGTCGACCGACCTGATCAAGACCGGCGGCTACAAGGTGGGCGCCGGCGAGATCGAGGGTGCCCTGCTCGAGCATCCGGCGGTCAGCGAGGTCGCGGTCGCGGGCCGCCCGGACGAGGACCTGGGCGAACGGATCGAAGCCTGGATCGTGCTCCGCGACGGCGCGCCGTCGCCGACTGCCGGCGATCTCGCGAACCACGTCGCCGCGCTGCTGGCGCCGCACAAGCGACCGCGACAGGTCCACTTCGTCTCCGAGCTGCCCCGCAACGCGATGGGCAAGGTCGTCAAGCAGCGACTCCCGGCGCCGGCGCTGCAGGACGGATGACCGACACGAACGACCCGGCCGCCGCGATCGCGCCCGTCGTCGTTGACGTCCCAGCCGCCGGCGTGCGCCGCATCCGGATCGGAAACGAGCGCCACCGCGGCGCGCTGTCGCAGGAAGTGCTGTCGGCGCTGATCGAGGCGATCAGGGGCACGCCGGCCGACGTGCGCTGCCTGATCGTGACGGGCACCGGCTCGACCTTCAGCGCCGGTTACGACCTTGCGGCGCTGACCTCGCCGCCGGACCCCGCCCACGCTGACACGACGATCGCCCCGGACGACGTCGAGGTCCTGACGCTACTCGAGCGCCAACCGCTGCCGGTCGTGGCGGCACTCAACGGCCCGGCGCTCGGAGGCGGCCTCGAGCTGGCGCTCGCCTGCGACCTGCGGATCGCGGCCCCGTCCGCGTCGCTGGGAGCCCCCGCGGGCCGGCTCGGCCTCGTGTATTCACCCGGCGGGCTCGAGCGGATCTGCGCCGAGATCCCGTTTGCCGTTGCCTGCGACCTGTTCTTGGCCGGCGGCACCTTGACCGCCGAACGCGGACTCGAACTCGGGTTGATCAACCAACTCGTCGACCCCGCCGAACTCGACGACGTGGCGGTGGGGGTCGCCCGAGCGGTGCGCGAGCTGGCGCCGCTCTCGGTGCAGGCCAATCGCGAAGCGCTGCACGCTCTACGTCGCTCCGGCGGGCTGTTGAGCGGGGCCGACCGGGAGCGGTTGCGCCACGCCCGCGAGCTCGGACTGTGCTCACGGGATTTCGCCGAGGGCGTCGCGGCATTTCGAGAGCGGCGACACCCTCGTTTCAGCTGAGCACGTCGGTCGTGGTTCAGGGGTCAGGCGTCGCCGACCAGCCCGACCATCTGCCGACCGCGATCACGATCAGGGCGCCTGTGGGCGGGACCTCGCGGTACTGCGGATATCGACCGGCGAGGGCATCGACGGCGGCGGCTCGCAACTGGGTCCCCTGGCCGGACCCGACGATGCGGCCGGTGCCGTCCGCGCGAACCCACCACAGCTCGTCCCAGTCGTCTGCGTAGTGGTCGGCCAGAACGGCGACGGCGGGGTTGGCGGCGATGTTCCGCAGGCGCCTCAGCTCGACGGTGCGCTTGGGCTTGTGATCGACGGCGGTGACGATCGTCCGCTCGTCGAGCAACGCAAATGTGATCGGCACGATGTGGGGCCTCGAGTCGGGATCGACGGTCGCCAACCGGGCCACTCGCACGCGCGCGAGCCTGCCCTGGATCTCAACCGTGTCCATGGAGTGAATTCTCGATGCAACCTGTAGGTTTGAGGAATGCGCGTCCCAATCTCACTGGATCTCCACCTCCCGAATTTCAACTACCCGAACGTGGCGGCCGACGAGGTCTTCGACAAGCTCGTCGAGATCTCGACGACGGCCGAAGCGTCCGGCTTCAGCTCGGTGTCGGTGATGGACCACCTGCACCAGATCCCGCCCGTCGGGCCACCCGAGAACTGGATGTTCGAAGGTTCGACCATGCTCGCTGGTCTCGCGGCGCGCACCGAGCAACTGACGCTCGGCCTCGTGGTCGGCAGCGTCACCTACCGCAACCCGGCGCTCGCGGCCAAGACCACCACCACCCTCGACATCATCTCGGGCGGCCGGGTCTGGCACGGCGTCGGTGCCGGCTGGTTCGAGGAGGAGCACGTCGCCTACGGGTTCGACTTCCCGCCGCTCAAGGAGCGGTTCGAGCGGCTCGAGGAGGCACTGCAGATCGCGAGGTCGATGTTCACGGGCGAGCAGACCACGGTCGCAGGCAAGCACTTCCGGACCGACGGCGCCTACAACAATCCGAAGCCGATCCGTGGCGACATCCCGATCCTGATCGGCGGCAGCGGCGAGCGCAAGACGCTGCGCCTGGTCGCCCAGTACGGAGACGGCTGCAACGTGTTCGGCGACCCCGAGCGGGCCAAGCACCTACTTGGCGTGCTCGAGGGTCACTGCGCCGACGTGGGACGCGATCCCGCCGAGATCACGAAGACCGCGATGGGGGTGATCCTGGTCGCTCCGACGCACGAGGCGGCAGAGGCCAAGAAGCAGGCGTTGCGCGAGCTCGGCACTCCGGAGGAACGTATCGCCGCGACGATCGCCGGCGATCCCGACACGATCGCCGAGCGTGCCCAGGCACTCGCCGACGTCGGCATCGAGGGGATGACGGTCTCGCTGCCCGACGTCCACGACCTGGAGTCGCTTGAGCTGGCCGGGCGGGCGTTGGCATCGGTGTTCGCGGCGCCGGTCGGTTAGCGGCGTGGGCGGAAGGTCGGGCTACCCCGCGGCGCTCGCCGAACTCGCGGTCGGGTTGGGCGCGAACGTCCAGCCCGACCAGATCGTTTCGGTGAGCTCGGAGCCAGGGATGGAGGAACTGATGCGAGCGGTTGCGGACGCGGCGTACGCCCGCGGCGCCAAGTTCGTCGACCTCGCGGTGTTCGACCCCTACGTGAAGCACTCGCGGATGAAGCACGCAGCGCTCGAGACGCTGTCATACGTTCCGCCCTGGTTCGGCCGGCGGGTGCTGGCGCTCGGTGACGCCCATGCCGCCAATATCGCGCTGGCCGGACCCTCGGCGCCGAATCTGATGGCCGACATCGACCCGGACCGCCTGGGACTGGACATGCTGCCGCGACTGCGGGAGACGGGCGAGATCGTCGCCAAGCGGCTGTTGAACTGGTCGATCGTGCCGAGTCCGACGCCCGGCTGGGCGGCGATCGTGTTCCCCGATCTCGATCCCGAGGCGGCGCTCGAGCGGCTATGGGAGCAGGTGGCGCACGTCTGCCGTCTCGACGAGCCGGATCCAGCGCAGGCGTGGAGTACGCGCTTGGATCGCCTCGCCGAGATCTCGGCGAGGCTCAACGAACTGCGGCTCGACGCCCTGCACTTCGAGGGTCCCGGAACCGACCTGACGATCGGCTTGCTTCCCGGCTCGCGCTGGATCAGCGGCCAGATGGCAAACGTCGACAACGTCGTCCACACGGCGAACATCCCGACCGAGGAAGTGTTCACCGCGCCCGACCCGACCCGGGTCGACGGGACGGTCACGTCGACCAAGCCCCTGTTCAGCTCGGGCACGATCATCACCGGCCTGCGCGTCAGGTTCGAGGGCGGTCGCGCGGTCGAGATCGAGGCCGAGCAAGGCGGCGGCACGCTGCGAACCCTGACGAGTCGCGATGAAGGTGCCGCGCGGCTCGGCGAGGTCGCGCTGGTCGACCGCGAGAGCCGGATCGGCAAGCTTGGGACCGTCTTCTACACGACGCTGCTGGACGAGAACGCCGCCAGCCACCTTGCCTTCGGGCGGGGTTACGCGGACTCGGTCGAAGGCGACGACAACCTCGCCCGGCTCAACCTCAGCGAGATCCACATCGATTTCATGGTCGGCGCCGACGATGTCGCGGTCACGGGCCGGCGGGCCGGCGGCGAGCAGGTGCCCCTGCTGCGCGGAGGCGCCTGGCAGGTCTAGCTAGTGTCGAGTGTCGCGACGCCAGGTCGTCGCTACGCTTGCGCGCAACGCTCGGAGAGATGCCGGAGTGGTTGAACGGGCGCGACTGGAAATCGCGTAACGGGGGTTAACCTCGTTCGGGGGTTCGAATCCCCCTCTCTCCGTTGGTTGCCAACGCCTCAGTGCTGCGGGAGCGTGCCTCGGAGGTGGGTGATCCGTTCTGCGAGCTTGCCCGGAATCGGCTCCCCGGCGAAGTTCAGGTGGTGGAACTCGGCGCCGGATGGGTATGGGCGCCAGAGATGCCAGCCGTTCTGTCCGGCGACGCGGATGCAGTTGGTGATGTCGTTGTCGTTGACGTCGAAGCCGATTTGCCACCAGGCGAGGTCGTGTCCGCGCGCGACGTGCGGGTAAGCGACGCCGTCGGATTTCTGTTCGTGGGTCGAGAACCCTGGAGGGTTGGCGGGGGCGCCTTCATGGTGCAGGAACAATTCGTAGAGCTGCGCCTGGGTGTGTTTGCCGTGGGCGTTGAGGATCGCCTGGGCGTCGGTGCCGCGGTAGATGGAGTTGATGGTTGCGTGAGCGTCTTGGCCGATGATCGCGATGTATGGCGCGAGGTCTTCGGGGCATGGGCAGTCTTGGACTACGCGGAAGTTATGTTTCATCGGGTCGCCCCCTGTCCTGGTGAGTGTGGTCGTGACGCCCACACTACCTTTAGGGAGGGTCAGCAACCAGATCATCTGGTCGCGAGTGATCCTGGCGGTCAGCCGACGAGGACGTAGAGGTGGGCGCGGGCGCCGCGCGCATTGCGATGAGAGCGTTCGAATCCCCTCTCTCCGCCGGGCCGGCCGGCGCGTCGAGCCGGGTGACGTTCGGGCGGCATCGCCGCCTGTGGTACCAACTCAGTGCCGACTGCGTTCCAATTCCGTGCCGGCCGCCGACGAAGACGCCGTTTTGGTGCATCGTGCGGGTGTGACCACCCCCCGACCCACCAAAACGTCGAGAGCGAGCGCCTCCGAGAAGGGGGTCTTGCCGAAGGGGGTCCTCAGGAACCCAAAAGTCGATAACCGGGTCAGGCTGGTCAACGGCCTCGACGTTTTGGTTGCTCCGGTGTCGCCGAAGCACAATCTGGCGCTGATCGCGGGGGCTCAGCGCGGTCGAGTCTCCGCGGGGCAGCTCCTGCTCGCGGGCTACAGCCGCCAGATGATTCGCAGCGCGGTGGCCAACCGGTCGCTGCACCGCCTGCACCGGGGCGTCTACGCCGTCGGCCATCTTGCCGAGATCGAGCTTGGACGCGAAACGGCTGCGCTCCTGGCGGCCGGTCCGTCAGCCGCTTTGGTTTCGATCACCGCGCTCGAGGTGCTCAAGGTGATCCCACCGGACTCGAGCCGTCCGGTCCATGTGGCGCATCAGGGCAGAGGCTGGTCGAGGGGTCGGGCGGGCATCGTCGCTCACACCTACCATCTCCTTCCAAGCCAGATCCGAATCCGGGAAGGCCTCCCGGTGACCAGCGCGGAGCGCGCTTTGCTCGACGCGGCGCCGCTCCTGACCCCGCGTCAGCTGGAGCGGGCCTACGACGAAGCGATCGCCACCCGGGCGACGAGCCGCACGAAGGTCCTCGAGCTGCTTAGCGTGACGAGCGGCCGGGCCGGCCAGGCGAGCCTCGCGGCGCTCGCCGATCCGCTCCGCCGTTCCGGCCGCACCCAATCACCGCCTGAGGAGCGCGCCCTGGCGCTGATCCGCGCCGCCGGCCTCCCCGCTCCGGAGACCCAGTACCCGCTGCACGGCTTCAGTGCCGACTTCTTCTGGCCGGAGGCCGGCGTCGTGTTCGAAGTTGACGGGTTCGGGGTGCATGGCCTGATCCGCAGCAACTTCGTCCGCGATCGCCGTAAGGATCGAGTGTTCCGCGACCACGGGCTCCAGGTCATCAGGGCGGCCGCCGATGAGCTCGAGGACCAACCCCTTCAGATCGTCGCTCACCTGACACGGACGATCACCGAGCGGACGCTAGTGCAGGACGCCGCCAGAACGCAAAGGAATTTCGAGGACGTTGCACTAGGCCGGGCTGGCTAGCGTCGTGACCGCGGCGACGTCAGGCGGACACTAGGCCGGGCTGGCTAGCGTGGTGGCCGCGGCGACGTCAGGCGGACGCCGACGGCAGCTCGGCCGGCGCCCCCCACTTCACGAGGACGTCCGGCAACGCCACCGAACCGTCCTCCCGTTGCCCGTTCTCCAACAGAGCGATCAACGTGCGTCCGACCGCCGTCGCGGTTCCGTTCAGTGTGTGGACGGGGGCCGGCCGGCCCTCGGCAGGCCGGTAGCGGACCTCGAGGCGTCGCGCCTGGAAGTCGGTCGTGTTGGAGCACGAGGTCAGCTCGCGGTACTGGCCCTGGCCAGGCAGCCAAGCCTCGCAGTCGTACTTCATCGCGGCCGAGGCGCCGAGGTCGTCGACCGCGATCGCGACCACCCGGTAAGGAATCTGAAGGTCCTGCAGGATCGACTCCTCGATCGCCAGGAGCCGCTGGTGCTCCTCGGCGGAGCGGTCGGGCTCGACGAACGAGAACATCTCGACCTTGTCGAACTGGTGTACGCGGAAAATGCCGCGGGTGTCCTTCCCGGCTGCCCCCGCCTCGCGCCGGAAGCACGGCGAGAAGCCGGCGTAGCGCAGCGGCAGGGAGTCGGCGGCGAGGATCTCATCGCGGTGCAGGGACGCGAGGGCGACCTCCGAGGTGCCGGTGAGATAGAGGTCGTCGTCGGGCAGCCGGTAGATCTGCCGCTCGGTGTCGGGCAGGAAGCCGGTGCCGTACAGGGCACGTTCGCGCACCAGCACCGGCGGGATCACCGGCTCGAAGCCTTCCGCGATCAACTTCTCGAACACGAAGCGCACCAATGCGAGCTCGACCAGGACGAGCGCACCCCGCAGGTAGGCGAACCGGGACCCCGACAGCTGGGCGGCGTGCTCGATGTCGATCATCGACCCTGCAAGCTCGAGGTGGTCGCGTCCGGTTCGCCCGGCCTCGCCGCGTTCGTAGAGCACGGTGTCCTGGGCGGGCGCTTCGTCGAGCGGAAGGTTAGGAAGGGTCAGCAGCAGCCGGTCGAGCTCGCCGCGGACAGCGGTCTCCTGATCGGTCAGGTCCCGGCCGCGCGCGGCCAGCGCTGCCATCTGCTCCCGCTCCTCGGCGTTCGGCGCACCCTTGCGTCCCCGGCTGAACCGATTCTGCTCGGCTCTTTGCTCCTCGAGCTGCGTCGTGATCCCGCGCCAGCGCTCATCCAACTCGAGCACCTGGCCGACGGCCGCGGCTGCGCCACCCCCGCGTCTGGCGAGGGCATCCCGGACCCGGGCCGGGTCGCTTCTGATCAGTCTGATGTCAAGCACGTTCGGCTCGGCCGGCTGGCGACCATCTCGGCGCGAAGTGTTGTCGACGATCCACCGGCGCGAGCGCCGAACGCGCTACTTGACGGTCAGGGTGCCCACCATGCCGGCCTGGCGGTGGCCCGGCACCGAGCAATAGTAGGTGTACTTGCCGGCAGGCAGGTTGAGCACGAGGGTCTTCTTGCTGCTGGCGAACGTCGGGGTGTGCCCCAGCACCTTCCCGTTGGTTCCCTGCTGGACCGTGACGTTGTGCGGGATCGCCGACGGATTGGTGAACACGATCGTGACCTTGCCCGCCTTCGGCGCCGTCAGTGACGGCTCGTCGAACTTCAGCGCCGTGGCGCTGGCCGACAGCTGCAGCGTGTTGCCGACCGATTTGCCGGGGGCTGGCGTCGACGACGGTGACGTCGACTGACCCGACGACCCACCGGCACCCGACTCAGCCGGCAGTGTCCCGATCGCCTGGTCCACGCACGGCTTGCTGCCTGGCGCAGGCTCATTGACCGCCTCCCGGCCGGCGAACCTCGAAACGAACAACGCCACCTCGCGAGCCTGAGGCCCGACGACCACGTTCGCCGGCATGTAGGCTCCCGAGAAGCCGCCGTTACTGATCGCGTACAGCACGCGGGTCGCGGGACGCTCACAGCGGACGTTGAAGTTCGGGCCGTTGATCGACTCGGCGGTCCTCGGGTTGGCCGCGGAGCCGTGGGTGCCCGCGTAGGAGAAGGTGTGGCAGCCACCGCAGCGCTGGTTGAAGAGCTGCGCGGCGGCGTAATCCGATTTGTAGCTCGGATCCGAGCTGGGGATGTGGATCCTCTGTGTCCCGCAGGCGCCGGTTCCGATCGCGATGGCGACGGCGGCTGGCACCAGCAGGAGCGCACGAGGCGGGCGGGTCATGCGGGTCGGCATCATACGGAAATGAGGAGGCTAGCCGCTTGCCCGTCGGCCCTGCTACGCCGCCTGGCGCGCCGCTGAGCGGCTGGAGGAAGACGGCCGAAAGCGGCGAAGCTAGACCCTGCGAAACCCCGGCGCTGGCCGTGATGCGGTCGCTCTGCCCCCGAAAGCGCGATCGCCACCCCCACGGCGGCAACCTAGGGCCGGTCGGCGCCGGGGTCCAGCAGCCTGCCCGGTGGGTCGCACCACTCATTCTCCGTGAGAACCTCTTATCGTCGGGGCGCCGTGAAGGACGTACACATTGCCGTCGGCGTACTCGCGATTGGGCTGAACGTCGTTGCCGCGCTGTGGGGGGGCTGGGCGTGGTGGCGATCGCGTCCCAGTCGATGGTTCTGGCGGCTGCTGCGAGCGGGCCAGGGGGTGGTCGTCGTGGAGGCGGTGCTCGGAGCCGTGTTGCTCCTGATCGGCCGCAAGGCCTCCAACCTGCACCTGATCTATGGGGTGCTGCCGATCCTCATCTCGCTGATCGCCGAGCAGCTGCGGATCTCCTCGGCGCAGATGATCCTCGACGCTCGCGGCTTCGAGAGCGCGCAGGCCGTCGGGCGCCTACCGGCCAGCGACCAACACGGGGTCGTTGTCGCGATCGTGCGCCGCGAGATCGGCGTGATGACGTTGTCCGCCGTCGTCGTGGTCGTGCTCTTGGCGCGCGCCGCGACGGTCGTGCACTGAGAGGTCGTCTCAAAACGCCGACACGCGTCTGGCGGCGCCGGATCTGCGCGGGCCTTTGTCCTCGGGGTTCGACATGGCGCTGCCACGCCTTCACCCGGGAGGGTCGGGCCAATTCCTGCCCCGCTTGATCCGGCGCTCGCCAGCCACGCCGACCTTTTTTTGAGACAACCTTTCGACGCCCCGACTCGCCTACGAAGGCCCGTAGCACTCTTTATAGGTAGATAGACAAAGCCCAATGGTTTGAGGCAAAAGCCACTATGTGGCACTCCGAACTAGTCAGTCCTTCGACCATCCGCCAGTTGATATAACCGCTGGTGTGCTGAGGGATTACTTACCCGCGATCGTCTTCGTGATCCTGGGGGGACTCGTCGGAGCGCTCTTCTCGGTACTGAACGTCTTCACCGGCGTCAAGACCCGTCCCAACAAGAACCGCACGACACCGTACGAATGCGGCCTTCCCTCGGAGATCCAGCGCGGGTTCCGGTTCGGGATCAGCTTTTACCTGATCGCGATGTTGTTCATCCTGTTCGACATCGAGGTGATCTTCCTGTACCCGATCGCCATCGAGCTCCGTTCCTTCGGCGGTTTTGCGCTCGGTGAGATGATCACCTTCGTCGTGCTGCTGATGGTCGCGTTTGTATATGTGTGGCGCCGAGGAGCACTCGAATGGAAGTGAAACGCCAGCAGGTCCCGTCCGAATTCCGAGCGCGCCAGCTGTTGTCACGCGACATGCTGCGCGGCGACCTCGAGGGCGACGAGCTCGATCGGCATGTCGAGCAGGCGGTGATGACGACGACGCTCGACAAGGCGGTCGCGTGGGCCCAGGGCAACTCGATCTATCCGCTGACCTTCGGGCTGGCGTGCTGCGCGATCGAGATGATGTCAATCGTGGCGGCCAGGGTCGACATCGCCCGCTTCGGGTTCGAGGCGTTTCGTGCCTCCCCGCGCCAGGCCGACATGATCATCCTGTCGGGCCGCGTGTCGATCAAGATGGCGCCCGTCATACGCCGAATCTACGACCAGATGCTGGAGCCGAAGTTCGCGATCTCGATGGGCGCTTGCTGTTCGTCGATGGGCGTGTTCAACAACTACGCGCTGGTCCCGAGCGACAAGTTCATGCCGATCGACGTGCACGTGCCCGGCTGCCCGCCACGGCCCGAGGCGCTGGCGCACGGAATTCTGCGGCTCCGCGACAAGATTCAGGGCAAGGGCCGCGAGGGTTGGCGCGAGCGTTACGACGCCATCGGCACCGAAGAGCTACTGACCCCCACGGGAGACTCGCCCAGTGACTGACGCGACCGGCCTCGAGCTGATCGCGCAGGAGCTTCGTGACGCCGAACCCGATTCGGTCATCGGCACAACCTTCCACAGCGGCCGCGCCGAGCTCCAGATCGACCCGGCGCGGAATCTCGGGGTCCTGGAAGCCCTGCGAGGCAAGGGCTTCACCTTCCTCGCCAGCTTGCACGGGGTCGACTACTACCCGGAGGAGCCGCGCCTTGGGGTGCTCTACGAGTTGCTCGACATGAGGGCGGTCGACCGCATCTCGGTGAAGGCCCGGCTCCACACGGACGATCCCAGGATCGCAACGGTCACAACACTTTGGCCTGGCGCCGACTTCCCGGAGCGCGAGTGCTTCGACATGTTCGGCGTCATTTTCGACGGGCACGCGGACCTGCGCCGGATCCTGATGCCCGAGGACTACGAGGGCCATCCCCAGCGCCGCGATTTCCCGGTCGGAGGCGAACCCGTGCTGTTCACCTACAACGAGGAGACCTCGTACGGGAAATGGCAATGAGTGTCGGCGATTACCGCAGGCGCGAGGAGTCGGTCACGCTGACCACCGAGTCGGCGGGGATGGGCGAGACCCACGAGCTGCTGACCCTCAACATAGGGCCCCACCATCCGGCGACCCATGGCGTGCTGCGACTGATCGCGACGCTCGAGGGGGAGGTGGTCCGCGACATCAAGCCGATCATCGGCTACGTCCACACCGGGATCGAGAAGACCGCCGAGGATAAGTCCTATTGGAAGGTGATCCCGGTCGTGGAGCGGATGGACTATCTCAGCTACTACTTCAACGCGATGGCGTTCTGCGGGGCGGTCGAGACGCTGCTCGACTTGGAGGTACCGCCGCGAGCCCAGTACCTGCGGGTCATTCACCTCGAGTTGAACCGGATCATGTCGCATCTGGTCTGGCTCGGCACGAGCGCGCTCGACCTCGGCGCGATGTCGATGTTCTGGTACTGCTTCCGCGAGCGCGAGACGATTCTCGATCTGTTCGAGATGTCCTCCGGCCAGCGGATGCACACTCGCTACATCCAGGTTGGCGGGGTGTTCGAGGACATTCCGGTCGGCTTCGCCCATAAGCTCCAGCAATTTCTCAACGAGATGCCGACTCGCGCCGACCAGTACGCGGACCTACTCGAGAAGAACGAGATCCTGCTGGCGCGCCTACGCAACACCTGCCCGCTCGACGAACAGACGCTGCTCTCACTGGGCGTCACGGGGCCGCTGTTGCGCGCCGCCGGCAACCCCTGGGATCTCCGCAAGGCGGCGCCGTACTCGAGCTACGACCACTTTGCCTTCAAGGTTCCGATCGGCACCGTCGGCGACAACTATGACCGCTTTCGCGTCCGCCACGCCGAGCTGTATGAGTCGACCAAGATCATCCAGCAGGCCCTCAACGGCCTCCCGGAGGGTCCGCACATCGCCGACGATCGCAAGGTCGTGCTACCGCCTCGCCACGAGCTGGCGACCAGCATGGAGGCGCTGATCCACCACTTCAAGCTCGTCACCGAGGGATTCCGAGTGCCGCCGGGCGAGGCCTACTACCCGATCGAGTCGCCGCGCGGCGAGCTCGGCTGCTTCGTGCGCTCAGACGGCTCCTCCAAGCCGGCCAGGGTGCACATGCGCGACCCCAGCTTCGTCAACCTGCAGTCGACCGCGCCGATGGTCAGGGACGCCTACATCGCCGACCTGATCGCGACCCTGGCGATGATCGACCCGATTCTTGGAGGCGTGGACCGATGAGCTTCGGACCCGCCAGCGACCCGTTCGCCCGCCGCCCGGCGGTCCGCCGCTACGAGCACGGCTCCCGCGTCCCCGGCTGGGACGCCGAGGTCGACCTGACGAAAGCGCCGGCCACGGTCCCCGACCCGGCGACGACCCCGGTGCCTGCCGAGCTTCGCAGCGCGATCGAAGCGGCGATGGCCCGCTACCCGGACTCGAAATCGGCGGCCATCCCAGCCCTGCACCTGGCACAGCGCCACCACGGCTGGTGCTCGCCGGAGGCGATCACCCAGGTCGCCTGCGTCATGCGGCTGACGCCCGCGTACGTCACCAGCGTGGCTTCGTTCTACGACATGTTCTCGCTCGTGCCCAAGGCTCGAAACGACGTGTTCGTCTGCACGAACATCACCTGCTCGCTGCTTGGCGCCGACGAGTTCTTCGCGGCGATGCAGGCAGCGGCCGATGGCCACGACGACGTCCACCTGCAGGAATTCGAGTGCCTCGGTGCCTGCGACATCGGCCCGATGGCGTCGGTCAACGGCGAGTTCGTCGGCCCGCTGAACCTCGACGACGCGCCCCAGATCATCGCCGACCTGGAGGCGGACCGGCCGGTCCTGGAACACAAGCAGTTGCGGTTCAGGGCATGCGCCGACACGGCCGCTGCCGGTACGGCCAACCAGACCGGAGAGGCCCCGTGAGCCGACACCTCTTGTTCAACGGGATCGACGAACCCGGCCTGAACACGATCCCGATCTACGAGCGCCGCGGCGGCTACAGCGCGCTGCGCAGAGCGCTCGAGATGCCGCCCGAGGCGGTAATCGAGGAGATCTCCAACTCCGGCATCCGCGGCCGCGGCGGCGCCGGCTTCCGGATGGGCCAGAAGGCCGGCTTCCTGCCCAGGGGCGACATGCCCAAGTACCTCGTCTGCAACGCCGACGAGTCGGAGCCCGGGACCTTCAAGGACCGGGAGATCATGCAGAAGAGCCCGCACATGCTGCTCGAGGGCATCATCATCACCTCCTATGGGACTGGCATCCACCACGCGTTCATCTACATCCGCGGCGAGTACGCGCTGCAGGCCGACATCCTCGAGGAGGCGATCGCCGAGATCGAGCGAGCGGGCTACGTCGGCGAGAACATCCTTGGCTCCGGCCACTCGCTCAAGCTGGTCCTGCACCGGGGCGCCGGCGCGTACATCTGCGGCGAGGAGACCGGGCTGCTCGACTCGCTCGAGGGCAAGCGAGGCAATCCGCGCCTGAAGCCGCCGTTCCCGGCGATCGAGGGCCTGTACGACGGCCCGACCCTGATCAACAACGTCGAGACCCTGGCAACCGTTCCCGCGATCATCAAGATCGGGGGGCACGAGTACGCGACGATCGGCACGGAGACCTCGACCGGGACCAAGCTCGTCTCCGTCTCGGGCGACGTCCAGCGGCCGGGCAACTACGAGATCGAGCTCGGAATCCCCAGCCGTGAACTCATCTACGGCCTTGCGGGCGGCCCACAGCCCGGCCACGAGGTGAAGATGTGGTTCCCGGGCGGCTCCAGCTCACCCGTCCTGACCGGCGACGACCTCGACCTCGCCTACGACTTCGACACGATGGCGAAGGCCGGTTCGATGCTCGGCTCCGGCGCGGTCATCGTGATCGACGAGACCCACTCGGCGCTCGAGATCGCCAAGAAGCTAGCGAAGTTCTACGCGCACGAGTCGTGCGGCAAGTGCGTCCCCTGCCGCGAGGGGACCAACTGGACCGTGAAGATGCTCCAGCGGATCGAGTCGGGAGAGGCCACTCCGATGGACCTCGACCTCCTGGCATCCGTCCAGACCCAGATCATCGGTAACTGCCTCTGCGTGCTTGGCGACGCGATGGCGATGCCGATCGGCTCGATCGTCGAGAAGTTCCGCCACGAGCTCGAGGCTGAGATCGAGGCGGCGCGCGAGCGCATCACGAACCGCCAAGAACGCGACGTGGTTCCGGTTCTGACCCCCTGACCGCACGCCCGGATGCCAAGGCCTGAACAGAAGATCATCCAGCTGACGGTCGACGGCCGCGAGATTCAGGCGGTCGAGGGGACGATGCTGGTCGACGCCGCCAAACAGGGCGACGTCGAGATCCCGTATTTCTGTTACGAGCCGAAGCTCGGGCAGCCGGTTGGCGCCTGCCGGATGTGCCTCGTCGAGATCGAGGGGATCCCGAAGCTCCAGACATCGTGCTCGACGGCGGTCAAGGACGGGATGGTCGTCCACACCGAATCGCCCCGGGTCAGGGACGCCCAGCACGCGATGGTCGAGTTCCTGCTCGTCAACCACCCGCTCGACTGCCCCGTATGTGACAAGGGCGGCGAGTGCCCGCTGCAGGACATCACGTTCGGCTGGGGCCGGGGCATCACCCGCGTGGTCGAGCCCAAGCGCCACTTCGTCAAGCCGCTGGCGCTGTCACCGCTGATCGCGATCGATCGCGAGCGCTGCATCCTCTGCTACCGATGCGTGCGCTTCAGCCAGGAGATCGCCGAGGACTGGCAGCTGATCTTCGCCGAGCGAGGCGGCCACACGTTCGTCGGCACCCATGACGGCCACCCCTACGTCGCGCCGTTCAGCGGCAACATCATCGAACTGTGCCCGGTCGGGGCGCTGACGAGTCGCCCCTACCGGTTCCGAGCGCGGCCCTGGGACATCGAGGGCGCCGGCGGCATCTGCACGCTTTGCCCATCGCAGTGCAACGTCGAATTCACCGTCCGCGACGAGCAGGTCTCCCGCGTGCTCGCCCGCGAACACCCCGAGGTCGACGACGGCTGGCTGTGCGACAAGGGCCGCTTCGCCTACCAGGCGATCCACGTCGATCAGCGGGTCACACGTCCAATGGTGCGCGAGGGCACCGACCTGCGAGAGGTCTCCTGGGAGCGAGCGCTCGACGCCGCATCCGCGATCGCGGGCCACAAGGGCAGGGTCGCGGCGTTGGTCGGTGGCCAGGCGACCAACGAGGAGGCGTTCCTGCTGCAGAGGCTCCTGCGCGAGGGGCTCGACTCCCACGACATCGAGTGCCGCTTGGCATCCGGCACGGTCGAGCTCGGCGTCGTCCGAGCGCTGGCCGCACCGGCGCTGCAGGCGACGGTCCCGGACATCGAGTTCGCGCACACCGTCCTCGTCCTCGGAGCCGAGCCGCTGGACGACTCCCCGATCCTCGATCTGCGAATCCGCAAGGGCGTGCGCCGCCATGGCGTCAAGCTCGCGATCGCCTCGGCCCGCCCGAGCGCGCTCGACTCAAACGCGACGCTCAGCGTCCGCTACGCGCCCGGCGAGGAGACCGAGTTCCTGGCTGCTCTGGAGGCTGCTCTTTCGATAGCAGCCTCCAGGAACGAACCGGCCTCGAACGACGGTGGCGCCGACGTCACCGACCTCGCCGCCCTGCTGCGCGACGGCGGCAGCGACGTCGTGATCCTGTGGGGCGAGTCGTTACCGCCGGAGGCCCTCCCGAGGCTTCTGAAAATCGCCGAGCTGCTGAAGCTGTCCGAGCACGACGGCGCAGGACTGCTCGAGATCCCGGCCGGCGCCAATACGCGCGGGGTCCGTGAGGCCGGAGCCGTGTCGAACGCCGGCCCTGGCTATTCGGAGCCGGCCCGCGTCGGCCGCGGCGTGGCGGAAATCGCGAAGGCCGCGGCGCACGGTGAAATCGCGAGCCTGTACCTGCTGCAGGTCGACCCGCTCCGCGAGCTCGCCGACCGAGAGGCCTGGCGCGCGGCGCTCGGCGGCGCCTTCCTCGTCGTCGCCCACGCGTCCGTCCTGTCCGAGGGACTCGCGAAGTACGCCGACGTGATCTTCCCGGCCGAGTCGAGCGCCGAGAAGGACGGCACCGTCGTCCATCCCGACGGACGGCTGCAACGCCTGCGCGCCGCCATCCAGCACCCCGGCGAGGTGCGCGCGGGCTGGTCGGTGATCGCCGACCTCGCCAGGCGCATCGGTCATGACCTCGAGACACTGACCAGCCCGATGGCGTTCCGACAGCTGACCGAGGCAGTCCCCTTCTACGCGGGGCTGACGCTCGAGCAGATCGGCGGGCATGGGGTGCGCTGGCAGGAGACCGATGCGGCGGCGGCAGTACCGGCGGCCGGCGACGTCACGGCCGGTGTTGCTGGGCCCGCTAGCCCAGCAACACTCGAGGAATCGGCCCGGGGGCCCGCCTCCGGCGGCCACGTGGCCGCCGTCGACACCCCTGGCAACGGCCACCTACGGCTCGGAACCTACCGCCCGATCTGGGCCTCCCCCGAGGTCGAGATCTCGCCGGCGCTCCAGTTCGCCGTCGCCGAGCAGATCGTTGAACTTGCGCCCGAGGACGCCGAGCGGCTCGGCATCCGGGGCGGCGAGACCGTGCAGGTGGCCCAGAACGGGACGCGGCTGTACGGACGGGCCGCCGTTCGAACCGGCGTCCCGAGCGGGACCGCGTTCCTGGCGAATGGGATCGCCAAGGACTCGGCCAATGCCCTGACCGAACCGCTGGTGGAGGTCATCAAGGCGTGACGATCCTGGCGGATGTCAACTACTTCGAGCCCTGGTGGATCCAGATCGTCAGGTCGCTGCTGATCTTCGGGGTGGTTTTCGGGATTCTCCCGGTGCTGACCGTCTACGAGCGCAAGCTCCTGGGCCGGTTCCAGAACCGGTATGGACCGAACCGCGTGGGTCCGTTCGGCCTGTTGCAGCCGATGGCCGAGATCGTCAAGTTCGCGCTCAAGGAGCCGTTCAAGCCGACCACGGCTACCGGTTTCCTATTCAGGGTCGCGCCGGCGATCTCGATCATGACCGCGGTCGGGGCCGTGGCGATCATCCCGTGGGGCGACGTCCAGAACATCTTCGGCACCAATGTCGGGCTGTACGGGATGGATGTATCGGTCGGGCCGCTGTACGTGTTCGCGCTCAGCGGGATCTCGTTCTACGGGATCATGCTCGGGGGTTGGGCCTCGGGCTCCAAGTACTCGTTCCTCGGCTCGATGCGGGCGGCCGCTCAGCTGATCTCCTACGAGGTCGCGCAGGGACTCGCGCTGGTCGGAGTGCTGATCACCGCGCAGACGCTGTCGCTGGTCGGGATCGTCAACGCCCAGAAGGGAATGTGGTACTTCATCCCGCAGTTCTGCGGTTTTCTGATCTTCCTGGTCGCGTCGTTTGCGGAGGTCAACCGGGCGCCGTTCGACCTGGTCGAGGCGGACGCCGAGCTCGTCGGCGGCTACTTCACCGAATACGGCGGCACCGGGTTCGTGGCCTACCTGTTCGCCGAGTACGTGAACATGATGGTCGTCTCCGCGCTCGCGGTGACGATCTTCTTCGGCGGCTGGCTGCTGCCGTTTGGGATCCACCCCCCGGGATGGGTCGACCCGATCGTCGTGTTCGCGAAGATGATGGTGTTCATCACCTTCTTCATCTGGATCCGAGCGACGCTTCCGCGCCTGCGCTACGACCAGCTGATGTCGTTCGGTTGGAAGGTGCTGCTGCCGCTGGCAACCCTGAACCTGCTCGTGACGGCGATCGTGGTGGTGGCGTGACCTACGACCCTTCAGCCGATGTGATCGAGGTTGTCCGGCACCCGGCGCCAGGCCCGGCCGCCGGGACCTACCGGATCTTTGGGGAGACGCTGCGAGGGCTGAAGACGACCTTCGCGCGCGTGGTCGAGGGTCCCGTCACGATCCAGTACCCGGAGGAGAAGACTCCCGTCTACCCGCGCTTTCGGGGGCGCCACAAGCTCCATCGCTTCGAGGACTCAGGACTCGAGAAGTGCGTTGGCTGCTCGCTGTGCGCGGCCGCATGCCCGTCGGACTGCATCCGCGTCGTCTCCGCCGAGAACACGCCTGAGGACCGCGTCTCGGCCGGGGAGCGCTACGCGGCGGTGTACGAGATCAATTTGACCCGCTGCATCTTCTGTGGCTACTGCGAGGTCGCCTGCCCGTTTGACGCGATCACGATGGGCCACGACTACGAGATGTCCGATTACACCCGATCGGACCTGATCTTCACCAAGGAGATGCTCCTGGCCGAGCCGCTGGAGCGCGCGCCGCTGCGAGCGGAGGGCGAGTGAGCCAGGTCCTGTTCTTCATCGCCGCGATCCTCGCGGTCGCGGGCGCGATCGGAGTCGTCACTCTGCGCAACCCGTTCTACGCGGTGCTCGCGCTGGTCTGCCACCTGGTCTCGCTGGCCGCGTTGTTTCTGCTGCTGCGGGCCGAGTTCGTCGCGGCTGCGCAGGTCGTCGTCTACGCGGGCGCGGTGATGGTCCTGTACGTCTTCGTCGTCGCCTACGTGGGGGGTGGCGACGAGGTCGTGGCGGGGTCGGCACTGCGAGTGCTGGGGCCGCTGTTCGCGATCGCTCTGGCGGTCGAGCTGTGCATCGCGATGCTCGGGTCGGCGCTCAAGGGGATCTCCGGCAAGGGCGCCCCCTACGTGCTCGGGTTCGGGACGCCAAAGCAGATCGGCCAGCAGCTCTTGACGACTTACCTGCTTCCGTTCGAGGTGGCTTCGGTGCTGCTGCTGGTCGCGGCGATCGGCGCAGTCGTGTTGGCGCGGCGGCGCCGCGGACTCGACGATGAGGACCCGGCCCTCGTGCGGATCCTGCGCAAGCCCCGCCCCGTGTACACCGGCACCATGGCCGAGGGGGCCGGCGTGCGCTCGGTACTCGCCGCGCTCGAGCAGGCACACGGAGGGGCGATCGAGGTTCCGGGGGAGCCGCCGCCGGCGACGGTCAGCGACCGGTCGGCCAACGAGGAGGATGAGCGATGAGCATCGGCTGGTATCTGACCGTCTCGGCGCTGATCTTCTGCATCGGCGTCAGCGGCGTGCTCACTCGCCGCAACCCGCTCGTGATCCTGCTTTGCCTCGAGCTGATGCTGAACGCCGCCAACCTGGCGCTGGTCGCCTTCGCGCGCATGCACGGCGGTGAGGCCGGCCAGGTGTTCGCGCTGATCGTGATGGTCGTCGCGGCCGCCGAGGTGACCGTCGGGCTTGGCCTGATCGTCGCGATCAGCCGCCGCAACCTGCCGGTGGACGTCGACGAGTTGCACGAGCTAAACGGATGAGCACCGCAACCTGGGGCTGGCTCGTCCTCCTGTTCCCGCTGCTCGGCTCGGCAATCGTCGGGCTCGGCTACCGGCGACTCGGACACAGCGCGGGGGTGATCGGGACGGTCGCGGTCGGGCTCGCGTTTGTCTGCTCGGTCGGGGCGCTGATCTCGCTGCTGGGCCGCGCGAGCGACTCGCGCGAGGTCACTTCGAGCCTGTGGAACTATGCGGTCAGCACCGGGGTCGACGGGAAGCTGGAGATCCTGGTCGACCCGATCTCGGTGTTCATGATCCTCGTCGTCTCGGGGGTCTCGACCCTGATTCACGTGTATTCGTACTCGTACATGAAGTCCGACGCGGGCTTCGCGCGGTACTTCTCCTACCTGAACTACTTCGTGCTGTCGATGCTGGTGCTCGTGCTCGGCGGCAACTTCATCGTGCTGATCATCGGGTGGGCCGGCGTCGGCGCCGCGTCCTACATGCTGATCTCCTTCTGGTACCGGCGGACGACCGCGACGACCGCGGGACTCAAGGCGTTCGTGATCAACGTGGTGGGCGACGTCGGGCTGGTGTTCGGAACCTTCTTCATCTTCACCCATACCCACACCGTCTCGTTCCTGGGCACGTTCGCCGCCGCCCCGCACGTCTTTCACAGCGACTCGCCCGATCTCGTCGCGGGCTGCCTGCTGTTCCTCGTCGGAGCCTTCGCCAAGTCGGCCCAGATCCCGCTGCACACCTGGCTTCCCGACGCGATGGAGGGACCTACCCCGGTCTCCGCGCTGATCCACGCCGCGACGATGGTGACCGCCGGCGTGTACCTGATCGTCAGGCTGCACCCGCTGTTCGAGCTCGCGCCCACCGCCGCCGATGTCGGCGCGATCGTCGGCTGTCTGACGCTGCTGATCGCGGGGACGATCGGCCTGGTCGTGACCGACCTCAAGCGGGTGATCGCCTATTCGACGATGTCGCAGATCGGCTACATGATCATGGGCGCTTCCGCCGGCGCGTACTCGGCGGCGCTGTTCCACCTGATGACGCACGCTTTCTTCAAGGCGCTTCTGTTCATGGCCGCCGGCTCGATCATCGGCGCGATGGCGGGCAACCAGTCGCTCGACCGGATGGGGGGGTTCCGCAAGGCGCTGCCATTCACCTTCGTGTGCTTCCTCGTCGGCGGGCTCGCGCTGTCCGGAATCCCGCCGTTCTCTGGCTGGCTCTCCAAAGACGACATCCTCGCCTACCTCGACCATCGTGGCGGCGGCTTCGAAGTCCTCGGGATCCTCGGCTATGTGGGCGCGTTCCTGACCGGCCTGTACACGTTCCGGATGATCTTCCGGACGTTCTTTGGCAATCCGTGCCCGGAGGCGGTCGAGCTCGAGCACGGCCACCTCGCCCATGCCGACGTGCCGCGCAACCCGATGACAGGCGAGGAGGAGGACACCGACGTCGGCTTCCCCGGCCCTGAGCACGTGATCGCCGAGCGCGAGTGGCCGATGAAGGTCGCGATGACCATGCTGGCGGTCGCCGCCGTGGCCGGCGGCGTCATCCAGGTGTCGGGGGTAGATGACGTGCTCGGGAAATTCTTGGCGCCCGCGCTGACCGGCTCCAAGCTGGCGGCCCCCGGGGCACAGCCGAGCACCATGGCCTCCTGGGTGGGACTGCTGATCGGCGCCGCGATCGGGCTGACCGGGATCGCGATCTCGTACCGGGTGTATATCGCCAAGCCGGGCACCGCCGCGCGCCTGCAGCGCTCGTTCGCCCCGGTCCACACGTTCCTCGTCAACAAGTGGTACTTCGACGAGCTGATCGACTTCGTCGTCGTGCGGCCGGCGCTGCTGTTCGGCCGGCTCGCCGATTCCGTGCTCGAGCGGATCGTCATCTCCGGTGGCATCACGGGCGGCGTCACCGGCGTCATCCGCGCCGGTTCGGCGGCGGTGCGCCGCGCCCAGACCGGCTTCCTCCGCTACTACGCCGCCGCGCTGATCCTGTCCCTGACGCTCGTGACCCTGTACTTCCTGATCTCGTCGAATTCCTGACCTCGTCGGATTGCTCGCCCAATGACGCTCTCGATTCTCATCTGGCTACCGCTGGCGATAACGGTGGTGGCCATCCAGTTCCCGGCGCGGCTCGCCGGTCGCGCGATGGCCGTTCTCAGCCTGGCGCCGCTGGGCGTCGCGATCTACTTCGTTGCGCGCTTCAACTCGGGGACTCCAGGACTGCAGTTCGTCACCGACAGGATCTGGATCAGCTCGCTCGGGATCCACTACAAGCTCGGCCTGAATGGCCTGAACGTCGTCTTGGTGCTGCTGACGACGGTGCTGTTCACCGCCGCGCTCGCGTGGTCTGCGTTCCGCGATGTCGAGCGGCCGCACCTCTACTACTTCCACTTCGGGCTCGCCGAGAGCCTCGTGCTCGGTGCCTTCTGCGTGCAGGATCTGCTGCTGTTCGTCGGGTTCTTCGACCTGATGCTGATCCCGTTCTACTTCCTCGTCGGGTCGTGGGGATCCGGCGAGCGCGTACGGGCGACGATCAAGCTGGTGATCTACACCGCCGCGGGATCGTTCCTGATGCTTGCCGCGGCGGTCGCGACCGGCGAGCTGGCGGCAAGCCAGCACCATGCCGCGCTCAACTTCACGTTCACGGCACTCGCGCACATGCCGTTGTCGCGGACGTCGCAGGAGTGGATCTTCCTCTGCTTTGCCGCGGCGTTCCTGCTGAAGATGCCGCTGGTCCCATTCCACGGCTGGCTCGCCGACGCCTACAGGTCGATGCCGATCCCGGCACTCGCGGTCTTCTCAGGGGTGCTCCCGAAGGTCGCTGCGTACGGCTTCTTGGCGATCGTGCTGCCGCTCTTCCCGCAAGCGACCCAGCACTACCAGACGGTGATGCTGCTGATCGCGCTCGTCTCGATTCTGTGGGCCACGGCGGTCGCGTACACGACCCGCGATGTGCGGCTGGTGATCGGCTACTCCAGCATCGCCCAGATGGGCTTCATCACGCTCGGAATCTTCTCGCTGACCGCCGACGGCGGCCAGGGCGCACTGCTGCAGATGCTCAACCACGGTGTCGTCACGGCCGCCGCGTTCTTCGTCGTCGCCGCCCTCGCAGCGAGGGCCGGCGGCAGCGAGAGCATGGACGACATGGGCGGGATCGCGTTCCGCGCCCCCGTCCTCGCGACGCTGTTTCTGATCGTCAGCTTCGCCAACCTGGCGATGCCCGGGTCCTCGAACTTCATCGGCGAGTTCATGATCCTGCTCGGGATCTTCCAGTCGAAGCTGGCGATCGCGCTGGTGGCGAGCGTGGGCGTCGTCGGCGCTGCCTTCTACGCGCTGCGGCTGTTCATCGGCGCGATGCACAACCGCACCGGGCGGTCCGTGCGCTCGTTCGAGATCAGACGGCCCGAGGCGATCGCGATCGTCCCGCTCGTGATCGTGATCCTCGTGCTGGCGTTCTACCCGCAGTTCGGCCTGAGCCGCTCGGAGACCTCGCTGAAGGCGACGTTGGTGCCGGTGAGCGCGCCGAGCGCCACGGTCGCCAGCATCCACAACGTCCCCAACCGGGCGCCGTGAGCGAACCGGCGCGATGAACGAGCTGATTCCAATCGCCGCGGCCGCTCACGTCCACGGCCCGCACATCGACTACGCCGGACTGTCGCCGTTCATCGTCCTCGCGGTCGGCGCGGTAGTTGTCCTTCTATTCGGCCTGTTGCACGGCCAGTTCGCCCGCGAGCAGGTCGTGCCGGCGCTCACGCTGGTGACGCTGGCGGCCGCGATCGGCACCGAGATCTGGCGCTTCGACCACCCTGCCTCGCTCGTATCGGGCGCGCTGCGGATCGACGACCTGGCTCTGATCATCGACATGATCTGCGCGGTCGCGGCGATCGCGACGGTGGTGCTGTCCTGGCGGGCGGTCGCCCCCCGCGCGGCCGGCCACGGCGAGTACCACGGGCTGCTGCTGTTCAGCGTGCTCGGGATGGCGCTGCTCAGCTCCTCGCAGGACCTGGTGACGCTGTTCATCGGGATCGAGCTGCTGTCGATTCCGCTCTACGTCCTGTGCGCCTCCGAGTACCGTCGCGAGGGCTCACTCGAGTCCGGGCTGAAGTATCTGATCATCGGGTCGGTCGGGGCGGCGACCCTGGTCTACGGGTTGGCGATGATCTACGGAGCCACCGGCAGCACCGCGTTCTCGGGAATCGCCTCGGCGCTCTCAGGGGGCCTCGCACCGGGCATGATGGGCGATCCCCTGTTCCTGACCGGGGTCGGGCTCGTGACCGTCGGGTTCGCCTTCAAGGCGTCGGTCGCGCCGTTCCACCAGTGGACGCCCGACGTCTACGAGGGCGCGCCGACCCCGATCACGGCGTTCATGGCGACCGCCACCAAGGCGGCGGCGCTGGCGATCTTCCTGCGGTTCTTCAACTCCGCGCTGCCCTCGGAGCAGTCGACCTGGGCGCCATTGCTGGCCGCGCTCGCCGCGATCACGATGATCGTCGGCAACGTCGGCGCCCTCGCCCAGACCTCGATGAAGCGGATGCTCGGCTACTCGGGGGTGGCGCAGGCCGGCTACCTGCTGACCGGCGTGGTCGTCGGCACCAGGCTCGGCGCCAGCTCGACCGTGCTGTACCTGATGATCTACCTGATGATGAACATTGCCGCGTTCGCCGTCGTCGTCCATCAGGAGCGCGAAACCGGCGACGACCAGGTCGGCGGGTTGGCCGGGCTCCCGAGCCGCTCGCCGGAACTTGCCTGGTCGCTGACGATCGCGATGCTCTCGCTCGCGGGCATCCCGGCGACCGCGGGCTTCGTCGGAAAGTTCCAGCTGATCGACGCGCTCGTCGACGGCAACTACACGTGGCTCGCGATCGTGCTGGTGCTCGGCTCGGTGATCTCGCTGGGGTACTACCTACGTGTGATCGCAGCGATCTGGATGTCCCCGGCTGAGCCTGCCCCGCGCCCGGGCAGGGGAGCGACGCTGCCAGAGGGTCTGGCGCCGATCGCCGGCGGCTCGCCCGAGGCTGACGCGTCCGCTGGTGGCGCCGGCGACACCGAGGTCCCCTCCGCCCGGCCGGTTTATCCGGAGGTGGTGGCGGTCGCAGTCGTGTTCGCCGCCGCGTGCATCGTCTTCGGGATCGTCCCCTCGCCGCTGTTCCATCTCGCGTCGCACGCCGGCGCGGCGCTGACCGGCGTCTTCTAGTGGTCCGTCCCACGGGGCAACCGCGTGGCCCGGAAAGGGCCGCGCTCGAGGGCCTCCGGGTCGGAGGAGACCACAGCTCTGCCGTGTCCCGCCGCCTCCGCCGACTCGGCAACCAAAACGTCGGTAGCGAGCGCCCCCGCGACGGGGTTCTTGCATAAAGGGTTGGCGGAGACTCCAAACGTCAAGACCCCGCCGTCGCCCGCGCAGGTTTTAGACGTTGTGGTTGCCCACCGCCGCTGGCCGCCGAGCCGTGGGACCGCTGCGGCGCTCCGGCCTCAGACCTTGCGCCACTCGGGCACCCAGGAACCGTCCTCGTGTCGCGCGAAGTCCTGGAACAGGTTCGGCGCCTCGGCGACCATCAGCCGGGCCACCTGATCGAACACGAGTCGGAGCTCCTCCTCGGCGCCGGGCGCCGTCCGCATCTCGATCACGTGCCGCAGCGTCCGCACGTTCGCGGTCCAGAGGATGTCGGTGCTCAGGCCGATCGGCGCGAGCCGCCGCAGCGCCGAGGTGATCTCCTTCTTGACGGCGAAGGGCACGCCGTCGTCGTCCAGCCCGAGCGCCTCGGCGGCGCTCACCTGGAACTCCTCCAGCTGCTCGACGAGACCGATCACCTGGTCGCGGACCGGCTCGAGCGCCGGGGGCACGCGAAAGCCGATGTCGGTCAGCCGCACGTAGCGCAGGCTCTCCTGGCTGAACGCCGAACCCGCCCGATGGCGAACGAGCTCGTGGGTGAAGACACGTGAGCAGTTGCGGAACGCGAAGCTGTAGTTGGCGTGCTCGAGGACGCTTCCGTGAGCGCTCTTCAGGACGTTGGCGAAGTACGCGCGCCGGTCGGTCCTGATTCGGCTGACGTTGGCATTCAGCCCGGGCTCCCAGCTTCGGTAACAGATCCGTCCCGCGAACTCGGCGAGCAGCTCACCCTCGGCGAGGGGCTCGGCCTCGCTCTCCTGCTCGCGCATGTCCAACCAGGATTCGCCCCTGACGTCCTCGAGGTAGGCGCGCATCGCGTCGCGGTCGACCGCGGGGCGGGCAATCAGGAACACCGATGGAGTCGTGCCGTGCATCGTGGAGGTCGCATGCTGGCGAATCGCGCGGACGAACGTCGGACGACCTACACCCGGGAACGCGCATGAGACAGCTGTAGCTCACGCCGGCGCCCCCTCGAGCTCGTCCTCGGCGAGCCGCAGCCCCAGCCCCTCGGGCGCGTGCAGCGCGAGCATCTCAGCGCTGGGGTCAAATCGGTGCGGGTCGCCCAGCGATACCCCGATCATCACCAGGAACGCCACCGGCACCGACACGACGGCGGGCTGCTGCAGCAGCGCCGCGGCGCCGCCGGTCGGCTCGCCGAGCGCCAACCCGGTGAAGATCGCGGTGGTTGCGACCAGCATGCCGGACAACATCCCTGCCGCCGCGCCGCGAGCGGTGAGGCCGGTCCACCAGATCCCGAGCAGGAACATCGGGCAGAAGGTGCTGGCGGCGATCGCGAATGCCCACCCGACGAGCAGCGAGATATCGACCTGCTCGGCGACCAGCGCCAGTAGCGCCGGGATCACCATCGCCGCCACCGCCGCCACCCGGAAGTGCCTGCGACGGAACGCGACACCCGACGGAACCCGGTGGCGGACGCGCGGCCACACATCGTGGCTGAGCGTCCCCGCCAGCGACACCAGCAGCCCGCTGGAGGTCGACAGGAACGCGGCGAACGCGCCCGCGCAGGTGATCGCGGTCAGCAGCGTTCCGACCGTCCCCGGCCACGCGATCCGTGGCAGCTTCAGGACGACGTCGTCGGTCTGTCCGGTGACATAGAGCTGTGGGGCCAGCACCCTGCCGAGCATGCCGTAGAACGCCGGGAACAGGTAGAAGAGCGACAGCAGCGCGAGCACCCGGACGGTGGTCCGCCGGGCGGCGTGGCCGTCTGGATTGGTGTAGAAGCGCACCAGGATATGGGGCAGGCCCATCGTCCCCAGGAAGGTCGCCAGCAACAGCGAATAGACGAGCAGCGGCGAGCTCGAGCCGGAACCCCCGACCGGGCGCGACCAGACCCTGCCGCGCTCTGCCGTGGTGCCGCTGGCGACCGGCACGACCCCCCCGGGCGGGATCTGAACGTCTTCGTTGGCAGGCAGCGTCACGTACCGGCCGCCCGCGACATGGACCGTGTGGCCGCCGACGACGAAGCTTCCGGCGACCGGGAACTGCACGCGTTGCGGACTGTCGAGGCGCACGGTGAAACCGGATGAGCCCGCGTGCGGCAACTCCCGCCCGAACAGGGCGGCGCGTTCGGGCAGCCCGCCAAAGTGGATCAGCAGGATGCAGATCGGCACCGAGATCGCGAACACCTTCACCCCGAACTGGAACGCCTGGACGTACGTGATTCCGCGCATGCCGCCGATCGCGACGTTGATCGCGACGATGGCGCCGACCACGATTACCCCGACCCAATAGGGCGAACCGGTCACAACGTTGAGCGCCAGCCCGGCGCCCTTCAGCTGCGGGATAAGGTAGAAGCCCCCGATCACCAGGACGACCACCGCGGCCAGGATCCGCAACGTCGGGCTGCGCAGCCGCGCCTCGGCGAAGTCAGGGATCGTGTAGGAGCCGAACCGCCGGAGCGGCGCGGCCACGAACAGGAGCAGCGCCAGGTAGCCGGCCGTGAATCCGAGCGACTGCCACAGGGCGGCGGTACCGATCTGCATCTCCAGACCCGCGATTCCGAGGAAGCTCGCCGCCGACAGGTACTCGCCGGAGATCGCCGTCGCATTCCACCAGGCGCTGACCGCCCTCGAGGCGACGAGCAGGTCGGAGGTCGTGCGCGCGAACCGCACTCCCCAGGCACCGAGGCCGAGGGTTCCGACCATGACCGCGCCGACCGCGACGACGGCGGCGATCATCGCTCGACGAGGCGCCCCGATGGGGCCAGTCGATGCATCAGGACACCAGATCCTGGAAGGCGTCCTCGAGCGCGTCCGCGCGCTTGGCGTAGAGCCATCCGATCCCGACGAACACGCCGAGCAGCGGCACGATCAGGATCCACAACGGCAGCGGAACACCGAGCAGTTGGATGCGATGCAGCTGCGGCAGCAGGTAGAGCGCGATCGGCAGCACTCCGAAGATCGCGCCGAAGACGACGAGCGCCATCAGCGAGACGTTCAGCTGCGCGCGCCGCAGGCGGCGCAGATACACCTGCCCGTGAGCCGTCGCCTCCGCCAGCTCCTCGCGCGGGGGCCGCAGCCCTCGGCGAGAGCCCTCGCGCGGGAGCCGCAGATTCGGCGGTCTGTTGAGCCGACGCCTGCCGCTGCTCACATCCGCAACCTTCGTCGCAGATCCGCGACCTGACGCCGCGCGACCGGCACCTGGCTGCCGTCGACCAGCACGACGGTGGCCCCGCCGCCGAGCTCGGGCCGGATCTCTACCGCGCGGCGGAGGTTCGCGACGTAGCTGCGATGCACGCGCACGAACCCGTACTGTCCCCACCGCTGCTCGACGTCCGACAGGGCCGCGCGGACGAGATAGCGACCGCTGTCAGCGTGGATCCGGACGTAATCGCCCTCGGCTTTGACGTACAGGATCGCCGAGCGCTGGAGCAGCCGGGTGGCGCCGCCGCGCTGATGCTCGACCGGGATGATCTCGTCGGTGGTCCCCTCGGGCAGAGTCGTGGTCTCGCCCGCGGTGGTGGGACGGTGGCCACCGCGGTCGCCGGACGTCCCCGCGACACTCGCCAGCGCTCGCTGCAGGGACTCCTCGACGCGGCTGCGGGAAACCGGCTTCATCAGGTAGTCGAGCGGCCGCAGGTCGTGCTCGAAGACGCCGACGGCGCCATCCTCGTACGCGGACACGAATACGAGCGCCGGCGGGTCGGCGAACCTGCTCAGCACGTCGGCGAACGCGAGCCCGCCGACGTCCGGCATCCTCACGTCCACGAACACCACGTCGAAGCTGTCCTCGGCGAGCTTGCCCAGTGCCTGACCGCCACCGTCGGCGAGGACGACCGCTTCGACGGCCGGCGAGCTCTCGAGCAACCGTCCGAGATCCTCGAGCGCGGGGCGCTCGTCGTCGACCGCCAACACCCGCAGCTTGGTGTCGTGAGTCATGAAATTCGCGCCGCTCACGCCGCCCGCACCCCGGCACGGAACTTCGGAAGCGTCATCGTCACCGTCGTCCCACGGCCCGGTGCGGTTTCGATCTCCAGTCCGTAGCCGACCCCAAAGCTCGACTGAAGCCGCGCCTGGACGTTCGCAATTCCGAGCCCGCGGCCCTGACCCGCGAGTGCCTCGGCGGCCCGCGCCGGGTCCATGCCGACCCCGTTGTCCGAGACCTGTAGCTCGACGTCTGCGTCGATGTCACGGCCGGCGATCTCGATACGGCCATGTCCGCGGCGTTCGACGCCGTGTCGGACCGCGTTCTCGACCAGCGGCTGCACGCTCAGCACCGGAACAACCGCGTTGAGCACCTCGGGCGCCACCTGCAGACGCACCTCGAGGCGGTCGCCGAAGCGCGCGCGCTCGAGTCGTAGATACTTCTCGACGTAGCCGAGCTCGTCGGCGAGCGTTACGTAAGGGCGCTGCCCGCGGAACGCGTAGCGGGTGAACTCGGCGAACTCGGCGAGCAGCTCGCGCGCCTCCTCCGGGTTGGAGTGGATGTATCCGGCGATCGCCGCCAGCGCGTTGTAGATGAAGTGCGGCGAGATCTGGGCACGCAGGGCGCGCAGCTCGGCTCGGGCGAGGCGCTCGGCCTGCTCATCGATCGCCTTCAGCTCGAGCTGGGCACTGACAAGGCTGGCGGCCTCGGCGACCGTGCGGGTGTCGTCCGGGGTCACGCGTCGCCCACGTGCGTACAGCGCCACGAATGATCCCGCCAGCTGCCCGGCGACGACCAGCGGCGCCGCCACCGCCGCCCCGAGCGGGCAGTCGGGGTGTTCGCAGCGGATCTGCGACTCGACGTGCAGACGGTCCTCGCGCGGAGGGGCAGTCACGGGTAACAGGGGATCGCCGGAGGCATGGTGATCGTGACCGATTCCGTCGAAGGCGAGAATTCGCTCGCGGTCGCCGAGCGCGACGGCCGAGGCCTGAGTCAACGTTCGGAGGTGGACGATCGCCTTGGCCGCGGACTCCTCGGACAGCCCGCGGCGCATATGCGGGAGGATCACCGTGGCCGCGTGCAGAGCTCGCTGCATCGCCCGTACCTCACCGGAGATCACCGGCGGCGGTCGCAGTAGCCGGAACGCGGCAACCCCCGAGGCCGCAATGGCCCAACCGAGGAGCACGCCAAGAAAGACCTCCATCCTCGAGTTGAGCATATCCCGCGCCGCCGCGCGAGGGCTCCCGGACTTGTGCCATTCGCCACGAGCGCCAGCCGTTCATCGCGCCGAACCGACCGTTCGTCCCATCGCAGCTACCGGTCCCCGATTCGGCGCATCGCACCGTCCGGTAGGCGATTAGCCTCAGTTCGTAACAGTCTCAACGAGAGGAGAGATAGGAAATGGCCACAGTCAGCGATCCGCAGGCACAGGCGCAGGTGCAAGCCGGGGCCCGCCCGGCCGCGTCGGCTATGCAGGGGTGGACCCCGGCGAACCCGGCACCACTCGGCCTGTTCGGCTTCGGCATCACGACGGCCGTGCTCAGCTTCGTCAACGCCAACATCGTCGGCGGCGGCGCCGCGAGCTACCCGATCGCCCTCGGCTTGGCGATCGCGTTCGGTGGTATCGCGCAGCTCTTTGCGGGAATGTGGGAGTTCCGGTCCGGAAACGCGTTCGGCGCCGTGGCGTTCTCGTCGTTTGGCGCCTTCTGGATCTCCTTCTTCGTCCTCGTGAGCTTCAACGTCGCCCAGCTCCCGGCGGGCGAGGTGAACTCGGCACTGGGCCTGTATCTCTACGCCTGGGGCGTGTTCACCGCGTGCCTGTTCCTTTGCTCGTTCGCATCTGCGCGGGCGGTACAGCTCCTGTTCCTCCTGCTGACGGCGACGTTCGTGCTGCTGGGGATCGGCCAGACCGGCGCGCATACGACGGTCACCCACATCGGCGGCTACGTCGGAATCGCGACAGCGGCAGTGGCGGTGTACATCGCCACGGCGGAGTTGATGAAGGGCGTCTACGGGCACTCGATGCTGCCGATTGGCGAGCCAGCACCGCGGTCGTAGTGCTATGACGTAACCAGCGCCGGAGCGCCCAGCCCCTAGGGGTGACTTTGCGGCCACGTGGCCGCCAAAGTTGGGCCCCCAGGGAATGTCTGGCTGGGCGCTCCGTTGCGTCCCGGCGTCGAAGTCTTGAGAAGAAGGGAACGAGATGGCGACTGGAACCACCCACGACGACCTCGACCACGAGCTGGCGGAGCTCCTCGAGGTCGAGCGCTTCGATCCGCCTGCCGCCTTCCGAGAGCACGCGCTGCTGAACGACCCGGCGGTCTACGAGGAGGCTGAGCGCGACTGGAAGGGCTGGTGGGAGCGCCAGGCCCGCGAGCTGCACTGGTTCAAACCGTGGGACCAGGTGCTCGACGACTCAAACCCGCCGTTCTACAAGTGGTTCATCGGCGGCGAGCTGAACGTCTCGTACAACTGCCTCGACCGGCACGTCGAGGCCGGCCGCGGCGACCGGGTCGCGTTTCATTGGCGCGGCGAGGAGGGCGAGGAGCGTGACATCACCTACGCCGACCTGCTCGGCGAGGTCCAGCGGTTCGCCAATGCGCTGAAGGACCTGGGCATCGACAAGGGCGACATCGTCGGGATCTATCTCCCGATGATTCCCGAGGTCGTCGTCGCGATGCTCGCGTGCGCCCGGATCGGCGCGCCGCACAACGTCGTGTTCGGCGGCTTCTCGCCCGAGTCGGTCCGCGAGCGGATGGAGTTCTCGGAGGCGAAGGCGCTGATCACCGTCGACGGCGCTGCCCGCAGGGGGAAGGTCGCCCCGGTCAAGCAGAGCGTGGATGAGGTATTCGGACCCACCCACCCCGACCTGACGAGCCTCGAGCACATCATCGTCGTGCGGTCCAAGGGGACCGAGTGTGAGATGAAGCCAGGGCGCGACGTCTGGTATCACGAGATCGTCGCGGCGGCGGCGCCCGAGTGCGTGGCGGAGCCGATGGACGCCGAGGATCCGCTGTACGTGCTGTATACGTCAGGGTCGACCGCGAAGCCGAAGGGGATCCTGCATACGACCGGCGGCTATCTGACCGGCGTCAGCGCGACCCACCGGTTTGTGTTCGACCTGCACCCGGAGGAGGACGTCTTCTGGTGCTCCGCGGACGTCGGCTGGGTCACCGGCCACTCCTACATCGTCTACGGGCCGCTGTGCAACGGCGCCACCTCGGTCATGTACGAGGGCGCGCCGGACTACCCGCACCGCGGGATCTGGTGGGAGCTCGTCGAGCGCTACAAGGCCACGATCTTCTACACCGCTCCGACGGCGATCCGCGCCTGCATCAAGTGGGGCGCCGAGCACCCGAACCGATTCGATCTGAGCTCGCTGCGGTTGCTGGGTTCCGTCGGCGAGCCGATCAACCCGAAGGCGTGGCTCTGGTACTACAAGGTGATCGGCGGCGAGCGCTGCCCGATCGTCGACACCTGGTGGCAGACCGAGACCGGCGCGATCATGATCACGCCGCTGCCGGGGATCGTCTCGACCAAGCCCGGTTCGGCGACGAAGCCGTTCCCGGGGATCGCGGCGGAGGTGGTCGACGAGCATGACGGCAAGCCGATCGGCGAGGGCCAGGGTCTGCTCGTGCTGACGCGGCCGTGGCCGTCGATGCTGCGGACCCTGTACCGCGACGACGAGCGGTTCATCGACACCTACTTCAAGCGGTTCGGCAACGAGACCTACCTCGTCGGCGACGCCGCCCGCAAGGACAAGGACGGCTACTACTGGGTGATCGGTCGGATCGACGACGTCGTCAACGTCAGCGGTCACCGGCTCTCGACCGCCGAGGTGGAATCGGCGATCGTCGCCCACGAGGCGGTTGCCGAGGCGGCCGTCATCGGGCAGTCCGACGAGGACACCGGCCAGGCGATCGCGGCGTTCGTGACGCTGCAGGGCCAGGTCGAGGGCTCCGACGTGCTGGTCGAGGGGATCCGCTCGACGGTGGCCGAGCGGATCGGCAAGTTCGCCCGGCCGAAGCGGATCATCTGGACCGACGACCTGCCGAAGACCCGCTCGGGGAAGATCATGCGCCGACTGCTGCGGGACATCGCCGAGGGCCGCGCGCTTGGCGACGTGACGACCCTGCGCGATCCGACGGTGATGGCCGAACTCGAGCGCCAGATCCAGGCCGAAGAGGCGCACGAGGCCTGAGTCGGATCAGCGGCGGCGCTTGCGCTTGCGCTTGGTGCCGCCGCTAGCGGTGCGCGGCGGCGGTGGTTCCTCGACGGCCACCGCCGCCGGCGCGGCTTGCCGTCCTCGACGCTGGCGCGGCTCGCCCCGCGGAGCCTGCTTCGCTCGCTGGGCGGAGGGCCACGGCACCGCGACGCCCGCCTCCCAGGCGGGCGGGTTTCCCTGCGGCCAGCGACCGTAGATCACGACCGCCACCGCGGCGAGCCAGAAGCCTTGGACGACCGGGACGATCGCCCCGACCGGAAACAGGACGAAGGCCCCGGCGAACACGCCCACCCACCCGAGCAGCTTCGGCAGCAGGCCGACTCGCATCGTGTTCAGCGAGATCCAGATGACCCCACCGGCCAGCAGGAAGGACCCGAACTGCGCCAGCAACGGCAGCACGATGACCACCGCTCCCGATGTCAGGTGCTTGGCCTCGGGGTAGCTCTGCGTGCCCGTGCTGACGAAGTCGTTCGCCTTGCCGGCGATCACGATCGCGTACGCGACCGCCATCACGCCCGAGAGAGAGCCGCCGATCAGTACTAACCAGCGGATGAAGCGCTGCTGCTGCTCGCTCCGCGCTCTCGCTATCTGCTGCAACCAGGCGAGCGCAACCGCGAGCGCGACCAGCCCGAACCCGTCGACGATCGCGCCGATCAGGTCGAGCGGAAAGCGCTTGTGGGCGAGGATCAGGTCGATCGTCAGCTCACTGACGGTCGACTTCGGGCCCGACAGCTGGACCAGCTGGGCTGCGACGATCAGGATCGCCGCAGCGAAGGTCAGCGCCGCGTACCGTGGGCGGACGCGCGTTTCATAGGCAACCTGATCGGTGACGGTCATCGAAGCCGCAGTGTAGGGGCGGTGAGTCGGCCGCGGCGGACACGTCTCAGCCGCTGCCCGAGCACCAGTGCGGACGAGCGGAGTACGATGATCCTATGGAAGGCAGCGGCTTTGGCGGGCTCTTCGGAGACCCGGATGAAATTCAGCGCAGGCTTGGCGAGTTTGCCGAGCAGATGCAGGGCGCACAGCGCCTGGCGTGGGCCGACAACGCGATCAAGCTCGCGGTCGATCTGACGGTCGCGGCGATCAACCGCGTCAACATCCAGGGCACGACCGAGCAGCAGGCCGAACAGATCCGTTCGGTGATGGCGGTGGTCTTCCCGGAAGCGGTCGCGCTCGTGCGCGAGGCGCGCGAAGGCCTGTCCTAAGGGCTCGAGGCCGAACGCGGTCCGGCGCACGCGTCCCGCGCCGCTGACACTTGGGGCTCGCAGGAACGCTCAGACGTCCGGCGCCGTCTCCGGCGAACGCCTGGCGGTGGCAAGCACACGGATGACATTGACGATGCCGACCGCGACCAGGACGGCCGACACAATGCGGACTCGCTTCTCGGCCGCGGGACCCAGTGGCTCGGGCGGCGGATACACGGCCCTGGCGATCGTGGCCGACGTCCACCCCATCCACCAACCGCCACACACCAGCCGTACAGCATTCCCGGTCTGAGGGTCCGCGCGGCGCTGGGCGAGCAGGAGGATCATGCCCCAGACGCCCGCGGAGCCGATGCTGTACCCCGTGTAGGTGTTCCGCCACGTCGTCATTCGACACCGTTCCTAGGAGGCGAGTGCCGCGAGCACCTTGTCGTCGTGCTCCGCCGGCTTCACCTTCCGGAACACATGCGTGATGACTCCATCTCGCGAGATCACGAACGTCGTGCGCTCGTTGCCGAAGTACTGGCGGCCGTACATCGACTTCTCGACCCAAACGCCATAGGCCTCTGCCACCGCGTGGTCCGCATCGGACAGCAGCGGGAAGCCGAGGTCGAACTTGTCCGCGAACTTGGCGATCGGCTTGACGGGGTCCGGCGAGATCCCGAGCACAACCGCATCGAGCCGCTGGTAGTCGCCGCCGTGGTCGCGCACCCCGCAGGCCTGGGTCGTGCAACCGGGGGTGTCGGCCTTCGGATAGAAGTAGACCACGACTGGGTTGCCGCGCAGTTCGGACAGCGTGACGGGGTCGCCGTGCTGGTCGGGCAGCGTGAAGTCAGGAGCGATATCGCCGATGTCGAGGGTCATGCGCGGATCGTAACCTGTGCGATGGCCTCGGCTCGCCCCATAACGCTCTGCCACGCGGTGGTGGAGGACAGCGGCGAGGTCGGCGGCGTCGTGCAGCGACCGGGCTGCAACCAGGCTGGGGAGCGCGTTGTTGACGTCAAGCTCGCGTGCTTCGGCGTCGCGCAGCGCGGCGGTCAGGGCAAGCGAGCAATCCCGCCGAGACCGTGGCGAGCCGTGACGCCGGTAGTGGTGGTTCTGCAGGCGCTTGCGGGCGAGGGTGCGCTTACGCCGCCCGGCTGCGGGTTAGTCTTTTCCGATGACCGCGCACCGTCTTCGGTTTCACGACGAAATGCGCGTGCTCGAAGAGCAGACGCTCGTCGGCCTGAACATGGTCGTCACTCAGCTGGACCGGGCGATCGAGTCGATCACCCACCAGGATGTTGAGCTCGCCGGGATCGTCATCGCCGACGACACACAGATCGACCACTGCTACCTCGACGTCCACCGGGGCGTGCTGGCGCTGATGCTGCTCCAAGCGCCTGTTGCTGATGACCTGCGCCTGCTCGTTGCGTTGCTGCAAATCATCCGTTGCATCGAACGGATGGGCGACCAGTGCGTCAACATCGCCAAGCTCGTCCCGCTGTCCGGCAACGATCCGCCGACGGACAACACGATTCTGGAGCTGCTCGACAGCATGAGTGTCTCCGTTTGGCAGGAAGTCAAGGAGGCACAGAAGGCGTTGAAGACCCGGGACTCCAGGCTCGCTGGAGCCCTCGTCCGCCACGACCAGGACGTCAACCGCCTCAACCGCCAGATTTTCGTCCGCGCGGTCGAGGCCGGCGAAAACGCAGACATCCGCGAGTGGGCAATGTTCATGGTCCTCGTCGCCCGCGCTCTTGAGCGCATCGGCGACAACGCTGTTGAGATCGCCGAGCAGACCGTGTTCGTTGTCACCGGGCTGTTCCGCGAGTCCGATGAGACGCATGGTGAGCCGCACGCCTAGGCCCGGCCAGGCAATCTGGCCTCGCTTAAGCCCTGGACCGAAGCACCGCGATCGATCCGATCCTGCTTGCGCCAGGGCGCGCGGCGTCGCGGATCCCGCTGTCGGCCAGAGCCACTCTCCGGCTAGACAACCTCCGCGAGGAGCGTCCGGCCACCAACCTCGGCAGTCAACCGTCAACCGCCACACGCCACCGGCCCTGGCCGACCGCCGACGAAGCCGCCACTCCGCCCATCATCAGAAGGGCACTGAAGATCGCGCCGAGGCAACCTCAGACCGGCCGCAGCTTCGTCGGATCGGGCCGAGCAGTCTGCCGAACGAGTAATACACAACGCCGTAGGCAATAATCGTTACCGCGCTTAGAGTCAGGCCGAGCTCAGGTGTGGGCGGAGTACCGTTGCCGCACCGTCGGGAGTGATCGCGGCTTCGGTGTCGAGCTCCGGTTCTGCGCTGGGGCGATCAGCCTAGCCACGCCGCGAGCTCAGCCAGCGCCTCCGGCAGCACGTAGTAGTAGGCCCACAGTCCTTCTCGCTCGGAGCCCACAATTCCGGCTTGCCGGAGCACCTTGAGGTGGTGCGAGACGGTTGGCTGGGCGATGTCGAATAGGGGCACCAACTCGCAGACGCAGACCTTCCCGGCATGTTTGCGCAGCACGTCGACAAGCTGCAGTCGCACCGGGTCGCCGAGCGCCTTTGCGACGGCGGCCATCCCTTCGGCCTGTTGACGTTCGACGTCGGGGTAGACGACAGGTTCGCAGCAGCGCTCGCCCGCTGGGCGCTTGGTCTTGGGAGTGAGTTCTAGATCGATCGCCATCGATCTAGATTTATCGATCCTGGTGGGGTCTCCTGAGAAGACGACTCGACCGCGCGACTGATCGCCTAACCTCGAGGCTCAATTCCGGGCTTTGGTGGCGACGTGCACGAACTGTTGTTCAGCTCTCGGCGTGGCAGTGGCTTGGATGTCGATACAAGTTGTTCACAAGTTCTACACAAGTGCGTGTCGTCCGGCATACAAGCTGTTCACTTGATGGCGACACGATCGGCGAATGAGGTTCTTCAGGCGTGTGGATTGGAACTGCGACCTAGCGACTTCTTGGCGTTTGCGGATGGCGAAGTCTTGACGCTTACCAAGAAGGAGTGGCAGATGCTCGCGGCGCTAATGCGCCACGAGGGGCGCCTTCTCAGTCGCGAGCAGCTCTACGCCATTGGTCTGGGATGAGATTCGCCCGCCGGGGGATCGAACTGTGGATGCGTATGTCCACAGGCTTCGTGTGCGACTCCAGAACGAACTCCCCGAGTGCTCGTTTATTCACACGCATTTCGGGCTCGGCTACCGATTCTTCTGTCAGTGCCGCGACAGAACGACGCGATCACGCGCTAACAACAACGGCTCGACTGTCACGTCCTAGACGCAGCAGCATGGTGGGACCCTGCTGTCGGGCTTGTCCGAGACCGTGTGCCGAGGCCGCCACGCGAGATTCGAGGCGGTCCCGTCTGTCTTGGTTCCCACTTCCCCTTCGCCCTTTTGCCGACAAGCCTTCGAGGTCCCTGAAGGTTGAGGGGCGCGGACCGAAGCCTCCAGCCCACGCCCCTCGTCCGTTCACGCGAACGCCGCTCGCACTGGTCGAGCTATCTCATGGCTACAGCGCGTTGACCGCTGCCTTGTCTGCCTTGTAGACGGCTGACGGAAGCGGCGCGAACTGCAAATTCTGGCCCCTCTTCTCTTCGCGCGGGCTGATCGCGAAATTGACGAACTGCTTGAGAAGGGCGATGTCGCCGGCGTCCGGTCGAAGGATGACGTAGGTGAAGGTCGACATCGGGTACGCCTGCGACTGCTCCGTCCGAAGGGTCTTCTGGGCTTTCGTGAGCTTCGCGCCCTTCTTCGGCTTCTTGTATGGGCAGTCGACGACCGAGAGCGCATTCGCGATGTCGTCTGCGGTGCCGGAATTCAACGAGCGCAGGGACGGCACTTTCGACAATATTGCCGCGGCTGCGTCGCTCACATTCGGGTCGTAGGGCAGGATGAACTTGCCGGCGTTGTTCTCGATCGCGGCGGCCTTCAAGGCGCCCTTCGAATCCGCAATGTAGAACCAGGAGTTGTTACCGATTGCTCCCGCGGTGGAACTGACGACGGCGGCGACACCGCTGTTGCCGTTGCCACCGGTGCCCGCCGGCCAGTTGACCGAGGTGGCGTAGCCGACCTGCGTTGACCATGTCGGGCTGACCTTGGACAGGTAGTGCGTGAAGGCGTAGGTGTCGCCTGAGCCGTCGCTGCGGTGCACCGGCGTGATGGTTAGGTTCGGAAGTTTCACCCCCGGGTTAAGCGCCTTGATCTGCCGAGCATTCCAATTGGTGATCTTGCCAAGGAAGATGTTCGCGACGACAGGGCCGCTGAGGTTAAGATGCTTAACGCCTGGGAGGTTGTAGGAGAGGCCGGTCGACGCGAGCGCCCACGGGATCTCGATGCAACCATTGCAGGCCGAGGACTGGTCGGACGTGAGCGGCCCGTCCGAGGCGCCAAAGTCGACGGTCTTCGCCGTAATCTGCGATATGCCGGCCCCAGATCCGACCGAGCCGTAGGTGACGGAATTACCCGTGCTGCTCTGGAAGTCCGGGGCCCAGACGTTCTCGACCATCGGCGCGACGAGAGTCGATCCCGCGCCCGTTAGCTTTCCGGCCGCAAAGGCACTCGGGCTCGCAGCGAGCCCAACGGTTGCCGACGCTGCCGCCGCCCCAACGACGACGAGACTGATAAAACGACGTTTCATTTCCGACTTTCCTCCTCATAGATTTACGCCATGCCGCGGGAAGGATCGCGTGCCCGATTGGGCCAGACGTGAACAAGCTGTGAACATCGGGTATGGAATTACGCGCCGCGCGGACGACCGTCTCTGGCCTGGCTAGGCTGTTGCCGATGAGTACGTCGCTCAACATTCCTCCCCTGGCCGCAGCTCGCCAGATCCGTGGTCGCTTCGGCGATCGCCTGCTAATCGGGCTCACGGTTGCTGCTTCGGTCGCCGTGGTCGTTGTGCTCGGACTGCTCATCGAGCAGATCGTCGTCGGTTCGCGCCTGTCGATCTCGGCGTTCGGGCTGGGGTTCCTTTGGCATTCCACCTGGAATCCCACGCTTTCAGCCGGCGCTGCGAACACGAACGTCTACGGCGCCGCAGCACTGATCTACGGGACCGTCGCGACCTCGTTCATTGCGCTCGTCTTAGCGGTCCCGCTGGGCGTCGCAATCGGCGTGTACCTGAGCGTGCTTTCGCCTGGACGCGCAGGCGCCGTGATCGGCCCGCTCGTCGAGCTGCTCGCCGCCGTTCCGAGCGTAATCTTCGGCCTCTGGGGGATCATCGTGCTGGCACCCTTCCTCCGCTCGACGATCGAGCCGGCACTACATGCTGTTCTGGGCTGGATCCCGATCTTCGGGCCGCCGTCGACGACAGGTCTCGGCGTCTTCACGGCTGGTGTTGTGCTCGCGCTCATGGTGTTGCCGATCATCGCGTCGGTCAGCCGGGACCTGTTCCGAGGCGTTCCACAGGAGCGCAAAGATGCTGCGCTCGCGCTTGGCGTGACGCGCTGGGAGATGATCCGAGGTGTGGTTCTGGATTCCACACGCGCAGGTATCGGTGCCGCCACGATTCTCGGCCTTAGTCGTGCGCTCGGTGAGGCGATCGCCGTTACGCAGGTGATCGGCACCGGCTCGATGATCACGAAGAGCCTGTTCGAGAACGGCGACACGCTCGCGAGCCGGATCGCTGAGCAGTTCATCGGAACGGTCAGCAAGCTCCAGACCGCGTCCTTGTTCTATCTCGCGCTGGTCCTGCTGGTGATGGGACTCCTGGCGAATCTCGCTGCGCAGATGATTGTGCGCCGCTCTGAGCGTCGACAAGGGCTGCTGCGCTGATGGCGACGATCGACCCTGCGGCGCCGCTCGTCGCTGACGGCAACCTGCGACGCCGACGACGTACAGATCTGTTCATGCGCGGCACCGCGACCGCTGCCGCGGCGTTCGCGGTCGTGATCCTTGGGATCGTCGTCTTCACCGTCGTTAAGCAGGGCGCGAGCGCCCTGTCGGTGTCGTTTCTTACGCAAAATCCCGCGGTTGGTCTCGGCGCCGCCGGCGGAGGGATCGCCAACGCGATCATCGGTAGCGTCCTGATCGTCGCCGTCGCCACAGCGCTAGCGCTTCCGATCGGCGCACTGATCGCTCTCTACCTCACCGAGTTTTCGACGCCGCGGACGGCGGCACCGATCCGTCTCACTCTCGACCTGCTGAACGGCACGCCGACGATTGTGATCGGCGTGTTCGTATTCGGATTCCTAGTTGTCGCACACGGACAGAGCGGCTTCGCCGCCTCGATCGCGCTTGCCGTGATCATGCTCCCGCTCATTGCGCGCACCACACAAGAAATGCTGCTGCTCGTCCCGCGAGAGCTGCGCGATGCGGCGCACGCGCTCGGTGTCAGGCGATGGCGTGCCATCGTCGGCATCGTCCTCCCGAGTGCCCTCGGCGGCATCCTCACCGGAGCGGTCCTCGCAATCGCCCGAGCGCTCGGCGAAACCGCGCCATTGCTCCTCTGTGACTCGATCTTCGGCAACCAGACGAGCCTCAACGTGTTTGGCACAGCGGTGCCGAACATCCCGATCGACATCTTTCACTACTCCGAGTCGGGATTTCCGCTCGACAAAGCGCGCGCGTGGGGTGCTGCGCTCGTCCTGATCGTCATGATCCTCGTGGGCAACCTCGCTGCACGCGGAGTACTCGGGCGACAGCGCCGAAAGATGCTTGCACGATGACCGACAGCGACACGACTGAGAGAAGCGCGGAGATGAACGTCAGCCAGCCCGGGACCACCGACAAAACGCTCTCGCCAGTTGTACGGCTCGCGACCGAAACACGCACAGTAGAAGCAACCGCGAGTACCGAAGTCGTCTATGACCTACGCAATGTCGATGCGCATTACGGCCCGACACTCGCCGTCGAGGGCGTGAGCATGCGCATCCACAAGAACATCATCACCGCTTTGATCGGACCATCCGGCTGTGGCAAGAGCACCGTAGTACGCACCCTGAACCGTATGAACGACTCGATTCCTGGGTTCCGCGTCACGGGCGAGGTGCTCTTCCACGGCCGCGATATCTATCAGAGCGATGTCGATCCCGTTGTGGTGCGCCGACGCATCGGTATGGTGTTCCAGCGTCCCACTCCGTTCCCAAAATCGATCTTCGACAACGTGGCGTGGGCGCCCCGCATACTCGGGCTCCGGTCCGATCTCCAGGACCGCGTCGAGAAGGCACTACGAGGCGCGGCCTTGTGGGATGAGGTCAAAGACCGCCTCAAACAAAGCGCGCTTGGTCTGTCCGGCGGCCAACAGCAACGCCTCTGTATCGCCCGAGCCATCGCGATCGAGCCCGAGGTGCTGCTCCTTGACGAACCATGCTCGGCACTCGATCCGATTGCTACCGCCGCGGTCGAAGATCTCATGCATGAGCTCAAATACGACTACACCCTCGTCATCGTCACCCACAATATGCAACAAGCCGCTCGCGTTGCCGAACGCACCGCCTTCTTTAGCCTCGACGTCAAGGACGGCAAGCATACTGGTGTCCTCGTCGAAGACGACGCCACCGAGACGATCTTCAACAGGCCAACTGACAGCCGCACCGCAGACTACGTCACCGGCCGGTTCGGATGAAACCCTGATGCTGGAGGCGATGGCCGTCGGGCTGCCGGTGCTGGCCAGCGATCGCGGCTACGGTCGGTTGCTGCCAGTGGATGACCAGCGCGCGTGGACGGCGGCGCTTGCCGAACCTGTGGGGTGATCCGGAGGGCCGCTGAAGCCGCGGCGAGGCAGCCCTTGCGGCGTGGGTCGCGAGCGCTTGGGCGAGGCGCGCGGGTACGCGGGGTTGATGGTGGTCTACGGCAGGGTCAGACGACCACAGCTGACACATCCTCGACGCGATCACTGGGATGACCTCGACAACCTGCCACGAGGACGACCCCGGGCACCGCCACCGATCCGTCGACCACCACCCCGCCGCTGACCACCAGCCAACCACGTCGACGACCTCCAACCCCGGCGCCTGCCGTCGACACCGACCTCCACGACCCCGACGACTACCGCCTCAAGCGGCGACCCACCTCGTCCGATCCCGGCTCGAGGCCAAGGGCGACGAGCCGAACGCCAATCAGTAGCCGCTCTCGGATCGATTGGCCCTGACAGGACACGGCGATCGGCTGGCGGATCGGATGAAAGCCCGTCTCGGGATCGGCACGTCGGTGGCTCCCCGCGCGAGCGGGTGCCGCGGGTCATCGCCTTCGGCGTGGGGGCGGCGCCGCCGGATCCGCGCGTCGTGTTCGTGCTCGCTGGCCGGACGAACCGGCGGTGTCGGCGTGACACGACCGGTGACGGCGTCTGGGACCGCGCCGGGGAACGGTGACAGCTATCCCCTCCGCTGGCCGTGGAGCTCGCTTAGCAAACGTTTGTCTCGGGACGGATTTCTAGGCGATAGGCATCGATCTGTAGGCCGGACGCATCGATAGCTGTCCATTTGACCGCCTTGGTGGGAGGCGGGTAAGCGGGGCGGATCGATAGACATCGATCAACTAAGTCGATGAAGGCCGATGTTAACGTGCTGTTCACGACTGCTTCACAACTGCTCTGGTCTCGCCGGAGAGTCTTTGCGCGTTTCCGCACAAACCACAAAGCGCAAACTGCGTGCTGGGCCGCTTCGCGTTTCGCCCGGCGATGCGGTGCTCCGCGTCGGCCGTGCTCAGGTAGCCCTCACTGAATACGAGCTCGAACTGCTCGTGGTGCTTATGCGCGAACGCGGCCGGGTTGTACTTCGAGACGAGCTTTATCGCGCGGTCTGGGGCAATCCGCTCCGCCACCGAGGCCGATCGGTCGATTCGTAGGTCCACAAGTTGCGCGCGAAGATCGAACAAGTCCTTCCAGGCTGGGTCGTAATTCACACTCATGTCGGCTGGGGCTATCGGCTTGAGCCGCAGTGGCGTGCTCTGCCTGATGGAACCACTGCCTCGGCAACGTGCCTGACCAATGCACGCTCAGATTCGGCGACCTCCGACGTTCGACGGGCCAGCGCCGAACGGCTCGGGATGCCCGCGTTGCGGGTCGACGAGCCATTAGCCGCGAAGTAGACACGAGCACGCACGAGTTCAAAGGCAGCGACAGCGCTAAACGACGACTCTCTGCGAGAGATTGACCTCCGTCGCCTCGGCCGGGGTCGCCTCGCCTTCTCGCGTGTCGGCCGATCGCAACGGCCCGATCGAATTCGCTCGACCGCGAGACCTCCTGGAATGTGCGCCAAAGCGAGCAGCCAGAATCGACACTCATCTATCTACTTTGGTCGATTGAACTGATGCCCGTCAATGCTTAGACTAGTAACTGCGTATGAGGGAGATAGGCATGCAAGCCCAAATGAACCCCGACCTGGCGCAGGCGCTGCAGTCGGTTGTAACACGACTCGCCGGGCGCTACCGGGGTATGTTCTCAGAAGAGACGGTCGCTAATACGGTACGCAACGCTTACCTTCAGCTGAACCGCGGCGCGACGGTGCGGTCAATGTTCATGCCGGCGCTTGCTGAACGGTTCGCCCGCGACCAACTACGTGCTGCGGCCCAAGCGGAGGGACTGATTCCCAAGGATGTTCCGGAGGTCCTCTTCGTGTGCGTGAGGAACGCCGGGCGTAGTCAAATGGCCGCTGCGATCGCCCATCACCTCAGCAAGGGCCGGGTGGGTGTTCGCTCTGCGGGCTCAGAGCCCGGGGGAGCGATCCATCCCACAATCATCGAAGCGATGTCGGAGATCGGCTTGGATGTGACCGAGGAGTTCCCCAAGCCGCTGACCGATGTCGTCGTCCGCGCGGCGGACGTCGTGGTCACGATGGGTTGCGGCGACGCTTGCCCGGTGTACCCAGGCAAGCATTACGAGGACTGGCCCGTTGCAGATCCGTGGCGGCAACCCCTTGAAGCTGTGAGATTGATCCGACTCGACATATACCACCACGTTTGGGACCTGCTTGACGGCTTGCTTTCAGACGGGACCCTGGCGAAGCTGCATGCACCGCGGGAGACCGGCCCGTGAACCGATTGCGGCTGCGCGTACGCAACCGAGCACGATCGAGAACTGGGACGGCGATCCGTCGAGTGGACGCTTGAGCACACAGACTGGGCGGCCAAGAAGTTCATGGCGAGCTTGCCGTTTGACATCCACTTTCCGCTCGCCGTCCATGACGTCCACCTGGTCCACGGCTCTCCGAGGAAGGTCAACGAATACCTGTTCGAGGACAAGCCGGCGAGCCTGTATGAGCGGCTGGCGGCCGGGGAGCACGACCGGGTGTTGATGTTCGGTCACACCCACAAACCGTGGATTCGGGAATACCGTGGTGTGCTGTTCGTCAACTGTGGATCGGTCGGCAAGCCCAAGGACGGCGACCAGCGGGCCGGATTCGCGATCCTGACGGCCTCCGGCGACCAGATCGAGGCGCGAATCGAGCGGGTGCCCTACGACGCCGAGACGGTCGCTCGGCAGGTCGCCGAAGCAGGGCTCCCCGCCGAGTTCGCCGACAAGCTGCTGCTCGCCGCTTGAGCTCGGCCAAGCGGATCGATGACCTCGACGACACCGTTGCCGAGAAGACTCTTCGCGGAGTTGCTCGGCTCGGCATTCCTCGCCGCGATTGTGATCGGCTCCCGGATCGCCGCTCAGCAGCTGTCCCCGAACGACGTCGGTCTGCAACTGCTGGAGAATGCGGCCGCGACCGCACTCGGGCTGTTCGCGATCATCCTGATGTTCGGCCCCGTTTCAGGCGGCTACTGCAACCTGGTCGTCTCGCTGATCGACGCCAGCTTCGGCGGCCTGTCCTGGCGAGACGCGCTCGCCTGCATTCCGGCGCAGATCGCCGGGTGCTGCCTCGGCGCGATGCTCGCCAACGGGATGTTCGCCCTGCAGATCGTGAGCATCTCCACCACCACCGCGCCAGCCCCGCGCATCTGCTCGGCGAGGTCGTCGCGACTCTCGGGCTGATCCTTGTGATCTTCTCCCTGGCCCGTAGCCACCGATTGTCGATCGCCCCTGCCGCCGTGGGCGCCTACATCGGCGCGGCCCACTGGTTTACGAGCTCGACAAGCTTTGCGAACCCGGCGATCAGCATCGGCCGGATGCTGTCTGACACGTTCGCCGGGATCGCCCCCGCATCTGTCCCCGGGTTCGTGGCAGCGCAGCTCGTCGGGGGTGCGCTGGCGATCGGGGTACAGCTCGTCCTTTACCCGGACGTGACACCAGAGGAAGCGGCCGATGTCGTGGTGCCCCACACCGACGGCGCGTCGACGCCGTCGCGCCGGACTCCGACGAACGAGCCGGCTTAGCGACCGAACCCGAACAGACAGGAGATCGTCATGCAGCTGGTCGCGATCGGTGGCAGCGACGCCGGCATCAGCGCGGCACTGCGCGCCCGCGAGCTCGACCCCGACAGCGCGTGTGCGCATCGGCGGCGATCATCAACGACGTCAGTCTCGCCGTGACGTCAGCCTTCCACGCTTCGTACACCTGGGCGATCAGGTCCTGCTGAGCCCCGGCGACCACCCGCTCGTGGGCCTCGTAGACCTCGACCACGTCCTCGTGTCCCTTCCCGGAGGCAAAGCGACGCGTTCTTTCCCAGGCGTTGTGGAAGCGGTGCACGCCCTCCAGCACGGGCGCCTCGCCACGGCGGTCGCGCACCAGCGAGGCGAACATCCCGCACGCCTCCACAGCCGAGGGCTGGTGGGGGTCGCCGACCAGCAGCGCCTTCGCCCCCGGCGTCCTGAGCGGCGGTCGCGATCTCCTCGAGCACGAACGTTCCGGCCATCGAGGACTCGTCCCCGATCCCCAGCTCGTCCTTACGCGGCATCCATATCGCAACCTCCTCGACCAGCTGTTCACGGCGCCGCCGCGCCGGCGCGCTGGGCTTGGAGCGCTTAGCGTCGTCGAGCAGCTGGTCAATCTCGGCGCCGCGCCGCGGCTGCTGCCGACGCTCGTGCGGCCACGTCGCGGTGTTCTCCGTCGCAATCCCGCTTGCCAAAAACCCACTCAAATCCGGGCAATTGTAGGTTCACCCCCATCGACTGATGGTGAGCCGAGAGTGAACGCGCCTGGTTTACGTGCAGAACACACCTGGTTCACACGTAGGTTACATATGCGCCGACCGAGTCCTGAAGGATCCGGTTCGGGTCGGTCCAGATTTCTCGAACAAGGACGGTAGAGATGCTCAGATCTCGAAGGGTGAGTCGCGTGGACGCGGGTTTGCAAGTGACTCGGCAACGCCGACGAGTCTCGAGAGTCGGGCTGGGGCTCTTCGGCGGGGCCGGCCGACGAGTCCGTATCGTGGCGCTTGGTGCGACGGTTGTCGTCCTGGCTGGTGCCGGGGTGACTTACGCCGCGGAACCGTCGTTCGTCCGGGACCTGTTTGGCGATAATCAGGTCGGCACCCAGTACGCGGACGGGATCCAGGTCTCCGACGACCAGATCATCAAGCCGCTGGGTGACCGTCTGCTCACGCAGGACGGCAAGCTGATGGGCTCGACGGTGAGCCCGGACGGGCGGTTCCTCGCGGCGACGAGCACCGACAAGGGGACGGCCCTGCAGATCTTCGACCTGTCGAGTTACAAGCTGATCTGGACGGTTGGCGAGGTATCGGCGGACAGCCAGCAGCTGAGCGACGGGACTGTCGGTCAGGTAGGTCCGACGTATTCGCCGGACGGCAAGTTCCTGTGGCTTCCGGAGCAAAACGCTCTGACTCGCTTCCCGGTCAACCCTGACGGCACGCTGGGTACGCCAACCAGATTCTCGATCCCGACGGTGGGCAGCCACCTTTCGGGTAACGCCCGGACTCCGACGCCCAACTCCGCGCTGGTGGGCCAGACCGCGTACTCGCCCGACGGGTCCACTCTGTATGCCGCGCTCAACGGGCAGAACACGGTCGTGGCGCTCGACCCCGGCACCGGTACGGTCGAGCACACGTGGAACGTCGGGATCGCCCCGCGTGGGCTGGCCTTCGTCGGAGACAAGCTGTACGTCAGCGACGAGGGCGGCCGCCAAGCCCGAGCCGGCGACACGACGATGGACTCCTATGGCACCCAGGTACCCGCTAACGGGTACCTCGGCACGTCGACGACCGGGGAGGTCAGCGTCATCGACACCTCGGACCCGTCGGCGGCGGTCGGATCGATCGCCGTTGGCCTGCACCCGACGGCGATGTATGCGCACGGCAACGCGCTGTTCGTCGCCAACACCAACAGCGACACCGTCTCGGTGATCAACACGAACGCGGACCAGGTGGTGCAGACGATCGAGACCAAGCCGTGGCCGGAGTCCTCGATCGGCTACGAGCCCGACGGCATCGCGATGACCCAGGGCGGCCAGCTGCTGGTCACGTTGGGACGGGCGAATGCGGTCGCGGTGTACCGCTACGACGGCAGACCGAAGGACCCGGTGAGCTACATCGGCCTGCTGCCGACTGACTACTACCCGGCGACCGTCGCGACCGCCGGCGGCGAGATCGTCGTGACCAACACGCGCGGCATCGACGCGCGCGGCCCGGCGATCACGACCAACAAGGGGTTTGGGACCGTCCCCGTCAGCGGGCACGACACGCACAGCACCACCGGATCCTTGACCCGGTTCATGCTTCCGAGCGATCTGCAGATCGCGCGTGACACGAGGTCGGTCTGGGAGCAGAACGGCTGGGGCAACAACAACGTCCAGGAGGCCAACGGCTACAGGGCGGCTGCTGTCCCGGTCCCGGCGCGGATTGGTGACCCGTCCGTGATCAAGCATGTCTTCTTGATCATCAGGGAGAACCGCACGTACGATCAGCTGTTTGGCGACATGGGTGAGGGCAACGGCGATCCATCGCTCACGCAGTTCGGCGAGAAGGCCACGCCGAATGCGCACGCGCTGGCCAGGCAGTTCGGTCTCTACGACAACTTCTACGACGTCGGCACCAACTCGGCTGAGGGCCACAACTGGATGATGATGGGCGATAACCCCGAGTACACCGAGTCATCCGCGGGCTACTACCAGCGCAGCTATGACACCGAGGAGGACGTCCTCGGCCACCAGCGCTCGGGCTTCATATGGACCGCGGTCGAGTCCGCTGGCGCCACAGCCAGGAACTACGGCGAGTACGAGTACACGGAGGGTAAGCCGTCCGGCACGTGGCAGCAGTATTACTGTGCGGCCAAGAGCGTCATGAACGGCGGCGACCCCTCCCAGTTGACCGTTCCGGACCTGAAGGGCAACTACGGTTCGGCGATCCCGTCGCTGAACGCGATCGCAGACCCGGAATCCCCGCCGTTTGACCTCACCATCCCGGACATCTACCGCTACGAGATCTGGAAGCAGGACTTCGAGCAGAACGGTCCGAAGAACTTCAACATGATCTGGCTCTCGAGCGATCACACCGGTGGGCCGACGACCCCGGAGTCAGGGGTGGCCGACAACGATCTCGCCACGGGTGAGATCGTTGACACGATCTCGCACAGCAAGTACTGGAAGAACTCCGCCATCTTCGTCGTCGAGGACGACAGCCAGGATGGCGCCGACCACGTCGACGGCCACCGCGCCCCGATCGAGGTCATCAGCCCCTGGGCGCAGCACGGCAAGGTGATCAACACCTACTTTTCACAGATCTCGATGATCCGGACGATCGCGCAGATCTTCGGCGCGCAACCGCTGAACGAGAAGGTGGCGGCTGCTACGCCGATGTACGACGCGTTCAGCGACAGGCCCAACTACACGCCGTACAACGTGGTGCAAAACCAGATCCCGCTCACCGAGAACATCGCTACCGCGCCAGCCTGTGGCCTGGACACCCTGGGCCAGACCGGCGCCGCGGCGACGGCGATGGACAGGAAGGTCGCTCAGCAGACCGCCGTGCCCGCTGACGAGCAGGCTGTCGCAGCTGCCTGGCAGAGCTGGATCGCCGAGCAGCAGCAGCACACCACCGGCAACGGGGCGGTCCCCGATTACTCCAACCCGGAGCAGATGAACCGGTACACGTGGTACGAGGCCCACGACTTCAAGGTGCCCTACCCGGGTGATTCGAAGATCTACGCTCCAACGCGGGTTCCCGGAGCCTACATCCCGAACCCGGACGCGCCCTGAGGAGTCTCCGGATAACGGCTGAACAGCTCTGCAAGGTGACGGCCCGGCGGAGAAATTCGGCGGACCGCCACCTGTTCTGTAACTCACCGGTTGCCGCTGCGCCAACAAGATCGCGGCGCGCGAGAAGCCGGCCGGATAGACAGGGAACGTCGTGTCGTTAACCAATACAGCGGGCCGATCGATTCCACGGGCCGAGATGGTCCGGGTGCCGCAGGCACGATCCGAAGATCAGGCGCATGAAACGCTTGCAGTTCGAGCGCGCGGGCTCAGCAAATCCTTCGGCGAGGTGGTCGCCCTTGACGGCGTCGACCTCGACGTCGCGGAGGGCCAGGTGCACGGTCTGATCGGACCGAACGGTGCCGGTAAGACGACGCTGCTCGGCCTGCTCCTCGGGCTGGCCGAGGCCGACAGCGGCGACTTGGAGATTCTCGGTAGTCCGGTGCGCCGGAAGCTCGCTGTTCCCGACGGGGTCGCAGGGTTCGTGGATGGGCCGGGCCTGTACCCCGCGCTCACGGCTTGGCAGAACCTCGCCACGCTGGCTCGCTTGCGGGGCGAGAGCTCCGATCGGCGTCAGCGACGCGCTGGCGCAGGTCGGGCTCACCGATGTCGCCGGCGACCGCGTTCGCGGATTCTCACTCGGGATGCGACAACGTCTCGGGCTCGCCGCCGCGCTGCTGACCAGACCGCGCCTGCTGCTGCTCGACGAACCGGCGAACGGCCTTGACCCTGCCGGCACCCGTCACGTACACCGTGTGCTAACCACGCTGGCGACGGACGGCACCGCAGTCGTCCTCTCCAGCCACCGGATGGATGACTTGGCCGCGCTGTGCAGCGAAGTCACCATCCTCGCCACCGGTCGTGTGGTCTTCTCCGGCCCAATCAGCAAGCTCGTCGCCGACCTCAACGAGCTGGACTACCGGCTCCGTACCTCCGACCCTGCCGCGGCCCGCCGGCTTGTAGCCAACACGCCGGGGTTGCAGGCTCTCGATGACGACGACCTCTTTCAGCGTCACGACGCCGACGTGCTCCTGGTGCGTGCCGCGGTGCCAGCCATCGACGACCTGGTGGCGCACCTGATCGACGCCGGTGTGGGCGTGCGCGAGTTAGCGCCCGTCGTGGCGCCGCTCGAGGCTGCCTTCCTGGCCCTGACCGCGACCGGAAACCTGCCGAGCGAGGACCTGTGACGACCGCCGCCACGACCGCAGCCGCTGCCCTTCCGAGGGCCGACATACGGCCCGCGCCTGCATCGCGCAACTACCGCTTCGAACTGGTCAAGCTGCTAGCGCAATGGCCGGTCCGGCTCGCAGTGCTCGCCTGCTGGATCGGCCCGGCGCTGTTCGTGGCCGCCATCAGTTCGCAGAGCTCGTTGCCGAACGACACGGTCTTCGGCCGCTGGATGAGTCAGACCGGCTGGGCGGGACCGTTGGTGGTCCTGGCGTTTTCCGCCAACTGGGTACTGCCGCTACTGGCCGCTCTGGTCGCCGGGGACGTCTTCGCCAGCGAGGACCGGCTCGGCACCTGGCGACACCTGCTCGTCGCCGTGCGCTCACCCCGTCGGATTTTCGCGGCAAAGGTGCTCGCGAGCCTCACAATCATGATGCTGTTCGCGGCCGGACTGACCGCCTCGAGCATCGTCGGCGGACTCGCCGCAGCCGGAAGCCGGCCGCTGGTGGGCCTCGACGGCCAACTGATCGCGCCCGGGCACGCGGCCGGTACGGTCCTGCTCGCCTGGACCAGCGCGCTGGCGCCGACGCTGGCATTCGCAGGGGCCGGGCTCCTTGGCTCGGTCGCGTTCGGCCGTTCTCCGCTCGGCCTCGTGATCCCCGCGCTGCTCGCCTTGCTGACGCAGATTGTGCTGCTGCTCCCGCTCCCCGTCGCCGTCCGCGTTGCCCTGCCGGGCTACGCCTACATCGCCTGGCACGGGCTGGTCAACCAACCAACCCAGATCGGCCCCCTCGTCATTGGCGTCGCGGTCAGCCTCGTCCTCGCATTGGCCGCCTTCGCGCTCGCCTACCTGCTCTTCATGCGCCGCGACTTCACCGATCTCGCGTACGACGGGGCCGGCCGCCGCATTCTCCTACGAGCTGTGCTGCCATTGACCGCTCTGTTCGCAGTCATGGTCGGGGTAATCGCGGGCGCGACATCGCCGTCCGGCTCCGGGATCGACAGAGCCAAGCTAGACCGCGCCCTCCAGACGACGTTCGCCAATCTGTACCGCATACAGACCACAGAGCTGCATCGTCCCGCCATAACGGACGCGCACCTGCGGGCCAGCGCCGCCTGCGACAAAGGGGGTTCCCTCGTACCGGATTCGGGACCGGGCAACGACTGGCGATGTGTCATTACGTGGCGGCTCCCCGGCGTCACGGCCGTCGGCCAGACCATCTACCAGCTCGACGTCGACCCAGACGGACGATACGTCGCGGACGGTGACGGACCACAAGAAGTCAACGGCTACTTTCCGATTCACACCTCGACCGCAACCGTACCGAACCCCCTCTGGCAGTTCGACGGCACCATCAATCTACTAACCACCACCTAGCCTCACCTAGCCTAGATAGAGAATTTCCACATCGCCGCGGTGCTTTCCTGGATCCCGATTGGTCAGGGAGGGTGGTCGGGTCGGCGGGAGGCGCCTGGGCCACGCGGCTGTGTAACCCGACTGGCGCGGTTTCCTCCCGCCGCCATCGATCCGTGTGTGGGCGTGCTCTCGAACTCCAGTAGGCCATCCCGGACTTCCCGGGCCGCCACAGCTCATGCACCAGTGGCGCATTTGCATTGCTCAATGTAATCAGGTTCTATCCATGGGCAATGTCTATAACGATCACTCAGCTGAAAGCGTTCCTCGCGGTCGTCAAGGGCGGCTCGGTGACCGCCGCGGCCGACGAGCTCGTCGTCACCCAGCCATCCGTCTCCGCCGCTGTCTCCGCGCTCGGGAGGGCGGTCGGCAGCGACCTTCTCGAGCGCTCAGGGCGCGGCGTTCGGGTGACGGAGGCCGGCGCCGCGTTTGCCCCGTACGCCCAGGACATCGTCGGGCTGCTCGACGCCGGCCGCCGCGCCGCGCTCGCGGCGGCCGACACCGCCGCCCACAGCCTGCGAATCGCCGCGGTCCCGACAGCGGCCGAGTCCTTCGTGCCCGCGTTGATGCAGACCTTCGGAGAGGCCTATCCGGACGCCGAGCTGACGCTCGTCGTCGGCAACAACGAGGAGGTCCTGGCCCGCGTGCTCAGTCACGAGGATGACGTCGGGATCTCGGGCAGGCCGCCGACAAGCGAGCGGCTGGTCGCCAAGCCATTCCTGCTGAACGAGCCCGTCTGCATCACCTCGGCGGACGATCCGGCCGCGGCCAGCGGGCCGGTCGCAGCCTCAACCCTGAACGACAGGTTCTGGCTGTTGCGCGAGCGTGGATCCGGGACACGCGCGATGAACGAACGCTTCCTGGCCGACCGGGGACTCGCGCCGCGGACGCTGACGCTGGGTTCAAACGGTGCGATCAAGCAGGCCGCCCGCGCTCGCCTCGGCGTGTCGTTGATCTCGCGAGCGGCCGTCGAGTCTGAGCTCGAGACGGGTGCGCTCGGCGAGATCCGGCTGACCGACGGCCCCGAAGCAAGACCGTGGCACGTCGTGCACTCGGCGGTCGGGCCGACGCGGCCGATGGTGGAGCGGTTCAGCGAGTTCGCCCGCACCGCCGCTGGCGCCGGGAGCGCGAGGCCTGGCGGTTAGGTTTAGAGAAATACTTATGCATTAGCACCGAATGGGTATTTGACGGCTAACGATTATGGCCTTAAGCTCGCGACAACTTCACAGCGAAAGGCAAGCGAATGTCGTCGACACCATCCCCAGCCGCGAACCACAAGCGGGACCGCTGGGCCTCCGGCGTGACGCCGTACGCCGAGATGGGCTACTACGACGCCGACTACGTCCCGAAGGACACTGACGTACTGTGCGCTTTCCGGATCACCCCGCAGCCCGGGGTCGACCCGATCGAGGCGGCCGCGGCCGTCGCCGGCGAGTCCTCGACCGCCACCTGGACGGTCGTCTGGACCGACCGGCTGACGGCGCACGAGCACTACCAGGCCAAGGCCTACGACGTCCAGCCGATCCCCGGTCGCGAGAACGAGTACATCGCCAGGATCGCGTACGACCTGGATCTGTTCGAGGAGGGCTCGATCGCCAACTTGACGAGCTCGATCATCGGCAACGTGTTCGGCTTCAAGGCGCTGCAGGCGCTGCGGCTGGAGGACATGCGAATCCCGACGCACTACATCAAGACGTTCCAGGGCCCCGCCCACGGGATCGTGATGGAGCGGGAGTACCTCGACAAGTTCGGCCGGCCGCTGCTGGGCGCGACCGTCAAGCCGAAGCTGGGGCTGTCCGCCAAGAATTACGGTCGGGTCGTTTACGAGGCTCTGCGTGGCGGCCTCGACTTCACCAAGGACGACGAGAACATCAACTCGCAGCCGTTCATGCGCTGGCGCGATCGCTACCTGTACGCGATCGAGGGCGTCAATCGCGCCTCCGCCGCCAGCGGCGAGATCAAGGGCCACTACATGAACGTGACCGCCGCCGACATGGAGGCGATGTACGAGCGCGCCGAATTCGCCAAGGAGCTCGGCTCGGTGATCATCATGATCGACCTGACGGTCGGCTACACGGCGATGCAGTCGATGGCGAAATGGGCCCGGCGCAACGGCGTGATCCTGCACCTGCACCGCGCCGGCCACGGAACCTACACGCGCCAGAAGACGCACGGCGTCTCGTTCCGTGTGATCGCGAAGTGGTGCCGGATGGCGGGCGTCGATCACATCCACGCCGGCACCGTCGTCGGCAAGCTCGAGGGCGATCCGGCGATGATCGCCGGCTACTACGACACATTGCGGCTGAACCACGTGCCGGAGAACCCCGAGCACGGCATCTTCTTCGACCAAGATTGGGCGTCGCTGGCCCCGGTCATGCCGGTCGCCTCCGGTGGCATCCACGCCGGCCAGATGCACCAGCTGCTCCGCTACCTCGGCGAGGACGTGATCCTCCAGTTCGGCGGCGGGACGATCGGCCACCCGATGGGGATCGCCGCAGGCGCCACCGCCAACCGTGTCGCCGTCGAGGCGATCATCCAGGCCCGCAACGAGGGTAAGGACTACTTCCAGGAGGGTCCGGACATCCTCGAGAAGGCGGCCAAGGGCTGCCCGGAGCTCGACGCGGCACTTCAGGTCTGGAAGGACATCACGTTCGACTTCGCGTCGACCGACACGCCCGATTACGTCGTCACACCGTCGATCGCCTGAGGGGGCCGTTGAACATGCGTATCACCCAGGGAACTTTCTCGTTTCTGCCCGACTTCACGGACGAGCAGATCGCCGCCCAGATCGTCTACGCGCTCGGCCAGGGCTGGGCGATGTCGGTCGAGTACACCGACGACCCGCACCCCCGGAACTCATACTGGGACATGTGGGCTCCGCCGATGTTCGATGTCGGGGTCGAGGATGCGCAGCTGGTGCTGCGCGAGGTGCGCGCCTGCCGTGAGGCCCACCCCGACCAGTACATCAAGCTGAACGCGTATGACGCCTCGCTCGGGCGGCAGACTACGGTGCTCAGCTTCATCGTCGGCCGCCCAGCGAACGAGCCTGGCTTCCGACTCGAGCGCACCGACGCGCACGACCGCGTGATGCGTTACGCGATCTTCCCGTACGCGGCAGACCGGCCCGCGGGCAGTCGGTATGCGAAGACCAACGGTGCCAAGCCGTGACCGTTGCAGTGCGGGCAGACGCGCGCGACGAAGCCGCCGCGCGGCCAGAGGCTGACGCGCCCATCGGCGTCGAGGACGTGCTCGAGAGCGCCGCGATCGAGACGGTGCTGTCTGAGCTCGACCGGGAGCTGGTCGCGCTCGCTCCGGTCAAGATGCGGATCCGCGAGATCTCCGCGCTGCTGGTCGTCGACCGGCTGCGCCAGGAAGCGGGTTTGACGGCCGAGCGCCCGACACTACATATGTCGTTCACCGGCAATCCCGGGACGGGCAAGACGACCGTCGCGATGCGGATGGCAGACATCCTCTATCGGCTCGGCTACATCCAGCGCAACCACGTGGTCGCGGTCACGCGCGACGATCTCGTCGGCCAGTACGTCGGGCACACGGCACCGAAGACCAAGGAGGTGCTCAAGCGCGCCTACGGCGGCGTCCTGTTCATCGACGAGGCGTACTACCTGTACCGTCCTGAGAACGATCGCGACTATGGCGTCGAGGCGGTCGAGATCCTCCTGCAGGTGATGGAGAACGACCGCGACAAGCTCGTCGTGATCCTGGCCGGCTACAAGGATCGAATGGACGAGTTCTTCCGGCTGAACCCAGGCATGTCATCACGCGTCGCACATCACATCGACTTCCCCGACTACACGGTCGACGAGCTGCAGCGCATCGGAGAGCTGATGCTCGCCGCGCAGGCGTACGAGCTGTCACCTGAGGCTCGCGAAGCCTTCAGGCAGTACATCGACCGTCGGATGCACCAGCCCCGGTTCGCGCACGCCCGAAGCGTTCGCAACGGGATCGAGCGGGCGCGCCTGCGGCACGCCAATCGCATCTACGAGGCCGCACGAACCGGGTCACCGACGACACTCGACGCTCTGGTTCGGATCGAGCCCGAGGACATTCTCGCGAGCCGGGTGTTCGCGAGCGCGACGGAGGAGAGCTGATGTTGCCGCGACCCGTGATTCTCGGCGTGGTGGGGGACTCGGCGGCGGGCAAGACGACGCTGACGCGCGGACTCGTGCGGGTGCTCGGCGAGGAGAACGTGACCCACGTCTGCACCGACGACTATCACCGCTACGACCGCAAGCAGCGAGCGGAGCTCGGGATCACGCCGCTGAATCCCGACTGCAACCACCTTGACATCATCGCCCAGCATCTCGCGCACCTGCGTCGGGGCGAACCGATCCTGAAGCCTGTCTACCGCCATCAGGACGGAACCTTCGGCGCACCCGTGTATGTCAGGCCCGAGCGCTTCACCCTGATCGAGGGCCTGCTTGGCTACTACCTGCCGGAGATGCGAGAGGTCTTCGATGTACGCGTCTTCCTGAACCCACCCGAGGATCTGCGCAGGCGCTGGAAGGTCCAGCGCGACTGCACCCGTCGCGGCTACACGACCGACCAGGTGCTCGCCGAGATCGATCGCCGCGAGGCGGATTCGGAGATGTACATCAGGCCGCAGCGTCGCTATGCCGACATGCTCGTGTCGTTCAGCCCGAGCCCCGGCGGCAGCGAGGATTCCCAGCTGGATGCAGAGCTGATCCTGGGACCCGAGCTCCCGCATCCGGACCTGATGCCGTTCGTCAACGGCGACGAGGGTGGCGTCACGCTCAGCGACCGCGACGGCGACCGGGTCCTGCGGATCGCCGGCCGGATCGAGCAAGAGCACGCGAGCTCGATCGAGGGGGCAATCTGGGAGCGGATGCACTTCGCGACCCATCTGCGGACGCGCCGGCTCGGCGAGTTCACGGTCGGGACCGATCTGCACCGCTCGGAGACGCTCGCGCTGGTGCAGCTACTGATCCTGTATCACCTGGTGACGGTGAAGGCGGCGATCTCCGTTGGGGGCGAGGGCACGCGTGGCGCCAACGGCTCAGTGACAGGGCCCGCCGTCGCTACTTGAGCAGGCGGCTCAAGCGCCTGTCCTTGAGCACCTTTCCGTCGGTCTGGCAGACCGGGCAGTAGCACATCACGTAGTCCTCGTAGAAGACGGCCTCGAGCCGCGTGCCACAGCGCGGGCACGGTTCGCCGTTGCGGCGGTGGACGGTCAATGGCATCGGCAGCTTGTCGGGGATGGGCAGCTTCAGCGTCCGCTCGTAGTTATCGATCGCGTTGCCCAAGGTGGCCACGATCGCCTCCCGGAGGAGATCGGCTTCGGCCTTGTCGAGGTCCGATCCGCGCCGGAACGGGGAAATCATCGCGGCGTGGAGGATCTCGTCGACCCACGAGCGCCCGATCCCGGCGATCACGTGTTGGTCCCGCAGCAGGGCGTACAGCGGTCTGGGGACGTTGAGAAGCTCGTGCAGGGGCGGCGGATCGGGCCAGGCGTCGGGGCCGAGCGCAGCGATCGTCTCCTCCTCGTCGACTTCGGTGCGCCGGAGCACTTTGACCCACGCCCGCTGGCGGGTGCCGAACTCGCGCAGGCGCAGCTCGCGACCGTCGTCGAGTCGCAGCAGCAATCGGGAGGTTCGGTCCCGCAGTGACGCCCTCGTGCCGAACAGCTGCAGCCTCCCGGCTGACATCAGGTGAACCAGCAGCGTCAGATCATCGCCGGCGTCGATCAGGAACAGCTTTCCCCGGCGACGGATACCCGCGATCTCCGCACCCTCGACGGCGGTCAGTGGCGGGTCGTAGGTCTTGAGGGCGTTGATTCCAGGGGCCAGCGCGGACTCGACTCGCCTGCCGGCTACAGCCGCCCCGATCAGTCGCGCGGTGATCTCTACCTCTGGGAGCTCAGGCACCTAGAAAGTCAGGGTAGACGGGCGGCGAGCAGCGACCGCCCGTGCTCCGAGTCGCCTGTGCGTCGTCTGACAAGAGCGAGGCGGTGTCGACCTGGCGCAGGATCGGATGGCCGCACTGCCAGCAGAAGGCGGTGCCACTGGCCCCGTTCGAGTTCGAGTTCGAGCCCGAGGATCCGCCGCCCGAGCTGGCGCCGGACGCCTGCACGGTGACGGTCGGCGCCTTGCTCGATGTGTCGTGCCCCCCAGCATTCCCAAACCAAACGCGATCAGGGAGCGCGGCGACCGCCACGATCGCGAGCACCGTCGACGGGCGGCCAGCCGTGGGCCGAGTGGCGGCTGCGCTCGCGCTCGCGCGCTCGGATGGACCGTTGGCGCTGAAACGCGGCGCGCCGCGGCGTGTTCCGCAGTCGACCAGTAACGCTGATCCGGGGCGAGCTCGGCCCCCAAGGCTTCGTCGCGGGCTCGCCCTCTGCCGTTCGCGCGCCACCCCCCAGCGGCGGCTCGTCCTCTAGGCTGCGCGACGTCGCGGTCATCTTCAGCGACAGCGTATTCGGGAGGCGATCGGAGCCTTTGAATATGGTGTGAACGACCGCGTCCGCCCGAGGTAACTCGCTGCGACGATTCATCGGTTACGTTAAGACCGGTTAAACTGCCGGATCAGATCCTCCGTCGCATGAGTGACATCCTCGCAATCGTCGACCAGACGAAGACAGACGAACAGCTCGTCGAAGAGATCGCGCGACGCCACCCTGATCGCGTGACCGTGCTTGTCGAGGACGGACGGTGCGACCTCGGCAGCGACGAATCTGCCAACGGCCGTGCTCTCCGTGACCGGCTCGCGGCGCTGCTCGCATCTATCGAGCAGCGCACAGGAGCCGTGGTCGTTGGACTCGCAGGCAGCAGAGATCAGCTGCGCGGTTGGCGCTTTGACCGGATCGTGGGCGGCCGCGATCCGGTCTTAGCGCCGTAGCAGGATGGCAGAGCCCCGGGCACGGGCTTTCAGCAGAGACGAACACACCCGGACTTGACGCCTGCCGATACAAGCTGATAACAACTTGCGCGCTCACCCGCCGGCCGGTCACAAGTTGGTATCAACTCTGTGAGGGCTTCCGCTCTCATTTAGCCCGGCCATAAAGAACGCGGTACAGGCCTCGCAGCAGTCGCGTCCGGATCGGCCGGTACGGAAACATGAATATTTCGCGCTTGGGCGCCAGCCTGGTGACCAGCAGCGATTGGGACCTGCAGTACTTGCGGATACCACCAGCCCCGTGGCGAGTCCCGATCCCCGACGCCTTCCAGCCGCCCATCGGCAGGTTGAGGGCGAAGTAGTTCACCTGTGCGTCGTTGACGCAGACCACGCCGGCTTCGAGCCGGCGCGCCAGTTCCTCGCCGCGAGCGCGATCCCGGGTCCAGATGCTCGCCTGCAGGCCGTAGGGGGAGTCGTTCGCGAGCGCGATCCCCTCCGCCACGTCCGAGATGCGCATGATCGGAAGCGTTGGCCCGAATGTCTCCTCGCGCATGCAGTCCATCGTGTGGTCGACGTCGACGAGCACGGTCGGCTCGTAGAAGCGACCGCCTTCGCGCCGGGGATGCCCGCCGGTGAGAACGCGTGCGCCCTTGGCGATGGCATCGCGGACGTGCGCGTCGATGATCTCCAGTTGCGGCGGGAAGATGACGGCGCCGAGGTCGACGGAACCGGGGCCATGTGGGGGTCCCTGGCGCAGGTGCGAGACGTTCTGCACTACCCGACGGACAAACTCGTCGTAGACCGGCTCCTCGACGTAGACCCGCTCGATCGAGACGCAGACCTGACCCGCGTTGTTCATCGAGTAGTACGTCGCGGCGTTCGCTGCGCGCTCGACGTCCGCGTCGGCGCAGACGATCATCGGGTCGTTGCCGCCCAGCTCGAGGTAGCAGGGGATCAGCGCCTCGGCGGCCGCCGTTGCCACCGCCCGCCCGGTTCTGGTCGAGCCGGTGAACATCACGCAGTCGACCTCTCCGATCAGCGCCGCTCCGGTCCCCCCATCGCCGGTTGCGACCTGGAAGACGTCGGCCGGCAGCCCGCTCTCGGCGAGCATCTCGGCCATCAGCAGCGAGCTCAGCGGGGTCACCTCGCTCGGCTTGAGGATCACCGCGTTGCCCGCCATCACCGCCGGGATGCAGTCGCCGAAGCCGTTGACGATCGGGAAGTTCCAGGGGCCGATCACGCCGACCACCCCGTGCGGTGCGTAGCGCACGATCAGCTTGCGACCGGGGACCGCCGGGTTTCCGAAGGAGGGCACCCGCTCGTCGGCCAGGTAATCGCCGGCGTGCCTGGCCCAAAACGCGAGCGCGGCGATCGTGTAGCCCCAGTCCGTCAGCTGCGCGTCCTCGTAGGTCTTGCCGGTCTCCTTCACGACGGTCGCGATCACCCGCTCGGCGTTGTCGCTCATCCACCGCTGCGCACGACGCATGACCGCCGCGCGGCCACTGGTTGGCAGCGCCGCCCAGCCCGGTTGGGCCGCCCGCGCCCGAGCCACCATCTCGGCGATCGTCGGCGGTCCCAGAACCGGGACTTCGGCGACTTGCTCGCCGGTCGCCGGGTTCTCGACGGGAATCGTCGGCAGCTCGGGGCGGTCGGCGAAACCGGCCCTGGAGGGAGCGGTGCCTGAGGCCATCGCGTGCTTCCAGTTCCTCCGGCCGGGCCCTAGCGTCCTGAGCCTTCGAGCTCGATCGATTCGATCTTCGGCGGATCCGTCGGCCGGTCACCCCCGCCGGTGGGAAGGGCCTCGATCGTGTCGACCGTATCCATCCCGTCGGTCACGCGCCCGAACACGGTGTGCTTGCCGTCGAGCCACGGCGCGGAGGCGGTGGTGACGATGAAGAACTGGGAGCCGTTGGTGTTTGGCCCTGCGTTCGCCATCGCGAGCGCACCGCGGACCACCTTGTGGTCGTTGAACTCGTCCTCGAATGTGTACCCAGGGCCCCCGGTGCCGGTTCCGTTCGGGCAGCCGCCCTGGATCATGAAGTCCGGGATCACCCGGTGGAAGATGATCCCGTCGTAGAAGTTCTCATCGGCGAGCTTGCGGAAATTCGCGACCGTCTTCGGCGCGTCGTCGTCGAACAGCTCGAGCGAGATCGTGCCCTGGGTGGTGTGCATCGTGGCTGTGCTCATGCCATGACGGTACCCAGTCGCGACAGCGGGCGGCGCTGCGCGCCGCCCGCTTTCCGTGTGTTGCGAGTCGCGGTTGTGGTTCTAAGGAGTGGTGGTCGTCGGTGTGGTCGTGGTCGGGTTCGCCGGAGTCGGAGGGGTAGCGGGCGTGGTGACGGTGCTCAGCAGCGTCGTGTTCGACGCTGTCTGGAGCGCGACGATCGTTCCCGCGGCGGTCACCGTTGGCGTGCCGATGAAATCCCCGGTGAGCGAGCTCACGCAGCTGACCTGCGCCGTCTGCGCGGCGGTGCTCGAGGGGACCGAGACCTGCAGCGGCAACGTCGAAGACTGCTGCCTGGTCGCGTTCACCGTCCCGCCTCCACTCGTGCCAAAGCCGACGTCGAAGCTGGCGTTCCGAGCCTGAGTCGCGGTCGTGCTCTGGCCGACCGACAGCGTGCACGTCACGAGGATGTGGCCCCGGGCGTTGTTGGCCGCGTTGACCGCGATCTGCGGGTTGGCCATCACCACGTAGGACTTGTTCGCCGGCAGTGACACCCCGGTGACCGCCGCTGCGGTCGTGGGGCTCGTCAGCGTGACCGGAGCGGCTTGCCCGCCGTTGAACCCGTCCGGGTTGGTCTGACCGCAGGTGACCTTGCCGTTGTTCTGAATCGCGGTGATCGCCTGACTGCCGGTTGTGCAGGTTCCGCTGACGCGGAGCTGAACGGCGTCCTTGTTGACGCGCACCGCGCCGATCGTCCCGGGGATGATCTTGCGGAACCCGACCGCCTCACTGGCAAGCTTGAAGTTGCCCACCGCCCCGTTGCGGATCTTCGCGTTGGTGACGGCCCCGTTTTGGATCTGATCCGTGTTGACGCTGTTGCGCGGCAGCGACGCGGCGGCGTAGCCGACTCCGCTTGCAGCGAGAAACAGCGCCAGGAGCGCGACGAGCATTGCGGCCGAGGGCCGACGGCGTAGGACAACCGAGGTGATCCGTCCGCCGAGCGAACGTGGATGGAGCATGGATGCCTCCCAGAATCGTTGATTTCGCCTCGGCTACAAGAAACACTCGCAAGCACGACAGAGTCGCGCTGCACGAAACCTTGCTTTATGCCGATCTGACGGCGCGATTGCCGTCAGGCGCGAGCGAATTCGAGTCGCAGCGGTCGGCCGCGGACTTCGACGCCGGCGGCGAGCTCGAGGACACGGTCCGCCGCGGGCTCAGGCACCTCGGCGAATGCAAAGCGCTCGAGCACTCGCACGTTGCGCACGGCTTCACCGTCGAGCCCGGTCGAGGCGGTCAGCGCGTGGATGATGTCGGAGGGCTCGAAACCCTCGGACCGCCCGCCGGCGATGATCAGCTTGCGGACGGGCACCTCGCCGTCATCGGCCTGGTGCGGTTTGGAATGACGGCGCGGCTTCGGGCTGACCGGGGCAGGCGGCACGTGCGCGTCCTTGACCCACGGCGCGAGTTTGACGCCGGCGTGCCTCTCGATCGCCTCGATGTCGCGGCGCTGGCGGGGCTCGTAGAACGTGATAGCGCGGCCGCTACGGCCGACTCGCCCGGTTCGCCCGATGCGGTGGACGTACACGTCGGGCGACGTCGGCACGTCGAAGTTGATCACATGCGAGACGGTCGAGATGTCGAGGCCGCGCGCGGCAACGTCGGTCGCGACCAGAAGCGGGGTGCGTCCCTCCTTGAACGAGATCATCACCCCGTCACGCGCCCCCTGAGTCATGTCGCCATGGAGGGCGCGAACGTTGAGCCCACGGTCGCGCAGGGTTCGGTACAGCTGATCGCAGCGGATCTTGGTTCGGACGAAGATGATCGCCTGCTCAGGATCCTCCGCGTCGAGCACAGCGACGAGCACGCCTGCCTTCTCACGCTGGGCGACCTCGAGCGCGAACTGCTCGACGGTGTCGACCGTCAGCGTCGCCGTCTTGACCTCGATCGTGACCGGGTTGTACAGATACTGGTCGGCAAGGCGACGGATCTCGGGGGGCATCGTCGCCGAGAACAGCGCTGTCTGGCGGCTCGACGGCGTCAACGAGAGGATTCGCTCGACGTCCTCCAAGAAGCCGAGATCGAGCATCTCGTCGGCCTCATCGAGCACCACGAAGCGGCACGAATGCAGCATCAGCGAATGCCTCGAGATCAGATCCTTGACGCGTCCTACAGTGCCGACGACGACGTGGCCGCCGGCTCGCAACTGCGCCTGCTGGGTGCGGATCGGAGCCCCCCCGAAGACGGCGACGACGTCGATGCCCTTGCGGTGCCCGTAGGCCCGCAGCGCCTGCGTGACCTGGATACATAGCTCCCGGGTCGGGGTCAGCACGAGGCCCTGGACGTCGTCTTCCTCGGGGTCTACGTAGCTCAGCATCGGCAGCCCGAAGGCGGCCGTCTTGCCCGAACCGGTCTGTGCCTGCCCGATCACGTCAAGGCCTTCGAGCAGCGGCGGGATCGCCTGCGCCTGGATCGGGCTCGGCTCCTCGTACCCGACGTCGACAAGAGCGTCGAGGATCGGCTGGGGCAGACCGAGTTCGGCGAATGTGCTCATCACTCCAGACGATAGTTGTCTCGCGACGGGGAGGTGTAGCCGTGTGCGGAAGCGCGATCGCCGAGCGAGATCGTGTGGTACCGAATGATGCGGTACCTTAGGGATATATGGACCAGGACAAGATCAGCGCCCACGTCTGGCGCATCAGCTTCGTGGTCGTGCTCGGGTCGATCATGTCGATCCTCGACACGACGATTGTCAACGTCGCGCTCGAGACCCTCGCGCGCGAACTCCACTCGACGATTACCCAGATCCAATGGGTCGTCACCGCCTACCTGCTGGCACTGGCGGCGGTGATTCCCGTCAGCGGCTGGGCGGCCCGCCGCTTCGGGGCCAAGAACGTGTATCTCGTCTCGCTGGTCCTCTTCACGCTCGGGTCCGCGCTGTGCGGCCTGGCCACCACCACCACCGAACTGATCCTCTTCCGGGTCGTCCAGGGCCTCGGCGGCGGCATGATCCTGCCGGTCGGCCAGCTGATGCTGGCTCAGGCGGCCGGCCCCCAGCGTATGGGGCGAGTGATGAGCGTCGTGTTCGTGCCGGCGATGCTCGCGCCGATCCTCGGCCCGACCATCGGTGGCGTGATCCTGCAGAACATGAGCTGGCGTTGGATCTTCTTCGTGAACGTCCCGATCGGGGTCATCGCGACGGTCGCCGCGCTGAGAACGCTCCCGCGCTCCTCGCGTGCACCCGGCGAGCGGCTTGACTTCGTCGGACTGGGCCTGATGGTCACCGGCTTGCCGCTGCTCACGTACGGCCTCGCCGAGATCGGCCAGGTCGGTACCTTCGCATCCGGCAGGGTGATCATCCCGTGCGTCGTCGGGGTCGCGCTCGTGATCGCGTTCGTGCTGCACGCTCTGCGCGTGCCGCGGCCGCTGCTGGAGATGCGCCTGTACAAGCGCCCGACGTTCTCATCGGCGTCGGTCGCGATGTTCTGCGTCGGCGCGGCCCTGTTCGGCGGGATGATCCTGCTGCCGCTCTACTGGCAGACCATCCGCCACTACAGCGTGATCGAGACGGGTCTGCTCACCGCCCCGCAGGGGCTCGGCGCGGCCCTGACGATGCCGATCATCGGGAGGCTGACCGACCGCTACGGAGGCGGCCCGCTGGCACTGTTCGGGGTCGTTCTGACGACCATCGCGACGATCCCGTTCGCTCTGATCGGGGCCCACACCTCGACCGTGGTCCTGATCGTGGCGATGTTCATTCGTGGGGTCGGAATCGGGGCCGCGTTCATGCCCGCGATGACAGCCGCGTTCGCGTCTCTGCAACCCTCCGAGCTGTCCGACGCGACGCCACAGCTGAACGTCCTGCAGCGGGTTGGGGGGTCGATCGGCGTCGCGGTCCTCGCGGTGATTCTCCAGCGCGCGCTCGCCGACGCCCACACCCTGCCGGCCGCTGCCGCCGCATATGGCACTGCGTTCTGGGCCTCGGCCGGTCTGTCGGCCGCGGCGATCGTCCCGTGCATCGTGCTGGTGCGCGCCGAGCGGCGGGCACGCGGCTCTCACCCGGTCGAGAAGGCGCGTGAGGCCGAGGCGCTGGCGGAGGCGATGGCGTGAGCAGCGTTTCGCCCGAGCGCACGCCGGACCTGAGCGCGCGCGAGCGGTTCGGCGCCTCGTTCAAGGCGGTGGTGACAGCAATGCGCCGGCTTCGGGGTCGCGAGACGCATCCGGGCCGTGCCGGGAGCATCAGCTACGCGCAGTACGGGCTCCTGTTCGGACTCGCCGAGCGCGACCGGCTCTCGGTCCGGGAACTGGGCGAGCGCGTGGAGCTGACGCCCGCCACGGTCACCCAGATGCTCGACGCGCTCCAGGAGGCCGGACTCGTGTCCCGGCAGCGCTCCGACGAGGATCGGCGGGTCGTCCTCAGTTCACTCACGGAGCACGGACGTGAGGTGGTTCGGGAGCGCAAGGGGGTGTTCGAGTGCCGCTGGCAGGAGGCGCTCGCTGGATTCAGCGACGAGCAACTGCTCACCGCAGCCGAGGTGCTCGGTCGGGTCGCCGAGCACTTCGATCACTTCGACGAGGTGCAGTAGCGGACCGTGCAGGACGGCATCCCGGATCTCGGTGACGTCCTGGATGCGCGCCGGGTGATCGCCCCGTACCTCGAGCCCACGCCGCTGCGTAGCTATCCGGCACTGGACGAAATGCTCGGCGCCGAGGTGTTCGCCAAACACGAGAACCATCTTCCGACCGGAGCGTTCAAGGTGCGCGGTGGGATCAACCTGGTGGCGCAGCTCGATCCCGAGGCGCGTTCGGCGGGTGTGTGCGCGGCTTCGACCGGCAACCACGGTCAGTCCGTCGCGTACGCCGCCCGTCTGTTCGGCGTCGCGGCGACGATCTTCGTGCCACACGGCGCCAATCCGGTCAAGATCACGTCGATGCGGTCGCTCGGCGCGGAGGTCGTCGAGTACGGAGCGGACTTCGACGAGGCGCGCGAGCGCTGCGCGGAGGTCGCAGCCGCGCGCGGCGCCCGCTACGTGCACTCGGGCGATGAGCCGTTGCTGATCGCGGGCGTGGGCACGGCGACGCTCGAGATCCTCGAGCGAGAGCCGCAGATCGAGACGATCATCGTGCCCGTCGGCGGCGGCAGCGGCGCCGCCGCCGCCTGCGTCACCGCCAAGGCGATCCGCTCAGAGGTCGAGGTGGTCGGGGTTCAGTCGCAGGCGGCGCCCGCCGCGTATCGCGCCTGGCGCCAGGGCGAGCTGGTCGAGGACCGGATGGGGACGTTCGCCGAGGGTCTACAGACGCGGGTGGCCTTCGAGCTGCCGCAGCGCATCCTTGCTAGACACCTCGACGATTTCGTGCTCGTGAGCGACGACGACCTGCGCTCGGCGACGCTGAAGCTGCTCGAACTCACGCGCAATCTGATCGAGCCCGCCGGGGCGGCGCCGTTGGCGGCCGCGCTGAAGCTGCGTGCCCGGCTCTCCGGGCGCAAGATCGCTCTCGTCTGCAGTGGCGGCAACATAAACCCGCGGCAGTTGCACGAGCTACTCGACTGGGGAACGCGAGCTAACGCGAGCGTGTGATTGAACCGCCGCGGCGCCTGAGGGACGCAGATCGCAAGCGCGCGAGTCGCGACGTCCGTAGCGTTCAGGCCCCCTCGCTCAGCAGCGAGTTCGGCTCGTAGCCAGAGAACCGGACACTGGTGCCGAACGGCTTGGACCGGTTGACGATCACGCAATACGTCGCGCTGCCCCGCGCGCTGTGGGCACAGACGCGGTAGATCTCCGGCGGCTGAATCGGCAGCGCGTCGATGGCCGACCGCCTCTCCATGAAACGTGCGGGCGCGCGGTCGCCGATGAACGCCTCGGCTCGGGCGACGGCGTCCTGTAGCGCCCGCCGATCGGAGTTGACAATCGGTCGATGCAGCAGACCCGCGACCAGCAGAGTCGCAGTGACGGCGACGACGACCCCGGCGCCCGCGTAGTCGCGGGCGACGACGCGCGGCATGTCGGGTCTGAATGTCCGCACTCCGCGAGCGAACAGCGGTGCGATGACGACGATCCCCAGCAGGCTCGCGAACAGCCCGATCAGCCAGCCCGCGATCGGAGACTCGTGGTCGCCGGTCAGCGGCAGCCAATGCACGATTGCGCCGTCCAACAGCGTCAGTGTCACGAATGCCGGCCACAGCCAGGCGCCCCGCAGGCGCCACCGCATGCGCACGAGCGGCGTCGTGACCATCGACCAAGGGTAAGCCCCAAACGCGGCCCCGACTACGATCTCTGGAGATGGGCTCTGAGCTGTGGGTGTGCAACGCCGGGACGATCGATTACGGATCGGCGCTGGCGCTGCAGGAGCGGATCCGCGACGCGCGTCAGGCAGGTGTGATCCCGGACGTGATGCTGATGCTCGAGCATCCTCCCGTCTACACGCGCGGGCGACGCTCCCAGGACGGCGAGCTGACGATGGGCGTCGACTGGTACCGGTCGCAGGGCATCGAGATCTTCGACACCCGACGGGGCGGCAAGGTCACCTATCACGGACCGGGCCAGCTGGTTGGCTACCCGATTGTCGCTGTGGACGATGTCGTCGCCTACGTACGGCTGCTCGAGCGAGCGTTGATCGCGGCGCTCTCCGAGGAGGGGGTCGACGCCCGCGCGCGGGTCGACGAAGGCCCGGCGTTCACCGGCGTCTGGGTCCAGGAGCGCAAGATCGCGTCGATCGGTGTGCACCTGTCGTCTGGAGTGACGACACACGGCTTTGCGCTGAACGTCGACGATGACCTGCGGCCGTTCGACTGGATCGTCGCCTGCGGGCTGCCCGACGTACGGATGACGTCCGTCGCGGCCGAAAAGGGCCTGCTCCACGGGTGTTCGCCAGTCCGTCGTGCCGCTCCTGTCGGGCCCGGCGGCGATACCGGACTGATGCCGTGCGTCCGCAAGCGGGTGGCGTTTGCCGTCGCGCAGGCGCTTGGCCGGCGCCTGCGCCTGGTGAGCCTCGAGCGTCTGCAGCGGCAGGCCGCCACGGTCGCCGAAGTCGGTGCGACCCCGGCGACAAAGGTTGGCGCGATCTCAGCCGCCGGCTGAGGCCAGGGCGGCGGTTCGCGTCCTGGCCGCCTGTGTGACGATCGCACGGACGGCCCGGCTCAAACGGTCGCGCTCGCCGATCAGCGGCGGGAACCGACCCGGAGGTGACACAAACCGCCGCGACTGACCGCAGTACCCTAGAAGGAGGCATGAGCGCCACGCGATCACGATCGAACCCTGGTGGCATCCAGGACGTCCTGACGCTCCTCGGAGGAGACGTCGAGCCTTACCGCGGCCGCAAGCCGCCCTGGTTCAAGGTACCGGCACCAGGCGGCCCGCGCTATCGCGAGCTGCACTCGCTGATCGAGGCCGAAAACCTGCACACGGTCTGCCAGGAGGCGGCGTGCCCGAACATCGGCGAGTGCTGGCAGCGAGGCACCGCGACGTTCATGATCCTCGGCGACACCTGCACCCGCCGCTGCGGCTTCTGCAACGTCAAGACGGGCAAGCCGACCTGGAACGACCCACTTGAACCGGCCCGGGTGGGGCGCTCGGTCGCTCGCATGGGCCTGCGTCACGCGGTCATCACCAGCGTCGACCGCGACGACATGTTCGACTACGGCGCGCACGCGTTCGTCGCCGTGATCAGCCAGATCCGCCGACAGTCGCCGACCACCAAGGTCGAGGTGCTGACGCCGGACTTCCGCGGTCAGGAGATGCCGCTCGCCAAGGTCATCGACGCGCGTCCGAACGTCTTCAACCACAACGTCGAGGTCGTCCCCAGGCTCTATCCGCTCGCCCGCCGCGGCTCCACCTGGCAGCGCTCGACGAGGGTGCTGAGGACCGCCAAGGAGATGGGCGGCGAGCAGGTCACGACCAAGTCGGGCCTGATGGTCGGCCTCGGGGAGTCCTTCGAGGAGATGGTGGACGCGCTCGGGACGCTGCGCGAGAACTTCGTTCAGGTGGTCACGATCGGCCAGTACCTGCGCCCGACCGAGAACCACCTGCCGATCGTCCGCTATTGGCATCCAGACGAATTCGAACAGCTCGAGCAGGCGGCGTACGGGCTCGGATTCGAGCACGTCGCGGCCGGTCCCCTGGTCCGCTCGAGCTACCACGCAGACCAGCACGTCCCCCAAACCGAGCCCGGCGACGGACCGCTGAGGGCGGCCGCGAGCTGAGCGCAATGCGCCGGCGCGTCGTCACCGCAGCCATCGCCGCAGCGCTGTTCGCTGCGCTGTTCACGCTCGCCCTGGCGCCCGCGGCGCTGGCCGCGGCGGGCAGCGGCGCGGCCGGATTCAGCGATGGTGGTGGCGGCAGCTTCGGCGGCGGCGGCGGCTTTGCCGGGCACGGCGGCGGCGCCGGCCGCGGCTTCGCGCTCTTCTTCATCTTCCGGGCGCTGTTCGACATCGCGCGGCTCGGACACGGACTGGGCCTGGTCGTGCTGCTCGGGCTCGCGCTCCTCTGGTACCTGTGGCGCCGCGGGATGCCGACGATGACGACGTTCTGGCAGGCGCGAAGCCGTCAGGGCCACGCCCGCCGCCGCCGGACCCGCCAGCGCGAGCGCCGTGTCGAGCTCGCTGCGGCCGAGGCGGCCGATGAGGATCCCGTCTTCGGACCGGACCACGTCCGCGCCGCCGCCGAGACGCTGTTCACCGAGATCCAGTTCGCGTGGGACTCCCAGGACCGGCTCGCACTGCGCCGGATGATTGCCCCGAGTCTGCTCGGGGAGTGGGAACGCCGGCTCGACGAGATGCAGGCCCGCGGATGGCGCAACCGGGTCCAGCTCGTCAACCCGCCGCAGGTCGAGTACGTGGGTATCCGCCGCGGCGCCCAGGACCGCGTCGTCGTCCGGATCGAGGCCAAGCTCCGAGACTACGTCGTCGACCGCAGCGGGCGCCACATCAAGCGCGCCGGCCAGTTCACCGAATCGGTCAGGCTGCGCGAGTACTGGACGCTGGAACGTCAGAACGACCATTGGATCCTCGCCTCGATCGAGCAGGGCGCCGAAGGCGAGCACGCGCTCACCGACGTCGTCGCGCCGACGGCGTGGTCGGACGAGCAGCGACTGCGGGACGAGGCCGTGCTCGAGTCGGCCGCCGCCGAGACGGTGCCCGACCACATCTCGCTCGCCGAGCTGACCAGCGTCCAGTTCAGCGACGACGCGCGCGCGGCCGCCATCGACCTCAGCCTCGCCGACGGCCGGTTCGCCCCGGACGTGTTGGATGTCGCCGCCCGCCGCGCGGTCGCGGCATGGGCGGAGGCGGTCGACGGCTCCGACGCCGAGTTGCGCCAGATCGCCGATCCGCAGGCGGTCAGGGAGCTGCTGCACCCCGGTGATCCGAGCGGGCGAACCCGACTCGTCGTCCGCGGCCCCGAGGTCAAGCGGATTGCGGTCGCGGCGCTCGACCCGGCGTCCGAACCAGCGACGATGACGATCGACGTCGAGGTCGAGGGCCGGCGCTACGTCGAGGACCGGGACACCACCCGAGTGCTTTCCGGGAGCCCGAGCCGCCTCATCCGCTTCACCGAACGCTGGACGCTCGCTCTCACCGGAGAGCCGTCGCAGCCGTGGCGGATCGCCTCCGTCCAGACGCCGGCGCCGACCACTTAGAGCCGCGCCCGAGCGCCGGCTCTAGTTCTAGTTCTTTTTAGCCTGCGTTTGCCGTTGCGACCAGCGGCGTCCCGGCGGCGCGTACCCAACGGACCGCCAAGGCCCCCAGCGCGGCGACCAGGAAGCACGTCAGCGCCCCGAGCCCGAGCCCGGCGCGAGCGCCGAAGGTGCCCATCACGGCACCGACGATCGGGCCTCCGATCGGCGTCGAGCCCTGGAAGGAGACGAACCAGAGCGACATCACGCGGCCGCGCATCTCGGGCGCCGAGCGGAGCTGGAGCGTCGCGTTGCCGGTCGACATGAACGACACGCTGGCGGCGCCGACCAACGTCAGGGCGCCGAGTGCGACGACAAGGCTCGGCGCGATCGTGGCGAGCGTCATCGCGACCCCGAAGCCAGTCGCCGATAGCACCAGCGGCCAGGTCCCGGTCCTGCCGCGAGTGGCGACGACGAGACCGCCGACGACCGCACCGAGCCCCATCGCCGCGGTCATGAAGCCAAAACCAGTCGAGCCGACGTGCAGTCCGCGCGAGGCCATGTAGGGCAGCGTCACCTGGAACTCGTAGGTTAGGCACCCGACGGCGGCCATCATCAGCAGCGGCACAGCAAGCCCGGGGCTGCGCCGGATGTAGCGGAAGCCCTCGCGCACCTGGCCCCGGGCGCGCGGCGCCGGCGTCACGTGTCCGAGGAGGGTCGTGTCCAACCGCCGCAGCGAGCTGATCACCGCGACGAAGCTGGCGGCGTTCAGCAGGAAGCAGACGCCGACGCCGACGCCTGCGATCAGAAGCCCCCCGACCGCGGGCCCGATCACCCTTGCGACGTTGACTAGCGTCGAGTTCAGGCTGACGGCGTTTCGCAGGTGCTCGGGGCCAACCAGCTCGAGCATGAAAGACTGCCGCGCGGGGTTCTCGAATGCGTTGTTGAGGCCGAGCGCCGCGGCAAGCACCCCGATCTCCCAGACCCGCACCGTGCCGGCGACGGTCAGCAGTCCGAGGATCAACGCCTGCAGACCCATCGCTGCCTGCAGCACGATCATCGTCCGTCGCTTGTCGACGCGATCGGCGATCACGCCGCCGTACGGCCCCAGTACCAGCACCGGCAGGGTCTGCAGCGCGACGATCAGGCCGAGCGCGGTGGCGGAATGGGTGACCTCCAGCACCAGCCACGACTGCGCCGTCATCTGCATCCAGGTACCGATCAACGAGACGGCCTGTCCCTGGACGTAACGGCGGTAGTTGGGAACCCCCAGCGCCGCGAACGTCGTCCGCGAGATCCGACGGATCCGGGTCACCAATGCTCCACAAAGAGCTGCTCGACAAGGTGCTCGAGGGCAGGCAGTGCCCGCTCAACGGTCCGCTGATCTTCCTCCTGGAGGCCCGACAGCGCCTCCCGCAGCGCCTTCGTGCGGTGGCGGCGGATCTCCTCGGCGAGAGCCCGGCCTGCGTCAGTCGGCTCGACCCACGCCGAGCGGCGGTCGCCGGCGTCGGCTGTCCTGACGACGAGCCGCGCCTCGACCAGGCTCGCGACGGTCCGCGACAGCAGCGTCGGGTTGAGACCCTCCTGCTCGGCGAGCTCGGCGAGCCGGATCGGGCCGTTGCGGACGGCGTTCAGAAGCACCACGACCCGCGTCGGAGTCAGCCCGGCGGCGGGGCCCGCCGCGTCGGTCGCGCGCAGCAACCGCGCCAGCCGCGAAAAAACGATCCGCAGCCGCTGCGCCGTGTCTGCGTCGATTGCCGTGGGCATCCGCGCCCTCCTCAAATACTTGCTTGCCGACAAGCATCTTAGCAGCGCGCGCTGGGCTCAGAGGAGGTGGCTCACGATGCCTCCAGGGGTCCCCGAGCCGGCCAAGTGTGGTCTGCTCGGCCGGGCCCCGGGAATGTCCCCTGTCCAGCTTTCGCGGCAGTCCCTACACGCGGCGGCTACGCGGCGAGCTCGCCGAACTCCTCGACCCGCCGTTCCGTCGGGATCGTGGCGTCCTGCGTCGGCGCAGCAACGAAGTCGCGCTGCCGGATCAGCACGAGCGTCAGGATCATCGCCGCGAACGCGACCACGGCGCCGATCAACAGGATCGTGTTGAGGCCGTGCACGTAGCTCGCGCGGGCAGCGTCGGCCAGCAGGGCCCGGTTCTGCGGCGCGACTCCGGCGATCAGATGGGGCAGGTCGCCAGACGCGATCCCGGTCGCCAGCGCGTGCGCGTGGCCGGCGAGCGGTCCGCCGCTGAGGTGCGTTAGGACCTGGGCCCGGATCTGGGACGCAAGGATCGTCCCGAACGCTGCCACCCCGGTCGCGACCCCCACCTGACGCAGCGTCGAGTTGGCTCCCGAGCCCATCCCCGCCCGCTCCGGCGGGACCACCGCAACCGCGGTCGACGCGAGCGGGACGTTGATCAGCCCGGCCCCGGCACCCGCGAGGATGAAGCCCGGCAGGAAGTGCGTCCAGCTCTCCGCCGGCGTCAGGCCGCGCATCAGCAGCAGGCCGCCGGTCAACAGCGCGAACCCGGTCCCGATCAGGAACCTGATCGGGACGCGGGTGGTGAGCCGCCCGGCGATCCCGGCGACCAGGAAGATCCCGCCGGTCAGCGGCAGGAAGCGCAGGCCCGCGTCGATTGCGGAGTACCCCAGCAGGCTCTGCATGTAGATGACGAGGTAGGTCAACAGCGAGAACAGCGAGGCCGAGATCGCCCAGGCCGCGATCAGCCCGCCGTTGAACGTCGGGACGCGCAGCAGCGCGAGGTCGAACATCGGCTCGCGCACTCGCATCTCGATGACGACGAACGAGACCAGCAGGACGCCGGCGGCGATCAGTGAACCGAGAACGACCGCCGAGCCCCACCCGTCGGCCTGGCTGCGGATAAGCCCGAGCACCAGCCCCGCCAGCGCGAGGCTGAAGGTGACGAAACCGAACCAGTCGGGGCGCGGCGCGTGCGGCAGCTTCGATTCCTCCACGCGCAGCAGCGTCACGATGAGGGCAAAGATTCCGATCGGGACGTTGACAAAGAAGATCCAGCGCCAGTTCAGCCCGCTCGTGATCGCGCCGCCGAGAACCGGCCCGACGGCGACGGCGATGCCGGTGATGGCACCGAACACCCCAAAGGCGACGCCGCGCTCCTTCGGCTGGAACGCCTGGGCCAGGAGCGCGAGCGCGGTCGCGAACATGATCGCCCCGCCGACGCCTTGCAACGCCCTTGCCAACGTCAGGAACAGCGAGCTCTGAGCTGCGCCGCACAGCGCCGAGCTGAGCGTGAAGACGACGATCCCGATGGCGAACACGACTCGGCGGCCGGCGAGATCGGCGATGGAGCCCGCAGTCAGCAGCAACGCGGCGAGCGTCAGCGCGTAGGCGTCGATCACCCACTGCAGGTCGGATAGGGTCGCTCCAAATGCATGCCCGATCGACGGCAGCGCGACATTGACGATCGTGATGTCCAGCAACAGCATGAACACGCCGGTGCAGACTGCGGTCAGGGTCCACCACTTGCGAGCCATCGTCACCTCCGGTGGAATTCGGCTCTCATTACCTGAGTGTCGACTCAGGATATCATGTATGCTGAGTTCCTGAGCATGGGCTCATAAAATCTTCATTTGCCCGGTTACCCTCTTTCGCCTCCATGACTATGACCGACCCTCCTAAGCGCCGCGGACGGCCGCCTTCGGGCGGTCGCGAGGCGATCCTGGCTGCGACCCTCGAGCTCCTGCGCGAGCGCGGGATCGCGAATCTGAACTCGCGCGAGGTTGCGGCTCGAGCCAGAGTCTCGGACGCCAGCGTCTACTACCACTTCGGTGATCGCGCCGGTCTGCTGCAGGCGGTCTTCGAGGCCGGGATGCAGCCGCTTGCCTACCTGAGCACGCTGGCCGACGAGCAGCGCGACGTGCTCGAGGTCCTGGCGGACGCGGCGCAGGCGCTCGAGAGCTTCTTCGAGGAGGCCCTACCGGTCATGTTCGCCTCCCAGTCCGACCCGGAGCTGCGCGACGCGATGGCGGCCCACATGCGCCACCGTCAGCTCGGGCCGCACCGGGGCGTCGCGGCGCTCGGCGGCTACCTGCGCCGGGCACAGAGCAACGGTCGCATTCCGGCTGATGTCGACGTGGATGCGATCGCGATGATCTTGATCGACAGCTGCCTCGGCCGCGCGATGCGCAAGCAGATGCTGCCGACCCCCGGCGCCCAGCTCCCCTCTCAGGATCAGATCGTCGTGACGCTCAGCCGGCTACTTGGCTCGCAGAACCCAGCGCAGCATTGAGCGTGGCGCTCGGACGCATCGCGGCCGCCGCCAGCTCGGGATCGGGGTGGTAGTAGCCGCCGAGCTCGACGGCTACGCCCTGGATCTCGGTCAGCTCTGCGACGATCTTCTGCTCATCGGCCGCCAACTGCTCGGCCAGTGGCGCGAACCGCGCGGCCATCTCCGCGTCCTGGGTCTGCGAGGCCAGCTCCCACGCCCAGTAGAGCGCGAGGTAGAAGTGGCTGCCACGATTGTCGAGCTCGCCTGTCCGGCGCGATGGCGAGCGGCCCTCCTCCAGCAGTCGTCCGGTCGCCCGGTCCAGCGTCTCGCCGAGCAACCGCGCGCGCGGGTTGTCGGTCTTGTCGGCGAGCAGCTCGAACGAGGAGGCCAACGCCAGGAACTCGCCCAGCGAGTCCCAGCGCAGGTGATTCTCGGCCACGAACTGCTGGACGTGCTTGGGCGCCGAACCCCCGGCGCCGGTCTCGAACATGCCGCCGCCGTCCATCAGCGGCACGATGGAAAGCATCTTCGCGCTGGTACCGAGCTCAAGGATCGGGAACAGGTCGGTCAGGTAATCGCGCAGGACGTTTCCGGTTACCGAAATCGTGTCCTCGCCGCGTCGCGCCCGCGCGAGAGTGAACCGAGTCGCCTCGTCGACGGGGAGGATCTCGATCTGCAGGGAATCGGTATCGAGCCGCTCGAGCGCCGGCCGAACCTTCTTCAGGAGCTCAACGTCGTGGGCTCTCGAGCCGTCGAGCCAGAACACCGCGGGGGCGCCGGTCGCGCGGGCACGCGAAACCGCCAGCCCGACCCAGTTCTGAACGGCGGCGTCCTTGGTCTGGCACATCCGCCAGACATCACCGGCGTCGACCTGGTGCTCGAGCAGCGTCTCGCCGCTGCCGACATCGACGACGCGGACCGCGCCGGCCGCACCGATCTCAAAGGTCTTGTCGTGCGACCCGTACTCCTCGGCAGCCTGCGCCATCAGCCCCACGTTCGGGGTGGTGCCCATCGTCGTCGGGTCGAACGCGCCGTGGTGCTTGCAGTCCTCGAGCGTTTCGGCGTACAGCGCCGCGTAGGAGTGGTCGGGAATCACGAACTTCGTGTCCTGCTGCTCGCCCATGGAGTTCCACATCTGTCCGGAGGCGCGAATCGCCGCGGGTATCGAGGCGTCGATGATCACGTCGCTGGGGACGTGGAGGTTGGTGATCCCACGGTCGGAGTCGACCATCGCCAGGGCCGGGCCGTCGGCGTAGGTGGCGTCGATCGACTCCTTGATCGCATCGCGCTGCTCGGGGGGGAGCTGGTCGATCGCAGCGAGCAACGCCCCCAGTCCGTCGTTCGGGTTGACGCCGGCCTCCCTCAGCGCTTCGTCGTGCTCCTCGAAGACGCCGGCGAAGTAGGTCTTGACCGCGTGCCCAAAGATGATCGGGTCGGAGACCTTCATCATCGTCGCCTTCAGGTGGACCGAGTAGAGCAGGCCGCTGTCACGAGCGTCGCTGACTTGGTCGGCGAGGAACCGGTCGAGTGCGGCGCGGCGCATCACCGCGGCGTCGATGACCTCACCCGCCAGCAGCGCGGGGCCGTCCTTGAGAACGGTCACGTTGCCTTCGGGCGAGACGTGCTCGATGCGCACTGACGTCGCCGCCGCCACCGTCACCGATCGCTCGGTACCGCAGAAGTCACCCTCGCTCATGGTCGCGACGTGAGACATCGAGTCGGGCGACCAGGCGCCCATCGAGTGCGGATGGCGTCTCGCATAGTCCTTCACCGACTGTGGTGCGCGGCGGTCGCTGTTGCCCTCTCGCAGGACCGGGTTGACGGCGCTGCCCTTGACTCGGTCGTACCGGGCACGGACCTCGCGCTGCGCATCGGAGACGGTCTCACCCGGGTAGTCGGGGACGGCGTAGCCCTGTGCCTGGAGCTCCCGGATCGCCGCTTTCAACTGGGGCACGGAGGCGCTGATGTTGGGGAGTTTGATGATGTTGGCTTCCGGGGTCTTGGCGAGCTCGCCGAGCTCGCTCAGCGCGTCGGCCGCGCGCTGGTCGTCGCCGAGCCGATCGGGGAAATGCGCGAGAATCCGTCCCGCCAGCGAGATGTCGCGGATCTCGACCTCGACGTCGGCAGCGGCGGCGAACGCTCGGACGATCGGCAGCAGCGACTCGGTCGCCAGCGCCGGCGCCTCATCGGTGTAGGTGTAGATGATCTTCATCGCTGACTGGACCGTACCTGGGTCCGGTTGTAGGTGCATCGCGCGATACTGGTGCGATGCGAGAGCTGCGCGTCCAGCTGTTGATCGTCGTGCTCGGCGTTGCCGCGTCCCTCGGCGCCGCCGGAACGGCGCGCGCGAGCCGACAGACACAGTCTGGGGGCCCGACTTTGGCGACCACGTGGTCGCCAAAGTCACCCCTGACCGCGCGTGCCGCAAAACTGCTCGCGGGCAAGGTCGTCGGGATCGACCCGGGCCACAACGGACGCAACTGGAGCGATCCGTCGTACATCAACCACCAGATCTGGAACGGGCGCGAGTCCGAGACCTGCGACACGACCGGCACCGAGACCGACGGCGGCTACACCGAAGCGCGGTTCAACTGGAACGTCGCCGGCTACCTGACCGCCGATCTGGAAGCCGAGGGCGCGAGGGTCGTGCTGACCCGTCACTCCGACGACGGCGTAGGGCCGTGCGTGACGACCCGCGCGCGGATCATCGACAGGGCCCACGCCAACGTCGCGATCGACATCCACGCCGACGGGGGACCGCCGGGCGGTCGCGGCTTTGCCATCCTGCTGCCCGTCGCCGACGGGGCCAACGATCGCGTGATCGCGTCGTCGCGGCGGTTCGCGCTCGACCTGCGCTCGCTCTTCGCGGCGGGCACCGGGATGCCAGACAGCACCTATGACGGCGTCGGCGGGCTCGAGCCCCGGAACGACCTCGCCGGGCTGAACCTGACGACCGTGCCCAAGGTTTTGATCGAGTGCGGGAACATGCGCGACGCGACCGACGCGGCGCTGTTGGTGACCTCGGCCTGGCAGCAACGGGCCGCAACCGCGATGGCGCGGGCGATCACCGAGTTCCTGACGGTGCCCTAGAGCGCACGCCGCTGTCGAACAGGACCGGCACACGGCCGCCAACAGCGTCGACGATCGCCGGCAACGCATCGAGTGAAGCGATCGCGCCGTCGACCTGACGGCCGCCGTGGTTGGAGCAGACGATCGCGGCGACCCCGCGGGAGACCGCCTCACGAGCGTCATCAGGGTGCTGGATCCCCTTCGCCACGATCGGCAGCGAGGTCAGCTCGCGCAGGCGGTCAAGGTCGTCCCAATTCAGCGCCGGCTTCGAGCGCAACCGGCGGTAGAGCATCGCGGCCGCGCCGGGATCCTCTTCCGGCGGACGCGCCAGCTTCGCCCGGAAGGCCGGATCCGAGAAGAAGATCTGGCTGCCGACCCCCTGGACCTCGAGGGGACCGGCGAGCTCCATGTCGAGCGGTCGCCAACCCTGGGTGAAGCAGTCGAGGGTCAGGACGATCGCGCTGTAGCCGGCCCGCTCGGCGCGCCGGATGAAGCTCGCGAGAATCTCGTCGTCGGTGGGGCAGTAGAGCTGGAACCAGCGGCTGCCGGCGCCCGCCGCGTCGGCGATCTGCTCGGGCGTGAAGCTCGACCGCGTGCTCGCGGTCCAAGGGATCCCGAGTGCCGCCGCCGCCCGGGCGCTGGCGAGCTCGCCGTCCGGCTGGATCAGTGCCTGGCCACCGATCGGCGCGAGCAGTACCGGTGCCGGAAGCTCGAGGTCGAGGACCTGACAGCTGAGATCGGTGACCGAGACGTCCCGCAACATTCGGGGTACGAGTCGGATCCGCCGGAACGCCTCGCGGTTGGCGCGGATCGTGACGAGAATGCCATCTGGGCCGCCCCCGGCCCTGACTTCCAGCTGTCGCGCGTGCCTACAGGCCGCGCGGATGCAGGACGAGGTTGAAGGACTGCAGGTAGGTGGCGTTCATGTTGCGCACGCGATGCACGTCGCCAGCGCCGCCGTCGCTGCTCGAACCGCCGCTCTCCCACCACTGACCGTTGATGTTGATGATCACGTGATCCGAGGAGAGGCCACCGCCGTCCGTCCGGTCGAAGACCGTGATCCACCTGCCCGGGCCCGAGACGATGCCGTTCTGAACCGGCAGCGACTGTGTGGTGACGGGCGCAGCCAGGTAGCCGCCGGCGTGGAGCACCTGTGAGACGAACCCGGAGCAGTCGTACCCTGCGGTCGCCCCCCAATTCGAGTGCCCGCCACCCCAGACGTAGGGCAAGCCGTTGAGCAGCCGCGCCATCATCCGCATCGCTGCCACTTTCTTTCCGGCCTGGGTGCCTGGGTTCATGCCCTGTCGGTCGATCTGCTGAGCGACCGACAACACCTCCTCCACGTACCAGAGCGCGTGGTTGTACGCGAAGATCGACTGGGGGAGGTCCTTGTGAGCGCCGTGGGCGACGAGATAACGGGCGGCCGAGAAGATCGCGTCGCGCGGGTTCCACGGGTTGGCCGCGACGTGAGCCATCACCTGGCCGCGGACATCGACCGACTCGCCGTACTCCCTCCAGGTGCCCGGCATGAACTGCATCCAGCCGACCGCGCCCGCCGAGGAGTTGTTGACGTCGGCGCCGTAGCCGGTCTCGACGTAGTTGATCGCCGCCAGCACCGGCCACGGCAGCCTGTAGCGCCGGGCCGCAGCCTTGTAGATCCTGACCAGGTACTGGGGCGGCCGGCTGAGCTTGCCGACCAACTGCGAGTAGCGCTGGAGTTGCTCGGGAGTAAACGGGTTCGACATCGCCGATCCGCCCCATTGACTCGAGTTCGACACCGTGACCGGCGTGAACGAGACGACGTTCGGCGAGATGTACACCGGCTTGGGGCCCGCGCCCGTGCTCGTCACGCTGTTGTCGCTCGGGTTCTGGTTCTTCGGGTGCTCTTTCGTGCAGCTGGACGAGGCGTTGTGGCCCGCCCTACCGGCGATCCTGTAGAGCTGAAGCGTTGCCGGCGGACAGGCGTCAGCGGACTTGCGCCCGGCCTTGGCCATGTGCTGGGGCTTGCCGGGGTTGTTGACCTTGGAGGCATCCTCGTGAACCGCTGTCTTATGCCGCGAGGGGCTCTTGGGGTGCGGCTTCGAGGATGCATCTGAGCCCGAGTTGGACTGACCGCCATTGCCGGACCCGGTCGTCGTTGGCGCGTGCCACGTCGGCGCGGGCTTGATCGGCATCGTCTTCGGCCTCGGGGTGGTCGTGGCCGCGGGCGTCGTCGCGCCGCTCGCCGGCGGCGTCGTGGTCGACGGCGTCGTCGGGGGCGTCGTCGTCGTGGTGTCGGTCGGCGGCGCCGTCGGGGGCGTCGTCGTCGTGGTGTCGGTCGGCGGCGTCGTCGTCGTCGTGGTGGTCGTCGTGTCCGTCGGCGGCGTCGTCGTGGTGGGCGTCGTCGTCGCGGTGGTGTCAGTCGGCGGCGTCGTCGTCGTGGTCGGCGTCGTCGTCGTGTCCGTCGGCGGCGTCGTCGTCGTCGGCGTCGTCGTCGTGTCCGTCGGCGGCGTCGTCGTCGTCGGCGTCGTCGTCGTGTTGGTCGGCGTCGTCGTCGTCGGCGTCGTCGTCGTCGTGTTCGTCGGCGTCGTCGTCGTCGTCGTGCCGGTCGGCTGGCTGGTTGCCGTCGTGGAGTCGTTGGCGGTCGCGGCTGTCGTCGCGGTCGTCGTGGTCGCCGTGCTGGCAGACGTAGTCGCGGTTGCGGCGGACGTCCCCGTGGGCAGCGCGCCGGTGTCGGCCAGCGACGCCGCGGGGCTGATCATCAGCGCAGCGGTGCTGACGACCGCGGCCGACGCAAGCACGCTGACGGTCCGGCGCCGGCCGACGGGCGGCGCGACCTCGACCGCGGACGGCGTCGGCTCCGGAAGCTCGACCGCGGGACGGTCTTCGCTGAGCAGCTTGAAGGTCGCGCGGGGGTCCTCGACGAGCGCCGGCGGAAGCGAGAAGGTGACGATCCAGCGAAGCGCGGCCCGGGTACCCGGGCGCAGCGACCCGGAGCGCTCAACGCTCGCCCGGGTCGGACGGAACGCGGTCGCGAGCTCACCGCGACGGACTACCAGAGAAGCTTGTTTGGGCGGGCGCGAGCGCGCGCGCAGTTCCCCCACGAAGGTCACTCTTACGACCCGACCGAAGTCCTCCCGCCTGAATGAGCGCACTCGGAGCCACGGGACGATCTGCAGCGGCGGCGGGTCGGCGCATTCGGTGGCCGCGTTGGGCGCAAATTCACGCCCGAGCGCTTGATCGTCGACTTGCATGGCTTCTAGTGCTCAGATCTCGGTGGTTTGCAGTAGTCGATGCGCGAGAAGACTATCCGCGCTCCCGCCGTTCGCAACCCGGTCCCAGAGTTCCACGCTCGGCGCTGGATATCGCCGGAGTCCCATTCCAGCACACTTCGCGGGTGTTTGACGGCGCGGAAGCGGCCTGGGCGAAATCGCCCGCCCCTCGCGGATAACGTTTTCAGGACGTTCACAATCAGCGGTAGGTGGCGTCAATTCTCCTCCAGCGAGCGCGCCCGCGTCACGGATTGAACCCGCGAGACCGGACAAAGTACCGCAAAGCCGTCTCCTCTTCGGCGTCACCCGCCTGCACGATTTCGTGCGATTCGGGCTCCGCGTAGGTCTCACGCGGTCCTCAGGCGACGCCGGCCAGGCGCTCCAGCTCCTCCTCACTCGTCCATGCTCCGACCGAGGCTCGGATCACGCGGTGAGTCGGAATGCTCCGAAGCAACATGCCGAGACCGCGCAGGCGCTCGACGTCTGCCTCGGGCTCAGCGGTTTCCCAGGAGACCAACGTCGAGTTGCCACGGGGGAGCACCGTCTTGCCGCGCTCGCGCAGAAGGTCCGCGAGTCGTTGTGCGAGCGTCGAGGCGCGCTCGTGCACCCACTCCCAGCCGGCTTCGCGCAACACATTCAGCGATGCCAGCGCCCAGACGCTGCGGACGGCCGGCGGGAAGCCGTGATCGAGCCGCGGGACGCCATCCGCCAATCCCGACTCCAGACAGTCGAGATGGTCGCTGAGCGTCCCGTACCCGGGCCACGGCGGCTCGAGCTCGTCGACCCGTTCGGGTGCGACCCAAAGGCAGCCGCTTCCGTCAGGTCCGCACAGCCACTTCTGACCGGAGGCCGCGTAGAAATCGCAGCCCAGCGCGTGCACGTCGATTGGAACCGCTCCGAGGGCCTGTGCGGCGTCGAGCAGCAGCGGCACCCCGGTCGCCTTGATCGCCTCGATATCGACCACCGCGCCGCCGACCCACGAGACGTGTGAACAGGCGACAAGGCGCGTCCGGGGCCCCACCTCGCCCGCGATCTCCTCGAACGGGACGCTGCGGATCGTCACGCCCTGGACCAGTCGCGCGCGGCGCAGCGGCGCCAGCAGCCCAGGATGTTCCTGATCGGTGGTCAGAATCTCGTCGCCGCTCCCGAGCGCGAGCCCGGCGATGACGGTGTTGAGCCCGTCGGTCGTCGAGCCTGTCAGCGCGACCTCGATCGGCTGCACCCCGAGCACCTCTGCGTAACCTGCCCGGACGCTCGCGGCGAGTGTCCGGGACTGCTCGAAGTGCGCCGGTCCGACCCGGCCCTGCGTCGTTTCCTCGAGCATTCGCGCGCGGACCGCGTCGGCTGCGGCCTGCGGGATCGGACCGTCGGTGCCTGCGTTCAGGTATGCGAAGTGGGCGAGTACCGGGAACTCCGCACGAAACGCGGTCGGGTCGGTCACTAGTGGTCCACTAGGGTCGTGCCGCCAGGTCTCGCTTCAGCACCTTGCCGGTCGGGTTGCGCGGGAGCGCGTCGCAGAACTCGACGTCCCGGGGCACCTTGTAGCCGGCGAGATTCGCGCGGACGTACTCCCGGACCTCGTCGGCCGTCAATGCGGCCCCGGATCGCAGTACCACGAAGACCCGCAGTCGCTGACCGAAGCGTTCGTCGTCGACGCCGATCGCGGCGGCCTCGAGGACCGCTGGATGTCCGCCAAGCAGCTCCTCGACCTCGGCCGGATAGACGTTCTCCCCGCCCGAGATGATCATCTCGTCATCGCGGCCGTCGATGTACAGCCGCCCGTCTTCGTCGAAGTGGCCGACATCGCCGGAGGACATCAGCTCGCCGAGTCGCTCCTTGTCACCGCCCCCGGTGTAGCCCTCGAATTGGATCGCGCTGCCCACGAACACCCGGCCGGTCTCGCCGGGCGGTAACTCGCGACCGGAATCATCGAGGACCTTGACGACAGCCCCGCGCACCACCTTGCCGACGCTGGTGGGAGCCACGGCCAGATCCGACGGGGTCGCGATCGTCGCGAACGCGATCTCAGTCGAGCCGTAGAGGTTGTAGAGGACCCCGCCGAACATCTCGGTCGCGCGGCGACAGAGATCAGCGCCGAGTTGGGAGCCGCTGACGTAGATGATGCGGAGCTTGGAGAAGTCGTGCGCGGCGGCCGGATCGCCTTCGAGCGCGACCATCCGTTGCAGCATCACCGGGACGACGACCATCGTATCGACGCCGTGGCGCTCGAGGCTCTCGAGCACGGCCGCCGCGTCGAACCGGCGCTGCAGCACGATCGTCGCGCCCAGCCCCACCGCCAGCAGCAGCTGGGTCAGCCCGAGCGCGTGAAACAGCGGGGCGCATAGCTGGGTGACGCCGCGGGCACGGAAGGGAACCCGGCTGAGCGGACCGCCGACCGGCGCCAGCGACCACGGCACAGCGCGGTCGGCGCCCTTCGGGGCGCCGGTGGTGCCGCTGGTCAGGATCACGAGCCGCGCGGTGCGCCGTGGCCGTGACGGTGCGGTCGTCGGCGCCGAGGCGATGAGCGCCGCGAGCGTATCGGGAGCGTCCTCGCGGGTGTCGACCCATGCGCGCCAGCGACCGAGTCGCGGCGTGAGGTCCGCGAAGGTCTGCTCGTACTCCTCGTCGTAGACGAGCATGTCGGCCCCTTCTCGGACGAGGACCTCGCGAATCTGCGGCCCTGAGAAGCCGGTGTTCATCAAAAGGATCCGGGCGCCGCACTTGGCGGCCGCGAACACCGTCTCGAGGAAGCCTCGGTGGTTGCGGACGAGTACGGCGATCGAGTTGCCGGGGGTCAAGCCATCCCGGATCCACGCGTTGGCGAGCGCGTTGACGCGTTCATCGAGCTCGCGATACGTGATCGTGCCGCCCTCGTCTATCACCGCCGTCCGGTCAGGATGCCGCGCCGCGGCGACCACCGGAGCGCCGCCGAGCATGCCGAACTTCCGCAGGCCGAGAATCACGTCGGCGGTCGCCCCAGGACTGTCGATCCCGAACAACCCACTGCGAAAGCACAGCGCCAGGTAAAAGGCCTCGTTGCCTACACGTCGGCCAAGGCGCTGGACGGCGGCGGCGTTCGGGATTGGAGCCACGGCAGGCACACGGTACCGCCACGCGGCGGGAACGAGCGCCAGGGGTATCCGGGTCGCGCTAGGCCGTGCCGCGGACGATGCCGGCGGTTCCGATGCCCGCGCTGTCGACGACCATGCACAAGGTCGTCTGGCACGAGATCGAGCTCCACTGCGCGGCCGAGTCCTTGCGGATCGCCGCGCCACCGGCCCAGGCGCCGGTCTGCGGCGACGTGGTCGTGTAAGCGTGGTCGAAGCCGTCGACAGCGACGCAGAAGCCAGAGCTCGGACAGCCAACGGAATCGACCAGGCCGGCGCCGATCACCGGCGGGGTGCCCGTGACGGCAGTGGTGATCCAACTCGTCAAACCGCCGGTCGGCTTGGCCGTGACGTCCGACAGCCCGACCGAGCTGTTGCCATAACCGACGGCGACGCACATCGACGCCGCTGGGCAGGTCACCGAGGCCAGCAGGCCCCCTGCGGTCGGGCCGCCGCTCGCGTGCCAGGCTGACGCCCCGCCGGCCGGGCTGGTCGAGTAGTAGTGCTGGCTGCCGGTCGCGAGGCATAACGTCGTCGCGAGGCAGGTAACGCTGGCCAGCGTGCCACCAAGGGAACTGGTGCTGCCGATCGCGGTAGCGACCCAGGCCTTGCGACCAGCCGTCGGGTGGGTCGACACAACCACGTTGCCCTGGGGCGCTCCGTCGGTCGCGACGCACAAGGGCGGGACGGTCGGTGTCGACCGAGGCGTCGTCGCCGGGGTCGTCGTCGTCGTCGTCGCGGCGCTGATACTCGTTGCGATCGTGCAGCTGATCGACGTCAGGCCGGCGGGGCCGCCGCCCGGCGCCAGCGCCGTGTCGATCAGGGCGGGCTTGCTCCACTTGTTGCGACCGCCCGTCGGCGTGTTGGTCCAGATCATCCTGCCGGCGTCGTCAACAGCCGCGCAGAAGGTCGTGGTCGGACACGAAATGCTGGTAAGCGAGTGGTTGAGGTCCGGCAGCGCGAGATGCCAGCGCCCACTGCCGGCCGGCGTCTTCGACCACAGCACCCGCCCGGATTGGTCGACGGCGACGCAGAGCTTTACGGATGGACAGGCAACCGAGTTGAGCCCGCCAAAGTTCGACCTCTCGATCCGGATCGGCTTACGCCAGCGGATCGCGACCTTCGAGCTCGTCGTCGTCGTCGTGGTCGTCCCCGGGACTGTCGTCGTCGTCGTGGGGCTCTTGGCCGGCGGTGTCTTGACCGCGAGCGCAGCCGTGGGCAGCGCGACCCCGGCGAGCATCATGGCGGTTAGTGCAATGGCGCGAGCACCACGCAAAATCGGTGAGCGGCGTTCGGGCAGAGGCGTATTTCTAGCAGCAGTTCGCCGCGAATCAGTATTCACGGGCGCTGAAACCCATGGCTGGGCGAAAGGTTGCGGTCGGGCTTCCGAGTGCGACGGCGATCGAGGCGTAGGCGAGCTGAACGGACGGCTAGGGAAGCTCGAGCCCGATCGCGTCGGCGGCAGTGTCGGTCGCGTCGACCAGCTCGTCGAGCGGCGCCTGCAGGGCGTGCATCCTGCCGGCCCGCTCCTGGCGCATCGCCTCGCGATAGCGCTGCCGCAGCGGCGGCAGGGCCCGCCGGTCTCCCACGTCGTGGTCGCGCAGCTGTTCGGCGACGAGCCCAAGCGACTCGTCGAGCGCCGAGGCCAGGCCCGAAAGTGCCGGCATCGGCGGCGACTCGGTAGTCGCGTCGGACTCCAGCCGCAGCGCGTGTACCCCGTAAACGACCCGTCGCAGCGCCGCCAGCGTCGTCCCGGCGACCTTTGGGTCTTGTCTGCCCCGGGGCGGCTCGGAGCGGGCGAGCGTGACCGCGGCCTCGGCGTCCGTCCAGGCCGTCCGGGCGCGACGGGCAAGCGGGCGCACGCCGGCGTCAGCCGGTTTGCGCCCGCTCACCAGACCCCCGAGCACCGCCCGTAGGTAGTCCCGTTGCGCGTCGACGAGCCCCGCGAGCAGCCAACCGATCGAGGTGCCCGACCAGGTCGGCCACAACGCGTAGGCGGTCAACCCGATTGCCGCCCCGATCGCGGTGTCGATCCCGCGGTCGAGCGCGATCGACGCCGATGCGGGAGCGACCGCGTGCAGCAGAAAGACGATCACCGCAGTCAGCCCGGCGACGCCGGCCGCGAAGCTCGCGGGGAAGACCGCGAAGGTGTAGAGCGCGAGCACACCGACGACGGCGACGATCGCCCAGCCCCCTGGGTCGATCGCGTCTGCAATCAAGGTCGCGATCACCACCCCGGCCAAGGTGCCAAGTGCGCGCTCGGCGCCGCGGGTGAACGTCGCCCCGAAGCTCGGCCGCAACACGGTCGCGGCGGCGACTACCGCCCAGTAGCCCCTCGGCAGCGCCAGCCGCTGCACCAGCAGCTCGGTTCCTGCGACGACCACCGCGAGCCGCACCGCGTGGCGTCCGGCGGGGCTGTGCAGCGATGCGGACTCCCTGATCCGCCCCAAGTCGGACGCAAGCGCGCGGAGGGCGCGACCCCCGCCCAGGCTGGGGCGGCCATAGACCCAGCCGCTGCGGCCGGCGCGGGTCGCCGCGGCGGCGAGCGCGGCGGCGGCCGTCACCTCGCCGGCGAGCGCCGCGATGCGGCGGTCGATCCGCGACACGAGCGCCGGGTCTGCGCTGGAGGCGGCGAGCGGCGAACGCTCGGCGCCCCACGCGCCCAGCGCATTGCCGCTCGCCTCCAGCTCCGACACCCGAGCCCACGCACCGGCGACGGCGCCGCCGATCAGTGTCAGAAGCTTGGCGACCTGCTTCAGTGCCTCGGCGAGCTGTGGCTCGAGCCTCGCCGCATCGTCGGAAGCGGTGCGACGCAACTGCGCGACGGCGGCTCCGAGGACAATCAACTCGAGGCGGATTCGCCGCCCCTCGGCCACCAGGTTCGCCAGCGTCGTCAGCTCCTGATCGGCGAACAGCGCCGGCGTCGACAGCAGCCGCTCGGCGGCCTCCAGCGCGCTCGCGGCGGCGAGGCCCGAGCTCAGGATCGACCCAGCCAGCTCCGACAGACGCTCGTAGGCGAAGGCCACTCCCGCCCGTTGGCGGCGCCAGGCCAGCGGGAGCGCGACCAGGGATGCCAGCGCGATTTGGCAGGCGCCGCCGGCGAGCACCAGTGCGCTGCCGGCCAGCGCGGTTCCGAGCGGCTGCGGAAAACGTCCGAAAACGATGAACGCGATCAGCGCCTGCGTCCCCGGTACCGTGCCGCGACGCCCGAGCGCGGTCGCGGCGCCGGCGAGCAGGCAGAAGAGCGCCAGGACCGTCAGGTGGAGCCACGGCCAGCGGCCCGTCAGGCTGCCGCACAAGCTTGCGATCGCGAGCGCCGCTGCCGCCGCTGACATCGTGCCGATCGGCGGAACCGAAGATCCATCTCCGGCCCGCCACGCGACCCCGACCAGCATCGCTCCGACCCCCATCGTGACGGCGGCCGTGGGTGACCCGACCGCGGTCCCGAGTGCGAGCATGCCGGCCACCGGGATCGCGGCCACGACTCCGGCTCGGAGTGACACGCGCCCGCGCTCGACGACCGCTGCCCGTCGCAGCGCGTGGCCGACTACGGCGGACGTGAGGACCGGCTCAGCCGAGTCGGTCACCGGATCGGTACGGCTCACGGCATCAGGACGATCTTCCCCAGCGGATGCTCCTCGGCCAGCGCCCGGTAGGCCTCGCGAACCTCGTCGAGCGGGTACGTGGCGGCAACCGGCACCTCGAGCTCGCCGTCGGCGATCAGGCCGGCCAGTTCGCGCAGGACGGGAGTGGCCGCAACCGCCGCGGTTCCGTCGGCCTTGACGCCGTATTTCTGGACCGCCGCGAAGTCCGCAATCGTGTCGATCCGGTCGGGTGCCACCCCGAGTTTCAGCGCCAGCTCGACGTAACCTTCGCCGGAGGCGTCGAGCATCGCGTCGATCCGGCCGTCGCGTGGGGTCGCCGAGCGCAGCCGCTCCTCGATCCCCTCGCCGTAGGGGATCCAGTCGATTCCGTGGCTCGAGAGCCACTCGCGGTGGCGCTCGCCGGCGATCCCGATCACCGCGGCGCCGGCGCGCTTGGCGAGCTGGACTGCGATCGAGCCGACGCCGCCGGTCGCTCCCGCAACGGCGACGACGTCCCCCGGGGCGACCGCGACGGCCCGGACCATCGCGCAGGCGGTGGTCCCCGCCACGAACAGCGAACCCGCGACCTCCCATGGAACCGCCGAGGGTCGCGGGACCGCGTTTGCCGCCTCCACGAGCACCAGGTCGGCGTGGCTCGCGCGGTTGTCGGTGAAGCCGATCACCTCATCGCCGGGCGCAAACCCGGTCACGCCCGGACCTACCTCCTCGACGATCCCCGCCAGGTCGCTGCCTTCGCCCGACGGGAACGTCGCGGGAAACATTTCGTCCAACAGGCCGTCGCGGATCTTCGCCTCACCCGGGTTGATGGCGGCGGCCTTGACGGCCACCAACAGCTCGCCGTCGCCCGGTGCCGGCCGTGGCACCTCGACGACGTTCAGAACATCGATCCCGCCGTAATGGTCGAACCTGACTGCGCGTGGCATTTGACACCCCCAAGAAGGTCTTTCGGAATGAATGGTGCGGCCGGGGTGGCCGTGGACCAAGCTGGGCGCCGACCGTTCCCAAAGCCAATACTGGAGGTATTGGCACGGGGACGGGCGGTGATCCAGCGCCGCGCCCACGGCCGCATCCGGACGTGCCAGGCATTTTGAAAGCCCTTCCAATTCAAGACTTTGCCGATCCCGCTGGACCTTAATCCTCGGCCCGCTCTGCTGTGATCAGCTCGCGAGCCTCGAGCCCGGCGGCAGCGGCGATGATCAACGCCACCACCCGGTCTGCCCACCACCAGCCAAAGGCCGCGTTGAGCAGCAGCCCAATCAGCGCGAATAGGGCCGTGCCGGCGCCGATCGCGCTCAGCGTGCTGTCGCCGCGCAGCGCATGGCTGGCGAGCGCAATCGCGGTCACGCGTTTGGCGTAGGCGAGTGGGGCGAGCACGCAGACGCTGATCGCGGCTGTCAGGACCGCCACCAGCGAGCTACCCGGGTGGGTGCCCTCGATCAGCGCCTGGATCGACTCAAAGGTCAACACCACTCCGATCACCACCAGCGCCCCCGCAACCAGGATCGCCGCCCGGTCCTCGACCTGATGTGCTCGGTGAGGGTCGGTGCGCTCGACCCGGAAACGCCAGATCAGAACGACCGAGCCGGCCACGTCCGCGAGCACCGACAGCCCTGCCGCCAGCACGCCGAGGCTGTGATCGGCCAGTCCGGCGCCGACGGAGACGGAGCCGGCCAGAACGCCGAAGACGACCGACATCCACGAGAGCCGGAGGGCCCGGTCGAGCATCGCGCTGCGGGGCATCGACAGTTCAGCCTATGGACCGCGGGCAAAGCCTGCGGAGTAGACCGACGGAATCTACGACGGTCGGTAACGAAGACCGTCGAGCGCGATCGCGACGAAGCGATCGAGCTGGCCCGGTTGACTGGTAGGGATCTTCGCTAGCCCGAGCAGAATCTGGACGATCTCCTCGACCGTCACGTCCTCACGGAGGACCTGTGCGGCCTGGGCCCGTTCGACGATCGGCCTTCCCGAGTCGTGGAGCGCCTTGCGGCAGACGCTGAACAGCGCCGCGCCTCGATCCATGAACTCGAGCAGTTCCTGCGCGAGCGCTTGCTTGGTGACCATGTAGCGCTGCAGCCGGTCGACCCATCCCACCAGCGCCTCCCACGGCGGCAGCTGCTGCAGCACGGCGGTTGAACTGGCCAGCGCCTCGACCTCGTCGACGTAGACCGCCTCCAGCAGTTGCTGGCGAGAGGGGAAGTGGCGGTAGAGCGTCCCGATCCCGACGCCCGCCCGTCGCGCGATCTCCTCGAGGGAGGTAGCGGTGCCGCCCTCGGCGAACGCCTCGCGCGCGGCGGCCAACACCTTGTCGTAGTTGCGCCGAGCGTCAGCCCGCATGGGCCGCGGCTTCAGCGTGATCTGGGGTGTGGATGTTGCCGACATGTTGCCCACCGCAAGCATAGCCTCTTGACAAACCGGAGGCTGCCTCCGTATATTATGTGGAGGCTTACTCCGTTTAGTTGCGGAGACGCCCTCCAGTTTATCCGATTTCTACCCCGCTCTTGACCTTGCTCTCAACTCGGAATCAAACCTGCAAATCAAGCCGCAGGCCGATGCGCCTGGCGCCGAGCCTCCAAAGCTTCGGCGGGGCCAGGCAAACCCACGAAGGGACTCCTCTTGATTGACACAACCACCACTGACCGGCGGCGTTGGCTGGGGCTTGCGATCGTCTGCATGGCGCAATTGATGATCGTGCTCGACACGACGATCGTGAACGTCGCGCTGCCGTCGATCCAACATGACCTCCACTTCACCCAGGGCAACCTGACCTGGGTTGTCAACGCATTCCTCGTCACCTTCGGCAGCTTCCTGCTGCTGGCCGGGCGGCTCGGCGACCTGGTCGGGCGCCGGTCGGTGTTCCTTGCCGGAGTGTTCGTATTCACACTCGCCTCGGCGCTGTGCGGGATCGCGCCGAGCGGCGGCGTGCTGATCGTCGCCCGCTTCATCCAGGGCGTCGGTGCCGCGATGCAGGCCTCGGTGATCCTGGCGATCATCGTCACCGAATTCCCACAGCCCTCCGAGCGCGCCCGAGCGATGAGCGCCTACGTGTTCACCGCCGTCGCCGGCGGTTCGCTCGGCCTGCTGTTGGGCGGTGTGCTCACCCAGGCGCTGAGCTGGCACTGGATCTTCTTCGTCAACCTCCCGATCGGCGCGGCAACGTTTGCGCTCGGACGGCGGCTGATCCCGCGCGACAGCGGTCTCGGCCTGGAACACGGGGTCGACTGGCTCGGCTCGGTGCTCGTGACCGCGTCCTTGGGCATCGCCGTCTACGCGATCGTGTCGGCGACCAGCCACGGCTGGGGGTCGGTCCAGGTGCTGGGGTTCGGCGGCCTCGCGGTCGCGCTGATGGCTGCCTTCCTGACGCTCGAATCGCGGATCGAGAATCCGATCATGCCGCTGCGGATCCTCCGGCTGCGGGGTCTGATGGGCGCCAGCGCCGTGCGCGGCTTCCTCGTCACCGGGATGTACTCGACGTTCTTCCTGGGAACGCTGTACATGGAGCACGTGCTCCACTACGGGGCCCTGCAGACCGGAGCGGCCTTCCTGCCCTGGACACTGACCGTCGCGGTCCTGGCGTTGGGTGTCGCGTCGCGTCTGGTGGCGCGGTTCGGGCCGCTGCGGGTGATGGTCTTCGGGATGCTGATGGTGATGGCGGGACTGACCACGTTCCACGCCACCGGCCTCCACACCGGGTTCTTCCCGACCATCTTCTTCGCGAGCTTCCTGATCGGCCTCGGGATCGGGAGCGCCTTCATGCCGCTGTTGACGATCGCGATGTCCGACGTGCCGCCGGCGGACGCCGGCCTCGGCTCCGGGATCACCAACGTCTCCCAGCAGGTCGCGGGAGCGCTGGGGCTGGCACTGCTGAGCACGATCGCCACCAATCACACCAAGGGGCTACTGGCGACCCATCATCCGCTGGCCAGCTCGCTGATCGCCGGCTACCACGTCGCGTTCCTCGTCGGCGTGGGCGCCGTCGGGGTCGGACTGCTGGTGGCGCTGGCGGTGCTGCGCAACCCGGCTCCCGCCGTGATCGAGCCGGCCGCCGAGGTGCACTCGATCGAGCCGGAATGGGCCGAGGAGCGCGTGGCGGCCTGAGGCAAGCGTTGGTTCGAGGCTCCTGGTCTCCCAGGGGTGACTTTGCCGGCCGACGTGGCCGGCAAAGTTGGGCCCCCAGGCGGAGTTTTCCCAGGAGCCTCGCCCATCCGTTGGACGAACTCCGCCGGCGTCTAGTCTGAGAGGTGTGCCGAACCTGAACGTGCAGCTGCTGTGGTGGGAGGGCTGCCCCTCCACCGAGTCCGCTCGGGGACTGGTACGGACGGCGCTGGACGAGCTCGGTCACGGCGACGTCGAGATCGACATGCTCGAGATCGAGACGGATGAGCAGGCGCGCCGGTACGGGTTCCGGGGTTCGCCAACTATCTTGATCGATAGCGTGGACTTGATGCAGGTATTGACACCCGAGCCGGAGGCGACGAGCCCAGGTGGCGAGTCGGCTCTGACCTGCCGGCTCTATCGCACGCGCGACGGCCGGATCTCGCCGACCCCCGATCCGGCCGACGTTCGAGAGTCACTAATTCGCGCCGTCGAGCGGCGCCAGACCCAGAGGAGCGAACGATGACACCGCCAGCTTCAGGTACGACCGCGGGCGACGCCGGCACGGGTCTCGCCCCCGGCGACGCCGCCCCGCGCCATGAGCTGCCCGACACCGACGGCCGCAGATGGTCGCTGACCGACGACCAGGCGCCTGCCACCGTCGTCGTATTCACCTGCAACCATTGCCCCTACGCGTTGGCATGGCATGATCGGATCGCCGATGCGGCACGCGACTACGCGGGCCGCGGCGTGCGCTTCCTGGCGATCAACTCCAACGACGGCGAGCGCCACCCGCGCGATTCGTACGAGGCGATGCAGCAGCGTGTGGCGGGCGAGGACTGGCCGATGCCGTATCTCCACGACGCCGGCCAGGACGTGGCACGCGCCTTCGGCGCGGAGACGACGCCCGATGTGTTCGTGCTCGACGCCGCCGGGGTGCTGCGCTACCGCGGCGCACCCGACTCCGACTACGACGATCCGAGCCTGCGCGCTCAGTGGCTTCGCGACGCGCTCGACTCGGTCCTGGTCGGCGCCGTCCCCGAGCGCGCCTCGACCAAGCCCGTCGGGTGCTCGATCAAGTGGAAGCGGTAAGGAGTTAGGACTCCCCGACTTTGGCGGCCATGTGGCCGCCAAAGTCACCCCTAGAGCGGGACCGTCAGTCGGCGATCCCGAGCCCCCAGCCGCCGTCGATCACGATCTCCTGACCGGTGATGTAGTCGGAAGCGGGCGATGCCAGGAACAGGGCGAGCGCCTTGATGTCGTCGGGGAAGCCGACGCGGTGCATCGGGATGTCCTTGGCGATCGCCGCCTGTTCGGCCGGATCGTGCGCGTGGCCGCCGCCGATGTTGGTGACGAAGAAGCCGGGCGCGATCGCGTTGGCGGTGACCCCGTCGGCGGCGAGCTCGAGCGCGATCGTCCGCATGAAGTGACGGGCGCCCGCCTTCGCCGTCATGTAGGACGCGCCGATCACCGGCTCAACCTTGGTCGCCGCCAGCGACGTCGTGATGATGATTCGTCCGAAGCGCCGCGGGCGCATGTGCCGGACGGCGGCCCGCGCGGTGGCGAACACCGCGTTCAAATTGATCTCGATCACCCGGTCCCAGCGCTGGTCGCTGTAACGCTCGAGCGCCCCCTCCTCGACTCTGGCCCGGCCGCCCCGCTCACTGGCGGGGTGGATGGACCAAGTTCCGAACGGGCCGACGCCAGGGTCGATCCCGGCGTTCGCGAACGCGACGTCGAGGCGGCCGTAATGCTCGGCCGCCTCGTCGATCGCCCGATCGAGCGCGGCGCGGTCGGTCACGTCGGCGCTGGTGGCGCGCACGTCGAGCCCCTCGGCCTGCAGTCTGGCCCGTTGCCGTTCGACGGCCTCGCCGTCGACGTCGATCAAGGTCACGCGGGCGCCGTGCTCGGCCAGCACCTCCCCGTAGGCGAGCCCGAGGCCGCTGGCGCCGCCGGTCACGACGACGCCGAACCCGGTCACGTCGAATCGCTGCGAAACGTTCACCGCGTCTCTCTCCCTGCTGCGTTTGAGGCGCGAGCCTATCGCGCCCGCCCGAGCCCGTCCGGGGCGGGGCCGACGTACGTGGCGCGCGGCCGGAACCGCAGCCTGTGCGGATACTCCTCGAGCGCGTGGGCGATCAGCCCGGCGAGCCGCGCGAAGGTGAAGATCGTCGCCGCCGACCCGCGCCGCAGGCCCATCGCCCGACAGATGGCGGCGAGCGCGAAGTCGACGTTGGGTGCGGGCAACCCGAGCGCCTCCGCCGCGGCCAGGGTCGCCTCGACGGCCGCGACGGCCTCGGGTCCGTCCGCGATCGAGGCCAGCCGGTCGAGGAGGCAGCCGGCGCGGGGGTCACGGTCCCGGTAGACGCGGTGGCCAAAGCCGGGGACGCCGCCCGCGAGCAGCCGACGATCCAGCGCCGCAAACGCGGTGTCAGCCGAATCGACCTCGCCCAGCAGGGCCTCGACCGCGAGTGAAGCGCCACCGTGGAGTACCCCGCCCAGCGGGCCGAGACCGGCCAGGACGACCCGGTAGGGGTCCGCCCAGGCGCTGGCCGCGACCCGCGCGGCGAGCGTCGAGGCGGCCAGTTCGTGGTCGGCGAGCAGCACCAGCGCCGCGTTCACCGCCGCAACCTGAGCCGGCCGGGCGCGGGCCCCGTCGGCGCGTAGCGCCCCCCAGAGCCGGGCGGCGGCGGTGCGCTGCGCCATCGTCCGCGTCCCCCCGCCGTCGAGGATCGCAAGCACGGCGGCGAGGATCAGCGACCCAGCTCGCCGGACCGCCTCCGGTCGCCGGTCGCCGCGGCGCGGGTCCGCGGCCCCGAGCGCGGCCACCGCGAGTGGGATCGCCTCGAGATCCGGGAGCTGCGGCGGCAGGGCCGTGCGCACCGCCAGGACCAGTCGATTGCCATCGGGGTCGAGCTCCCACGGCGCCTCGGGATCGCCGTCCCAGAGCAGGCCGGCCACGTCCTCGAAGCTGCGAAAGCGCGCGAGTTCGGTGACGTCGCGGCCGCGGTAGTAGAGCCGGCCGCTCGGATCCAAGTCCGTCAGCTGGGTCTCGATCACCACCTCGAGTGCGCCCGAGCGGTTTGGCAGGCGCGCTCGATCGGCGAGGCGCTCGACCGCGTCGGAGGCGAACAGCGAATGTCGGTGGGAGCTCGAGTCGTGCCGCTCGAGTAGTCCGCGGCTGACGTACGCGTAAACGGTCTGTGGCTTGACTCCGAGGCGCCTGGCGACCTCGGCGGTGGAGAGCAGGTCGCTCATGTTGACACGATCAACGTTGACAGATCACCGTGCAGCGGATCGAATTTGTCAACCATGACGCGTCATATTCGACCCGCACCTGACGGCCTCGAAGGCGTCGTCGCTTTCACCAGCGAGATCGCCGAGCCGGACCGCGACGGCGGCACGCTGCGTTACCGCGGCGTCGACGTCGAGGACCTGGTCGGCTCGGTGCCGTTCGAGCGAGTCTGGGGCCTGCTGGTCGACGATCGGCCCGAGTCTCCGCTGATGCCCGCCGAACCGGTGCCGCTGCCGCTGCGGACCCGCGACCCGCGCGTCGACCTGCAGTCGGGGATCGCCGGCCTGGCACCGCTCTGGGGTCTGGCGCCACTGGTCGACCTGGCGATCGCCGATGCCCGGGACCAGCTGGCGCGGGTCGCGGCGACCCTGCTCTCCTTCACCGCCCAGTCGGCCCGCGGTGACGAGTCGGCGGCGGTGCCGAGCGCGACGATCGACGCCGGCCGCACGTTGGCCGAGCGGTTCCTGCTCGCTTGGCGCGGCGAGGCCGACCCGGCTGCTGCCGCGGCGATCGACGCGTATTGGACGACCGCGGCCGAGCACGGGATGAACGCCTCGACCTTCACCGCTCGGGTGATCGCATCAACGGGCGCGGACGTCGCCGCGGCCCTGAGCGGGGCGGTCGGCGCGCTGTCGGGGCCGTTGCACGGAGGCGCGCCCGCTCGGGTCCTGCAGATGCTCGACGCCGTCGAGCGCTCGGGCGATGCCGACGGTTACGTCGCCGGGTTGCTCGCCCGTGGCGAGCGGATCATGGGGTTTGGGCACCGCGTGTATCGCGCCGAGGACCCGCGTGCCCGGGCGCTCCGCCGGATCGCCGAGCAGCTCGGGTCGCCGCGGCTGCAGCTCGCCCAGGAGCTTGAACGCGCAGCGCTGGTCGCGCTCGCCGAGCACAAGCCCGACCGGGTGCTGGCGACCAACGTCGAGTTCTGGTCCGCGGTGATCCTCGACCGGGCCGGGGTGCCGCAACGCCTGTTCACCGCGTTGTTCGCATGCGCGCGGAGCGCCGGCTGGTCGGCACACATCCTCGAGCAGCGCCGCACCGGGCGCCTCATCCGACCGTCCTCGCTGTACGCCGGGCCTGGGCCACGGCGGCTGGCCTCGGTGCCTCTGGACGCTACGGCGTGACCGGCGACAGGGTCGCCGACGAACCTACCGGGCCGTCGTCGAGAATCGGCGCGAGCCAGCGCTTGGCCTCGGACAGGGCCCAGCCCTTGCGGACGGCGTAGTCCTCGAGCTGGTCCAGACCGATCTTGCCGACACCGAAATATCGCGACGCCGGGTGGCCGATGTAGAGGCCACAGACCGATGCCCCGGGGAGCATCGCGCAGCTGTCGGTGAGCTCGATTCCCGCGGCCGACGGAACGTCCAGCAACTCAAAGATCGTACGCTTCTCCGTGTGGTCGGGCTGGCAGCCATAGCCCGGCGCCGGGCGGATCCCCTCGTAGCGCTCGGCGATCAGCTCGGAGTCGCTCAGCTGCTCGTCGGCGGCGTAGCCCCACAGTTCGGTGCGCAACAGGTGATGCATGCGCTCGGCGAAGGCCTCCGCCAGGCGGTCGCATAGCGCCGTGAACAGGATCGCGTTGTAGTCGTCGCCCGCGCGCTTGAAGTGCTCGGCCCGCGCCAGCTCACCGTGGCCCGCCGTCACCGCGAACGCTCCGACGTGGTCCGCCACGCCGGTGTCAAGCGGCGCGATGAAGTCGGCCAGCGCAAGGTTCGGGTGCGCGGGGTCGCGAGCGAGCTGCTGGCGGAGGGTGTGGAGCGTCGCGATCTGGCGCCCGCGATCCTCGTCCGCGTAGACGGCGATGTCGTCGCCGATGCTGTTCGCCGGCCAGATCCCGACGACCGCCTGAGCCGTGACCCAGCGCTCGTCGACGATCCGGGCCAGCAGCGCCTCCGCGTCGGCGTAGAGCGAGCGCGCGACCTCGCCGTGATTCTCGTCGTCGAGGATCCGCGGGAAGGTGCCCTTCAGCTCCCAGGTCCGGAAGAAGGGAGTCCAGTCGATGCACGGGACGAGATCGCGGAGATCGTGATCGGTGAACGACGTAACGCCGGGCCGACGCGGCGCCGGCGGTACTGTCGCCGGCCAGTCGACCTGAAGGCGGTTGTCGCGCGACTGCTGTAGCGAGGCCCGGCGTCCTGGATCGCGGCGGCCGCGACGCTGGACGATCTCCTGGTAGTCGGCCTTGACGCCGTCGACCAGGACGCGGCGCTGCTCGTCGTCGAGCAGCGCGCTTGCGACCCCGACCGCCCTCGACGCGTCGGGAACGTACACGGTCTGGCCGCGGTTGTAGCAGGGGTCGATCTTGACGGCCGTGTGGACCTTGCTGGTGGTGGCGCCGCCGATCAGCAGCGGCAGCTCGAGCCCGCGCCGCTCCATCTCGGTCGCGACCGTGCACATCTCGTCGAGCGACGGCGTGATCAGGCCCGACAGCCCGATGATGTCGGCGTCGCGCTCGATCGCGGCGTCGATGATCTCGTGGGACGGGACCATCACGCCGAGGTCGATCACGTCGAAGCCATTGCACGCCAGCACGACCCCGACGATGTTCTTGCCGATGTCGTGGACGTCGCCCTTGACGGTCGCCAGCACGATCCGGCCGGCGCCACGCGAGTCGCGACGCCCGGCCTCGATGTACGGCTCGAGGTGCGCGACCGCCTGCTTCATCACGCGAGCCGACTTGACCACCTGCGGCAGGAACATCTTGCCCTGGCCGAACAGGTCCCCGACGACGTTCATCCCGTCCATCAGCGGTCCCTCGATCACCTCGAGCGGAGCGTCCGCCTCGAGTCTCGCCTGCTCGGTGTCCTCGACGATGAAGTCGTTGATGCCGTTGACCAGCGCGTGGGTGAGTCGCTCGCCGACCGGCAGCTCACGCCACCCGAGGTCGGGTTCGCGCCGGACCTGCGTCGCGTCGCGGTAGCGTTCGGCGATCTCGAGCAGTCGGTCGGTGCCATCGGGGCGGCGGTTGAGGATCACGTCCTCGATCCGGTCGCGCAGCTCGGCGTCGACCTCCTCGTACCGGGCGAGCTGGCCGGGGTTGACGATCCCCATGTCCAGCCCGGCGGCGATCGCGTGGTACAGAAAGACCGCGTGCATCGCCTCTCGGACCGGCTGGTTGCCGCGGAAAGCGAATGACACGTTCGACACGCCGCCGCTGACCCGCGTGCCTGGCAGCCGCTCCTTGATCCGCCAGACGGCCTCGATGAACGCCGCGGCGTAGTCGTCGTGCTCGGCGATCCCGGTGGCGACCGCGAAGATGTTGGGGTCGAAGATGATGTCTTCGGGGTCGAAGCCCGCGCGCTGGGTCAGGAGGTCGTGGGCGCGCTCGCAGATCGCGACCTTGCGCTCGACGGTCGCGGCCTGGCCCTGTTCGTCAAAGGCCATCACCACGACGGCTGCGCCGTATCGACGGACCCTCCGCGCCACCTGAAGGAACGGCTCCTCGCCCTCTTTGAGGCTGATCGAGTTGACGATCGCCTTGCCCTGGACGCATTTCAATCCCGCCTCGATCACGCTCCACTTGGACGAGTCGATCATCACGGGTACGCGTGCGATGTCCGGCTCGGCCGCGACCAGCCTCAGGTACGTCGTCATCGCCTGCTCGCCGTCGAGCAGGCCGTCGTCCATGTTGACGTCGATGATCTGGGCGCCGCCCTCGATCTGCGAGCGCGCGACCCCGAGCGCCGTCTCATAGTCGCCCTCGAGGATCAGCCGCTTGAACCGTGCCGAGCCGCACACGTTCGTGCGCTCGCCGATGTGGATGAAGGTCGCTTTGGTGGCCTCTTGCGCGCTCGTGCGCTCAACGGTAGCGGTCATCTGAGACCGCCCCTCACGCTGCAGCGAACGGCTCGAGCCCGGCCAGGCGAAGCGTCGGTTTCAACTCCGGGACTGGGCGCGGCGGCACGCCCGCGACCGCGTCGGCGATCGCACGGATGTGCGGTGGAGTCGTCCCACAGCAGCCACCCACGACGTTGACGAGGCCCGCCTGCGCCCATTCGCGCAGATGACGGCTGACGACGTCCGGCCCCTCGTCATAATCGCCGAGCTCGTTCGGCAGGCCCGCGTTCGGGTATGCCGAAACGAGCGTGTCGGCGGCCGCGGCGAGCTCGGCCAGGAACGGCCGCATCGACTCTGCGCCAAGCGCGCAGTTGAGCCCAACGGCGAATGGCTCCGCGTGCCGGACCGAGGTCCAGAACGCGTCGACCGTCTGACCCGACAGGGTCCGTCCGGAGAGGTCGGCGATCGTGCCCGAGATCCAGATCGGCAGCGGCGTGCGGCCCTCGTCCTCGAGGTCGAGGATCGCCTTCAGAGCGGCCTTGGCGTTGAGCGTGTCGAACACAGTCTCCACGAGGAATAGGTCGACGCCGCCGTCGTAGAGGGCGATCGCCTGCTGCCGGTAAGCGTCGTAGACCTGGTCGAAGTCGACCGCTCGAGCGCCGGGGTCGTTGACGTCCGCCGACATCGACAGCGTCCGGTTGGTCGGCCCGATCGACCCGGCCACCCAGCGCGGCCGCGACGGATCGACCGCCGTGAACCGGTCCGCGGCCTCACGGGCGAGCCGGGCGCCGGCGACGTTCAGCTCCGAGACGACCTCCTGCATGCCGTAGTCGGATTGAGCGATCGTCGTCGCTGTGAAGGTGTTCGTCGAGGCGATATCCGCCCCCGCGCCGAGGTAGGCGTAGAGCAGTTCGGTGATCACGGCCGGCCGCGTCAGGCACAGCACGTCCATGTCGCCACGCAGCGGATGCGAATGATTGATGAAGCGCTCGCCGCGGAAGTCCTCCTCGGTCAGCCGCAGCTCCTGGATCTTCGCGCCCCAGGAGCCGTCGAGCACCAGGATCCGCTCGGCGGCCGCCGCGTGCAGCGCCTCGATCCGAGCGATTCGTGCGGACTCGGCGCTCATGCCGCCGCCCTCGCCTCGCGCTCCGCCGGACGGAGGTCGAGCAGCCGGCAGATCGCCGGCACAACGCCGTAGTTGTTCAGCGTGTAGAAGTGGAACTCCTCGAACCCCTCGTTGCCGAGTTGATCGACCTGCTCGGCGACGACGATCGCGGCGAGGTTCATCCGCGTCTGGGGATCGTCCTCGAGTCCCGCGAAACGGGCCTCCAGCCAGCCCGGGATGCCGACCTGGATGCGGCTCGCCATCCGCACGACACCGGCGAAATTGGTCGCCGGCATGATCCCCGGTACCAGCGTCACGGCAATCCCCGCACGATCGATCTGGTCACGCAACCTCACGATAGCCTCGGTGTCGAAGCAGAACTGCGTGATCGCGCGGGTCGCGCCCGCGTCGACCTTGCGCGCGAGCCACTCGAGATCCTTGGCGACAGACCGGGAATCGGGGTGCGGCTCGGGGTAGGCGGCGACGCTGATCTCGAACGGGGCGACTCGGCGCGCCGCCTCGATCAGCTCGATGGAGCTCGTGTAGCCGCCCGGATGCAGGCTGAACGGCGCGCCCTTCGGCATGTCCCCGCGAAGCGCGACGATGTGCTCGACGCCGGTCTCCCAGTAGCCGGCGATCGCCTCGTCGACCTCGTCGCGGGGTCGCCCCACGCACGTCAGATGACCTGCGAGCTGCAGGCTCGTACCCGTGGCGATTTCACGCAGCACGCCGATCGTCGCCCCGACGCCGCTGCCGCCGGCGCCACATGTGACCGACACGAAGGTCGGATCGAGGGGCGCCAACCGGTCGAGCGCCGACCATAACTGCTGCTCGGCCTCGGGCGTCCGCGGCGGGAACAGCTCAAACGACACGGATGACATCAGCGATCTCCCCCTGTTGTGTTCGCTTGGCCAGCCGAGTGGGCTCGCAGCAGCCACAGGCGCACGGTCAGCTGCTCGTCGGGCCGAGCCGGCGGCAGCGACCGCTCGGTCTCGATCTCCAGGCCTGCAGCGCTGGCCCAATCTGCCAACTCGCGGTCGGTGATCCCCAGATGCCGATGACCGTGGAGCTCTCGCAGGTGCTCGAGCCCATGGCTGGCGAAGTCGGCGATCAGGAGCCGGCCGCCCGGCCGGAGCAGCCGCGCGGCGTCGATCACTGCCCCAGCAGGATCGTCGAGCAGGTGCAGCACATGGTGCATTACCGCGACGTCGAAGCTCGCTGCTTCAAACGGCGGCCGGTGCAGATCCCCGTGGCGGACCGACGCCTGCGACAGCTGGGCCTCGCCGAGCGCCGCGCGCGCCAATAGCAGCATGTCGTGATCGAGATCGAGTCCGACGCTGCGCTCGCTGTGGGGCGCAAGCAGCTCGAGGATCCGCCCGGTGCCGGTGCCGATGTCCAGAAGCCTGCCGATCGCGCCCTCGCCGACGAGCAACTCGAGCATCGACCGCTCGACCTCGGACTCTGGGACGTACAGATCCTGGAGCGCGGCGAGCTGTGCGGCGTGAGCATCCCGGTAGGCCGCGGCCGCCTGCACGCGCGCCTGGCGGACGCGCTCGAGCGCGGCGAGATCGGCCGCGACGGTCGCATCAGCCGCCGGCAACAGCTCGGCCAGATGCCGCGCCAGACCGGCTCCCGGCTGACCGTCGGCAACCCGGTAGTAGACGAAGGCCCCCTCGGGAGCGCGCTCCAGCACCTCAGCGTCGACCAGCAGCCGCAGGTGCCGGCTGACGCGCGGCTGGCTCTGCCCGATGACCTGGGTGATCTCAGTCACGGTCAACTCGACCTCGCTGAGCAGCGCCACCAACCGTAGCCGCGTCGGCTCGGCCACCGCTCGGAGCGTCCCGACGAGATCTGCGAATGCCAGTTCGGCGCTGGCGATTGATGGAGCGTTTTGAGCCATACCGGGACCCTATCAAAGGTGGACGTGCGCATATAAAGATATCTGTATGTGCAGTTGGTTAGAGGTAACGTCGTGAATCCAACGCGCGAGACACCCTCCAACGTTCGGCCCGATTTCCAGGGCGGCCTGAATTCGGCTGTGCCAGCCGGTGGTTGCAGCGGTCAGCCGCCGCGCGCTTCGGCCAGACGCCGTGTCAGGAACCGCCTCTCGGGCTCGGTCGGAGCCAGCGCCAGCGCCCGTTTGTACGCGTCGGCGGCGGCGGCCAGGTCCCCGCGGCGACGCAGCAGGTCGGCGCGGGTTGCCTCCAGCAGGTGGTAGCCATCGAGGTCACCGACGGTGGTGAGCTCGTCGACGATCTCGAGGCCGCCGTCGGGGTCGCCGGCCATCGCGACCGCCACCGCACGGTTGAGCCGGACGACCGGCGACGACATCAACTGCTCCAGCAGCGCGTACAGCTCGGCGATCTGCGTCCAGTCGGTCAGAGCCGCGTGTGGCGCGGAAGCGTGAAGCGCGGCGATCGCGGCCTGTACCTGGTAGGGCCCGACCGTCCGGCGCGCCATCGCCGCCTCGAGGACGTCGGTCGCCTCCTCGATCAGCGCCCGATCCCACCGCTCCCGGTTCTGCTCTTCGAGCGTGATCAGCTCGCCGGCGGCGTCGACGCGTGTCGCCCGACGCGAGTGCTGCAAGAGCATCAGCGCCAGCAGACCGGCCGCTTCGGGTTCGTCTCCCGTCAGCTGGCACAACGCCCGCGCCAGCCGAATCGCCTCGTCACAGAGCGATGAGCGGATCAGGTCGTCTCCCGAGGAGGCGGCGTAGCCCTCGTTGAACAGCAGGTAGAGCACCGCCAGCACGCCGCCGGTCCGCTCGGGCAGCAGGTGCCCGGGCGGCACTCGGTACGGAATCCCGGCTCCCGCGATCTTCGCCTTGGCCCGGGTCAGTCGCTTGCTCATCGTGGCCTCAGAGACCAGGAACGCCCGGGCAATCTCGGCGGTCGTCAATCCGGCGAGCGTCCGCAAGGTCAGGGCCACCCGGCTCTCCAGCGGGAGAGCCGGGTGACAACACGTGAACATCAGCCGTAGCCGATCGTCCTCGATCTCCTCGGAGCATTCAGGTTGCTCGTCCATCGGCGCCTCTTGGCCGAGCGGGGGGCCGAGCGGATCTCGCGAGACCTTCTCCAGCAACTCCGCACCGCGCCTTGCCCGACGCAGCCTGTCGACCGCGCGGTTGCCGGCGACGGTCGTCAACCACGCCCCCGGTCGTCGTGGAACCCCTTCTGTCTGCCATCGCCGGGACGCTTCGACGAAAGCCTCCTGAGCGCACTCCTCGGCCAGGTCCCAGTCGGCGGTCCGGCGGATCAGGTTCGCGACGACGCGCCCCCACTCTTCGCGAAACGCAGTCGCCAGTGCCGCGTCAGCTGGGGCGCTCATCGCCAATCGGGTCCTCAGCGAACGGTCTCACCTCCACCATATGGAAACGCGCGAGCGGGTGGGCGGCGGCGAACCTGATCGCCTCCTCGCGGCTGGCACAGTCGAGCACGTCGATCCCGCCGATGAATTCCTTGGTGTCGACAAAAGGTCCGTCGCTGACGAGCGTCCTGCCGTCGCGTACCCGCACGGTCGTGGCGGTGTCGGGATGCATCAGCGGATGGCCGAAGACCTCGGCGCCGCTCTCCTCGCGGGCCTGCCTCCATGCGAGACCGTCGCTGACGATCGACTGCTCCTCGGCATCGGTGCCCGGGATGCCGTCACTGCAGATCAGCAGCGCGTACCGACGCTGACCGAGCGGTACCGGACGATCGAGCGGCACCGGCTCGGTCCAAGGCTCGGGCACCTCGGTGGACGGCCAGGTACCCGCGAACGGCCGTACCTCGATCGTGTGAAACCAGGACACCGGGTGCTTCGCGGCGATCTCGATGGCCTCGTCCAGGTCGGCGCAGTCGAGCACGTCGAACCCTCCCACCTGCTCTTTGGTCTCGACGAACGGGCCATCGGTGACAACTGTCACGCCGTCGCGGACACGGACGGTCGCCGCGGTGGCCGGGTCGGCCAGCGCGTGTCCGCCGAGCCGCACGCCGCGGGTCTGCTCGGCCCAGGCCGGGACGGCCTCGCGCATCGTGGCCACGCTCTCCGGAGTCGACTCGCCGTCGCCGCAGACAAACATCAAATAACGCACGCTGACCTCACTTTCGGTTGTTTCTACACCTACGACGAACGACCTCGGCGCAGAAGGACAGCGGCGCCACACGTTGGCGCAACGCGAGCGGTTCAGGCGGACGGTTCAAGCGAGCGCCGGTAGCCCGAAGCGCACCGGGGCCGACGCTGTCAGGCCGGCAGATGCTGGAGCGCCGCGATGAACGCTAGCTCGATCGTCTCGCGTTGGATGTGGAGAGCCTCGGGGGCGGCGAGCCCGCCCTCGAGGCCGAGCTCGGCGTCGGGGTAGGGTTCGAGCCAGGTGGACTCCACCAGGGGTGGCCCAAGCGGCGAGTCCGGGTCGGCCGCCGGCCCATGTTCAATCGGCAGCACCCGGCGTTGGATGGCGGCGCGCAGCCGCAGGATCTGGATCGACCCACCGAAGTGAGGTTTTGTGCTTTGGTCCAGCACGATGACCTACTCGATCGTCGCCCGCGATCCGCAGACCGGTGAGCTCGGCGTCGCCGTCCAGTCGCACTGGTTCTCGGTTGGACCGATCGTGCCCTGGGCGCGCCCGGGGGTTGGCGCGGTCGCCACCCAGGCCAACGCCGATGCCTCCTATGGTCCACGGCTGCTGGACCTGCTGGCCGGCGGCGTCGACGCGACAAGCGCGCTCGAGCAGCTCGTGGCGGCCGACAGTGGCGCCCACGGGCGCCAGGTCGCGGTCGTCGACGCGGCCGGGCGGGTCGCTGCGTTCACCGGCAGCGAGTGCATGCCGTATGCCGGCGACGTCACCGGCGACGGGGTGTCCTGTCAGGCGAACATCATGGCTTCTGCGACGGTTTGGGGCGCAATGCTCGACTCGTTCGAGTCGGGCCAGGGACAGCGTCTACAGGATCGCCTGCTCGCGGCGCTCGACGCCGCCGAGGCTGCAGGCGGCGATCTTCGCGGCCGCCAGTCGGCCGCGATCCTGGTTGTCCCGGCGGCCGGAGAGCCGTGGGAATCGACGGTATCGCTGCGGGTCGAGGACCACCCCGAACCGCTGGTCGAGCTTCGTCGCGTGATGGTTCTCCACGACGCCTACGTGCTCGCCGGTCAGGGCGACGCGCTCGTCAACGAGCGCAGGTATGAGGACGCGTCGAAGCTGTACCGCGACGCCGCGGCCCTGGCGCCTGAGTCGATCGAGCTGCGCTTCTGGGCCGGCCTCGGCGCCGCCCAGCTCGGCGACCTCGGCGCCGGGGTCGCTGAGCTTCGCCAGGTGATCGAGCAGTCGCCCGGATGGGGCGAGCTGATCGCCAGGCTCCCCGATCAGGTGATGCCATCGATCTCCACGGTCAGAGCGGGGCTGCGGATCGACCCCGACTGACGCCGCAAACGAGACGATCGATGACTGTCACGCTGACGGATCGGCAGCCGAGAATGATTAAGGATGTGTTGACGCCGGGTTTACGCGCGATGTGTAACGCTGCAGCACTCCAAATCACGGAGAGATGCGCTGCCCTTGCGGGTCTGGGGAGCCTCACCGTCGTCGGCCGTTCGAATCGATGCCCCCCAGCAAGACCGTCGCAAGCAGGCACAGGCGTGCACTACGCCCGCTGCGAGCGAGATGGCCCAAGCCACCCGGTGTTGCTGGAACGGTGGCCCTGCTCCTCGGCAGCCTGGCGTTGTGCGTGGTCGCCGTCGCCCACGCCCATCGACTCCGCCGATCGCGCTCTCCGGCTTCGGCTTCGGCTTCGGCGAAGGTCATCCAAACCACCGCCAACCTGTCGGAGGCCCTGACCGTCAAAGCCCCGCGGCCGTTCACCAACAGACCTGCGCGAGGCGCGCGGGTGATCGACGTCGACTCCTCGTCCCGCCACCAGCGCATGCTTGGATTCGGCGGGGCGATGACCGACTCATCGGCCTGGCTGTTACACGACGAGCTGACTTCGAAGCAGCAGGCCTCAACGATGAAGGCGCTGTTCTCCTCGTCCGGGATCGACCTCGACTACGTCCGAATCCCGATCGGCGCCTCCGATTACGTCGCTGACGTTGACCCGTACTCGTACGACGACCTGCCGCGCGGGCACACCGACCCGGCGCTCGCGCACTTCTCCATCGCGCACGACAAGCGCTACATCCTGCCGGCGCTACGGGAAATGCTCGCGGTCAACCGGCACGTCTACACGCTCGCGAACCCGTGGTCCGCTCCCCCGTGGATGAAGACAAACGATGCCTTCGACGACAAGCGGTGGCAAGGGAGCGTCCTGCCGAAGTTCTACCCGTCGCTCGCCAACTATTTCGTGAAGTTCATCGACGCCTATAAGCGACAGGGCGTGCCGATCGACGCGATCACCCCAATGAACGAACCGCAGTCGCCGTCCAGGTGGCCTGGAACGCACCTCACCGCCGACGACGATGCCACGTTCCTGCCCGACGACCTGGCTCCAGCGCTGAACGACGCCCGGCTGCACCCGGCAATCTACGGACCCGACCAGGGCCAGCTCGAAGATGCTAAGAAGCTGTTCACCGGGCCCGCGGCAAACCGCTTGGCCGGTGCGGCGTTCCACTGCTACCACGGGACGATGGCGAAGATGAGCGCGTTCCACGAGCAGTTCCCCAACGCGCCGATCCTGGTCAACGAGTGCTCGCCCGGGATCATTCCCTACGCAACAGCCGAGGTTCCGATCGACGCCGCGCGCAACTGGGCGTCAGGCGTGCAGCTATGGAATCTCGCCCTCGAACCGGACGGCGGCCCGGTCGAACACAACAAGAACTACGGCTGCCCCCGTTGCACCGGCATCGTCACCGTGAATAGGGCGACGCACTCGACGACCTACAACCTGAACTACTACCAGCTCGGGCAAACCAGCAAATACGTTCAACCGGGCGCCGTGCGCATCTCCTCAACCCGGTTCGTGCACGATCTCGCCGGCGGCGGCGTGAGCCCCGGCCTAGATGACGTCGCCTATCTCAACCCGGATGGGTCCAAGGTTCTGGTTGCCTACAACAGCGCTCACTCACCGGCCACCGTTGCCGTCCATTGGCGAAGCCGGTTCCTGAACTGGATGCTCGCCCCGGCGGCGACCGTCACGCTCGTGTGGCGCTGACATCGCCCGGCCCACCCTGGAGGGACGGACCTGCCGCTCCGGCGCCGCCGGTAGACGACGAGACCGGCCAAGTCGTCCTGGCCGGCCTCGCTGGTCTACGTTCACTAGGGCAGATGCGCCTGCCCGGGCGCGTTTTATGCGCCGGGGCTGATCTTCGCCTAAGTGCGAGCGAACCGGGGACAAATATCGGAAGCCGAGCCGCCGCGGCCTCGGCGAATCACCCGTGACCGCTTATGTGGGCTCACGCGGCGGCTCAGGAGCTTATGCTCGTTCACCAATGCGGACAGAGGACATCGTCGTCTCGATCGGACAGGAGGACCAGCGTGACCCCAGACCAACATGACCACGAGCACGGACCTGGCTGCGGCCACACCGCGGTACGGCACGGCGACCATGTCGATTATCTGTACGAAGGGGAGCTTCATCATCACGGCGGTGACGCCGTCGAAGGCCACACCGTAGACGTCAGCGATCGCAACCCGGCCGCGTGCACACTCGGCCACGACTGCGATGAGCACGAGAGCGGCCACGAGCACGGTCCTGCCTGTGGACACGACGCGGTTCCGCACGGCGACCACGTCGACTACCTCGTCGGCGGTCACATGCATCACCCCCACGGCGATCACTGCGACGACCACGGGCCGCTCGAAGTCGTCGAGCAGACGTAACCTGCCGCAATGGCGAGCCCGCTCAGCACGTCCGGCGGCGGGCGACTGTGGCGAGCGACGGGACTCGAACCCGCGACTTCGACCGTCGGGGGTGCGCGTAGACAGTGGATCGCGGCGTTGAAGTAGTTTCCGTCTGTGGTCTGGCTGGCGAGTTGGGCGACGACGCGGACGCGGCTGGTCGCGTTGATGTTGGGCTCATTCGGCGCGGTTCTGTTGTGCGCGATCTTGTGCGGAGAGCTGCTGGGGATTGCGGAGCGGCCGGACGGTTCGACCGCGTTCGATAGCTCGATCACCTCGTGGATGGTCGCCCACCGAACGCAAGGCTGGACCACGCTGGCGCGCGTGCTGTCCACCCTCGGAAGCCAGATTGTCCTGCTTCCGCTGGCCTGGGCCGTCGCGTTGGCGCTGCTCGTGCGCCGGCGATTCACGCTGGCCGCGTTGCTCATCGCCGCTTGGGGGGGAGCGCTCCTCCTCTACAGCCTGATCAAGTACTTCGTCCACCGGCCCCGTCCCCCATCGGTCATCTGGCTGACAGATGTGGGGAGGACCACATCGTTCCCTTCCGGGCACGCCACGCAGTCGCTGGCAACCTTTGTGGCGCTCGGGCTGGTCGGCACGGCCTGGATATCGAAGGCACGCTGGCCCGGTCTGCTGCTGCCGCTCGTCCTCGCCGCCGGGGTTGGGTGGTCACGCGTGTACCTCGGGGTTCATTGGACGTCCGACGTGGTCGCAGGCTGGCTGATCGCAGCCGCGTGGATCACGATGGTCCTGTGGCTGACGGGGATTGAGCGGCTCATCGAGCGCCGGCGAGCCGACGAGCGAGTCGGCCGTCCCTAGCGCTGCGCAGGTGGCCGTACGTGGCCCGCCGTCCGCCACAACCTGCGGCACATTCGCCCAGGGACCATCGGGGATCATCGCCCGATTAGGATGGGGCTCCGGCGTCATCTGTTTCGGCCGAGGCGCCGCAGCTGGCCGTCAAGATCGCCATCAAGGAGGACGAAATGACCGCAAAGACCGATTTCTCAGAACAGGAGTGGAGTACGGTGCTCGAAGGCCCGCCGAGCGCGGGCATGATCGTGCTGACCGCGGCTCACGGCGGCACATTCAAGGAGACGTTCGCGATCGGCAAGGCCTACGCCGAGGCCCGTCAGCAGCACGGCGAGAGTCAGCTGCTCGACGAGATCGTCTCCGCCAAGCCCGAGATGGATCACACCCGTTATCACTCCGTCGAGGAGCTCCGCGAGCACGGGCTCCAGCACCTCCGCGATGCGGTCGAGGTGCTCGGGCGCAAGGCGACGGCCGATGAGCTAGATGGCTACAGGCGGTTCGTGCTGGCGCTCGCCGAGAAAGTCGCAGAGGCGCACCGGGAGCACGGAGTGACGGTCAGCGACCAGGAGCAGGCGGCGCTCAAGGAGATATCCACGAGTCTCGGAGACTCGACGGGCGTCGGCGAAGCACACGAATCCGCCAGTTGATCACGGGGAGCGGTCCGGTCCTGTGGGGCCCCTCCTCCACAGGTAGGGCTCCGGACGGATCCTCCGGGAGTCCGGCTCCCGCTTGAGCGCCTGACTTCATCCGCGGTCGACGGACAGGACCCGGGCATTCTGGTGCTCACCGCGAGTGGCACGCCAGATCGTGGATATGCCAGGGGCCGCCGCCGGGCTGTCCAAGATCGGAGCGCGGTTCCTTGCGTCTGACCGCCGAGGGCACGATTATGCGAGCTCGTGGGCGAGGTGTTGCTTCTAGCGCTGGCATCGGCGTTCAACCCGACGCTGCTGACCGCGTCAACGTTGATGATGCTGCTGCCGAACTCCAAGCGGCTGATGCTGGGGTATCTGCTGGGCGCCCTGATGACCAGCATCACGCTCGGCCTCGTGATCGTCTTCTCGGTGGAGAGTTCGGGCGCAGTCTCGACGACCAAGCACACCCTGAGCCCGGTGGCAACGATGGCGTTGGGGGCGATTTTCTTCGTCGTCGCGTTCGTGATCAGGAAGGGCGGAGACGAGGCCGCCGCGGCGCGGAAGCGAGCGCGCAAGGGCGACAAAGGGCCACCGCGGTGGCAGCAGGCGCTGAGCAAGGGGTCGGCACGGACCACGTTCGTGATCGGCGCAGCGCTGACGCTTCCCGGTGCTTCGTACCTGGCCGGACTCACCAAGATCGACAAGCTGAACTATTCGACCGCCCCGACGGTGATTCTGATTCTCGCGTTCAACGTCGTGATGCTCGCTCTGCTCGAGGTCCCGTTACTCGGCTTCGCAATCGCTCCCGATTGGACGAAGGACGCGATCGACCGGGCCAAGACTTCGATCGGGCATCACTGGCGTCGCGTCGCCGTGACCGCGCTTTGCGTCCTGGGCGGTCTGCTGGTGATCAAAGGGCTGATTGAACTTCTCTGATCTCTCCCACCGGCGTACGGGTCTTAGGGGCGCCGCGCCTTTCGGCTGCCGGGTCGGGATGGACAGCGTCGTGAACAGCGCGATCAGGGCGATGATCGCGACGACCGAGAGCGAGGAGCGCAGCGCGTCGATCCGGGCCCACCCTCTTCGCTCGGCCATCGAGGCCGGGATCCTACCCGCGGCCTCGTGATCGAGGCTGCCAGGTTTGCCCCCGGAGCTCGATCCCCCGCCAGCACGCCACCTGGAGGATTGAGGGCGGGCTTAGCGAATGTTGAGCCAAACTTTCAATTGACACCGCCGTTGCGATGAATCGTCGACGCGGGGTCACCACACTCTGGAAGGTGGGTTTTATGTCTGTTCAAGCCGGGCCTTCACCGACGAGTTACTCGGACTATGAGGACGAGCGGGGGCAAGGCTGGGTCGTATTCGCGGCGGCGCTGCTGCTGACGATCGGGACACTCAACGTGATCGAGGGGATCAGCGCGATCAGCAGGGCGCACTTCTACGTCGCCAACGCGCATTACGTTTTCGGCGACCTGAGATCGTGGGGATGGACGGTCCTGATCCTCGGCGCGCTACAGCTGCTCGTCGGTCTCGGGGTGCTTGTCAAGAACCAGTTCGCGCGCTGGATCGGCGTAGTCGTTCTCAGCCTGAATGCGCTCGCGCAGCTGCTGATGATTCCCGCGTATCCGTTCTGGTCGCTGGCGATCTTCGCGGTCGACGTCCTCGCGCTCTACGGACTGATCGCCTACGGCAAGCGGATCGCAGCGGCTTGATCGACCGAAGGTTCGTGCCGGTCCTCGTGGCGTCCGTCTGGTGGGGCAACAGGTCGTAGCCAAGCGCGGCTCTTCACAAGATCCGGGGTCGGCGACTCGACCGCAGTCGGCCGAGAGCTCGGGATGGCGCTCGACGAGGAGGACGTCGGCAGATCGAGGGGGACGCTGGCACCCACTAGCGCGGCGCCGGTGCTTGTGTTTGAGAGCGCTTGAGATGCCCCTGTCAGGGACAGCCGACGTGACCGGCCGAGCAGCCTGCTCGGCCGGATTCGCGGGCGGCGTGAGGAGCGGGAGAAGGGCGGTGGAGACGCGATCCGGGTGCACGCGCGCCTTGCCGCGCGACCCGCCCGGTTGAAGTCCCTGAACTATCGGTCAACGAGCGGCACCAATGCCTCGTCGCTCGATAACGGTGTCAATGACCGCGAGATAGTCGAGCAGGCTGCGGGGGCTCGTGAACTGGTCGCGGACGCGCTCGCGTGCGGACTGGCCGATCTTGGCGGCCATCGGCGGGTCGAGCAGCAGTCCGGTGATGGCGGCGCCGAATGCCGAGAGGTCACGCGGGTCGTCGAGCAGCACGCCGCTTTCGCCGTCGACGATCTGCGACTGAATGCCCCCGATCCGCGATGCCACCACCGGTCGGGCCTTCCACATAGCCTCAGCCACCGTCAGCCCAAATCCTTCTGCCAAGCTCTTCTGCGCGATGACCGTGGCGTAGCGCTGCAGCGCATTGACGACAATCGCATTCTCCTCGGCGTCTTCCATCGGAAGAGCCGCGAGATGTACCCGGCTGCGTGCTTGCGGATCGAGGCTCCTCGCGCAGAGCCTGAGTCTCGCTGAACACGAGTCCGCCCTCAGGATCGTCGGTCACCGAGGACACCGCAGGCCCGGCGAGGACGAGGTGGGCATCCGTGCCGGCGGGAACGTGGTCCGCGAACCCTCGGATTACTCCCAGCGGGTCTTTCAGCGAATCCCACCGTGAGATCTGCACGACGACGGCCGCACCTGGCTCCAGCGGCCGGTCCTCGAACAGCTCGGCGCGACGATCGACTCGGCCGGGCGTCCCGTCCTGGCGCTGAAACGTCCCCCTGCTCGGCTCCGTGGCGCCCGCCAACACCCCGGAGGCCGTGAGGATGTCCGCCACGGCCTGCTGGTCGAGATCCTCGTTCTTGGGAGAGAACACATCGATCGAAGGCGGGATCACAACGGTCCGCTCACGGTCTAGGTTGTCCCACGCAAACGACGAGCGGGAGAACACGTAGGCGTCGGCGTCAGCGACATAGTCGTACAGGAACGCCCACGCTCGGCGGGCCCGTTCGTGTGGGTCGTCGAGTCCTACGTGGCAGCGCCAGATGACCGCCGCGCCGGCATCTCGCAGCCCGGCGATCAAGCCCGCCGGCTGCGGATCATGGACGATGGCGACATCTCCCGGCCGCACTCGTTCGGCGATCTCCGGTGCGTTCCCGGACACCGCCGTCGCGTAGATCTCGCGGGCCTCCTGGTCCAATGCTCCGCCGTCGCCGACGTTGCCATGCAGCCAGTTGTGGATCCGCTTGGTGACGTCGAAAAACTCCTGCGGCGCTTCCATCACCAGCCAGCGAGCGTCAACCCCAGCGCCGCGAGCGTATGGGACGAGCGACTCCAACAGCTCCGCGACGCCGCCGCCTCGGGAGGTCGAGTTGATATTCCAGACGACGCGGCCGGCCAGCAGCTCGCGCCCGCGCCTCATACCCCGCTCGAACTGCTCGTAGCGCTCCGGCGCGAGAACCGAGCCGAACCGCTCTGGGCTTGCGGAGGAAACCTCGACTTCGAACATCCCTCGCCTCGTTGGACAGTGACGCAGCGTTGTGAGGAAAGACGAACATAGCCGAACGTGAGCTTCAGGTGCTCACACGGCAGATCAGTTGCTCCACGCCGCGGCTCGGCTGTCCAAAACCCGGTCACCTGCTTTCGCGCCGCGATGCGCCGCGTGATGCTGGGGTCGCGGGATGATTGGCGTGTGGTCGCTCAGAATCGCGTGACGCCGCTGGGAGATATCGAGGCGTTCCCCCTGCGCGGGGCTTTCACGGGCAACCGTGGACGGTTGCACGAGGGGCGCCGGATCGTCCGCTTCCACGCCGGTGATCTGTGGATCATCTGCGCACTGAGGTTTAAGGACCGGTGGAACGAGCAGTGGCTCCCGCGACGCTTCACCTGGCTGTTCTTCTACGACGAGGCGGTGGCGTTGGCGGCCGGTCATCGGCCATGCGGCGAATGTCGTCACGCCCGCTACACCGAATATCGCGACGCATGGGCGTATGCGAATCCGGGCCCGCCGGCACCGTCGGCACGGGACATGAACCGGCAGCTGCACGTCGAACGGATCGTACGCGGCACACCCCGGCGTCGCCTGCACCCGATGCCGTGGCGCGGGCTTCCCGACGGCACGTTCGTGATGCATGCGCAAGGAGCCCCGCACGCGGTCCTCGGTAGCGAGTTGGTGGAGTGGACGCGCGACGGGTACGGCGCGCGTCGTGCCCGCCCGGTCCACGGCGAGGCGACCGTGATAACGCCGCCATCTTCGGTCTCGGTCCTGCGCGCCGGCTACCCGGTGCAGATCGACCGCATGGCTTTCGGCTGAAAGCGCGGCGCGAGCGCTCGCAAGTCGACACAGGTTCGGGCGTCACAACCCGCAGCGGTCGTCGGCACCAACTCCGCAATCGTGTCGATGGCGGCTCGCACCAGCGTTGCATGAGGCTAGGATCGCGTCGTGAGCGCTACCCGGGGTGTGTCGACGATCGCTGAGGTCATCGCGCGGATGAGGGCGATCGATGGGTCGCTGGGCCGAAAGGATGGTGTCGCGATCTTCGACCGGCTCTACCTTCAAGTCACGCTCGCGATCGATACCGCAAGCGCCGGCACGGCCTTCGAGAACCCAGAATTCGTGGCGCGCCTGGACGTCGTATTCGCCGGCCTGTACTTCGACGCGGAGGCGACGATCGCGTCGGCCGGGCCGTGCCCGGTGGCGTGGCGTCCGCTCGTCGGGACTCGCTCGCAACCGCGAGAGCCGATCCAGTTCGCGCTCGCGGGTATGTCCGCACACATCAATCACGATCTTCCGATCGCGATCGTCACCACCTGCGAGCAGCTCGGGCTCGCACCTGAGGACGGCAGTGTCGCCCACCGCGACTATCAGCGCGTTGATGGCCTGCTCGCAACTGTTGAGACGCAAGTCGCAGGATGGTTCGACACTGGTCTGATCGCCGACATCGAGGACGTGACGCCGGAGAAGACGGACGAGGCGATCGCGATGTTCTCGCTCGTCGCGGCACGTGACGTCGCCTGGCAGCACGCAAAGCTCCTCTGGCGTTTGCGGAATACGGCCCCCCTCCGCGACGGCTACCTCGACGTTCTCGCGCGCACGACCGAGCTCACGGTACGAGCCATCCTCGTCTAGCAGTCATCGAGTCATCGCGTCGAAGCCCCCGAGCAAACAACCCCTGGCTGCAGAGGTATGCTCTTTCGCCAGTTCTCTCGAGCGGCCTCGAGGGCGGGCCGACCGAGCGCGAACGATGCCGCCATGAGCCACCACAGGCACTACAGCGAGGAAGAATTCGAAGCGCTTGTCAGATCGGCGCTGGACGATCTGCCGATCGAATTTCAGCAAGCCCTCGAGAACGTGGCGGTCGTGGTTTCCGATCGTGGAGAGGAGCACCATGCCTACGGGCTTTACTTCGGCTACCGGGCGGGAGGAAGATCGATCCTCGGAGGCGGCGGGATCCCAGACGAGATCCTGATCTTCCGCGACACCCTCGTCCGTGACTTCGGAGATGACCCTGAACGTCTCCGAAAGCACGTCGTCGAGACAGTGCGCCACGAGGTCGCCCACTACCTCGGCTTCAATGAGGACGGGGTTACAGAGCTCGGGCTCTAGCAAGCCCAAGTTCCGCTAGCAAGCCCCAGTTTCTGCGGCAGCGGCGTTGAACCGCGTCCGGCGCAGAGCCCCGGACGAGCTCGGGCGAGCCCGTCGCGCGATGGAGAGCGGTTCGCAATCTCCTTAGAGGCGATCGTTCAGCTGGCCCCAGGTCACCCATACCTACCACCGACGATCGCAGGATGAGTCTAGAGTGTTATTCCTAGTGGATCGTCGGCGCGCTGGTCGCGCCCATCGAGCGCGTCGCCGCGTTCGCGCCAAGGATGGCGTAGCCGGCGGCCGCGTGAACAACTCGTCGACATTGGAGGGCTCATGACAACGACCACTTCTAGAACCGCGCCCACGGCGTCGGTCGATCCCGCTGCCCCGGTCGTGCCGCATCTTTCGGTGGCTGAGCGGGTCGCCCGGGGTAAGTCGGCGCGGGCGGAGGTTCCGCGCTCCAGTCACGCCGTCTTTGAGCCGTCGTCCGAGCGCAGCGATCCCGTCCAGCTGCTCGAGCATCAGGCCGAGACGCGCGTTCCCGAGCTCGTCCCGATCCGATATGGCCGAATGCTGGTCTCGCCGTTCACCTTCTACCGTGGCGCGGCGAAGATCATGGCGCACGATCTCGGGCCAACTCCTCGCTCGGGGCTGCATGTCCAGTGTTGCGGCGATGCACACCTGTCGAACTTCGGGGTGTTCGCGTCACCGGAGCGGCGGCTCGTGTTCGACATCAACGATTTCGACGAGACGCTCCCCGGGCCATGGGAGTGGGACGTCAAGCGTCTTGCTGTGAGCATGCTGATCGCCGCGCGCGACAACGGCTATCGAGCCAAAGACCAGGAGCGGATCGTCCTCGGCACGGTCGCGCGATACCGGACGGCGATGAGGGAGTTCGCCGGCATGAAGGACCTTGAGGTTTGGTACTCCCGGCTCGAAATCGAGACCGTCCTGCGCGAGCTCGCGCCACAATTCAACCGGAAAATGGTCGAGCGGACCACGAAGACGGTGGCAAAGGCCCGCACAAAAGACAGCATGGCGGCGTTCTCCAAACTCACCGAGTCGGTCAATGGCGAGGTCCGGATCGTCGACCAATCGCCGCTGATCGTGCCAATCGAGAAGCTCGCGCAGGGTCACGAGCGCGAGGAGATGTTCGCGTGGCTTCACCAGATGATGCGGCGCTACCGGGAGACGCTCGAATTCGACCGCCGCGTGCTGCTCGAGCGGTTCAGGCTGACCGACTTCGCTCGCAAGGTGGTCGGGGTCGGAAGCGTGGGCACCCGCGCATGGATCGCGCTGCTCCTCGGGCGCGACGGCCAAGACCCACTGTTTATACAACTGAAGGAGGCCGAGGCCTCGGTGCTCGAGGAGATGCTCGGTCCCAGCGAATTCTCAAATCACGGCGAGCGGGTCGTCACCGGACAACGGCTCATGCAGGCCAGCAGTGACATCTTCCTCGGCTGGTTGCACGTCGACTCCGGACTCGATGAGCGGCCGCGCGACTTCTACGGACGCCAGCTCAAGGATTGGAAGGGCTCGGCGGAGATCGAGCAGATGGTCCCGAGTGGCATGGCCGCTTATGGCACTCTGTGCGGTTGGACCCTCGCGCGTGCACACGCGCGTAGTGGCGACTCGGTCGCGATCGGCTCCTACCTCGGGAACGGCGACACATTCGACCGCGCGATCCTCGAGTTCACGCAGGCCTATGCCGATCAGAACGAGCGCGACTACGGGGTGCTCGCCGGTGCCGTCAAGTCGGGCAAGATCAAAGCCACAACAGGGCTCTGACGGGCGAAGACGCCGCAACCGGCGGAGACTGTGGTCGTGCGTTCAATCGTCGTGACCGTGATCATCGCGTCGGAGGCGGGCAACGGCAGGGGCTCGCCGCGCGGACGACTCGTCTCCGTCTGCTCGCCTGCGGGCGATCAGCTTCCCAAGCTCCCAGACGGCGAGCAAGCCGACGGCGGCGGCGAGCGCGAGTCCCAGCTGTGGTCCGGTGAGCGGGGTGGTTTTGAGGAGCCGGTTGAACAGGTCCATCTGGGTGATCATCACCGCGAGCGCGAGCTCCGCGGCCGCGGTCCAGTTCATCCGGGAGTTGTCGAACGTTTCGCGGGCGAGTATTGAGCCGGATATGTTGCGGCACTCGTAGGCGGAGACGATCAGCATGAGCGCGAACGCGCTGAGGGCAATCGATGATCCAAGCGCGGCGCTGCCGTAGAGCTTCGCGCCGAAGTGGATCAGCGCGTCGAGGCAGATCGCGATGTACAGCCCGACCAGGCCCGCGGTGAGGAGCACCGGGCGGGTCATGATCGACTCGGTGCTGGGTCGCGGTAGGCGCTCCATCAGGCCGGCGGTCGCCCGATCGAGGCCCAGCGCGATACCGAACGGCGCGCTGACGAAGAAGTGGATATAGAGGACCTGCGCTGGTGAGAACGGCTGGCCGGCCGCGATGTCAAGGATCGTCGCGCCGAGGAAGGTGAGCACGAACGCGACCAGCGAGATCATCACGAAGCGGACGTACTTGCTCAGATTGTCGTAGAGCTTGCGCCCCTCGGCGACTGCGCGGACGATCGTGGCGAAGTTGTCGTCGGTCAGGATCATCCGGCCAGCGTTCTTGGCAACCTCGGTGCCGCTGCCCATCGCCACACCGATGTGCGCTGCCTTGATCGACGGCGCGTCGTTGACACCGTCACCGGTCATCGCGACCACGTGGCCCTGCTGCTTCAGTGTCTCGACGAGAAGCACCTTGTGTTCGGGCGCGACGCGGCCGACGATGCCGATCCCGTCGATCCGTTCGAGTCGCTCGCTTTCGTTGAGCGCCGCGAACTCGGCTCCGAGGATGGCATCTCCCTCGATCCCGAGCTGCTGTGCTATGGCTGCGCCCGTGACCACGTCATCCCCGGTGACCATCCGGACACGGATGTGCGCGCTCTGCGCGTCATGTACAGACTGCTTCGACTCGGCGCGGGGCGGGTCGACCATCCCCACCAGGCTCGTCATCTCCAGCCGCTCGATGTACTCCAGCAAATCACGGCCCGGATCGAACGCGGCCGGGTCGAGGTCCCGGAACGCCGCGGCCATCACGCGAAGCCCGGCCTCCTCCATCCGTTGGACGTTCGCCTCGGCGCGGTCCCCCAGGTCCGCGTCCCAAGGAATGCTCTCCCCCGCCGACAGTGCGCTGGTGGCGTGGCTCATCACCGCCGGCGCCGCCCCTTTCACGTAACAGCGCACGACCTCGTTGCCCGTCGTGTCGACACTCTTGGTGAATGCCGCCATCAACTTATACGTCGGGTCGAACGGCAGCGTGGCCACGCGCGAGTGCTGCTCGTGCGTCGCCGCGACGTCGAGGCCTGCCTTATGAGCAAGGACGAGGAGCGCACCCTCCGTAGGGTCGCCGACCACCTTCCCGTCGACCAGCCTGGCGTCACTGGCGACGACATAGGGAAGGATCGCGTCCTCGATCGTGTCGGAGGCGCCCGCGGCGTGCTGAACCGTCCCCTCCAGTTCGTACCCAGAGCCGGAGATCGTGTAGCGGTCGGTCGGATCGACGACCTCGACAGCGGTCATCTGATTCATCGTCAGCGTCCCGGTCTTGTCCGAGTTGATCGCCGACGTCGAGCCCAGCGTCTCCACCGAAGCCAGGTCTTTGAGCACCGCCCCGTGGCGGGCCAGCTCCCCGGCACCCAACGACATGACCACTTGCAGCACGGTCGGCATCGCCTCCGGGATTGCCGCGATGGCGAGCGCGATCGCGGTCGTGAATACGAGCGTCGCGGACTGCCCCCGCTGCGCGCCGAGAACGAACATGATCACCATCGTGATCCCGGCAGCGCCGGCAATCCACAGCGTCAGCGTGTTCAGCTGCCTGGTCAGAGGAGTCTGCTCGCGCTCCGTGCCGGCGAGCATCCCGGCGATCTTCCCCACCTCGGTGCCGCTGCCGGTCGCCGTCACGATGATCGTCGCACTACCGTGCGTCACGGGCGTGTGCATGAACGCCATGTCCGCCTGGTCACCCGGGGCCAGGTCCGCGCCGCCCGGCGCCTCCACTCCCTTCGACGCCGGGACGCTCTCACCGGTCAGCGCGGACTCATCGATCTGCAACGAACTGGCGGCGACAATCCGACCGTCCGCCGGCACGTCATCGCCGGCGGCAAGGAGCACGACATCGCCGACCACCACTTCCTCGGCTGGGATCTGGGCCTCGGACCCGTCGCGCCGGACCCGCGCGGTCGCCTTGACCATCGCCTTGAGCGCGTTCATCGCGCTCTCGGCCTTGCCCTCCTGGCGCAGCCCGACCACCGCATTCAGCACGGTGATCAAGATCAACAGCACCCCCGTGGTCCACTCCTTGATCGCCAGCGACACGATCGCCGCGCCCACCAGAATCAACTGCATATAGCTCCGGTACTGCTGCAGAAACCGCTTCCACCCCGCGACCGACGCCTCCACCGGCAGTGCGTTTGGGCCGTTCCGCTTAAACAGCTCCGAGGCCCGCTCACTCGAGAGGCCCACCGACGGATCGACACCAAGCCTCGACGCGACCTCCTCCGGCGACAGCCCGTACCACGACCCGGCGACGGGAGGCTGATCGGATTCTCTAGCGGCCGTCGTCGCCACGAACAGACCCTTGGCTCAGCGGCCGGTTGCTCATCGTTTGCTCACGCGGCCGCAGCCTTCACGAGGCCCGAACGACCCCGACCCCGCAGAGCCGCCAGCACGGCCGCAACCGCCAGCAAACTTGCCTCCCGCATCGCGACCTCCTCGAAATCCGTGGAGCTAGTCCGCCCGCCAGTCCAACCAGGAGAAGGACGCTGGCGGGGACGAATGCGAGCATATGCCCATCGAGGGTCGAGTTCAACGCCGCGCGGCTAGCGCGAGCCGCGCTCGAGCCGGGCGGCTAGGAGCCGTTTCGTCAAGACGTCCCACAGCGCGAGTCCCGATGCGGCCACGAAGATCCGGCAATCTGCTCGAGGCTGGTTCGGGTACGTCGATATCGAGGGACGGGACCGCTCGCGGGCGGACTCGGAGCGAGGCCGAGTCAGAGCCCGGTACGGCTGGTCCCGTCTTCGCTGGGCCCGCCGTGGTGGAAGTGCCAGTTGTGGAACAAACCTGTTACGACGAACACCGTTTGCTCGGCGATGTCGATCGTGTTGTCGCCGATCCGCTCCAGGCATCTGGCCACGAGGCACATGAAACTCGGCCACTCTCACACATCGAGGTCGTCGCCGATGTCGACCCCGCGCTGGAAGATCTCGCGATTGAGCCGGTCGACCTCGGCGTCCTCCCGCACCAGCTCCTTAGCCAGCGCCACGTGGCGCGTTCGGAACGAGTCCTTCGCGTGGACGACCTGCTGCCTGGCGTCCTGTCCCATCCGGTCGACCAGCTCGAGCAGCGTGAGGTCTTTGGGGGGCTCGTGACCGGACAGCGGCACAAGCGTCGTGATGTTCACGCACTGGTCTCCCATCCGCTCGACGCAGCGGATGATCTGCAGCAGCGACGCGACCAGACGCCAATCATCCTCCGATGGAGCCTGTCGGCCGAGCAGCGACAGCACCCCGTGGTGGACCTCGAGGTAGCGCTCGTCGATCCGGTCATCGTCGGCAACGACCATCGCGGCCAGCTCGACGTCCTGGTGCCGGAGCGATTCGAGCGCGCGATCGAGCTGCAAGATGACCAGGTCGAGCCCGGCGACCGTCTGCTCTTCGAGTCGCAGGAGCTCGTCGCGGAACTGATTCCGCGCCGCCGTGGCGGTTGCGCCGCTCGCGTTGATGCCTGTACAAAGTACCGTCGCGGCCGCCGTATTACGCGCGGTAGTGCGCGACCGCCCGGTCCGCGCGTCGGCCGATCGTCAGCGCACGGTGCGCTGGTCCCGGTCGCTCCTTTCGGGGTCGCCAGAGCGGCTAACGCGGACGGGTCGGATCGAGTTGAGTTGCCGTGCGATCTTCTTGCCCGAAGGGCGTGATGTGTGAGGTGGTCCGGCCAGGTGGTGGCGTGGTGTCCGGTGCGTATGCAGTGCCGGAGCGACGGCCTTCACCGTTCGCGGCGGACCCTGGTGCGCACTGGCTGCCGCGAAGTCTGAGACCGCCAGGCCACCGATACTGGTCGTCGCCAGGACCGCCGCCGCGGTCCAGGCGGTGGTGGTCGAGGCGATGCGCTGGGCCAGCCCGTCCACTGCCAGGCGTGTGAACAGCCCGGTGCGCGAACGCCCGTCATGCGTGATGAGCTCGTCGATCAGCGCCACGATCTCCGGGCCGTGATCCTTGCGGACCCGGCCCGGGTAAAGGAGCAGAATCGCGCGAGCGAGGCGACGCTTCATGTGCCCCCCAGGGCGATCCGCTCGAGCCCGAGACTCGCGATCCGGGCGGATTCGGCCAAACGCTCGGCCAGCACAGCCCGGCCCGCCGGCGTGAGTCTGTACGGGTAGCGGCGGTCGTCGGCGGGTAGACGTTGCACGTATCTGTCGGCCTCGAGTTTGGCCAGTGCCCCGTACAACGTCCCGGGAGACAGGGAAACACCCGAGAAGCTCTCGATGTCCTTGAGCAGCGCGTACCCGTGGCGGTCACCGCCGGCAAGGCTGGTCAGCACCAGGACGCTGCGCTCGGGCAACCGCATGGAACCTCAGAGTACGCCGATCCTGTCCGGCGGCCAGTAGTTGAAAAACGCTACGCCGATGATGTAGCGCTGCGGAATCGGTCCCCAGTACCGGCTGTCGTCGGAATCCCCGCGATTGTCACCCATCATGTAGTAGTCGCCGGCGGGGACCCGGACCGGCCGCGAAAACGTGCATTCGGCCGCCACGCCGCAGGCGGTGATGTAGGCGTCAGTCTCCCGCTTGCCATTGCGGATCACGTGCCCGCCCACGATCCGCAGCACATCGCCCGGCAGCCCGACGACGCGCTTGACGAACGTCTGTTTTGACTCACTTGCGAGCGGTCGGTCACACGGCTGAGCGAGCGCAGAACCGGTCGCCGTGAACCCCTGCCGGACCTCGTTACACTGGCCCGACCCGAGGTCTGCCCCGTGCGGCGGGTGGAAAACGACGACGTCCCCGATCCCGGGGTGCGTGTCCAACCGGTTGACCAGGATTCGCTGGCCGATCGCCAGCGTCGGCAGCATTGATCCGCTCGGGACCTTGTACGGCTTGACCAGGTACGCCTCGATCAGCAGCGCGAGGCCAACCGCCACGGCGATGGTGACGACCAGCTCTACCAACGATCGCAACCGGCGTGTGTATGACTCGGACTTCGTTATAACGGTTTCCGAGTGTACCAGGCTCCGTGATCGCCTCTTTTGACAAGTGGGCGAGTCCCGTTGCGCGCTTGGCGGGGCGTGGCGCAGAGGACGTCAGGCTGCGATTGACTTCAGCCTTAGCTTGGCGCGGACACTTGTCCCCCGTGGGGGTCCGATCAATTGGGGTAGCGCTGACGCGCCAGGGTGCGCTCAGAGTGCCCGCGGTCACCGGATTGTTCTGGGTGATCAAGGCGCTCTCGACGGCGATGGGGGAGTCGACATCGGATTGGAGCGTGCACGCGATCGACCCGGTGATCGCAGTGGTGCTCGGCTTCTGCGGGTTTGTGGTCGCGTTGACGTTGCAGTTCGGCGTACGCAGATACATCGCGTGGACCTACTGGCTCGCCGTCTGCGGGGTTGGCGTGTTCGGGACGATGTGCGCCGACGTGCTCCACGTGCGTTTCGGTGTGCCTTACACCGTGTCGACCGTGCTGTACGCGGTGCTGCTCGCGGCGGTGTTCGTCGGGTGGCAACGGACCGAGCGGACGTTGTCCTTCCACGAGATCAACACGCCTCGGCGCGAGGCGTTCTACTGGGCGGCCGTTGTCGCAACGTTCGCGATGGGGACCGCGCTGGGGGATCTGACCGCCACGACGCTCGGACTGGGGTACTTTGCCTCCGGGATCGTGTTCGCCGCGGTGATCGCGATCCCGGCGGCGGGTTATCGCTGGATGGGGTGGAATTCGATCTTCTGTTTCTGGTTTGCGTACGTCGCGACCCGGCCGCTCGGGGCGTCGTTCGCGGACTGGCTGGGCAAACCCACGGCAATCGGCGGCCTAGGTTTGGGGGCCGGGCCCGTCGCGCTTGCGCTGGCGTTGATGATCGTTGCCCTGGTGGCCTATCTCGCGATCTCGCGCCGCGACGTGCAGCGTGCTGCGCCGGTGGAGAGCGCGCCAACGGCAGCTGACGGCCTGCCCGCGGGGGCTTCGCTCGAGATCGATGCGTAGAGCCCGGTGAGTTACTACGTTCTCGAGGGACGCGCGCGCCGCTTCGGGCCAACCGCGACGGGTCAGGCGCGCCTGTGCACGATCAGCACGGTACGTCCGGAGTGCGCCGCAACGGCGCCGGCCACGCTGCCGAGGAAAACGCCCGCGAGACCGCTCTTGCCGTGGGAGCCGAGCACGATCAGGCTAGCGTTGCGGTCGTCCGCGACGCCGGTAATTCCCTTCCACGTTGGCGCTTCGTTGACCGCGAGACCGTCGGCGCGGAAGCCGGCGGTTTGGGCCATCGAGGCTCCCTGCGCGGCGGTTTGCTCGGCGGCTTTCCGGACCTCGTCGCTCGCCGCCGCGTCGAACTCGACCTCGGGCGGCGGGATGAACCCAACCACGTACGGACGCCATACCGTCACCACGACAGCGTCGCGTCCCGGCTCTAGCTGGCGGCCCGCCTCATCGATCGCGAGCTTGGCCAGCTCCGAGCCGTCGTAGGCAAACACCACAGGCCCAAGTTCTTCAGCACTCATCTCACTGCGCCAGCCGGACGGTCGGACACGGGCACAGCCGAGTCCCCGTCGCGCGGGCCGCCGTACTGTCCACCCGCGTCACAGGCAAGCGGCTCAGTGAGAACCCTCGCTCGTGACGAGTCACGGATTCGGTCCAGCAGCGGCGGGGAGTACCAAGCCGGCGCGTTACCGCTCATCCACACCTCCAGCGCCGGCGCGGGCGGGCGCACCCGACCAAGCGCGTACAGGGAGACCGCGACCAGCGTGCCGCCGGTCGCGATCCCGAAGCAAATCCACAGCGCGGTCTGGGTGCCTGCTGCCGGGCTACCCCCGACGGTCGCCGCAACGTGCGCCAATACCGGGGCGATCATGAACGCGGCGACGGCCCGCAGCAGCTCAATGATCGCGAACACGCGCTGCAGGGCGTTGTTGCGCAGTGAGAAGCCAGCGATAAAGAGCGCCGGCGCGACCGAGCCGCCCACCCCCAGTCCGACTAGACCCGACCCGAGCGCCATCTGGAACGACGTGGGCGGGAGTTGGGACTGAAGTACCAGGATCCCCGCGATCAGCGACAGCATCCCGCCGAGCACGAGGTAGTGCAGGCCCCGGGTCCGGAACAGCAGTCCGAGCAGAACCGCGGTGATCAGCGCCGCGATGAACTCGGGGAACTGAAGCAGCCCCAGGTGCACGGGAGTGAACTCGTTGCTGAGCAGGACGGCGGTGAGCGCGACCGCGGATATAGAACTCGCCGCGGCGCACATCGCGACCACGATCCCGCTCACCGGAAGCGTGCTGCCAAGCGGCCGAACGCACAGCAGTGGCCGCTTGGCGCGGTACTGGTACACGAACAGCACCACGATCAACGCAAGCCCACCCACCAACGGCACGAGCGTCACAGCGTCAACGAACGGATGGGTGAGCAGCTCCGAAGCGCCGAAGAACAGCGCCACGCAGCCTGCGGCAGCGAGCCCGACGGGCAGAGGGTTACGAGTAGCGTGGCGGTCTGCCGGCGGGGCGTCCTGAAAGGTCAGCAGCGACAACACCAGCGCCGCCGCGGCGATCCCGGCGATGATCCAAAACAACGGACGCCACCCGTTGGCCTGCGCCTGGATGCCACCCACAAGCGGCCCCAGCGCGACCGCCCCGAAGATGCAAACGTTGAGGATCATCGCGGTGTAGCGCAGCTTCGCGATCGGAAACGCGACCACGAGCGGCGGGACCGCCGCAATCAGTAGCAAGCTCGTACACAAACCCTGCAGCACGTGCCCAGCGATGAAGAACCCAGCGTCCGGAGCGCCCGCCGCGAGCACCGAACCGAGCACCAACAGCCCGGCATACAACACCAGCATTCGCCGCTGAGGAAAATGCTGAGCCAAAAGCACAGCCAGAACCGTCCCAACGGCATAGCCGGCGTTGGCCATCCCGGACGTAAGGCTCATCGCCTGGAGACTCATATGCAGGTCCCCGGCGATGATCGGGGTGATCGGCTGCAGCGCCGCCGACAGCGCCAGATACGGGACCAGTGCGAAGATCACCATCGCCGCCGCCGCCGGATAACGGCCTGTCCACGGGCCCTGCCGCATCAATCGGTCTCCGCGTCCACAGCGGCTATCTCACCATAGGGCCCCGCAAAATTCCACCCTGGGCCGACGCACCCTCCCAGCAGCAGTCCAGCGACCGCAGCGCGTAGGCCGACAAACCACCAGTGCCCTCGGCACAGTCGGCAATGACTCGGCATCGCCGACTGTGGGATCTCGCGAGCGGTCGAGTTCGCACGTAGGGCGCGGGGCCCGTGGCTACGCACCCTGGCCGTGGCTAGTGCAGCGTCCCGGAAGTCCTTTGATGTTCGGGCGAGTGGCTGGGCGTGGATGAGGCGGGGCGTTGCAACAGCAGATACTGGAGGTATCTGCCGTTGCGACGGCACGACTCAGGCGCGTCCAGACGCCGCCAGAACGCAAAGGAATTTCGAGGACGTTGCACTAGGCGGATGTGGGCTCGCATGCCTCATGGTTCGACGTTCGAGTACAGGTAGGCGGCAGCGAGGGTTCGCCAGGGACGGAAGCGTTCGCCGAGCGTGTCGACCTGCTCGACCGATGCCGGAGGATCGAGCCCCCAAACCCGCTCGACCGCGTGGCGGAACGCGAGGTCGGCCGCGGGCCAGACGTCGGGGCGGCGAAGCGAGAGCATCAACACTCCGTCGGCTGTGAACCGACCGACCCCTTTGACCTCGATCAGCGCGGCGCGGGCCGCGTCGTCGTCGAGTGTTCGCAGCCGATCGAGATCGAGACGGCCGTCTCCGAGCCGCGCGGCGAGATCATGCAGATATCTCGCCTTGGCGTAGGACAACCCGATGCCGCGCAGCGCCTCGTTGTCGGTCGCCAGCAGCTCCGTCGGCGTCGGCATCCGCCCACCATGGAGCGCCTCGAGCCGGTTGAGGATCGCCGCCGCAGCAGCGAGTGACAGTTGCTGGCCGATCACCTGCAACACGAGCGCCCCCCACAGGTCACTCGGCAGGCGGTCAAACAGCTCGTCGGGGTCCAGGCCGGGTTGCGCGTCCACGAGCTCCGCCATCCGCGGATCCGCCTGGCCCACCAGCCGCCGCCCTACCGCCCAGCGGTCGACGCCGCGTCGCGCCGGGCGACTCGGAGCCGGTGCCTTGCTCACCGGGGCCGCTCCCGGACGACCTCTGCCGGGTCCTTGTCGTCGCGCAGACCGAGATAGCGCGGCTGGCGCAACCGATCCTCGTTCGTCCACTCGGCGAACCCGATCTGGGCGACCAGCTCAGGCCGGACCCAGTGGGTGCCGCGCGGGATCGGTCGCGCGTCGACGAACGCCGATTCGGGTGTCTCCAGGTTGCGCAACCGAGCGCCGAGATCGCGGAGTGTCGCCGCCGTGTAGCCGGTCCCGACCTTGCCGGCGTATCTGAGCCGTCCGCCCTCGTAGTACCCGACAAGCAGCGCGCCGAAGTCGGTCCGGCTCCCGGCCGGATCGGTGTAACCGCCGATCACCAGCTCCTGCTCGGCGACGCACTTCAGCTTCAGCCAGTCCCTGGAACGGCCCGCGACGTACGGCCCCTGCGCGCGCTTGGCGATCAGCCCCTCCCAGCCCGATCCGCACGCCCGGGCAAACCGCTGCTCAGAGTCGTCGCGCCACGCCTCGCTGACCTGCAAAGCGGCGCTCGGTCGGACCGCCTCCGTCAACCCCGAGCGACGCTCGAGCAGCGGCCGACCCCGGAGATCGGAGCCGTCGACCTCGAGCAGGTCAAAGACGCAGAACACGACCGGATACGCCGATACCAGTCGCGCTGAGGGATTCGTGACCCCGAGCCGCCGCTGGAGCCGACCGAACGACGTCTGATCCCCATCGAACGCGACCACCTCGCCGTCAAGCAGAAGGTCCTTCTCTCGCTGGTTCGCGATCGCTTCGCTGACCTCGGGGTAGGTACCGGTGAGGTCCTTCGCGGTCCGCGACTCGAGCCGTACCCCGGCACCTCCCTTGCGAGCGACGCACCGCTCACCGTCGAACTTACGCTCCAACAGCCAGTCCTCGCCAAAGTCGCGACGGTCGGTCAGAGTCGCAAGCATCAACGAGATCGGCACGGTTTCATCGTTCCAGATCCTCCTTGCGTGGTGCAATATCAGCGTGTGGCCCCCGACATATGCTCGCAACCGGTCTCGCGCCTGCGGGTCGGACAGACGTGTGCTACCTAATCGCTGGCGCGTAAAGAAGGCCAGCGTCTCCGGCGAGGGAGCCGCTAAGCCGGGACCAGGATCGACAGGACCTATGGCGCCGGCATCGGCAGTTAGCGTGCCGGCGCTGCCGGTCGGTCGCGTAGGCGGGGTCGGCGACATCGCGGAGACCTTCGTCTATCTGATGCGCAGCGGATACAGCAGCGGCACGATCGTCACCGTAGACGGCGGCTGGGTGCTCGTCTGATGTCCAGGGTGCTGATCACGGGCTCAGCTGACGGGCTCGGCCGCGAGGCAGCCAAACAGCTTGCCCGCGCTGGGCATGAAGTCGTCTTGCACGCTCGGGACGAGGCGCGGGCGCAACAGGCACTGGCCGGCGTCCCTGGGGCGGCCGCGGCGCTCCCGGGCGACCTGTCCTCGATCGCGAGCACCCGAGCGCTGGCCGACCTGATCAACGCCCGCGGCGTCTTCGACGCGGTCATCCACAACGCGGCTATCGGCTACCGCGAGCCCGCCCGGCTCGAGACCGAGGATGGCCTCGAGCACGTGTTTCAGACCAACGTCCTGGCGCCTTACCTGCTGACCGTGCTCGTGAACCGCCCGGCGCGGCTCATCTATCTCAGTTCGGGCCTGCACAGGTCAGGCGATCCGAGCCTCGCGGACCTGCAATGGGAGCACCGGTCCTGGGAGGGCTACCAGGCGTACTGCGACTCCAAGCTGTTCGACACGGTGCTCGCCGCCGCAGTCGCTCGACGGTGGCCTGACCTCGTCAGCAACTCCGTGGAGCCTGGGTGGGTGAGGACGAAGATGGGAGGACCGGGGGCGCCCGGCGAGATCGGCCCCGGAGCCGAGACTCAGGTCTGGCTCGCGACCAGTAACGACATGCTCGCCCTGCAAAGCGGCCGCCACTTCTACCACCGAAAACTGCGCGAAACGCACCCAGCCGTCGTCGACCCGGTCGTCCAAGACGGGCTGATCGCCGCCTGCTATCAGCTCACCGGCGAGCGGATGATCGCAGAGCCACGCTGAAGCGCTCAGGCCAGATCGACTATCTCTGGCGGCGTTGATCAGGCTCTGATCGTCATTCGCGAAATCTGATCCCCGTCGAGCTGGAAGCTGAAGTGGCTCGGGCCGTTGAAGCCGTCACCGCCCACGTCGGCGGTGACCACTGTGGTTCCGCCCACATACGTTATTTGGGTGATGTCGAGTCTGACGCGCTGACCAATGAATTCTCGGTCGCTCCATTCGCGGATCGCTGCCTGTCCGGCGAACTCGCGCCCCCAGTCGTCAACCACTCCGTTATCGGTGAAGGTCGCCGGGAACGCGTTGGTGTCGTTGGCATTGGCAGCCCGTAGCAAGCTCTCGACTGGCTTGGGGAGTGTGTCGGTCACAGCCGAGGTTCTATCGGTGTGACGAGGGCTGGCTTGCGTGGAGGAGGTCGCGAAGTTCGACTCGCTCGTAGAACTCGGTTCGGATCCGGTCGCGATCATGTTCACGACCTCGGCTCCGTCGTCTGCAGGATCGATGTGCACGCGAAACGGTCGGCGTCCCTTGCGAGTGTCGACCACGCTGACGATCGCGCGTGCCACGTCTGTCGGATCGGCGTCCGGTGGGGAAAGTTCTGCCAGTTTGGCGGCCACCTGATCCATTAGTTATCCGGCGTAGTGGACCCCGTATTCCTCAGCGATGGCGGTGTCGGCCGGGTGCCCGGCGTTGGCGAAGTGGTTGGTTCCGGTCGTGAAGGATCCGGGAACGATGATCGTCGTCTCTACGCCAAAGCGCGCCAACTCGCCAGGCGTTCACTGCTGAGCACCCCGACGTCACGGTGAACCTCATGCGGATCTATTGGAACAACCAGGCGGAAGTGCTCCGCCTCGGGCGAGTAGACGTCGCGTTCGTCCACCTTCCCATCGAGGACGACGGCCTCGAGATGCTGCCCGTTCGCCTCGAGCCAAGAATGGCCGTCCTACCCGTCAATCATCGGGCTGCAAGCAAATCAAGGATCTCAATCAACGAACTCGCCGACGATCCCGTCATCATCCAGCGGGGTGCCACTCCGGGATGGCAGGCATACCACAACATCGATCCCCGACCCGACGGTCGCCACCCTCGCCCCGGACCAGCGGCCGACAACCTCGAGGAAAAGCTGGAGCACGTAGCCGCGGGCCGAGCGATCAGCTTCGTTCCCGCGTCAGTCGCAACGGCCGTCTCCCACCGCGGCGTCGCGTATGTCTCGGTGACAGACGTCCCACCGATCCAAATCAATCTGGCATGGCCAGCGAACCATCCCTCGCGACTCGTCGCTCCATTCGCCAATGCTGTAATCCACGCCCGCTCTAACCCACGAGTGCGGCAATCGCGTTTGCAGGACCCCGCATGACGGCTCGTTGCCACACCAGCCGCGTCAAGCGATGCGTGTGAACGCGGGCTGTCGTCAATCCAACGAGGATGCGGCCGTCAGTACCAGCGAGTAACCAAGCGCGTCCTCGGCGAGCGCCGCCGCCAATTGCCGATCGCGCCCGTGAACTTTCACCCGGAGCCGCGAGCCGGCGAACGCGGCGCCCACGGCGGCGGTGGCGGCAATCGCGGCGCCAGGTCCACCACCAAGCACGCCACCCCCCGTGGCCGACAAGACGAGTCGCGCCGACATCCCCCGAGCCGACCAGCGGCTCGGTGTGCACGCGAGCTTGTCCGCGATCAGTTCGACTGCCGCGGCACCGAAAGCGACGAAACGAGCGCGGCCTGTGAACGGCCCGCGGTCATGGATCGCTAGCGCCACCGCTGGCGCAAACGAGCGCAACCCGCCCCCAAGGCCCAACGCCAACGCGGCGACAAGGTCGGGTCGCTCGCTCACGATGCCTCGGATCGTACAGAGGTCGAAGGGCGAGCTGGACACCTCCACAGGTGCCGGCGCGCTCAGGTCTCGGTGCCGTTGCGAGGCGCCCAACCGACGCCGTGTGGATCAAGGTGGTCGTGTCCCGGTGTCCTGGACCCGTTAGGCACCCGTGAATCGATACTCGGTCCGCCAGGCGTCGGTCGGGTCGGTGTGGGCGGTCCAAAAGAGCTCCGCGATGTTGTCCGGATCGAACGCCGTCCCTCGCACGACCGAGCCCGCGATCGTGACGGTTGCGGCGTGGATGCCGTCCTCCCGGACACCGGCGGCAATCAGCGTCGCCGCCGAGTGCAGGGCGGCCTTCCCGATCGAGAGGCTTGCCAGTGCCGGCACCGGATGGTCGGCGAAGCCGCCGCTGGTGAAGAGCAGTGTGCCGGTGCCGGCGCTCCGCAGGACGGGTGCGGCGACCTGTGCGGCGACGACGGCACCGAGGACATCGACGTCATATGCGGTCCGGAGCCGCCCGACCGTCGTGTCGAGGATCTCGCCAGGATCCGGCAGGGCAGCGTTGTACACGACGACACCGGGCACGCCAGGGGCGCGGAAAATCCGCTCGAGCGTCGCACGGTAGCCGTCCAAATCCTCGATATCTGCGCCTATCGCCTCGATCTCGAGCCCATCGGCACGCAGCTCAGGCGCGAGCTGCTCGACCGTTTCACCGCGGGAGATGAGCGTGCTGCGGAAGCCTTCGCGGCCAAAGCGCCGAACGACGCCGGCACCGACGCCGGGGCCGGCCCCGATCAGCAGAAGGTGACGAGGATCAACAGACTCAGGCATATGCCGCCTCCGAGTAGAGCTTCGCCCGGCTGTCAGCTCGGGCCACGTGACTTTCGGGTCCAATCACTCGACGAAGATTTACCGAGCTTCGCGTGAAGGCACATCACCGCATTCCGGTGATTTCGGTCCAGTTGGGATCTGACCGGAGCGCGACGATCGGCGGCGATCGTGTGTCAGACAGTGCAGAATGATCGTCATGCAAGCAAGTGAGGTCCCGCCCGGCCATACCTCCGAAGGCGGTGTCCTTGTGGGAAGCGAGGGCGCGCGGCGTCACCTCGTGTTGTTCGAGGATCCGCAGTGCCCATACTGCCGTGAGTTCGAGAAGGTGTCCGGAGATTTGCTGCGTCGCGAGATCTCGGCCGGAGCAGTCGCCGTGGAGTATCGAATTCGCTCCTTTCTCGGGGTCGAGTCGGTGCGTGCTGCCAACGCACTGGCCGCGGCTGCGGAGGTCGGCAGGTTCGACGAGCTGCGGCGCACGATCTTCGCCAATCAGCCGCCGGAACACAGCGGCGGCTTTGCGACCGAGGACCTGCTCGAGCTCGGCAGCCGCGTCGGGCTGACGACCCCCGATTGGGTCGCGGCGGTGCGCGAGGGCCGGTATGTGAGTTGGGTCCGCGCGATGGACGCGGTGTTCCAAGCGCAGGACCCCGGCGGCACCCCGTCTGGGATCTTGGACGGCGAGCTGGTCGACTCCGAGACGCTGTATGACCCCGACGCTCTCGGCGCGTTGATCCGCCGCTGATCGGCTCGCAACACGCGGGCCCGACGACTCGGCGGGTTAGCGCGCCGCGATAAGGAGCGCGTGTACGCGTTGCTCGATCTCGAGCCGCGCCGTATCGCCGTCGATGTCGGTCGGTAGCTCCATGACGGCGTTACCCCCGGCCAGTTCTATCTGCAGCGTGGATTTGACCGGCGGGGCCGCCTCAGGAAGCTCGATGACCTTGTCGCTCTCGAACAGTGTGATCACGCGTGGGTCGATGTAGCTGGCGCGAGCGACTGCCGGCGTATTGCCAAGCGCGGAGCTCACCTCGCGCACTGCCCGGGTGACTGCCCTCGCGCCCTGTTCACCGGCCTCGTGCTCGCGGGCCAGTGCGACAGCGGCGAGCACAGTCGCCGACCAGGTCCGAAACTCCTTGGCCGAGTACGGGCCCTCCCCCCAGGCGCGCAGCGCATTGTTCACGTCAGGAGCGTGGACTCGTTGCCAGCCGCGCTGCGATCGATACACCAGGAGCTCGTCCGGCACGCCACGACGGTGCTTGAGGTCAGCGAGCACAGCTACCGACTGCGGATCGCGAACCGTCATCCGGCGACGCTTACCCGACTTCGCGATGAAGTCGAAATGAACCTCAGAACCTCGCACCGCCACGTTCTCGCGCCGGAGCGTGGTCAGGCCAACGTGGCCGTTGTCGCGAGCGTAACGGTCCCAGCCGACCCTGAACAAGCCGATGTCGAGCAATCGGACCGCCAGAGCGAGCGTCCGATCGCGCTCGCCATGGCGCACGCCGAGCAGGCTCCTCGTGGTCGCCCGGATACCCGGCAGCTTGCCCGCGAACTCGAGCATGTCGTCATACTTCTCATGGTCTCGCCGCACGCGCCACAGCGGGTGATACAGGTACTGTCGGCGCCCCTTGGAATCGAAGCCCGTGGCCTGCAGGTGCGCATTCGGGCACGCGGCTATCCAAACGTGCGTCCAAGCCGGCGGGATCCGCAGGGCGCGAATCCGATCCAACGCCTCAGTGTCCGCTACAGGCTCCCCACCCGGATCGAGAATTACCCATTCCCCGCGGCGGCGCTCGCGACGCAGACCCAACTCACCACCGTGGACGTACACGAGCTGATCCGGCCCTGCCGGCATCGGTCGATCAGATGCTAATGCACTCGTCACTGGCCAGCCCTTTTACATTGTCACGAGTACGGTCGTGTGAACTCGTCCGGCTGGCTTCAAAGATGGAAGGGCTGGGCCCTACCGTGTCAGCTGTAGAGCATCGGCGATGGCGGGATCCGGGTGTGGCCGGTGATCTCGCCGATCACCATGCCGACTTCGTCGATGTAGCACCAGCTCCAGTCCTCGCCCGGCTCGAGGGAATGGATCAGCGGATGGCCGCTCGAGTGGTAGTGGGCGGTCGCATGCCGGTTGGGGGAGTCGTCGCAGCAGCCGACATGGCCGCACTCCAGGCAGATGCGCAAGTGCAGCCAGACGTCGCCGGCCTTCAGGCACTCCTCGCAGCCGGCGACGCTTGTCGGTAGCTCGGTGACCGTGATCGTGTCGAGGTGGGTGCACGTGGTCATTCGGGCGTCTCCGTTCTCGGGGTGTCTGTTGGCGTGAGCGGGATCCAGACGTGGAAGGTCGTCCCGCGATCGTCCGTGTCAAAGGTCAGCGAGCCGCCGTGGCGGTCCACGACGATCCGTCGGGCGGTGTCCAGGCCGAGACCCGTGCCGCGCCCGACGTCCTTGGTGGTGAAGAACGGATCGAACACGTGGGCGCGGGCATCCGGCGGGATCCCGGGTCCTGTGTCGGCGATATCGACGAGGATGCAATCACCGTCACGCTTCGTGCTGATCGTGATCGTCCCGCTCTGGCCGACTGCGTCGATCGCGTTGTCGAGCAGGTTCGTCCACACCTGGTTGAGCTCCGAGCCGTAGATCGTGACCGGCGGCAGCGCACGGTCGTAGTCCCGCTCGATCTCGATCTGCGTGTGCTTGAGCTTGTGCGCGAGCACGGTGAGAGTCGTCTCGAGGCCCTCGTGGATGTCGGCTTGGACAACGCCGCCGCGGTCCATGTACGCGTAGGTTTTGACCGCGCCGACCAGCGAGCTCATGCGGTCGGTCGACTCGCGTAGCTCGCTGACGAGATTGTGCGCTGCAATCGCGGCTGCGAGCGAGCGCAGCGCGGCCGCGGTTGCCGGTCCCGCGGCGGCCTGCATCTGTGCGAGCCAGTCGTCATCGACGCCGGCGATCGCCAGTGGCTCCGCGAGTTGCCACGCATCGACGATTCCCAGCGCCTCGAGACGGTCGCGCATCTCATCCTCGGCGTCGGCGGCGTCGAGCGCCGACAGCGCACCGCGCTCGCTCGCCCGGCGCAGCGCCTGCTCCCGGAGATCCGCGACCCGGGCGGCGCCCTCGCGTTCCAGGCCGGCGTCGACGAACGCCCTCAGCGTCGAGTCCATCACGTTCAGCACCTCACCCAGCTGCCCGGCCGACCGTCGGGCCGCCGCAGCGGGGTTGTTCAGCTCGTGCGCAAGTCCCGCCGCCATCGTCCCCAGCGAGGCGAGCCGCTCGCGGTTCTGCTCGATCGCGGCGATCCGGCTCATCAGCGGCCTGACCTGGCGCATGACCCGGCGGTGCACCGAGGGGTGTGCGAGCGCGAGCCTCCGGAACTCCGCCGCCGGAATTACGGCTCCGCCAACCCGCGTCACCGCGACCATGCGGACGCTGACGGGAGTCTCGGTGAGCGCCGGCACCGCCCCGATCCAGGTCGGCCCCGTCTGGTGTCCGACCGGCTCGAGCCGGTCACCGTCGCGGCGGAACATCTGCAGAGTCCCGTCGAGCAGGCACAGAAGCCCCTCGGACTCGGAGTCCACCTCGAGGACGACACCTCCGACCTCAGCGTCGCGCCGCACGGCAGCTGCTGCCCACTCGGCGAGCTCGGTGTCGTCGAGGTCGTCGAACAGGTCGACGGGCCTGAGGTCGGCGACGGTGACCGGTGCTGCGGCCGCGGGACTCATGCCTCGGCCAGGTATTGATGGACGAGCGACACGGCCATCGATCCCTCGCCCACGGCGCTCGCCACCCGCTTGATCGAGCGTGCGCGGACGTCGCCTGCGACGAACACTCCGGGCACGCTCGTCTCGAGCGGAAACGGGTCCCGCTGAAGCGGCCAGCCGTCGTCCTTGACGTCCAGTCCGGCGAGGATGAAGCCGCGCTCATCTCGCGCGACGACACCCTCGAGCCAGTCCGTCAGCGGCTTAGCGCCGATGAACACGAAACACGCGTCGACCCGCTCGACCGATTCGCTGCCGTCCGGATTGCGAACGCGCAGGGCACGCAACCGGCCGTCACCCTCCGCAGCAACCGCTTCGCTGCGGGTTCTCACCTCGATGTTGTCGAGCGCCTCGATCTGCTCGATCAGGTAGTGCGACATCGACTTCGTCAATGAGTCGCCGCGGACGTGCATCGTTACGCGGGTTGCCGACGAGGAGAGGTACACGGCCGCCTGACCGGCGGAGTTTGCGCCGCCGATCACGGCGACGTCCTGACCAGTGCATTCGCGCGCGTCAGTCAGGGCCGCCCCGTAGTAGATGCCCTGTCCGGTCAACTCCGCGAACCCAGGGGCGTTCAGCTGCTGGTAGGAAACTCCCGAGGCGATCAGAACCGTCGACGCGCTGAGGTTGCCGCCGCCCGATAGCTCGACGATCCGCCCCGAGCCCTCGGCGCGCAGGCCGGTGCTGTCCTGGAGGGTGAGGAGTTCGGCGCCGAGACGCCTGGCCTGCGTCGTCGCCCGCTGTGTGAGCTCGGACCCGCTCAGGCCGGCCGGGAACCCGAGGTAGTTCTCGATCCGGCTCGACTGGCCTGCCTGGCCGCCGGGTCCTTCGCGGTCTACCATGATGGTCTTCAGCCCCTCGGACGCGCCGTACACGGCCGCGGCGAGGCCCGCCGGCCCCCCGCCGACGATCACGAGGTCGTAGTGCTCAAGCGTGGGCTGCCCCGCGACCCCGAGCCGCTCGGCCAGCTCGAGCACGGTCGGGCGCTCCAGCACACTCCCGTCCTCGAGCAGCGCCACGGGCAGCCGGTCGTCGTCCACGCCCGCCACCTTCAACAGCTGCCGCGCCTCTGCGTCACGCTCGACATCGAGCCACCGGGCCGGGACAAGATTGCGCGCGAGGAAGTCGCGCAGCTCGTGGGTTGCGCGCGAGAAGCGGTGCCCGATAAGACGCACCCCGCCCGCCTCGAGTGCGGCGCCGCCCTCCCACGCGCTCACTAGATCTCCGACGACCGGGAACAGCCTCTGCTCGGGCGGATCCCACGGCTTGAGCAGGTAATAGTCGAGGTCGACCTCGTTGATCGCCTGGATCGCCGCCTCGGTGTCGGCGTAGGCGGTCAGCAGCACACGTTTGGCAGTGGGCACGAGCTGCCGCGCGCGCACGAGGTAGTCGGTTCCCGAGAGGCCGGGCATCCGCTGGTCGGCAACCAGCAGCGCGACCTGCTCGCCGCGGCGGACAAGCTCGCGCAGGACCTCGAGCGCTTCCTCGCCGGATCCGGCGCGGACGATCCGGTAGTGCTCGCCGAACTGTTGACGCAAGTCGCGGGCGACGGCCGCGAGCACGGTCGGCTCGTCGTCGACGACGAGGATCACCGGAAGGCGGGGCGCGGGCTCAGTCATTGCTTGACCGCAGTTTCCCGCAGCCGGGCGAGCACGCTCAGCAGCGTCGGCGCGTCGTAGGCGCCGCGGTACAGAGCCCCGTCAAGGAACAGCATCGGCGTCCCCATGCCCTTCCCGGACGCGGTCCCGCTTGAAACGTCGCGACGGATGCGCTCGAGCGCCGCCTCGGCTTCGAAGTCGGCGTCGAATTGAGCGAGGTCCAGACCGAGATCCTGCGCGTATTCGCGCAGATCCGAGTCACCGAGTGCCTTCTGGCGGCGATAGAGGACGTCGTGCATCTCCCAGTACCGCCCCTGGTGCGCTGCGGCCTCGGCTGCCCGGGCGGCGGCGAGCGCGTGGGGATGGATCTCGGTCAGGGGAAAGTGGCGGAACGCGAACCGCAGATTGCCGCGGACCTCATGTTCGACTCGTTGGATCTCGCGGTACGCCCGCCGAGAGTAAGGACACTCGTAGTCGCCGTACTCAAGGATCACAAGGGCGCCGTCGGGTCCACGAACGTGATCGACCGCCTCGTCCAACGGCTCGACTTCCGGCTCTCCTCTGTCAGCCACGAGCGCCGTCCCTTCCATCCGCTAGAAAATACGTGAAGAGTTCAATAGCTTATCAGCGCGTGAAGACTTCAAGGATCAGGTACGAGCTCGCGCAAGCCGCGTACACCGTCCACACCGCGCTCGAGCACGGCCTGGTGGACACGCTGGCCGAGCTCGACCTGACGATCGCCTTGGCCGACGTCCTCTGGCAGCTCGATCCAGAGCTTGGGCCGCAATCTCAGCGACAGCTCGCAGAGCGCCTGCACTGCCACCCGTCCAACGTCACATTCCTCGTTGACCGCTTGCAGCGTCTGCGGTTCGTCTCGCGCGCGCCCGTCAAGGCGGACCGGCGCGTCAAGGCACTGGCACTCACCGCCACCGGCGTCGAGGCCCGAAACCGTCTCATCGCCACGCTCGCCGAGTCCGCGATGTTCGCGCAGCTCACGTGCGCGGAGCAACGGCAGCTCGCCGACCTGCTGCGACGCTGCGCGGACGAGAGCCGCGAGCGCGCGATCATCGATCACGAGCCCCGCTAACTGCCGTCGCGGCGCCAGCCGCCGTGAGTCGAGCCGAGGTGGGGCAAGCTCGAGCGCATATCGAGTGGGCAACGGCGGACGATGCCGATTGCGAGCGCCGCATCGCATCGGCCGCACGCCAATGTGCCGACTCCAGCAACGTCGGCCGAATCGCTTTGCTATCCAGGGCCACGCTGCGCTGGGCCGAGCAGAAGACGCGAGCCGGCTGATTGATGCTAAGCAGACACGGCAGTGCCCAGCGAGTCGGCGCCCATCGGCTTCGGAGCGCCCTTTTCATAGAACACGTCGAGTTCTGTGATCGTGAAGCCCGCAGTTCTCAGCAGTTCGACGATCGGCCGCGTGAGGTGACAGCCGCCGAAGAGCCTCTTCTGTATCGGGTCGAGCCGGTGTTGCCACCGGCGCACTCCCTCGTCGGGAGCCAGGCCATGCTCGAGGAAGTGGAGCGTCCCACCGGGCTTCAGGACTCGTCGCAATTCGGATAGGACGGCGCCTGCGTCAGGGACCGTGCACAGCGTCCACGTCGACAGGGCGGCGTCGTAACTGTCGTCCTCGAACGGTAACGACTGACCGTCCAGCCCGGATCGAGCGACCGGGACGCTTGCTGCCCTCAGACGCTTCTCGGCCAGCTTCCATCCCAGGTCTGCGGGCTCGACTGCAGCGACCCGAGTAACTGCAGCCGGATAGAACGGCACGTTTAGTCCCGAGCCGAAACCGATCTCAACGACGTCTCCCTCAAGACCCTCACAGACCCGGCGCCGCAAGGGCTCCACTGCCTTCATCCCGCACGCCGCGTTGATGACCCGCGGGAGTACCTGCTCACCGTAGATTCCCATAATCGTCCCCCTAGCTTCCCCGCGTCACTCCAGTTTCCAGCCTCCTGCTCGCAGACACGATCGTAGTCCGCTCAGTCATGCGGCGCCAACTCCCGGACCCCATCCGACGCCATAGCGTCCGCTTTTTCTACGTAGGCGGGTTGATGGTCAGTCGGGATGCGATGAGGATTCGTGCGGCGTGGGCGAAGTGCGATGAGGCGATGGTCAACGGGTGTCCCGGCGCGTCGGAAGGCCCACGCGCTGGCCATCGCTTACGCTGCGGCTGCGGCTGGCGTTGCCTTGCTTACCTGTAGCAGGGCTTTCTTCATCCTCGGAACGGGGTTCGTGACGGCGGGGCCGTGACCGACGACGAGCAGCGTCGGTGCGAGTCTCGTGAGCGCCCGCGCGGATTCGAGGTCCTTTTCCTTGTCCCAGGTGGCCATCTGGGCGAGGGGGAACCGGAGGTAGAAGTGGTTTGTGACCTGAACGCCGCCGATTGATGTGAAGACGTCGCCGGCGATCAACGACTGGTCGCGCGTGTCGAGGAAGGCGACGTGTCCTGGGCTGTGCCCGGGGCACGCGACGACCCTGAGGCTTCCAACCCGGTCGCCGTCTTGGAGCGCGACGTCGGGGCTGGTCGTGATCTCGGGCCAGCTGCCGGGCAACTTGCCCTGTACGACGTGCTCGCCGGCGTGAATTCGCGCGTCGAGCTCGGGGATGAGGATCTCGACCTGGTCTCCGAGCCTCTCCTTGAGCGCGTCCAGGGAGCCGACATGGTCCCCGTGGCCGTGGGTGAGCGCTATGCGGCGGATGCTGCCGCTGGCGCGTGTGGCGGCCGCGATGAGCTTGTCGGCGGCGCCACGATCCATCGAGTGCGCGACCAGCGTCACGTCCCGCGGGTGTGCCCAGGCGGCGCAGAACACCACCGGCTCGCCTTCACCCCAGTCGCGAAGGAACAGGGCAACGTCATCGTGTGTTTCAACATATGGCATGTATCTTCCCTCTCTTTCTGTCCTGTCGATTGCCTCCGAGGTAACGAAGGGTGCAGTCAGTCGGCGAACACGGACTCGAGTTCACAGGTGGACTAGGGATCGATCGGTTAGCGCCTGCCCCGCCGCTCGGGAGTTTCCGGGCGGCGGGACGGCGGTTGGGTCATGCGGCTGGGGCGACGTCCATGAATCCGTAGACGTCGCGGATCAGCCCGTCCTCGGCGACGATTACGTCAAAGCCGATGTATGTGTCCGGCGCGTCGGCAGGGCCGGCGTGCCACCGGAATCTGGCCTGGTTGTGGTGCGCGTCGATCGGGCCGCCGAGCGTGAACGTGAGCCCGGGGAAACGCTCCTGCGTCTGCTCGATGAAGCCGTCGATCTGCTCGGCTCCGTGGAGATCGACGTGCGGATCGGTATAGGTGCAGTCGGTGGTGTAGAGCGCCTCAACGAGCTCTCGCCGCCGATCGGTATCCGTCTCGTTGAAGACCTCGAGGTATTGCGTCACGAGTGTCCGCGCGTTCTGCATTGGTCCTCCTATTCGGTGGTTGGTAACTGTGGACAGAATCGGGCCGAGGCGGCGGCGTGTCGATTACCTCGTGGGTAAGCGATGTCGATGAAGCTCACGGCCTCGAGGTAAGGCGGCGAGTGTTACCGGCCTGGGTCGGGTCGTCGTAGGGATGCGATCCGATCTGGCGCCCTCGCGTGGGATCGTCGTATCGCTCGGAGCCGATCTTCCTTCCTTGCGTCGGTCGAGGTAGCGAGCGTCGATCGCTTGGCGGGCTCGATCGGGGTGGTCTGGGACGAGCGCTGGCCACCCTTCGCTCTCGTGCCGGTCCGGCACCACGTTCGGAGCGGCGGCTGTTTCATGATGCGTTGTCTCCGTGCGCTATTCGGCTGGTTTGATCCTTCGGTCAGCGGGGAAAACCGCTCGCAGGAGGATGTGGCCGGCTGGGGTGAGCTGCATCAGCCCGACCACAGTGACCCCGGTGTGAGGGGCGACGCGCGGCTAGAACAGACCCAGCTCTCGGAGCCCGACCGCAAAGCCGATCACCAGTGCGCACTCGTGCCGCTGGCTGAACCGGTTGGCCAGCGGAGCGAGCGTCGAGGGGTCACGTTGCTGAGCCGTCGAGCGCGTCCGTCCAGTGCCCAGGATCGGCGGCCAGCGCCTGCTTGGAGCGAGCCACGGCGCCACGGATCGACACGTGCGTTCCGCCGCTGTCCGCCGACTCGAACTTGACGGTCATCCTCTCTCCACGGAGGTTGCGCCAGAGCACGATGAGAAAGGGCCACTGAACCAGGGGTCGATATTTGAGCTCACCGGGGCCACGTCCAGTGAGGCGAAGTCCGACGGCGGAGGCGGGCTCGGTGAAAGAGTCCGCGGCGCGGGCTTGGGCCTCGGCTGGAGATTCCCTCACCGAGAGCTCGGTGTTGAAAGCGCTTGCCATGTTCGGTCCTTTCGGGATCCTTCGGTCGAGTACGAGGTTCGGTCAGGTGGATTGGGGAGACCATTTGAAGCGCCGTAGCGCGATTAGCAGCCCGGCAGCGCCCCAGATCGCGAGGACCAGCAGGTCGGTCACGGCGACGCCCGAGCCGGTCGTGGCCGGGTCGAACGCCTTGAACAGGGCGTCATCGAGGTGGCTGACGGGGAACACGCTCGCGATCTCGCGCAGCGTGCTCGATAGCTGGTCCTTGGGGACCAGCACGCCCGAGATGAAGTAGAGCGGCAGGATGATCGCTTGGACGATCGGCTGCGCTGAATCCTCGTTGCGGATGAAGCTCGCTGCCGCAAAGGACAGGCAACAGAACACCGCGGCACCGACGATAACTCCGAGCACGAGCGCGGGCAGTGTCGAGCTCGGGAGCTGCACGCCGTAGACGATCCGACCGATCGCGACGATCACCACGACCATTGCACTTGCGAGGATCGCGGAGGTGAGCGTGCGGCTCGCGATCAGCACCCACGCGGGCACCGGGCTCGACCGGCGCCGCTTGAGCACGCCGCTCTCCCGCTGCCCGGTGATCGTGATGACGAGGCTTACGAACGATGTCGCGACGATCCCGAGGGTCGAGATCCCCGGCACGTAGTACGTCGAGTCCTTGATCGCGTCGCCATGGACGTGGAGCGTGCGGTTGCCGAACAGCGAGGTCAGCAGGACCAGGAAGATCAGCGGCAGCACGATCGTGAAGAAGCGGCTCTGCGGATCGCGCCAGACGGCCAGCAGGTCGTAGCGCAGCTGGTGCGCGACAAGGCGGGCGTCGCTCATCTGAGCGGGTCCGCGCAACCGTTCCGCGGCGAGACTCGAGCTGCTCATCTGGGCGGCTCCGTCAATCCGAGATAGACATCCTCGAGCGCTGGGCGGCGGACCAGGAGGTCCGGGATGTCGTAGTGGTGCTCGATCGTCCAACCCGAGAGCGACCGCAGCGTCCGCATCACGTGCTCGCTCTCGATGATCAGCTTGCCGGTGTCGCTGACCGCACTGGGGACTCCCGCCTCAGTCGGGAGCTCGCCGATCGCGATCCCCTCTGGCAGCGTGAACGTGATCTGGTAAGCGGCTCGGTCGCGACCACCCAGCGTGGAGGGCGTTCCCTCGGCCACGACCCCGCCGGCCATGAGCACGGCGATCCTGTCCGCAAGCGCCTCGGCCTCATCCATGTAATGCGTTGTCAGGAAGATCGTCTTGCCGAGCTGGCGGAGACCGTCGATCATCTCCCACGCGGAGCGCCGTGCCGACGGATCAAAGCCCGTCGTCGGCTCATCGAGGAACACCAGCTCGGGGTCGCCGATCAACGCGAGCGCGACATCGACTCGTCGCTGCTGGCCAACGGACAACTGCCCACAGCGCACCTCCGAGCGCTTCTTCAGGCCGACGAGCTCGATCACTTCCTGCACCGACCGCGGCACCGGGTAATAGCCGGCGTAGAGCTCCAGACACTCTCGTACGGTGAGCTGCGGCTCGACTCGCGAGGTTTGGAGGACGACGCCAACCCGCGACCGCCACCAGCGATCGGCGCGCTCGGGGTCCTCGCCGAGCACCTTGACGTCGCCAGCGGTGCGTTTGCGATGGCCCTCGAGAATTTCGACGATGGTCGTCTTCCCGGCTCCGTTGGGACCGAGGAAGGTGAAGATCTCGCCGCGCGACACGTGGAGGTCGATGTCCCGGATGGCTTCAAAGCCGTCGTAGGACATACGCAGCCCGGAGACCTCGATCACAACCTCAGCAGCATCCAGTCGTGGCCCAGCAACAGCGGCCGTGATCGGGAGTTCGTTTCGCATCGGCGGTCACGCCGCTTGCGGCGCGGTCTCCCGGAGCCCAATCCGTTCGTACAGGCGCCGCAGCGGACGGGGCGCCCACCAGTTGGCCGATCCCAGCAGTTCCATCAGTGACGGGACCAGCAAAGCCCGGACGATTGAGGCGTCGAGCAGTACGGCGAGGGCGGTGCCGATCCCGAGTTCCTTGATGAACACGATCTGGGAGGTCGCGAACGCGCCGACTGCGACGGCGAACAGCAGGGCGGCACTGGTGACGATGCGCCCGGTCCTTTCAAGCCCCAGCGCCACTGCCTCCGAGTTCGGCGCGCCGGCGTCGTGCGCTTCCTTGATCCGGGCCAGGAGGAAGACGCCGTAGTCCGTGGCGAGCCCAAAGCCGATCGCGAACAGCAGGATCGGCTGGGTGGCGTCGAGCGCCCCGACGCTGTGGTACCCGAGCAGCCCCTGAAGGTTGCCGTGCTGGAAGATCAACACCAGGATCCCGAACACAGCGCTCAGGTTGAGGGCGTTCATGACGATTGCTTTGAGTGGCAGCACGACCGAACCGGTCATCAGGAACAAGACGATCAGCGTGGCGGCGATCACGATGGCCAGCGCCTCGGGAAGGTGGGCGCCGAGGCTGTGCTCCAGATCGAGGTAGGACGCGGTCTCTCCGGCCACGCCGAGGTAGTAGGGCGTGTGAATCGCGCGCACGTCACGCACGAGCTGCTCAGTGCTCTCGGTCAGCGGAGCGTGCACCGGCGCGACCTGAAGCAGCGACGTGCCGCGGCTCGCCGGCTGCGCGGGCCCGACCGCCGACACATCCGACAGGCCGGCAATCCGCTCGCTGAGCGACCGCACTGCCGATGAGGACGCGGACGCCCCGACGACTACCTCGAGCGGTGTGGTGCGGTTGGGCGGAAATTGCGCGTCGAGCACGTTCTGCACCTGGTGGGCGCTCGCGCTCTGGGGCAGCACCCGGGCGTCGGCGGTGATGAACCTGATCTGCGTGAAGAACGGGATGCCAAGCGCGATCAGCAGCGCCGCGCTCGCGACCGCGACCGGCGCCGGCCGCCTCGTGACGAACTGCGAGAGGCGGTACCAGGCGCCGCTGCGGGTGGGCCGAGCGTCGCGTTCGGCGGCGTGGCGCAGCCGCCGGGGTGAGAGCGCGTTGACGCGCGAGCCGAGGACCGCTAGCAGCGCCGGCAGCACGGTCAGCGCTAGCGTCGCCGCCAGCAGTGCGACGATCGCCCCTGCGATCCCCATCGAGTACAGGAACTGTTGCGGGAAGATCGTGAGTGCGGCCACCGAGAACGCGACCGTGACCGAGCTGAACAGCACGGTGCGCCCGGCGGTCCGGAGAGTGCGGCGCAGCGCTTGGAGACCGAACCCGTCGCGGGTGGCCTCCTCGCGGTAGCGCGAGACGATGAACAGGCTGTAGTCGATCGCCAACCCGAGCCCCAGCCCGGTCGTCAGGTTCAGCGCGAACACATTCAGGTCGGTGAACGTCGAGACGAGCCGCAGGAGGAAGAACGTGCCGATGATCGCCAGTCCACCGAGCAGCGGCGGTAGCAGTGACGCGACGACCGATCGGAAGAAGATGAGCGAGAGCAGGAAGATGAACGGGAAGGCGAGCAGCTCGGCGTGCCCCAAGTCGTTGCCTACTTGGGTGTTCACCTGCGCGTTGGCGATCGCGTCGCCGCCCAACTTGACGTTGCGCTGGGAGGAGAAGCGACTCTCGATCAGCTTGGCGTCATTGGATATCTGCAGGTCCGACCGCGCCTTGAAATACGCGACCACGTATGTCGAGCGCCCGTTGCGCGCCACCATCGCGGGGTCGTGCGTCGTGTAGAAGCTCCGAACGCTCGCCACGTCGGGCTGCGCCCCGAGCTCCGCGGCGACACTTTCGACTCGATGTCGGGCGACTCGGCGGACGTCACCGCTCGAGATGAGCGCGATCACGCCGGGATCGATCTGGCGCCCGGTGGCGGCCTGGAAGCGGTTTTTCGCCTGGACGCTCTGCGTGGCCGGGTCATCGACGCCGTAGGGACTCAGGTGCTTCGACACCCCCGCGCCGAACACGGCAGCGATCGCCGTGCCGATCACCGCGACGAACAGGACGCGGCGTCGGTTCGAGTATGCGAATGTCGCGAGCTTTTCGAACATGGCTACGCCTTCTCTCTGTGTCGCGGTTGCTGATGCGTGCGCGTCCTCGTCACGCGGGAACGACGGTGTCCACCAAGCCGGTGACCACGTCGTAGACATGGCCGGAGACGGCCACGCGCGCCGGGATCGCACGGCTCCTGCGGAGGCGCTCAACGTCGCCCGTCACGGTCGCTACGGGGTCGAGAATTGCGTACTCCCGCAGGGTCGTCTCGTCGGCACCAACACGCTCGGCGTAGCGGCGACGGAACGTGGCGTCGGCGAGCGCTCCGCTTGCGCACTGCGTGTGGTGAATCACGGCGACCTCGAACAGCGGGCCCTCCGGTAGCACGTTCTCGGCGATCTGGCCGATGAACGCGACGTCGTTGATTACCTCCGGAGTCACACGACCGCCAACGTTGCGGACCACAACCGCATCACCGAGGGACAGGCCAAAAAAGTGGGCGGGGTCGACGCGCGGGTCGAGGCACGTGACCACGAACAGGCCGAGCCTGGGAAACACGACCGCATCTCGGTGCCCGCTCTCGGCGGCGAAGACGCGGTTACGCTCGAGCGCGGGACCCACGTTGGCGGACATTTCAGTTCGATCATTCGTTTGCATGGCTGAGTTCGACTCCTTCGCGCGTCGCGTTCGTGTCAGGTCAGGAGGATGCGGCCGCCGGGGGTGAGCTGACATCACCCCGACCACAGTCACCCCGGTGTGAGGCGACGCGCGGTTAGAGGAGTCCCAGGTCTCGGCCGCGCGCGACGGCGTCGCGTCTGCTTGACACACTCAGCTTCTGGTAGATGCGCTTGGTGTGCGTCTTGACCGTGTCGCGGGAGATCCCCAGCTCGTCTCCGATCTCCTTGGCCGAGAGGCCCGTTGGGAAAAGTCCCAGCACGGCCTGCTCCCGGGCTGTCAGCTGGTCGATGACGACTGGTCTGGCGCCGGATAGATCAACAACGAGTCGCAGCGCGCTTTCCGCTTGCTCCAGCAGTCGCGGTGCGAGCGTGCCGGGCTCAGGACAGCGGGAGAGCAGCTCACGCGCTTCGAGCACAAGCTCGCGCGCTCCGCGGCGATCGCCCAGCTCGCGCAGCAGCTCGGCGAGTGTCGTCAGTGCGGACGACCACTCGACCAAGCCAGCGCCGCGCCGAGCGAGGCTGACCGCGCGCTCGAGCTCGGCCCGTGCCTCGGCTGGCCGCCGGTTGTGACGGAACAGCCGCCCCCGTGCGACGTGGGCCGAGGTGCAGATCCAGTACTCCTCCAGACCATTTGCGCGGACCACACTGAACGCGGCTTCAATCTTGGCGGAGCATCCGCGCCAGTCCCCGCGATCGGCGGCGATGAGGGCGAGCCGTCCAAGCGCGATCGTCGAGACGATGAAGTTCGGCGAGCTGCTGCCGAGCTTGATCGCCGTATCGAATAGTGCCTGCGCGTCGTCGCTGGCGTCGAAGGATCGCGCTGAGGTGCCCAAGAGACACGCCGCGAGAGAGTCCCAGATGGAGCTGCCATCCAGAGGCGCGAGTGGACCAGCCAGCTGCTCAGTCTGACGCATGTCGCCGAGCAGCTGCCAGGCCGCCGCGCGAACGACGGTTGCTTCCTCCCCCAACTCCGCGTCATCACCCGGGTTGTTCGTCGGCGCCTGGGTAGCCAGGTCCACCCACCGCAGGACCTCAGCACGATCGCCGACCGTCAGCGCGGTCCTCGCCTGGGCCAGACACAAGCGGCCGTCGTTCACGATATAGCCGCGGGGGAGCTGGTCCATCCACCGCGCGACCGTTTCCCGCTGGCCCGCATTCGTGAACGCCAGCCAGTGATCGTCGATCAGCTCCGAAGCCGCGTCGAGCTCTCCCGCTGCCGTCAGGTGTCCGATCGCCTCGGACACCATCCCGGCATCGAGAAACCAACGTCCGGCCAGACGATGGAGATCGGTCGCGCGTCCCGGCTCTCGGCGCTCGAGCTCGTGCCGCAACAACTCGCCGAACAGGTGGTGGTACCGGTACCACTCATGTCCTGGGTCGAGGGGAATCAGGAAGTAATTCGCGCGCTCGATCCGGTCAAGCTTCGCCCTGCTGTCTTGCGCGCCAGTGATGGCGTCGCACAATGGCGCGCAGAACCTGCCGAGCACGCTCGTGTGAAGCAGGAAGTCCAGCTCCAGCTCGCCTTGCTCATCGAGCACCTCAGCTGCGAGATAGTCGACCACCCGCCGATCGCTGCCAGTAAAGGACGCGACGAAGCTGCTCGCATCATCTCGCCCGCGCATCGAGAGAACCGCTAGGTATAGGCCCGCGGCCCAACCCTCGGTGCGGTCGTGCAACCGTTTGACCGTGTTGGGGGTCAACTCGAGGCCATGCAGGTCATTGAGCATCAACTCTGCTTCTGAAAGTGAGAAGCGCAGCTGCCCAGCGCCGATCTCGTTGAGTTGCGCCCGCGCGCGGAGCGTTCCGACCCGAAGCGGCGGCTCCACGCGTGACGTCATCACGATCCGCAACGTGGTCGGCAAGTGCTCGATCAGCGAAGCCATGCCTCCGTGGATCCGCTCGTCTTCGATCGAGTGATAGTCGTCCAGCACCAGGACGAACTGCTCCGAGACATCGGCGAGCTCGTTGATCAGCGCCGGGAGGGCCTCCGCAACGAGGTTGACGCCGGGCGCACGCAACATCGCCAGCGAGGCTTCTCCGATCCCGGGCCCCACGGAGCGCAGGGCCTCGATGACGTACATCCAGAACCTCGCGGGGTCGTTGTCGTCCGCCTCCAACGAGAGCCAGGCCACTGGACGCTCTTCTCTCGCGGATGCGGCCCACTGCGCCACAAGCATCGTCTTTCCGCTGCCCGCGGGACCGTAGATCAGCGTGAGCGGTCGCGACACGCCCTCAGAGAGTGGGGCGATCAGGCTTTCACGGACGACGAGGCGAGGAGAGCCAGGGACAACGATCTTCGTCCGCAGGAGCGGAGCTCCCAGGTGATCGCCCGCGACCGCCACAGGCTCAAAGTATTCCGTGCGCGAAGGCCTTGCGACTGTCCGGGGGCGCCGGCCGCGAGGCATCTGCTCACAAGGCGGACGGTGGCCCTGCATCACGGCGGGCCAGACGTGACGCCGTTCGGCGAAGACCGGCACCGTTACCGCGCTGACAGCGAACGAGGTCTTGGGCGGGGGCTGCTCGCCGGCCCTGAGTTTCGCCGTCAGCGCGACCGGCCGTCGTCGCTCCCGCCGCAGCGCTACTCCTGACACCTCAGGTGCTCGCAGCGTCGCCGTCCGCAGTCTTTGAATGGCCCGGCTTGCCGTTCAAGTGCCCAAACGGCCGACGACACGGCTTCCCCTACCGAGTAAGGACCGACGCCGTAACATCCGCCCGCCTTCCCCTTGGAGCCCACCGCGATCCATGTGTCCGACGAGGTCTTTGGTGACCTGCGCGCCCGTCTCGCACTGACCCGTCCCGCCGCTGGACGAGGGAACGCGGACTGGTCCTACGGCGTTCCGGAAGGCTATCTGCGTGAGCTGGCCCCGCCGGCGCGCGCAGCGGCGGTTAGTGACCCGGATGCGCGTAATTCGTACTGATCGACACCACATCAGACTGTGAACTTGTAGCTATCGCCCGATGTGGCCGTCAGCGGCGCCGCGTTTCTCAGTCAATGGACCAGCACGAGGACCCGGCCGGCACCGCGCGGGGTCATGGCCGACCGGTGGTCCTTCGAGCGACGCAGGGTTGAGCGTCGAGGAGGCACGGCAGACCTGTGGCGTCTGCCAGGTCACACGCGCGAGGGCGCGCGAAGCACCACTACGGTCGCCCCGAGGTATTGCTCGGTTTCGCGCACAGACATGTGGGCTTCGGCCACAAATCCGATCTCCACGGCTTCATCGACCACCTCGTCCGCTGACACACGGTCCAGCCGGACAACAACGTTGCGTGACTGGTAGCTCCGCTGTGGCCCGATGATCTCCCGACGCCTGAGAATCGCGGCGCGATCACCTTCGTCAAAGACGGCAAGGAGCTGGCTGGCATACCGCACTCCAAGAATCTCGCGCGTATCGGGCGGCGGCGGCACGTGGTGCTCGGCGTCAAAGCAGTCCTGCGCGTCCGCGAGAGCGCCCACCAGAAGACAACCCGGCTCCAGCTGCTCAAGAGCAGCGCGCAGAAACGCCATCCGCCCCGAAGATCCACCCAGAAGCTGCAGCGTCTGCATCGGCACAACGATCAGCGATACGCGGCGATCAAGCCTGAAGTCGCATGCGTCAGCGACGACGGTTTCGACCGGCAGCCCCTCAGCGCGACATGCGAGGGCCTCCAACAGTGGGGCAGCCAGGTCCAGCGCGACGATTTCGAAATCGCGCCGCGCGAGGTCGATCGTCACCCGACCAGTACCCGCGCCGATTTCGAGGACCCGCCCGCCAGCATCGCGAGCCAGGCTGCGCCACAAGGGAAGATCCTCCGCATAGCCCCCACACTCCAGGTCATGCCAAACCGCTTCGAGGTTCATTTGCGCTGCTCCATCCTGGCAAAGGTCCCGTCACCTTCGCTAACCAGCTTAGGCATCACCGCATACCGGGCCTCGAGCCCGCGCCTACAGCCGACATTCGCATTCACCTGCGTTCCGTCGTCGCCTTCGCGATCCCTCGGGCGACGCTCCGATGAGTTAGTAGGGGTCAAGCCGCTGGGCTGCCGGCGCGGTTGCCGCCGGCGCGCGAGCGTGCGGACGGCTCGGTGATTCGGACAAGCGATGCTGCTGGTTGAATTCCCGATGTGCCGTCGTGCGCAATCGATCTGGCACCGCGGCCGGGTTCGCTCGATCGTCTCGCTGCGGAGCGCGGTCGGTGACGATCGTGTTCGCGCTGTGCGCGGCGCTCTCGAACGCGCTGGATGTGACTATGCAGCACATCGCCAGCACGAGCGGCCGCTCGGCGAAGACGTCCGGGATGCGGCTGGTGGTGTCGCTCGTGCGCAGCCCTTTGTGGCTGTTCGGCTTGTTGGCGGGACTCGGCGCCTTCGTGTTCCAGGCGGCGGCGCTCGATCGTGGACAGCTGTCGATCGTGCAGGCGCTGCTCGTAACCGAGCTGATCTTCGGGCTGGTGCTGCGGACGCTATGGCTGCGCCAGGTCGTCCGCCCGGCAGCATGGATCGCGGCTGCGGTCACGTGCGTGGGGCTCGCCGCGTTCGTGGTCATCGACGAGCCTCGCGGCGGCGTGTCGTCCCCGAGCGCGCACGCGTGGATCGCCGCCGTGGCCACGCTCGGCGGCCTGACGCTGGCGCTCGCGCTGGCCGCGCGCGGCGGCTCGTCACGGCGAAAGGCCGCGCTGTACGGCATCGCAGCGGCGATCACCTGGGCACTGGTCGCGACGTTCATCAAGGCGGCCAGCGAGACGCTGACCGAATCGGGCATCGGCGCGCTGTTCACCGATTGGCCGGTGTACGCACTTGCGGTCGGCGGGCTCGCTGGTGTGGTGCTGACGCAGGCGGCGCTCCACGTCGGGCCGCTGAGCGTGTCACAGCCGTTGCTCGTGATCGTCGACCCGTCGATCAGCGTGGTTCTGAGCGTTTGGCTGTTTCAGGAGAGCTATACGGGCGGAGCCGTCGCGATCGCCGGCACCGTGGTGGGGTTCGTCGTGATGTGCGCGGGCGTCGTCGCGCTGACACGGACCGCACCCGCGACGATGAGCGCCGCGGACGCGCCCAGCCCGTGACCCCGCGTCGCGCTCAGGACCTCTACTCCAACGTGCTGAGCCGAGCTACCGCTCAACGGCCTGGTGGACCCAGAACCGGTCGGCTCGTGCGGGAACCGCGCAAACTCGCCCGAGCGATCGCTTTCGAGCCCAGCAGTGAGCTGTCGTCGCCGTGGTCGCCGCGTTCGCGTCCGTCCGCTTGACGCCGCCGCCGACCGCTGACAGGAAGAGATGACCAGCGCGGCCGCGACGGCCGGGCCGCTGATGAACGCGTCTCGGTAACGAGGCGCAGCTCTACCGGCGCGCCTCTCCTGGCACCGGGCGCGCAAGCCAAACGACGAGCCCGGTGACCGCGAAGACCACGAGAGTTACCACCGCCGCCGCGTGCTCGCCACGCCGCTGCGCTAAGTCCGGTGGCGCGCTGGTCGCAAACACGGGGTGTCCGGTCCCGCTGCACCGAGCGGGCGCGCCCGCTGCAGACCGGTAAGGACGACAGCGGGCGCTTTGCTCTGGGCACGCTGTTAGGCGGCGGGCTGGCCCTCGTCCCAGCGCACGATCAGCGAGTAAATCACGACCCCGCTGAGGGCTATTGAGGTGAGTGCCCACAGCGGGTACGCCGAACTGCCGACGAAGCCAAGCTGTTCGATCACGTTGACGCTCGCAATGACAATCGCGAACCATCGCGCAACCGCATGGCGGGTGAGCACCCCAACGCCGGCAAGGGCGATCACGGCACCCCATATCAGGGTCACCCAGCCCCACGTCTTCAGGTCAAAGACGACGATCTGAGTCGGAGTCAGCACGTAGTAGTGCTGCCTCGCAACGGCGATCACGCCCTCAAGCACGTCGACCGCACCCAGGACGATCAACAGCCAGCCAGCGAAGGCGACCCACCCCGATGAGCGGCTGCTATTTCCAGTCATATGCCCTCCTTTCCGGTCCAGGCATCAGCAATGCCGACCGATGTTTTCGGCTTGTGACATATACGACAAACTTCGGCCTGTGCCTTCCCCGTCCTGCCTGCTCGCGCTTCAAGCGCCGGACCGCGCGTCACCGCACGAGACGACTCGTTTGCCACGCACGCGATGGTGGTAAGTCGCCGAAGACGCTCGCCGGTCCCCTGCGGCGTCAAGCTGGATGCGATCGTCAGCCACGGATGTGCATCGACCTGCACCGCCGGCGGTCGTTCGTGACCGCGATCACCGTAGAGGGCGAGGTGGCGCTTATGCGACGGATCGCCACTTAGTGTCAAGAAGGGATCGCGGGCCTGAATTGTCAACGCCAAGACGGGAGCGCTCCAGCGAACTTCAGGCCAGGTACGACCTGACACCGGAGCCGATGACAGCCGAAGCCGCTGGCGCTCGTCAGATCGAGGCGAGACAGCCGACGTTAGGGGGTCACGACGGGGCGACCGCGGGCTTGACGATTACCCGGTTGTGGGGTGGGTGGGGGTTGATCCGTTGTTCATGAGGACATCGAACCCGTCTGGGGTGTTCAGCATTCCCGCTGCGGTCCCGGATTTGTCGGTGTTGCCGTACTGCCACACGAGTGCCTGGGTGGCTGGGTCGATCGCGACCATCCGGTCGCGGTAGTCGTCGTTGGCCATGAACACGCCACTTGGAAGCTGCTCCACGAGCGAGGGTTGGTTGAGCATCCCCGGTCCGCTCGTGATGTCGTATCGGTAGAGGATCTTGCCGGCACGATCGAACTCGATGATCTGCCCCGGAGTCGCGTAGTCGGCCAGTAGATAGAGGTCCGGCCTGAGCTGCTGGGGGTCGGACGGGTAGCTGATCGGTAGCTGCACGCTCCAGACTGTATGGCCGGCGGGGGTAATCTCATCGATCCATGAGCCGTTGATTTCGGAGATCAGCAGATCGCCGTCGGCCAGGGGGGTGTCTCCGTTCGGAGAGCCGAGCGAGACCGGCGGGTTGTGGGTGCACAGGGCGCCCGTACCGATGTGATCGGCGACCGTGTGGTTTGGGTTGATCACGAGCACCCGGCAGTTCTGCGCGTCGGCGACGGTGATCTGGCCATCTTTCAGGAGATAGGCGTCGTCGGGCTCGTGAAGATGGCCTGGGTCTAGGCCGGGCTGGCGTGGATGCCCATATGCCCAGATGACCTTCCCGGAGGGGAACGCAAGCTCCTCGATCGTGTCCTGCTGCTCCTGGTTGGAGATGATGGCCGTGCCATGGTGAATAAAGAACGCATCGTCGGGATAGACGAAGCCGATCCGATCACGTCCCGACGAGGAGGAGGGAAACCTCCAAACGACTCGGTCGGAGCTGTCGAGCAGCAGCAGACGGTTATTACCCCGGTCGGCGATCAGCAACCTACCGCCAAAATAAGGGGAGCCCGCCCCGGGCGCCCCGGCGGTCCCAAAGGCGGCGTTGGGGGTCATCATCTGTACCGCGCCCACCTGGATGCCGCCCGATTCCCCACCGATAACCCACGCGCGATCGCCCACAACCTCGATACCCGCATGAGACACCGGCACCTGCAATCGGCCGGCGATAAGCGTCCGACGACTAGTCGGGTCGAACGCCCAGATCGTCGCGGTCGTGAATAGCTTCGATGATCCCGTCGCCTGACTCGGCACAGTCAAATTGGCCGAGCCGACGCCGCTTGGGGTCAGCTGTGGGGTCGTGGTATCGCCCCCGACCAGATAGATGTTTCCACCGATCTCCACGGCGGAGGAGGCCTGAAGCGGCTCAGGGAGTTGCGCCACGACAGCTGCGGAGTGCGTGGTCGGGTCCACCTCCTGGATGTCGTTGACCGGAACGCCAGCCTGCGGGCCTGAGATTGCTTGGCCCCCGAACACGAATAGCTTCCCGGCGGCTGACGCGACCGCTGGATATCGGACCGGCACCCGAAGTCGCGCCACTGCGGTGAACTTCACGCCGTCGGTCGTAGCGAGCACAGTCGGGTCCGCGTAGGTGCCGGTGTAGCCACCCACGATGTAGGTCGTCTCGCCAACCCTGATCGCGGTTGCGTCCGAGCGAGGGGACGGAAGCTTCCCCAGTTGAGCCGCGTGGCCGGTCGAAAATGCCTCGACGCTCGCGACCGTGGTTGGCGACCCGCCGCCAAAGACGACGTAGCGGCCGTCCACGATGGAGCCGGCCGCATCGTGAACGCCGGCCTTCAACTCGCCGATCGACCGCAGCGCGCCACCTGTTGTATCGAGCGTGAAAACACCGCTCGCCGAAGTCGATCCGTTCAAACCGCCGAGCAGGACCACGCTGGCTCCACGGCCAGGAAGCACGACCTCCCGCGAAATCGGAGCCGGGAGCCGCCACGGAAGCACCCCTGACTCAACGGCCGGAATCGGCCTGGCGACAGAAACCTGCGCACGCACGACATGCTTGCCGGCGCTTCCCGCGGTCGCGAACAGCACCACGACCACGGCGATCAACACAATCGCTCCAGACAGTGCGCTTCGACGGAGCATGACTACCCGTCGACGACGGCTGGAGGCTCGACCAGCAGATCGAATGGTCATGCTGGCACCTTCAGCACTGCCGCTCCCGTGAAGCGACAGCGATCCAGACACAGGGGCGGGGCGCACCGCAGTACAGGACCAACGGCACCAACGTCCCGAGAAGGATCCGCCTCCGGCGAAGCCGCCCGCCGCTCACCAGCCCGGAGCGCGCTAAGTTCAGGACGGTCAAGCATCGGCCGTGCGGATGGCTCGAGGCTCCGTGGTGGCCTGCCCGCCGGCCCGTCTCGGTCTCGGATCGCCATGTGACTGGGCTCTGACCATACGCGCGGAGATAAACCGGTCCGGGGCAGGCCGATGAGAACTCGCTCAGACGAGGCGCTCACGCGACCCGGTGTGGCAACCACGCCCGCGATCATGAAGCAAACCGGCCCCCCTGGTCGGGGATTCAGCCAGGCGAGGTCAACGGTTCTTCGCGACCGCTAGCCGCTGAACGCTCGCATGGCCGAGACTGGCGGTGGATTGCGCTCGTCTGAGAGGCCTGTTTATGACACCTACGAGACCTACGGGCCGCAGCTGCTGAGGTCGGGTAAGGTCACCATGGCTCAGCTGAACGATGCGGTGCGCCACGTGCTGACGCTCAAGTACCTGGCCGGAATGTTCACCAATCCGGATCAGGGCAGTGACGCCCGTGTATCCAGTGAGGAGCTGACCCCGGCGCACTTGTCCGACGCACGGTCGATGGCCGACGAGTCGATCGTGATGCTGAACAACAACCATGCCCTGCCGCTCAGCCCTAGCACGTCGAAGATCGCGGTGGTCGGTCCGTTGGCCGACGACGCGCTGGATCAGCTCGGCCCGGACGTGCCGATCGGCTACGACACCAACACATCCGAGTTGAAGACGACCGACAAGATCGTCACCGTCGCGGATGGGATCAAGAAGGCGGACCCGGGGGCCGCTTTGACCACCGTGTCGGGGTGCGCCACGTTCACCGTCGCCGACCCGTGCAACGAGACGACTGGGTTCGGCGCGGCGGTGGCTGCGGCGCAGACCGCCGACGTGACCGTGGTCGTGGTCGGTGAGCCGGCGGGCGACTCGGGCGAAGCCTCCTCGCGGACAATGCTCGGGCTGCCCGGTCAGCAGCTCGCGCTCGTGCAGCAGATCGCCGCGACCGGCAAGCCGTACGTGGTGGTGCTGATGAACGGGCGGCCCCTGACCATCCCGTGGCTCGCCAACAACGCTCCCGGACTGCTCGAGGCATGGTACCCCGGTACCGAGGGCGGCAACGCGGTCGCCGATGTCCTGTTCGGCAAGGTCAACCCGAGCGGGAAGCTGCCGATGTCGTTCCCGGTCAACGTCGGCCAGATCCCGGTCTCCTACGACGAGCTCCCGACCGGCCGGCCGTATGACCCGAACAACAAGTACACCTCCAGGTACCTCGACGCCCCGAACGCGCCGCAGTACCCGTTCGGCTACGGGCTCTCATACACCACGTTCTCGTTCTCGAACCTGAGAGCCCCAAGCAGCGTGTCGGGGAAGGGGACGTTCCACGTCAGCGCGCAAATCACTAACACCGGATCGACGGCCGGGACGGACGTGGTGCAGCTCTACCTACACGAGAGCGACACGACCATCTTGCAGCCGGTCAAGAAGCTCGAGGGGTTCCAGCGGGTGACGCTGACGCCCGGCGAGACCAAGACAGTGACCTTCACGGTCGGGCCGCAGAACCTCGGCTTCTATAACGAGCAGGGGCGGTTCGTCGTCGAGCCGGGTCCGTTCGACCTCTGGGTTGGTGACAGCTCGGTCGGGACAGGCTTGACCGGGCCTGGACTGCACACGACGTTCACGCTGGGCTAGGACCATGAGGATGAGAAGCGGGAGTCGTGGGAGCCTCCGCGGGGCCGCGATCGCGATTACTTCGGTTGCCGTCGCGGCTCTGCTGCCGGCGCCGGCGTGGGCTGCGGTCCGCGACGGGGCGCTCACCGTCGGCTGTGACGGTTCTATCGGCCGGTAGAACGGTGGCTCGTGCCGCGAGTGAAGCCCGCGGCACCTTTCCGAACGTTGACGACACCACGCCCCCCACCACGCGCAGGCGGCTGTGTCCGGCGGATGAGCAACCGCAGTGCCGGGTCGTCCGAGCCCTCCGTCTCGCGCTCGGTCAGCGCGTCACGCTGGACCGTCCGGAACCCCGGGCCACGCCCGGGATCGACGACCGCGACAACGACCTTCAAGCGGCTGGGCGTGTCGAACACGATCCCGTCAAGCACGGGACCGCCGCCGGTGACGTGCACGAGGTCGCCTATAGCGTGTTTCTCCACAACCCGAGCCTATCGCGCCGCAAGCGCGCGCCCCGGGATTACAGGGGCACCATCAGGTCGGGCGCGACTGAGATGCGAAACCTCGCGGCCGGTACTGTGGGCTGATCGACGATACGCGACAGAGACCACGTCCGACCGCACGAGATCTGGCAAGAGCAGTGGACGGCGGTCGCCACATCAGCGCAGCGCTGCGGCACCTCGATGTCCACGCGTCCGATCCCGAGGCCCAACGGGTCGCCGACGCGCTCGCGCGGTTTCTTGTCGCACGTTGCGATTCGCATCACGCTGGCTGGCGAGTCGTCCGCCAGGTCATCGTCGATTCAGCCGCGGACGCGCCATGGGAGAAGTGTGCGCGGCGAGCTGTACCGATGGTCGCCGACGATCTCATCGCCCTTGCTGGAACCGCCGGGCGGACCCAGCTGCCTCACGCCCAGCACATCGCCGCTCAGCGGCGAGCCGAACAGATCGCCTCCCACGTCGATCAGCCCGCCGTCCTCACCGGTCTCGGGCTGAAATGCGCTGTAACGACACCCGACCGTTGGCGCGTGGCGCTCAGTTCTGCCGTCAGGGCTCGCTCACGCGAGCAAGTCGCACGAGCCGTGGATCGCTCTTTGCAGGGTGGCTGATCGACAGCGCGGCGCGCTGAAGCCTCGTCGCATGTCGACCCGGCCACCGGTTCGTCGAGCACCACGACTCTCGGGGCGATGCGCTGGAACGAGCAGATGAGCTGGGACTTCGAGGGCAGCAACGCGTTCTACGCGGCCGTCTTCGGCTACGAGTACGGCGACACGAGCGGCCCGTTCAGCTACGCAACATTCAAGGTCGACGGCAGGGACGTCGGCGGCATCGGCGGCCGTCACGCCGGCGTGCTAGCCGGTGCCCAAGCCGGCTGGAGGGTGTACTTCGGCGCGGCGGACAACGACGCCTCGGTCGCCCGGGTGCTGGCCGACGGCGGCGCGGTCATCCGCGAGCCGATAGACCATCCGTCCGGCCGGATGGGCACGGTCGCCGACGACCAGGGAGCTCTCTTCTCGCTACTCGGCGTCACGCCCGGCGAATACGAAGTGCGCGGTCGACTCCGGTTAGAGACCTGCTCTCCTCGTCGCCCGTTCCTTTCAGTACGCCACGGAGGAGGGTCCGGTCAGTGGCGCGGTGGAGTGCTGGATCTCCATTCGGGATGCTGAAACCGGCAGTCGCCCCTGGACGTTAGGGGTATCCGACGCCGACTTCGAGCGCGACCCGATTCAGCAGGTCTCACTGGCCCGTCTCCTCTCGGTCGCCGTTCGTCTCCAAGCCGCTCCGACCGTCGACGGTTATCCGGCGGCCGATTGGCCGGGAAGACCGGCGACCCGCGACCTACCGCGTGAGCTCGGCCGGGGCGTCCAGCCGGGTGAGCTTTCCCGGGTTGGCCATCGCGTAGATCCGGGTCAACCGACCGTCTTCGATCACCAGGCTGACCACCGCCATCTGGCCGCCGATCTCAACCCGGGCCGCCGGTGAGCCGTTCAGCCACAGGCCGCTCGTGACCGGCGTCTGCGCCCGGCTGGCGCGGGCCAGGAGCCGGGCGACCCGCTCGGCACCGCGGATCGGAGCGCGCGCGGCCGGCACGACCCCGCCGCCGTCGGCGATCAGCACGACGTCTGGCGCCATGACCTCCATCAGTTCCTGCACGTGGCCGGTGCGCACCGCGACCAGAAATCGCTCCACCACCGCCTGCTGCTCGGCCTGGCTCACCGGCATCCGCGGCCGCCGGTCGGCCACGCGGTCGCGGGCACGCCGCGCGATCTGCCGCACCGCGTCGGACGACTTCCCGATCGCCGCCGCGATCTCTTCGTAGGGCGTGTCGAACACTTCTCGCAGCACGAACACCGCCCGCTCGGTCGGCCCGAGCGTCTCCAGCACCGTGAGCATCGCGATCGACACGCTCTCGGCCAGCTCGACGTCGTCGGCGATGTCGGGGCTGGTCAGCAGCGGCTCGGGCAGCCACTCACCGACGTAGTCCTCGCGCCGGCGTGAGACGGTGCGCAGCCGGTTGAGAGCCTGGCGGGTGACGATCCGGACGAGGTACGCCCGAGGGTCGAGCACCTGCGCCTGGTCGACCTCGGCCCACCGCAGCCACGACTCCTGGAGCACGTCGTCCGCGTCGGCGGCGGAGCCGAGCATCTCATAGGCGACTGTGAACAGCAGGCTGCGGTGGGCCACGAATGGGTCGTCGGTCATACCGCCGCCATCATGCGAGTGCGGCCGGGGTCGCCAGCGGGACCGCGCAGGCGGCCGAGAACCCCTGTGACTCGATCCCTTGCGCCACGTTGCTCCGCGTCGCCATGTTCGCGAAGGCGATGAAGCTGGTCAGCTCCACCATCGCGGCCGGGCCGAGCCGAGCGAGCAGCTGGGCGAACATCTCGTCGGTGACGGTCGGCGGCGTGTTGGTCATGGCCTCGGAGTACTCCAGCACGTCGCGCTCCAGCGAGGTGAACACGTCGGCCTCCCGCCAGCGTGGCACCTGGCTGGCCTTGGCCATGTCGAGGTTGTGGTTCTGCGCTTGGAAGTAGTTGATGTCCAGGCACCAGCTGCAGCCGACCTGGGCGGCGACGGCCATGTGGGCAAATGTCTTCAGATCCTCAGCGACGGTGTCCCATCCACCGATCAACACCGAGAACTGCACCGCGCTCTCCGCGACCTTCCGATTGTGCGACACCACCTCAAGCGGTTCGGGCACGGCACCGAACTGCGCGGTCATCGGCTCGGCGATCTCGGGGGCTAGCTCCGCCTTAGGAATGCGTAGGGTCATGGATGGTCTCCTTGTCTCGTTACGGCCGTCCATGAGACACCGCCCACCGCGCGGCTGTGACACCCAATGCCAGCCGGGCGAACCGATCTCAGCCGGAGCGTCGGCCCGTGGGTTGCTCTCCGCAACCGGGGCCGGCTACAGGCACACCCACTTCGCTGCAAGGACGCGCGTAGCCATCCCGTCGACAGCTTCCCCGCTTCGCGGAAAGCTCACACCGGCGGGGATCGCTTTCGCCGTCCGCCTCGCTCGGAGCCCGCCACTGCTCGGGCGACATAGCGGTGTCTCGCGACTTATCGCCACGTAGCCATGCGCTCGCGACTACGCCGCTCAGCGGGAGGATTTGATGCGCAACTGTGATGCCCAATCCGTCAGAGAGTAAGAGGAAACCTGCAATGATCCAGCAAAAGCGGCAGCTTTCCAGGGAGTTCTTAAGCGGGAGCGACGGGACTCGAACCCGCGACCTCCGGCGTGACAGGCCGGCGCTCTAACCAACTGAGCTACGCCCCCTGAGGCGGGGTGAAGGCAGTATGGCAACAGGCGGAGTGTTTCGTCCGGACCGCCGATCCAACGTGAAGTCCTAACAACCCGGCCAGGCGCAGAGCGCAACTTTGAAGCCCACGAGTTTTTAAGGGGAAAGAATCGAAGTTCTTCCGGTTGCGAGCATCCAACCCGGCCGTGGATGTGACCAGTTGGGAGGGCGTCTGGGGAGGATCCTGAGATGGGTCCTTTGCTGGAGGACGCGATTCATGCGGGCTGGGACCTCGGTCCCAGCCCGCTCTTTCGCCACCTCGATGCCCGCGGCAGAATTTCACTGCCTCCCCCGTCGCCCGCCGACGGGCGCTGGGGAGATGGCCTAGGCCGTGGCTTCTCAGGCCGCCTCAGCCTTGGCCGAGGCTGCGCACAGCGCACAGACCGAGCGGCGCAGTGGCTGCGCGATGCGGCGCAATCGTTGGTCGTTCTCAAACCACTCGCGGTTGAGATGCCGGCCGATCACGACCGCCCCGACGCGAGCGGCGCCCGCCGCCTTCAGGGCCGCCGCGGCGCTCTGAGCGCTCGCACCGGTCGTCCAGGTGTCGTCGATCAGCAGGACGTTCGCGCGGGCCAGCGGCCGAGCGGCGCGGTACCTGGCCGGGTCGAACGCTCGCGCCCGGACCGGCGCGCTCGAGCGGCGCAACAGCCGCTCGTGGCGCTCGGCAGTCGATGCCACCATCCCGCCGACGATCCGGCGCAGGGGGTGGAACTCGTCGCGGCCGGCCTGCCCAGACGGAACCGTCGTGACCACATCGAACGCGGTTACACCTGCCGTGGCCGCCACACAACCCTCGTGCGACACAAGGAAGCGTCCAAGGATCAGGGCAAGCCGTGCAACCGTCATCTCGACCCACGGATCCGCGTAGCGCTTGTAGCGGACCAGGTCGTTGTGGAGCTGTTCGTGCGCAACGCTGTACGCAATCGGCACCATCGCGTCCAAATGCTGCTCGCCCGCCGCGCACGCGTAGCAGAGCTCGTAGCCCTGCTCTCGGGTGAAGTTGAAGCACTGTGCGCAGACGCCCGGCCCATGACGCGGCGAGCGAAGCTCGGCAAGAAGCCGACTCATGCAGCCACCGAGTCCCGCCGCTCGAGCGCGTCAAGGACCGCGGGAGCGTCGCGGGGCACCTCAACGCCATCACGCCTCGCGAGGTCCCGCGCCCAGTCGTTGACCAATAGCCGCTCCATCAACAAGACGCGGCGTCCCTGTGATAGCGCGAACCGGGCCTGAGCGCGGGTACCGCTAGTCGCCGAGGCCTCCACGATCACAGTCGCGAGGGTCAGCCCCGACATCACGGCATTGCGGGCTGGGAAGCTCCGGCGGCTTGGGCGCGTCGGCGGAAGGAACTGCGAAACGACCGCGCCCTCGCGCTCGATCCGCTGTTGCAGACGGGCGTTCTGTGACGGATAACAATGATCCAGGCCATTGCCGACCACCGCGATGGTTCGCCCGCCGGAGACGAGCGCCGTCTGGTGAACAACCGTGTCGATGCCCGCGGCGAGCCCCGAGACGACCGTGTAGCCGGCTGCCGCGAGGCAGCGGGTCAGATCCGCCGCCAGCGAGCAACCTCCCCGCGTTGGCTTGCGGCTGCCGACGACCGCGACCGCTCGCCCATCGCCAGCCCGCAGCGCGCCCGCGATGAACAGCAGCGCAGGCGCCTCGGCGGTGTCACGCAGAAGCATGGGGTACTCGTCGTCGAGTAGCGAGACAACGCTCCATCCGCGCCTCCGCCACTCGTGGAGACGGGTTCGGGCGTTTGCAATCTCCGCGCTCGCGAACAGCCCAAGCTCGCGCTCAAGGATCGCCTCGGGACGCTCTCGGCGGATCCGTTCGTGCACCCCGGATGCGCCAGCCGGGGCGTGCTCAAGGAGCGCGACGAGGGCCGCTGTGGAGGTATCCGAACCCATCGCGCGAGCATACGTAGACGAACGGACGTTCGCCCGCGCGAACATTTGGTGGTGGGTCGCTCGTCAGTCCGCGTATTCGTCGGGATGCGGCTCCGGTGAGCCGGATCCCGAGCGAGCCACGCTCGGGGCCGCCGCGACGACCGAGGCCACCGGGCTCGTCGACGGAGCGCTCACGGCAACGGCGGGCGAAACCGTCGGTTGCGGGGCCACTTCGGGCGCGGCGAGTTCGGTCGGCGTCGGGGGCTCGGGCGGAGGCGCATGCGGCTCGTTCATGTCGAAAACACCGTGGGCGTGCTCCTCGATACCCGACATCGCGCCCCGGAAGTCACGGATGCCCTTGCCCAGCGAGCGGCCAACCTCGGGGAGCCGCTTCGGGCCAAGCACCAGCAAAGCCACGACGAATATGAAGATCAAGTGAGTAGGCTGGAAAATATCGCCAATCACGCAGCCGATTTTACAGCCTCGCGACCGCCCTGGTCACGATCGCGCTGGTGGCCCCGAGAAATGGCCAGCCCGCCTGCCTCGAAACCACCGCTTTGAACTGGTATGTGTAGCCGGCGGCTCGAGGCGAGACGGGGAACGTGAGCCGCCAAGCGCCGCTCGGACTCGTGTGGATTGCATGCTCAAACGGCGCCCAGCCCCGCCGATCCCCCTTGACCTCATACCAGAGCTGCACGAGCGCCCCACCGGCCGGAATCCAGCGGCCGAGGACGCGGCCGCTGATCGTCAGCTGGCGGCCGGCAACCGGCCGGCTGCTGACCGCGACGGTCGCGCGGCCGCCGACCTGCAGATTCGCCGCCGTCGAGGTCGTTCGCAGGACCTTGGTCCCCTCGTAGACGAGCTCGAGCGTGCGCGTGGGTCCAGCCGGGACCACTTCGTCAAACCTCCCGGCCGCGCCTGTTCGGAGCGTTGCGACCAGCTTCGGCGTCGACCCCGAGACCGCCTGCTGGACCAGAATCGAGGCACCATCGACTGGCGCGCCCCGAGCCGTCGTCAGCTCGCCGGTGAGGCGCGGGCGCTCCCCGTATGACAGCGTCAGCCGAGCGGTCTGGCGACGCCTCCCTGCTCCGGTCCCGGCGGCTGCAAGGTCCCGCGATCCAGCAGACAGAACAGCGCTCAGACGTGTGACCTCGCGAAGCGGCAGCGTCACGGTCTCGAGCTTGTCGCGGCTCGTTTGGTCGAGCATCGCGGTGTTGCCGGCCACGTCGGTGGCATCGACCCGAAGCGTGTAGATCCCGTTCGGGATCGAGCCGTCGTCCGGCACCGTCGCCGTCGCGAACCGCGTCGATTTGTCATAGCGGGTGGCGAGTTTCTTCCAGCCCGAGCGCTCCTGGATCTCAATCTCGGCGCTGGCGACACCTGACCCGAAATCCTCCACACGCGCGCGAACCTGCGTCGGATTGCGGTCGTCCGTCGGGACGAACTGGCCGATTGGCGGCTTGGCGTCGATCTGCAGACTCTCCGAGACCGGCTTTGACCACTTTCCGGCGGAATTAAGGCCCTGGCAGACGAGCGTTCCGCCTGGCGGCGGGACCGCCACCTCGACGGTCTCTTTCGTCCGACCGGCGCCTGTCGTGACGTCGGCGTCGCCTGGCTTGAGCACGACCTGGCGCCGACGGACGCGGCACTGAACCTCGCTCATTACCGCGCCACCGCGCGCAGTGAAGGTGAGCGCCACTCGCTCCGAGGATTGCGACCAGCCACCGGGGACGCTGGTTGAGCCCCCGGTGACGTCGGGACGTCCGCCGGTCGGGAGGGCGTCGTCGATTTGGACTCGCTCGCTCGCCAGCGGTCCGCGAACGCCGGCGGCTGAGGTCGCGGCACACGAGATCTCGTGGGTTCCGGTGCCCGAGAGATCGAGGCTCTGGTGGTCACCGCTCGCCGACGTCGAAGCGCCACCGTTGACCTGACAGCTGACTGACGTGACCCCGAAACCGACCGACGGCCTGGGCTCGGCCGCGGTGGCGGTCACCTGCTGGTGACCGGCGACCCACGCGGGCGCCGGGGTGGCACCGCCGAGGGTTACGACCGGCTGCTGGTCGTCGACGTCGATGGCCTCGGCTACGGGTTGCCCGGCGATACCCGCGTTGGTGGTGGACTGGCATGAGACGGCGTTCTTCCCGTCACTGAAATCGGCTGACGCCAACTGGCCGGACGTGCCTGAGATCGTGTAGCTCTGGGGTGAGCCACTGGCGTTGGTGACAGTGCAGACAGTCGATTTGACCCCTGACGCGGGTTGGGGTTCCGAGGCGGCGACCGTGACCGCTTGGGGATCAGCAAGTACGGCGGGCGCGGTCTCTGCCCCGCCGAGGGTGGTCGCCGGAGCCTGGGCGTCGATGTCGAGCGTTGTCGACGCCGCGGCCGACGAGATTCCCGAGTTGGAGACCGCGTGACAACTGACCGTCTGGGCTCCGGGACCCTGAACCGTGATCGTGTATGGGAGCTGCGCGGCCGGGATCGGCTGGCCGGCACCGGCCGTGCCCGGTCCGGTACAGATCACCTCACCGACGCCTGAGCTGTCCGCATCGTCACTGGCGGTGATCGTCAGCTGCTGCGGCGAGCCGTACCAGGCGCCGGGGTGGGCGCTGGTAGCGATCGACACCGTCGGGGCCGAGTTGTCGACCTTGATCGGTGTGGATTGCCAGACGACTGACTGGCCGCCTCCGGCGTAGATCTGCCCAGGATTAGCAGCAAGAATCTCAAAGTGGTAGGTGCCAGTGGGCAAGCGAGCGAGCTCGGCGTGAATCTGTAGCTGGTCGCGTTGCTCGCATTGGTGTTCGCCGCACCCACATGGCAGCGTCGATGTGAACGCCAGGTCTCGCGGGTCCTATCGCCGGAGTCACGGTTCCTTGCTCGTTGAGGCGATCGGTACGCCAGACGCTGTTACCAACTCCGCCTCAAGAGAACAAACCCCGCCTGGGTCGTATGCCGCTGTAGCTCACGCTCACATGCGACACCGCGCTGGCGTAGCCGTCGTTGACGTTCGCGTTGGTGACCGTCGCGTCGACGATCGGCGTGTCGTTCGGATCGACCAGCTCAACCTGGGCCCGCAACCACTGGCGGAGTTTCCGCTAGCGATGCAGGGGGAGTCCTCGCAGTCGATCGCAAGCGCGATTTGGTTCAGCGGCCCGACGCCGACACCCGGGCCGAAGCCAGGAGACTCGGCGTTCGAGGTGCTGCAGATCGCGTTGGCGTTCGAGTTGCAGTCGTGGCCAACGTCCGGATCGAGGGCCGGCGTGAGGCCATTGCCGTTGTCGCCCTGCCAGCCGGCGATCCACCCGCCGCCTGAGGTGGTGAAGCTTCCGCCGGTGTAGTAGAGCGACTGAATCGTTTCGCCGGCCGGCGCCGAAAGCGCCCAGTACGCCCGCGTCCAAACGCTCTGGCGCCCCGCTGGCGTTGTCGCTGACCGAGAGGCCGACTGGATTGGACGCGCCACAAGCCGAATCGGAACCGCCGAGGTTCGCGCTGTCGCTGCTGAAGAAGGAGAAGTCGTCGACGGCCGACGGCCCGCACGCCTCGACCCAGTAGTCCGTGCTGGCACCAGCGACCGCCGGACCGGCCATAAGAGCGACCAGCACGATCACGGCCCCGAGCAGCAAGCCGCGATGACCACGGAGAAGAGCGTCAACTCTGCCGTGCATCGACCGGCGTCAGGGAGGGGGTGGCCCGCCCGGCCCGGGAAGTCCGTGGCCGGCCCCGATGTCGCCCGCGCTGCCACCCGCGCCACTGCCACCCGCCCCACTGCCACCAGCCCCACTGCTGCTGGTGTCACTACGGCCGGTGCTGCTGACCGATCCCGAGCTGTCAGTCGCCGCGGCCGGCGCCACAGGAGTGGGGGTCGTCGGCGTGACCGCGGGACTGGTGACTACCGGGGCGGAACTGCCGGTCGCGACGGTGGATTCGCTCCCCGTCGAGGGCTCCTGCGAGGCTGCCGGCGTCGTCTCGGCCGGAGCGGTGGTCCCGGATGCGGCGTTGCCGGATCCGCTCACGGCCGTCCGCTTACGCGCCGCCTCATTTCGCGCCCCAGGCTTCCGCGCAGCCGGCTTCCGCGCCGCCGGCTTCGGTGATGGCGACCTCCGCCCCGCCCTTGCCCTATGTGTCGTCGCTGTCTTCGAGTTCGCCATCGCGTGAGAATCCTGGCTGCGCGAGCGCTCCGCCGTGCCCGCATGAGTCCGCTCGTGACTTCGGCCGCTGACCGTGCCGCTATGCGTCCCGGGCTGCGCTCTGTGCCGGGCTCCACTGCGTGGCGTCGTCGTCGGCGACGTGCCCCAGAGCCCCGCCACGTTGGAGGCGAAGGCCAAACCGGCCAAAGAGAGGAACATCATCGCGACTCGGATCAGCAGCCGTCCGAAAAAAGGACCGGCATGCCCAGAGCTCCCCGGACGAGGTTCTGGCCCAACGATTGCTTGCGACTGAAGGGTCGCACCCGGCGGCGCCGCGATTGCCTGATGCAAGAACTGGGAATCCTCACCCCAGAAGGCGTCGGCGTTCATGGTGGCAACGACCGGCGCCTTCTTAGCGGGCCCCATCGGGATGAGCTCGTCGATCGGTCCAACTCCCGGGAACATTCGGATGTTGCCGTTTTCCGTGCCAACGTCGTCGGGGGCGGCGACGGTTGTGCTCGCTGACGAACCCATCGGAATCAGCTCGTCGATCGGGCCAACCCCGGGAAAGAATCGGACGTTGCCGGCGTCCGCGCCAACCTCGTCGGCCGGCGCCCTCGCCGCCGGACCCATCGGAACCAGCTCGTCAATCGGCCCGACTCCGGGGAAGCACCGAACGTTGCCGTCGCCCGCCGCAGACCCCGCGTCTGGCCCGCTCGGCCGGTCCGCGCCGCCGTCGCGCTCGTCGATGCCCCCCATCATGCCCCTTCCCGCAACGGCGCTCTCTGCCGTCCGACCACGGGGCTATGTTGGTACGGTGATTGCATCCAGTTGGTCTCAATTAGAGACGATAACTGAATTGGAGAGCACCTAGATGGCGCAGGACGAACAGGGGGAGGCGTTCCTCACGGTTGCGGACGTAGCCGAGCTCCTGAAGCTCAACCAGCAGACGGTCCGCAATTGGATCGATCAGGGCTCGATGCCCGCGATCCGGATCGGCCGCCGCGTCCGGATCAAGAAATCCGACCTCGACCGTGTGCTCGCGAGCGGTTATCAGGGTGCTCCAGCGCTGCGAGACCCCGACCTCGGCGGCCCAAGCGCCGAGGACTTCTGGGGGGGCGAGCAGGTCGGCACTGCCGAGCCCGCCACATCGAACGACCGCGACGCCAAGGCCACAGCGGTCGCCCCCATGAACGGCGAGGAATGAGCTTCAGCGACGACCTCCAGCACGAACGCGAGCAAGCCATGCAGCTGGTCAGGCACGCTAGCGCGAGCTGGGCCGAGGCGATGCGGGCGCACAAACTCGCCCCGCCCGACGCGGGCTTTGCGGGGAGGCTCGACGCCCTCGCGAAGGCCGCCGCGACCGAACAACTGGCGTGGGAGCAGGCGCACGCCGCCGGGCTGATGTGGCGTCCGGTGCCCGGCGCCGAGCATGCGGCGCCACCGTACGAGCTGCGACCCGGGACGGGGAGGCGCGGGCCCGCTGAGCTGTGGGAGCACTTCGACAAGGCCGTCGCCGAGCTCAACATCGCGATCGCGGGCTCGGACGCAGCGACCGTGGCGACCGCGTTCGGACGGGTGGCGTCGACGACTGCCGACCTCGCCGCCGCCGTCGCGCGCGAGGACGCGGTTGCCCGCGAGGCGCAGGAGCGCGCTCGCTCGAAGGCCGCCTAACCGCGTTCTTTGTCCCTCTATGGGTCGTCTGGACCCATAGATGTGCAAAGAACGACTCCGCTCCCCACTTCAGCGCTCCGCCAAGCTAGTCACGACCGCCTCGTAAACGCCGGCGCCGTACGGCTCGGAGGCGACCCGCACCCGAGGCCTCGCCGCGGCCTCGCGCGCCAACGTCGGATCTCGCGCGACGCCGTTGGCGACGAGCCAGAAGCAGCCGACGACGTCGGCGGCGTCCATGTCCTCGCGCGAATCCCCGACCGCCACACAATCCGCCGGCTCGTAGCCGCGGTTCTGCATGTGCCGAGCGACGGCGCGGGCCTTGGACGCGCCCTCCGGGATCAGGTGGTAGGCGTGAACGCGCTCGGCCTCCAGGCCGAATGCGGTCCCGTCGACCGCGACGCCGTGCGCCGCGAGCACGCCGTTGTCAACCAGCCGCAACCACTGGAAGCCGCCGCGGGTCAGGACCGAGGCCGCGTCCGCAAGGTCGACCTCTCCCCGAAACAGGTGCGAGACGTCGCGACCGGAGGACCACGGCGTGTGGTACTCGAGCCGTCCCTCAAACGTGTCGAGCAGCAGCGCCGGCGCGCCCGAGGCGCCGATTTGGTCGAAGATCGTTCCCCGTTCCACCGACGGCTCGATCCCGTCGGTCAACCACTCGAGCTCGCCATCCAGAACGAGCCCGCAGCCGAGCTCGAAGATGTAGGACTGCTGCCCGATCAGCCTCGCGGCCTCCACCACGCTCACCTGGCGACGCCCCGAGTAGATCACGACCTCGACCCCGGCCCGCGCGCACGCCTGTAGCGCCCTCACGCTGTCAAGCGCGAAGCCCCCGTCGGCTCCTGCGAGCAGCGACCCGCCAGGCCCGAGCAGGGTGCCGTCGAGATCCACATAGACGCAGCGCATCGCGGCCGCGACCGTAGCAAGCGTCGCCATACTGGCTCCATGAACCTAGTGGTCCACTAGTGAGCGCCATCCGCGCGAGCCGCGATGCCGCGCCCTGGGAGCAGCTGCTCGACAACGGGCGCGCCGACGAGCGCCTCGTTCATGACGGCTTGCGGCCCGCCCAGGCTCCCTTGTTCGTCCCGCTCCCCGACGACCTCGATCCCCGCGTAGCCGACGCCTTGCAAATGATCGGGATCGACTCGCTGTACACCCACCAGCGAGCCGCCCTCGACGCCGCGCTCAACATCGGCCCGACGATCGTCACCACCGGCACCGCCTCGGGCAAGTCTCTCTGCTTCCAGCTCCCGACGTTGGAGGTACTGGTCACCGACACGAAGGCGAGAGCCCTGTACCTCTACCCAACCAAGGCGCTCGCCCAGGACCAGGCACGCGCGATCAACGCATTTGGTCTCACACAGAGAATCCGCCCCGCGATCTACGACGGCGACACCCCGCGAAACGAGCGGCCCCAGATCCGTCGCCGCAGCAACCTGGTGATCACCAACCCAGACATGCTGCACGTCGGAATCCTGCCGCATCATGCCGCCTGGGGCGACCTGCTCTCGAACCTCGCGTTCGTCGTCGTCGACGAGGCCCACGTCTACCGCGGCGTGTTCGGGTCGCACGTCGCCAACGTCCTGAGGCGGCTCCGTCGGGCCGCCGCGCTGTACGGCACCATCCCCCGGTTCCTGCTCGCCTCGGCGACGATCGCCAACCCGCTCGAACTGGCGCAGAAACTCACCGGGCTGGACGACATCAGCCTGATCGACAACGACTCGGCCCCCAGGCCCTCCCGCCGCACGGCGATCTGGAACCCGCCGCTGCTCGACACGGCGCTCGGCGTCCGCGGCTCCCCGCTGGCCGAGGCTGCCGAGCTACTCGCCGAGCTCGTCAGCGCCGGCGCCCGGACGATCTGCTTCATGAAGTCGCGCAAGGGGGTCGAGCTGATCCTGCGGATGGCCTGCGACCGCCTACCCGCCGAGCTCGCAGAGCGCCTCGCACCGTATCGCGCGGGCTACACACCCGCCCAGCGCCACGAGATCGAGCGTCGGCTGGTCGACGGCGAGCTGCTCGGCGTCGTCGCGACCGACGCGCTCGAGCTCGGGATCGACATCGGCAGGCTCGACGCCGCGATCTGCGTGACCTTCCCGGGCACCGTCGCCAGCCTGCAGCAGATGTGGGGCCGCGCCGGGCGCCGCGGCCGCGGCCTGGCGATCTACGTCGCCGGCGAGGACGCGCTCGACCAGTTCTTCGCGCGCCACCCGCAGGAGTTCCTGCGCCGACCGGTGGAGGCCGCGATCATCGACCCGGCCAGCGAGGAGATCCGCGACGAGCATCTGCTGTGCGCCGCCCACGAGGCGCCGATCACCGAGGCCGACGAGGACATGCTCGGACCCGAGGTCGTCGCCAGAGCACAAGCCCTGGCCGACGAGGGCCTGCTGCGCGAGCGCGCCACCGGCTTCGTCCCTGTTCGCGCCGACGACTACCCGGCCGCCCGGGTTGCTCTGCGCTCGGCCTCAGCCGACAGCTTCGCGCTGATCGACGTCGCCGACGGCGAGCTGATCGGGACGATCGAGGCCGTGCGCGCCTACTCGACCGTCCACGAGGGCGCGATCTACCTGCACATGGGTCGCTCCTACCTCGTCCGCGAGCTCGATCTCGGAGCCCGCCGGGCGCTGCTCGAGCCCGCGACCGTCGACTACTTCACCCAGGCCAAGCGGGAGAGCATGACCTACATCGAGCGGCTGTTCGAGCAGCGCGAGACCCATGGGGTGACGCTCTCCTACGGCGCGGTCGTCTACACCGAGACCGTTCTCGGGTACCAGCGCAAGGGCATCCAGGATCACGCCGTGATCGACTTCCAGACGCTCGACCTCCCGACCACCGAGTTCTCGACCAGAGCGCTCTGGTACGAGCTCGACGGCCTGATCGGTACCGGCCCGGCCGGTGGTCAGACACACCCTGGGGGCCCGACTTTGGCGGCCACATGGCCGCCAAAGCCACCCCTGGGGAGACCACCGGCCGGAGAGGCGTTCCCGCTGGACCTCCTGCTCGGCTCGCTGCACGCGCTCGAGCACGCCCAGATCGCGGTGCTGCCGCTGATCGCGATGTGCGACCGCTGGGACATCGGCGGCCTGTCGACGAACGCCCACCCACAGACGGGCGGCCCGACGATCTTCATCTACGACGGCCATCCCGGCGGGATCGGGATCACGCGCCGCGGCTACGAACAGTTCGAGCGGCTCGTCGCCGACGCGCAGCGGCTGATCGGCGAGTGCCCATGCGCCAGCGGCTGCCCATCGTGCGTGCAATCGCCGAAGTGCGGCAACCTGAATGATCCGCTGTCGAAGCGGGGCGCGCTCGAACTGCTGGCGCGCCTGAGCGCCCGCGCCTGAGTTATGGCTTCGCTTGGAAGACGAGGTTGAAGGGCGTCTCCGCGACCCGCTCGAAGCGGCTGAAGCCCCCCTCGTTCAGCACCTCGCGAAGCCGGGCCTCGCCGGCCTGCGCGCCGAGCGCCAATCCGACCTCCTGCGACAGGGAGGCCGGCGTGCAGAGCAGCGTCGAGAAGCCGTAGTAGGCCCGCCCGACCGGGTTGAAGTTCTCCTCGGCCCGGTCACCGGCGTGCGGCTCGACGATCATCCAGGTGCCGTCCGGCGCAAGGGTGCCACGGACGTGGCGGGCGGCGCCGACGGGGTCGCCCATGTCATGCAGGCAGTCGAACATCGTCACCAGGTCATAGCCGTCGCCGCTGTACCGAGCCGCGGGCTCGACCTCGAAGCTCACGCGGTCGGACACACCCGCCTCCTCGGCGCGGCTGCGGGCGGTCTCGATCGAGCCGCCGTGGTAGTCGGAGCCGACGAACCTCGACCGCGGAAACGCCTTCGCCATCAGCACCGTCGAGGCGCCGTGCCCGCACCCGACGTCGGCGACGAGACCGCCGTCCTCGAGCTTCTCGACGACGCCGTCGAGCGCCGGCAGCCATTCACCCACGAGGTGGGCGTTGTAGCCGGGCCGGAAGAACCGCTCGCACCCCTCGTGGACGTCGTGGACGTGCTCGTGCCAGCCGAAGCCGTCGCCGGAACGCATCGCCGTCTCGATCTTCGGCGAGTCCATCACCGCGCCGAGCGCGATCTGGAAGAAGCCCGGCAGGTACGCGGGGCTGCTGGGGTCGGTCAGCGCAGACCGCCGCTCGGGCAGCAGCGAATAGCGGCCGCTGTCGGCGTCGTAGGCGACGAAGCCGCCCGCGGCCTGGTTGTTCAACCACTCGCGGACGTATCGCTCAGCGGTGCCGGTCCGGGTCGCGAGCTCGCTGGGCGTGAGGCCGCTGCTATCGCCAAGCGCGCGATACAGCCCAAGCTTGTCGCCGATCACCACGAGTGCGGTGTTCAGCGTCGCGCCAACCTCCTCGACTGCCTTGAAGACGAAGTCCATCAGCTTGGTGGGGTCGACACCGACCCTGCCGGTGTCGACCCCCAACGCCCTCGTCGATCGTGCCCATGTCAAACCCCCCTGTGGTCCGCTTTGCAAACCTTAATGTCCGGGTGCGGAAAGGCGCATCCGGACCCCACCTAGTCACCCACCTAGTAAGCGGGCCTCCTCCCATTTAGAATCGGCTCGTGCTCGTTGGGCGGGACCAAGAACGAGCGGCGATCGAAACGATCCTGGAAGGGGCACGCTCGGGCGTCAGCGGAACGCTGGCGCTGATCGGAGAACCGGGGATCGGCAAGACCGTGCTCCTGGAGCACGCGGCCGGACGGGCCGCGGCCACCGGGATGCGCGTACTGCGCGCCCGCGGGGTCGAGTCCGAGGCGCAGGTCCCCTTCGCCGCGCTGCTCGAACTGCTGCGGCCGGCTCTCTCGCTGCTGGACAGGATCCCGGACCCGCAGGCGGCGGCGCTGTCGCAGGCGCTGGCGCTGCAGCCGGGCGGCCAGTCCAGCGAGCGGTTCGCCGTCGGGGCTGCGACGCTGAGCGTGCTGTCGGCCTACGCTGAGGCCGGGCCGCTGGCTGTCATCATCGACGATGTCCACTGGATCGACCGGCCGAGCGCTGAGGCGATGCTGTTCGCGGTGCGCCGGTTGGTGGCCGATCCGATCGCCTCGCTGCTCGCGGCGCGCGACGGCGAGCCGTCGCTGCTCGATGGAGCCGATATCCGCTCGCTCCAGCTCGGCGGTCTCAAGGGCGACGAGATCGCCGAACTGCTCGGCGACGTTGCCCCGGCCACGACAGCGCGCCTGCGGCGAGCGACGGGCGGCAATCCGCTGGCCCTGCAGATGCTCGCGCGAGCGGCGGCGGCGCTCGGAATGGAGATCGAGGAGCTCGGTGCCGCCGAGGCCGCCGGCCTCGTAAGGCTAGGCGGGGGCAACGTCGAGTTCCGTCACCCGCTTGTCCGCTCCGCGGTTCTAGCGATCAGACTCGCCGGTGCGAGCGACCGTCGAGCCGAGCTGGCATTCGCACTGTCCGGCATCGCTTGGCTCCAGGCTCGCCAGGGCCGGACCGAGCAATGCCGCGCGGCCGTGCGTGAGGCGCTCGAGGTCTGTCGGGGCCCGGCCACGCGCTTCTGCGAGCTGTGGACGACCGTCGCGCTGGCGGACTTGGAGCTGTCACTCGGAAACGCCGCCGGCGCCGCCGCACAGCTGGAGCGACAGGGCCGGCTGATCGAAGAGCTCGGGTTGGGCGACGTCGACCTGTGGCCGGCAGCCGAGCTGGTCGAGTCCTACCTGCGACTTGGTCGCGTCGAGGAAGCCGGCCGCCTCAGCGCCGATTACCTGCAGGCGGCGACCGCCAAGGGTCAGCCCTGGTCGCTCGCCCGCGCGCATCGGTGCCAGGGGCTGACGGCGACCGACGGCACGTTCGTCGAGGGTTTCGAGCAGGCGCTCGCCCACCATGCGTTGACCCCCGACACCTTCGAAATGGCCCGCACTCGGCTGGCATATGGCGAGCGGCTGCGGCGGTCGCGCGACCGCGTCCTCGCCCGTGAGCAGCTCCGCGAGGCCGAGCGATTGTTCGATCGCCTCGGCGCGCGGCCCTGGGCCAATCGGGCCCGGGCCGAGCTGGAGGCCACCGGCGAGCGGCTGCGCCGAGGCGAGCCGAACACGATCGACGAATTGACGGCCCGGGAGCTGCAGATCGCGACCCTGCTCGCGTCCGGCCGAACAACCAGGGAGGCGGCAGAGTCGCTGTTCCTGAGCCCGAAGACGGTCGAATACCACCTACGCCACGTGTACCTGAAGCTCGACATCCACTCGCGCGCGGAGCTCGTCGAGACCGTCGCCGGGCAAACACAGCAGGCGTAACGACAGTAGCGTTGGGGCCTATGACGCGCATCGGCGTGCTGCTGCCGACATTCGACCCGATGCGCGTTGGCGCGCCGTCGCAGCTGCTGGATGCGGCACGGCGAGCCGAACGGCTCGGGTTCGACGGGATCTGGGCGGGTGACCACCTCCAGTGCCCGGCGCCGGGCCTCGACGCGATCGCCTCGATCGCCGCCTGCGCGGCGGTGACCGAGCGGATCGCCCTCGGATTCGCCGTGATGCTGCTCGGCGCTCGCCAGCCCGCATGGACGGCCAAGCAGCTGATCACGATCGATCAGCTCGCCCCCGGCCGGCTGGCGCTTGGGGTTGGGGTCGGGGGAGAATTTCGCGAGGAGTTCGAGGCCGCCGGCGTCAGTGTCTCGCAGCGCGGGGCGCGGCTCGACGAGGCGTTGGCTCTGCTGCCCGCATTGCTGGGCGGGCAGCGGGTCAGCCACGTCGGCAAGGCGCTGCAGCTGACCGCACCGCCGCTGGAGCCGCCGATCTCCAAGTTCCCGCCGATCTACGTCGGCGGCCGCGGCGAGCCGGCGATGCGTCGCGCGGCTCGGTTCGGCGAAGCGTGGATGCCGATGTGGATGAGCCCGGACAAGCTGCGCCAGCGCGCGCAGCGTTTGGACGAGCTTGCCGGCGAGTACGGACGCCCGGCACTGGGCGTGAAGCTGCTGCTCGGCGTCCATGTCGACCCGGACGACGCACGCGCCCGCGCGCAGGCCGCCGCTTACATCCGCGGCCAGTACGGGATGGACCTGGACCGCGTGGAGCGCTGGACGCCGTACGGAAGCGCAGAACGGGTCGCCGAACAGCTCGCCGAACATGTCGAGGCGGGCGTCGACGAATTCGTCCTGATGCCGCTGAGCGACGATTCGCTCGTGCAGTACGAGCGCTGTGCCGAAGTTCGCGAGTTGCTGGCCGGCCGCTCACCGCGCGGGCCGGCGGGCTCGCTGCCTGCTTCCCCGTTATCCTCCCCGCGATGACGGCCCGGCGAGCGCGCACCTGTCGATCGACAGGATCGCAAGTGTCCCGATGCGGCTGCTGGTAGCCCAGGCACAGGCTCCGCTCGAGGGCGAGATCGTGATCCCGCCTTCCAAGTACCACGCCCACCGGGCCCTGATGCTGGCGGCGCTGGCGCCGGGCACCTCGACGATCATCGATCGAACCGACGCACGCCACGTCACCTTCACCCTGCAGGCGCTGCACGCGCTCGGTGCCGAGATCCACCCATCGGGCCGCGGCTGGAAGGTGAACGGAAACGCCCGCTTTTCGCCGAAGGGCGACGTCGTCCCGGTCGGGAGTTCCGGCACGACCCTGTACTTCCTGCTCGGCCTCGCGGCGCTCGGCGACCGGCCCGTGACCTTCGTCGGGCAGCGGTACTTCCGTCGCCGGCCGATCGGGCCGCTGCTGCGGGCATTGAAGCGAATGGGCCTCGAGCTCGAATACGAAGGCCAGAGCCTGCCCGTCAAGGTCCATCCGGGACTGCCGCGCGGGGGCCGGATCCGGATCGACGGGATGCTGTCGCAGTGGGTCTCGGGACTGTTGATGCTGGCGCCGTTCGCGCAGGAGCCGACGACGGTCGAGGTGCTGGGCGAGCTCAACGAGCGCGGGTTCCTGGTCCTGACGGTCGAGATGATGCGCGAGTTCGGGCTGCAGATCGAGGTTCGCGAGGACTGGCGGGAGTTCCACATCCCGCCGTGCCAGCAGGCGGTCGCAACGGACATCGTGTTGCCGCCCGACATCGGCTCGGCGATGTTCGGGCTGGCGGCGTGCGCCCTGCATCCGTCCAACGTGACCTTCCGCAGCCCGGTCCCGATCCACGGCCACCCGGAGGCGTCGGTGCTGACGGAGCTGCAGAGTGTCGGCGTGCCGATGCGGTTCCGCGACGACGGCCTGTCGATCTCGATCGAGCACGACGGCGTCCCGCCGATCGCGGGTCGCCTTGACTGCCGGGACATCCCCGACATGGTGCCGATCTTGTCGACGCTGGCCAGCCGCGCCCGCGGCCGGACCGTTCTGTCGCACGTCGCGCACGCGCAGCTCAAGGAATCGGACCGGGTCGGGTCGATGCTGCAGCTCCGCAAGATGGGAGCCCGGATCGAGTTCGACGGCAACGACATGGAGTTCGATGGCGTTGAACAGCTGCACGCAGCTTCGCTGTCCTCGTTCAACGACCACCGGGTGCAGATGGCGCTCGCCGTCGCGGGTTCGACCGCGACCGGCGTCACCGAGATCTCCTACCCGTACGCGTATCGAATCTCCTACCCGGAGTTCGTCGAACACATGAACACGATCGGGATCCCGATCGGCGTGACCCCGCGGCTGCCCAACTCGCTGGGGGATTTGAAATAGCCGCCTCAGGACACTAGTAGTAGTGTCGGCGGCCGGCGAGCTGATCCTGGACCACGTGGAACGCCACGCGCGTCTGCGCCCCACAGCCACCGCCGTCTACGAGTTCTCCGCGGGTCGCGAGCAACCGCGGGAGCTGACCTGGGCCGAGCTCGACGCCGCAGCTGACCGCACCGCGACGGCGCTGCTGGAGCTCGGGGTTGCGCCGGGCGATGCGGTCTCTTACCAGCTTCCCAATCGGCTCGAATTCATCACAATCAGCCTCGCGACGCTGCGGATCGGCGCCGTCTGCGAGCCGCTGATGCCGATCTTCCGCGAGCGCGAGCTGCATTTCATGCTCCGCCAGAGCGCCGCCCGGGTGCTGGTCGTCCCTGACCGCTTCCGCGGCCACGACCATCACGCGATGGCGCGCGGCCTGCAGGCCGCGCTGGGAGACCTCGAGCACGTGATCGTCGTCGGCGACCACAATCCATTGGAGCGCCAGCTGCGCGGCGCCGAGGCCGACGCTGACGCGATCGCGGCGAGGCGGCCAACCAGCGACCGCATGGCGCAACTGCTGTTCACCTCCGGCAGCACCGGCGAGCCGAAGGGCGTTCTGCACCCGCACGCGACGCTGTCGGCCGCGGCGGCCGCCCACGTTCGCCACTTCCGGCTCGGCGCGGATGACGTCATCTACGTCCCCTCCCCGCTCGCCCACCAGACCGGCTTCCTGTACGGGATGTGGATCGCGCTGATGCTCGGCGTGCCCCAGGTCCTGCAGGAGTCCTGGGACCCAAATCTCGGCTTCGACGCGATCCAGCGGACCGGCGTCACGTTCGTGCAGGCGGCGACCCCGTTCCTCGCCGACCTCGTCGCGGTCGCTCGCGAGCGCGACGAGGCGCCGGCACGGCTGCGGACGTTCGTCGCCGCCGGGGCCGCGATCCCGCGCGAGCTGGCGCGCGAGGCTCGGAAGGTCCTCGGCGCCGAGGTCGGCGGCGCCTGGGGCTCGACCGAGAGTTGCCTCGCGACCGCGTTCGCACTGGGCGATACGCCCGAGCTCGCCTGGAGCAGCGACGGCCGCGCGCTCAGCGGCGTCGCCCTGCGGATCGTCGACAACCTCGGTCGCGAGCTTCCCGCCGGTGCCGAGGGGAACTTCGAGGTGCTGACGCCGTGCACCTTCGCGGGCTACCTGAAGCGGCCGGAGTTGACCGAGGCGGCTGTGACTGCCGACGGCTGGTACCGAACCGGTGACCTGGCTCGGATCGACGCCGATGGCTACCTGCGGATCACCGGCCGGGTCAAGGATGTGATCAACCGGGGCGGCGAAAAGGTACCGGTCGCCGAGATCGAACAGCTCCTGTACCGGCACCCGGCCGTCCGCGAGGTCGCGATCGTGGCGATGCCCGACGAGCGCCTAGGCGAGCGGGCTTGCGCGTTCGTGGTGCCGGCGAGGGACGGCGACCTCGACCTGACGGCAATGCGGGAGTACCTGGAAGCCGAGCGAGTCGCAAAGACCTACTGGCCAGAACGGCTAGAACTCGTCGACTCCCTACCGCACACCCCGTCCGGCAAGGTCCAGAAGTTCGTCTTGCGCGAGCTTGCCGCCGGCCTCGTCGCGCCCGCACGCAGTGGGGCGGCGAAATGACGGACGACGCCCTGAAGGCCGAGATCACTGCGTACGTCGAGAACGAGGGCGAGAGCTGGACCGCGCTGATCGAGTCCGAGCACCGGGTCCCACGAGAGCTGTGGGACGAACTTCGGGATCGCGGCTACCTGCGGCTGGCGGCGCCGGTCGAGCTCGGCGGCCAGGGCCTGCCGTTCCCCCGCTACCTGGAGCTGCTCGAGATCTTCTCGCGCTCGCACGGCTCGCTGCGGATGATCGTGCATGTCGCCAACGGCATCTGGCGGGCGTTGCTTCCTTACGCCAACGACGAGCAGGTCGAGCGGTTCGTCGCCCCCCAAATCCGGACCGACATCAAGGTCGCCTTCACGCTGACCGAACCCCATGCCGGCAGCGGCGCCGACATCCGCTGCAGCGTCACCCGCGCGGGCGACAGCTACTACCTGACCGGCGAGAAGCATCTGATCACGTTCGGCTCGATCGCCGACTACCTGCTCCTGTTCGCGCGACTGGACGGGACCCACGGGGCAAACGGAATGGTCGCCCTGATGGTCAGGCCGCATGGTGAGGGGATCGACAACCGGCTTATGCCCGACGGGATGGGGCTGCACGGAACCGACCACGCCCACCTCGTGTTCGAGCGCGCGCCCGTCCCGGTGGCCAACAGACTCGGAGAGGAGGGGCAGGGGCTCGAGGTCGCCCTCGCCGGCTTCCTGGTCCCGAGCCGGATCTCGCTGGCGATGAGCTGCGTCGGCCTGGCACAGCACGCCCTCGACCTCGCCGTCGGATACGCGCAGACACGCGAGACCTTCGGCGCCAAGATCGCGACGCGGCAGGCGATCGCTTTCCGGCTGGCCGAGATGGCAACCGAGGTCGAGGCGGCCCGGCGGCTGGTGCTGCACGCTGCCACCACCTGGGAAGGCGACCACGACGCGGTCGCGCAGTCGGCGATGGCGAAGCTGTTCGCCTCGGAGATGCTGCAGCGAGTGACGGACTCGGCGATCAACGTCCACGGCGGGCTTGGCTATTTCCAGAGCCCGATCGAGCGCGTCTACCGGGACGCTCGCGCGCAGCGCTTCGAAGAGGGCACGGTCGAGATCCAGAAGATGACGATCGCGCGCGACCTGCTGAGGTAACTCGCAGTGTCAGGCGCCGTCTGGCAACCGGGTCAGATCGGGCCATTGCGGTTGCCGCACCGGATCGTGATGGGGTCGATGCACCTGGGCCTCGAGGGGATCGACCCGAACGGGAGCGCGCTCGCGGCCTTCTACCGAGCCCGCGCGGCCGGCGGCGCGTCGCTGATCGTCACCGGCGGGTCCGCGGTCAGCCGGGTCGGGGCCGGCGGGCGCAACTACAGCTTCATCGGCGAGGACGCGGACGCTCCCAAGCTCGAGCGGGTCGCCTCAGAAGTCCACGACGCCGGGGCCCGGGTGTTGGTGCAGCTGTTCCACGCCGGCCGCTACGCCCTTGAACGCTCATTCGGCCTGACTCCGGTCGCGCCGTCAGCGGTGTACTCGAGCTACAGCCGCTGCGAGCCGCGCGCGCTGACCGACGAGGAGATCCTCGAGACGATCGAGGATTTCGCGCGCGGTGCCGCCCGGGCCCGCGAGCTTGGCTTCGACGGGGTCGAGATCATGGGCTCGGAGGGGTATCTGCCGAGCCAGTTCATGGCGCCGCTGACCAATCTCCGCAACGACGACTGGGGAGGCGACGCCGAGCGGCGGATGCGCTTCCCGCTGGCGGTCGCGGCAGCGGTCCGCCAGGCGAGCGGACCAGAGCAGGCCGTCGTCTACCGGCTGTCCGGCGCCGACCTGATCCCCGGAGGCGCGAGCGCGGATGATGTGCTCGCGCTGGCCCGTACGCTGGCGAGCGACTCTGTCGACGCCCTCAACGTCGGGATCGGCTGGCACGAGGCTCGCGTGCCGACGGTGCAGGCGACGGTCCCGAAGGCAGCCTGGACCCCCTGGGCACGATGGATCAGGGAGGCGGTCGAGGTGCCGGTGATCGCGTCGAACCGGATCAACACGGTCGAGCTTGCCGCCGCCGTGATCGAGGCGGGCGACGCCGACTTCGCGTCGCTCGCCCGCCCGTTCCTGGCCGATCCGGAGATCGTCGCCAAGAGCCGCTCTGGCCGCGCGCCGGTCAACGTCTGCATCGCCTGCAACCAGTGCATCGACAATTCGATCTTCGACCGCCGCGTCTCCTGCGTGGTCAACCCGCGGGCCGGGTTCGAACTGGACGTCTCGAGCCCGGGGGGCGCCCGTCAGTTGCGCCCCCCGGCAGCGATGGTTGCGGTCGTCGGCGGCGGCCCGGCCGGCCTCGAGGCGGCGCGATCGCTGGCGATGGCCGGTTACGCGGTCGAGCTGTTCGAAGCGGCCGAGCGGCTCGGCGGCCAGTTTCGGATGGCGTGCCGAATCCCCGGCAAGGAGGACTTCGCTAGGACGATCGAGTACTTCGACCACGAACTGGCAGCGCTGGGCGTGTCGGTCTCGCTCGGGGCGCGACTGGCCGACGCGGAGGCGTTGGCCGGCTTCGACGCGGTCGTGGTCGCCACCGGCGTGCGGCCCCGACAGCCGGACCTGTCAGGCGTCGAGCTGCCGCACGTTCGCAGCTACGCCTCGCTGCTGCTCGACGAGGCCGGCGGCGGCGTCGATCTCGGCGGGGCGGTCGCGATCATCGGGGCGGGCGGCATCGGCGTCGACGTCGCGCACCTGTTGAGCGCCTCACCCGGCTTGCGGGTCACGGAGTTCTATGCGCGTTACGGACTGGCAGCCGGAGGGGCCGGGGCCGCAGCGCTGGCCCGAAAGCCGCGCTCCTCGCAAACATCCCGCGAGGGCCCGCCTTTGGCGGCCACCTGGCCGCCAAAGGCACCCCAACGGCGAGAGGTAACGCTGATGCGCCGCGGCGGCCGGATCGGCGAGGGGATCGGGCCGTCGACACGCTGGGTCGCCCTCCAGGAACTCGAGTACGCCGGCGTGCAGCTACTGACCGGGGTGCGCTACGAAAGCATCGAACACGACGCGGTTACGATCACGACCGCTGAGGGCGAGTTGCGGCGAATAACGGCCGAGATGGTCGTGATCGCCGCCGGGCAGGAGCCCGAGACGGCCCTGTCGTCGGCGCTGTCCGACGCCGGCGTCCCGCACGTCACGATCGGCGGGGCGGCCGGCGCCGAGGGTCTCGATGCCGGCCGCGCCTTCCGCGAGGGGTTCGAGGCGCCGGCGGCGGTCGCGCGGGCGGTCGCGGCCCGCGGCTAACGCGTCGAGAGCCGCTTGCGCAGTTGCAGCATCACCGAGCGCGTGTTGGCCTGACCCGGCCGCGCAGAACGCTTGCTTACCGGGGCTGCGAAACGTCGCTGTAGCGATCGCGGTAAATCGGGTCGTCAGCCCTGGGAGCCCTGTCCACCGGGGTCCTGCCGGCGGTGCGGTCGGCCCACACCGTCATCCAGAACAGCGAGATGACGAAGCCGATACCTCCGACGATCAACAGGATCAGCCCAACCGTGTGGAGGTTGACGCTGCTGTTGGTGACGTTCACCGCCCAGCGCAGGACGGCGCCAACAGCGATCAGCAGTAGTGAAGTTCCGAGTCCCATCATTCTCCTCTCTCGTTATCGGACCCTCGTTAGGTTTCCCCGGTTTCGGGATCTCCAATCAGAGGTTGAGCGCCCCGCTTGCTGGGTAGTCATCGGGGACCTGTTCGAGACGCAGTCGGATTGACGAGGAGGAAGAGATGGTTGCTCTGCTTGTACTACTGCTGATTCTGGCCCTGTTTGGCGGCCTTGGCTTCGCGGCTCACTTTCTGTGGATCGTGCTGATCGTGGCACTGGCTCTGTGGGTGATCGGGTTCTTTGTGGGCGGCGTTGAGTCCGGGGTTGGCGGCGGCAGGCGCAGGTGGTACGGGCGGTGATGGACCACGGCCGCTGGGATGGCGATGCCGATCGGCTGCTGAATGACGCGGCGAGCGGGCCGTATCGCCCGGGCTCGTTCTCAGAGGACGAGCCCGGCGTCGTGCCGCGGGCCTACCGTCGCGTTCTTCTAATCCCGGTGTCCCGTCACTTCCGCGCGTCGACGGCGCGGCGCAGCTGGTCCTTGTTCATCTTGGACCTGCCGTCGACTCCAAGCCTGCGGGCCTCCTCGTAGAGCTGGTCACGGGTGCGTCCCCGAGGCCCGGAGCGGCCGGAGCGCTTTCCGCGACGACGGCCAGACGAGACGTCGGACGTCGACAGCGCGGAGCGCGACCCCGATTCACCCGAGCGCGCCCGCTCCTTGTTGACGGTCCGCGCCGCGATCTCCTCGGATCGCGCCTCGCTGGCACCGCGCTCGAGTTCCCCCCGCTTGATGTGCTCGTACTGCCGAGCGCGCTTGGTTCCCTTCTTCACGCCGCGCGGTGGCATCGCTTCGACCTCCTGGATGGTCGGATCGGCAAGCCGATCATTTCGGACGGGTGAGCTTCAGCTACCCGACAGCGGCCGACGACCAAACGAGCGCAGAGCCCGGACCTTCTTTTTGGACAGGCGATAATCTGCGCAAGTTGCAGCCGCACTTCCGAGTCGATTTCGTTGAACACGGGCCGAGCGTGATACTCGCGCTGTCCGGAGAGCTCGACGTCGCTTCGAGCCCGGAACTCGAGGCCGAGCTCGATCGCGCTGCTGACCGCGAGTTGGTGATCGTCGATCTCAGAGAGCTCGAGTTCATCGACTCGACCGGGCTGGGCGTGCTCGTCAAGGCGCATCAGCATGCTCAGGAAGCAGGCCGCAGATTTGCGCTGGTTCGTGGGGTCGGCCAGGTGGAGCGGCTCCTTGGACTGACCGGCCTGTCGGACCAACTGCCGGTGGCGGAAACTCGCGAAGAGTTATTGAGCGAGACCTGAACTGTCCGGACGAGCAGAGATCGCTGAGCGTCTCGCACGTGGAGACGCCTCGATGTACATCGAGATACTGGAGAACCTCGTCGACGGAGTCACCGTCCGCGACGCCGACGGCAACATCGTGCTCGCCAACCGCGTCGCGATCGAACAGCTCGGACTCGAGTCAGCCGAGGAGTTGCGCGAGCGTCCCGGCGTTTCGATCCTCGACCGCTATTGGCTCGACGACGAGCACGGACGCCGGCTGAGCCGCGACGATGAGCCGGGGATCCGCGTGCTCCGTGGCGAGCACGTCGAGCCGCTGGTCGCGCGCGCGGTCGATCGCACCTCAGGACAGCAACGATGGGTGCTCGTCAAGACCCGCGCCCTGCACGACGGCGACGGCGAACTGCTCGGCGAGATGACCGTGATCGAAGACATCACGGCCGTGAAAACTGCGGAGATCCGGACGGCGGCGCTCGCTGAGTCAGGGAGGATCCTGGCGTCGTCCCTTGACTACGAGCAGACGCTTCGCAACGTGGTCGAGATCGCCGTCCCCGCGCTGGCGGACTACTGCAGTATTGACCTGCTCGGCAACCGCGGCGTGCTCCGCCGCGTCGCGGCCGCCCATCGCGACCCCGAGCGCCGGCAACTGGCCGCCGAGCTGGGGTCGCTCCGCGACGTGTCACTGGATCCTGGCCACCCCGTGCGCCGGATTCTGAGCACCGGCACGTCCCAGCTCTATCGAGTGGTCGAGGACGAGTTGATCGTGGCTGCGGCTCACGACGAGCATCACGTGGAACTGCTGCGCCAGCTCGAAGCTCTGTCGATCGTGATCGTGCCGTTGCGAGTGGCCGCGCGAGCGATCGGGGTGCTGACCCTCGCCACCGACGTATCGGGGCGACGGCTTGATCGTGATGATCTTGAGCTCGCAGAGCAACTCGGCCGTCGAGCCGCGGTCGCGGTCGACAACTCACGGTTGCACACCACACTCAGGGACGTTGCCGAGACGCTGCAACAGGGGCTCCTGCCGGGGCCGGTGCCCGACATCCCGGGCTGGGAGATCGCGACCCTCTACCGGCCAACCGAGACAGAGCTGCGAGTCGACGTCGGCGGTGACTTCTACGAGCTGATCGAGCACGAGGGGGGATGGTTCGTGATCGTCGGGGACGTGACCGGCAAGGGCGTCGGGGCCGCCTCGGTGACGGCGTTGATGCGCCACGGCGCGCGCGTCGCGTGCCGCGCCGAACCGTCGCCGGCGGCGATCCTCGACCGTCTCGATGAGGCGCTCGCGCAGCAACCAACCCGAGCGATGGCGACCGCGATCTGCCTGAAGCTCGACGGTCAGAGGGTGACGGTCAGCTCGGCCGGCCATCCGCCCGCGATCATCGTCAGCACCGACGGCAGGCTGGCGGAGGCCCCCCGCGCGGAGCCGATGCTCGGCGCGTTCCGCGTTCCGCCGCGCCACGAGGAAGAGCTGGCCGTCTCGCCGGGGGACCTGCTGATTGCCTACACCGATGGCGTGATCGACGCCCGCGGGCGCAGCGATCGCTTTGGCATCGAGCGTTTGCGTCGTCTGCTTGCAAAACAGGCGGGTCTCGAGCCGGCCGCCGCTCTCGATGCCCTCGCGGCGGAGTTGGATGCCTTCGCCTCCGGACCAATTGACGACGACGTCGCAGCAGTCGCACTGCGCCGCAGCTCTGACTGACTCGTCAGCCGTTCGGGTTGCGGGAGGCGTCGTCGATCAGCGTCAGGTGGAGAAGCTCGTGATCCTCTTCTGTCTCGAACGAGACCCCGTCAACGAGCCCGACGAAGCTCTCGGCTCCTTCGCTCAGTGGGTTGAATGGGCCGACGACCAGGTCGAGGTTCCGCCGAGATGCGTTGATCGCGAACGACACCGACCCGTCGGCGGCACGATTCGCGTGGTCCGCCAGCGCGTCGGCGATCGCGTACAGGTCATGGAACCGGGCCACTGAGAAGCCGACGTTGGCGGCGACGGCGCGCGCCAGCCTGCCGAGGACAGGTCCGACCAGCGCGGCCGGGCTCACGTGGACGACAACATTCCCGCCCAGCGTCTCGATTGGGTCGTAGGGCAGCTCGTCGGCCGGTGGAACGCTGAGTGGATGCGTCCCGTCGGAAGCGGCATACCGTTCGAAAGACATCCGAACCTCGGTCCCGCCGTCAGGAGAACTGCTGAACTCCGTCTTGGCCGCGAGCGCGGTCATCACGGCCAGCCCGAGGCCCATCCGGTCCTCGCCGGCGGCAAGTTGCTGGATCCCACGGCCGTGGTCGCGAACGTTGACGTCGATCGAGGTCGCACGCAGCTCGACCGTCACCAGCATTTGGCCGGGGAGGTCGCCGTAGGCGTGCAGCACCACGTTGTTGCACGCCTCGCTGACAGCGGTCTTGAGATCCGTCAAAAGCGCCTGGTCGATCACGGCCGCGTCTGCCAGCGCCGCGAGCGCCGAGCGGACGAGCGCGACGTCTTCAGGTCGGCTCGCCAACTCGAGTCCTACTAGGGCAGCTCGCTGGTTCGGGTTCACGGCGGTGGGGCTCTCCGGACGTCGATCCGGTGAAACCACGTCGTGACCTCTCGATCGGGGCCGCCGGACCGATCTGAATCTATCGATGCGTGTGCGCGTTCGCCGCACAAGGCTCGCCGATCGACGTGACGTCGGCCAAGGTGGCGAGCGCGCCGCGGAGGATCCGCGACACCTGCATCTGCGAAACGCCCAACGCGCTGGCGATCTCCGTCTGAGTTCGGTCCTCGACGAATCGCAGCGCTAGAGCCATGCGCTCCCGCTCGGGCAGGTGCTTGGCCGCTTGCTCGATGCAGACCCCCGTGTCGACGAGGTCGTAGTGCGCATCGATCTCGCCGATCGAGTCACCCAGCGTTCCCGCCTGCTCTTCGCCGTCCTCACGAGGCGTCTCGAGGGAGACCGCGTGATGGGCCGACGACACTTCGACTGCCTCGATCACCTCCTCGAGGCTCAGCTCGAGGTACTCCGCGAGATCGTTGAAAGTCGGCTCCCGACCGGACGTCGCCGCCAGCCGCCGCCGGGTCTGTTCGACCTTGACCGCCCGCTCCTGTGCCCCGCGCGGGACGTGCACGGACCAACCCGTGTCACGGAAGTAGCGCTTTAGCTCTCCGACGATCGTCGGGACGGCAAACGACTGGAAGGTCACGCCGCGCCCGGGCTCGAATCGATCGATGGCCTTGACGAGCGCAAGGCTCGCCACCTGCACTAGGTCCTCGATCGGCTCCTGGGCGCCCTGAAATCGACGAGCGAGCTTGCGGGCCAACGGGAGGAACCGCTCAACCAGCTGCTCACGCGCCCTGCCGTCACCGTCGCGTTGCCATCTCTCGAACAACTCGTCGGGAGTTCGGGCTGGCGCCAGCGTCGGCTGACGGGGCGTGTTCTCGGGGGGTTTGAGGGTGTCTGCTGATTGAATCATCGCCACCTTCCTACCCGGGCTGCGAATCGGCAAACCAAAAAGTTCAGCTCGCCGTCGCGTCGGGGCGTAATCGCTCCAGCAATAGAAGTCTAGCTCTCGCGCTGGAGTGCCTTCGGGCGAACATAGTCGGCGAGCGTCGCGGCGCCCTCCTCGATCTCGCTCCACGGCACCGCGAACTCGAGGGTCGCGAGCGCTCCGGTGGCGTATTTGTTGCGGATGTCCTCGAGCCATTCACCGGACCGGGCCAGCCGCAGCACCAGCACCTGCAGAGCCGGGTTGTGGCCGACGATCATCACCGAACGCCGCTCGGCGGGCACCTGCCGCAGACGCTCCAGCAATTGGTCGTAGCCGGCCCCGTAGAGCCGGCTCTCGATCACGCGCTCCCCGGGCGGATCGACTCCTTCCAACGTCTCGACCGCCCGCCGCGCGGTGGAGCAGAGGATCAGCTCGGGCCGAATCTGGTGCTCCTGCACGTATCGAGCCAGCAGCTTGACGGCGCGGCGGCCGCGCGGCGCCAGTGGACGTTCATGGTCCCGCTCCCCGGGGTCATCCCAGCTTGACTTCGCGTGGCGCAGGACGTACAGACGTCGTAGGTCGCTCATGAGCCGATTGTGGCGCTCCCGGCGGTCGCGCCACCCGGCTCACGGCGGTCGCGCCACCCGGCGCTGCGCATTCGTTTCGGTGCGCAATTTTTAAACTCGGCCACCGCCCGAGGGTGCGACCATGCTTGTCAGACCAACGGACCGGAGAGGAGTTCTCCATGCCTGAATACCCGCCCGGCACACCCTCGTGGGTGGAGCTCGACACGGCCGATGGGGGCGCATCGGCGAATTTCTACAGCCAGCTGTTCGGGTGGAGCGTCACGGACGCCGAGCCGGTCGATGAGACCGGGGGCTATCGAATGTTCCTGCAAGACGGCAAGACCGTCGCCGGGCTGATGGCGCAGGAGGGAATGCACAACGTCTGGGCGACGTACATCTCGGTGGACGACGCCGACGAAACCGCGGCGAAGGTGATGAGTGCCGGCGGCAAGACGATGATGGGGCCGATGGACGTGATGGACATCGGCCGGATGGCCGTCTTCGCCGACCCGACCGGCGCCGCCTTCGGCGTTTGGCAGCCGAAGTCGTTCAAGGGTGCCGACCTCGTGAACGAGCCGGTCTCGTTCTGCTGGTGTGAGTTGATGACCCGCGACCAGGCCGCCGCCGAGCAGTTCTATCCCGCGGTGTTCGGATGGACGACAAGCGAAATGCCCGGCGGCAACGGCTACACGCTCTGGAATCTCGGCGACCGCGCGGTCGCGGGGCTGATCCAGATGACCGACGAGATGTTTCCACCCGAGGTTCCCCCGAACTGGGGAGTTTGCTTCGCGGTGGACGACGCCGAGGCGACTGTCGCCAGGGCCACCGAATTCGGTGCTACCAACCTGGTGCCGCCGATGGACATCCCGGTCGGGCGCTTCGCGGTGATGCAGGATCCACAGGGATCGGTGTTCGAGCTCATCAAGCTGACCGGCCCTCCAGCCTGAGAGCCGGAGCGCCTGCGGAGTGTGCCCGCGCGAGCCCTGACGGTTGGGGGCGAGAACCGAATGTCTCGCCCCCAACCCGCTAGCATCGCTCGACCGAAGGGGCGAGATAGCTCAGCTGGTAGAGCACACGACTGAAAATCGTGGTGTCCCCGGTTCGAGTCCGGGTCTCGCCACTGCTGCAACCGCGGGCGCCAGTTACGTGATCGCTCGATGATTAGGTCCTGCGGCGGGATAAGACTGGCTGACCTTCGGTGCAAGAGGCCGGCGATCACCTGCGCATCTGGGCGCCTGTGCTAGTGGTGGGCATCCTCGTGGCCGCGAATGGTGCGCCACGACTGCCAGGTGATGCGCAGGATGACCAGTGTGATGGCGAGTCCGATCAGGGGATCGCCGATGGGGTACCCAAGGGCGACGACGATGGCAGAGGCGACGACGGCCAGGGAGACGTACGCGTCGGCGCGAGCGTGGTTCCCGTCGGCTATCAGCGCGGGGCTGTTGAGCCGCCGTCCCGCGCGGGTGCGGACCTTGGCGGCGATGAAGTTTCCGAGGTAACCGATTGCGCCGGCGAGCGCCAGCATCCACAGATGCGTGGGCGGCGAGCGATGGATCAGCCTCTGGATCGCTTCTACGCCCGCGACGCAGGCGCTGATGAAGATCGCCGCTACCACGAACAGGCCCGCGATTCGCTCGGCCCGCTCGGACCGGAGTACGAAAGCGATTCCCAGTGGAATTGCGGTCAGCGCGTCGCCGAAGTTGTGGATCAGGTCCGCCAGCAGCGCGACTGAACCCGAGACCACGAACACGGCCGTCTGCGCGGTTGCGGCGAGACCGAGCACCCCGAGCGAGATGAGCACAGCCCGGACACCGTCGCGTGAGCGCTTGATCGACTCGTCAATGAGCCCGTGGGAATGGCCATGCCCCGCCTCGTCGTCGTGGGAGTGAAGACCGTGCCGATTTTCGTCCTGGTCGACGGCGTCTCGCGTGGCCGACATCTCAAGCTTCTTGAAGCGCGGCTTGCAAACCGTGGCGGCTGCGGCCCAGCCGGAGATGCTCGACATGGCCGATCGCCTGCTCCAACAACTGTCCGACATGGTCGTCGTGCAGCTCATAAACGATCCGCCGCCCGTCGCGGCGACCCACGACGAGCCCCAGGTGCCGCAGAACCCGAAGCTGATGCGACACGGCCGAGGACTCCATCCCAACCGCGTCCGCCAGCTGGTTCACCGAGGAGGCTCCCGAGTGCAGCCTGCCGAGAATCCGCAGCCGACTCGGTGTCGCGAGGGCCTGCATCGTCTCCGCCACCGCCTGGGCGAACGCCGGTTCCAGCTCCCCAGGATCGTGCTCGTTGTCGCCATGCGCCATACACACCAGAATAGCTGAACAACCTTTCAGGTATTGTCCGGCCGCCCAACAACCGGACGACTCAGCAGGTATCCCGGCCCCGTTACGCTGAATCAAGCGTTTGATTTAGTCGCCCCGCTGGACGCATCTCGCGAAGGAGCAACCGATGAGAGTGGCACTCACCGGAGGAACAGGGTTCGTCGGATCGCACGTATTGGCCGAGCTGCAGCAACACGGCCACGAGGTGACCGCGCTGGTGCGCGACGACGCTCAGGCCGAGGTCGTTCGCTCACGGCGCCACTGCGCAAGTTCCGAAGAGGAGGCCCGGGCACGCTTGGGCGACTACTTCGCCGAAGTGCTGCTGCTCGATCAGATCGCCGACGCGGCCAAGGCCCGGGCCGAGCTCGATTGGCATCCGTCCCGTCCGGGACTGGTCGAGGAGTTTCGCCAGGGGAGCTACCGCAAGGTGAGTGCCGCTTGACCGTCGCGCCGATGACGTCGGCGGCCGCCTGATCCCAACAGAGTCAGGTCCATCGTCCGGCCATCGGCGGGGCCGGTTTCACGAAGGTCTCAGTCGATGCTGGCGGCGCGCGACGCGCTGTGTGCCGCCTCAGCGATCCGCTTGATTCTCGTGAGGCGCTCGTCCCATCGAGACGCGACGCGCGCCATCTGTCGCTGGGCCTGAGCGAGGCGCTCGTCGCGCACTGTGAAGCGTGTTTCGCGGCCGGTGCGTTTTGCGTCTACGAGATCGGCACGCTGAAGGACAAGGAGGTGCTTGGCGATGCCTTGTCGCGTGATGGGGAGCTCGGTGGCGAGCGCGCTTGCCGTCGCTTCGCCGCGCTCGAGCAGAAGGTCGAGCAATCGGAGCCGCATCGGATCGCCGAGCGCTGCCCACAGGCGATCGGCGTCCTCGCCGTCGCGCGTCATCGCGTGTTGCGTGAGGCGGTAAGCCGAGCAACGTAGTCGCGCAGTTCGTCGAGCTCCCTGATCCATCCGTCGGCGTTCTGGCCGGCGTAGCGGGCTCTGTCGTCCTCCGGCCAGGACAGCTCTGAGAAGCCGCTCTCGACGACTCGTAGCCGCGTCCCGGCGTTCGTCGCCGTGAGCGTCATCATGACCAGGGTGGAACCGCCTCGCACCGGTTCCTCGCCGTCGCGCAGCACCCACCGGAACGCGAAGGTCACCGGTGGGTCGACCGTCTCGACCCGCGCTCGGTACGTCCCATGGCCACGCCACGTGAGCACCATCGCCCCGCCGGGGCGGAGCTCGATCTCAGCCTCGTCGCTGAACCAGAGGGCGAGATGCCGTGCCTCGGTGACGATCGCCCAGACCACGTCCGGAGGCGCGTCGATCTCTATCTCTCGCGTGATCGCGTCGGGCACCACCGCCGCAACGATACCACCCATGCGCAACTTAAGGTTGCGGTTCCTCAGACGATATGCAACCATTGGTTGCGCTTCATCATTTGCTCAGATTGCGGAACGGGAGATCGACATGACGACGGCTCGACCAAGACAGTTCATCGCGGCGATGCAGGTCACGCTCGACGGCTACAGCCTCGATCCGGACGGGAAGGCCGACTGGGTGGACTCCTGGGCCGACGCCCTGGAACTGCTCCCGGACGTCGACGCGTTCGTCCTCGGCGGCGGAATGTTCCCCGACTATGAGGTGTTCTGGGCGGCGATCCGAGAGGACCCGGCAACCGTCGCATCGTGGCTGGAGCGCGAGCCATACCCGCGCGAGATCGACTACGCGCGCGTCGCGGCCGAGACTCCCCACCTGGTGGTCTCGACAACCCTTCACGAAGCCACCTGGCCCACCGCGCAGATCGTCCGCAACGTCGAAGAACTCCGCGCGTTCAAAGAGCAGCGCGGGGGAGCCGTCTACGTCGTCGGCGGTGCTCGCCTCCTCAGAAGCCTGATCGACGAGGGGCTCCTGGACGAGCTTCGGCTGATCGTGCACCCGGTCGTCGTCGGAGCGGGCACGGGGCTGCTTGACGGGATCGCCCGGCGACAGGAGCTGGAACTCATCGACAGCGAGCACACCGCAGCCGGTCGCCTCAAACTGAATTACCGTGTGACGACACCGACGCTCGACCATGTCCAGTGAGTTCACCGAGCGCGTCATCGCAGAGTTTCGGGCGAATGACGGGCTCGTCGGCGGAGACCTGGCTGAAACGCCGATCATCCTCGTCCACCACCTCGGCGCCAAAACTCGGACTGAGCGAGTCACCCCGCTCGCGTACAGCTCGCAGGCTGACGGACGTCTGGTGATCGCCGCCTCCAACGGCGGATCGCCAATGCACCCCGCCTGGTATCACAACCTCAAATCACACCCGAGGATCGAGGTCGAACTCGGCACGAGAACGTTCACCGTGCTGGCGGAAGAGGTCACCGGCGCCGCGCGCGCCGACCTTTGGCCAAGAATGGTCGCGGTGTCGCCCACGTTGGGCGAGTTGCAGGCCAAGACCGCGCGGCGAATCCCGCTCTTCACGCTGACGCCTGCCGTGTCCTGACCGTGCCCCAAGCGAGGCGCGGTGGCTCGCATTGGCGTATCTCAGACACGAGCGAAAATGACCCAGCTTCTCGGAATTCGCGAGTATCCCGGCTGTGATCGATGTCGCGACGCCACATGGTCCTGCGCGGGTGCGGCTGGAGGGAGGCCGGGAAACCCCCAGCGGTCAGGGCGTCGGCCACCGGCTCGCGCTGGTGCTCGGGCACGGCGCGGCAGGCGGGGTCAATTCAACGGATCTTCGCGCGGCGACTGAGGCCGCCGTCGCACTCGGGTTCAGCGTCGCGCTGGTCGAGCAGCCATACCGAGTGGCTGGCCGCCGGTCCCCACCGCCGGCGGCCCAGCTCGACACGGGCTGGCTTGCGGTTATGGAAGCGCTCACTGCTGGACCCCTCGCGGGTTGCCGCTTCGTCGTCGGCGGGCGCTCCTCGGGCGCCCGGGTCGCTTGTCGGACCGCCGCACGCACCCAGGCGGTGGGGGTGCTTTGCCTCGCGTTCCCGCTGCTGCCGCCTGGGAGCGCGCGCAAAGGGGACCTCTCGAGGTCGCGCCTCGGCGAGCTGGAGGCGGTCCCGATCTCGGTTCCGGCGCTCGTCGTCCAGGGCACACGCGATCCGTTCGGGATGCCGCCACCGGCACGAAACCGCTCGGTCGTCGCGATTGCCGGAACGCACACGCTCAGCTCGACGAAAGCGGTCCGGGAGGCCGTATCACCGTGGCTGGCGGTGCTGCTGGCCACACTCGACGGATAAGCCGGCGCAAATCGTCGAACGCCGATGGACGACGCGACACGCACCCGTTCGAGTGCCCGAGCGGACGGACGGAACCGCGCCAATGGCAACCTGGCGTCAGGCCACCCGGATCATGGGAGGTGGCTCCAGTCGAAGTTCATGACCACGCGGTGCGGGTGCTGCCACATGTGCTCGTACTCCAGGTGCCGGGCGGAGACCGGCGGGCTGATCAGCAGCGTCAGCTGGTAGTGGCCGTAACCGGGCAGCGCCACGTCGTTGCCGTAGTGAGGCCCCATGTAGCGTGAGATCATCGGCCATTGCCGCTCGTCGAAGACGATCCTGCCGTGATGGCGGATCGTCGCCCAAACCCCTGCGTACGGGATCGGTTCCGCGGTCTCCGCGTCCTGGAGCTTGACCATCAGATGGAAGCTGTCGTCTTTGGTCGGCTTGACCAAATGGCTGGTGGTGCCGTCGAAGACGACAAACGGAACGGGCGTCATCGCCTGCGCAATGATCGCCATCCCCTGCCACCGCGCCTTGCCGAGGATCTGCGTTGGGACCGGCTTGATGCCACCGACCGCGGGCGCCGGGCTGACCGATGCGCCGCCCATGTTCATCGAGCTCGTGCCGCTGGTCGCAGTGGTGCCAGAGCCCGTGTTCGTGTTCATCGAGCCGGCACCGGCGGTGGGCTTGATCGCCGGCGCGCAACCGGTGATCACTGCCGCCGTGGCCGCCGCCGCGGCGCCCTTCGCCAGCGAGTTGACGCGGGCGGCGCGGCGAGTGGGTACGAGTCCGGCCACTGCGTAGGCGAAAAGGATCCACAGCGGGCCGGCGTTGGGGTCGGTGGCGCCGCCCTGGAAGATCCCGCCGAACCCCTGGCCGAGCAGCCAATACAGCAGGTTCAGGACGACCGCGGCGATCAACAGTCGGCGTGTCTGCCACCCGATCAGCACCCCGATTGCGATCGCCAGGGACAGTGCAGCGAGCAGGAACGACAGCCACACGCTGTTGCCCGCCGCGCCCTGCGCGGCCCAGTCTTGCACTTGCGTGATCCAGCTCATTCCCGAAGGGGCGGCGTTGATCATGTCCGTGATCGCCCTGGAATTGGCGGTAGTCAGCCAAAGCCAGGCCATTGCGCTCCACAGGACCGTCCAGGTCACGAGCGTTGCGCGGCGGCCGAGCAGGCCTGCCGGCCGGCCGTTCGGCCAGGCGATCAGCGCCAGCAGGGCGTACAGCGCGACGGCGCCTGGGGCGCCGGTCAGCGGGCTGGCGGCGGTGCTGAGCATCTGTCCGAACGATTCGCCGAACCACCAGACGCCCGCCGCCCAGGCGATCGAGCCGGCGAGCCCCAGCTTGACCGTTCGCGGGTGCAGCAGCAACAGCCCCAATGCGACCTGGACCAGCGCGAACAGGGTGTTGAAGATCGTCAGGTTCGAGCCCGCCTGGTGCGCCGCCCAGGTGACGCTGTCCACGACCCAGCCGGGCTGCCCGCTGCTCGCGCCGATCAGCATCTGCGGAAAGCCCTTCGAGTACATGAATGACTGGAATTGCAGGCCGCCGTCAAGCAGCCACAGCACGGCCAGCGCCAGCTGCACGTGGCGGGCGCGCCCCGCCCACACTCGAGCAGACTCGTCCGCCACCGTCGGTGGCGTAGTCGTCGCTTCGCTCATCTAAAGCTCCTTAATGGGGATAGACGCTCGTTTCGGCGCGTGCGGCGCCGCATCGAGTCGGTCGGGCCGCTGAGGCCCATCGCGGATCCTCAGGTCAGCGGAGCTCCGGTGGACCCCGCAACGACCAGCCGACCGCCATCGGCGCCGGTCGGGGCCCGGCGCGCCGTGGTCGGGGACGAGCGGAGTACGCAGTCGCCGCCGGGACCGGCAGCCGGGCGCTAGCGCGGCGGGTGACCTCGTTGAGCACCGCGTCCACGCCGTAGTAGGCGGCGGCGAGCACCAGCCCGACGCTGGTAGCCGCCGGGACCGCCCACCAGCCGCCGAAGGCGAAGACACCCGCCAGCCCGGGAAGGTGACCAACCAGCACCGCGCCCTCGATCAGCTCCTGCACCGCATAGATCACGACCAGGGCGAACGTGCACGCGGCCCAGAGCGTCAGGAAGGATGCAGTGCGGGTCCGGGTGAAGCGGCGCTTGCCGCCGACCGCTTGGCCGAACGCCCGCAAGAACAGCCCGGTGGCGAGCCCGAGTAGGGCGACGATCCAAGGCACCACCGAGTGCAGGTAGGAGTGGCCGGTCTTCCCCAGCTCGGCACCGGCAGCGTGCCCGAACGCAAGGAGGAACCGCAGCTGGTGCACCGCGAACGCAGCCGGCGGCACCAGCGCGGCGCGAGCCACGTGGCCCGTAACACTCCTGCTGTTCGGGGCGGCCTTCACTAGATGGTTGATTCCACGGCCGCGTGAAGGCCGGGGAATTCGGGGATCAAGCCGGGCGAGGACGCAGGGCGAGCCAATACTGGTGGGTATTGGCGAGCCCGAGGACGACGAACCGGCGTAGATCATCCGGATTCATCCGGCACGCGGGGTCGTGGAATCAACCATCTGGCCGCAGATTACGCCGAGTGCCGGGGAAACGACGAACCTGTCAGGTCCCCAACCCATGCCCTCGTCAACTACACCGCGTAACCGCGCACTAGAGCCGTCACGCCACCGCGGCAGCCTCTGCAGCCCGCCGCCCGAGCGGATCGCCGACCCGCTCCAGCACCGGCAGCAGCCCCAAGCTGCCGCCGAGACAGATCACGGTCGCCGCCCGTCCGAGGAACGACGGCACGGCCAGCAACGTGTAGCCGTGCCACAGCGTCGGCAGCAGGGTGATCCCGACCCACAGCCCGACGATGACGATCGCAAGCAGCGTCCATCCGCCGGCGCGGCCGCGGATCACCCTCAGCGCCAGCCAGCCGATGAACAACGCGACGGCAAGCGTCTCGAGCAAGCCCCCGACGGCAATCGCGGGGCGGCCGTGCAGCCAGTGGCCACCAGCGCCCAGCATCGATGCGCCCAGCACCCCCAGCGCTAGCACCCGCATCAGCACGCGGTCGACCGCCGCCGACTCGACCCGCCAGGCCGCCAGCGCGCACAGCACGATGACCGCGATCGGCCACAACCACGCGAGCGACGGCGCCGGGCGGAACCACACGCCACCAGATAGTGCGGCCGCGTGACCATCGACCAGCAGCGGGACGCGCCAGATACCGATGTAGCGCTGCCCCGGCAGCAACGCCTCGGCCGAGAGATCCTGCAGCCGCCCGTCGTGCCAGAGGTATGTATGCCCGCCGCTGATACGCACCCACCGCGCCGGGGACGTCCGCGTCAGCGACGCCGGCGGCACGGACGCCGGCGCCAGGTTGTAGTAGTACATCACCGAGTTCCGATTGACCGCCACCCCGCTCGCCGTGAACCGCAGATAGGGCGCGTGGTTGTAGTCCAGGACCACAACCGTGCGGTCAGCCGGGACGCGCATCCACACCCGCAAGTCGCCATCGACGACCTTCGCCTGCAGCCCGGCGGGCACCGAGCGCAACCGCGCCAGATAGCTGCTCGCAACCGGGTTCGTCCCGCCGTGAGCCTGCGCAGAAGCGGGCAGCGCGGCCAAAACGAACAGCGCCAGCGTCAGAACGGACCGGCATGGCAACCTAGACTCCGGCCGATGCGCCGAGACCACCATCGAGCGCAATGTACGCGGATCGTGACGGTCCTCGCCGTCGCGCTAACGATCATGGTCGTGCCCGCGACAGCTCTCGCCGACGGCGACCCGGCCAGCGACATACTTCTGGCCCAGACCATCTTCTACACCGCCGACGCCGGCCTCACGACCGCGCAGGCCGCGCAACTGCAGGCCCAACTAGCGGCCGACGCCACCCACGGCCGCCCCCTCAAGGTGGCGGTGATCGCCTCGCCAAGCGACCTCGGAGCCGTTACCGCGGCTTGGCACAAGCCGCAGGCATACGCAAAATTCCTCGGAACCGAACTCTCCTTCGTCTACCACGGCACCCTTCTCGTCGTGATGCCGAACGGCGCCGGCCTGGCGACCATCGCCAAGGCAGTCACCGCGAAGACGCCACCGCCCCTCACGGCCGGCACCCTCGCCCAGCAGACCCTCAGACTCGTCGACCAGCTCTCCCCAACCGCCGCCGATGGCGCCAAGCCGGGCGCCTCGCCCCGGCGACCGCAGAGCACCAGCGACCCCGTGGCGTTACTGGTCCTGATCCTCGGCGCGGCGGTAGTCGCTGCCGCCGCCATCCTCAGCCTTCGCGCCCGCCCGCTACGAATCCGGCGGCTCGGCTGATCCCTCCGGTTCGAATCCGGGTCTCGCCACTCGTGAACTGCGTGCAAAATCAGCGTTTGCCCTCAGGAGAACGCGATCCCGGTCGGCTCGTCGCCGAGGCCGATGTCGATCGACTTGCTCACGGTGTTGCTCGACGGCGCGATCACGACGAGCGAGCTCGACGCATTGCACGCCACCGAGATGTTCCCGTCGGGGCCGAGTGCAGCCGCGGTCGGGACATGGTTGAGCTGCGTGAACGAGGTCACCGAATCGGTCGTCGTCCCGGAACCCAGCGCGATTGTCGTTTTCACCCTCCGCGAACCGTTGTCGATCACCGATACCGTGTCCTCGTTGGCATTGGTCACGTACGCGCTCGAGCCGTCGGCGCTGAACGCTGTGTTCCAGGGCGTCTTGCCGACTCCAATGCGGTCCACGGGGCGCAGCGACAAGGTGTCTACGACGATCACTCGGTCATGCTCCGTGTCGGTGATGTACGCCAGGCCACCGTCCGGGGTCACGGCGACGCCGTGCGGGTTGCGCAGGCGCGCGCTGACTTGTCTCACCTGGCCGCTCGAGGTCTTGATCACAAACACACCGTCCGCGCAGGTCACAAACGCCAGTGAGCCGTCCGGCGAGATCGTCACGACCTGGGGCGCCTCACCGACCGAAACCGTGCCGGTCTCCGTCCGGCCCGACACGTCGACCACCGAGACGGTCTCGGAGCCCCCCGGCCTGTGTTGGGCCCCGTGTTCGCGATGTAGGCCGTCGTGCCGTCGGGCGTGATCGCGATCCCGTGCGGGTAGATACCGACTACAACGGTGCTCGCGATCTTGTTTGGGGTGCTGCCGCCGGTCGGGATCACCGAGACCGTGTTCGTCCCCGACTCGGTCACCCAGACCTCGCTGCCGTCAGGGGTCGCCGCAACCCCGTAGGGGTTCGTGGTCCCGCCTGTAACCGCCGACACCAGCGCCATTGTCGAGATGTCGACGATCGCGACGTTGCTGCCAACGATCCCCGGCACATACGCGAACGCCGTGCCGTTGGCGGCGGCGACCACGTCCTTGTTCTCGATCTCCGCGATCTTCTTGAGGTAGACCTTGTCGCTCCCGCCGCTTTTGAAATCGGCCGCATGGGTCGTGCGGTTCTCGATGAAACGGCTGGTGGTGGCCGGCAAAGCCCGCCGCGCGCGGCCGTGCGTCGAGCGGCGCGCCTGAGGGGTCCAGGGGATCACCGGGCGCCGGGTCTCCTGAACCGGCGGCGTCTGGTCGGCGCCGGGAATCGTCGCAGCCGGGAGCGTCGCGACCTCCTGCTCGGCCTGCCAGAACTTGCCGATCGTCGCCGGAAGCCGAGGCGGGAAGGTCGTCGCCTTTCCGTTCGAGAAGCCCAGCGCCGAGGTCAGGTCACCGAACGTCTGGCGCCGCCAGTCGCTGATGTTGGTCTCCGCGACCCCGGTCAGCCGCTCGAGGAACTGGAGTGTGGAGGTGTGGTCGAACTGCTCGGAGGCGACGAAGCCACCGACGGTCCAGGGCGAGACGATGAAACACGGCACCCGGACGCCGCCTCCGATCGGCCAGTTCGGCTGGCCGGAAAGCTGGACGAACTCGTCGGGGGTGCCGGCGGGCGGGAGCGGCGGCACGACGTGGTCGAAGATGCCGTCGTTCTCGTCGTAGTCGATGATGTATACGGTCTTCGACCAGAGGTCGCGGTTCTCGGCCACCGCGTTGAGCTTCGAGGCGAGGAAGTTCGCGCCTGAGGCGGGGAGGTAGGCAGGGTGCTCGCTCTGGCCCGAGGTCGGCACGATCCAGGAGACGGTCGGCAGCTTGTTGTGCGCCGCGTCCCATTCGAACCGGTCTGGCGGGTAGATCGTGAGCCCGCCCTCGTACAGCCGGCTGCCGGGCCGAGCGTTCTGGTAGGCGGCGAAGAACTCCAGCATGTTCGTGCCGTAGTCGTCCTCCTCCTGATACACGCGCCATGAGATGCCGGCCTCGGCCAGGCGCTCGGGGTACGTCTTCCAGGTGTAGGGCTTGCCGGTCGCGGGGCTCGGCACGACGTTCGAGGTGATCGGGCCGCCGCCCGAGCCGGTCGGATCGATCGTCCCGGTCCAGAGGAACATCCGGTTGGGCCACGTCGGCCCGAGCAGCGAGCAGTGATAGTGGTCGCAGAGCGTGAAAGTCTCGGCCAGCGCGAAGTGGAACGGGATGTCCTGGCGCTCGTAGTAGCCCATCACGTACCAGTAGTTTTTGGCCCCGTCGGCGGTGAAATGGCTCGGGATCCAGTTGTTGTTGAGCGCCGTGGTCGGCGCACCGGGCGTCGATCCAACCGTGATGTTCAGCGACTCGTGCTGGAACGTCCACGCGTGCGACGTCGAGGGAATGGCCTGCGAGCTCGTCCTCTGCGTGTCGAGGTGGAAAGGCAGCAGGTAGCCGTCCGGGTTGTGCGGGTCGTACTGGAAGAAGATCGACTTGCCCCCGACCGTGTCAAACGGCGGCGTGGTGTCGGTTTGGGTCAGAGCGTTCGGATCGCCGAATCCCGTGACGCCGGCGAGCGTGCCGAAATAGTGGTCGAACGAGCGGTTCTCCTGCATGTGAATGACGACGTGCTTGACGTCTTTGAGCGAGCCTTTGCGCGGCCCCTCGGCGACAGCGCGCGCCAGAGCCGGCGGCAAGAATGAGGACGCGAGCGCGCCGCCGGCTCCCATGGCGGCGGAGGTCAGCAGGCGACGACGCGTTACCTCGGGCATGAGTCGGGCTCCCTTCCGTGTAGAGCGTGCGGAGGTCTGGCAAACGACCCGGCGCGCCACAACCCTACGCCGGGTATGAGCGACCTGCGCTAGTGAGGCTATGTTCGGACGTCTGGCTCGGTGTTAACAACTTGCGGCGGAGATGTGACGGAGGCGTAACCGACCGAGGGCTGCGACGCACGACGCGACGACCGAAACACGGTCCCGATCTTCCTTGGTCGTCCCGCTCCCAACCGTCGAGGCGCCCCGTCGTCGGCACCGTTCCGGCGGCTGCCAGGGTACCCTGGCAGCCGCGCGCGATCGCTACACCGTGGCCGCGCGCCATCGAACTGGTCCCACATGGGGACGATCCTTCTGCTCGGGCTGGCGGCTGCCGTGTACCCGCAACTGCTCGCCGTGGTCGTCGTCATCCTGACGCGCCCAAGCCCCAGACCCCTGTTGTGGGCGTGCTACGCGGGCAGCTTGTTCGTGGCTCTTGGTTGCGCCGGCGCTCTGGTGGCGATCTTCGGCTCCAGCGGAACCGTTGCCGGTACAAGCTCTAGCCGGCTCGGTCCGTCGGCATACCTCGTCGTCGGCGCGATCGCCGTCGTTGTCGCGGCGTTCTTGGCGACCCGGCGGGGACCCTGGGCGCTCAGGCGGGATGTCGCACGACCGCAAGCCGGAGGCCAGAGTGGTGAGGGCCAATCCGGAGCTCTGCAGCGGGCGACCTCGCCGACCCAGCTGGCGCTGGCGGAGGGCTCACTCGCCGTCGCGGCGGTGGTCGGTGCGATACTCGCGGTGCCCGGTCCATTCGACCTGCTGGCGTTCGGCCATATGGCCAGGGGAGGCCTCACCACGATCGAGCTGGCCGTGATGATCGTCGTCTTCACGTTGATCAAGTTCCTCCTGATCGAGGTCCCGATCCTTGGCTACACGATCAGTCCGAGGCGCACCTCAGTTCAGGTCAGCAGGTTCTCGTCATGGATGAACGCGAACAAGGTCGAGGTGATTGCGGCGGTCGTCGGACTGATTGGCTTTGTTCTAATCATCCGAGGTACGGCCGGGCTCGCCTGAGCGCGCGCAAGGTCAGTTGTCGTCCGCAGCCAGCTCCACCAGATCGACGGCGAGCCCGAGCGCACGCACGATGTTGCCCAGCGCGGCGACCGTGCGAGCGGTGCCGACGATCGGGGCCACGGCCGCCAGCACGTCGCGCGCGCTCTCGACGTCGAGCCCGGCGTCTTCGCCTGCGACTAGGTTGAACAGGTAGGACGCGGGCGGAGCGTCGACCGCGACCAGCGCGGCCAAGCGGACGAGCAGCAGCGTGCGCTCGTCGAGCTCCGAGGCCTCGAGCGAGGCGAGAGTCATCTTCCCTAGTAGGTCCAGCACCGGTGTATCTGCGTCGTTCATCGGTTCTCTCCTGTTGGCGGACTATGGATATGCGTGGTTTTCGCTTCGGTTCGGGGACAAGCTAAACCGAGAACGGGTGAGATCGGGGTGATTAACCGGGTGAATCGGTGGCGAGCCGGCGCGCTCGAGGACAGGTTCTAGCCCGAGGTTGCGATGGCATTCAGGCTCGGTGATTGAGCGTGCGCTGGATCGACTGCTTCAGCGTGCTCTTGATCGTCTCCCCCAGCGTCGGGCCCGGAGGGCGGATGCGGACATACAGGGTGCCGCCGGGCCCACGAGTGTTGATCGTGAGCCTCGGTCCCCCCGGCGCCGGCCAACGCCCGGGCGCGTCGATCTTCTGGCTGGCAAACAGACCGCCGCCGCGCACCACGACCTCGACACCGTCCGGGACGATCACGGTCACCGTTCCGAACAGGTTGTAGACCTCGAGCTCGGTCTCTGGGCCGGCGAGCCGTGCCTGGCGCAGGTCGAGGTCGATGGTGCCGAAGATCGAGTCCCACGACGAGCGGTGCGGCAGCGACCACAGTCCGCTTCGTGTCAGATGGGAGCAGACAGCCCTGTGGCCTTCGGAGACGACGGCCGGTGCAACCGCGGCAAGGTTGACCGGCAGGTCGTGGGCCAGATCGGCCAGTTCTTGGTCAGTGCGCGCGGCGTGGGCGAGGGCGACCCGCTCGCTGAACTCCTCAAGGGTCAGTCGGCCTTCGCTGACCGCGTCGCGAAGGACAGCAACGCAGCGCTCGCGCTCCGTGTCCGATGCGAGGATCGGGGACCGCCGGGACTCGTGATCGTCGCTCATCTCCCACACCGTACCGCCGACGGAGCCGAACCGCGGGTCTGGCGCGTTCGGCCGAGAGTTCCTCTAGCCTGGCCCGATCCGAGCTCTGAGATGGCGCGGCCGGGTCGGGGATCCGTCGCGCCCCGGCTGGCTTTCCGATACGCAGACATGCCCGTTCGCCTACCCTGCACGCGCCGCCACGCGCGGTTTGCTGCCGTCGTCATGTCCATCACCCAGCGTTGGCGGCGGTCCCGCCGTCGCGAGTTCGACCGCGGCCGCCCGCGTGAGATCGGTCAGTGTCCGCGTCGTGAACTCGACAGGTGTGCGAGGCGAAACCTCGACCGTTCTTCCCGGCTCGACCTCGGCCGGTGTCCCCGGCGTGAGCTCCGACGGCGTCCCCGGGATGAGCTTGATCGGCGCTCCGGTCCACGCCGTGTTCCTCGGAGACTCCTACACGTACGGCATCGGCGCCAGCCAGCCGAGCAATGGTTATGCCTACCTGATCTCCGAGGCTCTGCACTGGAACGTCGACATCATCGGGCTGCCCGGAAGCGGCTACACGCGCGTTGCAAAACGTGACGGGCTCACGATCGCGGCGGGGATCCAACCTGCCATCGAAGCGCAGCCTCAGGTCCTGATCGTCGAATGTGGACGCAACGACGCGGACCGCGGCATCAGCGTCGCCGAGACCCGACGCAACGCGCTGGCGGACCTGCGTGCGCTCCACGCCGCCCTTCCGAACACGATCATGGTCGTGGTCGGCCCGGTCTGGCTGAACGGGCGCCCGTCCGCACACGCGCTCGCAGTTCGAGACGCTGTCTACGCGGCGCAGCAAAAGATTCCGGGGAGCCTATGGATCGACCCGATCGCCGAGAAATGGTTCACGGGCAGGTTCGTTAACCGGACCGCGGCTGAGACGGCCGGTATCGGCCTTGAGGCCCAGAGGCTCTTCGAATCCGGCTGGCCGCGGGCCGGGGCCAGTCCGGCGACATGTGCACGCTGCGCGGCGGCGGCCTCCTCGGCCAATGTCGCCTGGAATGCCGACAACGTGATCAGGACCGCGAGCACCGCCGCTGACATCGAGACCGCCGCCATCGCGGCGGTACGCCAGCCCCGCAACCATCGCGCGAACCGCAGCGGGTTCTCGTAGAAGTCGAAGGTGAGGTCCGAGAGCAGGAACGCGCCCACGAGCAGAGCGAGGTTGACGCCGGCCGGGAGCACATGGCCGGCGGCCTGCCAGACCAGGATCAGAACCGGGAAGTGCCAGAGATAGAACGAGTAAGAGCGATCCCCGATGTACGTCAGCGGCCGGCTCGCCAGCAGTCGATCCAGTCCCACGCGCCCTGGCGCCAGCCCGGCAAGAACGACCAGGCCGGCTCCGATCACGGGCAACAGCGCGGCGTCGCCCGGGAACTCGCCGCACTGACCGCTATCGCAGTTGTCGCCTACCGCCGCGACAGCGGCCGCGTGTGACGCCTTCAAAGCTGCTCCCGCGCCGCGTCTTCTGCAGCAGACGCGGCGCGGGAGCCAGAGGTGTTGGCCTGAGCCGGCGGGTCGCCTAGGCCCACCCACCCCCACCGCCGCCACTCGACGTCGTGGTCGTGCCCGTGGTCGTGGTACTTGAGGCCTTCTTGGTGATCTTCGCGCCGTTGGCCCCCAGTACGAACCAGATGCCCCCGAAGTCCTGGCCGGATGTGGCCGACGAGTTCTTGTCGCCTGAGAAGTAGTAGAGCAGGTGGCCGTGGTAAGTCGCCTGCGTGAACTTTCCTTCGTTGGCGGCACCGAGAGCGCTCGCACTCACTCCCGAGCCGGCGCCCGGTGTACCCGAGGTCTTGACCGGCGGCCAGAACTTGGCGCACGCGGAGACACCGTTGCAGGCCGACTTAGTGCCGTGATCCTTGGTGTACATGTACACGGTGAGATGCTTGGGGCCCGCGTACAGGACCGATCCCAGGGACGTATGCTTGACGCCGACAGTCACTTTTGAAGACGCCTGGTGAGTACCGGCAGCAAGTGCCATGCCAGTACCGATCGAGGCGGCAGCTACCACGACGGCCAATCCGGCGGCCAGTGTAGATCGCTTGTTGGTGAATCCCATCTTTCCTCCTGCGGATTTATTTGCGGCTCCGAATGGAGTCAATTAGGAAGACGCCATCCGGGCCGAATCTCTTCCCGAGCAGCTGCTTCGGTTCAGGAGGACGACGACACGATCGTCGTGCACGGCCCGTGTCTGGCCGGTAAAAAGGGGCTCGCCCCGATCGCGATGCGACCGAGACGAGCCCCAAGATCTCGCCGATTAAGCGGCGATCGTTCTGAGCGCAGCCCTCCTAACCGGCCGGCGGCCCGACCGTGTAGGTGTAGGGGAGCACCGCCTCCGTCGATATGTTGGTTGGCGGTCGCGTGCCCCTTGGCGGGGGAGCCGACGTGGTGTTCGAGACGGTCAGATTGCCGGTGACGACCGTTCCAGGTGCCGCGTTCGGAGTCAACGTCAACGACACCAGCCGCGTCACGCCCGCCGCGATGAAGGTGCTCATCGTCGCGATGTCGGCGGGTGCCGCCTGGTTGGAGGAGAACGTGAACGTCCGGCCGATGCCGGTCGTGTTCGTGATCTGCAACTGGACCGTGTTCGTCGAGCCCTGGGCGAGTGTCGTCGAGGCCGAGGTTGGCAACCCCGACAGGACGGTCACGCCGGAGTTGTTGAACGTGACGTTGCCCTTGACCACCTGACTGAACTCGTTGCCACTGGTCGTCAGGTTGAGCTGGACGACGATCAACCATCTGCCTGCGGCCGGGTTGGCAACGGACAGGTTCGCCAGCCCGCTGGGTCCGGCGCCGATGTTGGGGGGCGTGACCGTCGTGCTCGGCGTCGCGTCGGCGACCACCTCCGTCCCGGACGGGTTGTACAGCTCGTACGTGTACGAGTTGTCCGGGTTGAAATCCGCTGTCTTGAGCGACACGCTCATCTGGCTCTGGCCCGATGGCACGTCGATAAAGAACAGCGAGTTCGGAGACCCCTGGTTGCGCCCGACCGTCGTTCCCATCGTTGCCTTGAAGCTCCCGCCGGTCGGCGGGATCACGGTACGCGCGAGCACCGGTACCGACCCGGTGGCCCCATTTGCACCGCTGAGCTGGACCGAGGACTCGTTGTCTCCGGGCGCCTTCGCCAGCGGGATGTTGACGTTGACAGTCCCCGAGCTCTGCGCCGGGATCTTGACGGTCCCGGCTCCCGAGGCTGACGTCACGTAGTTCTGGCCGGTCACCTGGAACGACATCGCGCCCGCGTAGCTACCCGGGATGTTCGGCGGGTTCTGCAGGTGCGAGCGGCCGTTGCCCCACAGGATCGTGGCCGTCCACGTTCCCGGCATCGGGTCGTTGACCTCGGTGTGCTGGATGTTCGGCACCGAACCTATTAGGACCCCTGGTCTCGTCGGACCCGTCCCGTAGTCGTAGGAGATCTGGGTCAGCCTCCCCAGCGGGTCCGTCAGGATGTAGTAGAGGATGTTTGAGTTGGTCGGGTCGTTCCAGATCATGTTGGCGTTCAGGTGATCGACCCCGGCGGGCACGTTGAACGTGATCGGAGTGGCCGCCTGTGCGCCATCCGCCGGAACCGGCAGCGACGGATCGGGTGCCGAGACGTTCTCGGTCACCGTCGGGTCGAGCTGTGTGGCGGCCCCGAGCTTGCGCAGCTGCGCGGTGACCGACGTCGCCTTGGTCGATGCGTTGTAGACGCTGAGGGACGCTGGGACCTTTGTGCCGCCGGCACCACTGACATCTACCTGCGTCGGCGTCGACAGCAAACCCGGCGCCTTCGAAGCGCCTGTCGTCGTCGTGAACGGCATCTGCTCGGCGGCGAGCACCGCCTGGTAGATGTTGACCTCACCGGCTCCCTGCTCGCCCGCAGGGGCGTTGATGTCGCTGGCCGTCCCGTCGAGGATCTGCTTGACCATCGCGGGAGTCGGGCGCTCGCCGTTGTGGGTGTTGGAGTACGCCTCGATCACGTCCGCGGCGGCTCCCGCGACGAACGGCGCCGACTCGCTGGTGCCTCCGAACGCCTCGGTCAGAGCGTTGGTCGGGCACCCGTTTGTCACCAGCGGGCTACAGGCGGCCTCACCGCCATAACCGGGGGCGACGAGGTCGACGAGCCTGCCCGAGCTATCGGGCAGCGAGAACGGCTGACCCACACCGGTCGATGACAACGTCGCGATCTGGTCGCTGTTCCAGGTGGGGAATCCATAGGCCTGGGCCTCCAGGCGAAGCGTTGTCGTCCCCCCGACGCCGATCACGTTCGGGTCGTCGGCCGGCGCGATGAACGTGTTGTCGAAGCCTTCGTCGCCGGACGATGCCACGACCGTCATCCCGGCCGCCACCGCCGCGTCGTCGGCAGCCCACAGCAGGTTGCCCCCGCCGCCGGAGCCGTAGGACTCCGAGATCACGTCAGCGTGGAGGAGAGCCGCGTTCTGGATCCCCGCGATGATCTGCGACGTGGACTGGCTGATCGTCGCCTCCTGGACGCCGTTGACGGTCGTTATCTGAACCGAAGGGTCAACCAGCGAGAGATCGATCAGCGACGCTCCGGGAGCATCGCCCTTGATCACGAACGTGCAGCCGCTCGGCAGCCCCGAGAACGGCAGTTCCGCGGAGTAGTCGTAGGTGACGGTCCCCTGCGCCCCGACCGACGACGCGTCCCCGAACCATTCGTCGAGCGACCCATCGTTGGGGATGTCCGCAGGGTTGTAGTCGGGCGCGTCAATGACGACGTGCGAACCGTCGGCCCGCGTGAAGTTCGGGTTGCCGGCGAGCTCATTCATGCCGTCGATCGCGACAATCACGCCCGAACCGTCGGCGATCTTGTCGGCTTCCTGGCTCCCGGTCCCCTCGAAGTGCATCGTCTGGAGCGCCTCGGGCTCGACCAGCGGCTTGCCCGGGTTGGTCGGGCACTCCCCCGCCCCGGGGGCCACGTTGGTTGCTTGCGCGGTCAGCGGGACCGTCTCGGTGACCTGCTGATCGGGGACGACCTCCGCCACATTGCTCAGCGTCGCGAGTGCGTGCGCCTCCTTCGCCGACACGTCGGCCGCGACGGCGTTGACGAGCGTCAGCCCCTGGACCTTGCTGCCGCCCGAGCGCTTGATGTTCGACACGATCGGCGCCTGCTGCGAAGAGTCGACCGCCCGGCGCTGTGCGAGGCCGTGGGCCAGGCTCACGCTGCGGTTGGTCTGCTTCAGTACCACGATTACGCGGCCACCAAGGGCAGCCGAGCCTTTGAGCGCCGGTATGCGCGCCGCATGCACAACCTGCCGAGCGCGTCCATTCGCCGCCACGACGCCAACAACGGCGCCGGCAGCTAGGACCCCGACAAGCACCACCCAGATCATCCGTAGGCGACCCATCCTCCCGCCCTTTCTGTGTGTTGCGCCTCAGGCGTCCTGGTGCCCGAAGCTCTGATTTTATGTGGCCGGCGTTTATATCTCCGCGCCACGACGCTTGTCAAACCACAACCGATGCTGGTCTGCAAACACATGTGCACGCTAACACCACTGCACGTCCGGGGTGGTCACCACCATCCCCCGGGGAGGTTGGGCTCTCCTTAGGACGCGGGCTGCACGATCGTCGTATACAACCCGTACCCCGCCAGGGCACTCGCGATCACCGCCAGCGTGACTGCCGCCGGCAGCGAGCGTCCGTGGTGGCGGGCAAAGCGCGGATAGACGAGGAACACGATCAGTTGGCTGAGCCACAGTGCCACCAGCGAAGGCCGCAGCAGCGTCGTGTAGAAGCCGTCGGGGTCGATCAGGCTGACCGCGGCCGCGACCATCATCAGGACGCCGATCGCGACGCTCACCGGACGCGGCCGCCAGCCGGCGATTGCGCGCGCCAGACGTGTCAGTGCCACGTACTCGGCGAGCATCACCCCGACAGTGCTGAAGGCGATGCCGATGCCGATGGCGTGGGCAAGCCCGGTCCCGACGAAGCGTTCCGCCACGGCGACTCCGGGAACCGGCGCACCGAGTAGGTCCGGAGAGCCCGCCAGTGGCGCCACCGCGAGCAAGACGACGAAGACCGTGGCGCCGAAGGCAGCGAGCAGACCGCGTCTGATCGTTGCCGACGGACGCGCGAGCTCGCCACCGAGGAACAGCGGCAGGCTTCCACAGATGTAGAACAGCGAGCTCATGCCGATCGGCTTGAGCAGGCCGTCGACCGGCTCGTGTGCCGAGACACCCGAGACCAGCGGTGACAGGTGCGCGACGGTGACGCCGCCGAGAATCAGGGCCAGCGCCAGCTGACCGAACCCGATCAACCCCGCGGCGATCAGCCAGGTACGCGTACCGGCGATCACGACAACCGCCAGTAGGGCAGGAATCAGCAGCGCCAGGGCGGTTTGATACTGCCGCTCTCCAGGCAGCACACTCGGCAGCAGGTCGTAGACGATCTGCACGGTCGTGTACGCGACGTACAGCAGGTAGCTGAAGGTCCAGATCGCCGCCTGCAGCAATGCCACCCGCTGGCCGGCCGCGGCCTTCACGTAGTCGTAGAGGCCCCCGGAGCCATGGACTGTTCGCGAGTAGTCCAGCCAAATGGCCAGCGGCGCCCCGAACACAACCGCCGCCGCGACCGTCACGATGCCCGCGTTCGCCCCGGCGTCCGCGACCACGGCCGGTGCGATCAACCCAGCCAGCGCCAGCGGGCCGCCGAACGAGGTGACCGCGAAGCCGCCGAACCCCCACGGACCGATCGTCGCCTTGGCCGCCTGCGGGCGGACCGGCTCAGGGGTTGTCACGGTGGCCATCAGGGATAAGGACGCTTGCCGGTCCGATTCATTCCGGAGCCTGGGAGTATCATCGCTTCGCATGACTGGCGAGCCGCTGTCGATCCGCAGCGAGCGAGAGGGCGATACCTATCGCGTTTTGGCCGTCGGCGAGCTCGACATCGCAACCGTTGGGATGCTCGAGAAGGCCGTGCTCAACATCGAAGACAGCGCGCCGGTCATCCTCCTCGACCTGAGCGGCCTCAGCTTCATCGATTCGACCGGGCTGCGGCTGGTGATCGATCTCAGCGAGCGCTATGGCGGCGCGACCAACCGGCTCCAGATCCTCGCCGGCTCGTCGGCCGTCGAGCGGCTGCTCGACATTGCCGGGCTCCGCGGCCGGCTGCCGTTGATCACGCCGTAGGGCGTATAGATTGATGAGTGCTGTACGCGAGCGCCTGGGTCACAACGAGGCGCTGTTGCGCTCGGTCAACGAGCGGATCGAGGCCGGTACGTGGCCGGCGGCGCCATCCGACGTCGTGGCCTTTCGATGCGAGTGCGCCGCGCTAGGGTGCAATGTCCTGGTCGAGCTGACGATCGCCGATTACGAATCGGTGCGCGCCAACCCGCGCCAGTTCCTTCTCGCTCCGGGGCATGAGATTCCAGCGATCGAGCAGGTGATCCGGCGGACGGACGCCTACGTTGTCGTACAGAAACTCGGGGATGCCGGCCGGGTCGCGGACACCACCGACCCGCGCTGAATGCTGGCCGTCGAGCCGGCCTTTAGCCGGCGACTTCTCCGGACAGCGCGAACCGCATCCGCAGCTCGAGACCGCCGGCCGCCGGGCGCACGAGGTCGACGCCGTCCGCGAGCTGAGCGATGATCGCCAGACCGAGGCCCAGACCGGGGCTATCAAGCCGTGGCCGAAGCCCAAGTCCGGTGTCGGTGATGATCACCCACAGCTCGTCCGTGGCGACGGTGGCGCTGACCTCGATCGTGCCGGGAAGGTCCTGCTCGGCGTAGGCGTGCACAACGACGTTGGTCGCCGCCTCCGAGGCTGCGAGCGTTATCGCGTCGCGCGTTTCGCCGGGCAACCCGAGACCGTGGGCGAACTGCCGCAGGGCCGTACGGACTGCTCGGACCGACGTGGCAACCGCCGGGTAAACCTCGTGGAAGGTCGCCGACGGTCGGGCTCCGGGCCTCGACGAATCCATCTTCGAGCAGTCCTCGCCCTTATCAGGTACGCCTTCGGATGTCCGCGAGTAGGCCCGCTTCATGACCGCTCATGGTACGGACGCATGCTGATCGACCGCGGCACACTCGATGCAACTCCACGATCCGAGGTTCGACTACGCCGCCCGCGAGCCGAGTAGGACGTCGCGTGCCGATTTGCCCGATCGAGATCGACCGAGCAGTGCCGGGCGATGCCGGAGGCGTGCCGTGGCCCGCCGACGGGGCAGCGGTTGCGGAGCGCCCGGCATTGATCGAGCTGCTCGACGGCGCGGCTGGTTGATCCCGCTGGGCGGTTCACCCCCCGACCTGGGCGCGGTCGCCCGCCATGACGGCGATCACCTGCGCGCAGAACGCAGGAATATCGTCGGGTTTGCGGCTCGATACAAGCGACCCTTCGACGTGAACCTCCTCGTCGACCCAGTCGCCGCCGGCGTTCTTGATGTCGGTCTTTAGGCTCGGCCAGGAGGTAAGCGTCCGTCCCCGGACGACGTCGGCCTCGATCATCGTCCACGGGCCGTGGCAGATGACCCCGACCGGCTTTCCCTGATCGAAGAACCCCCTCACGAACCTGACGGCGTCCGGGTCGGTGCGCAGGGCGTCGGGGTTGGCCACCCCTCCCGGAAGCACGAGCCCGTCGAACTCTCTTGCGTCCGACTCGGCGACGGCGCGTTCGGCCTCGATCTTGTCGCCATGGTCGTGGTGATTGAACATCTGAATTTCGCGGCGTTGCAACGAGACGAGCGTGGCCTCCGCCCCGGCATCTCTGATCGCCGCCAGCGGTTCGGTCAGCTCGGCCTGCTCGACACCATCGGTGAACAAGAACGCGATTCGCTTGCCGTTCAGCTGTTCAGACATATCGTTGCCTCCCGAGTCGAATTCGTCAGTTGCAATCAGTGCGTTGGCGCGTGCTCTCGGCCGATGTCCGCTCGGCTGCGGCCAACGCGATCGCGCACGCCTACGGCCCGGGTGCGGAGTCCTTCACGGTCAACACCCGGCGGGAACGGAATCCGCTGCATCTCGTAGCCGAACGACAGATTGGTGCCGAGCGGCGGACCGCTCGCGGATACGACGAGCTCACGGCTCCCGTCAGCACGTAGTAGCAGGGCGGGCGGATGGCCGACGCTGACGCCGACCAGCTCCGAGGCCTCGGGATCGAGGGCAAACAGCGCCAACGTCCCGGACGCTCGCGGGCAGCCGCTCAGCATCAGCCCGTTCAAAAGCGAGACGATCCGCACCAGCGGTTGTCCGAGCAGCGCGTACGCGCGCAACGCTGTCCGGATCTCGGCCATCGTCGTAGCCGCGGCGACGCCGCGGCCGCTGACGTCGCCGATCGCCAGTCCGATCCGGCCGTCGCCGAAGCCGAACACGTCATACCAGTCGCCGCCGAGACGCGCCCCGGCAGCAGGCTGATACTTCGCGCTGACTCGTAGACCCGGGATCGTGGGCAGCCGGGCCGGCAGGAGATGGCGCTGCAGGGCCTCCGTGAGCGCTCGCTGTTCGCTGGACTGAGCGCTATCGATCGCCAGCGCGACCCGGTCAGCCGTCGCCTGCAACAGACGCACGTCCCCGTCGTCGAAGTGGCGCCGGCGCAACGCTCCGACGTGCAGCACGCCCACGACCCGGCCCTCGTCGACCAGCGGCACCCCCAACAACGAACGGATTCCCTTGAGTCTCAGGAGCGGGTTGACCACGTCGGCGTGATCGAGGTCTTCGATCGCGATCGGCCGCTGCTGAGCCGCGATCCGACCCGCGAAACCCGCGCCGAGCGGGACCGTGACGCCCTGCCGCACCTCCTCTTCGATTCCCCTCGCCGCTCGCGCCCTCAGTACGCGGCGATCCGGATCGACCAGCAGGATCACGGCCGTGTCGGCACGGAGCAGGGCCCTGACCCGGTCCAGCACCTCCACGAGTAGATCCTCAAGCGAGAGATACGCAAGCCCGGAATCGGGGATCAGCCCGAGCGCAGAAGGGTTCGTGTCGGTGTCGGTCATACACATGACTGCTACCCGAACGCGGACACGTTAGACATTGGTGCTGTCGCAGCCGAAATCGCCTCCAGGGCTCAGGATCGAGCGCAGGTCCGACCCGAGACTTACCCTGACGTCCGGATCTCGAGTCGCCGGTTAACGATTCACCGCGGTGAAGACGTGACGGTGGGGCTGCCGCCCAAGCAATCGGGCTGAAACCCCGGGGTCGCTAGTTGACGACGCGGACGCCCTTGGCGCCGGTGGCGGCGTTCTGTGCCGCCACCGGCGAAAGCGTCGTCGCCGGCGCTATCCCCAATTCCTCAACGAGCGTGAAGAACGGCTTGGCCAACGGACACGCGGCCGTTAGCGCTTTGAGCCTCGGCCAGTCGATCTGCTCGCGAACCGCACGTGCCATCGCCAGGAGGGGGCCGTAGTCGAGCGTGCGCTCGGTGAGCGCGGTCAGCTTCGTCGCCAGAACGTCCTCGATCGACATCACCGGCATCGCGACCGCCACGACCGAGATCAGGTCGGCCCGATCAATGAACTCCCTGTTGATCTCAAGCCCAGCCGGGCGGAAGATCAGGTCGATCATCACGGGCCCGTGCCAGACCTTCAACAGCCATTCCTCAGGCGGCCGCTCGGGACGTAGGCCAGCGTCGGCCAGAACCGCGAGCGCTCGCTCCGCGTCGCCCGGCGCGAGCATCAAGTCGAGATCGTTCTGTGGAGTTGGTCCACCGCGCACCCACACAGCCAGGCTGCCTCCGAGAACGAACGGGACTTCCGCATCACGCAGCGTCGCCGCGGCAAATCGCAGCGTCTGCGTGAGCGAATCGAACGAGCACTCCGTCTGCATCCGTTGACGCTACCCGCCTGTGCGGGTAGTCCAACTTCCATGGCCCTCTCACCCGCTCCGAGCCATCCCGACTGCCTGCGGATCGCCGCCGCCGGCGACATTCATTGCAGCGGGGACCGTGCCGAGGCGGTGGCCAGGGCGTTCGCCGCATTGCGCGGGACTGCGGATCTGGTGCTATTGGCAGGGGATCTGACGACGCACGGCGAGCCCGACCAGGCGGCTCCGCTAGCCGCCGCGTGTGCCGGGCTCCAGATCCCGGTGTTGGCGGTCCTTGGCAACCACGATTGGCACGCAGATCGCACCGACGAGCTCCGCGCCGTGCTTGCCAACGGTGGCATCACCGTGCTCGACGGAGGCGCGCGGAAGCTCAACATCCGCGGTCATGAGGTCGGTGTCGCCGGCGTGAAGGGGTTCGTCGGCGGTTTCTCGGGCTCACACCTGCCGGACTTCGGCGAGCCGCTGCTGCGGAAGGTCTACGGGGCGACATCCCGGGATGTCGAGGCGCTCGAGCGCGGCCTCGAGCAGATCGAGCTGTGCTCCACCCGGATCGCTTTGATGCACTACGCCCCGACCGCGTCGACGGTCCTCGGGGAGGAGCCGGGAATCTGGACGTTCTTGGGATCCGACCGGCTGGCAGCGCCGATCACGCAGCACGAACCGGATCTGGTCGTCCATGGACACGCCCACGGTGGAACCTTCGAGGGCGCAATCGGCAGGACCCCGGTCTACAACGTCGCGATTCCGGTGACCCGACGTGATTTCTGGCTGTTCGAGCTCGATGTGGCCACTCCGGCCCGAATGCCGATCCGCTGACGCGAGGCTGCCGACAAGCTCCCCGGTGGATCCGCGACCGCCGAGCGCGCCGATCGGCATCCGCTTCACAGGCCAGCCCGGTCACCAGCGGTGGCACGGCTGCGATCAACATCAGCCTGGTACATGCACCGCTGGGCAAGAGACTCTGACACGTGTCATTGGGTCGTCCACCGGCGCGACCGGTTCGTCCAAAAGCACGATCGCACGACCTGAGGTTCCTCACGACCATGGATTCAATCGGCTCGTTTAAGGCGGGAATTCGGCCCGCTTGATCGTTTGGTGGAGCTGGGCGGCGGGTACGCAGTCACTGGCCACCCGCCGGGTCATATCAGGGCTCGGCTGCTCACGGGTTGCAGGTCGTGTTCGCCTTAGCGCTTGTTGACACCCGCCAGGAGTACTACCGCGTCTTCGACGTGTACATGCCAATCGCGCTGGCGGTGTTCGTCGTCTTTGTCGCGGCGATCGTCTGGACCGCCGTCCGTTATCGCGGCCGCGCGCCGGCTTCTGCCTCCCGCCGGCAGGAGAGCAATCGCGTCGAGGCTGGCTACGCGCTGATGCTCGCTTGCGTCGTCGGGTTTCTGCTCTACATCACCTTCTCGGCCGAGCACCAGGTGGACGTCGTCTCGGCCCACCAGCGCCCGAGCCTGATCGTCGACGCCACCGGGTCGCAGTGGGAGTGGACGTTCCGCTATCCGGCCTTTGGGATCACCCAACAGAGCGGCTTCGTCGGCGCGCAGCCCCTGGTCGTACCGGTCGACGAGGCGGTCCGGTTCAACCTCGTCTCGGCCGACGTGATCCATTCGTTCTGGATTCCGCAACTGCGCTTCAAGCGCGACCTGTTCCCGGGTACGACCGAGCATGTGACGCTCGATTTCGACCGGGCCGGGACGTTCGGCGGCATGTGCGGTGAGTTCTGTGGTCTGAGGCACGCCGAGATGGTGTTCACGGTCAAGGCGGTCACTCGCCAACGGTTCCTGGTTTGGGCCAGGAGCGGCGGGAGACGGCCGGAATGAGCGCCGGGGCCACGGCGGCACCGACGCCGTTGGCGCGCGTTCCCGGTTGGCTCGGCGCCGCGATCAGCACCGACCACAAGCGCATCGGCCTCAACCTCGGGGCGATGGCGCTCGTCTACCTGCTGGTGGGGGGCGTCTTCGCGCTGCTGATGCGCACTCAGTTGACCGAACCAAACTCCCGGCTGCTGTCGGACAGCTCCTACAACGAGCTGTTCACGATGCACGGCTCGACGATGATCTACCTGTTCGTGACGCCGATGGCGCTCGCGGCGGCTGTCTATCTCGTGCCGCTGCAGATCGGAGCACCGGGGCTCACGGCCCCACGATTCGCCCTCGCTGGGTTCTGGCTCTGGTTCTCGGGCGGCCTCGTGATGCAGTCCGGATGGTTGACCGCCAGCGGCCCCGGCCGCGACGGATGGAGCGCGTACGCGCCGCTGTCGAACGGTACCCACACCCCCGGTGTCGGCCAGGATCTCTGGGTGCTGGGGGTGTTGCTCGCGACGCTCGGGATGCTCGTTCTCGGAATTTCGGTGGCGTTGACGATCGCTCGGCGCCGGGCGCCTGGCATGTCGCTGCTGCGGATGCCGGTCTTCACCTGGACCGAACTGGTGACGGTCCTGATGGTGATCGGAGCGTTTCCGGTGCTGATCGTGGCGCTCGTGCTGCTCTACATCGATCGTCACGGCGGCCACGTCTTCAGCGGTTTCGGCGGCGCGATCGACTACCAGGACCTGTTCTGGTTCTTCGGCCACCCAGTCGTCTACGTGATGTTCTTCCCGTACCTCGGTGCGGCCGCCGAGGCGGTGGCGGTCAGCGCCCACAAACGCTGGTTTGGGTATGTCGCGTTCGTCGGCTCGATGATGGCGTTCGCCGCGTTGTCGATGAGCGTCTGGGGTCACCACATGTTCGTGACCGGCGGTGTCACCAACCAGTACTTCGCGTTCACCTCGACGCTGCTCGTGATCCCGGCCGGGGTGGAGTACTTCGACCTGATCGGGACGATGATCGGCGGCGCGATCGTGTTGCGCTGCTCGATGCTGTTCGCGCTGGCGTTCTTCATTCAATTCCTGGTCGGCGGCCTGAGTGGGGTGTTCCTTGCCTCGCCGGTGCTCGACTACAGCGCCTACGGGACCTACGTGGTCGTCGCGCATTTCCATTACACGCTGTTCGCGGGCAGCGTGTTCGGTTTCTTCGCCGGCGTCTATCACTGGTTCCCAAAGATCACGGGAGCGCGGCTGCGCGAGTCGCTCGGGAGGGTCCACCTGGTCCTGCTGGCGATCGGGACCAACATGACGTTCCTGCCGATGTTCGTGGTCGGCGAGGACGGCATGCCGCGGCGCATCTCGCGCTATCCCGACCATCCCGGCTGGGTGACGCTCAACCGGATCGAAACGGCCGGCGCGTTCGTGATCGCGGTCGCCGTCGCGGTCTTTCTGCTGAACGTGGCCGCCTCGCTGCGCCGGCGCGAGCCAGCCGGCGACGACCCGTGGCTCGGCCACACACTCGAGTGGGCGACAAGCTCCCCGCCACCACCGCACAACTTCGAGAACGCGCTCCCGCCGATCCGCTCCTACGCGCCGCTGCTCGACCTGCGAGAGGCGGCCGCCGACGCTCGGCGGACGGAGGCGCCGGCGTGAGGGGTGGCGCGATCGCTCCCGCCTGCTGGGCAGTGCTGCTCGCCGTCCTCGGTGCGATCAACTGGATCTGGGCGGGAGCCGCGGTCCAGGTCGCCAGCTTTGGGGTCGCCGTGCTCGCGATCGTGGTGCTCGCCGCTGGGCTCGCGATCGCCGCCCCGGACGCACGCCGTCGCGGCAGTCCCGGTGTCAATCCGAGGCCGCAGGCGCTGCCGGCCGCCAGCCTCGGCGCTGCGATCGCCGGGGGTGGGCTCGCGATCCTCGTGTTCGGCTTCGCGTTCGGTCAGTTCCCGATTCTGTTCGGCGCCGGCGCGTTCGTCGTCGGCTGTGGACGGCTCGGGCTCGAGCGGCGCGCTCAGCGACACCGCGAGCAGCAGGCGGCGCGAGCTCCCGAGCCCTCTGAGCACCAGCGATGAGGGCGCCGTCGTTACCGCAGCTGTTGATCGGCCATTGGCAGCCGTCCGTTGCCCTGACCGGAACCGCGGGACTCGCCGCCGTGGTGTACCTCGCAGCCCCCCGCCACGCCGCACATGGCTGGCCGATGTGGCGGACGTTCGCGTTCCTCGCCGGGATCGCGTGCCTGCTGGTGGCGCTCGAGTCCGGTCTCGGCGCCTTCGACGACCGGCTCCTGTCGGCACACATGGCGCAGCATCTGCTGCTGCTCGAGGTCGCGCCCGCACTGCTGCTGTGCGGCCGGCCGGTCGGGTTGGCGTTGCGGACAGTGCCCTCACGCGAGCGTCGGTTGCTGGCGCGAGGACTCGTGCGCCTGCGCCCGTTTACGCAGCCCTGGATGTGCCTGACCGCGTTCTCCGCTGTCGTGCTGCTCGCGCATGTGCCGGTGATCTTCGACGCGGCGGTGCAGCACCCGCTCGTCCACGTCGGCGAGCACGTTTGCTTCCTCGCCGTGGGCCTGCTGCTGTGGTGGCCGCTGGTCGGCGAGGAACCGGGGCATCGACGGCTCGGTGGCCTTGCTCAGTTCGTCTACCTGATCGTCGCGATGCTGCCGATGACGGTGATCGGCGCGTACCTGGACCGCGATCCGAGCGTCTTCTATCCCGCGTACCGGGTCGCCACGCTCGCCCTGCGCGCCTCGCCGGTGATCGATCAACAGCAGGCCGGGGCGATCATGTGGGTAGCGGGCACGACGATGATGATCGTCGTCGGACTCTGGTCCTCGCTGAACGCGATGGTCGCCGCCGAGCGTCGCCAGCAGCGTCGCGAACGTTATGAGGCAGGGATCGCCGGGGAGCGGACCCGATGATCGGCTCTCTCCGCCGCAGGCTGACGCGCCCGTCGCGGATTCCGGCACCGGCTCGGCTGCTGATCGCAGCGACGGCGGCAACCGGCGCACTGACGATCTGGTCGGCCCCGTCGGTGCCTGCCGCGCCGGATTCACCGGCCTCACGGCCAGAAGTGCCGGCCACCGCGACTCCCACGAAGTCTCCGGACGGCCCGGGCACCGGGAATCCGACGGCCGCGATGCCCGACTCGCCGGCCCTTCAGGCCCGTGGCTTCGACCTCTACCAGGAGAGTTGCGCTTCGTGCCATGGGCTGATGCTGCAGGGCGAGCCCGGGGTCGCGCCGTCGCTGATCGGCGTCGGAGCGGGTCCGGTCGATTTCTATCTGTCGACCGGCAGGATGCCGCTGTCGAACCCCGAGGACGAGCCGATGCGATCGACTCCGGCGTTCGACCTCAGGCAGATCGATGCCCTGGTGGCCTACATCCACAGCTTCGGGGGTCCGGCGGCGCCGACCGCCGACCCAGCCCGCGGCAGTCTCGCCGTCGGTTTCAGCGTCTTCTCGATCAACTGCGCCGGGTGTCACTCGATCGTCGCTCGCGGAGGGATGACCGTGGACGCCCGAGTGCCCGCCCTGCAGCGCGCGAGCGCCCAGCAGATCGCCGAGGCGGTGCGGATGGGGCCGTATCTGATGCCGCGCTTTGGCGCCGCCCAGATCGATCAGCGTCAGCTCGACTCGCTGGCCCGCTACGTGCTTTGGACGCGCCACCCGGACAACTTCGGCGGTTGGGGGATCGGCAACATCGGCCCGGTCCCCGAAGGGATAGTCGCCTGGTTCCTGGGTTTGGCCGCCCTGGTGATCGTGGCCAGGCTGATCGGGGAGCGAACCGCATGAAGCGTCTCCGGCAGGTGTTTGTGGCCGCGGTCACGCTCCGTGCGCTGATACGGCTCGTCAGGATGGGCGAGTCGAGAGACGTGAGCGAGGCTCACGTCTCTTCACCCGCACACGCTGACGGCGACCGGAACGTTCCAGCAAAGTCCCGCGCCGAGCTGCTGGTCGCCGGCATGCTGAGCCTCGCCGCCTTGTGCGGGTTCGGGTTCACGGCCGTCTACGTCCTGGCGTCCCACAACACCCAGCTCCTGGGTCTCGCCTTCGGAACGATGCTCGCGTTACTGGCCGCCGCCGCGATCGCGGCCGGCAAGTTCATCGTTCCGCAGGAGACGAGGGTCGAGGAGCGCGAGGAGCTTCTCCGAGACAACGAGCCGGAGGAGATCGTCGAGATGGTCGAGGCAGGTGGCGAGGGCATCTCGCGGCGGGCCCTGCTGGCGGGCGCCGGCGGGCTGGCGGGTGCAGGTTTGCTGACGGCGGCCGCCACCCCGGTGGCGTCGCTGGGCCCGCGCCTGACCGCGATCCACAGGACGCCCTGGCATCACGGGGTTCGGATGGTTGACGAGGACGGCCGTCCCTACAACGCCGCCGACATCCAGATCGGCAGCTTCTACACGGCGCTACCAGAGGGAGCCAACTGGGAGCAGCTCGGCGCGCCGCTACTCGTCGTCAGGCTGCCGGCGGCCTACATCCGCCTGCCGGCGGCGCGGCGCGGCTGGGCACCGCACGGGATCCTCGCGTACTCGAAGATCTGCACGCACGCGACCTGTGCGGTCTCCCTCTACCGGTACCCGACGTTCGCCCCGACGAGCGTCGACGAGCCCGCGTTCACGTGCCCCTGCCACTACTCGACGTTCCTGCCCGGTGAAGGTGGCCGGGTCGTCTTCGGGCCTGCCGGGCGTCCGCTTCCACAGCTACCGGTGCTGATCGACCAGAGCGGCCAGTTACGTGCGGCCGGCGGCTTTGACGAGGACGTCGGTCCCGCGTGGCTCGACGTCCGGAGAACCCGTACATGAAGCTCCTCAGACGCGCGCTGCACCGCCGCGCGGTTCGCTTTGCGGAGTGGAACGAGGAGCGGATCGGTGCCGCCCGCGGCATTCGCTGGGCGATGCGCTACGTGTTCCCCGACCATTGGTCGTTCCTGCTCGGCGAGATCGCGCTGTATTCGTTCATCGTCCTGGTCGTCACCGGAATCTTTCTGACCCTGTACTACCAACCCGGGGACGCCCAGGTCGTCTACCACGGGAGCTATCCGCCGCTGTACGGCACGCAGATGTCCGAGGCGTTCCGCTCGGTGCTCGATCTGAGCCTCAACGTCCCCGCCGGCCTGTTGATGCGCCAGACACACCACTGGGCCGCCGACGTGTTCATCGCCGCGATCGTCCTGCACCTGATGCGGGTGTTCTTCACCGGCGCGTTTCGCAAGCCGCGAGACCTCAACTGGATGATCGGGCTGACGATGCTGATGCTGGCGATCCTGGAGGGCTTCGCCGGCTACTCGCTCGTCGACGACCTTCTGTCCGGAATGGGACTCGCGATCGCGTACGCGGTGGCGATGGCAATCCCGTTCATCGGCGGCCAGTTCGCCAACCTGATCTGGGACGGCCCGTTCCCCGGCTCCAACCGATTCCTACCGCGGCTCGAGATCATTCATGTGCTGCTGATCCCGGCGGCCCTGGCGGTGCTGATCACGCTGCACCTCGCGATGATCATGCGCCAACACCATTCGCAGTTCCCCGGCCGTGGACGGCGCGAGCGCAACGTCGTCGGAACCCCGATGTGGCCGGCATACGCGCTGCGGTCGATCGGTCTGCTTTTCGCCGTCTCCGCCGTCCTGTTCCTGCTCGGCGGCCTCGTGCAGATCAACCCGATCTGGCAATGGGGCCCCTACCACGTCTACCTGTCCGAGAACGGAGCCCAACCCGACTGGTACATCGGCTGGCTGATCGGCGCGCTGCGGTTGATGCCGAACTTCGAACCGACGATCAACGGACACACGATCATCCCCAATCCCTTCTGGGGCGGAGCGCTCTTCCCGCTCGTCGTATTCGCCGCGATGTACAGCTGGCCGGCACTGGAGCGCCGGTTCACCCGAGACCGCCACCGGCACGACCTCCTTGACCGACCGCGCGACCATCCCCTGCGCACCGCGCTCGGGGCGGCATTCCTCAGCTGGGTCGTGATCATCTTCGCGGTCGGATCGACCGACCGGCTCTTCTACCAGCTCGACATCTCCTACACCGCCCAGATCCACTTCTGGCGGATCGGGGTGTGGGTGCTTCCGGTGATCGTCTTCTTCGCGACCCGGAGCGCCTGCCGAGCGCTCCAGCGCAGCGGCGCCCATCCGCTACGCGGCTGGCAAGGCGAGGTCGTCGCCCGGCGGCCCGACGGAAGCTTCACCACGGTCGGGCTCAGCGGCGACGGCGACAAGGAACGCCGAGAAGTCTACGGAGAGTGAGGGCGTTGTCCGGCGCGAACCCCTTCCAGTCGTTGTTGAAGTAGCCATACACCTCGCGCTGTCGCCGCCACTGGGCGATCCGCCGTGCCCAGGTGGCGAGCTCAGTGGCCGAGTAGTTGCCCGCCCGTCCCCGGGCGCCGTAGTGGAAGCGGACAAACCACCAGTCGGTCGTCGCCAGCCGCTCCTGAAACGACCGCTGCGGATGATCGCCAACCGTCAGCGCGATGCCTGCGCCACGCAGCACCCCGAACACCGGCTCCTCGAACCAACTCGGATGCCGCAGCTCAATCGTGTGGCGCCCCGCGGGAAGAGCCTCGATCCACATGCGCAGCCGCTCGTCGTCGCGCGTGAAGTTCGCCGGCAGCTGCCACAGCACGGGTCCTAGCCGGCCGGCCTCGATCAGCGGCTCGAGCGGCTCGTAGAAGCGCTTGATCCCATCGCCGATTCCGGTCAGCCGCTTGACGTGGGTGAGAAACCGCGACGCCTTGACGCTGAACACGAATCCCGGCGGCGTGTCGCGGATCCAGCTCTCCACCGCACGCCGTCGCGCGAGCCGGTAGAAGGTCGAATTCACCTCGACAGTGTCAAACCGCGCGGCGTATAGCTCGAGCCAACGGCGCCGCGGCTCTGCCTCCGGGTACAGCCGCCCGCGCCAGTCGTCGTAATTCCACCCCGAGCAGCCAACGCGTACCGACCTCATCGGAGGGGTACCTTCAGCGCGTGGACGCTCCTGTGCCGCCGAACCCGACCGAGGCGACCCTGCGCAGCGCAATCGAGAGGTGTCGGGCCTGCGACCTCTGGGAGGGAGCCACCCAGGCCGTACTCGGCGAAGGGCCAAAGGGGGCGCGGGTGATGCTCGTCGGCGAGCAGCCAGGGGATCGCGAGGATCTCGCCGGTCACCCGTTCGTCGGACCGGCGGGCCAAGTGCTCGACCAGGGCATGGCGCAGGCGGGCCTCGCGCGAGAGGACGTGTTTCTCACCAATGTCGTCAAGCACTTCCGCTATAAGGCCCGCGGCAAACGGCGCATTCACCAGCGCCCCGACCGCTCCCAGGTAATCGCCTGCCTTCCCTGGCTCGAAGCCGAGCTTGAGATAGTCTCGCCCGAGATCCTCGTCTGCCTCGGCGCGGTCGCGGCGCAGGCGCTGCTCGGGCCGTCAATACGCGTTGGCCGCGACCGCGGACGCACGCTCGACAGCGACCTCGCTGAGCGCGTAACCCTGACCGCGCACCCGTCATCGATCCTCCGAGCGTCAGGCCCGGAGGACCGCGCCGCCGCGATGGCCGCGTTCGTATCGGACCTCCGCACCGTCGCCGACTGGCTCTCTCAGTGACCCCGCCGACGCTGCAGCTGCACCGTGTACTTGGGATCCTGGGCCGACAGCATTCCAGCCGCGAAGATCGCGAGCCGGGTCAACAACGAGGAGCCCAGAAGGGCACCACCGCCGAGGGCGGCACCGAACCGGCTCCGACGAGCCACCGTCGCGGCGCTTGCCGTACCCGCCAGCGCCAGAAGCCTGGCGGTGCCCAGCCGCCGACCGGCGACACCGGTGTGAAGCGTCTCCGCGATCGGACCCAGGCGCCGCTCCAGCACGCGCTCAGCGGCGAGCTCGCCCGCCGCGCCGAGCACCGCCATCCGGACGGCGGGCGCGTTCTCAAGCCGCGGCGCCGCGATCAATCCGTATCCCCCGGCAGCGGCGGCGGCTGAGCTCGCGAACAGCAACGGCAGCTCCACGGCATCCCACTCAGCTCGTACCCTAACCTCGCCGGCGCCAAACCGCCCCGGCGACCAGCGGTGTCGGCCAACCGTGCGTCGTTGGTTTGCCGAAGCGAGGTTCGGGTTTGGCGACGCGGTCGGGTTGGCCACCTCCAGCCGCGGGTAAATCACTCGCATGCCTTTCTCGATCTCCTCACCATCCGGGAGCGGTGCCCGCACGGACTCCGCTCGAGCGGCCGCGGAGGCAGCGATTCCCGGCCTCGAGGTTCCCACGCCGACGGAGCCACCCACTCCGGCTGTCCCAGATGCGCCGGTAACGCCGATCGACCCCGACCCCGGCACACCCGGCGCTCCGGAGAGTCCGGCGACCGTCCCGACGCCGATCGAGCCGGCGACGCCGGTCGTTCCGGAGCCACGGCCGGGCTCGCCAGAACCCGACCCGGCTCCCACTCCGGATCCGCAACCTAACCCCGACGCTCCGCCGATGCCAGATCCGGTCCCGACTCCCGATCCACCGCCAACCCCCGATCCGGACCCCAATCCCGATCCACCGCCGAACCTCGGCGCGAGGGCAGAGGCATCCCAATGAAAGACGCCGAGAGCAACCATCGCAATTCCGACCCCCCGGGAGCCGTGTCAAACCAGAACCAGGAAGAGGGTCCGAGCGCCCTGCGCGACGACGAGACGCACCCCGAGCCTCGCACTGCGGGCAAGCACCGTCGGCGGCGCGGCAAGCGAGCAGACCCTGAGGGGCACGAAGAACAGGAGGACTGATGACCGATTTGGAGGAACGGCTCGTCACATACATCGAGGACGCTCACGGGCTCGAGCAGCACATGCTGCGCGCGCTCGACAGCCTGATCGAGACGGCGAACAACCCTGAGATCCGACACGCCCTCGAGCACCATAGGGACGAGACCGACCCGTCATCGAGAGCGGCTTGCCGAGCGCCTGCAGGCGCACGATACGACTCCGTCGATGGTCAAGGACGCCGGTCAGATCTTCGTCGTACTGACCAGGGAGATGATCGACCGAGCGGATCCGGGCTCTGCAGCCAAGGTCCTCAGTGATGGATTCGTCGCCGAGCACCTCGAGATCACCTCGTACGAGCTGCTCGAGCGGGTCGCCAAGGCCGCCGGTGATTTTCAGACGGCCGAGGTCGCTCGGCACAATCGCGCTGACGAGGAGGCGATGGTCGAGAAGCTCCGGGCCGGCTGGGACCAGAGCGTGATCGAATCGCTGGAACGTAGCTCCGTGCCGCCACCCGAACTGGCGGCGACGACCGGATTTCGCGGAGGGGCCTGCTGAGACGCGAGCCCGGCGCTCGTAACATCGGTGCCGGTGGGAGGTCGCAGGCACAGATCGGTAGCCGTCGCGGCGACCCTTGGTGCTGTTGCGGTGGCGCTGCTCGCTCGCGCCGCCCCGATCGCGACGGCGAGTTCATCCCGAGCCATCGACCCGATCGGCGCCGCCAGCAGTGTCGCGATGATCGTGATGGAGAACCACGAGTACGGTCAGGTCATCGGCGCCCCGGAGGCCCCGTACATCAACGGGCTTGTCAGACACAGCGCTCTTGCCGTCGACATGTACGCGGTGACGCATCCCTCGCTGCCGAACTACCTGGCGCTGACCGGCGGCGCCACCTTCGGGATTGCGTCGGACTGCACGTCGTGCAGCGTCGGCGCGACCAGCCTGGTCGATCAACTCGAGGGCGCGCACGTTTCCTGGAAGGCATACATGGAGGACCTGCCGCACCCGTGTTTCACCGGCGTCAGCGCAGGCGAGTACGCCAAGAAGCACGATCCCTTCGTCTATTACGCGCGGGTGGTACACAACCCCCGGTGGTGCTCGAACGTGGTGCCTCTCACCGAGCTTTCGGTCGACGAGCACCGTCGCCAGCTGCCGAGGTTCGTCTGGATAACCCCCAACCTCTGCCACGACATGCACGACTGCTCGGTCGCGACCGGCGACCGGTTCCTATCCGCACTCGTGCCCCCACTGCTCCGCGCGCTCGGCCCTCACGGCCTGTTGTTCATCACCTGGGATGAGGGCACCAGCGACTCCGGCTGCTGCCGGCTCGCATCCGGCGGCCATATCGCGACGATCGTCGCTGGCCCGGGAGCGAGGGCCCGTGCTCGTCTGAGCGAGCCAACCGACCACTACTCGCTCCTGGCGACGATCGAGGGCGTACTCGGCCTGCGGCGTCTCAGGGGCGCCGCGTGCACGTGCACGCGTTCGCTGGCGCAGCTACTCGCCGAAGGTTGACCGATCGAGCTCAGGCTCGGCGGTGTACGACCAGCACCGAGATGACTGAGCGCGCGACGACCGCGGACGCGACGCTTCCGAGCAGATGCCCGACCACCCCGGCGCGGCGGTGGGAGCCGAGCACGATCAGGCTTGCCTGGCGGTCCTCGGCGGCTTTGACGATCCCTTTCCAGGTCGGCGCCGCCTCGACCGCCACGCTCCGCGAGCGGAACCCGGCTCGCTCCGCGAGCGACGCGCCGTACGCGGCCGTCTCCTCGGCTGCCTTGCGGACCTCGCTGGCCTGAGCGGCGTCGAATTCGCGCTCGCCGATCGGCAGGAATCCGACGTCGGCCGGCTGCCAGACGCACACCACGACGGCGTCCCGCCCCGGCGCGAGCTGACGGCCGGCCTGCTCGATCGCGAACCCCGCCAGCTCGGAGCCGTCGTAGGCGAACAGCACCGGCCCACCAGCGGTGGCGCCTGCCTCAGCGTCTGCGCCACCCGGCGCCATTTCAGTCGGCGCCTTCCGCCGCGGGGTGGCCGATCGTCATCCGGGAGCGGATCCGGGCCAGCAGCGGCGGCGAGTACCACGCCGGCCCCTCGCCGGCGAGGAACCGTTCGATGTCAGGTGCCTGTGCGCGGGCGCCGCCGAGCGCGTACACGGCAATACCGATGACGGCGCCGCCGATCGCGATTCCGAATCCGATCCACAGCGCGATGCCCGTCCCTGCCTCGAGGCTGCCGCCGACGTTCGCGGCGAAGTAGACGAAGATCGGCGCGATCATGAACGCCGCCACCGCACGCATCAGCTCGACGATCGCGAATACGCGTTGCAGGCTCATCGAATTCAGCGAGAAGCCCGCGACGAACAGCGCCGGAGCGACGGTCGCTCCGAGCCCGATGCCGGTCAACCCAGACCCGATGAGCGTCAACGCCGGGCTCGAGGGCACCTCGATCCGGAAGACGGCGATCCCCGCCGCCAGCGACACCATTCCGAGGAGCGGGAGATAGTGGATCTCGCGCCTGTTGAAGACGACCCCGAGCAGGAACGCGGTGATCACGGCGCCGGCCACCTCGGGCAGGTAGAGCAGCCCCAGGTGAAGAGGGCTGTAGTGACCCGCCAGCACAGCGGCGGTCAGCGCCGTCGCCGAAACCGATGCCGCTGCCGCGAACAGTGCCACGATGATCCCGGCCACCGGCATCGTGCTGGTCAGCATCGTCCGAATCGTCAGCAGTGGCCGCGGGGCTCGGTACTGGTACACGATCAGAACGACGATCACCGCCAAGCCGGCGAGCAGCGGGATGAACACGATCGGGTCGAGGAACCGGTGGCTGGTCAGCTGCGACGCGCCGAAGAACGCTGCAACCGGGCCGATCGCCGCGAGCGCCAGCGCCGGGACATCGCGCGGCGCGTTCGGATTGGACGCAGGCGAGTCCTCAAACGTCAGAACCGCGAGCACGACCGCCCCCGCCGCGATTGCCGCGACGACCCAGAACAACGGCCGCCAGCCGTCCGCCTGAGCCTGGAGCCCACCGACCGTCGGACCCAGCGCGACCGCGCCAAAAATGCAGAGGTTCAAGATCACCGCGGTCGTGCGCAGCCTGCTCGGCGCATAGCCGAGCGCCAGCGGCGGCACCGCGGCGATCAGCAACAAACTCGTGCAGAGGCCCTGCAGCACGTGGCCCGCGATGTACATGGCGGGGCCCTGCGCGGCCGCCGCCAGCACGGACCCGAGCACCAGCACCACCGCGTAGGCGACCATCATCCGGCGCTGCGGCAGATGCTGAGCAAACTGGACCGCGAATACCGTGCCCGCCGCGTACGCTGCGTTGGCGAGCCCAGAACCCAGGCTCATCGTCTGCAGGCTCGTGTGCAGTTCCCTGGCGATGATCGGCGTCAGCGGCTGGAGCGCAGCCGACAGAGCCAGATACGGGATCAGCGCAAACATCACCATCATCGCCACGGCGGGGTACCGGCCGGCAAGTGGGCCCTGGCGCATCAGCGACCTCCGTCTGATTCTGGACACTCAGGGAGTGCCGGTTGGCAGTTTCGGACACCGCTCTCCGCTCACTTCCGTATGTTAGCGGAGGCTGACTCCGTTTGCCGCCGCGATCCCGCGAGCGGTCTCTCAGCTAAACGTCACCGGCTGCTCCGCCGTGACATGAGCCGCGAGTACGACGCGCGGCTTGGCGGGTCAGTGCGCCGCGAGGTGCGCGTGTACGAGCTGGACCGCCATCGCGCCCTCGCCAACCGCGGTCGCGCATCGCTTGGTCGAACCCGAGCGAACGTCCCCTGCCGCGAGCACGCCCGGGACGGTGGTCGCGAGCAGCTGACCGACGCCGGCGGCGGGTCCGGTCAGCACGAAACCATCGTCATCGCGACGCACCGATGAATCGCCCAGCCAGCTCGTGCACGGAAGCGCACCGAGGAACAGAAACAGGAAGGCGAACGGCAGGCGGTGGCCGTCTTTGAGCGTGACGGCCTGAAGCTGTCCGTCGACGCCCTCCAGAGCGGCGATCTCGCTGCGATCGCGGACCGCGACTCCGAAGCGCTCGAGCTCGCGCACGAGGTAGTCCGACATCGTCTCGCGCAGATCTCCCCGGCGATGCAGCAGCGTCACCAGCGCCCCTCCGCGAGCGAGCCAGACGGCTGCCTGTCCGGCCGAGTTCCCACCGCCGACGACGCCGACGCGTTCGGCGCCGCAGAGTTGGCCCTCGACCGGCCCTGCGGCGTAAAAGACGCTGATCCCTTCGTACTCCTCGAGGTTCTCGACCGGCAGCCGCCGGTACTCCGCGCCGGTCGCCAGCAGCACGGCGCGAGCCGCGATCTCACGGTCCTCGTCCAGCCGCAGGAGATGACGGCCGTTTCCAGGTTCGAGCGAAAGCGCCCGATATGGTGTCGCAAAGCGGGCGTTGAACTTTCGCGCCTGGGTCACGGCGCGGCTGGTCAGCTCCGAACCCGTGATCCCGGCCGGGAACCCCAGGTAGTTCTCGATTCTCCTCGACGTGCCGGCCTGGCCGCCCAGCCCGGAGCCGTCGATGACCAGCGTGTCGAGCCCCTCAGAAGCGCCGTAAACGGCGGCGCCGAGACCCGCCGGACCGGCGCCGATCACGAGCAGATCAACCTCCTCGCGAGCCTCGAGCTCGAGCCCAATACCGAGCGCTCTGGAGACTCGGCCGGGAGACGGCCCGCGCAACTGCACGCCGCCGGGCAGGCGGACGAGTGGGAGCTCCGCGGGGCCGAGGCCGGCGACGAGCTCCGCCGCCGACTGATCAGCACCGGAGCGCTCGGAATCGCGCCAGACGAACGGAACCTTGATGCCGCGGACGAAGTCGAGCATTCGCATCGTCGCCGAAGAAGAGTGCGGACCGACGATCTCCACGCCGAGGCCCTGGACCCGCTGAAGCATCTCGCGACGAGCGATCAGGGCGGGTAGCACGCGATCGCTGAACCCTTCATCCTCGAATAGGAGCGATCGCAGGACCTCGCGGTCGACTGCGATATACCGCAGCGGCTCCGTCACGATCGCCCGGACGAAAACCGTCTGACCGGACAGCAGGTTCAGCTCGCCAAGGAAGCCGAACTTGCGGTGCCGTACGATCTCGTTGCCCGCCTGGTCGAGGATTGCCGCCTCGCCCTCCAGGATCGCAATGAACGGATAGCGGTGATCGCCGACGTCGTAGAGCACCTGGCCGACATCGGCCGTTCGCTCCTCCCCGTGGTCGGCCAGCATCTTCAGCTGCGACGCGGACAGCGCCTGACCGGAGACGAGCGCCGTCGCTTCGTCGGTGTTTGCAGTCGACACGCTGCCCGAAGATACAGGGGGCGTATCCTCCCCGGGCATGGCACCGGAAATGGAGTCAGAATCGAGCGAGATCGATCCGTCGGTTCCACCGAGCGGAACCGGCTGCGTTGAGTGCCTCGCCAGCGGACCTCAGGGCTGGTGGGTGCATCTCCGTCGCTGCGCTACCTGCGGGCATATCGGCTGCTGCGACACTTCTCCCAGCCAGCATGCAACGGCCCATAACGCGGCCACCGGCCACCCGGTCGTCCAGAGCTTCGAGCCCGGGGAAGATTGGTTTTACGACTACCGGACGCGTGATGTGTTCTACGGCCCCGAGCTAACGGCCCCCGACAGTCACCCGCCCGACCAGCCGGTGCCGGGACCAGCGGGTGCCGTTCCGCGCGACTGGCAGCGTTACATACATTGAACTCGCCCGCGCCGCTCAGCGAGAGTGGCGCCGGAAGGGAACGATGATCTGGCGGGCCAGCGCGATCTTTGCCCCCCGCGAAGCTCGCGGCCAGTCGACGCCGACCGTCACCAGGTCGGCTCCGTTGGTGGCCATCAGTGCGCCCAGCTCCGGGAACCAGGAGGCGTAGGGGCCGAGCCCGCTCAGGCCGATCGGTGCTCTCCAGCCCGGCGGCGGAACGCCGAAGATCTGGGTCGCCTCGACGACCGTCCGCATCAGCCGCCACTGAGCCTGCGGTCCGCTGTCGACGTTGACCGTGACCGAGGGGCGCTTGTGCCCGCTCGGCGCGAACGTGCACTGCGGCATGCCGTTACCCCCTTCGGACCGCGCGATCGTGACGTTCGCGCGTCCGACATGCGCGGCCGCCGCGACCGCCGGGACCGAGGTCGCAGGACGGCACACCGCGTCACTGGCAGCATCGGCTGCGGATGCGTACGCACCAGGCATCGCCGCAGCGCGGCGCACGCGAGCGCTCCTATCGCACGGTGAAGCAACCTCACAGCAGGACTATCCCGCCAAATTGCGCCCCCGTCTAGGGACGTTGACTGCGAAGCGCGTTCACCGGAGGGACTGCTGCACGGTCCGCGCGGGGCGAGGGACCCCGATCCAGGGCTCTCCATCGCGACCATCTGCCTCGCACAGCCGCAACTTCATGGCCTTGGCCTGTCGCGCGGAATGCGGCACTGGAGCGCGGCCCTCGAGCTCGGCGACCCGCGTCTGCAGCGCCGCGTTCTCGCGCCGCAGGCGCGCGCCCTCACGGCGCGCCATTGCAACCTCGGCCGCCATCGCAGGCAGAATCGAACGCGAACATCGGCCGCCGACGCCCGGACCTTTAGAGAGCTACCGCGAACCCCGAAAGAGGCCGGAGCCTGAGCCGTCGGGCGCTACTCGGGATCGCTGGAAACGTACGGTCCCGCGTCGCCGCGCACCTCGCGGTAACGGCGGTCGAACAGCTCGAGGACGGCCGTCACGTCGGATGGCCCCCGCAGCGAGTGGCTGACTCCGGTGGAGTTCTCGGTCGCCTCCGCCGGCTCGGCGTCTCCCTCCTCGATCAGCTGGTCGTGCTCGGCGTCGAGGAAATGGATCTCCGCCGCCTCACGGTCGGGATACAACAGCCCGAGCTGGACGTGACCGTAGCTGATGAGCGCCGCGGCGTCGGCTCGACGGCCGACGCTGACACCGGGCCAGGTGCTCAGCTCGTTGGCGACCTCGCTGACGAACGCCGAGTCTCTGGTCATCTACTGCAGGTAGCGCTCGACCGTGTTCGCGTCGCGAACGTGGGCATCGTCCGGGTTCTGTCCGGCCTCGCGCAGCGCACGGCGCTGACGCAGGAGATCCCAGCAGCGGTCGAGCTCGACAGCAATCTGATCCAGCCGGCGCCGATCGTCGTCTAGCTGCTCGCCGGTGTTCGCGTCTGTCTGCTCGCGCCCGAGCAGCGAGTGCTCCTCGTCGACCAGCGACTCGATCCGCGCGGCAATCGTCTCATCACTCATGGCCTGAATCATCGCATCTCGAGCGTTTGGCAGACCACGAGCCCGTGGAGAGCTCGCCGGCCGCTCCCCCTCAGCGACCGCGGCGCGGATCACGCGGTCCATCCCGCGGTCGTGATCGCGACGACGGTCGCGACCCGCACGAGGCTGTCGAGATCGACCCACTCGTCGGTGCCGTGCAGGTTGTCGCCGATGGCGCCATAGCAGTAGCCCGGCACTGTCTCCACGTAACGGGTGTCGACCGTCCCGGTGTTGACAAGGGGCGCCAGCGGGGTACCGGTGATGTGCTCGTGGGAGGCACCGAGAAGCTCGACGAGTGGACCGGACTTCGGGTGGTTGTGGGCGCGGGCCCGGTGGCCCTCGAAGTGGATCGTGACGGTTGGTGCCGCCCTCTCGACAGCCGTGCGCATCCGCGCCTGGATCTCCTCGGGCAGCGTCTCGGGGCCGAATCCGAATCGCACGTAGGCTGTCAGCTCGTATGGCGTCGACGCGGTCCACACACCGCCCTCGATCTTGCCGACGCTCATCCCATATGGCCGCTCGCGGGTGGCGGCGAAGTCCGGGTCGGCCACCGCCGCGTTGATCTCGTCCTCGACCTTCCGGAGCGCGGTGACGGCCCGTGCGAGAAAGTCGAAGGCGCCCTCGCCGGTCGCGAGCATCGAGTGGCCGGCGCCGCCGGCGGCGACCAGGCGGCACCAGACGACGCCGGTCGCCGCGTGGGCGAGTCGCAATCCCGTCGACTCGCCGACGAGCACCGCATCGCCGACGTGACCAGCGCCGAGCACCGACCACATGCCGTTGCCGGTGCACTCCTCCTCGATCACGCTCGAGAAGATCAGTTCGCCGCGGCGCTCGGGACAGACAGCCGCGACCGCCTCGGCGGCGATCAGGTAGGCCGCGATCCCGCCCTTCATGTCGCTGGATCCGCGCCCGTAGACGCGGCCGTCGACCAGCTCGCCGGCCCACGCGCCGTGCTGCCACAGCTCGGGGTGGTCCACGGGCACGACATCGATATGGCCGGAAAGATGCATCGATCGCCCGCCGCCGCGGCCAGACAGATATCCGACGAGCGACGAGCGCCCTTCGTAGCCGATCATCGGCTGACCGGCGTACGGATCGGCCAGCGCCGTCTCGACGTCGACCCCAACGCGCCGTGTCTCGAAGCCGAGCGCGCGCAGCCTTGCCTCGACGATCCGCTGAGCCGGCTCCTCCTCGCCGAGCACACTCTGCTCGGCCACAAGCGCCCGCAGGAGCTCCAGCAGCTCCGCTCGGTTGGCCGCGACATGGTCGGCCAACGCCCGCGCGATGGGTGCTGGGACCGGAGACGGGGTCGGGCCACCTCCCTCGACGGCGCTCACGTGCCGCCTACCGGCGAAGGCGGCTCGTGCGTGGGGCCCCGGGCGATGTGCACCTCCCGCGGCAGCGAGCTGAAGCGCTCGCAGCCGGCCTCGGTGACGTGCACGATCTCCTCGAGTCGGACCCCGAACTCGCCGGGCAGGTAAATCCCGGGCTCGACGCTGTGTACGACCCCCGGGCGCAGCTCCACGTCGTTGCCCTGCATGATCCAGGGGGACTCGTGTACGGACAGGCCGAGGCCGTGACCGGTCCGATGCACGAAGTACTCGCCGTAACCGGCGTCCTCGATGACGCTGCGCGCGGCATGGTCGACCTCGGCACAGGTGGCCCCCGGCTTCGAGGCGGCCAGCCCGGCCACCACGGCCGCCTCGACGATCGCGTGGATCTCGAGGTAGCGCTCGGTCGCTTCGCCGATGAACGCCATCCGGGTGATGTCCGAGAGGTAGCCATCGAGTCGTCCGCCGATGTCGATCACGACGGCGTCGCCGACCTGCAGTGGCCGCGACCCCGTGTGGTGATGTGGGAATGCGCTGTTGGACCCCGCCCCGACGGTCCCGAACTCGGCCGTGCTGCCGGCGGCGCCGAACGCGCGCGCGACGACATCGCCTACGGTCGTTTCGGGGACACCCGGGGCGAGGGCCGCAAACGCCGCGAGCATCGCCGCGTCGGCGGCGTCCGACGAGCGCTGGAGGACCGCGAGCTCCTCGGCTCGCTTCGCCTCTCGCAGCGGGCCGATCACGAGCGCCGCACTGACGGTCGTCGCCTCCGGCAGCGCCGCCTGCAGCAGCAGCAGGTGGTCGGCGCGCATCTCCGGGTCGGCCGCCATCCGTTTGGCGGATCCCGCGGACACCCGTTCGATTGCCGCCGTCAGCGCAGCCTGCGGACCCTGGTCGTCCGCCCACCGGAGCATCTCCAGCTCGGGCCCCTCGGCCGCCGCCTGCTCCGCGTTCAGGCTTGGCATCACGACGGCCAAGCCGGTCGACGTCACCAGCAGCATGCACGCCCGCTCATCCCCGAGTGGAGCGAAGCCCAGCAGGTACAGGAGGTTGTCGGAGGGCGCGATCGCCGTTAGGTCCACGCCCGCTCGGTACATCTCCGCGCGCAGCGCGTCAATCCGCTGTGCGCGAGAGCTCGCGTCGATCATTCCCCGCTCCCGACCGAGGCCGACGCGGTCGGAGGGGGCTCGGCAAGCCCGGCCCACGCCCCTCGGGTGTGCTCGAGGTGAACGGTCATCAGCCGCTTGGCGGCGACCGCGTCGCGCGCCCTGAGCGCCTCGAGAATCGGGCGATGCTCCTCGGCGGTAGCCTGCAGCGCCCCTCTGTCAGCCAGCGACCGCAGGCCGATGATCCGGGTCTGATCACGGAGGCCCTCGATGATCTCGACAAGCCGGCGGTTCCCGGCCAGCGCCAGCAGCTCGAGATGGAACCTCCGATCGGCGAGGAGGAAGCTGGCGACGTCGTTTCGCCTCGCCGCCGACTCGAGCTCGTTCAGCGGCTCGCACAGCGCGTCGAGCCCGTCGTCGGTGGCGCGATCGATCACAAGCCCGATCGCGGGCACCTCCAACAGCATCCGCAGCTCGCAGATCTCATCGAGATCCTGGTCGTCGATCACGGTCACACGAAAGCCGCGATTGGGGAGAACCTCGACGAGACCCGAATTGGCGAGTTCAAGCATCGCTTCACGCACCGGCGTCGGCGAAACGCCGAGGCGTTCCGCAAGGCCGACGGCCGAGTGGATCGAGCCGGGCTCGAGCTCGCCACCGAGAATCGCAGCGCGCAGAACCTCCACCGCTTCTTCGCGGAGGTTGGTCCGCCGAAGCGACCGGAGGCCACGGTCCGTTGGGGCCATACTCATCGCTGCGTGATCGTAGCTCGCTCGATTAGTGTAATGCGTTCCATGTAGCATGGTACATGTAGGTGCCGACAGCTGACTTCCGTAATGAGCCCGTCCTGGAACTGCGTCGCGCCACCGAGCGCGCGCGCCTGGAGAGCGCCCTCTCCGAGCTCGAGCGGCGTCTGCCGCTCGCCGTGCCGGTGATCATCGAAGGCAACCGCCTTGGCGAGGCGACGTTCGTCTCTGTCGATCCGTCACTGCCGGAACGAGTTGTCGCCCGCGTTGCCGAGGCGAGCGCCGCCGACGTCGACGCCGCCGTCCGGACGGCCGCCGCCGCCCAACCGGGGTGGCGCGAGACCGACGCAAGCGAACGAGCGTCGGTTCTGATCCGCGCGGCGGGCGAGCTTCGACGGCGTCGATACGAGCTCGCCGCGCTCGAGGTGCTCGAATGCGCGAAGCCGTGGCTCGAGGCTGACGCCGACGTGGCCGAGGCGATCGACTTCCTCGAGTACTACGCCCGCCAGGCGATCGAGCTCGAGGGCGGGCGGGCGCTGCCGCAACTCCCCGGTGAGCGCAACTTCCTCTACCACCGGCCTCGCGGTGTCGTTGCCGTCGTCGCGCCCTGGAACTTCCCGGTCGCGATCGCCACCGGGATGACGGCGGCGGCCCTCTGCACCGGCAATGCCGTCTGCCTGAAGCCGGCCGAGCAGTCGCCGGCGTGCGCACTGGCGATCCACCAGGCGCTGGTCGCCGCCGGCCTCCCACCCGGGTTGCTGGCGCTGCTGCCGGGAGCGGGCCCCGTCGGCGCCGCTCTTGTCGCCCATCCGGGCGTACACACGATCGCGTTCACCGGCTCGGAGCGAGTCGGCCTCGAGATCGTCGCGGCCGCCGCCAAGCCGGCCCCGGGCCAGCTGCACATGAAGCGCGTCGTGGCCGAGATGGGCGGCAAGAACTGCATGATCGTCGACGGCGACGCCGACCTCGATGACGTCGTGCCCGCCGCCCTTGCCTCGGCGTTTGGCTTCGCCGGCCAGAAGTGCTCGGCGACCTCGCGGCTGCTGGTCCACGAGCGAATCGCGACGACGCTGCGCGAGCGCCTCGAGGGCTCACTCCAGACGGTGCTCGTCGGGCCGGCCTGGGACTTCGCGATCGACGTGCCGGCCGTGATCGAAGCCGATTCACGCGACCGGATCGAGGCGGCAGTGGCCGGCGCGGGCGCCTCCTCGGAAGCTGTCCGCAGGGTCGGCGAACTGCCCAACTCCGGAGGCTTCTATGTGGCGCCGACGCTCGTCGTCGGACCCGCGGCCGACGCCGCGATCACCCGCGAGGAGGTGTTCGGCCCCGTACTGACGATCGAGACCGTAGCGAGCGTAGAGGCTGCCTCCGAACTGGTCGAGCGCCAGCGCCACGCCCTCACAGGCGGCTTGTTCAGCCGCAATCCACGGACGATCGAGGCGGTCGCGCGGCGCACGCCGGTCGGCAACCTGTACATCAATCGCGGTACGACAGGGGCGATGGTCGGCCGCCAGCCATTCGGCGGCAACCGGATGTCCGGAACGGGTTCGAAGGCGGGCGGTCCCGAGTACCTCCTGCAGTTCGTCGAGCCGGTCGTCGTGACCGAGAACACCACCCGGCACGGCATCGCAACCTAGAGAGGAGCATTCCATGCAAGGTGTCCACGCCGCCGTCCTGACTCACTTCGACGACCGCCTGCAGATCGACCACGAGGCGCTCGCGGCTCAGGTCGAGCGTCTGATCGCTTCTGGGATCGACGGCATCGTCGCGTGCGGGACGATGGGCGAGGCGACGAGCTTGAGCGCGAGCGAACGTGCGGAGGTACTCAGCACCGCGGTCGCCGCCGCCGCCGGCCGCGTGCCAGTCTGCGCCGGCATCTCAGCGCCTTCGGCTGCCCAGGCGATCGTGCACGCTCGCGATGCGTTCGCTGCTTCGGCGGACAGCCTGATGGCGCTGCCGCCGTACCTCTACCGGGCCGACCGTCGTGAGCTCCGCGAGTTCTTCGGTGCGATCGCGAGCGCGACCCCCCTGCCGCTGATGGTCTACAACAACCCGGAGGCGACCGGCATCGACATGCGGCCGGACCTGCTCGCGGAGCTCGTCAAGACGCTGCCGACGGTCACCGCGATCAAGGAGACCTCGGGCGACGCGCGGCGCATCGCCGATCTGCTGCACCGCTGCGGTGATGCCGACGTCCTGGTCGGCGGCGATGACTGGGCCCTCGAGGGGTCCCTGATGGGCGCCGAAGGCTGGGTCTCGGGTGTGGCCGTGGTGCTGCCGGAGGAGTGCGTCCGGCTCTGGGAGCTCGGCAGCGCAGGCCAGTTGCACGACGCCCGGAGCCTGTACGCGAGCCTGCTGCCGCTGGCGCGTTTCGATATGACCTCCAAGCTCGTCCAGTACTTCAAGACGGCGCTCGACGAGCTCGGGATCGGCGGCGGACCCTGCCGGCCGCCGCGGATGCCGCTCACCGACCGCGAACTCGAGCGGCTTCGCGAAGCGCTGGCCGCCGCGTCCGCGGCGCGCGCCACGCCGTAGGCGCCGCCGCCCGCCGGGGCGAAGCGAACGGCGCAAGATCGAGATCGGACCGGCCGCGCGTCACCAGCTGCGCGATCGCACGGCCGGTCGCCGGCGCGAGCGTCACCCCGAACATGTTGTGACCAGCGGCGACAAACGCGCGCCCGCTGTCTCCGATTCGGCCGATCAGCGGCAGTCCGGTCGGAGTCATCGGGCGCGGGCCGACCCACTCGGCCCAGCGCTCATCCCAACGGACGCCGCGCAGGTACGGCCGAGCCGCCGCGACCATCGCCTCGACGCGCCGGCGATCGAAGCGATCATGCCGGCGGTCGAGCTCCATCGTCCCCGCGATTCGCGTGCCGTCGTCCAGCGGCGTCATCACGACGTGCGCCTCGTCGAGCAGGATCGGGTGCCGCGGCGCGTCGTCGATCTCCACCGTGAAGCTGTAGCCCTTGCCCGGAAATATCGGCAGGCGCTCGCCGAACGTCGCGGCCAGCCCCACCGACCAGATTCCGGCTGCCAGCACCACCGCGTCGGCCTCGAGCCGAGCATCGCTGGTCATCACCGTGACGGCGTCCTTACGCGGTTCGATCGCAGTCACGCGAGATCCCTCGCGGATCTCGGTCCCGTCGGCGCGCAGCCGCGCCGCGATGCCGTCGACCAGCGCGGACGGATCGAGCGTGATCTGACCTCCGACGAGGTAACCAGCGGCGCCGTTCAGGCACGGCTCGAGCGCGCCGAGCTGCTGTTCGTCCAGCACGTCGTCGGAGATCTCGAAGCGGTCGCCGGCGAGTCGCTGGAGCCTGCGCCGGGCCGTGTCGGCGGCCTCGTGCGAGTCGTGGACGCTCACGAACGGGCGGTCGTTGAGCGCCAGATCGATCCCCGTCGCCGCCAGCTCGCGATAATCCGCGACCGCGTCACGCCCGAGGTCACGCAGAGCGCCGGCACCGGAGGCAAACGGGGCGGCGCGGGCGCTCCAGGCGAAGCCGAGCAGGAACCGGGCGAGCTCGAGGCTCGCCTGTGGCGGAACGTACAGGGCGCTGTCGCGCCGGTGCAAGGTTCGTAGGGACGCCGCGACGATCCCCGGCTCCGGCAGCGGCAGGCTCAGCGCCGGGCAGACCTCGCCGGCATTTCCGCGGGACGCGCCGCTGCCGACGCGGTCGCGCTCGAGCACGGTCACGGCGACACCCGCGGCGTGGAGGTGGTGGGCGGTCCAGAGGCCGACGACGCCCCCGCCGACCACCGCGACGTGGTCGACCGGGCGAACATGCCGGGTCGCCGCGGTCGCATCCTCGTTTGAGGCGGTCCCGAAACCGCTAGGCAACGACGAAGCCCTCGGGGAAGGGGTCCGTCGGATCCAAGCGATACTCGCCCTTGCCGGTGATCCACGCGCGACCGCTGATCTCGGGCACGACCGCCGGCCGCCCTCCGACGCTCGTCTGCCGCAGCAGACGCCCCGCGAAGCGAGTGCCGATGATCGACTCGTGCACGTAGGGCTCGCCCAGCGCCAGCGCCCCGCGGGCGTGCAGGGTTGCCATCCGGGCGCTGGTCCCCGTCCCGCACGGAGAGCGGTCGACCCACCCGGGGTGGATTGCCGTGGCCGCGCGGCCGTCGGCACCGTCGCTCGGGGGTCCGGTCCATATCACGTGGTGGCAGCCACGGATCGCCGGATCGTCCGGATGGACCGGCTCGCCGACCGCCTGCATCAGTTCGAGCCCGGCGGCGATCAGCTCGGGAGCCTGATCGGGAACGACCTCCAGGCCGACCTGCGCCGCCTCGGCGATCGCGTAGAAGTTGCCGCCGAAGGCCATGTCGTAACGGATCCCGCCGACCTCGCCGTCAAGCTCGACGACGTAGGCCGGGACGTTCTTGATCGTGACCTGCGCCGCTCGTCCGTCCTTGACCGCGACGCGCGCCTGGACCAGCCCAGCGGGGACGTCGAGGGTGATCACGGTCTCGGGCTCGGTCACCTCGACGAGCCGCTCCTCGACCAGTACCGTGGCGACGCCGATCGTGCCGTGTCCGCACATCGGCAAGCAGCCGCTGACCTCGATGAAGATGACGCCCCAGTCGGCTTCCGGACGACACGGCGGTTGCAGGATCGCGCCGGACATGGCGCCGTGGCCCCTGGGCTCGCGCATCAGCAGCAGGCGGATCCCGTCCCGGTCGCGCTCGAAGCCCTGCTTGCGCTGCAGCATCGTTTCACCGGGGAGGACCCCGACGCCGTCCGTGATCACGCGGGTCGGCATTCCCTCGGTATGCGAGTCGACTGCATGGAACGCGATCACGGGCACCTCAGCAGCTCGGCGATCCCGACGCCCGCGGCGCTGCTCGACAAGAACGACGCGTTGGAGGTGTTCTCGAGCAGCCTGCGCACGAGGTACGCCATCCCGGCGACCAGGTCGCCGACAGGGCAGTACGTGCGGCAGCGGAGCCCCTCTGCGGCGAGTGCGCTCTGCAGCTCGTCGCCAAGTCCCCGCAGCACCTGCAGCTCGATGTCCGCCTGACCGAGCCCGCGCGTCCGCGCACAGGCGACGGCGTGTGCGACCGACCGTAGGTTGTGCGAGGCGATCGCGGGACGCACCAGCGGAAAGGCGTCGACCAGAGCTCGCGTGAGCCGTTCGAAACAGCGATCGCTCTCGAGCTTGTCGGTCCATACCGGCGCCTGCCACCCATGCTGCGTAGCATCGATCATCTCGTGGTCCCAATAGGCGCCCTTTACCAAGCGCACGGTCAATGGCACCGAGCGTTTGACGCCGCCAGCCCATGAGAGCACCCGCTCGAGCGTCTCCTCGCTGTCACGCAGGTAGGCCTGGAGCACCAGCCCGGCGGACGGCCCGTCCAGGAACTCCTCCCGTGACAGGAGCTCCAGCACCAGTTCGAGGATCAGCTCGTGAGAGTCGAACGACTCCATGTCGATGTGCAGGTGCGCGCCCAGCGTGCGGGCCGCCCGCAGGAGCTCCAACAGACGCCGACCGGCATCGTCGCGGGCTCGCTCGGGCGCCTGCGCGCGCACGAGCGGGGTCAGTGCTGTGACCTTCACGGACAGGTTCACGCGTGGGAGCGCACCGGCGGCGTCGTGCTCGAGCAGTGGCCGCGCGGGCCACTGCTCGGCGGCCGCGTGCAGCGTGTGCAGCGCCTCGAGGCACCGCTCCGCGTACGCGGCGCCCTCGGCCGGCGTGACGGTGGCCTCGCCGAGCAGGTCGACGGTGCTGGCCGTCCCGTCGGCCCACAACGACGCGAGCAGCGCGGTCGCCGCCCCGACCGATTCGCCGACGATGAACCTGTCGGCAATCGACCTGACCGCCGTTGCCGCAGCTCGCCCGCTGGCGGCCGCGCCAAGGCGTCCGTGGAGGATCCGCCGCGACCGGGCGAGGAGTCCCGAAGGCGCGCGGATCTCGTCGAGGTAGGCGCCGAGATGCTCGGCGAGGTCGGCGGCGCCGTCGCACGCCGGTGCGACATCCACCAGCCGAAACGCAGCGGCGCGCAGCCCCGGCTCCGCGGTCACCGCGGCCATCGCCCGATCCTCGGCGATCCGTCCTGGGTGGCGGTGCCGGCGCTGGTGCTGCCAGAGCCGATTGCCGAGCCTGCGGGTCTCGCGCTCGATCTCCTCCGTCGCCGGCGGTGTCACCGTCACCGCGACTCGATCGTCTGAAGCGGTGCTCCCAGCGCCTCGACGTCGACCTCGATGCCGAGGCCGGGGGCGTCCGGTGCCCGCCCGCGCCCGTGTCGTGAGCGCGGCTCGTGACCGGCGACGTGGTCGGTCACCCAGTCGTTCATGAACGACGCGTGCACCAGCGCATCCGGCGCCGTGCTCGCCGCTAGGTGGCTGACGGCGGCGGTGACGACGTCGCCGCCCCAGGTGTCCTCGATCGTCGCCCGAAGTCCCAGGGCGCCGACGAGGTCGCGAATGACGCGAGCCTGCGAGAGCCCTCCGACGCGCCCGATCTTCAGGTTGATCGACTCCATCGCGCCGAGCGCGGACGCCTCGGCAAGCGTCGGAACGTCGACGATCACCTCGTCGAGCGACATCGGCAGAGGCACCCGGCGGCGGATCTCGACGCACTCAGCCAGCGTCGCGCACGGCTGCTCGAGCAGCACGTTGGCGACGTCGCTGAGCAGTCGCGCGGCCATCAGCGCATCATGGCGCCGCCAACCGCCGTTCGCGTCCGCGACCAGCAGGACTCCATCGCCGACCGCCTCGCGGACGGCGACGACGCGGTTCGCGTCAGCCACCGGATCGCTGCCGAGCTTGAGCTGAAGGGCGCCGATCCCGTCCTCCACGGCCGACACCGCGAACTCCGTCATCGCCTCCGATGAGCCCAGCGGAATCGCGATGTACAGCGGGAAGTCCTGACTGCGCCGGCCGCCCAGCAGAGTGCAGACCGGCAGGCCGACGCTGCGTCCGAGAATGTCCCAGCAGGCGACGTCGAACGCACTCTTGGCGGCGCGTTGTCCGCGCAACGTCCGGTCCATCGCAGCGCCGATCGTCCCGAGTTCACGCGGATCAAGGCCGATCACGGCGTCCGCGAGCAGCGGCAGCGCCGCGCGCACGCCCTGTGCGAAGTCAGCTAGGTAGGTGGCGCCGAGTGGGCACGCCTCGCCCCAGCCGCTGATGCCCTCGTCGGTCCGCACCCGCACCAACGTGCTCTCCTGGACGGAGGCCGCTCGGCCGCCGGACATCACGTAGGTGCCGTGCGCGTAGTGGAGCGGCAGCGCGTAGATGTCGATACGAGTTATGTGCACCGCGCGATAAACGGGGTTCAGGCCGTTCTGTAGTAATGAAACCGTATCTCAGCCACCATGTAGCATGTTACATGGCTGCTATCCTTATTGGCCGACGTCGTGACTAGGATGGGCACCATGCAGCAGGGCGGATCGGCACTCAGATTGATAAAACGCCGAAACCTTCGAGAAGAGGCCGTCGACGCGCTGCGCGCGGCAATCCTCGGAGGCGAGCTCGAGCCCGGCTCGATCCACTCTGCCGTTAGCCTCGCCGAGCATCTCGGCGTCTCGCCGACCCCGGTCCGAGAGGCGATGCTGGAGTTGGCGCGCTCGGGTCTGGTTGAGGTGCTGCCGAACCGCGGCTTTCGCGTGACGGTGGTCGACGAGCAGGACCTCGACGAGATCTGCGAGCTTCGATTGATGCTCGAGGTCCCGGCGCTGAAGCTGATCGCCGAACGTGCGTCCGACCAGGAATTGGACACGCTCGAGCAGCCGCTCCTCAAGCTCGAAGCCGCGGCCAAGCTGGGCGATGTTCCTGCGTTCCTCGTAGCCGACCGGGATTTCCACCTGCGTTTGCTGTCGCTGGCGCGCAATGACCGCCTTATCGAGATCATCGCCGGTCTGCGCGACCAGACGCGGATCGTCGGCTTGCAATCGCTCGCCGCCGCGGGGACCCTTGAGGCCACCGCGGCCGAGCATCGCCCGATCCTCGATGCGCTCCGAGCGCGCGACATCCGCGCGGCGCAGCGGCTGACGGCAAGCCACCTGGAGCACACTCGGGGAATCTGGGCCGGGCACGCGGAGCCGTCCGCGGCCGTGCCGTCAGCGGCTGGCTAGCCGGCTCGGATAGGCGAGCGAGTCGACGCCGGCAAGCGCGTCGGCGGCAGCGCGTGCGACGGTCAGGTCTTCGACCGCCAGCCCGACCGACTTGAAGACGGTGATCTGCGCTTCGTCGTCTCTGCCGACGCCGCCGTTGAGCAGTTCGTGCAACTCATATGCGAAGCCGCTTGCCGGCAGCGCGCCGCTGTCGATCGCGCTGACCACATCGCCTGCCTCCGCGAGCGTTGCCGCAACGCTCTCGACGATCAGCAGCGCGCGCGCCAGGGACCCCGCGGGAATCTCGCACATGTCGAGCCGGTAGGCACCGATCGCGTTTATATGAGCGCCCGGCCGTAGATCGTTGTCGGCGAATACGGGCGCGACGCTGGTCGTGCAGGTGCAGACGACGTCGGCGCTCGCGACCGCCTTTCGATTGCCGACGGTCGCGTCCACACCGGCGGCAAGCAGCTGCGCGACGAGTGCGGCTGCGCGCGGGCTCTCAGCCGAGCTGCCGACCACGGTGACGCGCTCAATCGGAAGCACGGCCCGAATGGCGTCGACATGTGCTGCGGCTTGCGCGCCGGCTCCGAACAAGACCAGGTTCCTGCTGTCGGGCCGCGCCAGGTGTCTGGTGGCGAGCGCGGAGACAGCCGCGGTGCGCAGGGCAGTGAGCGCCGCGCCGTCGATCATGAGCTCCGGTGTCATACCGCCAGGCGCCAACAGCACGTAGAGACCCTGGATCATCGGCAACCCGCGAGTGGGATTGCCGCGGACGATCGAGACGAGCTTCAGCCCGGCACCCTCCTCCCCGTGCGCGGGCATCAGGAGCATCTCAGCCTCATCACCGGCCGCCCGGCCCGGAACTCTGACCACGGTTCGGGGGGTCCCCTCCAGTTCGGCTGGCACGGTCGTCGTGAAGCGCCGTGCGAGCGCCTCCACGACCAGCTCGATCGGGAGTGCGGCCCGCAGCTCATCGCTTGATACGAACCGGGGAGCGGTGCTCATCGGGATCTCGTCCTTCACGGGTTCAAGTTCGCCTCGTGCTCATACGCCGAACGTCTCTTCGGTCAGCCGCGTGTCTCGAGGGACCATCGGCCCGTCATTGACACGGCCAGGTTACCGGTACTATGGTACACCCAACATAGAGCTGGGGTACCGGAGTTCTCGGCCCGGACGAGAAGTGAGGCAATCGTGAGGATCCCGTCAACGTGAAGCTCGAGCGAATCCTCCACACCGTGGACGCCCACTGCGAGGGCGAGGCGAGTCGCGTCGTGGTCGGCGGGGTCCTCGACGTTCCCGGAGCCACGATGCTCGAGCGCAAGCAGTACCTCGAGCGCCACCGCGACGAGCTCCGCCAGCAGCTGCTGTTCGAGCCTCGAGGCCAACCGGCACTGTCCGCGGTGCTGCTGACCAGACCCGCCGATCCAGGCGCGGACCTCGGAATCGTGATCATGGAGGGCGCCGACTACCCACCGATGTCCGGTACCAACACGATCAACTCGGTCACCGTCGCGCTCGAAACCGGGATCCTGCAGATGTACGAGCCCGTCACCGAACTCGTGCTCGACACACCTGGCGGGATCGTGCTGGTCGCAGCCCGCTGTCACGACGGAAAGTGCGAGTCGGTGACCTTCGACAACGTCCCGAGTTTCTGCACCCAGCTCGACGTCACGATCGAGGTTCCGCGACTCGGAACCGTATCGCTCGACGTTGCCTACGGCGGGCACTTCTTCGTGCTGGTCTCGGCGACGGACCACGGCTTTGCGATCGTCCCCGAAGAGGCGGCGCGGCTGGCGGAGCTCGGTGAACGGATCAAGCTCGCGGCCGCTACCCAGCTCGAGTTCCGCCACCCGGACCTTGCGGGCGTCGACCAGCTCGGATTCGTCGTCTGGACGGCGCCCCCGCGCGCCGGCGGCGACGGCCGCAACGCCACGATCGTCAGCCCGGGGCGTCTCGACCGCTCGCCCTGCGGAACCGCCACCGCCGCACGGCTCGCGATCCTCTCGAGCCGCGGGGAGCTCGCCGACGGCCAACCATACGTTCACGAGGGGATCCTGTCGACCACCTTCCGTGCCGAGATCGTCGGGCGGACCCGAGTGGGCGAGCAAGCAGCCGTGATTCCGAGAATCACCGGCCGAAGCTGGATCTACGGGACCGCCCAGATCGGCGTGGACCCGAGCGACCCGCTGCCGACTGGCTACACCCTCCCTGACTCATGGGGCAGCGGGCCAACGCACCGCTTCTGACTTCCAGTGGGCCGAGTCGATGAATTTCGCAGTGTCGACAGTCACTCCGTCGGCAATTCTTGGAGCATCAGAACCGCGGCTAGCGTGATCTGTCGCAACGCCGAATACAAGGGACCGGGCGGGCGGGACTCGGTATGATCGAGAAGTGGGTCTCCCGCGTCTCACAAGACATCAGCGACCACCTTCCGGCGTACCTCGAGACGAGATTACAGAGATGAATTCGCGCCATCTCTTGGAGGTCAAGAATCTGTCGGTCTCGTTTGTCACAAGGGATAGTGTGGCAACTGCCGTTGACGGAGTGAGCCTGTCTCTCGAGCGCGGTCGCACTCTTGCGGTCGTCGGCGAGTCCGGCAGCGGCAAGAGCGTCATGGGGAAGGCCATCCTTGGCCTGAACCCGCCGACCGGATGCCGGGTGTCGGGGGAGGTTTGGGTCCAAGGCGAACAGCTGATTGGCAAGCCGCAGCGCCGACTCCGCCACCTTCGCGGGACCACTATGGCGATGGTGTTTCAAGACCCACTCGCGGCGTTACACCCGTACTACCGGGTTGGCTGGCAGATCGTCGAGAGTATCCGCGCGACCCGGTCAGGTGTCTCACGAGCGGCCGCTCATACCCGTGCCGTTGAAATGTTTCGTCGCGTCGGTTTCTCTGACCCCCAAAAGCGCCTGCGCGATTATCCTCATCAGCTTTCCGGCGGCATGCGCCAGCGGGTGATGATCGCAATGGCGCTGGTTCGTGAGCCGAGCCTGCTTATCGCGGATGAGCCAACCACAGCACTCGACGTGACAGTACAGGCACAGATTCTGAGCCTCATCAAGGATCTTCAGAGTGAGTACGACACCGGAATGATTCTCATCACCCACGACCTCGGGGTGGCGGCGGAGGTCGCAGATGACATTGTCGTGATGTATGGCGGGCAAGTGATGGAACGTGGCTCCATTGAGGCGGTTCTAACGCGGCCACAGCATCCGTATACGTGGGGCCTCCTCAAGTCGGTCACCCGGCTCGATCGCGAGCGGCAACAGCGTCTCGAGCCGATCGCGGGCCAGCCCGCACGGGCGGGGAGAATTCCGACGGGATGCCCGTTTCACCCGCGCTGTCGCTATGCCCACCTGTTGGAGGGACGCTGCGCGACGGACCGGCCGGTCCTCACTGCCGAAGCGGAAGGACATGAGACCGCCTGCCATCTCCCCAGTTACCGCCGGGACGGCATCCTCCGTGACGAGATCATCCCGTGGCTCACGGACTCCACACCGACCCCGACCGGCCTGGCCGAATGACCGATGACGGCCGTCCGCTTCTCGAGGTCAGAGACCTCGAGAAGATCTTCCCGGTCACGCACGGGGTCGTTGTCCAGCGACAGGCCGGAGCGGTCCGGGCGGTCGATGGCGTGTCATTCGACATCGGCCACGGCGCCGTTTTCGGGCTGGTCGGCGAGACCGGCTGCGGGAAGTCCACCACGGGGAAGATGATCGCCGGCTACCTGTCACCGACCAGCGGCACGATCGCAATTGGCGGCGAAGTGGCCGATGCCCGGGCTCTCAGACAGAGCGTCCAGCTGATCTCGCAAGACCCGTATTCGTCCCTGAACCCGCGTCACACCATTGGAACCATTCTTGCGGCCCCATTCTATTATCGGGGCCGCCGCCAATCCAAGGCAGCGACTCGCAAGGCTGTGCTCTCGCTACTCGAGCAGGTGGGTCTCTCGCGCGATGACTTTCACCGCTTTCCAGCGGAGTTTTCTGGCGGCCAGCGACAACGGGTAGCGATCGCGCGAGCCATCGCGCTGGCGCCGAGGCTGATCGTCGCTGACGAACCGGTGTCGGCCCTGGATGTATCGATTCGAGCCCAGATCGTCAATCTCTTGGAGGACCTGCGGCGGCAATCAAACACGACCTACTTGTTCATCTCGCACGATCTGTCCGTGGTGAGGCATGTCGCGGATCAGATCGCGGTCATGTATCTCGGGAAGGTGGTCGAGGTGGCGCCGCGAGACGCCCTCTACGCGAGTCCGCACCACCCGTACACAAAGGCCCTGGTATCGGCCGCGCCCGTCCCTGACCCCGCCTCCAAAGACAGGCCGAGGATTGAGCTCAGCGGCGAGGTTCCGAGCCCCTTGAATCCGCCGTCCGGTTGTCGCTTCCACACACGCTGCTGGAAGGCAACGGACCTGTGTCGGACGGTGGAGCCCAAGCTGGACGTTCAGACCTCGACGCATCTCGTTGCCTGTCATTTTCCTGAGAATGCGGCCCGGGACACGATCGCCGGCGCGGCGGCTTAGCCCGTCAGCACGCGCCTCTGAACCTGCCGGGCCGCCGGAGACCTCCCGGGCGATACGGTGATCGCTTCGCCCGAGAGGTCTCCGTGATCGAATGGCGCTGCCTCGCCTTCGACTTTCGTTCGCGCCTGGTGACCTATTTCGCCGGCAGAGTCATGCCGTTGCTGACCTTGGTTTGACGGATCGACATGAGCCCAGTCCAAGGATCCTCGACGAAATGCTTGACCGTTGGTGCGGTAATGACCACTGACCGGCCCCACAGGTAGGGCGCCCAGGCCGCGACCTTCGTCATCATGACCTTGTCCAGTTGCTCAAAGCATGCATCCTGCTTCTGCCCGCTCAGGACATTGCATTGATTGACGATGCTGTCGACGCTTGGGATACCCCCAGCGGGGTAGGGCACTCCCAACTTCTTCGCCTCTCCCTTGGTCATGCTCACGAGCGAGTAGTTACAGCACGACGACGGTCCGGTAATCGCGCTCGAAGCGAAGTTCGGGCCGGCGAAGCTGGCGGCGCCGGTGTAGTCAGTTCCTCCGCCGCCCAGCGCCGACATCGGCGTCTGCGCTTTGACGTTGAAGATCGCCAGGAACGCCTGCGAGGTGTTCAAGACGCGCGGCTTGATCCCGATTCCAATCTTGGCGAGATCGGTCTGGACGATCGGGTCGATCGCCTGCCAGCTCGGTGTGTTGATGAAAATGATGTCCTGGCAGGCCGCGAGATCACACTTCCCATCGTGTTTCGGGTCGAAGGACGACTTGCGCATCTCGGCCTGCGCTTTGGCGAGACTGCCCGCGTTGCCCGGCGTCTTGTAAGGGTTATATGACGCCGGCAGGCTCCCGGGATACCCGGCAGGGTTGATGTGTCCTGGAAGCCCCGCAACCACCGGGCCGCCCAGGACCTTCTGGATGGCCGCCTTGTCGAGCACCCACTCAACGGCCTTGCGGACGTGGACGTCGGTGAAGGGCGGAACCGTCAGGTTCATCGTGACCGACTCCGACTGGTAGATCGGCTCGGAATAGAAGCCGGGCTTGCCGACACTCTGGGCAACGAGGTTCGCAGGAGGGGTGTCGAAGAATGGCCCGTCGAGCTGTCCGCGCTGAATCTTCTCGAAGATGTCGGACACGTTCGGATCCACGGTCATTTCCAAACCGGACATGAAATCGGGTGGGTCGCCGGGGTCGCGGACGTAGTTCGGGTTGCGCACGAGCGTGATGTGGGTTGATTGGTCATATCCGCTCATTGCCTTGATCGTCGCGCAGCTCGAGATGTTGACGGCGGATGAGCCCTGGATCATGTAAGGGCCAGACGAGACGAGATCGGCGCCGTAGGTCCCTGGCTTCGTGAAGCACTTCCCAACCTCGGGCGGGATCGGGGCGGTTGCAGGCTCCGCGACGAGCGACAGGAAGTCGCCTTGACGACGAGTGAGGTGGAAGACGATGGTCTTCTTATTCGGAGTTGAGATTCCGGAGATTCGCGTGTTCTCGCTCTTCGCCGTGCCGGTGAAACCCTTGATCAGGCCGTCGTAGTAGTAGCCGTATGCCGGCACCAGCGCCTTGTCGTTGATTCGCTGGAAAGCGTATGCGACGTCCTTTGACGTCACGGCACGGTTTACCGGCGGCCCGAACATCACATGTCGTAGATGGAAGGTATAGGTGAGCCCGTGATCCGTGGGCTTCGGGATTGACGTCGCCAGGACGGGCTTGGGAACCTCACCAGCGGCACCGGCCGCTCCGGTGAAGCCGACCAGCGTCTTTTGCATGGCGGCAAGCAGCGCAAACCCGGTGGAGACCTGGTCCTCACCGGTCGGATCGAGGTTGTCCGTGAGACCCATCGACGATATGGACGTCCGGTAGACGCCACCCTTTGCGGCAGCGCTCGCGGTCGCTGCGCTCGCGCTGTCCGAGCGCCCTAGCGCCCAGGCGAGGCCGAACGCTGCCAGCATGGCGAGGCCGGCCGCCACGGCGGCTCGGGGCCGCCGGGCGAGCGTTGCGTATATGTGCCTTGAATTCATTGATAGGCCCTTTCATTTCCTCTCATTGCAGTTCCTCCATCTCGTTTAGGCAATGTCGACCCGTCCTCCGACCGAAGTGCGGAGGCGCGGATCGACGTAGTAATACAGGACATCTATGACGAGGTTGCAAACCGTCACGGCCAGCGCTCCAAGAAGCGTCACCGCCAAAACCGACGGAATGTCATCGTTCAATACCGAATTGAGGGCAAACTGTCCGACGCCGCCCAAATTGAAGACATACTCAACGACCACGACTCCGCTGATCAGGCCGGCGATATCCATGCCGACCATCGTCAACATCGGCGTGAGCGCCGCCCGCAGCACGTGCCTCATCAGGACGCGGCGTTCCGACAACCCCTTCCCGCGGGCCGTCAGGACAAAGTCACGATTGAGCACATCAAGAACAGCACCGCGGGTCATCCGGGCGTACCACGCGGCATAGAGCAGAGCCAGCACCAGCCACGGCATGATCATGTGCGAGAGCCAGGTGCCAAAGCCGTACTGTCCGATCGAGTAGTAACCGCTCCCGGGAGCGATCCCGAGTTTGAACCAGAACAGCCACAGGAAGACCAGGGCAAGCCAGAACGGGGGCGCAGAAAGCAAGAACATCGAGACCCCGAGGGATACGCGATCCGCAGCCGAATTGCGCCGCACGGCCGCGAACGTCCCGATCGTGATGCCGAGCACCAGCCACATCAGCAGTGCCCCCACTCCAAGCGTAATGGTCACGACGAGTCGCGGCCCGATCAGCGACAGGACCGATTGGCGTGTGATGAATGAAAAGCCGAGGCCTGGCCATCCATACTGGTCACCGAGGACGAGGTGTTTGACGAAGAGGAAGAACTGCACAGGCGCGGAGTGATTCAGGCCAAGGCTGATCTTGGCCTGTGCGATCTGCGCCGGCGTGGCGGACTTGCCGGCGAACAGCAGGGCGGGGCTCACCGGGGTCATGACGAAGTAGATCACGAAGACGAAGAGGCTGATGAAGAACATCACGACAGCGCACCACACGAGGCGACGGGCGATCAGAGTGAGCAAGTGGTCACCGCCTCTCAGACGTTCGACGAATGGAGCGCGTCGCGTAAGCCCTCAGCGACGACGAAGAAGCCCAGGGTGATCAGCAGGACGAAAACGCCGGGGAAGACCATCATCCACCATGCCGACTGATAGAGGTTGTTGGTCGTCGCGTCGCTGAGAATGCCACCGAGCGACGGCGTCGTGGGCGGAATTCCGACGCCCAGATAACTGAGGGTCGCCTCGAAGATGATGTTGGTCGGAATCATCAGGGCGATGAAGACGGTGATCTGAGACGTGAGGTTCGGCAGGATCTCCCGAAACATCACCTGCAGGTGAGAAGCTCCCAGAGCGCGGGCCGTTCCCACGAACTCCTGCTGACGCAGGGTGATCGTCTGGCCGCGGATGATGCGAGCGATGTAGGGCCAGCTCGGAGCGATCAAGATCAGGATCACCAGGCCGGGGCCAGGTTGAACGAGGCCGCCAAGGCAACCCTGCGCCGTCACCGAGCAGACCGACGAGAGGCTGATCGCCACCAGCACGATCGGGAGCGACAGAAAGACGTCGGCGGTGCGGGCGATGGCGGTGTCGGTGTAGCGCCCAAAGTAACCCGACAATAGGCCGGCGATCACGCCGATGATGGTGGCCAACCCTGTGGCGATGAGGGCGACGACGAGCGAGGTGCGCAGCCCGTAGAGACACCTGACCAGCAGGTCGCGACCCTCCTGGTCCACGCCGAACAGGAACTTGCTGCTCGGCCCGGTCGGCAGTCCGAAGGAGTTCGTCGCGTCGGCGAAGAGCTGGTTGGGGCCATGACCGACGAGATTTGCGATCAGGGGCGCGGCGAGGGCCAACAGGCTGAGCACCGCCACGAGGACCAGGCCCGCCGCACTGACTGGGTTGCTCCAGAACCGAGCAAAGGCGCGGCGCCAAGAGCCCCCCTCCGTCCCTGAGGGCTCGGTCACCGTCCATTGCAGTTCCTCGACGAGTCCGGAGCTCATTCATGTCCCCCGCCCACCGAGCGCCGCGGGAGCTCGGCAGTGAAGCGCCTGCCACGACACAACCTGCGACGAACCGCAACCGAGGCGCCAGGCGAAGTCTATGTAAGATGTACGATGTCGAGGGTACCATGTTACCAATCACGCGTCAAAATCCTCGCAGAGTCGAAGACCTTGCGTGATTGGGCCGAGCCTCCCCCGCCCGCCACCTGGACGGGGGCCTTTGACATCGACAGTCCGTCCGCGACCGGAGGATCAATCAGATGAGCACTTCGCCGACGCCGTTCGACGTTCGGCTGCAGAGCGCTTCGCCGCAGCTCGAGGCACTGCTGAACGCCGAGAAGGACTCCGAGCCGCTCTACGAGGCCGCAGACGTGACGGTGTCAACTGAACTTGTGCCGATGCGCGACGGCGCCAGGCTTGCGACCGAGGTGTACATGCCGCCAGTCACCTCCGGGCCGGTATTGCTCACCCGTACCCCGTACGGGCGCAAACGCTTCGAGGACGGGTGGATCTCCTACGCGCAGCGAGGCTGGGTCCTGGTCGCACAGGACTGCCGTGCGACCGGCGACAGCGAGCCTGACAGTTGGGACTACATGGTGTTCGAGGAGGAGGACAGCCTGGACTGCGTCAGCTGGATCGGTGAGCAGTCCTTCTTCGAGGGGTTTCTTGGTGCGCTCGGCGGCTCCTATGTCGGGGACGTGCAGTTCTGCGTGGGCGCGCACGAGCTGACCACGTCGATCGCGCCCGAGGTTGCCGGCATGGGCGTGGCGCCCGAGCGCTGGCCGCGGCTCCATTTGTACGTGAACTCGTATACCCGCTCGATGGGCAATGGCGCGGCCCAACCCGACGTCTCGTACGTCGATCTAGAACGAGAGATGCTCGACGAGACTCTGGCCTCCGGGTATTACAACGAACCCGTGTACCGGCCCTTCTCGGCTCCGCTGCGCCAGCGTTACCCGGAGATCGAGAAGTTGTCGCCGTACGAGGCGCAGGCATGGTTGCGGCGCACCTACGGCGACCACGGATGCGAGGAGCGCGCCGAGCTACTGCGGTTGGCGTTCGACACCGACCGCTTCACGTTCGCCGACTCGATTCGGCTTGCCGAGGTGTTCGGGGAGAAGATCTGGGGCGACAGCCTGTCGCTCCCACGTGCGGACAAGCTGGCTCAGCTCAAGGCACCGGCTCTGTTGGTCACCGGCTGGTACGACTGGTTCCTGAACGACGCTCTCGCCACCTGGGAGCTCGTGCGTCGTGAGGCGGACGAGCCCGTCAGCGAAGGTAGCCGGCTCCTGATCGCGCCCAGCGCTCACGACCGGCCCGGTTACCACGAGGGTGCTGACAGCCACCCGGAGCTGCACAAGAGCTACCGCACCCCGAGCAACGTGGACGTTCTGAGCGACTGGTACGCCGCGGTCCGCGACGGCCGGACCCACGAGTGGCCACGTGTCGTCTACTACCTGATGGGCGCCAACGAGTGGCGGGCCGCGTCCGACTGGCCGCTCGCCGACATCGAGACAAGGACGTTGTACCTGGGTGCGGGCGGCAGCCTCCGCGATCAGGCCCCGAGCGGTGAGACCGCGCCCTCCGCCTACGTCTACGACCCGGCGGACCCGCCCCCGACGGTCGGCGGCAGCATTCTCTCGAACGTCTACACGGCGGGCAGCTGCGACGTCAGCGCAGTGCAGGCCCGAGCGGACGTTCTGACCTTCGACACCGAACCGTTGACGGTCGATCTCGACGTCGTCGGCAACATCGTCCTGACGTCATGGATCAGCTCCTCGGCACTCGACACCGACTTCCTGGTGCGAATCAGTGACGTCTTCCCCGACGGTCGCGCGATCCAATTGCAGTCCGCAGCCCTCCACGCCCGCCACCGAGAGCCCGATGCTCCACCGGAACTGTTGGAACCAGGGAAGGTCTACCTGTTCGAGATCGAGTTGCCCGCCACCGCCAACCGGTTCATGGCGGGTCACCGGATCCGCCTCGACATCTCCGGCGCCGACTTCCCCAAGTTCGAGCGACACTCGAACCGTGCGGACGGGGTCAGCGATCCGCTGCCGGCCCAACAGCACATCTATCACGACGAGTCGCGTCCGTCGCGAATCACGCTTCCGATCGCGCCGGGGCAGGCACGGTGAGCGTGATCGTCGACGCTCACCTCGATCTTGCCTGGAACGCCCTGTTCAACGGACGTGACCTGCGCGATACGGTGGTCGAGATCCGCGGCCGTGAGCCTGACGATCTCCCGGGCGTGGCGATGACCAGCCTGCCGTCGCTCTCCGCTGCCGACGTGGGCATCGTGTTTGCGACGCTCTACGCCACGCCCAGTCAGTCGTGGCTCGATCTTCCCGAGCCTCGAATGGTGCGCCACCCGACTCCGTACGACACCCACGAGGAGGCGGAGCAAGCCGCGCTGGAGATGCTCGAGGTCTACGAGCAGTGGGAGCGCGAGGGGCAGGTCCGCATCATCCGTGACGCTTCGTCTCTGCGCGATCACCTCGACCGGTTCCTGAACGACCGGGTCCTCGGACTGCTGGTACTGATGGAGGGGGCGGACCCGATCCGCGATCCAGATGACCTGTCGCGGTGGTTCGAGCGCGGCGTGCGAATGGTGGGCCTCGCCTGGCAGACGACGCGCTACGCGGGCGGCACGGGCTCGAGCGAGGCCTTGACGACGATGGGCCGCGAACTGATCCACGCTATGGCTGAGATGGGAATCGTCCACGACGGAGCGCATCTCTCCGAGGAGGCGTTCTGGGAGGCCGTCGGACTGCCACACCACGCCCTCTGCGTCACGCACGCGTCAGTTCGCTCTCTCATGCAGGCGCCCGGCGTGCACCCGGCAATCCCGCTGAACCGGTTCCTATCCGATGCCCAGATCGTCGAAGCCTGTCGCCCGCGGGGCGTCAGCTCTCGGGGCGTGATCGGGCTGGCACTGCTCAACGACTTCCTGGAGCCGCACTGGCGCTTCGGTGCCGGTCCCGACCAGCCCGATGTCACGGTCGCAGAGCAGGTTTCGGCACACCTCAACCACATCGCCAATCTCGTCGGGTGGAGGAGCGTCGCGATCGGCTCGGACGTCGACGCGGCGCACGGACGCGGCGAAACCCCGTTGGGGCTTGACAGCGTGGCCGACTGGCGAGAGGTGGCCGCCGCCGCGCCGGCGACGGAGCGGGACGCGCTCCTGGGCCTCAACTGGCTCCGCTTCCTCGACGAGGTGCTGCGGTAGGCGCGCCACGAGGCGGGCTCCTAACCAGCCTCGCCACAATCGCCTGATACACGGGCGCCCGCTCGTGCGATGAACGGTTTGAATGCAAGACGATCAACGCAGCGACGCGGCCCTGCTGAAGGCGGCCGGAACCGAGCCGGAAGCGTTTTCGGCGCTGTACGCGCGACACGTCGAGACGGTGTATCGATGGATGGCGCACCGGATCCACTGGGCCGCGAGCGATCTGACCGCCGAGACCTTCGCGCGGGCCTGGCTGGCTCGCGAGCGCTTCCGCGACGACCGCGACGGCTCGGCGCTGCCGTGGCTGCTCGGGATCGCGGCGAACCTGCTCGCCGACGCGGCCCGGCGAGACAGGATCGAAACTCGCGCGCGCCGGCGGCTCGGCCTGCCGCTCGATCTTGCCGCCGAGGACGGCTACACCGAGGTCGAGCAGCGCCTGTCGCCGCGAGTGGCCCTGGCCCGCCATCTCGGGCGGCTGGCTCCCCACGAGCGCGACGCGCTCGAGCTGCGGATCGTCGAAGAGCTTTCGTACGAAGAGGTGGCCGAGCGGCTTGAAATCCGCCCGGCCGCAGCCCGCCTGCGCGTGTCCCGGGCACTGCGCCGGCTCGCCAGCAATGTACCCAAGGAGGAAGTCTGAAATGAAGGAGGAACTGCCTCAGAGCCTGACGGCGTTCGAGGCCCAACTGGAGGACGCCGTCCGGCGTGAGCTGGACTCGGATCCCGCCCTCCCCGCCCCGGCCGGCCGGCCGGTCCGGCGCGCCGGGCGCCTCGGTCGCGCCCGGCGCCGGGTCGTCGCCGCGACCGGCGCCGCCGGCCTCAGCCTCGCTGGCGCAGCGACGGCGGTCGCGCTGCTGCTCGGCACCGGCGCAACCGCACCGGCGTACGCCGTGACCAGCAATACAAACGGCACGATCACCGTCAAATTCCTCAGGACCTCGGGAATCGACGGAGCGAGCATCCACAGCCTCAACGCCAGGCTCGCGGCGATGGGAGTCAAGGCGGAGGTCGTCCCGGGCACCGGACAGGTTGTCAGCGCCTGGGTCCATGGCCACGCGGTGACGTGCGCTGCGTTGCAGGCGGTCACCCTGACCCCCTCGGAGATGAAGCACTGGACGAGGTTGGCCGTCGACCACTCGGGGCGGATCAGCCTTCCCACGCCGCAGCAGGTGGTCGCCGGTGGCACAAACGTTGTCGGGGAGCAAGTGCCGCGGACGGCCGGATCGGGCAACAGCGGCTCTGGCAACAGCGGCAACAGCGGCTCCGGCAACAGCGGCAACAGCGGCTCCGGCAACAGCGGCAACAGCGGCTCCGGCAACAGCGGCAACAACGGCTCCGGCAACGGCGGCAGCCCACACTGGCAGACGGTCCCACACGCGTCACAGGCCCCGGTGCCCACGGCATCACTCCCGCCAGGAGCGATCGTTCACGCCCGCGCGTTTGCCATACGCTGTGGTGGCCTGCCTCCGGGCGGCAACTCCGGCAACTCGGGCAACTCCGGTAGCGGCACTGGCAACAGCGGTAACAGCGGCTAGGGCTGAGCCCTCAGTCAAAAGACGCATCGACCGAGCAGCCGCGGGCCTTCTGGCTCCGCGGCTGCTCCTCGGCGCGGTCGTCGTCTGGAACCTGATCTCGCTCCGCGCCGCGATCCTCCCCGTCACATATCTGGACGACAGCTCGATTCACGAGCAGATGGTCAGGTTCGCGACCGCCCAGCTACAGGCCGGACACCTGCCGCTGACCACCTGGTTCCCGTACCTGGGGCTCGGTTCCCCGCAATTCCTCCATTACCAGAGCCTGCCGGCGATGCTGGCCGGAGTGCTCGGGCTGGCGATCGGTCCCGACGCCGCCTTTCGCTGGTCGCTGTACCTGCTGCTGGCGCTGTGGCCGATCAGCGTCTACCTAGCGGCTCGCCTGTTCGGCGGTGGGCGAATGGCGGCGGCGGCTTCGGCAGCGATGGCCCCGTTCCTCGTCAGCGCGACCGGAGTCGGCTACGAACAGGGGGCGTATCTGTGGACCGGTTACGGACTCTGGGCGCAGCTGTGGGCCATGTTCACACTGCCGCTCGCGTGGGGCCTGAGCTGGCGCGCGATTCGCGACGGCCGCGGCCTCGGTGGAGCGGTCGCCGTGACGGCGCTGACGGTCGCGCTGCACTTCGAGACGGGCTACCTGGCGCTGGCGCCGCTGTTCCTGTGGCCGCTGGTCGCGGGTCCGTCGCCCGAGCTGTGGCGCCGCTTCCGTCGAGCCGCGATGGTGCTGGTGGGAGCGCTGCTGGCAAGTGCCTGGGTGGTGGTGCCGCTGTTGGCCCAGCGCAACTGGGCGGCGACAAACGAGGTTCTCCACGGCGGGCCGCTGGAGAACGGCTACGGCGTCGGCCGTGTCCTCGGATGGCTGGCGAGCGGACAGTTGCTCGACCACGGGCGATTGCCGGTGATCACCGCGTTTGCGGCCCTCGGCCTCGTGGTCGCGTGCTTGGGTGCGCGGCGCAGCGCTGACCGGCGGGCGCTGCTGGTGGCGCTCGCGGTCTGCCTGGTCCTCTCATTCGGCAGCGCGACGTTCGGTTCGCTGGTCGACCTGATTCCGGGCGCCGGCGACATCTTCTTCCGCCGTTTCATGATGGGTATCCAGCTGGTCTCGCTGCTGCTGGCAGGACGAGGCGCGGCCTGGGCGGCGGTCACGGTCCGCCGCCTGATCGTGCGCGAGCGCTCCCGCCGCGACCCGGCGTGGAACGGCCCGAATGCGAACGACAGGCGCCTGCTGGCGATGGCCGCACTCGCCGCCATCGTCCTCGTGCTCGCCCCGGCGTGGCTGCAGCTGCGCACGTATGACCAGCGAAACGCGGCCGAGACCCGCGACCAGCAGCGCGCCGACGCGACCGACGGTGCGGACGTCGGCCTGCTGGCGAACGCGATCAAGCGGGACGGCGGGGGGCGCGTCTACGCCGGGATGCCGTCGAACTGGGGCTCACAGTTCACCGTCGGCTCCGTTCCCGTGTTCAAGTATCTGGAGAGCCGCGACGTCGACGAGGTCGGGTACACGCTGCGGACGGCGTCGCTGATGACCGATCCGGAGTACCACTTCGACGAGACAGATCCAAGCGACTACCGGCTGTTCGGGATCCATTACCTGCTGCTTCCGTCCGGTGTGAGTCCGCCGGTGCCGGCCCGCCTGCTGATGCAGGCGGGGGCGTACGCGTTGTGGGTCCGGCCCGGCCGCGGCTACGTTCAGACGGGCGCGGTCGTCGGCCAGATGTCCGCCAACCGAACCAACGTGGGCTCCCGGAGCGTCGCCCTGCTGCACACCGAGCTCGCGGGCCACGGCGAGTATCTGCGGGTCGCCTTCGACCAGCGACGGCGCCCCGCTCCGCTGCCGGTCCCGATCACCGCGCCGGCCACGGGGACCGTGACGGCGGAGACTGACGATCTGAACGCGGGCCGGGTCGGCGCATCCGTCACGCTGAAACGCTCGGGGATCGTCGTGCTGAGCGCGTCGTATGACCCGGGCTGGGGGGTCACCGTCGACGGTCGCGTCCGGCCGACCGAGATGGTCGCCCCAGCGCTGGTCGCTGCCTCGGTGCCGGCCGGCACGCACAAAATCGTGTTCCGCTACCACGGATATCGCGGCTACCCGCTGCTGTTCGCGCTCGCGGCGCTCACGCTGCTCGCGTTCGTCGGCTCGCGCGCCTCGGTCAGGTCGGCGCTCGTGGACCTCAGAAAGCGCGTTACCCGCGCAGTGCGCGCAGCGCGTTGAGGATCACGGCCAAGTCGATTGCCTCCTGCAGGCGCGCACCGGCGACCGGCGGCAGGTAGCCGATCGCCGCGACGCCCATCGCAGCGACGCTGAGCGCCATACCCGCGAGCACGCTCTGGCGGGCGATCTGCAGAGCCCGGCGTCCCGCGTGGAGCGCATCGGCTACGCGGTCGATGCGGTCGACGGCGATTACGGCATCGGCGGTTTCCGAGGATATGGTGGTACCCGCGGCTCCCATCGCGATCCCGACGTCGGCGAGCGCGAGCGCCGGCGCATCGTTGACACCGTCGCCGACCATAACGACAGGTCGCAGTTGCTCGTTGTCGCGGACGCTGCGGACGATCTCGAGCTTCTCCTCCGGTGAAAGCTCCGCGTAGACGCGGTCAACTCCAAGCTCGCGACCAACCCGCTCGGCGACGGAGCGGCGGTCGCCCGAGACCATCGCGACGTACCGGACCCCCTCGTCCCGAAGGCGCTCAACGAGCCGCCGGGCGTACGAAAATCGGGGGAAGCTACGGATGAGCCACCGCGGGCTGCGGATCTAAGATCAATCGAAATGCGAGAAACACGACCGTCGCAGCAAGCGATCTCTGCTTTCCTCTCGACCGACAAGTCGCGCCGGATGTACGGCGAGCTGCGTCAGCAGGCTGCTCGTCAGGAGCGCCGCCGCCGGAAGGTGGTCGAGCAGATACTCCGGCATCAGCGCGAGCGCCGCATGCGCGCGTTTCACCAATCGGTCCGGTAGTTCACGCCGCTCGGCGTACTCAAGGGCGCCTCGACCGCAGCTCTCCTGAAGTACCGATCTCGATAACCGGGTGCCTCGCCGGCCGGAGCCACCGCAGCACGGCCAGCAGCTCGGACCCGTGCAGGGCGACGCACCCGTGCGTCGGGGCACCGATCCAGCTGTGCAGAAAGATCGCGGATCCCGGCGCGCGCGAGCCGCTGATCGTAGGGTTCACGTTGAAGCGGATCACGGCCAGGTACGGGTAGGCGACGGTCTCCGTCCAGAGCGCCTCCGACCAACTCGCGAATCCGGGCGTCACTCCGCATCGGCACCTCGACAAACTCGTTGTAGCGGCTCGAATAGGGGTCCTCGTCCCACCAATCACCGCAGGTGAGTCGGTGATATCCGGTATGCAGGCCGCCGGGGTTCGGCTTGTTCCCATAGATGGTCGAACCGATGCCGAAGACGCCGATCGGCGTGGCGCCGTCGCCCTCGCGCCTCACCGCGGCTGGAAGCAGGTGTCCGATGCCGGTCTCCGCGGGCCACGGCCCAAGGGTCGGACGCCAGCTCGTGCCGGGGCCCGAGCGGGAGTAGGCGCGCAGGCTCGCCACGTCGCCCGGCGGATCAGCCGTCGGACTCGACACCACGAGCAGTTGCTCGGCGCTTGCCGGAACCCGGAGCTGCGGCTCAGCGCGCGCGCTCGCGCCGGCACTCGCGGCGAGTGCCAGGACCGTCGCCCACAACGCCATCCGAACGACCGATCGGACTCGCATCCGCAGTCGATGGTACGGGGGCGTAGGTAATCGCCGGTGCCGCGCCGGCTCCGCCGGCCACTCGCGCCGCCGTACCTCGAGGTCGGTTGGGTCGCCGGTCGGACCCAACCAAAACGTCAAGAGCGAGCATCCTGGAGAGGGGGTTCTGGCAGAAAAGCGTCCTCACGAACCCAAAAGTCGATAACCGGGTCAGGCTGGTCAACGGTCTCGACGTTTTGGTTGGCGACTCCTCCAGACCGGGCGACGCGGGCCGCCGCTGGCCACGGCTCAGCGGCGGAAATTTCCGGGTCTTATGACCGCTAGCGCTTGCGCGACCAGGCGTCTAGGCCGACCGCCAGGATCATGATCACGCCGAGCGTGATCTGCTCGTAGAGCTGATTGAGGCCCAGCAGGTCGTAGCCGTTGCCGATCAGCGCGATCAGCAGGACGCCGACGACGGTGCGCCAGATCGCCCCCTCGCCGCCGAGGATGCTGGTACCGCCGACGACGATGCCCGCGACGACCGTGAACGTCAGCGTCGTGTTGTTGGTCGACTGGCCCGTCAGCACCCGAGAGGCGTCGATGATCCCGCCCAGCGCCGCGGCGGCGCCGCTGAGCGCGAAGCAGACGACCCGGACCATGTTGACCCGCACTCCCGCAAATCGAGCGGCCTCGGGGTTGCCGCCGGCCGCGTATGTGTAGCGCCCGAGCGTCGTGCGGGCCAACACCAGCCCGAGCACGACCACCACGATCACCATCACCCACGTCGACGTGTGGACCGTGAGGAAGTTCGTGTTGGCGAAGTTCCCGAACGAGGGCTTGACACTGAGCACGAGCAGGTTCCCCTGGGTGATCAGACCCGCGATCCCGGCGACCACGAACGACATCGCCAACGTCGCGATCAACGAGTTGATCCGGAAGAAGCTCGTGACCACGCCATTGGTCGCCCCGACTACGACGCCCGAGAGGACCCCGGCGACGATCGCGATCGCTGACGGCCAGCCGTGCAGGACCAGCTCGCCGGTCACGACCGAGGCAAGCCCGTAGACGGCTCCCACCGATAGGTCGATCCCGCCCGAGACGAGGACCATCGTTCCGGCGGCCGCGATGATCAGCGTCGAGGCCTGCTGATCGAGGATGTTGAGCAGGTTGGCCTTGGTGAGGAACGACGAGCTTGCGATCGTCAGCGTGATGAACAGGATCAGGAAGGGGATCAGGATCCCGGCGGCGCGCCAGCGTCCCTGCGCGATGGTCAGCAGCCTGTCCGGACCGAAACCCGACGCCGTTGGCGCGGCCGGAACGGTGGTGTCCTCGGGCGCCTGTGTGGTGTGACGTTCCGTCATGCAGCCCGCTCGCCGGCTTGGGTGTCGGAGAACGCGGCTTCCAGAATCGCCGATTCGCTCATCTCCTCGGCGGCGAGCTCCTTGACGAGGCGGCCACGCCGCATCACGAGAACACGTTGGGCCAGGCCGAGAACCTCCTCGAGCTCCGAAGAGATCAGCAGCACCGCTGTCCCCTGCTGGGCGAGGGCGACGACAAGGTCGTAAATTGCCCGCTTGGCGCCGACGTCGACCCCGCGCGTCGGCTCGTCGGCGATCAGAACTCGCGGGCGGCACATCAGCATCCGTGCGAACAGAACCTTCTGCTGGTTGCCGCCCGACAGGGTCGCGACGATCGATTCGCCGGTCGCGCCGCTCAGTGCCACCTGCTTCAGCAGCTCACCGGCCGCAGCCCGTTCCGAGCGCCGATCCACAATCCCGGCCCGGCTGTGCTCGCGCAGGCTCGAGAGCGTGACGTTCTCGATCGCGGACCGGCTGAACAGCAGGCCCAGGTCCCGCCGCGACTCGGGAATCATCGCGAGCCCGCGCCGGAGGCTGATCAGCGGTCCGTTGCCAGACAGCTCGCTGCCCGAAAGCTCGACACTCCCGCCACTGCGGCGGTCGGCGCCGAAGATCGCCCGTCCGAGCTCGGTCCTGCCGGCGCCGACCAGACCCGCGAGGCCGACGATCTCTCCGGCGCGCAGCTCGAATGAGACGCCATCGACCCCGGGGGCGACCAGGTCGTTGACGGCCAGCGCGACGGGCGCCGTGTCAGATGGCGTCGACTTCGGGGGGTATGCGGTGCTGAGCGGCCGCCCGAGCATCGCCTGGATCAGCGAGGACTCTGTCTCGGCCGAAGCCGGCGCGGTGCGGACCAGCTTCCCGTCGCGCAGCACGGTCACGGCGTCGGCGAGCTCCAGCACCTCGCGCAGGAAGTGCGATACCAGGAGCACGGTCTTGCCCGTGCTGACGAGCGAGCGGATCACCTCGTGGAGGCGCTCGCTGTCAGGCCCCGACAGCGCCGCCGACGGCTCGTCCATCACGATCAGCCGAGCATCACGGGCGAGCGCCCGGAGGATCTCGACCTGCTGCTGCTCGGCGACCCGCAGCGTCCCGGCGGGGCGATCGGCCGGCAGCTCGAAGCCGGAGTCGCCGGCGAGCTTCTCAAAGCGCTGTCGCAGCTCGCGCCGCTGGACCCAACCGACCCTTTGTGGTTCGGTTCCGAGGAATACGTTCTCGGCGACCGACAGCCGCGAGACGATCAGGAGCTCCTGCGCGATCGCGGCGATCCCGTGACCCAAGGCCTCCCGCGGGGACCGGAACGATACCGCCGTTCCGTCGATGAGCAACTCGCCGGCGTCGGGCTGGATCGCGCCGGCGATGATCTTCCCGAGCGTCGACTTGCCGGCACCGTTCTCCCCGACCAGCGCGTGGATGGTGCCCGACGGAATCTCGAGCGAGATCCCGTCAAGGGCAAGCACCCCGCCAAAGTGCTTGGAAATGCGTCGGAGCTCGACGTGCGCGGTGGCGCCCGTCGAGCTCCGAGAACCGTCCTCTGCTACCCCGGCCATTCGCCAGTGAACAGCTTGGCGTCAGCCTTGGTGATAACCCCGCCGTTCGGGGCATTGTTGAGCGGGTTGATGCCGGGAGCGTTGCTACCGGTTCGAATTGCGTTGATCAGCGTCTCCATCCCGACCTTGCCCTCGGTCGCTGGGTCCTGCTTGACGGTGCCGAACCACTTCCCGGACTTGACCCCGAGGATGCCTGCCGCCGAGCCTCCGTAGCCGACCAGCAGGACGTGCTTGCCTCCGGTCGCCCCGACAGCGCCCTCGATGCCCTGGTCGGAACCGGCGATCACGTTGATGTTCGAGTTCGAGGTGAGCATGTTCTGCACCGCGGTCAGGCCCTGGGCCGGGGTGAAGAAGTCCTGGCCGGTGGCGACCACCTTCACCGGCGAGCCCTTGATCGCCGCCGAGAAGCCTCGGTTGATCGCGACGTCGAGGGCCGAGGCCTGAATGTCATACAGGTAGCCGACGTTGCACGGGTTGAAGTGGCCCACCTTGCAGGCCTTGACGGTCAGCGTCCCGAGGTCTCGCCCCATCGTGGTCGGCACGAACGTGACGTTGCCCGACAGTCCTTTGACCTGCACCTTGGCGGTACTTAGGCTCGGACCCATGACCTGGTCGATGTTGACGACCTTGATGTGCTTGGCAACCGCCTGATGCACGAGTGGGACCAGGTTCGTCGCCTCGATCGGCTGGGTGATGATTCCCTGATAGCCGCCCTTGGCGATCACATCCTGGAACTGCGAAAACTGCGTGGTCGGGCTGTTGTTCGCGTCGAACACGGTCAGCGACGCGTTGTTGGCGGCAGCGACCTTTTTCGCCGCGGCCAGCATCGGCGCGTCATAGCTGTTCTGGACCGCGAACGACAGGTATGCGATCGAAAGGTGCTTACCCTTGGACTTGGCCGAGGCCGTCCTGGCGCTCGACGCGGCCGGCGCGATCGCGACCGCCGCGGTAACCGTGGCGACGAGGCCGAGCCCCATCACCCTCGCGCGGCCCCAGGACCGCATGAAGTTATGCATCGCTTTTAGCACTCCCTCTCCTTGTCTTGATCCCCTCCGCGAGGATCCTTCCCACCTGCCTCGACTTTGCATGCAGCATCCGCAGGCAGGCCGATCTTAGGCGCGGCTCACGCCAGCGCCTGCAGGGATCTTACGGTTGTGCGCTGTGGCGCAAGTTAGAGGTTTGCGTGCAGCAGACGAGTTCCTCAGTACTTCCCCGCGCCGGCTGACGGGCGATCCGCGAAGGCCATGATCAGCCGCATCATCGTGGGGACAAGTGCCGATGCCGGAGCCCGAGCGATGCCGCAGCCTGTAGGTTCTGAGCGGAGGCCCGCTCTCGATACCAGGCAGATTCGCCCGCTCCCGTTCGGGGGCGGGCGATCGAGGAGGAACCATGGCGATCCGAGAACCCCATATGTCACACGTGCGCGTGCACGACGCGATGCACACCGGAATCCTTATGACCGACCCGACAACCCGGCTTCGAACCGTCGCCAAGCTGATGGCGGACCAACGCGTCCACGCCGTCGCGATCGCCGACCCCGATCACAGCCGACGGCCATGGGGCATCATCACCGCGCAGGACATCGCCGCGGCGGCGTCCGAGGACCTCGACATCACGGCCGGCGAGGCAGCGGTGTCAGAGGTCGTGACGGTATCCAGCTCGGACCCGCTGGACCACGCCGCCCACCTGATGGTCGAACATGCGCTCTCGCACCTGATCGTCGTCGACGCCGCGACCGGCCACCCAAGCGGAATCCTGTCGACGCTGGACGTCGTCGCGGTCTACGCGGGCACCGACGCCGACGAATGATGCCGACCCGACGCGGGTGATCTCGGCAATCACAACCCTGAGCGGGTGCTCAGCTACTTCACGACCGGGGCCGTGGGCGCGGGGCGCAACGTGTGGAGGTACGGCCTGAGGTATTTCGCCTCGATCTTCGCGGGTGTATCGACGAACGGCTGGTCGCTGACCTCGGACGCCTGGCCCTGACCGTCTGAGATCCGCGCCCGTAGGTACAGAGGGTGCGGCCCGCCGAGCAGGATCCCGTGGATCACGGGCACCAGCGGCTGCGGCTCGACCAGCGCTCCGGCCTCCGCCGCGATCGCCGCAGCCGCCGCATCGGCCTGGAGCGCCGCGATCGATCCGAACTTGACAGGGAAGTCGGTCGTGTCGCCGGCCGCGTAGACATGCTCCACGCCAATCACGCGCCCGTTCCGATCCACCGACAGGAAACCGTCGCGGGCGGTCCTGGGAACCCCGGCCAGCGCGGCTCCGTAAAGCTGAGGAACAGCGACGATCCGGTCGAACTCGAGAACCAGGCCGTTGTGGGGGAGAAGCAGCTTTCCCGGCTCCCGCGCCTGGGTGGTCGTCTCAGAGATGACCTCGATCCCGTAGCTGTCGAACAGATCCCTGACTGCTTTGGTGACAGCCGTTCCGAATACGGCCAGCGGCGCCCTCTCAGGCGTAACGACCACGACGCGCGGTTCAGCGTTCATCTCGTGTGCCCGCCGTGCGGTCATCAGCGCCAGCTCGTACGCGGGCAGCGGCCAGCAGTGGGTGGATGGCACGACGAACGCGACGCTCTTGACGAACCCCTCCTCGACGTCCTGGATCAGACCGTGAAGCTGTTCGTCCAGCCGCCGCTCGTCGAGTGTCACCGCATGCCGCAGCGCCGCGATGCGGCGCGCTCCGACCGCGAGCAGCGTCGCGTCATAGTCGAGCTCGAGCCCACCCTCGGTGTGAATCACCTGACCCACCGGATCGATCCACTTGAAGCTGTCGACGCAGCGGTTGGCGCCGATCCCCGCCAACACGCGGTCCAGCGGGTACCGCCTTGCGACAGCACCGGCAAACGGCTCGCGAACGGCCATCGGCCGGTCGACGTACTCCTCGTCCGGAGCGAGCACGGTCACGCTGACCCACGCGCCCGCGAGCTCCTGCAGCGCCAGCGCGGCCTCCAATCCGGCCACTCCCGCGCCCACGATCACGACCCTGTAACGAGTGGTGGGATTGTCAAGCGATCGCATGGGTCGCACGCTAGATCGAGCGTCCGGACATTTCAGCCGCATAACGCCACTGGCGTTTGCAGATAACTACGCAGCGCAACCAGCTGTCGACCCCGATCCGACCGGTCGCCGCCTGGCCTACCGTCAATCTACGGCGACCAGGAGGTCAACGATGTTTGACAAAGTGATGGTTGGCATCGACGAGATTACCCGCGGGCGCGACGCGATCGCGTTGGCGCGCCAGCTCGTCAGCGGGCACGGCGAACTCACCCTTGCGCACGTGCACGCTGGCTATCCGCTGTCTGCCAAGGGGGCCAATTACGAATTTGAGGCTACTCAACGTGAGCGGGCTCGTAGCCTCCTGTCCGAGGCGCTCGCCGAATCCGGAGTCAGCGCAGCAACCCTGTCTCTCGGCGCATCCGGCGTTGGCAGGGGCCTCCACGAGCTGGCCGAGTCGGACGGGAGCGACCTCCTGGTGATCGGCTCTGACCGGCGTACCCCGAGCGGGCGGGTATGGATCCACGACGCCACCAGCCAGGCGTTGGCCGGAGCCCCCTGCGCACTGGCGATCGCGCCGTCCGACTACGCGGAGCATCCAAATCCCCTGCGCGAGATCGGCGTCGCGTTCAACGGCTCCCCCGAGAGCCAAGACGCACTGGCAGTCGCTCGACTGCTCGCGGCGCAGCACCACGCCAAGCTGTCGGCGTTCGAGGCCGTAGACCCGACCGGGCACACCCCGCGGTCTCACGATCCAGGCGACGCGGCTGAGACAATCGAGGCGTCCGTGGCGTCGACGCTCCGGCGGCTCGCGGCGCTCGGCAACCTTGAGGCCCACGCAGCCTGCGGGGCACCGACCACCGAACTAACCGTCTACAGCGCGTCAATCGATCTCCTCGTGATCGGCTCCCGGGGGTATGGGGCTCTCGGACGACTCGTCCACGGCAGCGTCACCCGCGAGTTGGCGCGCAGCGCCAAATCGCCCCTGCTGATCCTGACTCCCCGCGCCGAGCAGACCACCGCTCACGCGCCCGGCGAGCCGATGAAGCTCACCGCGACCGTGTAGAGGCCAGGATGTCAGTCCTACTCTGCTACGACGGCTCACCCAGCGCCCGCCAGGCGATATCACTCGTCGGGGAGGTCCTCGCCCGGGACGCGATCACCGTCCTGCACGTGTGGGACCCGCCGGAGGGCATACTCGCCGATTCGTTCAGCCAAGCCAACGCCAACGTCGACCTGTCGGTCGCCGACCTCGAGCGGCACGCCAGGGAGCGCGGACAGAAGACCATCGCCGAAGCGCAGAGACTGGCCGGCGAGGCCGGGCTCGACGCCGAGTGCCGCTTGGAGCGCAATCGGCTCAGCATCTGGCGCACGATCCTGCGGATCGCCCGGGAGGTTGACACCGCCCTGATCGTCATGGGTACCCGCGGAAGTGTGCCGGTCCAGCAGAACCTAGTCGGAAGCGTCTCGCGTGCCGTCGTTCAGCACGCCCCTATCCCGGTACTGATCGTCCCAGCACCCGTCGACGACTCCGGGACTACCAAATCCAAGAGCTTCGCCGCGTCTCCTCGCAACTCGATCTGAACCCAATCCGGCGCAAGCTCTCAAAGGATGTGCCCGATCACGCGCTGGCCGAGGACGCAATAGCTGCGGCTCCGGGTCTGGGAGCACCCGAGCGGAAGCCCTGGGCCGGTGGACGCTTCGCTGAGCGACGAGGCGGCGGCCTCGCGCGACGCCCGCTATGCGACGCGACCGAACCGCCAGACTGACGGATGTCCATAGCGTTCAAGTGGGAACGAGGCAAGAGCAGTCGTGGCGAGTCCGCCCACCGACGCGGCTGCTGGTGGTGGGTGGGCGGGGCGCCTGGCTCAGGGGTAGACGTGCTCGCCGGTGCGCCCGTCGGTGACGGTAATCGCGCCGGCGGGGCAGGAGCGGGCCGCTTGGAGGATCTGATCGTCGCTGCCGGTGCCGGTGACGATTGCGATGTCCTCGACGGTGAACACGCCTGGTGCCGCCAAGGCGCAGTCGCCGTGCGCGGCGCAGGCGAACTCATCGATGTGGGGGATAAGTGTCATGCTGCTTTCCTTTCATGGTGGGGGTCGGTGGCCGGCTGCTGCAGCCGTCGGCGAAGCTCGGGAAGGGCATGCGGGCGCCCGACGAGCAGCGCGGCGACCGGCCGGCCGTCATGGGTGAAGGTGGCGGTGAAGTCGTACGCGGCCGGATCGCCGTCCAGCTCGATCCGGTCAGCGGCGTCGGCGCGGCCGAGGAACTGGATGCGGATGCCGTGTTGGTCGCTCCAGAAGCTCGAGAGCGGGAGCGCGTGCGCTGGGAGGCCGAGCATCGCTCTGGCGGCGGACACGCCCTGGCGGGCAGCCGCTTCCCAATGCTCGGTCCGCGCGTAAGCCCGGACGCGAGGATCGAACGCGAGGCTCGCGTCGCCGGCCGCGAACACGCCCGGGATTACCGTCCGGCCGGCGGGGTCCGTGCGCACACCGCGGTGATCGAGCCCAATGTCGCGCAGCCACGCTGTCTGGGGCTCGGTGCCGATGCCGACCACGAGCAGGTCGCAGTCGATCTGGCGCCCATCTTGTAACTCGACAGCGTGGATCGCGTCGGAGCCGTGCAGCTCCACGATCCGGGTCGACAGCAGCACCTCGATTCCGTGCTCGCGGTGAAAGTGCGCGAACCACCGGCCGAGCCGCTCTCCCAGGGTCGCTGCAAGCGGCGCGCTCGCGGCCTCAACGATTGTCACACTCGCGCCGCGGGCGTTGGCGGTCGCGGCCACCTCCTGCCCGATGAATCCGGCACCGACGACGACAACGCGGGGCGAGCCGGCGAGCGCACCGCGCAGAGCACGAGCATCGGCAACGGTGCGCAGCGCGTACACGTTGTCGAACCGTTCTGCTCCCGCGAACTGCCGGGGTGCGCTCCCGGTAGCGATCAACAGCTGCTCGTAGGTAAGTGACCGCCCGCTGCCGAGGAGAACCTTGCGGGCCGCCGGATCGAGGCCAGCCGCGGACTCGCCGAGGAGCAACTCGATGCCGTTGTCGATATGCCATCCCCCGGGGCGAAGTGCCAGCTCCCCCTCGTCGATTTGACCTGCCAGGAACTCCTTCGATAGTGGCGGGCGGTCGTATGGGGGCACGGGCTCGGCGGAGATCATCCGGATTGGACCCTCGTAGCCGAGGCGACGCAGGGTTTCGGTTGCCCGCTGGGCCGCGAGCCCGCCGCCGGCGATGACCACTCCAGCGGGGGTGGTCATGGCCGTGTTGCGGCGAGCCGCGGTCGCGGGACGGGATTGGCGGGGGCGATCGCGCCCCGCTGAGCTTCCGGCCGCTTGGGGGGCGCGGCCGGAAGCACCCTGTATGTAAAGGCGAACACGATCGGCGCCGTCAGCATGGTCAGCATCCCGAGCATCCACCAGCTGTGACCGTTGGTGCCTGCGCCGACGACGTGCACCAGCGCGAGCAGGTAGACGACGATCGTGAAGCGATGCATCATCCGCCACGTCTTTGTGCCGATCCACCTGCGCGCGTAGAAGCTGAGGCCGAGGATCGCCGCAAGCCAGCCGGCGATGATCCCGATGCCCGTGAACAGTGGGCGATAGGACATTGCGAACGGAAGCGTGATCCCGGCGAGTCCGGGCCGCAGGTAGCTGTCGAACATCAGCAGCCCGGCGTGACCGGCGATCAGACCGAGTGTGACCAGCGTCGATGCCTCGTGAAAGCGCTTGAGCTTTGCGTTCAGCCCGGGGCGCCGCGCCAGTCGGCCGGCCATCGCGAGCCCGACCGAGACCGAAATCCCGAGCATCAGCATTGCGACGATCCCGAACGACCGACTGGCAAACCAGAACGCCTGGTGCGCGGGGCTTCCCATCGTCGTCAGGAGACCCGGGTGGTGACGGGGGTCGGCGCCACGGTCGCGCCCGGGGCCGTGGCACTATTCGCGGGGATCACACGTATCGCGCCGGACGCCGTGGTCACCACGCGAGTCGTGCCGCCGCCAGGGTGGTGGGCGCTGCTCGCGACCACGGGGATGGCCTGCTTGTTGACGGCGGTGGCGTACATCACTGAGAACGGCAGCGAGGCGGCGATGATCGCAGCGGCGCCGAGGCTCAGCACACGGCGATACAGGGTGGATCGCCGACGGCCCACCCGGTGGCTGGACCGCTGGCTCGTTGGTGGATTCGGTTGGCGTTGCTCAGTCATTTGTCATTGACTCAGGGTCGGGAAACTGGATGGCCCGCGGTGCGGTGACCGCGGGTGGGCGGCCGTGGTTGGTGGCCGTGACGGGCGTCGCGTGACTATGGGTGAGCGCTCCGGCCGTGGACATTGCGGCGAGGAACAACGCTGTCGCCAGAGCCGCGATTGTGGTGCGCGTTTTGTTTGTCATCGTGCTGAGGTGAAGGTCGGGCGTTTCGCGAGCGAAGCGCTTGGATTGACGCTGATCAGCTTGGAGGCTGCAGGCAAGAGCGCGGTAAGCGGCGCTATAAACGTGCCCTTATGCGCGTGATATCGGGGATCGGCGTCACCTGAGGTCGAAGATGCGAATCCTGGTGATCGAGGACGAGCGAACGCTGGCGCGCTTCATTGATCAGAGCCTTCGCGCCGAGGGACACGCCGTGACCGTGTGTAACGACGGCGAGAGCGGAGAGGCTGCCGCGGTGACGGGCGATTACGCGCTGGTCGTCCTCGACCTGACGCTCCCGCGGAGGGACGGTCTGGACGTGCTAGCCGGGATCCGCGCACGCCTGCCCGAACTGCCGGTCATCGTATTGACGGCGCGGGCCTCGGTGGAGCAACGAGTCCAGGGGCTTGATCGGGGCGCAGACGACTACGTCACGAAGCCGTTCTCGCTCGAGGAGCTGCTGGCACGGGTGCGTGCGCAGTTGCGCTCCCCCGGGCAGCCCGAAGCGTCCGTGTTGCAGACGGCCGACATACGCATGGATCTCAGAACCCGTCGGGTGCACCGCGACGGGCACGAGGTTGACTTCACCGCGCGCGAGTTCGAGCTGTTGGCGTACCTGATGCGTCACCCCGATCAGGTCCTTTCGCGTGAGCAGATCCTGAACGCCGTCTGGGGGTTCGACTTCGACCCGGGGACGAAGGTGGTCGAGGTGTATGTCGGTTATCTACGGCGCAAACTTATCGATGCGGGCGGCTCTGACCCGATCGAGACTGTCCGCGGCGTGGGCTACCGCTTGCGCGTCCCTCGTGACTAGGCGTTTGTTGCCCGGGGGGCTGCGCACCCAACTGGCACTAGCGATCGCGCTTGTCACGGCCGCTGCCGTGGTCGCGAGCTTTCTGGCGCTTTACAGCGGAACCTCGACGCGGCTGCGTGGCCAGATCGACGCTCAGCTGAGGACCCAGGCGGACGAATGGCGCTCGTTCACGTCGGGGGCTGACCTCTCATCTCCGGCCGCGGTCGAGCAGACCGCGCGGCGCTTCATCGCCAGCCAGCGTTACCACGCGGAGTCATTGATCAACGTCGTCCAGGTCAACGGTGGTCAGGCGATCACCAATAACGCCGAGATACTCGCCCGTGAAGAGCGTCGCGACGAGGGTGCGGGCAGACCCGTCGGCCTACTTGACTCTCCCACGGGCATTTCGACGGCGTCCGTTGCCGAGGCGGGGACCATGCGCGTGCTCGCGCAGCCGATCGTCAGCGCCGGTCGTCGTGTCGGGACGCTGCGCGTCGCAAATCCATTGACGCCGGTTTCACAGGCCCAGTCGAGCCTGCGGCGCACGTTCGTGGTCGTCGGCACGATCGCCGTGGTACTCGCAGCGATCGTCGGGGTGGCGCTCGCGAACCTTATCGCCGCCCCGCTGCGGCGAATTACAGCGGTGGCCGCGAGCGCGACAGAGGGCGACCTGTCAAAGCGGGCTGGGCCGGTGTCGCCGGGCGACGAGGTGGGCGTCCTGGCCAAGGCGTTCGATGAGATGCTCGAGCGCCTCGAGCGCGCCTTCGAGCGCCAGCGCGATTTCGTCTCCGACGCATCGCACGAGCTCCGAACTCCCCTGTCGGTCTTGCGCGCTCAGGTCGAGCTGCTCGATCGTGAAACGGACGAGAACGTTCGGCACGAAGGGACCGTGCTCCTGCTGCATCGTCTCGACGAGCTTGACCGTCTCGTTGGCGACATGCTGACGCTCGCGAGCGCCGAAGCCGGCGAGCTGGTCGAGCCGCAACGGATCGACCTGAACGGCTTCTTCGAGGACCTGCGTCGCGATCTCCCCCTCTTTGGGGACCGGGACTTCAGAGTGCAGGCGGTGGGGGGCACGCTCGAGGCGGACCCGGACCGGCTCACGCAGGTGCTGCGCAACCTGGTGCGCAATGCGGTCGCTCACACGAGCCCGGGTGATCTGGTCGAGGTGGCGGCCACAGTGTTCGACAACCGGATCGAAATCGCGGTTCGCGACGCGGGACCGGGTATCCCACCCGAGGAGCTCGAACAGATCTTCGAGCGTTTTCACCGGCTCGATCGCGGCCGTTCACGTGATAGCGGTGGCACCGGTCTCGGGCTTGCGATTGCGCGGGCGATCGTCGAGGCGCACGGCGGCCAGATTCGCGCGGAGTCCGGCCCCGGGCGTGGCGCCACGTTTCGACTCGAGTTGCCGGGCTACCAACCTTGACCGTCGCTCCCAGGAGCCCGATCATCTCCGACCAGTCTGGTGAAGCCGTGGTGGCCAGCCTTTGCTACCGAGCCAGCGTGCTGGTCGGTCTCGTGGTCCCGACAGTGACCGACGGCCCCAAGCGACTCATTGGGCGAGCAGCTGATGCACACGTCGCCAGTTAATCTGCTTCGCAACACTGCCGATCGCCTCGACCTCGCCGCTGTCGTGCACGATCAGACCCCCGTGTTCTGCGAGCACGCTGCGTGCCCCCTCAGGGCCCATCAGCAGCGCCATCTTCGACAGCGTCTCCGCCTCGAGCGCGCTATCGCCGAGCGCGGTCGCGCCGATCAGCCCGCTCCACACCGGCGAACCGGTGCTCGGGTCGAGCAGATGGTGGGCAAAGCACCCGTCCGCTCGCCGCCAGATGCGCACATTCAGTCCGGAGGTGGCGATCCCGCCACGAGCGACCTTGATCGAGCCGATCGGCCCTCCGGTCAGCGGGTGCTCGATGGCGACCTCATAGGGGGTGAGTTGGGCGCCGACGCCGCCGATCGCGATGTCGCCCCCGCAATCGACGACAAACCGTGTGTATCCCCCCAGTCGGATGGCGACCGCATCGGCACACAGGCCCTTTCCGGTCCCGCCGGTGTCGATCATCACGCCCCGCGGGCGGGTGATCGCTCCGGCCCGATCATCGACGCTCACGCGCCGCCACGCGGCCGCCGGGTGGGGTCGGGCGGGCCGCCTCGGCGGCGCGTGAGCCAGAGCCTCCTGGAGTGAGGCGGGCTCTGCACCGTCGAGCGAGTGGTCATACCCGGTCTGCTCCAGGGCACGAACAAGCGTGGGGTCGACCAGGCCACCGCTTCGCTCTGCGGCCCACAAGGCGGCGTTCACCGCCGCGCAGAGCAGCGGCGAGGCCGCGACCCGCGCACCGTGGTCATAATTGAGCGCGGACAGCTCGCTGTCAGAGCGGAATCGTGACAGCCGATCGCTGAAGCTCCACACGAACGCTCGCTCGCGGTCGGCCGCCTGCAGCGGCGCCGGCGAGCGCGCGAGCAGGGGGTCGCCGATCAGCAGGCGGACATCGCTGCCCATCGCCCGAAACCGGTAGTCGAGCTCGGCCGTCATCGAAGCATTACCCCCTCGGAGGCCCGAGTGGTTAGGACCGCGGCCGCGGGATCGGGATGAGGATTTAGCGGGTTCTCGTACATGAGCAAGGCAATAAGCGTCCTCGGGCCAGGTAAGAGAACGGTTGGGCTTCGTTGAGAATCCCGGCGGTTGGGCCAACGAGCGGGTTTACCCGTAAGAGGTCAGTCGTCGCGTCTCGCACCGCGTGAGCGAGCCGACCAACCGGAACCACCGTCCCCGCCCGGACCGCCGGAGCCGTGGCGGCCATCGCCGCTGCCTAAGGAGTCGCCGCCGGTTTGTGAGGGCGAGGGATTCGGTGAGCCACTTGCCTGGTTGACGGTGACCGTCGAATGAGTCGCAGCTTGTGCAGGGTCGGCGCCCCGAGGCCTCAGTCCTGGATCGGGGCCCGCGGCGGGCGCGGGAGGGGATGGCGCTAGCCCACGTATAACCGACGGGGGCGCGGAGGCGAGGCCGATGTGCTGTCCGGTGATCCGGCCGATCGACCAGGTCAGGGCAGCCGTGAGTGCGACCCCAAGCAGGGCGAGCACTGCGAGCGCGATTGCGCGACGGTTCATCGTCGCGGCACCGTAGTCGGTCTGCGCTTAAGCACGGGCAAAGTCGTCGTCCTGGTCCCGGCCCGCGCGATCTGGTCGGTCAAACGTCAGGCTGGCCGTGGCGCCGCCCCCGGGGCGTGGGTTGAGTGAGATCTCCCCTCCCCAGGTGCGCGCGAACTCCTGTGCGATCGCCAACCCGAGGCCGTGGCCGGGCGGGCCCACTTTGCCTGCGCTGCCGCGATGGAAGCGGTCGAAAACGAACGCCCGGTCTTCCTCGGTGATGCCGGCACCGCGGTCGTGGATGTCGATCCTTCCGGGCGCGCTGGCGATCGTGACCGTCGATCCCGACGGCGAATAACGAAGCGCATTGTCGATCAGCACGTCGAGCGCGCATTCGACGTCTTCGTGCGCCGCCCATACCGACCCCGGATCGCGATCGCGCCGAGTATCCAGGTTGATGCCGAGTCCTGTCGCCTCGGCGAGCCAGCGCCGACGCGCTGCGGCCGCGAGGTCGCCGAGATCGAGCGGCGCACCCGTCGAGTGGCGCTCGCCGGCCCGGCTCAGGAGCAGCAGCTCATCGACCATGTGGGACAAGCGGTCAACCTCGCGGATTCCCGCATCGAGCTCGTTCGCAGCGTCACCGCCGGCCATCGTCGCCTTCGCTTCCTCCAGGCGGAGTCGGAGCCCCGTAAGCGGGGTTCGAAGCTGGTGCGAGGCGTCGGCGACGAACTCACGCTGGGCGGCCAACAGGCGTGCAATCCGGTCGGTCATCTCGTTGAATGAGCTCGACAGCGAGCGCTGCTCGAGACTTCCCTCGACTCTTGCGCGAGCGGTGAGATCCCCTTGCGAGACGCGGCGAGCCACCACCTCGAGCCGGCGCAGCGGCCGGCCGATCTGGGCGGCGAGAACGCCTCCGGCGAGCATGCCGATCGCCAGCACGATCAACCCGATCAACGCGAGGGCCAGCTCGGCGTGAAGCACCGCCTGGTGAACGGCGTCAACGCTCTGTGTCACGCGTACCGCGCCGGCCGTCCGGTCGTTGTGGATGATCGGTACGGCGGTCGCGAGGATCTCCTTGCCGAGCGTTTTCGAAGAACGTTGAACCTGCACACTTCTGCCGGCGAGTGCGCTCTCTATCTCGGGACGGCTCTCGTAACTGGAGCCGAGCTGGGCGGGCCCAGCGCTGTCGGCAAGCACGCCGCCGCTGGAGTTGATGATCAGAACGCGTCCGCGGACCTCCTGCGCAGCGTTTCTGGCAAGCGTCGCCAGTGCCCCGGGTCGTGAGAGCAGGTCGCCGGCGGTCGCCGCAACCAGATCGGCCTGTGCCTGCGCCTGGGTCCGCACTTCTGCGTTGACCCGGGCGCTCAGGTTAAGCGCCAGTGGCACGCCGAACGCGACGATCGCCAGCACCAGGACGTAGGCGAGCGCGCCGAGCAGTCGGACGCGGAGGCTTATGGCGTCGACTCCGGTTGGGCGGCGAGGCGGAATCCAACGCCGCGGACGGTCCGGATGTACCTGGGTTCCGCGGCGTCGTCCCCCAATTTGCGACGCAGCCAGCTGATGTGGACATCGAGCGTCTTTGTGGAACCGAACCAGTTGACGTCCCATACGTCGGACATCAGATCTTCGCGTTTGACCACGTGGCCTGCGTCGCGTGCCAGTCTTTCCAGGAGGTCGAACTCCTTGCGCGCAAGCTCGAGTTCTTGCGCGCCGAGCCATGCCCGGCGCGCGTCCCTGTCGATTCGCAGATCCTGAATGACCAGCCCGCCGGCGGGATCGTCCGCGTCACCGCGGCCGCGCCGCAGCACCGCGCGGATCCGGGCGACGACCTCGCTGACCGCGAACGGCTTGATCACGTAGTCGTCGGCTCCGAGTTCCAGGCCGACGACGCGGTCGGTGACCGACCCGCTCGCCGTGACCATGATGATCGGGATCATCGAGCCCTGCCGGATTCGCCGACAGACGTCGCGTCCGTCGCCGTCGGGCAGCGCGAGGTCGAGCAAGATCACGTCCGGCGTCTGCTCGCACGCGAGCGAGATCGCCTCGGCGCCCGTGCGCGCCAGCGTTGTGCAAAACCCAGCGCGCTGGAGCGCCTTGGCAAACGGCTCCGCGATCGAGAGCTCGTCCTCCACCAGCAGCACCAGTGGTCGGCTCGGCTGCGGGCGCCGAGTCGTATCGGAGCTTTCGTGCAGGCGATCGTCAGAGCCAGTGTCGGCTGCAATCCGAGCGTCGTGACGGAGGCTTTGCGCACGGTCCGGCCTTTGGCCGAATCCGATTCTCTCTATGGGCATGGCCTCACGGTGGCTGGAATCGGTGAGAGGCACGTAAGCGGCCGGTTAGATCGCCAAGAAACGTGCGAAGTCGTCCAGCCGGCGAGCGCGCAGACACCACGAGCGCGGGAACGAAGATGCGGTCGACTCCGTCCGCCAACTCCCGCTCGACAACTGGCTTCAACTCCGGGAGGCGTTTCACTGCTTGCCATGCGAGGTCGAGATTCGTGTCGAGATAACCGTGTGCGACCTCGCTCCGGACTCTTGGTCGTCGCCAAGGAATCTGAGGATGTCGGTCTTGAAGGTCTATCGAGAGATCTCGGAGGCGTCCACAATTTTGGAAAGGCTTTACCTGCTCTTGCCCATCGGTTGGCACTGCATCAGTCACAGTGCCGGCTCCTCGTCCCCTCGATGTGGCTGACGACTCAGCGAGCTTTCGCGTGTCAACGACGGAGCCTCTTCACCAACGTTCGGACCCACAATGAATCAGGCACACTCGACGTCATTAGCACCCGCGGTTAGGTTCGCTCCTGTCCGCATAGGGGCCCGCCCTACAGCCGCGCTGCTGCTGACGGCCCTGATCGGCAACGCCGCCGCCGTGTTGTGGCTGTGGTTACACGGCGGGGGCGTCTCGATTGTCCACGACCCGACAGCACTGTGGACCAGCCTCGGCCGCCTGACTGGGCTCGAGGGCGCCTACCTCGCGCTTGTTCAGATCGTCCTGCTGCTGAGGATGCCGTGGCTTGAGCAGCTGGTCGGGTTTGACCGCCTGACCCGCTGGCACCGCGTCAATGGCCAGGCATGCATCCTGCTTGTCGTCGCTCACGCCGTGCTGATCACGATCGGCTATGCAGGGATGGACCAGATCAGCTTCGGCAGTGAGTTCGGGACGCTGCTCTCGTCCTACCCGGGGATAGTCACCGCGACGATCGGCACGGGACTCATTGCGTTTGTCGGCGTCAGCTCCGTTGTAATTGCTCGCAGACATTTGCCGTATGAGCTCTGGCATGCAATTCATCTCACCATTTATGCCGGCATCGCCCTAGCATATTTGCACCAGATTCCCACGGGCAACGATCTCACGGTGAATCCAGCCCAGGCTGATTACTGGATCGCGCTCTATTGCTCCGTGCTGACACTCATCATCCTGTTCCGCGTGATCGGCCCCGTCGTTCGCCTCCGCCGTCACTCCCTACGAGTGGCATATGTGGAGCGCGAGTCCCGTGACGTTGTCAGCGTATACGTCTGTGGTCGCAATCTCGACCGACTCAAGGCTCGTGGCGGCCAGTTCTTCATCTGGCGATTCCTCGCCCCCGGACTTTGGTGGCAGGCCCACCCGTTCTCGATCTCAGCCGCACCCGACGACCGGACGCTGCGCCTAACCGTGAAAGCAGTCGGCGGGTATACCCGGGCGCTTGCAACCGTCCGGCCGGGCACCCGCGTCTTGATCGATGGCCCGCTCGGGCGTTTCACCGCCGATCGCCTGCGGCGCGGTCGGGTTGCGCTCATCGCCGGAGGCATCGGCATAACTCCGCTCCGCGCGATCCTCGAGGAGTTGCCACCAGGAGATATCTTCTTCCTGCACCGAGTCGCCCGTCAGGAAGACGCGGTGCTTGGCGCCGAGATCGACAAGCTTGCCGAGGCGCGGGGCGCGCACGTCGTGCGGCTCGTCGGCGACCATCGAGACCCGGCCTGCGCGCACTTTCTCTCGGTCCCCCACCTCGTCAAGCTGATTCCCGACCTCAGCGCGCGCGACGTGTTCGTCTGTGGCCCACCGGCGATGATGACTCACACGATCGCCAGCCTGCGTGAACTCGGTGTGCCCCGCACGCAGATCCACTCCGAGCGCTTCGCGCTCGCTGCGTAGCCGTGCCGTGAAATGCGCCGCCACGCCAAGACAACCCGCGACCGTCCCTCAACCGAAGGAGTCTTCACATGTCAGACCGCCTTTGTCGACCTCGTCGATCGCTAAAGGTAGCGGCAGCCACAGTTCCGGTGATCTTCGCAGTGACGCCACTCGCGCTCCCAGTGGTCGACGTTGCGGCCGCGGCACCTCCCAAGACATATGCCGGACCGCCCGCCGCTATGAAATTCGGACCCGTTCGAGTGACGATCCAGGCCAGCGGAAAGCGGATCGTTTCGATCACCGCAACGTCACCGACTAGTCACCCACGATCAGCGGTCATCAACAACAAGGCTGTTCCGATTCTGCGTCGCGAGGTCCTCCAGGCACAGAGTGCTCAAATTCACGCTGTATCTGGTGCGACGCTCACGAGTCAGGCGTTCTATACCTCCCTCCTCGGCGCCCTCCACGCTGCTCACCTGCGCTAGGTGCAACAATTGTCGCCGACGGCATCAAGAAAGCGGGCACAGATGCAACTGATTCAACGTACCGTTACCCGGATGTCCGCCGGGCTTGCGGCGATCGCACTCACCGTGTCGCCGGCACGCGCGCTCGCGGCTGAAGCTCCGACCAACGGGCGCCTGCATGCACACGTCGCTGGTGCACGGTCGGGCGAACGGGGCGACGGAGGTTCAGGTCGCCCGGTCACCGCGCGTTCGAGCGGGTCGGACGACGGCGGCTCCGACGACTCGCTCACGACACGAACGAGTGCGATGAAGCCCGTCGGAGGCATCGGCCCGCTGCTGGGCGGCGGGTCGAGCGGTTCAGTGGCCAAACCGAAAGCGCCTCACCACCGCCACGCGCATCCCACGCCAAACCGGACACACGCTGCAGCGAATGGCGGCGGCGACAACTGACGGCAAACGCGAGCCGCCTCCGACGTGAGCACCGATTTTCTAACCTGGCGGCGGGGCGATCGTCACCGCATCGCACATCTGATGGGGATGCCGATCATGATCGACGTCTGCGATCAGGACTTTGACGGACTGCAGATCGACCGTGTTTTCGACTGGCTGCGTTATGTGGATGCAACATTCAGCACCTATCGACGCGGGAGCCAAATCAGTCGCTTGAACCGCGGAGAGCTGGCTCCCGAGAACACGGACGCGGCAGTCCGGACCATCATAGACCGCTGCAAATCGCTGCGCGATGAGACAGACGGCTACTTCGACGCCTGGCGTCACGGCCCCGACGGCCTCGCTTGGTTCGACCCGTCAGGGTTGGTGAAAGGGTGGTCGATCGAATGCTCGGCGCAAATCCTCGAGGAGCACGGCGCCCGCAATTTCTGTGTGAACGCCGGAGGCGATCTCGTGCTCCGAGGCCATCCTGAGGACTCACCGAGCTGGCGCGTCGGAATTCAGCATCCGCAAGAGCGTGACCAAGTCGCACTCACTCTGCTCGCTAGCGATGGCGGGATCGCAACATCGGGGACGTACGAGCGCGGGCAGCACATCGTCGACCCACACACCGGCGCCTGCCCCGATGGCTTGCGGTCCGTCACGGTCGCGGGACCTGACCTGGGGACAGCCGACGCGTACGCCACAGCTATCTACGCGATGGGAGAGATTGGCCTGGAGTGGGCGCTTGGACTCGGGACGTACGCCGTGATGATTATTCTGCGCGACGGCACCGCAGTGTCAACCCCGAACCTCGATCGCTATAGGCTTCCGCGCGAACAGATCAACGCCTGCCTCGCCGATTTTCACGAGTAGCTGCCTGTGCGATAGCGATCCCTGTTAGCTATGGGATCACCTCGAGTTGTAATTGTCGCCCAGCAGGACCGCTCGCATTCCGTCGACGCGCTGCGGGCCGACTCAGGTCCTGTAGCGACAAACTCTCTGCGCCCAAGTCAGAGGCCTCTTGACGGCGTCGGGGCTCGTACGCGGAGCAAGCCAACGTGGGCGTGGTGAAGCCGGATGGGTGGTCAACGACCGCTGCCATCGGCGACGCGAGGGAGTCGATCAGCTCGAAGCAGCGGGCGATCGCCCCGCGCACGCTCTGCATGTCCAGGCGGAGGTCGATGAGTCCGTCGAACCCCCAGAAGACTCGCTGGGAGAGTAGGTAGGTAGCCATCAGCGTGCCGGTCTGGTGATGGCCTAGGACGGCCGCGGCTACGACCGGCGCGATCGACCCGAGCTTCGCCAGACCACCCGAGCCCTGAAGATTCAGGGCGCGCAGCCAGCCCAGGCGAACCTCGGTTGCCATCACCCGCTCCGCCGCGGCCCGGAACCGGTCGATCGCTTCATCGGGCCCGTGAGAGTAGCCGCCAAGCAGCCGCGCAAGCGTCGAGGTCATCGCCTCCAACTGCTCCTGGCGCCGCTGCCCGGCGCCGGCCGCTGGGCCCTGGACGCGTCGGGCAGCCAGCCAGGTCCCAGCCAGCGACGGCACCACCACAGCAACCGTCCATGGCTCGAGGACCGCCAGCGCGGCCAGCGCGCCGGCCAACTCGACGACCTGCATCAACCCCCGATCCAACAGCGCCAGTGTCGTGAGTTCGAGCGTCTCGGCGTCGGAGATGAAGCGGGATGGCAGACCAGCCGTCTGCTCGGCACCTGCAACCGTCCGTCGACGAAGCGCGCCGCGGAACATCTGCAGGCGCAGGTTTCGGTACAGACGGCTGGCGTTCCTCGCATACATGCCATCAGAAGCGACATAAGCGGCCGCCTCAAGCACCGTCGCTGCCGCCACCAAACCCGCCAACAGCACCGCCTGAGCGGTCGCGTTCGGTGCGACGAGCGCGTTCATCAGCGCGCCCAGCACGAGCGGTGGCACGAGTCCGACCAGCACTCCGCTGACCGTCAGCGCGCCCATTGCGAGGACGCCGGCGCGTAGCGGCCGCAGAAGCGCGAAAACCCGCCTCCAGGGGATGGGGGCGGGTTCGCGATCGGTGTTCAGGAGCGGATCTGGTCTGTCGGTCATGCGCGGACGCGGGAGCCGGATTGCAGCCCACGCCGGCATCGGTCATCAGCCGGCGCGGCTGCAGTTTCAAGCGGACGAGAACTAACGATCACGCTGGTCCTTCTTGGTGTCCTTCGGACGATCTTCCTTCTTGGCCATGTGTTCTCACCTCCTTCCGAGGTGACTGGTTCGGAGTGACGTTTGCCGAACGGAGTTAAGTACATGGCAGACAGCCTGAACCCCACGATCAAGACCCAGGTAAGCGCACGTCTAAACCAGCCTTACCCACCCACCGTTCCCTACTCGGCCCCGCGTGCGCCGGTTGCGCTACAAGTTTGCGTGTCGCGACCTCAGGGCAATCGGGGAACGTGCATCGCCCGCCAGCACGAGCGGCCGTTGTGACAGTGCTCGGCGGCAGCAAGCGCTCGATGGAGCGCAGCACGCCGCGCAGCACCTAAGGTCGATCGCAAGGTTGTGCAGCTCGAATGGGTCATGTCTGAGGTCATAGAACTCGTCTTTGTGATCGCTGCGATATTCGACGTACAGGAAGGTGTCGGTGCGAAGCGCGTCGTAGGTGGGGGGGTTGCCGCTGAGTGGCTCCTGGAAGTCCGGCAGATCGGAGTGCTCGTTGCGCCCACGGTGCTCGATCACGACCGCGTTGCGCCAGTTCGACGGGGCCTGGCCCTTCAACAGAGGGAGGAGGCTGTGCCCGTCGCCCGGCATCGTGGTACCTCCGATCGCTGCGAACGTCTTTGCGAGATCGATGTTCTCTGCCATCGCGGCGGTCGTTCTCCCAGCAGGGACCCCGGGACCGACGACCACGAGCGGCACGTGGATGTCGGTATCGAACGCCGTCAGCTTTCCCGGCATCAACCGGTACTCCCCGGTGTGGTAGCCATTGTCAGAGCTGAACACGAGATAGGTGTTGCTGGCGACACCGTCGGCCGCAAGGGCTCGCTCGATCCGGCCGATCATCGCATCGATCGCGAGCACCGATTGAGCTCTGCGCCGGAAGGCGTTGTTGACCTCCGCGAGCCGTCTCGGGGTCAGCCGTGGATGGGGAGCAAGCCAGTCCGGCGCGTTCGTGGGAAGCACATCGAAGTTGGGCGCCCGAGGCGCCCTAAGACCCGGGAACGCGTGAGCATTGCGTGGGGCAGGCACAGACGGCGCGTGCGGCGCGAACGTGGCGAGCTCGAGGAAGAACGGCGTACGACTCGCCGTCGTCTTGTTGATGAACTCAATGCCGCTCCGCGCCAGCACGTCGGTCAAATAATCCGACGGCCGAGAACCGTAGTGGACGACCTTCCCATCTGAGTACAGGTAGTAGTCGAACTCCGGGTAGCCCCATCCCGCTACGTCCCACTCGGACCACCCCGGCGGCACGTACGCGCCCGCCGGAATGGAGGCCGGGCCGTGCTGATCGAGGTAGCCGTTCAGGTACTTCCCCATCATCGCGGTCCTGTAGCCGCCTCGCTTGAGCGCCACGGCGAACGTGTGCCGCTCCTCGTTGCGGGCCCGGAACGTCGCGAGCCCACCCTGGGGTGGGACGTTGTTGTACACGCCCGTGTCGTGCGGAAGATTGCCCGTGAAGATCGATGCCCGCGACGGGCAGCACAGCGAGTCCGAGACGAAGTAGTTGCTGAACGTGAGGCCGTCCCGTTCCATCGCCTGCACGTGCGGCATGTACCGCAGTAGGTTCATCGACAGATCGTCGGTGAGGATGAACACGATGTTCGGGCGCTGGCCTGATCCCAGCGGAGGCGACGAATTGCCTCGCGAGTCGCTGTTGAGTAGAGCAAGCGCCACCACGACGGCTGCGACCAGCAGTGCCGCCGATGTTCTGACACTGCCCCAGCGGCGGCCATTCAGTGGTCGAACTCGCCCAAGGTTCCATGGTCGGCAGCAGCGCATCAACTCAGGATGGCGGCCCTCCTCCCCATCGGCATCTGTGACGGGTACCGATAACCGTCCGTGCTTCCCCGCACGCTGCCGGCCGGCCGGGCGCGACTGCACTGCGACCCGTTCCCATGTGTATGACTACGCGCCGGCCGAATCGGCAGGGGCGCGATAAGTCCCTTCGGCGGCTGGTCGGGGAAGCGTCTCGGAGGCGACGGATGACCGCGGCAACGTGTTGATCCGACGCAGGCGACGAGACCCGCCCAGGTCAGTCCGCGAGGTCGGTCATCGGCGTCATCCAGCGCGTCGACGCTCACGTGGCGCTTCTGCTTCCATACATAGTGAGTCATCTCGACAGCAAATTCGGTCGCGCCGTTGACTTCTGCTTCGCATGGGCTAGTGTCCTGGACGTTTAATTCGGCGGCAGTTAGGTTATGGGTGGGGTATGCCTACACCTGCTGCCGTTGAGATTGTTCTTAGTGGTAATGAGCGCGCCCAGCTTGAGTCGTGGGAGCGTCGGCGAACGAGCGCTCAGGCGCTGGCTGAGCGCTCCCGGATCGTGCTGGCTGCCGCTGAGGGGTTGAAGAACACCGAGATTGCTGAGCGGCTCGGTGTTCCCGCGAGATGGTCACGAAGTGGCGCAATCGTTTTGCGCAGGATCGCCTTGACGGGCTCTGTGATGAGCCTCGCCCCGGCCAGCCGCGCAAGATCACCGATGCGAAGGTCGAGGAGGTGATTACCAAGACCTTGGAAGCCGCGCCGCGGGACGCGACGCATTGGTCGACGAGGTCGATGGCCAAAGAGGTCGGGCTCTCGCAGACCGCGATCTCGGAGATCTGGCGTGCTTTTGGGCTTCAGCCTCACCGCCAGGGGTCCTGGAAGCTGTCCAAGGACCCGTTGTTCATTGAGAAGGTCCGCGATGTCGTCGGCCTGTACTTGAATCCGCCCGAGCGCGCGGTCGTGCTGTGTGTCGATGAGAAGAGCCAGATCCAGGCGCTGGACCGCACCGCGCCGATCCTGCCGTTGATGCCCGGGGTGCCCGAGCGCGCGACTCACGACTACAAACGCCATGGCACCTCCAGCCTCTATGCCGCCCTGGACCTCTGCACCGGCAAGGTGATCGGCCGGCTGCATTCACGTCACCGCGCGGTCGAGTTCAAGAAGTTCCTGATCACCCTCGAGAACGAAGTCCCCGACGAGCTGGAAGTTCATCTCGTGTTGGACAACAGCTCGACCCACAAGACACCGGAGATCAAACGTTGGTTGCTGGCACACCCGCGTTTCAGGCTGCATTTCACCCCGACCTCGAGCTCATGGATGAATCTCGTCGAGCGCTGGTTCGCTGAGCTGACCAACAAAAAGCTCCGCCGCTCAGCCCACACCTCCGTTCAAGCGCTCAACTCAGACATCCGCGCCTGGATCGAGACCTGGAACGAGAACCCCCGCCCCTACGTCTGGACCAAGACTGCCAACCAGATCATCGAATCGATCGCCAACTACTGCGGGCGAATTAACGACTCAGGACACTAGCCACCAGAGCAGCACCCTAGACGTCACGCCTGGTGGGGCGATGAAGCGGCAGTCTTGCTCGGGGCTTCGCGGTGCTGCTCCTCACGGTGACGATAGGTCCGGTGCGCTTACTGCTGTAACCCGACCCATTCGATGCTCTGGTTCCAGAGCTCGGATGCGAGCTCGGGGGTCGCGACGGCGCTGGGTTCCTTCTGTTGGCAGTTGTCGTAGTAGTGCCCGCTTTCAGTAGCAACGTCGGGCGAGGTCGCGCAATACAGCGACGTCCGCGCCCCGTCCGCCGGTGAAAGCATGTTCCGCGTCATGAGCGGGCGCAGAGGCCAAGGCACCCGACGCCAAACATCCGTCGCCACCGCGCCGGGATGCAGCGAATACGTCATCACGCCGGTTCCATCCAGCCGGCGAGCAAGCTCCTCAGCGTGCAGCACGTTCCCGAGCTTGGAGACGCAGTATTCCGGGTACCCGGTCAAGCTCTTCGTGCGCCGCCGGACGGCGTCGTAGTCAATTCCAGAGGCGCGGTAATGCCCGATGCTCGCGACGTCAACGACGCGAGCCGGTGCGCTCTCTCGCAACCGCTCGAGCAACAGTCCGGTGAGCAAGAACGGGCCGACGTAATTGGTGCCGAACGCGAGCTCGAATCCGCTCGCAGTCATTCCGCGCCCGCCTGCGAGCCCCGCGTTGTTGATCAGGACATGGAGCGGCTCTCCGGCCCGCAGAAACTCGGCGGCGCACGCCCGCACGGATTCAAGATCGCCCAGATCCAGATGGAGAAACTCGACCGCGCTCATGCCCGCCAGCGCGACAATCTCGTCGATCACCGGCCGAGTCTTCTGCTCTGAGCGACCGGCGACGAACACACGCGCGCCACGTCCCGCCAAAGCGAGCGCGGTCTCCCGACCAATACCAGTGTTGGCGCCGGTCACGAGAAACGTTCTCTGGTCCAGGTCGCCGATCCGCGGAGCATACGCACCGCTTTGCGCGACGGTGCTCCGGCGGTGACGGAGCAGCAGAGATAGCTTGTCCGTCCACGACACGCCACGCTGTCATCTCCTCCGTTAGTGATCTCTCACGGATCGCTTAGTGGCTGCTAGGGACCGCGTCCGACGCTCACGGCCAGATGAAGCCAGCTTCGGGGTTGGGGGCGCGACTTATCACCGGGCTGCTGACCGCCGCCATCGTCGCGATCGCCGGCTGCGCGGGTAGCGCTTTCGGTCGCACCTTGCGCCGTGCGACGTACCCTCGGGTACTCGACGCTGCGCTCGCCTCCTCGCCGACGACGTTCGTCCCCGCCGTCCGTTGGCGCGGACGGACCGCAGCGTGGATCGCGCGGTCCTCCTCGGGTGTCGCGCTGTTGTCGTTCAACCAGCGACTCGTCGAGCTGAGGCTTCACTCGGGCACCATCGATCCGGGCGGATCCGGCTGGCGCTTCGGCCCGCGTGTGCTCGGCGCCGAGCTGCACCGCCTGATCGCCGGGTTCAACAGTGGCTTCAAGTTCTCGACGGATTCGGGAGGGTTCGAGTCATACGGTCGCGTCGGCGTGGCGCTCGGACACGGACTCGGGTCGATCGTCACCTACATCAATGGGCGCACCGACATCGGCGCGTGGGGCGAAGGCGTACCGGCACCTCGGGCCCGCGTTGCCTCGGTGCGCCAGAACCTCACGCTGCTGATCGATCACGGGACCGCCGCATCTGGCCTCGACTGCATTTCATGCTGGGGCGCGACGCTCGGTGGCGTCAGCGACCCCGCGCGCTCAGGACTCGGAATCACGGCCGACCGGCGTCTCATCTGGGCTGGTGGGGAGAACCTGACGCCCGCCCAGCTCGCCGACGCACTCCTCAGTGCTCATGTCGTCCGCGCTGTCGAGCTCGACATCAATCCCGAATGGGTGGCCGGCTACCTATACGGGCACCACCACGGACATCTACCGCTCGTGCCAGTCCCGATCGTGCCAGGCCAACCTGGGGTGCCCGGCTTCTTCCTTGCGCCCTACAGCCGCGACTTCTTCACGATAGAAGGCCGGTTCTAACCGATCGTCAGATGGCGCGCCCGCCGGCTTCGAGGCGGCGCACGCCCCGTTCCCGGCGCCCAAGCCGTGCGGAATCGCCATGGGCATGTCGCCGTGGTCCGCGTCCCGGCGGCGCTGGCGATGCTTCTGATTGTGCTGGTGATCACTTCTGCTCTCTGCACGGTGAGCAGTGCCTGGGCAAGGATCTGACCCCATCCAAGCCGACTCGCTCGATTCCCATGCCGTGATCCTCGACGATCTGGTCCTGCGCCGCACGGCAACGCTCGCGCTCTGAGCCAAGTTGCCGATCGCCAGCGCCCCTCGTCGGGCTCGGCGTCGGCGCCCTACCCGGTCGCAGGGTGGGTGGGCGTTGTCCCGTTGTTCGTGAGGAGATCGAACCCGTCGGGGATGTTCAGCAACCCCGGTGACGTTCCGGGGTGGTCGGGGATGCCGTACTGCCAGACAAGCGCCTGCGTGGTCGGGTCAATCGCCGCCATCCGGTCGCGATAGTCGTCGTTCACCATGAACACGCCGCTCGGGAGCCGTTCGACCAGCGAGGGCTGGTTAAGCAGTCCCGGACCGTTGGCGACGTCGTAGCGGTACAGAATCCTGCCGGCCCGGTTGAACTCGATGATCTGACCGGGGGTCGTGTAGTCCGCGAGCAGGTACAGATCAGGGCCGAGCTGCTGGGGGTCTGACGGGTACGCAATCGGCAATTGGACGCTCCAGACCACGTGACCTTCGGGCGTGATCTCGTCCACCCACGAGCCGTTGACCTCGGATATGAGCAGATTGCCGTCGGTCAGCGGGGTGTCTCCGTTCGGAGAGCCGAGCAACTGAGGCGGATTGTGCATGCACTCAGCGCCCGTGCCGATCTGGTGGGCGATCGTGTGGTTCGGGTTGATGGCCAGCACGCGGCAGTTCTGCGCGTCGGCGACGGTGATCTGGCCGTTCTTCAGGAGGTAGGCGTCGTCGGGCTCGTGCAGGTATCCGGGGGCCGTCCCCGTCTGCTTGGGGTGCCCGTAGGACCAGAGGAGCTTTCCGGAGGGATATGCGAACTCCTGGATCGTCTCGTTCTCTTCCTCGTTGGTGATGATCGCGGTGCCGTGGCGAACGAAGAACGCGTCGTCGGGGTAGTAGAAGCCGAGCGTCTCCGGCTTCGCCGAGGACGACGGGTACCTCCAGATCACCTGGTCGGAGGTGTTCAGCACGAGCAGGCGGTTGTTACCCCGATCGGCGATTAGCAGCTTGGCCCCGAAGTAGGGCGAGCCTGCCCCGGTCGCGCCGGCGGTTCCAAATGACCTATCCGGCTTGATCATCTGCACGTCGCTGACCTGGTTGCCGCCCGACTCACCACCGATGAGCCAGGCGCGTCCACCAAGGGCGGTGACAGCCGCGTGCGACACCGGAACCTGCAGTCGGCCGGCGGCGAGCATCCGTCCGCTCGCGGGGTCGAATGCCCAGATCATCGAGGTCGAGAACACCGCGGGTGAGCCCACCGGATGGCTCTCCGTCGCTAGCTGGGCAGTCCCAACCCCCTGGGTCGTCGGCTGGGCCGTCGTGGTATCGCCCCCCGCGACGTAGATGTTGCCCCCGAGCTTGATGGCGGCTGATGCCTCGAGGGGCACGGGCAGATGCCCCACCACGGTTGCCGAGTGCGTGGCGGGATCGATCGCCTGAATGTCGTCGACCGGAAAACCGGCGCCTCGGCCAGAGATCGCCTCGCCACCGAACACGTACAGCTTCCCGGCGGCGAATGCGACGGCCGGATACCGAACCGCGACCGGCAGCCGCGCCACCGTGCTGAACCGCACGCCATCCGTCGTGGCGAGGACTGCCGCGTCCGGTCCGGAGCCCGTGTAGCCGCCGACGATGTACGTCGTCCCCATGACGCTTACCGCCACCGAATCCGAGCGTGGCGCGGGGAGATTCCCCAGCCCGTGCGGCGGGTTCGCCGGGAATGCCTCGTTGGTCGCGACCGTCGTCGGCGTGCCTCCGCCGAAGACGAGAGCCCGACCCTGGACGATCGAGCCGGCCGCATCGTGTACCCCCGCCTGCAACGAGCCGATCGGCCTTACCGCCCCGTTTAGTGTGTTCAGGAAGAAGACACTCGGGGTCGACGTCGACCCGTCCAAGCCGCCCAGCACGACCACGTTGGGGCTCTTGGCTGGCAGCACGACCTCACGTGAAAGCGGAGCTTGGAGGCTCCACGGAAGCAACCCCGATTCGACGGCCGGGATCGGTTTGGGCCCGCGAGCGGCTGCGTGCGCGGCGCGCTTGTGGGTGGTCGGCGCCCGCCCGCCGGGTTGGTGGTTGGCCCCTCCAGACGTCAGCACCGCCAGCACGATGCCCAGCACGGTCAATCCGAGCACGAGCCCCAAGCGCCGAATGAGAATGCGTTGACGACGGATTGAGCGCGTGCGGGCGGGGCGATTTGTCATCTGCTGATCTCCGGGGAACGCTGGCGACACTGCGGGCGATGAGGCGCCGCAGAAGGCTGCTGGTGAAGCACCGCGACGATACCCGCCGAGTCGGTCGCCCAGCAGCGTCAACGTGGGCGGCGCCAGCTCGCTGAGCCCAACCCGCCGCTAAGCCTAGCCGTCGTACGACCACCGGAGTCGAACCACACGTCTGACGGCAAGCGCACCAGGGTTCAGACTCGGCGATCCCCAAGTCCTTTGCGATCTGCCCGACCGGCGGCGCTTGAGCAGCTCGAGCTGCATGCGGCCCCAGAAGCTCTCCATAATCGCGTTGTCACGCGCCGGGCCGACCGCTCCGATCGACGGTGCGATGGTGCGTCACGGAGTCGCTGGCGGGGTTTGGTAGCCGAGTGAGGAGTGCAGTCGGGCAGTGTTGAACCAGGCGATGCAATCCACGACGGCGAGCTCGAGCTCAGCGCGGGAAGCCTCTCTCCGGGGCACGAGTGCCCCTCGCATCAGCTCGCTGACGTTATTCCGTGGGGGTCACGACGAAACCCGGAGAGGTCCGACCGCAGCGCTCGTCGGCGGGGTGGTTGAGGTGCTGTCATGACCGCGTGTGTCTGCCTGATCGTCCTGGCCGTGGGCGGATGGGGTGCTCGTCTGGTTCGGGACGCGCGGGTTCTGCCGGCGCGTGATCGACTGATCCGCAAGGTGCCGGGCTTTGTCGCCGGCCGCCTCGGCGAGCGCGTCGATCGCAACGCGCACCGGCTCGCTGAGGGCGGCTCCGAGCGTGAAGTCCGCGCCCTCGACGCCGAGCACGACAACGCGCGCCGGCAGCCGGCCGAGGCTGCGAGCTAGCTCGATCGCCTCGGCCACGCCGGTCGCGTGACCCGCGCTGCGCGCGAGCGCGGATGGCAGGGGCCGGTCGCTTGCGTCGAAGCTGACGATCGTCCCGGGCTCCGCCCCGGAGGCCGCCGAGTCGGCGATCACCACGGCGTCGGCCCCCGCCCACAGCTCGAGCAGATCGACCCCTTCACCGGCGTGGGCGATCAGCTCGACGCCCGGGCTCGGCGGGATCCGAGCAACCGCGAGCAGCCCGGCGGCGTCGTCACCGCGCAACGGGTTGCCGACGCCGATCACGACGACACGCCCGACGGTCATCTCAGCTGCGCTTGACAGTGAGATCGAGGAAGTGGGTGGCACAGGAGATGCAGGGGTCGTGGTTGCGGATCGTCTGCTCGCAGCGCAACCGCAGCTGCTCGTCGTCGAGCTCCGCGTACTCGGCGACGACACGCCGGAGGTCCTGCTCGATCGCCAGCTGGTTCTGGGAGGTCGGCGGCACGATCCACGCGTCCAGGATCTTCCCGTCCTCGTCGATCACGTAGCGGTGGTAGAGCATGCCGCGTGGGGCTTCGCTGACGCCGTGCCCGGTGCCGGCCCGGGGTGAGATCGCCAGCGCCGGCGGATCCGGCGGCTCGTAGTCGCGGATGATTGCCAGGGCCTCGTCGCAGGCCTCGACCAGCTCGACGGAGCGCACGATGATGCTGCGAAACGGGTTGCGACACGGAGCCTCGAGCCCGGCATCGCGGGCGGCGATGCTCGCGGCCTGCCCCAGCGACGAGGCGGACAGCCCGAACCGGGCCAGCGGCCCGGTCAGGTAGGTCCCACGTCGGCGAATCCGGGCGTGAAGCGCGTTGGAGTGCTCAACGTGCTCCTCGACGAAGTGGGAGTCGAACCCAGCCGGTGGGATCTCGATGCCACCGTCGGAGACGATCTCGCCCATGTCGATCGGGTAGCGGCCGGTCGGGTCGCGTAGCGCGACCAGCTCCACCTCGCACTCGACATCGGGGAACGGCAGTGTCACGGCCCAGGCGACCGTCGCAAGCGCGCGCTCCAGGGTGCGCTCCAGCGGCTCGATGAGGGCCCGCAGCTCGGCCCGGGTCGGCGCCCTGTGAAAGCCTCCGACGCGGAGGTTGATCGGGTGCACCTCCCGGCCGCCGACGACGGTCATCAGCGCATTGCCCGTCTTCTTGATCGCCAGGCCGCGCTCGGCCAGCTGGGGATGCTCCCGAGCCATCTCGACGAACCCCGGGTAGCCGAGAAAGTCCGGCGCATGCAGCAGGTGGATGTGCAGGCTGTGGCTCTCGAGCCACTCGCCGCAGTAGATCAGGCGGCGAAGCTCACGGATCGGGCCGGAGTCGATCGACACGCCGCATGCGTCCTCGACCGCCCGCAGCGAGCTGATCTGGTATGCGACTGGGCAGATGCCGCAGATCCGCGCGGTGATGTCGGCGACCTCGGTGTGGGACCGGCCCCTCAGCAGCGCCTCGAAGAACCGCGGCGGCTCGTAGATCCGCAGCTTGACGTCGGCTACCTCGCCGTCGACCAGCTCGACGTACATGGCGCCCTCGCCCTCGACCCGCGCGAGGTAGTCAGTCCGGATCGTCCGCGTTCCGGTCTCAGGATGGTCGGTGGTCATCCCCCTCGTGGGCCTCGCTCGCTTCGCGGAAGGCCGGCGCCGCGGCGTTGAAGGTCCGGTAGATCCGGACCAGGTCGACGTCGTCGAGACCCGACCACGCGCTCCATGATGCCGGGTTGGGGCTCTCCATCGGCCCGTAGCAGCCGTAGCAACCGCGGTTGTAGGACGGGCAGATCGCGCCACAGCCGGCGTGGGTGACCGGTCCCAGGCAGGCGGTCCCGTGGGCGACCATCACACACACCGTCCCACGCCGCTTGCACTCGATGCAGACGCTGTGGGCGCGTACCCGCGGCCTACGGCGATGCAGATGCGCGGAGATCACCTCGAGCAGCTGGCGCTTGTTGATCGGGCAGCCGTTGAGCTCGAAGTCCACCGGGACATGAGCGCTGATCGGCGTCGAGGTCGCCAGCGTCGAGATGTAGTCGGGCGAGGCGTAGACCGCCTGCGTGAACTGGTCCACGTTGCCGAAGTTGCGCAGCGCCTGGATGCCGCCGGCGGTGGCGCACGCGCCGATCGTGATCAGCGCCCGTGACTGCGCCCGGACCTCGCGGATCCGCTGCGCGTCGTGCGGGGTCGTGATGGAGCCCTCGACCAGCGAGACGTCGTAGGGCCCCTCGACGACGGCGGATGTCGCCTCCAGGAAGTAGGCGAGCCTGACACGGTCGGCGAGCGCCAGCAGTTCGTCCTCGCAGTCCAGCAGGCTGAGCTGGCATCCGTCGCAGGAGGAGAACTTCCAGACCGCCAAGGTCGGCCTGTCCGAAACCGCCGGCGGCTTTGCATCCACTGCCATCACAGCTCCTGGATCCTCAGCCACGGTGCCACCGCCGACCACTGGTACACGGGTCCGTCCCGGCAGACGAGCGTCGGCCCGAGCTGGCAGTGCCCGCACTGGCCGATCCCACACTGCATGTTGCGCTCCATCGAGGCGAAGATCCGATCAGGCGCGATGCCCTCGGCGTCGAGCTTCGCTACAAGGAACCGCATCATCACCTCTGGCCCGCAGCACAGCGCGCTGGTGGCGCTGGGGTCGAGCTCCGCCCGGCGCACCAGCGTCGTGACGACGCCGACATGCCCGAGCCACTCGGGCCCGGCGCTGTCGACCGTCACCAGCACGTCGAGACCCCGCTCCGACCACTGCCGGAGCTCGTCCTGGAAGAGCAGCTGGTCCGGCGAGCGCCCGCCGTACAGCAGCACCAGCCGGCCGTATCGTTCGCGCCGCGCCAGCAGCCTCAGAACGGCCGGGCGCAGCGGCGGCAGCCCGATCCCGCCCGCCGCGATCACGACATCGCCGCCCTCCAGCTGCTCGACCGGCCACGGCCGCCCGAACGGGCCGCGGACGCCGAGCACGCCGCCCGGCTCGGTCGCACAGATCGCGGCGGTCGCCAGGCCGACCGATCGGACCGTGTGCATCAGCCGCTGCGGCCTGTCGGGATCGCCGCTGATCGAGATCGGCACCTCGCCGGCGCCGCCCGCCGACAGCATCGTGCACTGGCCGGGGTCAAAGCGCAGCGCACCGCGGTCCGCGTCGGGTTCGAGCTCCAACGTCCAGGTGTCGGCGGTCTCCCGGCGCCGGTCGATGACCGTGAACGGCGTGGGGATCAGCGCGTCACGCACCGGCGCGGCCGTAGACGTCGAGCAGCTGGAGCCGGGTGGCCTGCAGTCGGTCGACGGCGTTCGCCGCGAACCGGCGCATCAGCTGGTAGCCGAGCTCGTGGTCGGCTTCGCACTTGCCCTCCAGGCAATAACCGTCGATCATGACGAGGCTGCAGGGCTCGACTGTGCGGGCGTCCATCTGCCACCGGTACGGGGGAAACAGCCACGACCAGCCGACGGCATCGCCCGCGCCGAGCGTCTCGATCACGATCGAGCCACTCGCTGGCCCGTGGATCTCGAGCGCGACCTGGCCCGAGCGGATCAGAAAGAACGTCTCGGCGGGGTCGCCCTCGTGCAGCAGGTACTCACCCGCCTCGACCCTGACCAGGCGGCCGCAGCCGGCGATCACCTCGATCTGCTCACGCTCCAGGCCCGCGAAGATCGAGGCCTCCGTGATCAGCTCGGCGACCGTCCTGATCCCGTCCGTCATGGCGCCTCCGCTTCGCTGGCGCGGATCGCGGCCGCCTCCTCGGTGATGTCGATGCCCACCGGGCACCAGGTGATGCAGCGGCCGCAGCCGACGCAGCCGGAGGTTCCGAACTGGTCGAACCAGGTGGCGAGCTTGTGCGTCATCCATTGCCGGTAGCGCGAGCGCGCCGAGGCGCGAACCGAGCCGCCGTGGATGTAGGAGTAGTCGACCGTGAAGCACGAATCCCACCGCTCGTGGCGCTCGACGCCCTCGCCGGCGAGGTCGGTGACGTCCTCGACCGTCGTGCAGAAGCAGGTCGGGCAGACCATCGTGCAGTTTCCGCAGGTCAGGCAGCGGTCCGCGACCTCATCCCAGCGTGGGTGCTCATAGTTTCGATACAGCAGCTCCTTGATCCCGTCGGTGTCGAGCGTCCGGCCCATCTGCGCGGCTGCGCGGGCGGGCGCCGCCCGCGCAGCCGCGAGCTGGTCCTCGGTCGCAGAGGAGCTCGGGACCTCGGCGAGCACCTCGGCGCCGCGCTCCGACCCGGCCCTGGCGGTGAACACGTGGCGGTCGCCGTCGAGCAGCTCCGTAAGTGCGATGTCGTAGCCGGCGGTCACCTCCGGACCGGTCCCCATCGAGGCACAGAAGCACGTGGCGCCGGCCTGGCCGCACTGAACGGCGATCACGAACAGCGAGTCGTCGCCGATCACCCTCCCCAGGATCTGGCGGGCGTGCAGCTCGCACGCGCGCGCCCCCAGGAACGCGACCGGGCTAGGCTGATCCTCGCTCGGACTCTGGACGCCGGCGAGCCGCCCGTTGCCTTCGAGCCGTGCTCGCCACAGGAGCCGATCGGCCGGGAGCTGCAGCCGCTTGAGCGAGTGCGGTCCGACGTTGTAGCCGAACAGCGCCTCATCCTGGCGGCGTCGTAGGCGGTAGTGGCCCGCCTCCTGCTCGTCGGTCCAGCCGGCGGGGAGGTCGTCAACCGACTGCAGCTCGTCGTAGACGATCGCCCCGTCCCGGAGCACCGGTCCGATGACCGTGTAGCCGCGCCGCGCCAGCGCATCCAGCAGCGCCTGCAGGTCGCCGCGCTCGATCACGCTCGACTCGCCCATACCGCTAGTACTCTATGCCCTCGGCAGCGCCGGAGCCATCCGGGCTTGGCCGCAATCCCCGGCATGCGTCGAGGCACGCGGCGACGGCCGCTTGGCCGTAGGAGATCCCGCCGTCGTTGCACGGCAGCCGCGAGGGCGTCAGCACCCGCAGGCCGTTGCCAGCCAGCGCCGAGGAGGTGTCCTCGAGCAGGGCCCGGTTCTGGAACACGCCGCCGCTCAGCACGACCGTGTCGAGCCCCGTATCGGCGGCCGCGAGCGCGCACACGTTCGCGGTTGCTGTCGCGACCGCGCGTTCGAAGCCGGCGGCGATTTCGCCCTGCTCGCGGCCACCGGCGAGGTCGGCGGCGATGGCCGCGATCAGCGGCACGGGATCGAGCACCAGGCGAGGACCGCCGTCCGCCTTGGCGCACACCGGCAGCTCGTAGGGGCGGGGCGAACGGCCGACGGCGGTGGCCGACAACTCCACCGCCGCTTGCCCCTCGTAACTGGCGACCGGCGCGATGCCGCACAGTGCCGCGACCGCGTCGAACAGCCGCCCCATGCTCGTCGTCAGCGGCGACAGGGACCTGTCGGTCGCGACCGCGGCCACGGCGCGCCACCGCCGCTCGGCGACGCTCCCGATCAGCGCCCGCGGCACCGGCACCTCGGCGCCGAACGTCTGGTGCAGCCACGAGCACGCCATCCGCCATGGCTCCCGGATCGCCGCTTCGCCGCCGGGCAGCGGCACCGCAGCCAGCGTCGCCACACGCTCGTAGCCGACGAGTCCCCCGACCAGAACCTCACCGCCCCAAACGGTGCCATCGGTCCCGTAGCCGGTGCCGTCGTAGATCGCCCCGACGGCGCGCTCGCCGGGAGCGTGGCCGTGCTCGGCCAGGCACGCCGCCAGGTGGGCGTGGTGATGCTGGACCGCGACAAGCTCGACCCCGGTTCGCTCACCGGCGTACGCGGTTGAGGCGTACCGCGGGTGCAGGTCGTGGGCGAGCAACTGCGGCTCGAGCTCGAGGAGCCGCTCGAAGTGGTCGATCCCCCGCCGGTAGGCGATCAGCGTCCCGTACTCCTCGAGGTCGCCGATGTGGTGGCTGGGCCACGCGTGCCGTCCGCGCGCCAGGCAGAATGTGCTCTTCAGCTCGGCCCCGCAGGCGAGCAGCGGGCGCCGGGCAGCGACCGGGAGCGGGAGCGGCGCGGGCACGTAGCCGCGCGAGCGGCGCAGCATCTGCGGGCGTGTGGAGCGCGTGCCGGCCGCGTCTTCGGCCCGCTGGCAGACGACGCGCAGGACGCTGTCGTCGACCGGCGTGCGGATCGGCCGGTCGTGCGTCAGGAAGGCGTCGGCGATCGGCCCAAGCCGCACCAGCGCATCCCCGTCGTCGTGGACGATCGGCTCTCGCGAGACGTTGCCGCTGGTCATCACCAGCACCGCCGGGCGCCCGGTCGTCGCGGCGAAGTCGGCAAGCAGCAGGTGGTGCAGCGGCGTGTAGGAAAGCAGCACCCCAAGCTCCGGAACGGCCGGGGCGATCGACGGCGCAACACGCGCCTCCGGGCGCCGCGGCGCCAGCACGACCGGGCGGGCCGGCGAGCTCAGCAGCGCGAGCTCCTCCGGCCCGAACGCGGCCAGCGAGTCGGCGACCGCGGTGTCGGCGACCATCAGCGCGAGCGGCCGGCGTTCGCGGTGCTTGCGCTCGCGCAGCGTCACGACGGCGCGCTGGTCGGTCGCGTCGGCGGCGAGGTGGTAGCCGCCGAGCCCCTTGACCGCCAGGATCGCGCCGCCGGCGAGCAGGCTTGCGGCTCCGGCGAGGGGATCTCGACCGGGCGGAACCGAAAGATCGCGGCCGCCGGCGTCGACCAGCCTGACGCGCGGACCGCAGGCGGGGCACGCGTTCGGCTGCGCGTGAAAGCGCCGGTTCGCTGGATCCCGGTACTCCCGCTCGCATTGCTCGCACATGACGAACCGTGCCATCGTCGTCCGCGCGCGGTCATAGGGAACGCCGTCGACGATCGTCAGCCGCGGCCCACAGTTGGTGCAGTTGATCAGCGGGTAGCGGTAGCGGCGATCGCCCGGATCGAACAGCTCGGCGAGGCAGTCCGCGCAGACGGCGGTGTCAGGGGCGATGAGCGTGTCGGAGTCCGCTCCGACCCGGCTGGAGCGGATCTCGAACGCCCGCGAGCCAGTCGGCTCGATCGTCCGTGGGATCACCCGCTCGACCATGGCCAGCGGCGGCGCCTCGGTCCTCAGCCGCCCCAGCACACGGTGGACGGCCTCGGGCTCGCCCTCGAGCTCGATCACGACCCCGCATTCGTCATTGACACGTGTCCGGCGAGCCGCTCCTCCTGCGCCAACCGGTAGACGAACGGGCGGAAGCCGACTCCCTGTACGATGCCCTCGACGCGCGCGTGGACCCTGCGGAGCGGCACCGCCGCGGCCCCTCTCAGCAGATCCGGGGCAGCGGGTCGCCGACGAGCTGATCCATCACCCGGCGGCCGCCGAACGCGGTCTCGACGATCACCATCCCGGACGGCTCGGCGCCGACCTCGCCGATCTCGGCGGCGGATTCGCAGCCCGGTACCCCCCGCAGCGCGGCGAGCGCCGGCTCCGCCGCTTCGGGACCAACGAACACGAGGAACTTGCCCTCATTGGCGATGCACATCGGGTCGATCCCGAGGATCTCGGCCGCGCCGGCCACGGCCGGCAGCACCGGGATCGCGCGCTCGCGAACGGCGATCGAGACCCTGCTGGCGCGCGCCAGCTCGTTCAGCGCCGACGCGGCGCCGCCGCGGGTCGCGTCGCGCATGCACCGCAGCTCCGGACCGACGGAGTCGAGCAGGACGTCGACGGCGGGCCACAACGAGCGGGTGTCTGACTCGACGTCGGCGTCGAGGTCGAACTCGCCCCGCGCGAGCAGGATCGCGGTCCCGTGGTCGCCGACGGTGCCGGACAGCAGCACCCGGTCGCCCGGGCGCAGCGCCGACGGCGATAGCGTGGCACGGCTGTCGACGGCGCCGACCCCGGTCGTGCACAGATACATCCCGTCCGCCAGGCCGCGCTCGACGACCTTCGTGTCGCCGGCGACGATCGGCACGCCAGTCACGCGCGCCGCCGTGGCGATCGCCTCGGTCTCGGCTCGCAGCAGCTCGGCGTCGAGGCCCTCCTCGAGGATCATCGACAGGCTCAGCGCCAGCGGGCGGGCGCCGGCCACCGCCAGGTCGTTGACGGTTCCGTTGACCGCCAGCTCGCCGATCGATCCGCCCGGGAAGCGAAGTGGCTTGACGACGTAGCTGTCGGTGCTGAGCGCGAGCTCGCCGGCACCCGTCGCGATCCGTCCGGCGTCCGCGAGCGCCGCCAGCGCCGGGTTGTAGAAGGCGGGCACGAACAGGCCCTCGATCAGCGTCTGCGTCGCCTTGCCGCCTGCGCCGTGGGCCATCGTGATATACGGATCCTTGAACCGCGGGCGCTTTCCGCGTGAGGTCTCGATGATCTCGAGCACGCGCCGCTGGCGATCGGCGGCGGTCGCCTCAGCCATGCTCAGACAAGCTCCTTGGCGTGGGTGAAGCGGCCGTAGTTGTAGTAGGCGGCGCACGCCCCCTCCGGCGACACCATGCAGGTACCGATCGCGTGCTCGGGCGTGCAGCCCGTTCCGAACACCCTGCACTCCCATGGTTTGATCAACCCCTTCAGCACCTCACCGCACTGGCATGCCTGCGGGTCGGCGATCCGCAGTCCGGGGACGTCGAAGCGACGCTCGGCGTCGAACTCGGCGTACCCATCCGCGAGTCGCAGCGCGCTCTGCCCGATCTCCCCGAGGCCACGCCACTCGAACTTCTCCCGGATCGCGAACACCTCCGCCATGACCGCCTGAGCGCGCTCATTGCCCTCGTAGGGAACGACCCGCGAGTACTGGTTCTCGGCGGCGCAGCGTCCGTCCCGGAGCTGGACGACGAGCATCCGGATTGCCTGGAGAATGTCCAGCGGCTCGAAGCCGGCGATGACGATCGGCTTCCCGTACTCGCCCGGGATGAACTCGAACGGGCGCATACCGACCACCGTGGCGACGTGCCCCGGGCCGATGAAGCCGTCGAGGCGCAGGTCCGGCGAGTCGAGCAGCGCGCGCAGCGGCGGGACGATCACAACGTGGTTGCAGACACACGAGAAATTCGTGATCCGCTCGGCCTTCGCGCGCTTCAGCGTCAACGCCGTTGAGGGCGCGGTCGTCTCGAAGCCAATCGCGAAGAACACGACCTCGCGCTCCGAATTCTCACGGGCGATCCGCAGGGCGTCGAGGGGCGAGTACACCATCCGGATGTCGGCGCCGCGCGCCTTCGCCTCGAGCAGCGTGAGCTCGGCGCCGGGGACTCGCAGCATGTCGCCGAAGCAGGTGAAGATGACGCCCTCCTGCATCGCGATCGCGATTCCGTCGTCGACCCGGCCCATCGGGATCACGCAGACCGGGCAACCCGGGCCGTGGACCAGCTCGACGCTGTCCGGAAGCAGGTCGTCGAGCGCGTACTTGTAGATCGAGTGGGTATGGCCGCCGCAGATCTCCATCAGCTTGTAGTGCTTGTCGCGATCGGCTGCGGCCGCGATCTCGTCAGCGACCGCCCGCCCGAGCCGGCCGTCGCGGAACTCCTCGATGAACCGCATCGCCTGGTTACCCGTGGGCGGCTGCGTGCTCATGCGCTCGTCCGGAGGTGGCCGTCGTCGGTGGGGGCGAGCGCGATCGCGACACCGGCATGCACGAGCAGACCGGCGCCGGTGGCGACCGGCGCGACGAGGCTGGCGTCGACCTCCCGCTCCGCCCCGTCCGGATCGATGCAACGCGCCACGCCGCGGCGACCATCAAACGCCACGACGACCATCTCGATCGCCTGATCGCTGCAAGTAATGCAACTGCAATCGACGCTGGGCCCGATCATCTGATCGCGCTCGATTGGAGCTCGGCGATCGCGTCGTCGAAGTCGCTGCCCATGCTCCGCAGCAGCTGCAGCGTCGCCTCCGCCTCGTCCTCGTCGAGCTTGGACAGCGCGAACCCGACGTGGACGAGGATCCATTCGCCGGGGGCGACGCCCTGATCGTCGAGCAGCGCGATGTTCACAGTCCGGCGGACGCCCGCGATCTCGACCTTCGCCAGTCGCAAGTCCTGATCGACGATCTCGATCACCAGTCCCGGAATCGCGAGGCACATGCGCCGCCTCCTGCCTCAGGCCCCGACCCGGGTTGCCGCGACCGGCAGGCATCGGCCAAGCCAGTCGTGCCAGGCGTCGAGACCGGCACCGGTGCGGGTGCTGATCCGCAGCGCGCGCACCCCCGGGTTGACCGCCTGCAGGTTGCGTTCCAGCTCGTCGATGTCGTAGTCGAGGTGGGGCAGCAGGTCAATCTTGTTGACCAGCACCAGGTCGACGGCGCGGAACATCATCGGGTACTTGAGCGGCTTGTCCTCGCCCTCGAGTTCGACGTTGGCGCCCATCGCCGGGTGATGATCTGCTCGGTTACCGACGGAAACGAGAAGCGTGACGCACATCGGGCTGATGCCTGCTCGTAAGCTCAAAGTGGCGCTGAGCCGGTTGCTGCCCGTCAACGACGGGCGACAGTGTGCGCGGCAGCGCTCACGGGCGCTTCAGGAACCTCAAATAGAACGCGACGAATGCCAGGACAATTCCGACGTTTGATATCAGCCGCCCCAGAAGTGATGCCTGAAGAACAGCATGTCGACGCCGACCACGACCGCTACCAGCGCGAGGACGTAAAGCGCGACGGCTGCCTGTCTCATCGCTTCGTTCTGCTATCGGGGGACGGCGTGGAACAGAGCGGCACCGGCTGTGCCGATGATACGAGCCTACCCACCGGTTGCACATTCGCGACCGTCTAAACATCCGAACCGCCCTGACTCAGGTCGCCGACTACGGGTGGTCTGGTCACCCACCTGCGCTCGCTCATAGTGCAATGCGCTTGGCTGATCGAGCCGGTCAGGCCGGCTTGATGACACCATTGTCGAGTGCGTAGTGGACTAGCTCCGACCGATCGGATAGCCCCAGTTTCTGCTGGATATGGCCACGGTGGGTCTCAATTGTGCGCACTGACAGGAACAGTTCGGTCGCGATCTGAGTGTTGGTATGGCCGAGCGCAATTAGTTGCAAAACCTCGAGCTCACGGTTGGAGAGTCCGTCGGGTGGGCCTGGCGGCGGCTCCATCGCGACCTTCGCTCCGAGGCGCGGGTTGAGGAAGCGATCGCCGCGGACGGCGGCCCTGACCGCGTCCACGAGCTCGGTGTCGGCCGCGTCCTTTAGTACGTAGCCGAGAACCCCGACGTTGAGCGCGAGCCTGGCATAGGCAGGCTCGTTCTGCATTGTCAGAATCACGATCTGCGTTTCGGGGAACTCCTCGCGGATGCGGGGGATAGTCTCCAGCGTCGGCTCGCCGGGCATGTTGAGGTCGATCACCAGCACGTCGGGACGATGCCCGTCGACGAAGCGAATCGCGCTCTCAGCGTCGGCGGCCTCGGCAACGACCTCGATGTCTCCCTCATTTTCGAAGAGCTGACGCAGTCCTCGCCTGACGACCGCGTGGTCATCGGCGATCACGACCGTGACCAAGCGCTCGCCTGCGGCGGAGTTCCTCTCGTCGCGGGTCGCCCTCATCTTGGTGACCATTGGGCGTTCTTCAGTGAGTCGAGGAATGGTGCCAGGTACTTGGCATGTATTTTCGCGGGCGTGTCGGAGAATGGCTGACTGCTCACCTCTGAGCTGCTGCCGTGGATGCCGGAGATTCTGGCCCGCAGGTACACAGGGCGCCTGCCGTTGAGCAGGATCGCGTGGATTAGTGGCAAGACTGGATGGGGATCGATCGGCGCGCCCGCTTCCGCTGCGATCACCTCGGCGGCGGCATCCGCCTGAAGAGCGGCGATGCTGCCGAACTTAACCGGGAAGTCGGTCGTGTCACCGGCGGCGAACACGTGCTCGAGCCCGATCACCCGACCATGCGGGTCGACCGAGACGAAGCCGTCGTGAGCCGTCCTCGGTACGCCCGGAAGCGACGCTCCGTAGAGCTCGGGCAACGCGACGATGGAGTCTGCCTCGATGACCTGCCCAGTCTGCGGTGCCAGCAGCTTCCCGGGAGCCTCGGCTTGGCAATTGGTGGCGCTGACGAAGTTGATTGCGCGTATTTCGAGCAGCCTTGTCATCACGTCGCTGACCTTTGAGCCGAACATCGCCAACGGCGCCTCCTCGGGCGTCACCAGGATCAGCCGTGGGTGGATGTCCATCTCGGCCGCGCGTGCGGCCGTCATGAGCATTAGCTCGTAGGCGGGCAACGGCCAGCAGCGCGACGACGGTATGACGAACGCGAGGCTCTTTACGTGGCCGCCCGCGATGTCCTGGATGATCTCATGGAACTGCTCGTTGAGACGGCGAACATCGAGTGTCAGGGCGTGGCGCAACGAGGCGACGGCGTGCGCGCCCACCGCGAGTACCGCAGCGTCGTAAGTGAGCTCCCGGCCTCCGGTTGTGTGGATCACCTGGGCGGCCCCGTCGAGCCAGCTGAAACTGTCGACGCAGTGCGTAACGCCGATTTCGCGAGCGATCAGCTCGAGCGGGTAGCGCCGTACGACGGAGCCGCCGAACGGCTCGAAGACCGACATTGGTCGTTCCACGAACTCCTCGTCTGGCGCAAGCAAGGTCACGCTTACCCGCTCGCCCGCGAGCTCTTGCAGCGCCAGCGCGGCCTCGAGGCCGCCCACGCCGGCGCCGACGATCACGACTTCACGGGGTTCGGTGAGCGGATCGTCGGTGTGCATGGATGGGACAGTATTTGACGGCGGCGGTCGTTCCAGCCGCGGAACTCCGATCGGCCGTTGCGGCCAACTACTCGGTGACCGGGTTACTGATCGACTGAGCGCAGCACGACGAGGCGCGTGTCGGAGACACCCGCCCGCACCCGTACGACTTTCGATCGGCGTTCCGATCGGACCACCAGGTTTGTGGCCCAATGGCCAAGTCAGCCCGGCGATGAGTCACTTGCTGGGCCGCCGCGCCCTGGGTAGCAGTAGCGGTGGTAGCGCTCGGCGGATGCGTCGATGAGCGATGGATCCAACGCCCGTGAGGATTCGCTGACCTCCCCGTTTACCACGACGATCATCGGTTCGTAGACGCCAATAACGTCGCCACAGCGCTCGCATGTTGGTTTCAACGTCATCGCCGATTCCCGTTCCCCTTTGTCAGCGCAGGCCCTGTGAGAAGGTTGAAGGCGGGCGATTGGCCGGTCGTCCGTAGCTACCCGCAGAGAGATCGCGGCTTTCGCGGCGTCCGCTCGCCGGGAACGCTCAAAGCTCAAGGACGGATCGCTCTTTCGCTCGGCGCGAATGAGCGACGCTCGGTTGAGCGCGTGCTCGCGCGAATCGGCGACCGGTCGCGGAGGTCAGGTATCGTGCGGTACACAATGAGCGGTTGCTGTAGCCCGAGGTTGCTCCTCTAAGGAGCGCCAATGACAGACCCGACACTGCGGATGCTGGCGGTCGCTCGGAGTGTTCTTGAAGACTTGGATGTGGAGCTGGTGCTCAAGCGGGTGCTCGACGCCGCTCGTGAGGTCACGGGAGCGCGGTACGCGGCGTTGGGGGTGCTCGACGAGTCGCGGTCAGGATTGGCGCGGTTCCTGACCGTCGGGATCGATGAGGAGACACGCCGGAAGATAGGCTCACTGCCGAGCGGCCGTGGTGTCCTCGGAGAGTTGATCGAGCATCCGGCGCCATTGCGGCTTGCAGATATCGGGACGCATCCGCAGTCCTATGGGTTCCCGATCGGTCACCCGCAGATGACGTCGTTTCTGGGGGTGCCGATCATGGTCCGCGGCGAGCCTTACGGCAACCTCTACCTCGCCGATAAGCAAGATGACACGGAGTTCTCCGACGAGGACGAGGATGCGATTGTGTCGTTGGCGGAGTTCGCAGGCGTAGCGGTCGACCACGCCCGTCGATACTCAGGGGCGGACCACCAGCGAGCCGAACTGCAGCGGACAGTCGACGCCCTCGATGCAACGATCCAGATCAGTCGGGCACTGAGCGGGGAGACCGATCTGGCAGCGATTTTGCAGCTGGTTGCCAAGCGCGGGCGGGCGCTCGTATCCGCACGAGCCTTGGTGATCGAGCTTTGCGACGGCGACGAGCTGACGTTCGCCGCCGGTGCCGGCCAATTGTCCGAAGGGCTAATCGGCAGGCGCACAGCACTGAGCGACACCGTTGCAAGCACAGCTTTGCGTTCGCGGCGATCCCAACGCCTCGCCGATGAGCTGAACCGGTCGCGATATGAGCAACACGGCTTAGGACGGCTCGGGGTTCACGCTAACGATGGTCTCGTTGTCCCGTTGATCTTTCGCGACCGCGCCTACGGCGTGCTCGTCGCGGTCGATCAGCTCGGTGAACACGGGTTTACCGATGAGCACCAGCGGCTATTGGAGGCATTCGCGGTCAGCGCTGCGACGGCTGTCGCCACCGCCCAATCTGCCACCGAGGAGCGCCGTCGGCAACGGTCGGCGGCTACCGAGGCCGAACGCACACGCTGGGCGCGCGAGCTCCACGACGAGACGCTGCAGGGCCTGGCGAACGTGCGGCTGATGCTCGCGGCTGCGCAGCGCACCGGCACGCCCGAAGCGATCTCGGAAGCCAACCGACGCGCGATCAGCCAGCTGGAATCGGACATCGCTGATCTTCGATCGCTGATCACTGAGCTTCGACCCGCTGCGCTGGACGACCTCGGGGCGGAAGCCGCCATCCGCGCCCTCGTCGACCGCGTGACGAGCAACGGCCTCGAGGTCGACGTCAGCATCGATCTGGCCTGGGAGCAAGGCCGGGCGAAAGCACGCCACACCTCAGAGCTCGAAACAGCGATTTATCGAATCATCCAAGAGGCGCTCACGAACGCTGCAAAACATGGCAACGCTAAGCGCGCCATCGTCGAGGTCACTGACGATGATCGCCACGTGTCCATCACCGTGCGCGACGACGGGGGCGGGTTCGATCCGGCCGCCAACACCGACGGCTTCGGGTTGCTCGGCATGCGTGAGCGCGCCGAGCTGCTCGACGGCTCCATCGACATCGACTCAAACCCCGGTGAGGGAACCACCCTCAGAGTGGCCTTCCCGGCCCGCCGCCGCGAGACTGGGGACGCGACGCCCGACCTGGCAGTACGGCTCAGCATGCGCGGGCCGGGTCGTAGCCGATCGTCAGCCTGATCAAGGTCTCCGACTAGCTGCATCGACCCCGGCCCGGAGGCGCGGGCCCCGCTCCGGACGGTGATGCCAGTGGCCGACACGTCACGGCACAGCATCACGACTCCCGGCATTCGTCACGGCTGCCGTTCGCAACATTCTCTGTCAGAACAGCCTGACGTTCGGATTGCCCAGCGTTTTCCCTCCAGCTCCGCCGCTTGCTCAACTGCTCACTCCGGATCGCGGTCATGTGCGCAGCGCGCCCAGGGGTCGCGGTGGAGCCGGCTGTTGGATGCGGACTCGGGCGTCGACGATGACGACGCCATCGGGACGGGCGAGCAGCGGGTTGGCGTCCAGCTCGGCGATCTCGGGGTGGTTCTCGACCAGTGCGCTCAGTCGGAGCAGCACGTCCTCGATCGCGGGCACGTCGCATTTGGGCGCGCCGCGATAGCCGTCGAGCAGCGGAAAGGTTCGGAGCGAGCGCACCATCTCGTGGGCGTCGAGGTCGGTCAGCGGGGTGATGCGGACTGCGATGTCACCGAGCAGCTCTGCGGTCACACCCCCGGCACCGCATACCAGCACGGGGCCAAAGGAGGGGTCGTGAACGACACCGAGCAGCAGCTCAACGCCCGTCGCGGCCATTGGCTGCACTATCAGACCCTCGAGCTCATGCCCGGCGGTTGCGACGGCATCCCGGATCTCGTTGGCTGCCTTCCGCACGTCGGCCTCACCCTGTACGTCCAGTCTGACGCCGCCGACATCGGTCTTGTGAACGAGCCCGGCCGCGACCGCCTTGATGGCCACCGGGCTCCCAACGCGAACCGCGGCAGCGACCGCCTCGTCCGGTGTCCCCACGACCTCGGTCGCGATCAGAGGCAGCCCGTAGCACGCGAACAGGCTCGCGACCTCGCTCGGCCCGAGCCAGCCGGCGCCGCGGGCGAGTGCCGTCGCGGTGATCAGCCGTGCCTCATCCGACCGGCAGCCCGCGGGTTCGAGGGTCGCACCGGCCGGGCGTGAACGCCAGGCTGCGTAGTCGACCGCATGTGCGATCGCTCGCACCGCCTCCTCAGGCAGCGCGAATCGCGGACCGGTCGAGCTCGGCGGCAGCTCGCGGGTCATGAAGACTGACGCGACCGGGATGCCGGCGGCGACCGCTGCCGCGTCGATTTCCGCCGCGACCTCGACCGGGTCGGTCATCAGCGGTGGCACGAACAGGGTGATGATCACATCACAGGCATCAGCGTGAGCCAGCGTCTCGATCGCGCGGCTGAAGTCGCGGGCCGTCGCCGTCGCGGTGAGGTCGATCGGGTTCTGCAGCGACGCGGCCGAGGACAGCGCGCGCTCTAGCCGCCTTCTCAGCTCCTTTTCCAACTCAACGACGTTTAGCCCCGATGCTTGGCACGCATCGGCACACATGATCCCCGGACCGCCGCCGTTGGTGACGATCGCAACGCGGTCACCGCGAGGCAGCGGCTGCGAGCCGAGCAGCGCCGCGGTGTCCAGGAGTTCGCCGAGGGTCTCGGCGCGGATCACCCCAGCCTGCCGGAACAGCGCGTCGACGGTCACGTCGGAGGCCGACACCAACGCCGCCGAATGGGAGCTGGCCGCCCGCGCTCCTGCCGGAGTGCGGCCCGACTTGACCGCGAGGATCGGCTTGCTCGCTCCCACCCGCCGGGCGATCCTTGCGAACCGCCGCGGGTTGCCGAACGATTCGAGGTAGAGCACGATCACGCGGGTGTTGGCGTCGCTCTCCCAGTACTCGAGCAGGTCGTTGCCGGAGATGTCGGCCCTGTTGCCCACCGACACGAATGAGGAGATCCCGAGCCCGAGCCGGTCCGCGGCCTCGATCAGAGCGATCGCGACCCCGCCGCTCTGCGAAAGCATCGCGACCGCGCCGGGCGCGGGCGCGTGAGTGGCGAAGGTCGCGTTGAGCCGAACGTCAGGGTCGTTATTGAGAACCCCGAAGCAGTTCGGGCCCACGAGTCGCATACCCGACTGGCGACAGACCGCCAACAGGTCCTGCTGACGCGCGGCACCTTCGGCGCCAGATTCGGCGAAGTCAGAGGTGATGACCACGAGCGCTCGCACGCCGGCGCCCGCGCAGTCGCGCGCAACCTCCACGACGCCGTTGGCCGGAGTCGCGACAACGGCAAGATCGACCGGCTCAGGCAGCTCGCCCACCGATCTGAACGCCGGGAGACCCTGGATCTCGCCGCCGCGTCGGTTGACGGGATAGACGAAGCCACCGAAGCCTCCCTCGACGAGGTTGCGGACGAGCGCCGACCCGACCGACAGCGGTCGTCGCGACGCGCCCACGATGGCGACGGCGCGCGGGCGCAGAAAGCTTGTAACCGCCGCGATCGCGGCAGTCTGCGCACGCCGTTTGAACGCGTCAAGCGCCTCCTCCGAGAGCAATGTAGGCATTCGGATCTCGCTGATCCCGGCGTCGATCTGCTCCTTCACCGGAAAGCCGCTCTCCTGGAACACCTCGAGCATCTTGTGGTTCGTGGACATCACGCTCGCGGTGAACTCCGTGATCCCGTGGCGAGCGGCGACGCTCGCCAGCTGACCGAGCAGCAGTGTTCCGATCCCGTGGCCGTGCAGCGAGTCGCCGACCTCGAAGGCGACCTCGGCACGATGCTCGCCGGTCCTGACGTACGCCGCGTGTGCGACGATCGCCTGGTCTGCTCCGGCGGTCACGACCAGCCCGTAGCGGTCGGCGTAGTCGACGTCGACCGACCAGTCGGTCAGGCGGTCGATGTTCGGGTAGCCGAGACCCCTGAAGTAGAGCGAATCGCGCGACATCGATCGCAGGAGCCGGCCGATCGCTTCACGGTCATCACCACGGACGGGCCTGATCCTCACGGTCGAACCGTCGCGGAGCGGAACGTCGACCGCATCTTCAAGCGGGTACACGGGCACGCCGGTCACGGCACCACCGTACGCACAGTCCCGACCCGCCTCGTCAGTATTTCTCCGCGCCTGGCAACGGGCGAGCCGCCGAGCGCGTAGTTAGCCGCACCGTGGTGGGCCCAAATGCCGGTGCCGGAACCGGCACCGTGCCCTGAGACTGTAGGTTCTGAGCGGAGCCCCGCTCTCGACACCAGGCTGTTCCGCGCGCTCCCGTTCGGGGCGGCCCATTTTCGAGGAGGAAACGATGGCGATTCGAGAACCCCATATGTCGCACGTGCGCGTCCACGACGCGATGCACACCGGAATCCTCACGACCGACCCGACAACCCCGCTTCGCACCGTCGCCAAGCTGATGGCAGACCAGCGCGTGCACGCGGTGGCGATCGCCGACCCCGACCACAGCCGCCGACCATGGGGCATCATCACCGCGCAGGACATCGCCGCGGCGGCGTCCGAGGACCTCGACATCACCGCCGGGCAGGCCTCCGTGTCAGAGGTCGTGACCGTATCCAGCTCCGACCCGCTGGACCACGCCGCCCACCTGATGGTCGAACATGCGCTCTCGCACCTGATCGTCGTCGACGCCGCGACCGGCCACCCAAGCGGGATCCTCTCGACGCTGGACGTCGTCGTGGTCTACGCGGGCACCGACACCGACGAATGATCCCGGCCGACGCGATCGCCGATCGCGCCGGAGCGGAGCTGCCAACCTGAGGCGCGGCGGGCAGCGCCGTCAGCTGACGGCGCTATCCAGGTCTCTGAACGACCGCCGCAGCACCACACGGTGATAGGCGTACGGATGATCAGCTCACTCGGTGGGTTGTGTCCTGCGCCCAGCTGCGAGCGACGCGCCTGGCAGCGCTCAGCGTCTCGCAGATCGTCGAGTCGGTCCCGTCTGGAAACAGAACTTCCCATGCGCCCGCGGAGGTGCGACGAACCCGAACGGTCCTCGGCCCCCGATGGCCGCCACCACGTTCCGACCCACCACGGCAGAGGAGGCGATGATCGCGCTCCACTACTCCCCGGAACGGATGCTCTGGCCGCAGCTCGCAGACTATCCCGCACACCTTGCATATCGACCTGCTAGCTGACTTTCAACGGTCCGGCCACGGACGCGCGCTGATCGAGACGTTCCTGCCCGCGGCCGCCGCGCGCTGCGTTTCGGGAGTCCATGTTTGTGTGAGAGCCGAGAACCTTCAAGCACTCGCCTTTTGCGAGAAACTCGGCTTCGTCGAGCTCCCGGTTCCCGACCCAGGCCCGGTCGTCTACCTCGGCCGCCCTACAGATTAGGTTCCATGCCGCTCTCCCTTGCTCGCGCTCGGGTTGCCTGGCCCACTGCGCACAGCTAGCTTGGGCTCGGGAACCGTTCGATGCGAGCAGCAGGTCTCGAGGGACGGCTCCTGACTGCTGCGCTCGGCCGCGAGTATCGGCGAATCTACTTCAACGTTGTCGCGTCGCGCTGGCCTCGCCGGAGCGCCAGGTCTGCAGCAACGACTGCGCGTGTCCGCCTGCTGCGTAGCGATCCCGCCCTGCGTACCGCATGGCTCCCCTTCAGCGCTGAACTCGATCGATCCGACAACTCAGAAGCATGGGCGGCGCCAGCCGCTGTCCTTCGTTAGTTGACCACTGGCCCGGAGTGATCCAAGACGCTGCGCACTGTGGAGAACTACTGAGGTGATCGCAGGAGTACACGGTTGGTTCAAGCGGTGCCGCGAATTACTGTGGCACAACAGAGTCGACCCGGAGATAACGTGACGACCACCAGAGCCACCGAGAACGGCGCTAGCCAACCATCGCCCGACGAGCAGGTGCGTGCCCTCTACGAGCAGGCTGAATCCAGCACGGCCAAAGCGTTCGAAGAGCTGGTTTCGAAACCCAGCGTCGGTCGGCTGCTCGCGCTGAGCACGGAGAACGTAGCGGCGCTTGCGCGGATCGGCTCAGACGTCGCCGATCTGGCGCTGCGCAACGTGCGGCTGGCTGGCCGTGCCGATATTACGCGGCTGGCCCGCCAACTCCACCGCACCGAGGACAAGCTCGAGCGTGTCTTGCAAGAGGTCGAGGATCTGCGCGACGAGCTGGCACGGGAGCGGGAGGCTGTCCGATGATCAGCCAGGCGCTGGAGCTCTCAAACATCATCCTCACGACCGATGACGCGGTCATCGGAGCGACGCCACGTGAAGTCGTCTGGACGCATCACAAGACGACGCTCTATCGCTACCGCTCCTCGCAGCGTTCGCACGCGGTCCCACTATTGCTCGTGTTTGCGTTGATCAACCGGCCGGAGATCTTTGACCTGTCTCCTGGTCGGTCACTCGTCGAGTACCTGCTCGAAGAGGGCTTCGATGTGTTTCTCGTCGACTGGGGCCACCCGGACGAGGAGGACGCGGATATGAGGCTTGAGGACTATGTCTGCGACGAACTCCACGGGGCGATCCGCGAGACGCTGCGGGCTAGCGGATCGGACGACCTCACGCTGATGGGGTGGTGCATGGGGGCGACGCTCTGTGCGATGTACTGCGGGCTCGAGCCGCGCGCGGACGTGCGCAACTTAGTCCTGCTCACCATGCCGATCGATGGGCGCTGCTCTACATATGCGAACTGGGTGCGACAGCTTGACTCCGAGCGCGTCGCCGAGCAGTGGCGGGTGGTGCCCGGCCAGGCGATCGACTTCGCCAACAAGCTGCTCAAGCCGGTCACGAACTTCTTGACCACATACCGGCGGCTCGCACAAGGGGTCTTTGACGGCACCGCCCGTGCCGACGTCTACCAGCCGATGGCCAGGTGGGTCGCCGAAAACCCGGCGTTCCCGGGGCGCGCGTGGTCCGAGTGGATCCGCTGGATCTACCAGGACGACGCGCTCGTCGGCGGGCGCATTCGCCTGCGCGGCCGCCGCGTCGACCTCCGGCGCATCGAACAGAACCTGCTCGTTGTCACTGCTGGCGACGACCACATCGCGCCGCGCGCGGGGACGATGCCGATTTTCGACCTCGTCGCTAGCGCGGACGTCTCCCACTTTGACCGCCCCGGCGGCCACATCGGCCTGATCGCCGGCTCCGCCGCAAAGGGCGAGATCTGGCCAGACATGGCCGTCTGGCTGGCCGAGCGCTCTGAACGCTGAACACATACATACACCGAAGGGGACGGTCCACATGACAACCCAAACATCCACAGCTCCACGCACCGCCATACCGCCCGAGACCGACGTGTTTCCGGCTGACCATCGCCGGCCGCGAATGACCGGCCGCGTGGTGTTCGTCACCGGCGGCACGCGCGGGATCGGCGCCGCGATCAGCCGCAGCTTCGCCGAGCAGGGCGCGCGCGTCGCCGCCGGCTACGGCCGGGACGTCGAGCACGCCAACCAGCTGCTTGCTCAGCTGCGCGGCCACGGCGTCGACGCCAGCGTCCATCAGGGCAACGTCGGCTCGGCCGAGGATTGCCGACGCACGATCGCTGAGGTGATCGAGCAGCACGGCCGCCTCGACATCCTCGTCAACAACGCCGGGATCACGATCGACAAGACGTGTTTGAAGATGAGCGACGAGGACTGGTACAAGGTGCTCGCTGTCAACCTCTCAGGTGCATTCTTCATGAGCCAGGCGGCGCTGTCGCACATGCTCGAGCGGGGCACCGGCCGGATCATCAATATCTCCTCGATCGTCGGCGAAACTGGCAACATCGGCCAGGCTAATTACGCCGCGTCCAAATCGGGCCTGTTCGGGCTCACCAAGACCCTGGCGCGCGAGGCGTGCTTCCAGCTCGCTAGGGCCGAGAAGCTGACCGAGGATTCGATCGGAGTCACGGTCAACGCCGTCGCTCCTGGCTTCATCGCGACTGAGATGGTCGAGCACATCCCAGAGAAGGTGCTCGACCGCATCAAGGCCCAGATCCCGGTCGGCAGGCTGGGCCGGCCGGACGAGATCGCTCGGGTCGTGCACTTCCTGGCCTCCGATCACTCGTCGTTCATCACCGGCGCGGTGATCAACGTCAACGGCGGACAGGAGATGTGAGATGGAAGACGCGGTAATCATCAGCGCGGTGCGCACGCCTGTGGGGACGTTCGGCGGTGCGTTCAAGGACGTCCCTGCGACCAAGCTCGGGGCGTGCGCAGTAGAAGCCGCGCTCGAGCGCGCCGGCCTGAGGGGCGAGGAAGTTGACGAGGTGCTGCTCGGCTGCGCGCTTCAGGCTGGACTCGGCCAGAATCCAGCCCGCCAGGCGTCGATTGGCGCCGGACTCCCGAAGCAGGTGCCGGCGACCACGATCAACATGGTGTGTGGCTCGGGGCTTAAGTCCGTAGCCCTCGCTTCTCAGATGATCCGCGCCGGCGATGTGAACGTGGTCGTCGCGGGCGGCATGGAGAACATGTCACGTGCACCGTATCTGCTGCCGAGCGGACGTTTCGGCGCGCGACTGGGGGACGCGAAGCTGATCGACTCGATGATCTCGGACGGTCTTTGGGACGCGTTCAACGACATCCACATGGGCATCACTGCCGAGAACCTCGCCGAGCAGTACTCAATCACCCGTGAAGAGCAGGACGAGTTCGCCGCCGCTTCGCAACAGAAGGCCGAGGATGCTGTGGCGGCGGGCGCCTTCAGGGACGAGATCGTGCCGGTCGAGGTCCCCGCCAAGGGCGGGGCGCGGACCGTCGAGGTCGACGAGCATCCGCGGCCCGGCACGACCGTCGAGGCACTCGCGAGGCTCCACGCGGCGTTCCGCTCGGACGTCGGGACGGTCACGGCCGGCAACGCGTCCGGAATAAACGACGGCGCGGCGGCGGTCGTCGTGATGTCCGCGCGGACCGCTGCCGAGCGCGGCCTCACCGCGTTTGGGACAGTCGAGAGCTATGCGTCGGTCGGCGTTGAGCCAAGCATCATGGGCATCGGACCTGTGCCGGCGGTGCGAAAGGCTCTCGAACGTGCGGGGCTCTCGCTGAGCGACGTCGACCTGTTCGAGCTGAACGAGGCGTTCGCCGCGCAGTCGCTGGCGGTACTGCGCGAGCTGGATATCGAGCCCGAGCGGATCAACGTCCACGGCGGCGCGATCGCGCTCGGACATCCGATCGGCGCAAGCGGGGGTCGGATCCTGGTCACGCTGCTGCACGAAATGCGCCGTCGAGATGCGCACCGCGGGCTTGCGACGCTATGCGTGGGCGGAGGCCAAGGACAGGCGGCGGTGATTTGTAACGGCACCTCAGCCTGAGCGACCCTATGCTTGGATCGATGCCACCGCGGACGAGCCCACTCGGGGAGATCATCCGCCAGCAACGCGAACTGGCCGAGTACTCGATGCGCCAGTTCGCCTCCCTGGCGGGGATCTCGAACCCATACCTCTCGCAGATCGAGCGTGGGCTGCGAGCGCCGTCCGAGCAAGTGCTCGACGCGATCGCCAAGACCCTCAAGGTCTCTGCAGATGCGCTGTATGAGCAGGCAGGCATGACGCCGCCAGGGGAGGAGCCAGATGACAACGCCGTGCTCGAGGCGATCGCGGGCGATCCGCGGCTGACCGCCCGTCAGCGGACCACGCTGCGCGAGGTGTACAAGTCGTTCGTATCGACCTCGCCACTCACGGGCCGCACAACCTCGCCTAAGAAATGAGCCTCAACGGCAAGACGGCGCTCGTAACCGGCGCCGCCAGCGGGATCGGCCGTGCGGTTGCCGAGAAGCTCGTGGTCGAAGGGGCGGAGGTGCTGGCCGTCGACCTGCGGCCCGATCCCGCAGGTCCCGGCGTGCCGTTCAAAGCCAATCTCACCGACTCGCAGGCGAACGCGGACGCGGTCTCCGCCGCTCTCGAGCGATTTGGCCGGCTGGACGTCGTCGTCCCGAATGCCGGCGTTCAACACGTCGCGCCGATCGACGGGTTCCCAGTCGACCGTTGGGAGACGATCGTGGCCTTGATGCTTACGAGCCCTTTCCTGCTCGCGCGAGCTGCCTGGCCGGCCCTGCGGGAGTCGGACTCGGGTCGCTTCATCGCAATCGCCTCGGTCCACGCCCTGGTCGCCTCGCCGTACAAGGCGGCATACGTGTCGGCCAAGCACGGCCTGCTCGGGCTGATCAAGACGCTCGCCCTCGAAGGCGCCGCAGACGGGATCCGAGCGACGGCCGTGTGCCCAGGCTATGTCCGTACGCCGCTCGTCGAGAAGCAGATCTCTGACCAGGCGCGCGTCCATCGGCTGCCCGAGGAGCGTGTGCTCGAAGACGTGATCCTTGCCCCGCACGCCGTTAAGGAGTTGATCGAGCCTTCCGAAGTAGCGGACGTCGTCGCGTTCCTCGCTGGTCCGGCTGGACGGGCGTTCACCGGAGCCCCCGTAACCATGGACCAGGGATGGACTGCCCGGTAGGGAAGCGATGGGCTGGACAACGCGAGAATTCCGGTCCGCGTACAGACCGACGCTCGACACCAGGAGATCGTTGGCGTCCGGGAGATCGTTGGCGTCCGCGAACGGATGCTCGTTGTCCGCGTGTCGGCACCTCCGATTGACGGGCGCGCGAACCGAGCGGTAAGCCGGTCGATCGTGAAACGCTTGCGCGTCTCCCGTCGCGAGTCGTGATCGTGCGCGGTCAGCATTCCCGGAATAGCCGCGGCGGGATTGCCGGGGTCGACCAGGTGGCGGCCGAGACGGCCCTTGTGTCGCAGGGCGTCAGCGCACCCGGGAGTACCTGAGGATCTCTGCCAGCAGGGGCGGCCAGTGCTCCCGGAGCGCCTGGTGGCCCATGAACAGACCGAGATGGCCGCCCGGCGTGACGTCTCGGCGGACGAGCTCGCGCGGCGTCGAGGCGAAGTCCGCGATCGCAAACGCCTGCTGTGGCGGGGTGATGTGATCGGACGCGCCCGCGAGCAGGTTGAGCGGCATGTCGATCCTGCTGAGGTCCACGCTCTCGCCTCCGATCTCAAGCGTGCCTGCGATCAGCTCGTTGTCGCGGAACAGGTGCTGGACGATCCAGAGGTAGAACGCACCCGGAATATCCTGGGTGTGCTTGAACCAGTTCTCGAACTCCTGGTATCGAGCGACGTGGGCGGGGTCGCGTATGTTGAGCAATAGCTCAAGTTGACGCGCGATCTCATCGCCTGGCTTGATCGCGACGAAGCCCTGAAGCATGTACTCGCCCTTCAGCACGCCGCCTCCGGCCGCGACCAGCGCCTCATAGAAGCGAAGGTCTCCTGCGGGCGCCAAGCGCCGAAGCACTTCGTGGATCACGGGCTCGCCGACGTGGAAGTCGATCGGCGCTCCGGCCAGCGTGAGCGTGTTGACCCGGTCCGGATGGAGCGCAGCGTACATCGTCGCCAACCATCCGCCCTGGCAGTCTCCGATCAGGTTCACCCGACCCCCGCAAGTCTCGACTGCATGATTGACCACGTCGAGGTAGTCCTCGATCGATGTGTTGGCTGTCTCCGTCGTCGCGCCGATCCAGTCGAGCGACATCACAGCGGTGAGCCCATGCTCGAGCATCGTGCGCACTTGGCTCTGCTGAGCCGAATAGTCGACGATGCACGACTCGTGGCCGGCCTGCGGTGGGAGGACGAGCGTCGGCACCAGGCCGCGGCGCGTCGACACCGAGAAGTCCCGCAGGCGCGCGATCGGCGTCTCGAAAACCACCTTGTGCGGCGTCATCCAGGACGGTCGCCGTCGCGTCGAGGTCACCTCAAGCCAACGTGAGATGTCGAGCGGGTCGACCCCTTGGGTAAGCGTGGCCGCCAACAGCGCAGCGAGGCCGTTCACGGTGGCAGACCAACCGTCGAGCCAGCTGTCGAACAGACCGGATGGGTACTGCGCGGCGGTTGGCGGGCACTGCGGACCGGCGTCCATGATCTGCCTCCTTCAGCGGAGAGCACCGCTGGATGCCCACCGGTGCTCTCCTCAGGTCGTCTAGACAGGTTGCTACTTGATCAGCGCGCGTGCCGCGGACGTATAGGACTCTGCGAACTCGCGCTGGAGGTCGGCCTGCGCCTCGATCAGGTTCTTGAGCCACTCCTGTTGCGTCAGCCCTGCAACCTTGAGCTCCAGCTCGATCGCGCGGTCAACCGCCTTCTCGTACGACTCGACGTACAGGGTGCCAGCCTTCCGTGTAGCCGTGAGGACCTGCTCGTTGAGCTCCTTGACCTGCTCGAACGCTGCGTCGAACGTCTGCGCGCCGTTCTTCGTTTGGGTGGTAGCCATTGCTGCTCCTGGAGTTGAGAGGGAGAGATAAACTGCTTGCAATTTAGCAGCGCAGTTGCAAATCTGCAAGCGTACTTTCTACGTAGTTCGCCGCCGACTTCGGCGAGCGCGGCCGTGAGTCTCCGGCAGGCCCTAGAGGTCGTGGCGGGGGGCCACCCCAGCTTAGGACTGGGGACCGAAAAACCAGCTGCTAATCGAAGCGGGCCGGTGCATGAGCAGATCGAGCTGGCACACCAGTTCGGGTGAGCCGGGCCCACGGACCGTTCCCAAAAACGCATAGCATCGACCAGCAATCTGGTCGCGCACCTGGTACTACTCGGACGCTCCGCGACAACTCCGGCCCGAGCTCGACGCGGTCCGCCGCGGCAGCACGTTCGACGAGGTCGTGTTGGGGCTGAATGAGTCGACGGCGTTGTTCGAGGCGCGGCGCTGCATATCGTGCGGAAGCTGCCTCGCATGCGACAACTGCTTCGGTGTCTGCCCGGACAACGCTGTGATCAAGCTTGACCCCCCGGGCTCTTATGCGTACGACTACGACGACTGCAAGGGCTGCGGAATCTGCGTGCAGGAATGCCCCTGCGGAGCGATCGAGATGCAGCCCGAGCTGATCTGAGTCGGGCGCACAGTCTCTGCGGGTTTCCCACGACGCCCTTCGCCCGGCCACACGGATGCGCGCCTCCTCCTCGGCACCTACGTTGGACTCATAGAGAAAGCCCCGCGGACGCCCGGACCCGACGACTCCCGAGCGTCTGCGGAGATTGGAGAATCAGTCATGAAGGCGTCTTCCGGGACAATTCTGGGTCACGAGGCGGTGGAAACCGTGCAGGAGGTCGGGGCGAGCGTCACGACGATCGCGCCAGGAGACCCCGGCTGGATCTTCGGTCATCTGATCGACCGCCCGCAGGCGGAGCGCGCGCACGTGCCGTTTGGCGACAACTCGGTCTATGAGATCCGGGCCGAGCTCAGCGATGAACAGGTGCTGTTCGTGGCGGACATCCTCTCGACGTCGTCGGAGGTTGGGGTTCTCAACGGCGTAGTTTCGCCCGGCGACGTCGTCGCGATTGTCGGCGCAGGCCCGATCGGCCTGGCCGCGATCCTCACCGCTCGGCTCTACAGCCCGGGCCGGATCGTCGCGATTGACCTCGCCGACAGCCGGCTCGAGGCAGCCAGGCAGTTCGGCGCCGACGTGACGATCAACAGCAGCAGCCTGGATCCCGTCGAGGAGATCATGAACATGACCGATGGGCTCGGAGCCGACGTCGCGCTCGAGGCGGTCGGAGTGCCAGAGACCTTCGAGCTCTCAGCTGCGCTGATCAAGCCGGGCGGCCACGTCGCCAACATCGGCCTGCACGGCAAGCCGGCGGCGCTGCAGCTCGAGCAGCTCTGGATCCCGACGTGACGATCACCACCGGGCTGGTCACACCTGCTCACTTGTAACGAACAACGACCAATCTCCGTCATCCCCGCTCGGGGCGGCCGTCGGTGTGCTGCTTAGTCTGAGTCCGAACAACGTGACCGCCGTCGCGCTGCAGGTAGCCGGCGCGTTTCAGCTGGCCCACCACAGCCTTCATCTCGGCGTCAAAGTCGCGCAAGCGGGCATTCAACGTCCGCAGCTCGGCCGCCGCCGCGCGTTCGCGGCGTTCAACCGCCATCAATTGTCGCTGCTCGATCTCGCGCTGCTGGGACTTGCGCAGCTCGGCATCGTCCGTGCCAACAGCCGTGCCGAGCGCGATCGGGTCACCCAGCACTACATGCACGCGTACCGCGAGACCCGGAGGCGCGTCCGCGACGCCAACGCCCTGAACTGCCGGATCCAGCGCTGCGATCCGGCGCGCAAGCCGCGGACCCACGGCGCGACCGGTTGGCCACCACAGACACCGCGTCGAAGGCTGCCGGGTGCCGCGCGGGTTGCTCATCAGCCACCGGTCGCGCTGCCCGCTGAGTAGGATCCCCGTCAGCTCGGGCGCCTCGACGGCAGGAGCGTCGAGGCCGATCGCGGCTCCGATCTCGGCGATTGCAGAGTCCGCCTGTTGGGCTGCCAAGGCGCTGTGCTCGAGTCCCGAGGCCAGACAACTCCCAGCCCCCCAAACGCGTTCGCTGCCAAGCATCTTCAATCGTTCGTCGACCACTATGAATCCAGCGGCGTCGGAGGCGGTCCCGCCGATCCTCGGCGCGGTGACAGTCGGCAGCGAAATCAGCCGGTCGAACACGATCAACGGCTCATCGCCCACGCGACGCCAGCGCCGCCCTGACCCGCCGAACAGCTGAATCTCCCCCAGCTCCTCCTCGCTCGGCCGACGGGTCGGGCGAGCGGTCAGCGCGGCGCCGTCGGAGGCCGGCTCCTCGGTCAGCAATCTGAGCCGAGCGCCGGGCATGCCTCGGGCGGCCGGGGAATCGTCGAGCGCTTCGACGCCTGTGATCAGCTCGACACCCGCATCCCGGAGTTCGCTGGTGACGAGCTCGGTGGCTGCATGCCCGAGCACGCCGAGCGGTCGCTGTTCGGCCGTGACCAGCGTCACCTGCCCCTGCGAGACGGCGCTCCAGCCCATCACCAGCGCGAGCTCGTAAGCGGGCAGCGGCCATCGCGCCCCGCAGGGTATGACTACTCCTGCTCTTGTCGCGCTGCTCGACGCCAGCATCTCGAGCGTCTCGTCGAGCACGACCGGGTCACGGCCGCGCTCCCACACATCGCCCTGCTCGAGCACGCGCTCGCCCCTCGCCCCGGTCGCGAGCAGCAGGTAGTCGAAATCGACGAGGTCGCCATCACGGGTTAGCAGTGCGCGGTCCGCATCCCGTACTTCGACAACGCGGTCGTAGAGCACCTCAGCGCCGGTGTCGGCAGCCAGAGCCGCAACGGCGGTCGCATGCTCGGGCGCGGGCACGAGTGGACGACCTGCGGGCATGGCTCGATAGCGGAATTGTCGCTTGGGACTGACGAGCCGCAGTTCGACGCGATCGCCGAGCAACTCCCGAGCGGCCAGGAGCGCTTCTAATCCGGCGGTCCCGCCGCCGGCGATGCACACGATCGGCAAAGGCATGGCCTTAACAGTGGCATAGCTCGTTGCCGAGGCCCGTCAGTAGTATCCCCTGCTCCGAGTCAGGGCGGTACCCGAGGTCGCGGTTCCTTCAAACCAACCAGCAGGGCGGCCTCCTGCCGACTCAACCCGTGCGGGCGATTTCTTGACCGCCGGCAGCGCAGGCGCGCATTTCAATTTCGAGTGCCTCAACTCGAAGTAGGAGGGCTTTCACGATGAACCCCGCACCCGCTCAGGAGAAGGCACGCTGCTCGGGTGGCTCGGGGATCCGGTGGCCCGAACGCGGGATCCGGTGGCCCGAACGCGCGTTGGTTCGCGCACCCCGGCGCGCAGGTCGTGGTTCACATCGACAAAGGCTCGCGTACGCTCGGCTGGCCGATGACGGCGAACGTCTTATACAGACGAGCGGGGCGAGATCACGTGGCGCAATCCCATGCGCTTTGTGATCCCGCCCCATTTCTGGGCGGCCGGATGGAGAGTGGCCGCCCGGGCTGTGAGCGCTCAGCGCTCCGTTGCGGTGATCTCGATCCGCTCCTTCTTACCCTCTTTCGGAAGCGGAATGGTCACCTCGACGACGCCATCGTGCGTTTCGGCAGCGATCTGCTTCGCGTCGACGCCATCGGGGAGTGCCATCGAACGCGAGAAAGCACCGTAGCGGCGTTCCCGTCGTAGGTAGTTCTTGTCGTTCTTCTCCTCGCTCTCCTCGTGCTCGCCGGACACCGTGAGGATGTTGTTCTCGACTTCGATCTTGACCTCGTCGGCCTTGATCCCGGGGACATCGGCGCGCAACACTAGGTTGCCGTTGCTGCGCTCGACATCGATCGCGGGCGTCCAGGTTCGTTGGGCGTCAAACGGGAACCCGTCCATCAGCCGATCCCAGCGGGCCCGCAGATCCCCCAACTCGGCGAACGGATCCCAACGGGTGAGTGTTCCAGGCATATGGCTGCCTCCTTATTGGTTGGTGTTGGTCAATCGAAGTTACGACCGGGTCGGGGCATCACCATCCGTAGTTCCCTCGGCTCTGGATCCGGTCTGTGCGGAACTGCGCCCCTCAAAGTCGCTTGCGGTGGCTGACGATCGACTGGTTGCGGCCGGCCATCAAACCGGTGCGGGCACCAGCATCCGCGCCGCCAAATCGATAAGCCGATTCGAATAGCCCCACTCGTTGTCGTACCAGGCGATCACCTTGACCTGCCGGCTCCCGACGACAGTCGTCAGGGGCGCGTCGAAGATCGAGCTGTACGAAGAGCCGACGATGTCGGTCGTGACCAGCGGCTCCTCGCTGTAGGCGAGGATCCCCTCGAGCTCGCCGGTGTCGGCTCGCTGCCGGAACGCGTCGTTCACGGCCTCGGCGGTCGTGTCCAGCTCGGTCTCGACGGTCAAATCGACGATCGAGCCAGTCGGTATCGGGACGCGAACCGCGAGCCCCTTGAGCCGCCCGTCGAGTTCCGGGATCACCAACCCGATCGCCTTCGCGGCGCCGGTCGAAGTGGGGATCAGGTTGATCGCTGCGGCGCGGGCCCGACGCAGGTCCTTGTGAGGCTCGTCGAGCAGGTTCTGATCTGCTGTGTAGGCGTGGATCGTGGTCATCACGCCGGCCTTGATGCCGACCGCCTGATGGAGCACGAGCGCGACCGGCGCCAGGCAGTTCGTCGTACACGACGCGTTCGTCACGATGTGGTGGCGATCGGGGTCATAGACCTGATCGAAGTTGACACCGAGCACGAGATCAGCGTCGGCGGGCTCGTCGCCGCGCATCGGGGCAGTGACGATCACTTTGCGCGCGCCCGCTTCCAGGTGCTTGGCCGCGTCGGCGCGCCGGCGGAACTTGCCCGTCGCCTCGATCACGACCTCGACGTCGAACTCGGACCACGGGAGCTCACCGGGCTGGCGCTCGCCAAGCACGCGGATCACGTGCTCGCCGTCGATCACGATGTCCTCGCCACTGACCTTGACGCTGCCTGGAAAGCGACCGTACACCGAATCCCGCGCCAGCAACTGCGCAAGCATGCGCGCATCGGCGACGTCGTTGACCGCGACGACCTCAAGATCCGCACCGCGCTCATACGCCGCTCGCAGAAAATTGCGTCCGATCCGCCCAAACCCATTGATGCCGACCCGTGTAGCCATCTGCCGCTCCGATCTCCGTGTGTAGTTCGCTTCCTGTCATGGACGGTAGGGGCGCGTCGGCGCCGCGCCATCCGTTACACGCGACAGCGCCGGTGCGGGTAACTACCGAGCCGTTGGACGGCGCAGCCCTGCCTGGGGTGAGTTGAAGCGCCCGAATTCCGGGACCTGCCCTTCCCTGAGAGCCCGCGACGACGGCGCGCAGACTCCACAGGTCGAGAGCGCGGAGCGGCGAGATTCTCACGCCGAGGCTGCTTAGCGGACGTCCGGAAGTCGGGCGGGCGCGTCGTCAGCCCGGCGGTTCCGGCAGCCGCACGTGCTCTGCCGGTTCGTACGGCGATCGGTGAACGAGCCGCACGGCGCCGCTTCGAGGACAGCGGCCGCTCGCTAATGCTGCGGCGGGGAAGCTGTGGCCCGCTCCGCGTGGACACGGGCTGCATCGCGCGCGGCGGGTGTCGGTACCACAAGAACCGGCAGGTGCGCCCTGTAAACGACCTCGTGCGACACGCTTCCGAGCAGATCCGTTTGGACCGTTGTCGCTCCGCGCGTTCCTACGACCACCATCGCGCCCAACTCCTCGGCGATCTCCAGGATCGTCGCCGGGACGCTGTGTCTGCTTCGCTCGAGCCTCTCCTGCACTTCGAGCCCGAGGCCTTCGGCGAGCGACGCGCCTTCTGAGAGCACTTGCTCGCCGCGGTCAAGGCACCACTGTTCGAGCGTTCTCCCGGAGGATCCGGCAACGATGTCGGGCTCGCTGAATGCGTCAGCGAGGATCGGGTCGGGGGGGTTCCAGACGTGCAACAGCGTGACACGGCGCTCTGGTAGGACCGCCGCTGCCACGGCTATCGCGTGCTTGGCACTCGTTGAGCCGTCGTAGCAGATCATGATCGACATGGCATTCCTCCGAGACTGGTGGGACCGGGTCTTCGACTGCACCGTACGGCGTCGTTTGCGTATAAGCATCGTGCAGTCCGCTGATCTTGTTGCGGATTTCTACGGGAGAGCATGTACGGCGACCCGCGACTGCCGCACGAGCGGCGTTGATTACGCTTGTGCGAGAGCATCGAGCTTGTCGCGGTGCTCCTCCAGCAGTTCCCTTACTTCCGCGTGCGCGTGGTCGATCAGCAACCCGTGACCCTGTTGCCGATTCTCCGCGGCACCGGGCCGAGCGGATCCTTACCTCGCGCTCCCCTCCGCCCTACGGCGACCCGGCCATCCCGCTGGTGACGTGCTCGATCAACGAGTTGCCCGTCATCGCCGGTGGACGGTCGAGCGCGAGCAGGTCGAGCACAGTGGGCGCCACGTCGGCGAGGCTGCAGCCGGGGGTCAGCGAACCGACCGGGGCGGTGACGATCAGCGGCACGGGGTTGCTCGAGTGCGCCGTGCTGGGGCCGCCGTCGGGGTCGAGCATCTGCTCGGCGTTGCCGTGGTCGGCGGTGATCACGCAGACGCCTCCCGAGGCGTGGACTGCGTCGACGATCTGCCCGACGCAGCGGTCGACGGTGGTCACCGCTCGGATCGTGGCATCGAGCACACCGGTGTGGCCAACCATGTCGGCGTTGGCGAAGTTGACGACGCCGAACCGCGGGCGGTTCTGGCGCCAGTGGTCGACGAACGCGTCGGCGATTGCCTGGGCGCGCATCTCCGGGCACTGGTCGTAGGTCGCGACATCGCGCACCGACGGCACCAGCTCCCGCTCTTCGCCCACGCACGGCGGCTCGATGCCACCGTTGAAGAAGTAAGTCACATGCGCGTACTTCTCGGTCTCGGCCACGTGCAGCTGGGTCAGCTTGTGTGCGGCCAACGCGCGCGGCAGTGTCACCGCGGGATGCTGCGGGGCAAAGGCGACGGGATACGGCCAGCCCTCCTGGTAGGCGGTCATGGTCGTGTAGCGCGCGACCGGTGGAGCGTCACGGTCGAACTCGGTGAATCCGGGCTCGGCCAGAGCGCGGGTTAGCTCGCGCATCCGGTCGGGGCGGAAGTTGAATGCGATCACCGAATCGCTGGGACGGATCCGTGCTTCCCCCCCGACCAGCGTCGGGGTCACGAACTCGTCAGTCTCCTCGCGCGTATAGGCAGCACGGACTGCCTCGGCGCCCGTCGTGGCGTGGTGCTGCGCGCGGCCCGCGACCAGCAGCTCGTAGGCCAGTCTGACCCGGTCCCAGCGCCGGTCGCGGTCCATGGCGAAGTACCGGCCGGCAACCGAGCCCACGCGGCCCAAGCCGGTTTGCGCCATCTGGCGTTCCGCATCCTGGAGGTGACCCGCGCCCGCGTGTGGTGGAGTGTCCCGCCCATCGGTGAACGCGTGAAGCACAAGGTCCTCGACGCCGAGCTCGCGGGCCAGGGACAACAGCGCCAGCAGATGCGAGAAGCTCGAGTGCACGCCGCCGGTCGAGACCAACCCGATCAGATGCACGCGCCGGGCGCCGGTCATCGCCCGGCGCAGAACCAGGTTGGCGGCGAGGCCGCCGTCCGCGACGGCGTCGTTGATCCGCGTCAGATCCTGGGGCACGACCGCGCCGGCGCCGAGCGTCAGATGCCCCACCTCGGAGTTGCCCATCTGTCCGTCCGGCAGCCCGACTGCGCGCCCGCTCGCGGCCAGCTCGGTGTGTGGATAGTCCGCGATCAGCTCGTCGAGGACCGGGGTGCGTGCAAGGGTGATCGCGTTGCCGGGGCCGGGTGGGGCCACCCCCCAGCCGTCGAGGATGATCAAGGCGGCCGCCGGCGCTGGAAGGGCGACCGGTCCACGACGCAGGGTCATGCCAACGCCTCCACGCCCGGCAGCCGATGGCCCTCGATCAGCTCGAGCGCGGCACCCCCGCCGGTGGAGACGAAGTCGATCGACCGATCCAGCCCCCACTTACGGACCGCGGCGACCGTGTCGCCGCCGCCGACGATGGTCATTCCGCCGGAGCCCGCCAACGCCTCGGCGATGCCACGGGTCCCCGCGGCGAACGGCGGATGCTCGAAGACGCCCATCGGGCCGTTCCAGAACACCGTTCCGGCGCGATCGATCTCAGCCGTGAACGCGGCGACGCTCACCGGGCCGATGTCGAGCCCGAACATCCCAGCCGGAACGTCGACGCCCGCGAGCTGCATCGCGACCGCGTCATCCGCAATCGCGTCCGAGATCACGAGATCCTGCGGCAGCACGATTGTCGCGGCGCCCACCTGTGATGTGGCCAGCGTCCGCCGGGCAAGCTCGGTGTCCTCGTCCGAGCACAGCGACGCGCCGACCGCGTGACCGAGAACGTGTAGGAACGGAAAGCACATCGCCCCGCCGATCAGGACCACGTCAGCGAGCTCTCGGAACCGGTCGATCACGACGATCTTGTCCTCGACCTTGGCGCCGCCGAGCACCGCCACGAACGGCCGCGCCGGATCGCGCAGCATCTCGGTTAACGTCGTGACCTCGCGCTGCATCAACGGTCCGGCGGCGTGCTCTGGCAGCAGATGAGCCACGCCCTCGGTCGACCCGTGGGCGCGATGCGCCGTACCGAAGGCGTCGTTGACGTAGACCTCGGCGAGCTCCGCGAGCGCGCGGCTGAACTGCGGATCGTTCGCGGTCTCACCCGCCTCGTAGCGGACGTTCTCCAACATCAGCACGGAGCCCGGTGACATCCGCTCGGTGAGCTCCCGCACCTCGTCCCCGACGGTCGCCGGCGCCATCTGCACGGGCCCGCCAAGCAGCTCGCCGAGACGCTCCGCGACGGGCCGCAGCGAGAGCTCGGGCTCGTGATCCTTGGGACGGCCGAGATGCGAGGCGAGCACGACCCGCGCCCCCTGCCGGCACAACGCGGTGATCGTCGGCACCGCCGCACGGATGCGGGTGTCGTCGGCGACGTGGCCGGCGTCGAGCGGGACATTGAAATCGACCCGAACAAGGACACGACGGCCCCCGAGGTCGCCGAGTTCACTCAGATTCTTCACCTGCTGCTCCTTTGCGATCCGATCAATGCGGGCACAGTCAGCGTCCCTCGGTGAGCAGCTGGCGCCATCGTGAGTGCGCCCCCGATCGCTGCGGGTAACTACGTGCCCGCTCGCGGCCGCAGACGGATTGCCTCGCGCCTCACAGGTGGTGGGATCCACCAGGCAGATCAATCTTCGATTACTAGGTGTGTGATGGCACTGACGACAGAACGGACGACGACGGGTCAGGAGTCGGTCAAGAGCTACCGTGCCGCGGTGGTCCACGACTTCGGTCAGCCGTTGGCGATCGAACAGGTCAAACCGCCGGCGCTGAAGCAGGGCCAGATCCGCGTCAAGGTCGAAGCGTGCGGTCTGTGTCATACCGACGTCGAGGCCGGCCGTGTTGCCGCCCGCGTCGTGTTCGAGATGTGACGGCGTCACCCTTGTTCGCCGCTGCATCCCATCCCACGCCACGACTGAGCTAATGGCCAAGCAGAAGATCATCGAAACGCTCGGCGAGGCGCAACTGCTACTACCCGAGCTGGTTCGCCGCGGGCTGGCCGCCAACGACGCGGTCAAGTATCGGCTGTCGCTGTTGCAGGCCGCACGCGCTGCGGCCGACGGCGCGGCTGGAACCGGCGATCTGCGCGAGGAGCGACTGTCAAGCGGCGTCGTCGACGACCGCCTGGACCTGACCGTCGCCGGCAGCGTCCGAGAGCCGGACGGGCGCTACCGGATACCGGGATCCCGAGCGCTGATCGCCCAGGCGATCGCCGATGTCGGGACGATGCTCGTGCCGTTGCAGACCACAGCCGCCCCGACCGCCGCCTCGCTGACCTCACGGCTCGAGGCGGTCAGCGCCAGACTTGACGGCGACGGCGACCTGCTGAGCGCCGAGAACATCGTGCGCCTAACCGCCGGCGATGGGCGCACCGGCGACACCCTGCACCGGATCGTGATGAACGCCCATCGTGAGCTCAATGCACTGGCGGCGGGGCTGGCGACCGAGACGCTCGACGGGGCGCACGCCTTCGGGCTGAGTGAACCGGACCGTCCGCTGGTGCGGGCTTTTATGCGCGGCGTACACCGTACTGCCGCGCTGAAGTTCGACCACCCTGGGCTAGATACCCTGGCGACTCGCGCGGGGACCGAGCTAGTACTGCAGAACGACCTCGGCGAGACCGACGCGCACGTGATCGTAATCAGAGTGGCCGGGCCAATCGTCACGATCACCTACACCGACGTACACCTCACACGGCTGCTGTTCTTCCAAGAGTTGCTCGCCCCGGCCGGGCTGGCGTGGGACGACACCCGTTCGCGGAGCGATCGCTCGATCGAGGGTGGGTTGTTCCATCTCGTCGTCGGCCGCCTGGAGGCGAGCGACGACGTCGCTCTAGAATCCTTCCTGGAGCTGCTCGGTTCGCGGCTGGTGTTCATGATCGACTGGAACCGAGCGCGGAAACGGCTCCGCCGCCTCGTCGGTCGTCGCGCGGCGCTGGCCCTGCTGACGTGGGCGGCCGAGCACGACTACGGTCACATGGCGTTCCTGCTCGTCGGCGGCGACGGGCTCGTTTACGAAGCGTTGGAGTTCGCCGGCGGTCGCCCGGCGCGGGCCGGCGAGTCGCTCGCCGACGTACTCGGGGACGGTCCCGCCGAGAGCTACATGCGGGCGGTCCTGCGTATCGCAGCCGAGGGTCTGCTGGCGGGCCGGCCGGCCGCGCTCGTGCAGGACGAGGTGCGCACGGAGCTGACGGGATACGTGCGCTCCGCCCGGCAGGAGATCCACGAACTCGCCCTGCGTCACGCAGAGCTGTGCGTCGAGGTCGCCGAAGGTGCCAGCGACGCGCTCGAGCGGGCGATCGCCGGGGATGAGAAGCGCCGCCTCGCCGACGCGGCGCGCGCCCGGCAGGGCGAGCACGAGGCCGACGGGCTCTTGATCAAGGCGCGCGCGGCGGTCGCCCACAACTCTGACCTCTCGCCGCAGCTTGGGTTGTTGGAGGCGGCCGACGACATCGCGGACTGCGCTGAGGAAGCCGCGTTCTACGCGACGCTGCTGCCGACCGGCGTCCCGGCTGGGGAGGTTCGCGACGGGGTGCGTCGGATCGCGTGGCTGGTGCTCACAGCGGCGCGCGAGTACCTCCGCGCGGTGCAGATGAGCGTCGAACTCCGCCGCGGCTCCCCGCGGGAGGACATGGACGCGTTCCTGGCCGCTACGCACAGGACCCTCGAGCTCGAGCACGGCACCGATGAGTCTCAGCGCGCGATTCACCGGGCACTCGTCGCCGAAGGCGATGGCCCCCGTGCAGAGCTGTTTGTCGTCGTCGAGTTGACGCGATCGTTTGAGGAAGCCGCTGACGCGCTGATGCACGCCGGCTACCTGTTGCGCGAGCACACCTTGGCTCGAGTCGTCAGATCGGAGGCCTCGAGCCGACACCCGACCGAGTCCGCGGCAGCCTCAGTCCGGGGAAGGGGAACCGAGCCCCCCGGCGAGCACGTCTATCTGATCGGCGAGGGCTCGACCCCGCTGCCGCCGCCGAGGCTGCTCGGTGCAAAGGCCCACGGGCTGGCGCGAATCGCCCGCGCCGGCCTGCGCGTGCCCGAGGCGGCGGTGTTGACGACTGAACTGTGGCGCGCGCAGCTGGATGGAGGCGGCGACCAGCGCGGACTGCGTGAAGCGCTCGCGGGCGCCACGCGTGCGCTCAGCGACCAGTGCGGGCTTGTCTTCGGCGGGATCCGCCGCCCCCTACTAGTGTCAGTCCGCTCGGGAGCCCCGGTGTCGATGCCCGGCATGCTCGAGACGGTGCTCAACGTTGGCCTGTGCGACGCGACCGTCAGGGGCGTGATCGCGCAGACCGGTAACCCGAGGCTCGCCTGGGATTGCTACCGCCGGCTGGTCGAGGGGTACGCGACAGTCGTGCGTGGGTGCGAGCACGAGCCGTTTCAACGCCAGCTGCGCGAGTCGCTCGCCGCGGCACGGGCCGAGCGCCCGCGAGAGCTGTCGGCGCGAGCGCTTGAGGAGCTGACCAGACAGCATCTCGCCCGTTACGCGCAGCTGACCGGCGAGGCGTTTCCGCAGGACCCGGCCGAGCAGCTACTCGAGGCCACCCGAGCGGTTCTCGCTTCCTGGGACGGCGCGAAGGCACGCGCCTACCGTGCCAGCCACCGCATCCCCGATGATCTCGGTACCGCGGTGATCCTGCAGCGGATGGTTTTCGGAAACGCCGGCGGGGTGTCCGGCGCAGGTGTGGGCTTCACGCGCGATCCCGTGCTCGGTGAGCGCCGCCTTTATGTGGACTTCCTGCTCGACGCCCAGGGCGAGGACGTCGTCTCCGGACGTCACACGCTCGAGGGCGTCAGCGAGCTCGTGCATCTCTCGCCCGACCTGCTCTCCGGGATCGAGGCCGCGTGTCCGCGGCTCGAGGCCGAGTTCGGCGACGCCCAGGAGTTCGAGCTGACGATCGACCAAGGCGAACTCTTCTTCCTGCAGGCGCGCACGGCCAAGCGAACGCCGTGGGCCGCCGTGCAGATCGCCAGCGACCTCGTCCACGAGGGCCTGATCGGACGTGACGAAGCGGTCGCGCGCGTTTCCGAGCTCGATCTCGGAGCGATCCGCCGCGTGCGTGTTGATCGAACGGCCGACGGCATGCTCGCGCATGCGATCCCGGCCAGCATCGGCGTCGCGACCGGCCCGATCGCGCTCGATCCGATCGCCGTCGAGCGCTATGCCGCGGCCGGCAACCCGCCGGTGCTCGTCCGCGCCGACACCATCACGGAGGACGTCGCCGCGCTGGGCGAGTCCGCCGGACTCCTGACCGCGTCTGGCGGTCGCACCTCCCACGCGGCGGTCGTGGCGCGTGAGCTCGGCAAGCCGTGCCTGGTTGGATGCGAGCGACTGTTGCTCGACCTCGATGCCCGGATCGTCACGATCGGCGATCGCCAGCTCGGGGAGGGAGATGTCATCAGCATTGACGCGGAGGCAGGCAGCGTCTACGCGGGGGCGCCACCGCTGATCGAAGAGCGGCCGACCCAGGTGGTGGCCGAACTGGAGGCATGGCGTGCCGAGTCGCTCGCATCACCGCGTCCGTAGTTTCCCGCCGCAGGAACCCGGGGCGGCCACGGATGGCAGGGGGCTGCATAGGCGCAACGTTCCTGGTGTGCCCGAAGTTGATCGTACCCGGGGGCTGGTCGCGGCCGCAGAGCTACGGATGCTGCTCGACGCGAGCCGCGACTAAACGCAGCCGACGCGGAGGTCCGCTAATGCTGCAGCTCCGGAGGCCGCGCCGCGACGAGGACGGGGCAGCGAGCGCTATGAAGCAGCGCCTCCCCGACACTGCCGAGCAGCACGCGGGCCACGATCCCCCACCGGCGCGAGCCGATCACCAGCAGATCGGCGTCCTCGGAAACCTCCCGGAGCACCTCCGCCGGCGAGCCGAACACGGCCGACACCTCGGCGCCCGGTTCGAGCGATCCGGTCGCGGCCTGTGCGTTGCGCTCCAACGAGACGCGCTCGTCCTCGAGCAGTTCGTCCCGTACCTCGACGGTCCGCCGGAGCGGTAGACCGCCCCACGGGAAGCTCGGAAGCCGATCGTCGACCACACCTATCACCTGCAGGGCGGCTCCGGTTCGCGCCGCGAGCGCGGCTGCGAGCCCGAGTGCCGCGCTGGACTCGGGGGCCCCGTCGTAGCCAACGGCGATTCGCCGCAGCTCGAGCGGGGCCGCATTCCGCAGACCCTGAGGAGCGAGCGCGAGATGGCAGCCGGCGTGGCCGAGCAGTTGGTGCGTCGCGGAGCCGATCGTCACCTGGCCTTCCGCACCCCTTCGGGCCGAGCCCAGCACCAGCGCGTCACAGCGCTCCTTCTGGACCACCCGTGCCAGCGCACGAGCGGCCGAGAAGTCGGTTTCGACGATCGCGCGGCCGGTTGGCGCCAATGTCCTGCGCGTGTCACCGAGCATCCGTCGGGATTGCTCCCGCATGGCCTTCCGGTTCAGCTCCGGCGGGAGCACCACGATCGGGTCGGGGTGGACCGCCACGAGGAGCAGGTCTGCGTCGATCGCCTGCGCGAGCGCGGCACCCAGTACTGCTGCATCGTCACCGGTCGAGTATCCATCTACGCCGACGGCGATTCGTCGGGGAATCCGCGCCACCGGCGCCGGATCGGGGACAGTCTGTGGATGGAGATCTTGGCCCATGGTGTTCTTCGCGGTCGCTCTGTCGATACTGCAAGTCTGGCCCTAGATGCTCGCAGCGCCATCAGCGGCGTGCCCCGCTCGAGCGCGGATAACTACGGATCGAACACGCTCTCCGCCTGCGCCTCGCCAAGCCGGCGGCGTCGGCGAGGTCCAGCTCCCCGAACGGGTGCCGAGCGGCATGTTCAAGTGGTCTGGATCGCACTGGCCGCGAGGATGGCCCCGGCCCAGACCAAGGCTGGTGTTAGGTGTCTGGGAGGAGTCGTCCCGGGTCGGTGTTGCCGCTGTTGATCGCTGCTTGGCGGACGGCTTGGGCGACCGTTTCGTGGACGTGGCGGTCGAGGACGTCGGGTATCAGTTCTGATTCGACGGTGAGGCCGGCGAGCGTCCAGGCGGCTGCTCGTTTCATTTCGAGGTTGATCGACCGTGCTCCGGCGAGTAGCGCGCCGCGGAAGATCCCGGGGTAGCCGAGGACGTTATTGACGCTGGTCCCGTCGGCCGCAAAGGCTGCGCCGGCGGCTAGTGCGGCCTCGGGTTCGATCTCAGGTGCGGGGTTGCTGAGCGCGAGGATCACTTGTCCGCGGCGGACGAGCGTGGGTGTGATCAGCCCGGGCTTGCCGCTGGTCGCGACGACGACGTCCGCGGTGCGCATCAGGTCGGCGAGCCCGGCGATCTCGATCCCGTGGGCCTGGGCGCGCTCCTGTGCGGCCGGGTTGGGGTCACACGCGAGCACTTGCCCGACGCCAGCGTCGTGCATCAGCGAGGCGATGCCGTAGCCGGCGGCGCCGAGACCGACCTGGCCGACGACGGCCTCGTCCAGCCGGATATCGACCTGTCGGCAGGAAGCGATCGCTGCCGCGAGCGTAACCACAGCGGTGCCGTGGACGTCGTCGTGCATGACCGGCTGCGTGAGCGCCTCGATCAATCGGCGCTCGATCTCAAAGCACTCCGGCGACGAGATGTCCTCGAGGTGGATCCCACCGAACCCAGGTGCGATCCGGATCACCGTTTCGACGAACTCCTTGACGTCCTTGGTCGCGATCAGGATCGGCACCGCCGTGAGGTCCACCAGCTGCGCGTAGAACAGCGCCTTTCCCTCCATCACCGGTAGGCTCGCGACCGGGCCGATGTCGCCGAGACCAAGCACCCGGCTCCCGTTCGTGCAGATCGCGACACTCCGGCCGAGCATCGTGAACTGCCAGGCGAGCTCCGGGAACTCAGCGATCGCGGCGCTGACCCGTGCCACCCCGGGCGTGTACACATCCCGAACGTCCTGGTTTGAGAGGACCGGTCGCCGCCCGGTCATTTGCACTTTCCCGCCGACGTGCGCGATGAATGCACGATCGTGAAACCACACCACGGTCACCCCAGGAAGCTCCCCAAGCGCGGCAGCGAGCGCGTCGGAGTGATCCTTGTCCGGCAGCTCGACCGTGATCTCCCTGATCGACTGGTGACGCGCGATCGCGACGGTCGTCACCTCACCGATCAGTCCGCCAGACTCGGTGATCAGAGTCACAATCTTCGCCAGCTCACCCGCTCGATGCGGGATCCGCAAGCGATAGGTGCAATCCATGGCCACGGCGTTGGCATCCTAGGCCACCAGCAGCTGCTCCTGGCAACCCAGGCCCCTCGGCTCGCCCAGAGTCCCTGCCCCCCGAGGGTGGTCGGGCAGGGTTGGCGGGCGAAACGGAAGCTCGTTTGTCGCCACCGCCGCCAGCCGAGTCCTCCGCCGCCACGTCTCAGGCGGCGAGAGCGACAGCGTCCTGCGCACGCTTCCACGGCACCTGCGGGAGCTGCCGCGCGACCTGCTTCGCTCGCCCCGTCGGGCCACAATGCCAGGCACGGCGAAGGCCTTGACCCTCGTTGATCATGTTCTCTTTGGGACGCCCCAGACGAGGTCCGGCGAGAGGTAGGACTACGATCGGCGGAGTAGATGGATGCTTTCGAGATTCATGAGCGCAGGATCGACGACGCCGTCAGCGTTTTCTTCTTTGCGCGCAGTTATGTCGATGACCGGAACTCGACCGCGAGTTGGGGCGGGATCGGGGGCCTGGCGTTGGGACCAGAGGGGTCTCGCGGACCGATTCGTCGCCCTCAGGGCTGACCGCGCCTCGGGTTTTGATGACATCGGCCGGCGATCCCGAGGGTCAACTCGGTCCTGCCGAGGTCCGGCTCGTCCCCGGTCACGTCGGTGCGGACGGAGTTGACGCATCACCGTTGCGTAAGCTCGAGAGCGCCCCCGATGTGCCGGCACAGGCGCGTGAGGAGCTGCTGGCGTTGAAGTCTGGAGCGGCGTTTGTGTGCGCGCGGCGGGACGGGGACATCCGTCCCGCGCGCGCTTCGGGTGAGGGCCTGTTCGCCGAGGACACGCGACATCTGTCCGAACTGTGCCTGACGGTCGGTGGATTGCCGACGGTTCCGCTTTCGTCGGTGATGGAATCGGGCCATTACGCGGTGATCAATGCCACCAACCCCGTGTTGCGCTCCGCAGCCGGGGACCCTGTGCCGCAGGAGACATTGAACGTCCGGCGCACGGTCTTGATCGCCGATCGCCTGTTCTACCGGGTTCGGGTGCGCAACTTCGGCCTCAAGCCGGTTGCCACTGTTGTCGAGGTGTCGCTCGCTGCGGACTTCGCCGACGTGTTTGAGGTCCGGGCTGTAGGGCGCGGAACGAGCGGCCGCTTGTTGGAGCCGGCCCGTGAGGGAGATCGGTTGCGTTTCGGCTATGTCGCTGCGGATGGTGAGCATCGTCAGACGCTGGTCGAGCTCGAGCCTTCGCCGTCGCGTGTCAGGATCGACGAGGACCGTGCACGCGTGTCGTGGGATGTACGGCTCGAGGCTCACGAGTCGATCTCGCTGTGGATCACTGTCACACCGGCCGGGGAGGGGGGCGTGGCCGCCGAGCCGAGCGCGGCGCGGGCGGCGGCAGCACTTGAGTCTGCGGACGCGCGATGGGTTGCCGCGTGCTCAGAGATCGTGACCGACAGCGAGCTCTTCGACCGCTTGATCGACGCGTCAGTGCGTGATCTGCACGCGCTGATGATGCCGGTCGCGCACCATCAGCTGCCGGCGGCCGGCATCCCTTGGTACGTCGCCCCGTTCGGCCGCGACTCGCTGCTGAGCTCCTGTGAGGCGCTGATGGTCAACCCTGAGGTTGCGCGTGGCACGCTGTTGGTGCTCGCGGGGTTGCAGGCCCAGACCGACGAGGGGTGGCGCGATGCAGAGCCCGGGAAGATTCTTCACGAGCTGCGCGCCGGCGAGCTCGCGCGTACCGGGCATATCCCGCACACTCCCTACTACGGGACTGTCGACGCGACGCCGCTGTTCCTGATGGTCGCGGGCGGTTACTATCGCTGGACGCTCGACCTCGACACGATGGTCCGGCTGCGGCCGGCGCTCGATGCCGCGCTTCGTTGGATCGATGAGTGGGGAGACGCAGACGGCGACGGGTTCGTCGAGTACGAGCGGCGCGCCCCGGCCGGCTTGATCAACCATGGTTGGAAGGATTCGTTCGACTCGATCGTGCATTTGGACGGTTCGATCGCGCGCGGCCCGATCGCACTCGTCGAAGTCCAAGGCTATGTGTATGAGGCGAAGCTGCGGATCGCCGATGTTTATGACGCGCTCGGGGACGCCGCTGTAGCGCAGCGGCTTCGGGCCGAGGCCGGCGAGCTCCGGGCGGCGTTCAACGAGGCGTTCTGGGATCCGGATGAGGGCTTCTTCGCGCTGGCGCTCGACGGTCGTAAGGCCCAGGTGCGTAGCGTGACTTCCAACCCGGCGCACTGTCTGTACTGCGGGATCGTCGACGACGATAAGGCTGCGTTGGTGGCGGAGCGGTTGATGGCTGCGGACATGTTCTCCGGTTGGGGGATCAGGACCCTGTCGGGGAGCTCGCCGGCGTATAACCCGATGAGTTACCACAACGGATCGGTCTGGCCGCATGACAACGCGATCGCGGCCGCGGGCTTGAAGCGCTACGGGTTCGACGCCGCAACCGACCGGATCGCCGCCGGGCTATTCAACGTCGCCTCAGGCGCACGCGACTTTCGCCTGCCCGAGCTGTTCTGCGGCTTTCAACGCGATGGGTCCAGGGCGATCGTGGCCTATCCGGTTGCGTGCATCCCGCAGGCCTGGGCGGCAACGGCGCCGTTCATGCTGCTTCAGGCGATGCTCGGTATCTCCGCGCACGCACCACACAACCGGCTGACGGTCGACCGGCCACGGCTCCCGGATTGGCTCGGGGCCGTTGAGATCCGTGGCATCCGCATCGGCAACTCGAAGGTCAGCCTGGCGTTTCGCCAAACCGGACCCAGCACAGGATTCTCGCTGCTCGAGCAGCAGGGCAACGTGCGGGTGACGATGACGACGTGAACTCGACGCGCCCGCCGCAGGGCGAGCTACCGGTGCCCGTGCAACTCGCGCGGCGCTTTGAGGCGGTCGTATTCGACTGGGACGGCACCGCGGTGCCCGATGGCCGGGGCTGTTGCTCGCGCTTAGCCGAGGCTCGGAGGTGTTCCGTGTTGGTCGTGGGCGCCCCAACTTGTCTGGCAGCGGACGGCGACCGCTGAGGAGGACGCGGCCCTGTCGCGTGCGGCGCGGCTGGCGGTCGAGCGGTTGGCGGCGCGCGGGCTCGTTGCTGAGATCGTCTCTGAGCGGTTGAATCGGCGCAAGATCGATCTGATCCCGGAACCGGAGTGGAAGGATCCGCCGAAGGCAAAGATCGACCAGCTGCTCGCAGCCGTGGAGAATCGGTTGGCGGCGGTAACGCCTGATGCCCGTGCCGGACAGGGCGGCACGGGCATCGTTTGGTGAGGAGGACCCCGTCTGGTTACGAGGCGGGAATCGCGCCGGTGGCGAACACTCGCTTGTCCTCGGCCGTCCGGCGTGCGTGCCACACGCCGCCGATGACGAGGACCGCCATGATCAACGCCAGGACGAAGGACGCGATCGCGCCCCAGAATAGGAGCGTGGCGATCGTCCCGAACGCGTACGCCTGCAGCAACAGTCCGCGGAGCGTCGTGCCCTGGAACACCGTCGTTTCGAGCGCGCTCAGGCTCGTCGCCCGCGCCGAGCCGGGCCTGGCGGCACGCGCCGCCGCGCTGACGTTCGCGTAGACGCCGCCGTACGGCATCTCGGACAGGTGAACCGCGATGAAGTCATTCGCGTAAACCTTTGCCTGCTGGCCGGTCAGCACCTGCTGGCCCGCGTACTGCGAAACCGACGGGATCATCGACGGGGTGATCTCGGTCCCGGCCTTGGGGTGCTCAAACGCGGCCTTGGGCGGGAAGAAGATCTGCTGTTGCGCGAGCTGGTCGTGGACGCTCGAGTGCGCGAACGTGTAGCCCCACGTCATCAAGCCGCCCGCGACAAGCAGCACCACAACGATGACGGCGCCGACGCCGCTGGCGAGCTGATCAAGAACCTTGCGTTGCATCTCGTCCTCCTAAGAAGCTTGGGTTTGTCCTCCGACCTACACGCTGAATCCTCCGCTTCGGCGAGTGCCGCGCAATCCGCAGCGGCCCGCGGGCGGGCGGGGAGACTCCGCCGCAGCGTGAACGGCAAACCCGCGGCGACAACGGGGATAACTACTGACACCCCTTCTTGCGCGATACTCGTCGAGGCCAATGGCGAGCGAGCAGGCTACATCGGGTGCTGGAGCCAAGATCAGGGTGCTGATCGCCGACGATCACCCGGTCGTCCGGCGCGGACTGCGGCAGCTACTCGAGAGCGATAACCGCTTCGAGGTCGTGGCCGAGGCGGGGGACGTCGAGTCTGCTCGCCGTTACGCGCGAGGACATCATCCGGCCGTACTGGTGCTCGATCTCAACATGCCCGGCGAGCCGAGCCTGGAGGCAATCCCCAGGCTTCGCGAGGAGTTTCCGGGCGTGCAGATCGTGGTGCTGACGATGCAGGACGAGCCGGCCTACGCGCGCGCTGCGCTCAGCGCCGGCGCGCTGGGCTATGTCCTCAAGGAATCCGCGGACGCAGAGCTCGTCGACGCTGTTCAAGCGGCTGCCGAGGGCGAGCGGTACCTCAACCCGAGGCTCGGCGCAAGGGTCGCGGCAGAGCCACCGCCCGGCCCACCCGACGGCCTCACGGATCGCGAATTCGAGGTCCTCAAGCTGATCGCGCTCGGACACACAAACGCCCAGGTCGCGCAGGAACTGTACCTCTCCATTCGAACCGTCGAGACGCACCGTGCACACATCCAGCAAAAGCTCGGACTCCACGATCGCGCCGAGATGGTCCGCTACGCGCTCGACAAGCGGCTGGTGTCGTAGCCCCGCAGTGGGCGTCCTAGGCTCAGTGAACGACCGGCTCGCGGGGCACAGGCGAGCGCTTGGCGGCGACGGCGCCGCTCTGAGAATCGACAGCGACCCTCGGCAGCCACTCGAGCCACCCGGGGAGATAGCCCCGTGTGCGACCGAGAACATCCGTGCGTACTACGTCAACACCCTTCCGCAAACGAGCAGTCAGCCAGCCCTTCGTCACCCGCCTCGTAGCAAGCACGGTGGACGACCTGTAATCAGTGATCTCCTTTGCAGGCCCAGCCAGGCGTGCCCCAAGGGTGGCGGCGTATGCTGACGCCCGGAGCTGATGCCAATCGAGACCGACAAGCTCCTGCGCCTCCTCGACGTCGGTCGGTCGCTGGTGACCGAGCTGGACGCGGAGGCGGTGCTTCAGCGCGTCCTCGTCGAGGCTCGCGCGGCAACCGGCGCCGAGTACGTCGCGCTGGGCGTGCTGAACGAGCAACGCACCGAGTTGGAGCGCTTCCTGACGCTCGGGATCGACGATGCGGGCCGCGCCGCGATCGGCGCCCTTCCGCGCGGGCGGGGTGTGCTGGGCGTGTTGATCCAGACACCGCGCCCTCTGCGTCTCGCCCACGTCGGCGACCACCCCCAGAGCTACGGGTTTCCCGCTGGACATCCGGCGATGGAGAGCTTCCTCGGCGTCCCGATCACGATCCGCGGCGAGGCGTGGGGAAACCTCTACCTGACCGACAAGCACGGGGGCGAGTTCACAGAGGCCGACGAGACCGCCGTCACGGTGCTGGCGGACTTCGCCGCAACCGCGATTGACAACGCCCGCACATATGAGCGCACCGAGCAGCGCCGGCTCGAGCTCGAGCAGGCCGTCCAGGGGCTGGAAGCGGCACGCGACATCGCCGACGCGATTGGCGGCGCCAGCGAACTACCACGGCTCTTCGAGCTCGTCGTCAAGCGGGGCCGGGCGCTGGTCGAGGCGCGTTCGGTGCTGATCATGCTTCGCGAGGGTGACGAGCTCGTCGTGGTTGCCAGCGCCGGTCATGCCCACGACGCGGTTGGGCGGCGCCTCGCGCTCAAACGTTCGACCTCCGGACAGGTCCTCGAGCGCCGCCGTCCCGAGCGGATCAACGACGTCTCCACACGATTGCGTGTCGGCCCCGACGCGCTTGGGGTGTCGGACGCACGCACCGCGCTCCTGGTGCCGATCGTCTATCACGGAGCCGGCCTGGGAGTGCTTGGCGCGTTCGACCGCGGTCCCGACGCAGAACCCTTCACCGCCACCGACGAGCAGCTATTGCGGACCTTCGCAGCGTCCGCGGCGAACGCCGTGGCGATCAGCCGTAGCGTCGAGGCCGACCGGCTGCGGAGTACGATCGCCGCCGCCGATGCCGAGCGGGCCCGCTGGGCGCGCGAGCTTCACGACGAGACGCTGCAGGCGCTCGCCGGACTGCGCGTCGGCATTTCGGGCGCGTTACGGCGCAAAGATCCGGCGGTCTATGTCGAGACGATGCGACAGGCGATCGAAGACATCGAGCTCGAGATCGCCAACCTACGGGCAATCATCGCCGACTTGCGGCCGTCGCTACTTGATGACGTCGGATTGCGAGCCGCTCTCGACGCGCTGCTCGACCGCCGGCGCGACGACGCGTTGACGATCGACTGCGAAATCAGCCTGCCGGATCAGCTGGCCAGCAGAACCGCGGTGCACCGGGATCTCGAGACGACGATCTACCGTCTCGTCCAGGAGTCGCTGACGAACGTTGTCAAGCACGCCGACGCAAGCCGGGTCGACGTCTCGGTGACCACGGAGGACACGGCGGTCGTGGTTGAGGTCCACGACGACGGCAGGGGCTTTGACACGGCCGAGTCGACGGCCGGATTCGGGGTGGCGGGGATGCGCGAACGGGTGTTCCTGCTCGGCGGCACCCTCACGATCACGTCGGGGCAAGCCGGCACGTGCGTGAAGGCACAGATCCCGCTGCCCCCGACGGCGACCGCCTCCGATACTCAGCAGGCCGTTTCGCAATGAATCAATCGACGAGCTCGGCACGGGTGTCGAGGCCGAGTTGGCGATCCAGACCTGTCGCGATCTGCGGAGTCAGGTAGCGCTCACCGCGCGCGGCAGCACGGACCGCTGGCAGCAGGTCGGTGTCGGAGTGCTCCTTCAACACATAACCGCTAGCGCCGGCTTGGAGCGCGCGCCTCGCGAACTCCGGGCTCCTCTCCATCGTCATCACCACGATCCGGGTGTCGGGCGCAAGGCGGCGGAGCTCGCGGACGGTCGCCAGGGCTGAGCCGTCGCGTAGGTGCAAATCCAGCACAAGCACGTCCGGATGGTGCTCGTGGACATGGCGCACCGCCGTTCGCTCGTTGGTTGCCTCGGCCACGACCTCGCAACCCAGATCGGATTCGAGCAGCAGGCGCAGGTTACGCCGCATCGAGTCGTGGTCGTCCACGACGACGATCCTGAGCGCCGCCTCCCGCCGCAGCGATTCGGGAGGCTCGGGCGCCAGTTGTAGACGCGGTCGCATTTTCGGCTAACGCGCTGGGGGCTTGATCACGCCGTGGTCGAGCGCGTACTTGACCAGTTCGTACCTGTCCCCGAGCCGCAGCTTCTGCTGGATGTGGCCGCGGTGAGTCTCGATCGTGCGCACCGACAGGAACAGCTCCGCGGCGATCTGCACGTTCGTGTAGCCCAGCGCGATCAGCCGCAGCACCTCCAACTCCCGCTTCGACAGGCCATCGGGCGGACCCGGCGGCGGCGCAATCGCGACCTTCGCACCGAGCCGCGGGTTGAGGAAGCTCTCGCCATCGGCGGCGGCCCTGACGGCATGAACCAACTCGTCGTCGGCCGCCTCCTTGAGGACATACCCGAGGACCCCGAGGCTGAGCGCGAGCCGCGCGTATGCGAGTTCGTCCTGCATCGTCAGAACCACGATCTGCGTGTCCGGGAACTGCTCCCGAATCCGTGGGATCACCTCGAGGGTCGCCTCGCCCGGCATGTTCAGGTCGATCACGAGCACGTCCGGGTGGTGCCCGTGCACGTATCGCCGTGCCGTTTCGGCGTCTGCCGCCTCAGCCAGGACCTCGATGTCGCCTTCGGCATCGAACAGCTGGCGCAGACCACGCCGCACGACCGGGTGATCGTCGGCAATCACAACCCTGATCCGCTGCTCTGTCCGGTCAGGCTCAGCCGACTCGTCAGTCCGTGTCGGACGTTCGCTCATCTCGGTGTCGGGCGAATGCATGGACCCACGATAGGTCGCGCCGCCGAGCGGTCCAGCCGCAGAACCCCGCGGTCGTTTGCAGAGAACTACGCAGGTCAGACGCGGATCCGGGCCGTTACTCGAGCGAGTCGAGGTAGGGCCTGAGGTACTTCGCCTCGATCTTCGCGGGCGTATCGACGAACGGCTGGTCGCTGACCTCGGACGCCTGGCCCTGACCGTCTGAGATCCGCGCCCGTAGGTACAGAGGGTGCGCTCCGCCCAGCAGGATCCCGTGGATCACGGGCACCAGCGGCTGCGGCTCGACCAGCGCTCCGGCCTCCGCCGCGATCGCCGCAGCCGCCGCATCGGCCTGGAGCGCCGCGATCGATCCGAACTTGACAGGGAAGTCGGTCGTGTCGCCGGCCGCGTAGACATGCTCCACGCCAATCACCCGCGCGCTGCGGTCCACCGACAGGAAACCGTCGCGCGCGGTCCTGGGAACCCCGGCCAGCGCGGCTCCGTAAAGCTGAGGAACAGCGACGATCCGGTCGAACTCGAGAACCAGGCCGTTGTGGGGGAGAAGCAGCTTTCCCGGCTCCCGCGCCTGGGTGGTCGTCTCAGAGATGACCTCGATCCCGTAGCTGTCGAACAGATCCCTGACTGCTTTGGTGACAGCCGTTCCGAATACGGCCAGCGGCGCCCTCTCAGGCGTAACGACCACGACGCGCGGTTCAGCGTTCATCGCGTGTGCCCGCCGTGCGGTCATCAGCGCCAGCTCGTACGCGGGCAGCGGCCAGCAGTGGGTGGATGGCACGACGAACGCGACGCTCTTGACGAACCCCTCCTCGACGTCCTGGATCAGACCGTGAAGCTGTTCGTCCAGCCGCCGCTCGTCGAGTGTCACCGCATGCCGCAGCGCCGCGATGCGGCGCGCTCCGACCGCGAGCAGCGTCGCGTCATAGTCGAGCTCGAGCCCACCCTCGGTGTGAATCACCTGACCCACCGGATCGATCCACTTGAAGCTGTCGACGCAGCGGTTGGCGCCGATCCCCGCCAACACGCGGTCCAGCGGGTACCGCCTTGCGACAGCACCGGCAAACGGCTCGCGAACGGCCATCGGCCGGTCGACGTACTCCTCGTCCGGAGCGAGCACGGTCACGCTGACCCACGCGCCCGCGAGCTCCCGCAGCGCCAGCGCGGCCTCCAGTCCGGCCACTCCCGCGCCCACGATCACGACCCTGTAGCCATCCGTGGAGCGGTCGGGCGACTGCATGGAGCGGACGATAGATCCCGCGGCCGGAGATGTCACCCGTATAACGCTACCGGCGCTTGCGGAGAATCACCCAGCCCAGGTGACCGCCCATGCTAAAACCCGCACAGGGCACCTGGCGTCCACCCCCTTTCAATGGAATCTTCAGAACACCGAGGCCGGTCGCTGGTTCCCGCTGAACGGCGGCGGCTCATCCTCGAGCGTCTCCGCGAGCAGGGAGCCGTCAGCACCGCCAACCTGGAAGCGGACTTCGGCATCTCGCCGATGACGGCACGGCGAGATCTGTCGATCCTCGCTGACAACGGCCTCGCTCGTCGCACCCATGGCGGTGCGGTGCTCCCCGAGCTGGCCGCGCATGAGGATTCGTTCCAGCGGCGGCTCAACCAGCATGTCGATGCGAAGATGCGGCTTGCCAGCGTGGTGGCGCAAACCGTGGCGAGCGAGGAGACCCTATTCGTCGACTCGTCGAGCACGGCATATTTCGTCGTCCGAGAGATCCTCGCCGCCGGGGTGCGAGTAACGCTCTTGACGAATTCACAGCCGGTGATGACGATGATCGGAGCGGCCGACAGCCCGCTCGTCGAGTTGATCGGGCTCGGGGGACGGTTTCGGAAGCTGACGAGCTCATTCGTCGGGCCGGAGACGCTCCAGAGCATCTCCACGTATTTCGCGGATCGCGTGATCTTTTCGGTGAAGGCAATCGAGAGGAGCGGCTATCTGACCGATCCTGATCCGGACGAGGCGGCCGTCAAACGAGCGATGATCATGCGCTCGCGCAACGTGACCGTCGTTTCCGAGGCCACCAAGTTCGACGGCCACGGTCTCAATGTCATCGTCGCGGCAAACGAACTGGACACGGCGTACGTTGAGAGCGGCCGCGGTGACGGTGTCGATTCGCTCCGTGCTGCCGGAGTCGACGTGCACGAGGTATAGCCGTCAGCGGTGGATGGCCGCCGGACGAATCCGGCGGCCATCGTGTCGCTTTACTGCCGGTTCGACCGAGAACAGCGCTACGACATGGTCGAGCGGAAGTTGTAGGTCCCCGATCCGACCTGGACCCCCAGGCATGAGCCCTGCATACCGGTCACTGTGACTCCGACCGCATTGGCGACCGCCCGCCCGCTCTCGGTCACCGAGGACGCGCTGGCGGCGGGGACGCACACGGTTGCCTGCGAACCCACCGGAACCTTGACCGTGAGCGCGAAGCTCGTCCCGGAGCGGGTCCAGCTCGAACTCACGGGCCCGAGCGGCGTGGCCTCCCTGCCCGATGCGGAGGTGAGGTCACCGGGCGCGCTCGGATCGATCTGGACCGTGCGGAATCCGGGCGAGGTCGCCTGGATCCCGGCGACACCGGAGAACAGCCAGTCATCCACCGTGCCCATGAATGCGTGGTCACGGGAGCGAGCCGTGTTGCACGAGGAGTCCTCCCACGCCTCCCACATGGTGGTGGCGCCGCACTGCAGGAACCACTGGCCCCAGCCGGGAGCGGTCGGGTTCGTGGCCACGAGGTAGGCCAGGTTGCCGAAGCCGTACCTGGTCAGCATCGGCAGTATGTACTTCGAGCCGTTGGCGCCGGTGGCCAGGTGGTTGCCATCCACCTGAACGTTGGCGGCGAGGCCGTTGGCGATCGCCTGCTGGTCCCCGTCGGGGGCAACCCCGAACGCCAGGCCGAACACGTTGGCCGTCTGGTCATAGTTGGCGACGGTTGCCGCGGTGATGATGCCGTTCGGCCCCCCGGCCGCGTGCGAGTTCAGTCCGGCCGGGTCGTCGTAGACGTGGGTGGTGGTGTTATAGAACTTGTCGTTGATGGCGGTGCGGATGTCCGCCGCGAGGCTGGCGTACTTGCTCGCGTCCGCGGTGTTGCCGATCGCAGCGGCCATGATCGACAGGTCCTTGGTTTCGCGGTACAGGAACATGGTGCCCAGCATCTCGCTGGAGGGTGGGTTGGGGTCATTGGGCGGGGTCACCCAGTCGCCGAACGTCGTCCCCTGATAGATGTCGCCCGAGGGCGCGATCTGCGCCGCCAGGTCGTCGACGTAATCGGCCATGTGCGAGTAGTCGCGGCGGATCACGGCGAGGTTGTCGTATTGCTGGTACATGTCGTACTCGATCAGCAGGAACGATCCTCCCCACAGCGGGTCGACCTGGTCGTCGCCCGGCGGCGTGGGCACGAGGAACCCGATGTTGCCCGACCCATCCTGCGAGTCGTCGAAGTTCTGCATCATGTGGTCGTAGTACGCCTCGGCGTTGAAGTTGTCCATCTCCGAGGTGGCGTAGTCGCCGTTGTCGTTGGTCCAGCCTCCCTTCTCGTACACCGGGGTGTCACTGCCGTAGGAGTACTGGTTGTTGAGGATCGTGTTCTTCATCGCGTCGTGCATGGTGTTCAACAGGCTGCTCGAGCTGTTGAAGGTGCCGTCCGTGGGCAGGGCGGTGTGCACCACCACCCCCTTGACCGACAGGATGGTCGGAGCCGGGCCGGATGGGGCCCAGACCTGGATGTACCGATACCCCTTCCAGCCGTACTTCGGCTCATACGTCTCCGGACCACTTCCCTTGAAGATGTAGGTGTCAGTCTGGGCGTTGTCGCCCTCGCTGTCCACGGTTCCGTCCGCGTTGAGCTTCTCGGAGTACCTGATGTCAACCTGCTCGCCCGCAGTCCCCTCCATTGTGATCTTCGACCACCCGGAGGTGGTTATCCCGAAGTCGTAGACCTTCGAGCGTGGGGCCGGGTCCTGAATGCCGGTGCCCCATGGCCCAATGCCGTACGGGCCCGTCACAGTCGCCGCCGGCCACGACGAGTCATCGAAGTTGATCGTGTTCCACCCGGTGGGCGGCGTCGCTGGTGTGCCTGGAAGCGCCTTCCAAGTGCCGTCCGTAACGATCCGCGTCGTGTCGAGCTGAGCGACGGCGATGACACTGGTCGCGTTGCCCCCGTCGTTGATGCCTTCGATAGCGATGACGTTGGTGCCGGCCACGAGCAGCGGCTTGATGTTGCTGATCGCCGACGTCTGCCATCCGTTGCCCACGCTTGGCGAGTCCGACACCTGCGTTCCATTCACGTACGCGATATCGCCGTCATCCCCGTTGACGCGAAGCACCGCACTCGCAATCGCAGACGGATCCGTGACCGTGAACGTCTTGCGCATAAAGATGTTGCCGGCGGGTATGGCAGTTTGTCCGCCGGTGGTGTTCCAGATCCAGTCCGGCGTGGGCGTCGCGGTGAGTGAGGGGACCGGCAGGCTGTTCCCGGCGTCGGTGACCTTCACTGGATCGATCGTTGCCGTCCTCTTGACCGGTGGGATCGTCTCCGCTCGAAGCACCGCGTCGGGTGCGGGCAGCACCGCGGCATCGTCCCAGCTGCTGTCGTCATAGCCGGCCTTCATCCAGCCTGGCTTCTCGAGCCGGGCGTCGAACGATTCGACCGCGGGCGAGTTGGAGGTCGTCGGTCCGGTTGTGACCTTCCATGAGCCGTCGCTCACGATCGTCGTCGACCTCCCGTCCTTGTACCACACCTTGAGCTCGAGTTTCAGCTTGGGCTGGTTTGGCTGCCAAGGCTCGCCTGTGGTCCCGTAGTCGTCGGCTCCGCCCGCGTAGAAGCCGTTGCCGAGACTCACTGCGATCGCGTCGGTCCCGGGGTGCAGCAACCGGGTCACGTCGAAGGTGTTGTAGTCGACGCTCGCGCCACTGGTCCCCGGAAAATCGAACGCGTTCAAGTCGCTCTCTTGGTCGAGCGGGCTGGAGAAAAGTGTGGCGCCGGTCGGGTCGGTGACGGTCAGGTTCTTGAAGTCCGCCGCCTCGGGGGTGTCCTCGCGGAAGCCGACGGTGCCGGCGCTGAGGCCTCCGCCTGGAACATCGCTGGCATCGAACGACGCCACCTGCGAACCGTTGATCGACGTCGTCACCGAACCCCCGGAGACGGTCGTGCTGACGGCGTACTGGGTGCCGGCGTTGACGGTGAACGGGAGCGCAACGTTCTTGATCACGTTGACCGCCCCGTTATTGAATTCGACCTCCTGCAGCGAGTTCGGCGGCCCGGTGGCGTCATCGCTGGTGTCGAGGATCAGCAGGTAGAGGGTGCCGGTTGACGTCGCGCGGACGACCCAGCCGGCCTGGTTGGCGACCGGCGTCGTGTCGAAACTCATCGTGTAGTCGGTCCAGTCGGTGCCCTGCTTGAGGAGCCCGACCTCGCCGCCCTTGATGTCCAGCTCGCCGTTCTCAATCTGCCAGGGGCTGCCCTTGCCGTACTCGGTGAAGGCAGTGTCGAGCACATGGTTGCTGACTGGATGGCCGTCGATGTGGGTGTACGGGAAGCTCAGGCCCGAGACATACAGGCGCGCCTTGGAGATCGCGCCGGGGTCCAGCGCGAAGTCCTTGCGCAACAGCACCTCGGGTCCGGTCGGCGAAGTCGACTTGGCATCTCCGATCCAGTTGCCCTGGAACTGGGACGGGTCGAGGAACGCGGTCTCGAACCAGGCCGGCTTGCTCCAGTCGGAGGCGTTCCCGTTGTTGTCCCAGACACGGACCTGCCAGGAGTAGCGGGTCTGCGAGGCAAGCGCTGGACCGGCGTATGCGACGTCGAACGACTGCGCAGAGTTCACGGGACCTGAGTCCCACACCAATTTCCGACCGCTTTTCAGGTCACTCGCGTCGTCCGCAACGCGGATCTGGTACCTGCTCTGCGAGACTCCGCGCGCCGCGGAGGTGATGATCCAGCCCAGCTGCGGGCTGCCGGTGTCGATCCCGAGTGGATCGGTCATGTGCTCGGTGGTGAGCGAGCCGACCGCTGGGGCCGGCGCACTGGCCTGAGCCGTTCCGGTGCCGATCGCTGCGACCAGGCAGCAGAGGCCCAATAGAACACGCCGCGACACTGAAGACATCCTCGGCCTTCCTCTCATCCCTAAGAGACTCGCGCTCTCCCTCGCTCGAGCGCCTGATGATCGCGCCGATTTATATTGATCGAAAATGGTCTTGTCAAGCGGTTGAAACCTCAAGACGAGCGTAAGCGCTCAACAAATATCGCTTAAGAGCTTCCGGCCGCCCGCACCGGGACGCCGAGCCTCTCCAGGGCGCGGACTTCTGCGTTCTGCACCCCTTGGGCGAGCGCCAGCGAGATGTCGGAGATCGGTCCGATCGCGTTGAGGCCACTGGCCGTGAGCTTCGAGCGATCGATCAGCAGAATCGCCTCGTGCGCGTGCGCGACCATGCTCCGTTTCACGTCGGCTTCGAGCGGATCAACGTCTGCAAGGACCCCGCGATCGGTGACCCCCGTGACGCTGAGGAACGCACGGTCCGTGAAATGCCCGTGGATTGTCCGGATCGCGTGCGGGCCAACGAATGATTGCGTCAGCCTGCGCAGGACGCCGCCGATCGCGACGAGCTCGACGCCCGCCGGAGCCTGGGTCGCGACCAGCCTCATCACGGGAAGGCTGTTGGTGATGAGCGTCAACTCCACGCCAAGCTCAAGCAGTCTTCCGGCCACGTAATAGCTCGTCGACGACGAGTCCAGGAAAACGGCGTCACGCGGACTCACCAGACGTGCGGCAGCCTCGGCCAACGCGCGCTTCGCCTCGGGATGAGCGCCGAGCCGCTGGGTGAAGGAGTCCTCGTTGACCGAGATCGAGGGAACCACCGCGCCGCCGTGCGTGCGTTGGGCCAGACCGCGCCGTGAGAGCTCAGCCAGGTCCCGCCGAGCCGTCATTGGCGACACTCCAAGCTGCCCCTGAACCTCGGCGACGGTTACCGAGCCAGTGGCACGCAGCATCTCAGCGATGGCCACGCGCCGCGCCGCGCCGAGCCGCGGCCCGCCGGTCTTCCTGGCCGATTCAGGCACTCGCGACCACCACCTCGAGGCGACGCGGTCCATGGACGCCCTCCACGCGGGTCAGCTCGATGTCGGATGTCGCCGAGGGACCGGAGATGAAGGTGAGCGGTCGCCCCGTCCGCAGCGATTCGTCGAGAACACCGAAGGCCTCGGGCACGCCGACGACGATTTGGTGTGCGCGCACCACGCAGATGTGCAGGTCGGGAATCAGGCTCAGCGCGCGTCGTCCCTGTCCAGGCCCCGCGTCGAGCACGATCGTCCCGGTGAGCGCGATCGCGACGGCGCAACCGGTGAGCACGCCGTCGCAGGCGTCGAGTTCGTCCACGGACATCGGCGGATCGTCGAGATGAGCTTCGACGCCGTGCGGTACCCAGTCGGCGACGGCCCCGGCGGGAACCGCGAGCACCGACACGCCGTGGCGGCCGCACGCGTCGGCGACCGCCGCCCCTATTGCCGGTGATTCGTCTGTGCACCGAGTCACCACCGCCCGGTAGTCGGCACAGCGCTCGGCGAAGAGCTGCACCGCTCCGCCCCGCTCGGGGACCCGCCTCCGCGTGTAGGCCGCGGCCGAGTCCGGATCGGTGTCGCGGCTCCAGGCGGCGGGCTCATCACTCGGAACGTCGCTCGTGGCGTTCCGGATTCGAGCGCGGACCACGTCGCGGTCGTTCATCGCGAGCGCCCCCTCTGCGCCCACCACTCGCGAAACGTCTGTCGAGGAGGCCGGGGCAGTTCACGCACGTTCATCCAGGCTCCGAGCGGACCGGGTAGAGCGCGACCAAGGCGACCGGCGCGGCCGATCAACAACCGCAGGGCGACTCGGCTAGCTCGCTGAGCCATGCGATATACACGGACATCGCTCATGATCGCCGCGATCAGGCGCATCGATGCGCGCTCGCCCCGACCGGCAACGCTCTCTGCTGTGCCTGTTGCCTCGAGCCTGACGATCTGGCTGCGAAGGTGGACCAGGATGGTCGGGATGTCGATCTTCACCGGGCAGGCGTCGTAGCAGGCCCCGCAGAGCGACGACGCCCACGGCAGCGTTTGCCCGCGCCGGAATGCCGCGAGCTGTGGCGTCAGGATCGCGCCGATTGGTCCCGGGTACACCGACTCGTAGGCGTGTCCACCGGTGCGCTCATACACCGGGCAGACGTTCAGACACGCGGAGCAGCGGATGCAGTGAAGCGCGTCGCGCCCGATCTGGTCGCGCAGGGCGTTCGTGCGCCCGGCGTCGAGCAGGACGAGGTGGAACTCCTTGGGACCGTCTCCGTCGGTCACCCCGGTCCACAGCGAGGTGTATGGATTCATTCGCTCCGCAGTCGATGACCGCGGCAGTAACTGGAGCATCACCTCGAGGTCGCTGAGCCGTGGCAGGACCTTTTCGATGCCCATCACGGTGATCAGCGTCTGCGGCAAGGTGATGCACATCCGCCCGTTGCCCTCTGACTCGACGACGCAGATAGCGCCGGTCTCGGCCACCGCGAAGTTCGCACCGCTGATCGCGACGCGCGCGGTCATGAACAGGTCGCGAAGGTGGCGGCGAGCGACCTCCGCGAGCGCCGCGGGGTCGTCGTCGAGGTCGGCTCCCGCTCCAAGCTTCGCGCGGAAGAGATCGCGGATCTCCGCGCGATTTCGATGGATCGCCGGCACGAGGATGTGTGACGCGGTGTCACCCGCGAGCTGATTGATCAGTTCCGCGAGGTCGGTCTCGTGGGCGACGATGCCGCGAGCGGCGAGCGCGTCGTTGAGGCCGATCTCGTCGGTGACGATCGACTTGACCTTGACGACCTCCCCCGCGCCGGTTTCGGCCACGAGGTCGGCGATGATTCGATTCGCAGAGGCAGCGTCGACGGCCCAGTGGACGCAGCCGCCAGCCTCGGTTACCGCCCGCTCGAGCCTGACGAGGTGTTGATCGAGATGCCGGACCGCGTGGCGCCTGATCCGCCGGCCGGCTTCACGAAGCTGCTCCCAATCCTCGACCTCGGAGACCGCGCGCAGGCGCTTCTCGCGGATCGTATGGGTCGCGACGCGCAGGTTGTGGCGCAATTGCGGGTCGGCGAGCGCCGCTCGTGCCGCTTCTGGGAAGCCTGCGTCGCCGCTCATGGGGCGTCCGTCGCCGCGAGGATCTCCGCCAGGTGTGCGGTTTTGACCCCGCTGCGAAGACGGTCCAGGCCGCCACCGATGTGCATCAGGCACGAGCTGTCCAGAGCAGTGCACACCTCGGCGCCCGTCTGCAGGATCGTCCGGAGCTTGTCGGTGAGCATCGCGGCCGACACATCCGCGTTCTTCACTGCGAAGGTCCCGCCGAAGCCACAGCAGGCGTCGGCCTCCGGGAGGCCCTGAAGGTCAATCCCGCGCACGTTGCGCAACAGCCGCAGCGGCGCGTCGCCAACCCCGAGCATCCGCAGCGCGTGACAGCTTGGGTGATAGACGACCCGATGTGGGTAGTAAGCGCCGACGTCCTCGACGCCGAGCTGATCCACGACGAACTCGGAGAGCTCGAAAACGCGACCGCGAATTCCAGCGATGCGTGCCTCGAGTGCACGATCTCCGGACTGAGCGGCGAGCCGGGGATAGTGATGACGGATCATCGCCACGCACGAGCCCGAGGGCACGACGATCGCATCAAAGCGCGGATCGTCGAAGGTCCGGACGAACCCTTGGACGAGCCGCATCGCGTCGTCGGCAAAACCCGAGTTGGCATGCATCTGCCCGCAGCAGGTCTGAGCCTCCGGGAATAGGACCGTCTGGCCGAGACGCTCGAGGAGCGCAACCGACGCCTTGCCGGCCTCCGGGAACAGAGTGTCCCCGAGGCACGTCACGAAGATCGCGACCCTCACGACGGGCCACTTCTTACCGCGGGAACGCTGCGGTGACACCGCCGTCGACGTTCAGCATATTTCCGGTGGTTTTTCCGGACCGGGCGGGTGAGGCGAAGTGCATCACCGCACCAGCCACGTCCTCCGGTAGCACGCTGACTCCGAGAACAGTCCGGTTGCGGTAGTGCTCCTCGAGCTTCTCGGGGGCTATCCCGTAGGCGTCGGCGCGTTCGGCCCGCCAGCTCGACCCCCAGATCTTCGACCCCTGGAGGACGGCATCGGGGTTGACCACGTTGACCCGGATTCCGTCGCTACCCCCCTCGGCGGCCAGACACCGGGCCAAATGCAGCTCGGCCGCCTTGGCCGCCGAGTACGCGGACGCGTTCGGCCCGGCGACCACCGAGTTCTTGGAAGCGACGAAGATGACAGCGCCTCCATTGCCCTCTTGTCTCATTACCCGGAACGCCTCGCGCGCGACGAGAAAGTACCCAGTCGCCAGTACGCCCTGGTTACGCTCCCACTCGGCCAGCGTCGTCTCCGTCACCGGCGCGCTCGACGCAATGCCGGCGTTCGAAACGACGATGTCGATCCCGCCGAAGGCGGCAACCGCCCTGGCGAAGGCATCGCCCACCGATCGCTCGGAGGTCACATCCCCGGTGACGGAGATCGCCACGTCACCATAGCGTTTCACCGCGTCGGCGGCTCCTGGCCCGTCGACGTCGAATGCGACTACCGCCGCGCCGGCCTGCACCAGTGACTCGAGGATCGCACGACCGATACCCCCGGCGGCGCCGGTGACCACCGCGATCCGGCCCTGGAGCTCGCCCGGAGGCGGAGCCAGCGAGAGCTTGTACAGCTCGAGTGGCCAATACTCGATGGCGAAGCTCTCTGCCGCCGACAACGAAACGAACTCCGACACGGCGCTCGCGCCGGCCATGACCTCGATCGCCCTGTGGTAGAGGTCACGGGAGATGCTGGCGGCCTTCAGCGTCGGCGCCACCGCCACGAGCCCCACGTTCTGGATGAGGACGACCCGCGGGTCCGGATCCGCCATCGCGTCCTGAGCCGAAGCGTGCTCGGTGAAGTAGTCGTGATACGCGCTTCGGTAGGCCTCGGTTGCGGTCCGAAGCCGGGTCCTGAGGGCCTCGAGATCGTCCGTGCCGGGGTCATAGGGGATCCACATCGGCAGCCGCTTGGTATGGACGAGATGGTCGGGACAGGCGGCGCCGACCTTGGTGAGCGTCGCGGCGGCTTCGGAGTCGACGAACTCGCGGACGGTGCTCGACAGATCGGGCAGAAGCAGCTTCGAGTGTTGCGAGGAGACTGCGCCGCGCAGGGCCGGAAGGATCGCGTGCAACGTCTCCTCGCGTGCGTCCTGGTCGAGTCGATGGCCATCACTGCGACCGCCGAAGCGAACGGCCGTTGCGGCCTGAGCGTTCGCGAAGTCGGCCGCCCGGTTGCAGACGGCGAGCGTCCGCTCGTACGCCTCGCGAGCCGTCTCCCCCCAGACCACCAGGCCGTGCTTGGCGAGCACGACGAGTTCGAGGCCGGGGTCCTCGCGGACCGCGGCGCCGACCTGTTTGGCGAGCGTGAACCCCGGCCGGATGTACTCGATCCATGCCGCAGAACTGCCGAAGCACTCGGCGATGAGGTTCTTGCCGTCTCGCGAGCAGGCGAGCACGTTGATCGCGTCTGGGTGGGTGTGGTGAACGTGCGGCATAGGGATGAACGCGTGCAGCAGCGTCTCGATCGAGGATCGGGGTGCCGCCGGGTCGATCTGGCACCTGGCGAGGTGCGCGACCATCGCCTCGTCGGTCATCTCATCGCGCTCGAACAGGGGAAGCACCTCGTCGAGGCGGAGTGGCGTGAAGTCGGTTGCCGACATCGTCGCGAGATCGCTGCCTGAGCCCTTCACCCAGATCGCGGAGAGTTCGCGACCGATGTGATCGGACGTCGTCCCCTTGGCCGATGTGTTGCCCCCACCGAAGTTCGCCAGCGCCCGGTTGCCGCCGAGCAGGTGCGAGGCGAACACGACCTGGTCGAGCGTCGTCGTTGCCCGGGCGGCGGCAGTCTCGTCCCAGTCGTTGGCGACCGCGTCGACGATTCGGGTGGTTAGCGTCATTTCAACCTTTCACGGCGTGGTGTTCGGATGCTCGCTGCTCCGCCGCCCGCTCGACGTAGCCGGAGGCGCGCAGCTGCCCAAGCGGGTCCTCGGCGGCGCCGACCGCAGCGCGGGCCTTGGCGCAGATCGGCCGGACGTCCGTTGCATAGGCATCGAGCAGGATCTCGTGGCCCCGAAGCACATCGCCCGCACGCTGAGCCGACGCCAGTGCCCCCAAGTCGACCAGCAGCGACTTGGCGTAGCACTCCTGAAGGTTCAGGACGCTACGGACCATCGCCTCCAGTTTCGGCTCCACGTTGTGGGCCTGATCGATCGTCAGGCGCGGGAGCGATCCGCCGCTGTTCCCAAGCTCAACGAAGATCAAGAACAGCTCGAACGGGTTGACCGAGCCGACGATCAGATCGTCATCGGCGTACTTGCGGTTGTTGAAATGAAATCCGCCGAGGCGACCCTCACGATCGAGCAGCGCGACGATCTGTTCGACGTTGACCCCATGCGCATGGTGGCCAAGGTCGACCAGAACCTTGGCTCGCTCGCCGAGCTTCAGGCAGATCAGCACCGCCGAACCCCAGTCCGCGAGGTCGGTCGCGTAGAACGCGGGCTCGAAGAACTTGTACTCGAGCAACAGCTCCTGCTCGCCGGGCATCGCCGCGTACAGCTCGGTCAGCGCCTGCTCCAGCCGGTCGCGGCGCGAACGCAGGTCGTCCTGTCCGGCGTAGTTCGTGCCATCGGCGAACCAGAGCGACAACGCCGTCGAGCCGAGCTCGCGAGCGACTTCGCTGCACTCGAGCAAGTGCGACATCGCCTTGCGACGCACCCCGACGTCGGGATGTGTGATTGAGCCCAGGCGGTAGTCGGGATCCTGAAACAGGTTCGGGTTGACGGCGCCGACTCGCAATCCCGCGTCCTCGATCGCATCTCGGAGCTCGGTCAGATCGTCGATTGCGTCCCACGGAAAATGCAACGCCACAGCTGGGGCAGTGCCGGTCAGACGTTGTACCTCGGCGGCGTCGGCGATGCGCTCGAACACATTGCGTGGACGTCCAGGCTGCGGAAACGTCGCGAAACGAGTGCCCGAGTCACCGTACCCCCAGGACGGAGTCTCGATCTCCAAGGTGGCGACCTTCGCCTCGATCGTCGCATCGTGAGTGGATTCAGGTTGTGTCATTGATTTCAAACCCCCGTTTGGAGCGGGTGACCAGCCGTCAGCTCGGTCACATCGAGGAAGCGTTGATAGGTCGACTCGGCAGCGCCGTCGCCGCTCGGCGTGTAGTGCTCTAGGGTGAAAGAACGTCCGCTGAGCTCGCGCATTTCGGACAGCGTCGTCAGCTCGCCGGTCGCGGCGAGCTGCACCAGGACGTTCCCCAGCAGGGTCGCCTCGGCCGGCCCCGCCAGCACCTCCCGACCGAGGATGTCAGCCGTGATCTGGCACAACAGCCCGTTGCGGCTGCCGCCGCCGACTACCTGTAGACGGTCGATGTGGTGACCGCTGACCGTCTCGAGTCGCTCGAGGACGAGTCGGTACTTGCACGCCAGCGACACGAGGATCGAGCGGATCAGGACGCCGATGTCTTCCGGCATCTCCTCGCCGGCTGCTCTGTAGAGCGCGCCGATCCGATCCGTCATCGAGCCCGGGTGCAGCAGCGAAGGTGCGTCCGGATCGAACAGCGGGACCTCAGGTTGGGCCGCTGCGGCGGCTGCGAACAGCTCCCCGTACGACGAGGCGCGATCTCCGAGCTCACGTCGGCACTCCTCGATCAGCCACATGCCCATCACATTGCGCAGGAGCCGCACCGTGCCGCCCCATCCACGCTCATTCGTCAGGTTGAACGCTTCGGCGTCTGGCCCGAGCTGCGGTTGGCTCAGCTCGATTCCAAGCAGCGACCAGGTGCCCGACGACAGCACCGCCGAGTCCGGGCCAACCAGCGGGGTTGCCGCGAACGCGCACGCGGTGTCGTGGCCGGCGACCGTTCGCACGATGCTCCCGACGGCCGCCCCAGCCGAACTGTGGCCCGGGAGGATCCGCCCAAGCTCGACTCCGGGCGACGCGACTTCGCCGTCAAACGGCGCGGTCGGCAGACCGAGACGCTCGATCAAATCCCGCGCCCATCGTCCTTCCCCTGCTTCGAGCAGGCCCGTCGTCGAGGCGATGGTGAGCTCATTCGACAACGTTCCCGTCAGCCATAGGCCGAAGAGGTCAGGGACGAGCGCAATCCGGGCGGCCGTCCGGGCAGCGGCGCCGTCGGCTTCGGAAATCAGCTGAAACACCGTGTTGATCGGCATCGTCTGAATCCCGGTATGGAGATACATCTCATGGCGAGCGACCCGAGTGAATGCGCGCTCAGTCCATGTCGAGGCCGTTCGAGCCGGGTCTCGGTAGTGGTAGGGCAGCCCGAGCATTCGATGATCGTCATCGAGCAGCGCGTAGTCACAGCCCCAACTGTCGACGCCAACACCGTCGAGATCTCCGCGCGCGGCGGCGAGCGCCAACCCTGCGAGCGTCTCGACGAATAGTTCCGCCACATTCCAATGCAGCCCATCGGGCAGCCAGACTCCTCGATTGACGAAACGGTGAGCGATCTCGAGCTCGATCCTGTCGCCGGCAAAGCGCCCGATCGCGACTCGACCGCTCTGAGCGCCGAGATCGACTGCCGCGAAACGACGCTCAGCCATCGGTTCCGGTCCTGTTCGCGACCAGGGCCGAACGGGCCTGTTCGCGGCCGCGCAGCCGGGCCACCAGCTCCCGCCCGCGCGTCACGAACGAGCCGATATTCGGAACGAGCACGCTGAGGATCAACAAGCCACCCGAGACGATCTGGAAGTCGTTCTCGTTGAACGAGCTCGTCAGCAGCAGCGCGCTGCGAAGCCCGGCGTAGACGAATGCCGCGAGCGCGACGCCGAGGATCGTGCCCTTACCCCCGAAGATCGACACGCCTCCCAGCAGCACGATCGTGATGACCTGCAGCTCGAACCCGATTCCGATGTTCTCAGCCGCCGAGGAAAGCTCGAACGTGTAGAGGATCCCGACGGCCGCGCATACGACCCCCGACAGGACGAATAGCCACAGCTTGATCCGCTTGACCCGGATGCCGGCGTGGAACGCCGCCTCCTTGTTCAGACCGATCGCGTACAACGACCTACCAAGCGGAGTCAGCCTCAGCATCGCCCCGGTCACGATCGCGAGCACCAGGAACGCCACGACCGACCAGGACAACCAGTTGAGCCCGAGAGCTCCGTTGACACCGACGTTCGTGTACTTACGCCGGAAACGACGACACCGAGGTGGGGCCAAGGAGGAGACTCGCGATGCCTCGATAGAGGGTGAGCGTGCCGATGGTGACAGCCAGGGAAGGGAGGCCGACCCGTGTCACCAAGACGCCGTTGACCATCCCGGCGACCGCGCCCATCGCCAAGCAGACAACGAATATGAGAGGCATCGACCAGTGGTGCAGCCACAGGGCCCCGAGCAGCTCGGACGACATCGCGAGGATCGACGCGACTGACAGGTCGATCTCGCCGACGAGCACGATCAGCGTCATCGGCAGCGCCATGATCGCGAGGTCCCCGATGTTGGTACACAGCGTGAACAGGTTGTAACTGCTGGTGAACTCCGGCGAGATCCGCGTGCCGAGGACGAACACGCCGATCAGCGCGACCACCAGCGCCGATTCCCATCGCAGCGCAAAGCCGGACGCGTTGGCGCGCGCCGAGCCGATCCGCGATCGAGGCTGCTCAGAGGTCAACGTGCCCCCTCCGTTTGCGCAGCGCGGCGCTCAGCCGCAGTTGGATCCCGCGATCCATCGTGATCGCCACGAGCAACAGGAAGCCTGCGATCGGCTGCGTCCACAGCGACGGTATTCCGAGCACGTTCAATGCCACGTTGATCGTCTGCAGGAGCAACGCCCCGAGCGCGGCTCCGACGACGCTGCCGCTTCCGCCAAAGATCGCGACCCCACCGACGACGACCGCGGCGATGACTTGCAGCTCCAGCCCGGTGGCTGCCGTGGCGTCGATCGTGTTGTACTGCGTTGCCCAGATCACCCCGCCGAGTCCGGCGATCGCACCACTGAGCACGAAGGCGGTGAACACGCGTTTGCCGATCGGAATTCCGGCCAGACGCGCAGCGGCGGGATCGGACCCGATCGCGTACAGATCTCGTCCCGACCGGTAGGACCGCAGGTACATCGCGGCGACCCCCACCACGATCGCGACCGCCCACGCGATGTCGGGAATCCCGAGAACGGTGGCGTTGAAGATGTTGATGAACGAGTTCGGCAGCGAGTTGGCCACAACCTGGCCGCTGCCGACGATGATCGTGTCGAACCCGCGGATGATGTACAGCATCGCCAGCGTCACGACGAGGCTCGGCACTCGTCCAACCGCGGTGATTGCGCCGGTCACCAGTCCACAGGCGAGGCCGACACCGAGGCCGACGGCGAACACGAGCGGGATCGCGATCCCCGGGTGGGTCTGGAACATGTTCGCCGACACGTACGCCGACAGGCCGACCACCGACCCGACCGAGAGGTCGACATTGCGCGTCAGCACGACGAACGTCTCGCCGATCGCGACGAGCACGTAGATGGCCGCGTCGCCGAGGATGAACTGGATGTTCGACGTGCTCAGAAACCGCGGCTGAATAAGCCAGGTGACGAGCACGAACAACGCCAGGATCACCAGGATCCCGAGCGTCCGTGCCCGCAGGACGAGATCGACCAGGGTCCGCGCGTTGACCCCGGCCTGTGTCTCGTCCACTGCCGCAGGACGGGGCGAGGACGTGGTTGCGCTCATGCTCGCTCCCCGTCTGGAGGCGCAGCGCCGCCGACTGCTGTGGTGCCGGCGGCGATGATCGCCTCCTCCGTGGCCTGCTCGCGCGTCATCGTCGCCGCGAGCCTGCCCTCGCGCATCACCAGTACGCGGTCGGCGACCGTCAACACCTCAGGAAGCTCGGACGAGATGGCGAGCACGGCAACGCCGGACTCGGCCAGCTCGGAGATCAGCCGATGCACCTCGGTCTTGGTGCCGACGTCGATCCCGCGCGTCGGCTCATCGACGATCAGCAGCACCGGCTTCCGGGCCAACCACTTGGCCAGGACGACCTTCTGCTGATTCCCGCCCGACAGGGTCGCGACCGGGGCGGACACGCGCGAGTACCTGACCTGCAGGCGATCGGCCCATTCGGCGCCGAAGCGGCGTTCGGACCGAGCCCGGATAACCCCCGCGCGCCGCAGCACGTTGAGCGAGGCGAGCGCGATGTTGCGCGCGATCGACAGGTCCATCACCAACCCCTGCTGCCGGCGATCCTCCGGAACCAGTGCCACGCCTGCACTCATCGCGGCGGTTGGCGAGCCGCGCCTCAGGGCACGGCCGCCCAGCCGCACCGAGCCGACGTCGTAGCGGTCGACCCCGAAGATCGCCCGGGCGACCTCGGTGCGACCGGACCCGACCAGTCCGGCGAGCGCGACCACCTCCCCGGCGCGAACCTCGAAGGAGACGTCGTAGAAGACGCCTTCCCGCGTCAGACGCTCGACCTCCAGCACGGTGCCACCGGGCTCGTGTGGCTCGTGAGCCTCGACCAGCACATCACGCCCGACCATCGCGCGGACGAGATCTCTGGTCGTCATCCCCTGAAGTGGCGCGGCCAGCACGCGCGCGCCGTCCCGCAGCACGGTCACCCGCTGGCAGATCTCGAAGACCTCCCCGAGGCGATGGGAGACGAACACGACCGCCGCGCCGCCGGCTTGAAGCGCCTTGACGACGCCGAACAGCCGCTGCACTTCGACCGGCGACAGCGCCGCGGTCGGCTCGTCCATGATCAGCACCTGCGCCTCCTGCGTCAGCGCCTTGGCGATCTCGACGAGCTGCTGTTCGGCGATCGACAGACCGCGCGCGATCCGATCGGGATCGAGCTTGACGCCGAGGCGCGAGAAGACCTGCGCGACCACGCCGTTCATCGCACGGTGGTCGATCCGCCGACCGGACTTCAGGGGCTGACGGCCGATGAACACGTTCTCGGCGACCGACAGGTCCGGGAACAGGGTGGGCTCCTGATAGATGACCGCGACGCCGCGCTGCGTCGCTTCGGCGGGTCCACTCAGGAACACGGTGTCACCGCCGATCACGAGCCGTCCCGCGTCGGGTTGGTGGACGCCGGCGAGGATCTTGATCAGCGTCGACTTTCCCGCGCCGTTCTCACCGACGAGGGCGTGGGTCTCACCGGCAAACAGGTCGACCGACACGTCGCGCAGCGCCTGAACGCCGGCGAACGCCTTGCTGACGCCGAGCAACGACAACACCGGCTGGGCCGGTGTGGTGGCTGCTGGCACTGTGGATGACACGGATGTCAATTAAGGAGAGAGAAAGGTGGTGGCTCGGGCGGCAACACGATGCGCCGCCCGAGCCGTTGTGTTGAGGAGAGCTGGGTCTAGAAGTTGAACTTGCCGATGTTGGCCTTTGTGAACACGGTCGGCGGCCCCAGCAACACGCTGTGGCCAGAGCCGACCGTGTAGCTACCGAGCTTGCCCGCCGAGAACTTCTGGCCGGCGGCGCCGGTGATCTTCCCCGATGCCAGGTTCACGGCCGCGTAACCGGCCAGATAGCCGAGGTTGGCTGGGTTCCACAACTCAAACGACTTGATCGTGCCGTCGTTGACGAACTTCTTCAGCGACAGCGGCGTGCCCAGCCCAGTCAGCGCAATCTTGCCGCGGTACTTCGGCTTGTCGAGCACAGCCGCCGCGGCGGCGATCCCGACCGTGGTCGGCGAAATGATGCCCTTCAGGTCCGGATACTTCTGCAAAAGCCCACTCGTCACCTGGGTCGCGGTCGTCGGATCGTCGTTGCCGTACACGATCGAGACGAGCTTCATGTTCGGATACTTCTTCAGCTCCGTCTTCATGTAGCCGATCCACGCGTTCTGGTTGGGGGCGGAAGCCGCGGCCGAGACGATCGCGATCTGACCGGTCTTGTGAATGGTCTTCGCGAGGAGGTCCACCTCGCTGGTCCCGATCGCCGCAGTCGACGCCTGGTTGATGAACAGGTTGCGGCAGGTCGGCGCGTCCGAGTCGTAGGTCACGACCTTGATGCCCTGCGCCATCGCCCGCTTCAGCGTCGGACACAGCGCCGTCGGGTCGGTCGCCGAGACGATCAGCGCATTCGCGCCCTTCGTGATCGCCGACTGAATCGCCGGGAGCTGAGACGCCGACGTCGCGGCGTTACCGCTCGTCTCGCTGCCGGTCTCGCCGAGAGTCTTCAGGGCCGCAAGGGCGCCGCCGGTCTTGACGCTGTCCGCGACGGTGAAGTAGTTGTTCCCAAGGTTCTTGGGAATCACGAATACCTTCAGGCCCGTCTTGAGGCCGCTTGCCGCGGACGCGGTGCCGCTGGCCGAGCCGACCACGACGGCCAATGCTGCAGCCACGGCAATGATGAGGCCGAAGCTCGCGCGACGCCGGCTGCCGAGCCGGGCGACGAATGGTTGCATAGGGTTCTCCTCCCCTGTGCTGGAATTGACAAAAGTTCTTTCGGTCCCGTTGCAGTTCGGAAACCACTCCGAACTCCTCGAACCGAAACGAACGAAAGCGATCACATCAGATCACATGATGCCTTGTCAAGGCGCCGATATTTGCATCCGGTTGGGTCCGGTTCGGGGCGACGATGATCGATCTTCCGGTCGTTTCCGGTCGATACACGTTGACGGGCGTCCGTGTGCACCGCCGCGGGCCGACCGTGTCTAGCCACGGTCGCGACCCGCCACGCATCTGTTTCGTGCTGAGGGTGCGACCCGAACGGATGGCCGAGTACCGGGCCCGACACGCCGCCGTCTGGCCCGAGATGCTCGACGCGCTCCGCGCCGCCGGCTGGCGCAACTACTCGCTGTTCCTGCGCGACGACGGCACGGTCGTCGGGTACCTCGAATGCGACGACTTTGCGGCCTGCCAGGCTCGGATGCAGGACGCCGAGATCAACGCCCGCTGGCAAGCCGAGATGGCCCCTTACTTTCTGCTCGACGGGGAGGCGCCCGACCGGGCGATGTCGCCGCTCGAGGAGATCTTTCACCTCGACTGAATCGAACGCGGCGAATACGCTTTCCGGCGATGGAGGGGCAACCTCTCGGCGAGCCTGTCGCCTTCCGCTCAGCCAGGTTTCCGGATCCGGAGACGGTGCTGCGCGGGCAGCGTGTCCTGCTGCGCCGCCCGCTGCCTGACGAGGACGCGCGCGCTCTGTTCGATGTCTCGCATCCACCGAGCGGGGACCCCGGTATATGGACCTACATGAACGACGGTCCGTACCCGACCGTCGAAGCCTTCGCTTCCGCCCTCGCCGAGCAGGCGGCCGCGCTAGACCCGCAGTTCCGGACGATCATCGGCCTCGCCGACCAGTTGCCGGTCGGGATCTGCTCGTACCTCGCGATCGTCCCGGAGCACGGCACGATCGAAATTGGCAATATCTGGTTCGCTACAAGCCTGCAGCGGACGACGGAGGGAACCGAGACGATCCAGTTGCTGCTCAGCCACGCCTTTGACGAGCTCGGCTACCGCCGGGTCGAGTGGAAGTGCAACGCGTTGAACGCGCGCTCGCGGGCGGCCGCCCAGCGCTTCGGCTTTCGATTCGAGGGGATCTTCGCCCAACACCGGGTAGTCAAAGGACGCAATCGAGACACGGCCTGGTACGCGATCACCGACAATCGCTGGCAGGACCTCCGGGAGGCATACGCGCAATGGCTAAGCCGTGCGAACTTCGACGACGCCGGGAACCAGCGCCGATCGCTGCGCGCGCTGACCGCCGAGGCCTGAGCTGATGGCAACGGATTGATGCTCGAGAGCAGCTCACATCCCGCCGACTACGAGTCGATCCTCGACCAGTACGAGGCGCTTCTTGACCGGGTGCCCGCGATCGTCTACATCGCCGACCCCGGCGAGGCGGGGCCGTGGATCTATGTCAGCGCCCAGATCGAGGCGATTCTCGGCTTCAGCGCCGAGGAGTGGATCGCCGATCCGGAGCTGTGGGTGTCGCGGCTGCATCCGGCTGACCGGCGCGAGGTGCTCACCGCCGAGCGCAATCGGGCCGCGACCGGTTCGCGGCAGACGATGGCTAGTGAGTATCGGATGCTCCACCGCGACGGGCACGTCGTCTGGATCCGCGACGACTCCGTGCTGGTCCCCGACAGGTCAGGCGCGTTGCGTTGGCACGGGGTCATCTCGGACATCACCGTCCAGAAGGAAGCCGAGGAGGAACTCAAGCGCCGTGCCGATGCACAGTCGGCGGTCGCTCGACTCGGCGAGCACGCGCTCCAGCGGGTATCGCTCTCCCAGTTGCTGGACGAAGCGCTGACCTCGGTCACGCAGATCCTCGAGGTCGAAGCCGCGATGCTCGCCGAGGCCCTGCCCGACGGCGAAGCGATCCAGCTGCGTGCCCACCACGGCTGGACGGACTCGGACATCGGCGAGCTTCGCGCGAGTGTGGCGCCGAACACCCAGGCCGGCCATACCCTGCGTACCGGCGAACCGGTGGTCGTCGACGACTGGTCGTCGGAGCGCCGTTTCGAGCAGTCCGAGCCGTTGCGTCGGCGCAACATCCGCTCGAGCGTCTGCGTCCGGATCGAGGGGCCCAACCGGCCGTTCGGAATCTTCGGCGTGTTGTCGCAGCTCCCGCGCGCGTACACGCGGGGCGACATCGATTTCGTCCAGTCACTGGCCAACGTCCTCGCTGACGCGCTCCAGCGCCAGTACGCGGAGGACAAGATCGAGCACCGGGCGCTGCACGACCCGCTGACCGGGCTGCCGAATCGCGTCCTCTTCCTCGACCGCCTGGAGCAGGCGTTCGAGCGAGCGCGACGACGGGGCCAGTCGCTGGCGGCGGTTCTGTTCATCGACCTCGACCACTTCAAGCAGATCAACGACACGCTCGGGCACAACGCCGGCGACGAGCTGCTGGCGAGCGTCGCGGCGCGACTCCGCGAGGCCGTCAGGCCGACCGACACGGTCGCGCGCTTCGGCGGCGACGAGTTCGGCCTGCTCCTGGACGACATCGCCAGCGAACGCGACGCGATCGCCATGGCCGAGCGGATCTGCGGCCAGCTTCGCCCATCCGTACGCACTCGCGGCCGGATCCCAGTTCGTCACCGCCAGCATCGGGATCGCGCTGTCCGACGGCCGTGAGCTGCCCCTGGACCTGGTCCGCGACGCCGACGCCGCGATGTATCGCGCCAAGGAGCGCGGCCGGGCCCGGTATGAGATGTACGACGAGGAGATGCGTTCCCGCGCGGTCGCCCGGCTGCGGCTCGAGAACGACCTGCTGCGTGCAATCGACGGCAACGACCTCCGGCTCGCCTACCAGCCCGTCGTGTCACTCCGCGACCAGTCGATCGTCGGCGTCGAGGCGCTGCTGCGCTGGGACCACGCGCAGCGGGGCCCGGTGCCCCCGGCGGACTTCGTGACGATCGCCGAGGAGGCCGGGCTGATCGACCGGATCGGCAACTGGGTGCTGGAGGAGGCGAGTCGGGACCTCGGCCTCTGGTCCGCGCTGATGCCGAGCGGGCGGACGCTCGGGCTGTCCGTCAACGTCTCTGTCCTGCAGCTCGCGGGCGGCGCTTTCGTCGAGCAGCTCCAGACGAGCACTGGAGGCCAGCGGCATCGAGCCATCGCTGCTGAGCCTCGAACTCACCGAGACGGTGCTACGCGACGGGGCGATCCGGACCCGGCAATCGCTGTACGCGCTCGACCGACTCGGGGCGCGGCTCGTGGTCGATGACTTCGGGACCGGCTACTCGTCGCTCAGCGAGCTGACCAGGCTGCCGATCGCGTCGCTCAAGATCGACCGCGCGTTCGTTGCTTCGATGGGCGAGCCGAGCGGCGCCGGAACCGTCGCCGAAGCCGCGATCGCGCTCGCCCTGGTCGCTGTCGATCGAGGTGATCGCCAAAGGCGTCGAGTCGCCCGAGCAGGTCGCGGCACTACGACGACTCGGATGTCACCACGCCCAAGGGCATCTGTTCTCCCCGGCCGTCCCGGCCGCGGATATCACGGCGATGCTCCACGGCGGCGGCATCTCGAGGCCGACCCCCCCGTAGCGCTTCGTGCCGGGCTCCTGGTCTAGCGGGACCAGGAGCCCGGAGAGCCCGCCCTCAGGCCGCAAGCTCCATGTGGCTCGTCCAGGTCGCATACATCTCGGCGTAGCGGCCGCCGGCGGCAACCAGTTCGTCGTGGGAGCCAGACTCGACGATCCGGCCGGCGTCGACGACGACGATCCGGTCGGCCTTCATCGCCGTGGTGAGACGGTGGGCGATCAGAACCGCCGTGCGAGCGGCGAGGAGGACGTCCAGCGCTGCCTCGATCTTCGCCTCGGACAGCAGGTCGAGATTGGAGGTCGCCTCGTCGAGTACCAGTACCCGCGGGCGTGCGAGGAACGCCCGCGCAAGGGCGATCAGCTGGCGCTCCCCGGAGGACAGCGACTGGCCGCGCTCGTGCACGACCGTGTCGAGGCCATTCGGCATCCGCTCGACGACGTCGCGTAGGCCGACGGCGTCGATCGCCTCCCAGACCTCCCCGTCGGGTGCGTCCGGGCTGGCGAAAGCGATGTTGAAGCGGAGGCTGCCCGCGAACAGAAACGGCTCCTGCGGCACCACCCCGAGCTGGTGGCGCAGCGACTCGATCGTGACCCCGCGAAGGTCGTGGCCGTCGATCAGGACCCGGCCGCGGTCGGGGTCGTAGAAACGGGTGATCAGCTTCGCTAGCGTCGACTTGCCGGCCCCCGTCTGGCCGACGAACGCGACCGTCTCGCCGGGTGCGATCCGCAGGTCGATATCGGTCAACACGGGCGTAGCCGGGTCGTAGCCGAACGTCACGTCGTCGAACCGGATCTCGCCTTCGATCGGGGCGAGTTCGGCGGCGTCGGGCGCCTCGGGGGTGCTCGGCACCCTGGCGAACAGCGTCCGGAGCTTCACCACCGAGGACTGACCCTGCTGGAAGGTGTTGTACTGCTGTACGAGCAGCTGGATCGGCGCAAAGAACCGGTTCATGTAGAGGAAGAAGGCCACCAGCGAACCGATCGAGAGCTGGTGATGGGCGACCATGTTGCCGCCGATCGCCAGCAGCGCCCCCTGGCCGAGGTAGCCGAGCAGCTGAGTGCCCGGGCCGTAGATCGCGTTGGCCTGGGCCGTGTAGTTGTTGGCGTCGCGGTAGCTGCCGACGACGTTCCGATGGGCGATCACGTTCCAGCGCTGGCGGTTGTAGGCCGCGATCGTTCGCATGCCGTGGAGGCTCTCGGAGAGGTCTCCCAGCACGCCGGCGATCCCGTCGCGAACGCGGCTATAGCCCTCCTCCGAGGACTTGCGGAACCACAGCGACCCGGCCGTCAGCAGCGGCACCACCAGCGCCAGCATGATCAGCGTCAGCTCGACGTTCAGCGTGAACAGGATGGCGGTGATCACGATCATCGTCAGGGCCTGGACCGCGAGCTGCGCGAGCCCGTCCTGCAGCAGCTGCTGCAGGTTCTCGATGTCGCTCGTCATCCGGGTCATGATCACGCCGGCCTTCTCGCCGGTGTAGAAGTCAAGGCCGAGCCGCTGCAGGTGGGTGAAGACGCGGACGCGCAGGTCGTTCATCACCCGTGCCGCGAGCCGGCCGGTGACCCGGGCAAGGCTGCGCTGGGAACAGGCCGCGATGACGATCGCGAGCAGGAACAGCAGCCCGGCGACGAGGACGACGTTAAAGTCGCCATGGCCCGGCAGCATCCCGTCGTCGATTCCATACCTGATCAGCGCCGGCCCGGCCTGGTTGGCGGCGCTCAGCACGATCAGTAGCAGCACCGCTCCGGCCGCCAGTCGCCGGTGACGGAGGATCAGCGCCCGCAGGGTGAGCCTGCCGCCGTCTGCATCGACGGCGCGGTGGCTGAAGGAGACGTTCGGTTCGCCGTGGTCGGGCTCGCGGGCGAGGAGCTTGTCGACGCCCGCCTGGAGCTCAGACGGGATGCCGGCGAACGGGAGACCACCGCCGGGCGACGCAGCGGATCGCGACCCGCCGGCGGCGCCGCCGGCCCCGAACATTGCCCCGCCACCGAAGCTCATCGGGTCGTCCCCCTCATCGGTTCAGCTCCTGTTCGGCGTGGCGAGCCTGCTCCTCGGCTTCGGCCTGCGCGAGGACCTCCACGTACAGCGGCGTCGTCTGCAGCAGCTGCAGGTGGGTTCCGTCGGCCACGATCCTGCCCCGGTCGAGCAACACGACCCGATCGGCGAGTCCGATCGTCGACAGGCGGTGAGCGACGATCAGGGTCGTGCGGCCCACCATCAGGGTCCGCAGGGCGTCGTGGATCTCCTGCTCGACCTGGACATCGACGGCGCTGGTGGCGTCATCGAGGACGAGGATCGGCGGGTTCACGAGCAGCGTCCGCGCGATCGCGACCCGCTGGCGCTGTCCGCCCGACAGCGTGTACCCGCGCTCACCGACGACGGTGTCGTAGCCGTCGGCAAGCTGGTCGATGAATTCGGCGGCCCCGGCGGCGCGGGCCGCCGCCTTGACCTCGTCCAGGGGCGCGTCCGGACGGCCATACGCGATGTTGTCGCGGATCGAGACCGAGAACAGGAAGGGCTCGTCGAGCACGACCCCGATCTGGGCGCGAAGGCTGTCGAGCGTCAGCCCGCGGACGTCGACGCCGTCGACCCGGACGCTGCCGGCATCGACGTCGTAGAAGCGCGGCAACAGCCGGCTGACAGTCGTCTTGCCGCTGCCGGTGCGGCCGACCATCGCGACCGTCTCGCCGGGGTTCAGATGCAGGTTCAGGTTGTGGAGCACCAACGGCCCGTCGTCGCCGTAGGAGAAGTCGACATCTCGGAATTCGACCTCGCCCCTGGAATCGGTCAGCGCGACCGCGCCGGGGCTGTCGACGATCGTCGGCTGCTCATCGAGCACCTCGTAGATCCGCCCGGCCGAAGCCGCGGCGCGCTGCCCGAGCATCACCAGCATCCCGAGCATCTGGAACGGCGCCTGCAGCATCACGATGTAGGCGCTGAACGCGAGGATCGCGCCGACGCCGAGACGGCCATGGATGACCAGGTAGCCGCCGAGCAGGAGGACCAGCGCAAGCCCCACCTGTGGCAGGTTCTGAACGAGCGGCGTGAACTGGGCGCGGACGTCCGCATCCTTGATGTAGGACCAGCGCAGCCTGTCGGCGGCCTTCGCCAGCGTCGTCAGCTCGCGCTGCTCGGCGGCGAACGACTTCACGACCCGGACGCCGTTGATGTTCTCGTCGACGATCGTCGCGATCTCAGCCAGGCGCGACTGGATCAGCCACGAGACCGGGAACAGCATGCGACGCATCCGCACGCTGAGCACGAACACGATCGGCACCGTGGCCATCGCGACCAGCGCCAGCGGCACGTTGATCGACAGCATGTATGCGAACGCGACCAGCGCGATCGAGCACTGCACGATGATGCTGGGGCCGAACGTCAGGTACATCTGGACCGAGCGGATGTCCGAGTTTGCCCGCGAGATCAGCTGGCCTGACTGGACCCGGTCGTAGAACGAGAACGACATCCGCGTCAGGTGGGTGTAGAGGATGTTGCGCAGGTCGAACTCGACCGCGTATGCGGTACGCATCAGGAACAGCCGCGAGACGTAGCCCGAAAGGCCGGCAGCCAGCGCCAGCGCGAATACGAGCATCACGTAATGCGACAGCGGCACGGTGTGGCGCTGGAGCGAGTTGGTGACCGCGTCGTTGAGGACGTTCGGGATCTGGACCTGCAGGAGGAGCGCGACGAACGAGGTGCTGAGCGCGGTGGCGAGCGTCAGCTTGTGCGACATCATGATCGGCAGCGCGCGGGCGGTCCAGGATTTGCTGCGGTCGGGGTCGATCCACGCCTGCGGCGCCTTGTAGCGGGACTCGATCCCGAACGGCACTGCGGGTGAGTGCGGCGGCGACGTGGTCGCCACAGCCGGACCCCCCGGCTTCGTCGGTGCGTGGTCAACCGCCGACATGCGCTCCTTTGTGCTCGGCGTGACGCGCGCTTCGATAGGCGTCGAGCCCGAAGTGCCACCTCGACAGCGCGCCGAACGCCTGGTCCGGCCCGGTGGCGGGACTCTCAGGCCCGGGCTCAACGTAGCGCGCGATCTCGATCAGGCGGCGCTGCACCTCCGCGTCGGCCGCAGCCAGGACGTGGTGCCCCTCGTCCGTCAGGCCGACGCCGATGCGCCGACGGTCTACGCCGTCGTGGTCGCGCCGCACGAGGCCGCGCGCGACGAGTCCATCGACGACGCCGGTGACGCTCGGGCGACTGACCGCCAATTTGTCAGCGAGCACCGACGCCGCCTCCTGCCCGTCGCCGAGGATCCCGAGGACGCGGTACTGGGAGAGCGTCAACTCCAGGCTCGACACGGCGAGCTCGACCTGGCGCGCAAGGCGGGCGATCGTGCGGCCGGGGTGGCGCGGAGGTTCGGAGGCCATACTGTTAGGGTAGCTAACCAAGTTTGGGCCGTCTCGATGCCGTGCTTGGAATGCACGCCCGGGCGTTCATTTCATGCATCGGTAGGGTGCGCGACGTGCGATTCGTGATCTACGGCGCGGGCGCTGTCGGCGGGGTCCTGGGGGCGCGGCTGCACCAATCCGGTCACGAAGTGATGCTGATCGCGCGCGGCGCCCACCACGACGCGATCGCGCGTGATGGCCTGCGGTTCTACACCCCGACCGAGCGCGTGACGCTGCGGATTCCGGTGGCACCCGATCCGGCCACGGCGCGCATCGAACCAGATGACGTCGTGATCCTCGCCACCAAGAGCCAGGACACCTGGGGAGCGCTGCTCGCCCTCCGGGCCGCGGTGCCCGAGGGTGGCGTGCCGGTCGTCTGCATGCAGAACGGCGTCGAGAACGAGCGGGTCGCGTTACGGCTGTTCCGCGAGGTCTACGGCGCTGTCGTGCTGGCCCCGACCGCCCATCTGGAGCCGGGCGTGGTGCTGGCGTACGCAGCGGCAACGACCGGGAGCCTCGATGTCGGTCGCTACCCGCACGGCATCGACGAGCGCTGCGTCGCGATCTGCGAGGGGATCGAGCGGTCCCGCTTCAGCGCGACCCCGCGCGAGGACATCATGCGTCTGAAGTACGCGAAGCTGTTGCTCAACCTCGGAAACGCGGTGCAAGCCATCCTCGGAGCCGAGGAGCCGGAGGGCGCGACCGAGCTGACGACGCGCGTCATGGCCGAGGGCGTCGAAGTGCTGGAGGCCGCCGGGATCGAGTTCGCGGACGAAGGGGTGATGGACGTCGAGGAGCGGTCGCGGCGCTGGCGGGTCGGTGACGTCGAGGGCTACCCGCGCGGGGGCGGCTCGACCTGGCAGAGCCTGACCAGGCATACCGGCGCGGTGGAGACCGACTTCCTCAATGGCGAGATCGTGCTCGAGGCACGACGTCTCGGGATGCCGGCGCCGGTCAACGAGCTGCTGCAGACGCTGACCGCCGAGATGGCCCGTGAGAGCCGTGCTCCCGGCTGGCTCTCACCCGCCGAAGTGCTTGAACGAATTTGACTGTCGGTCTCGGTGCCACTTAGAGCTCGCTGAGCCGCTCGAGCACGGAGAGCGCGTCGGCCAGGAGCGCCCGGTCGGCGGGCGTGAGGGTCTCGATCGAGCGAGCCAACCAGCCCTCGCGGAGCGCCCGCTCCTCGAGCAACGCCGCGCGGCCCTCATCGGTCAGCGCGATCAGCGTCCGGCGTCCGTCCTTGTCGTCGGCACGGCGCTCGATGAAGCGATCGGACTCGAGCTCCGCGAGGCTCTGACTCATCGATTGCGGCCTGACCCGCTCGGCGCTCGCGAGCTCGCCGATCGACTGCGGACCGCAGCGATCGAGCCGGCCGAGCACGGCCCCCTGGGTGAGCCCGAAGTGGCGATGGTGCTCCCGCAGACGGCGGGTGAGCCGGCCCAGCACGATGCGCAGCTCGCTCGCGAGCTGCGCGGTCGCCTCGAGTTCGGTTTCGCTCCGTGTCGCCATCGCCGGGGGTGGGAAGTGTAGGCCGTGGGCCGAATCTCTTCGGCCCCGACAGCAAAAGTGAAGTTTGCCTGTGTATTATCAGACGGAGTGAGTTTTCGAGAGATGAGCGATCCGCGGTCGTCCCGCTACAAGTGGATCGTCCTTTCGAACACGACCCTCGCGGTCCTGCTGGCGACGCTCGACGCGTCGATCACGATCATCGCGATGCCGGCGATCTTCCGCGGCATCCACCTCGACCCGTTGCAGCCGGGCAACAGCTTCTACCTGCTGTGGATGGTGCTCGGCTACATCATCGTCGGAAGCGTTCTGATCGTCAGCTTCGGGCGGTTGGGCGACATGTTCGGCCGGGTCCGTATGTACAACCTAGGCTTCGTGATCTACACGGCCGCGTCGCTGGCGCTGACCGTGGACTGGCTGACCGGAACCTCGGGCGCGATGTACCTGGTCATCTTCCGTCTCGTCCAGGGCATCGGCGGGGCCTTTTTGATCGCCAACTCGGCGGCAATCCTGACCGACGCGTTCCCGCCCAACCAGCGCGGGATGGCGCTCGGGATCAACAACATCGTCGGGGTCAGCGGGATGTTCGTCGGGCTCGTGCTCGGCGGGATACTCGCCCCGATCAGCTGGCGACTGGTGTTCCTGATCTCGGTCCCGGTCGGACTGTTCGGGACCGTCTGGGCCTATCTGATGCTGCACGAGCTGAGCCGCCCGGTGCGCGCCAAGATCGACTGGCTCGGCAACGTCACCTTCGCGCTCGGGCTGATCCTGATCATGATCGCGATCACCCACGGGATCAGACCGTACGGGAACCACTCAACCGGGTGGCTGAGTCCCCAGGTGCTGATCGAGATGGGCTTCGGAATCGCCTCATTGATCGCCTTCGCGGTGGTCGAATTGCGGTCGAAGGACCCGATGTTCAGGCTGCAACTGCTGCGGATCCGCGCGTTCACGTTCGGAACGCTCTCCACCTTTCTCGCCGCGCTGGCCCGCGGCGGGCTGCTGTTCATTCTGATCATCTGGCTGCAGGGCATCTGGCTACCGTTGCACGGCGTCGACTTCGCCGACACCCCGCTGAAGGCTGGGTTGTTCATGCTCCCGCTGACCATCGGGCTGCTGATCGCCGGCCCGACGTCCGGGTACCTCTCCGACCGCTACGGCGCCAGGCCCTTTACGACCGGCGGGATGCTGCTCACAGCGATCAGCTTTGGCCTGCTGCTGCTACTGCCGATCGACTTCTCCTTCCCGGTGTTCGCGCTCATCCTGCTGATCACCGGAATCGGGATGGGGCTGTTCGCGTCGCCCAACCGCGCGGCGGTGATGAACTCGCTGCCACCCGGCGACCGCGGCAGCGGCGGCGGCATGAACGCGACCTTCCAGAACTCGGCCCAGGTGCTGTCGGTCGGGATCTTCTTCTCGCTGATGATCGCCGGGCTGGCCACCAGCCTGCCGCACACACTCGCCTCGGGCCTGCACGCTCACGGCGTATCGGCGTCCGCCGCCGCCGCCGCCGGCAGGGTCCCGCCGGTTTCCGTCCTGTTCGCCTCGTTCCTCGGCTACAACCCGATCCAACACCTCGTCGGCGCACACGTCCTGGCGTCGCTGCCGGCCCACAGCCAGGCCGTCCTGACGGGACACACCTTCTTCCCACAGCTGATCTCGGCGCCGTTCCGCTCCGGCCTGGACCTCGCTTTTGGGTTCGCGATCGGATGTTGCCTCGTCGGTGCCGCGGCCTCGCTGATGCGCGGCGGCATCTACCACCACGCCGAGGCAAGCAGCGGCCTTGAGCCAAAAATCACGACCGCGGAACCGGACGCCGTCAACCTCCAACGGGCCTGAACGCGGCCGCTGGGCCTGGTGAAAGCGCTAACCCCTGGTTTCCGGTGGGTTATCGCCTTAAACTAAACCCCATACTTGGGCGTCAATCCCGGCTAAATTTGTGCCACCCATCCAGACAAGACCTCTTGGAGGAGGCACTGTGTTTAACAAAACTCTGAGGGTGCCCGTGATTGCGGGCTTCCTTGTGATAGCGGCGGCAGCGCTGGCGGTTTCCGGCGTTTTCTCGGGCTCCGGCCCGGCGAAGACCGGGAGTTCCCACGGCTCTGTACTCGCGCATACCGCGGCCGCGACGGCGCCGACCATCAAGTTGGTCGGGGGCACGTTCCCGCAGTCGCTTGACCCCGGCCTGGATTACACGACCCAGGGATCTGAGGTCAACTGGATCGTGTACACCGGCCTGACCACCTACGCGCACAAGACCGGCCTGGCCGGCGGCCAGCTGATCCCGGGTCTCGGGAGCGCGCTGCCGAAGATCTCAAACGGCGGCAAGACCTACACGGTCACCCTGCGAAAGGGCCTGAAGTTCTCCGACGGCACGCCCGTCAAGGCAAGCGACTTCGCCTACACGATGGAGCGCGCGCTGAAGATCCCATGGGGCGGCGCGTCCGCGTTCATCACGCCGAACGTCGTCGGCGCCTCGGCCTACGCGGCCGGCAAGGCCAAGACGATCTCCGGGGTCCAGGCCAACGACAAGACCGGCAAGATCGTGATCCACCTGACGGCGCCGTATGGCCCGTTCGACAACGTGCTCGCGTTCCCGGCGCTCGGCATCGTCCCGTCCAGCACGCCGATGAAGGTGGAGCCGACGAGCCCGCCGCCCGGCGTCGGGCCCTACATGGTCAAGAACATCGTCGCGAACCAGTCGTACGACGTCGTTCAGAACCCGCTGTGGAAGTCGATGAACGTCCCCGGCATCCCCGCCGGCCACGTCAACGTGGACGTGACGATCAACTCGAACGTGTCCGCCAACGCGCTGTCGGTGCTGAACAACAGCGCCGACGTGTTCGACTGGGCCGACACGATCCCCGGCAACCTGCTCAGCCGGATCAACTCGCAGGCCAAGGGTCGCTTCCACGAGGTCAACCTCGGCGGCTCGACGTACTACGTGTTCATGAACATGCAGACGAAGCCGTTCAACAACCAGCTCGTCCGTGAGGCCGTCGTTACCGGTCTCAACCAGAACGCGATGTCGCGTCTGGGCGGAGGCACGCTGGAGCCGGCCTGCTTCTTCCTGCCGCCGGCGGTGACCGGCCATCCGACCGGCGTAAAGTGCCCGTACGGCACGCCGGGCAACGGCAACATCGCCGCGGCCAAGAAGCTGATCCAGAAGTCCGGCCTGGCCGGCACGCCGGTGACGGTCTGGAGTGAGCTCCGCACGCCGCGTAAGCAGTGGATGGAGTACTACGCCAACTTCCTGAACCAGATCGGGCTGAAGGCGACGCTGAAGACGGTCGCGGACGCGAACTACTTCACGACGATTGGCGAGTCGAAGAAGATCAACCCGCAGACCGGTTTCGCCGACTGGAACCAGGACTTCCCGAACCCAGTCGACTTCTACGGAGTGCTCCTTGACGGTCACGCGATCCAGCCGACCAACAACGAGAACTTCGGCCAGACCAACGACCCGTATATCAACAGCCAGGTCGCGAAGCTCGGTGCAACCCCGTCGACCAACCTCGACTCGGTCGCCAAGCAGTGGCAGAAGCTCGACGAGTACGTCGCCAAGAAGGCGTACGCAGGGGTGTTCGGGTACCAGAAGTTCCCGTTCCTCACCTCGACTCGGATCAACAACGCCGCGCTCGTCTACCAGCCGATCTACGGTTGGGACTTCACGTCGTTCTCAATGAAGTAACAGTCCCATGAATCCCGGGCCGGGATAGCCAGTTAGGCTATCCCGGCCCGCTTTCACGTTAAGCCATGTCAATCACCACCGAGATCAAGACAGGCCTGCCCCACGCGACCGAGTTCGGCGAGGGCGAGCGTCTTCCCCCTGGTGTTGGGCCGTGGGCCCTCGCGTGGCGCCGCATGCGCCGCAACCGCGTGGCGCTCGCGTTCGGTGCGCTGTTCATCCTGCTCGTCGTCATGTGCCTGCTCGCGCCCGTCTACGCGCGCTATGTCGCGCACACCTCGCCGAACTTCCAGAACATCACGGGGACGGTCAAGGTCGGGGGTAAGACCGAGAACATCGTGAGCCTGGACGGGGTCCCGATCGGGCCGACCTTGCAGTTCAGGCACTATTTCCTCGGCGCCGACGAGAACGGCCGCGACGTCGCCGTCCGGCTCCTGTACGGCGGGCGCACCTCGCTCGAGATCGGCTTCGTCGCGATGCTGATCACAATGATCTTTGGGACGCTCGGGGGGGTGCTCGCGGGGTATTTCAGGGGTTTCACCGACGGCCTGATCAGTCGCATCATGGACGTGATCTGGGCATACCCGGCGGTCCTGCTGGGAATCACCCTCGGCACCGTCCTCAACGTCCGCGGCCTCGGGCCGTTCAAGTCGAGCACGCCGCTGACGACGGCGGTCGTGGTCGGCTTCGTCTACATCCCGTACGTCGCGCGGGCGGTCCGCGCCCAGGTACTGGTACTGCGCGAGCGCGAATTCGTCGACGCGGCCCGACAGCAGGGCCTCAGCCATACGAAGATCATGCTCGGGGAGGTCCTGCCCAACCTCGCGTCGACGATCATCGTCTTCGTCCCGCTGATCCTCGCCAACGCGATCCTGCTCGAGGCGGGATTGACTTACGTCGGCGCCGGCGTCCAGCCGCCCAACGCGTCCTGGGGAACGATGATCAGCGACGGGATCAACCAGATCCCCGGGGCGTTCCACCTCGTCCTGGTGCCGGGCATCATGCTGGTGCTGACGGTGCTGTCGATCAACGTCTTCGGCGACGGCTTGCGTGACGCGCTCGACCCGCGCTCGAAGATCAAGGTGGAGCAGGGCTGATGGCGCGATTCGCCACCCGTCGCGTGCTGACGATGATTCTGCTGCTGTTCGTGATCTCGGCGATCACGTTCGTGCTGTTCGTGGTCGCGCTTCCCGGCGGAAACCCGGCGTCGCTGATCGCGGGGCGCCTCGCGAACCCCGCCGAGGTGAAGCTGATCAGCCATCGGTACGGCTTCGATCAGCCGATCTACGTCCAGTACATCAGGACGATGGGCAACATCTTCGGCGGCACGGCGTATTCGTACAACCAAGGCTTCAATGTGCTCGACGAGATCAAGGCGGGCCTGCCGATAACGGCCTCGCTGGCGCTCGGCGCCGGCTTCATCTGGCTGTTCGTGTCGATCGTGTTCGGGACGCTGGCGGCGATCCGCGCCGGGCGATACACCGACCGCGTGCTGACGGTCCTGTCGATGATCGGGGTCTCGATGCCGCCGTTCTTCCTCGGCGCGGTGCTGATCTACTACCTCGGCTACCTGGCGGGGATCATCCCGATCAGCGGCTACGTGCCCTTCACGACAAGTCCCTGGCAGTGGTTCACCCACCTGGTCGCGCCGTGGTTCACCCTGTCTGTGCTGTTCATCGGCTTCTACTCGAGAGTGCTCCGCTCGACGATTCTCGACACGATCAACGAGGACTACATCCGCACGGCGCGTGCCAAGGGGCTGTCCGAGCGCAAGGTGTTGCTCCGCCACATCCTCCGCAACAGTCTGCTGCCGATCATCTCGCTGTGGGGGCTCGATCTGGCGCAGGTGATCGGCGGCGGCGCGATCCTGACCGAGTCGGTCTACGGCCTCCACGGCGTCGGCTATCTCGCCTTCACGGCGGTCGGGAACTTCGACGTCGTCACGCTGCTGTCGATCGTGATGCTGACCGCGTTCGCGGTCGTGATCCTTGGCGCGATCGTCGACCTGTTGTACGCATTCCTCGATCCCCGAATCCGGCTCTCGTGAGCACTGGCGCGAATCGGGGCACCGCCGGCGGCGAACGACTGCTGGCGGTCGATGAACTGCAGGTCTCGTTCGCGACGGAGGACGGCATGGTCCGCGCGGTCGACGGAGTCTCGTTCACCGTCGACCGCGGTGAGATCGTCGCGATCGTCGGCGAATCTGGCTCAGGGAAGTCCGTCACTGGGCTGACGCTGATGGGCCTGACCCGCGGCCCCAATGCCCGGATTCAGGGCAGCGCGAAGCTCGATGGCAGGGAGCTGGTGACCGCGTCGGACGCCGATCTGCGCCGGGTTCGCGGCGGCGAGATCGCGATGGTCTTCCAGGATCCGATGAGCTCGTTGAATCCGGTCTACCGAGTCGGGTGGCAGATCGTCGAGCAGATCCGCACCCACGACCCGAAGATCGGCAAGCGCGACGCGATGGCTCAGGCGGTCGCGCTGATGGAGCGGGTCGGCGTCCCGCGCGCCGCCGAGCGGCTGCGCTCCTATCCGCACGAGTTCTCGGGCGGCATGCGTCAGCGAGTGATGATCGCGATGGCGCTGTCCTGCTCGCCGAAGCTGCTGATCGCCGACGAGCCGACAACCGCGCTCGACGTGACGATCCAGTCGCAGATCCTCGACGAATTGCGGACGCTGCGCGACGAGACAAACGCCGGCATCATCCTCATCACCCACGATCTGGCGGTCGTCGCCGACATCGCCGACCGAGTCGTCGTGATGTACGGCGGGCGCGTGGTCGAGCAGGGCACGCTGGATGAGCTGTTCTACGACCCGCAGCATCCCTACACCTGGGGACTGCTTGGGTCGATCACCCGGATCGATCGTGACCGCAGCACCCGGCTGCCGGCGATCCCCGGGCTGCCACCGTCCCTCCTGGCGCCCCCGCAGGGCTGCCATTTCCGGCCGCGATGCCCACACGCGTTCCAGAAGTGTCTCGAGACACCGGAGCTGACCCGGTCGGGTGCCGGACGCGCCCGACCACCTCGACCGCTGCTGGCTCGAGCTCGACCAGAAGCGCAAGCTTCGGGTCGTCGGTGACCAGATCGGCCTCGCCAGCGCGACCCCGGTGATCTCGTGAGCGCCGAGCCCGGAAGACAGCCCGCGGCGCCCGAGAACGGCGGCGAGCCGGCCGCAGACTCTGGCCCTGGCCCCGCGCTCGCGGCTGCATCGCAGGCGTCCACCCCGCTGCTGGAGGTCGACCACCTCAAGGTGCTGTTCCCGATCAAGTCGGGACTGATCATCGACCGCACGGTCGCCCGCGTGCACGCGGTCGACGACGTTTCGCTGTCGCTGAAGAACGGGGAAACGCTAGGGGTCGTCGGCGAGTCGGGCTGCGGTAAGACCACCCTGATCCGGGCTCTGGTCCGCCTGCTCCAGGTGACCGACGGGACGATCCGGTTCCGCGGCAACGACATCACCAAGGGCTCGCGGCGGGACCTGCAGCCCGTTCGCCGCGAGATGCAGATGGTCTTCCAGGACCCGCAGGCGTCTCTGAACCCGCGCAAACGGGTCAGCCAGATCCTGGCGACGCCGCTGCGACTGCGCGGGGTGCGCGGCGGGGAGATCGAGAGCGAGAGTCGCAAGCTGCTACAGCGCGTCGGCCTGCACCCCGAGCATCTCGGCCGCTTCCCGCACGAGTTTTCGGGCGGCCAGCGGCAGCGAATCGGCATCGCGCGGGCGCTGGCGGTCGAGCCGCGGCTGATCCTGCTCGACGAGCCGGTATCCGCGCTGGATGTCTCGATCCAGGCACAGGTGATCAATCTGCTCGACGAGCTGCAGGAGGAGTTTCACCTCAGCTACGTGTTCGTCGCCCACGACCTCAGCGTCGTACGGCACGTGTCCGACCGGATCGCGGTCATGTACCTCGGCAAGATCATGGAGCTGTCGCCCGCCGAGGAGCTCTATACGAAGCCGATCCATCCGTACACGCTGACCCTGCTCAGCGCGATTCCGATCCCCGACCCGACCGAGAACCGCGCCCGCAAGCGGACAGTGGTGTCCGGCGAGGTGGGGAGCCCGATCGACCCTCCAAGCGGCTGCCGCTTCCACACCCGCTGCCCCTTTGCGACCGAGGTCTGCCGGACGGTCGAGCCCCAGCTGACCGAGTTTGAGGGCGGCCATTTGGCGGCCTGCCATCACCCGCAAAACGTCACCGCCGACGAGATCAGGCGGGCGACGCGCTCGGATCTGAGTCCGCTTAGCTCCGGGGAAGCCGCTCCGGTACCGGCGTAGCGTCTTCGTGATCGTGCGATTCCCGGCCGAATGGGAACGCCATGAGCGGACGCTGATGGCCTGGCCCTGCAGGCTGGACCTGTGGGGCCAGACGCTCGTCCAGGCCCGCGCCGACTACGCGACGATCGCAAATACGATCGCCGAGTTCGAGCCGGTGACGATGATCGCCAACCCCGGCGCCGACGCTGAGCAGGCAAGGGCCGCGTGCACCGCGCGCGTGGACGTGGTCGCGCTCCCGATCGACGACTCTTGGCTGCGTGACTCCGGCCCGATCTATGTGACCGACGACTTCGGCGGACGGCTCGCGGTTCACTTCGGGTTCAACGCCTGGGGTGAGAAGTTCCTCCCTTGGGATCGTGACGCCGAGATCGGCCGGCTGATCGCGCTCGAACTCGGCGACGAGGTCCGCGAGGCGCCGATGATCCTCGAGGGCGGCTCGGTCCACTCCGACGGCGACGGCACGATCCTGACGACCGAACAGTGCCTGCTGAACCCCAACCGCAACCCGAGCATGTCCCGAGAGCAGATCGAGCTCACCCTCGGCGATCAGCTCGGAGCCGAGCGGATCGTCTGGCTCGGAAACGGTCTGATCGAGGATCGCGACACCGACGGCCACGTCGACCTGATCGCGGCGTTCACCCCGAGCGGCAAGGTGCTGCTGCAGACCGTCCCCGACGACAACCCCAACTACGCCGACTGCCAGGAGAACCGAGAGCGGCTCGGCGCCGCCGGGCTCGCGGTTACCGAGTTGCCCCACCTGCCCTATCTCGAGGTCGCCGGGGAGCCGGTGGTCGTGGGCTACCTGAACTTCTACGTCTGCAACGACGCGGTGATCGTCCCGATTGCCGGGGTTGAGACCGACGCCGACGCGCTGGCCTTGATCGGGGCGGCGTACCCCGAAACGGAGGTGGTCGGGGTGCCCGGAGCGGTCCTTGCGTACGGCGGCGGGGGGCCGCACTGCATCACCCAGCAGGTGCCGGCGATCATCGAATCCGGAGGAGCCGGTGTCCCCTGAGTGGTCGACTCAGGTCCTGCGGGCCGGGCCGCCCCCGCCGTCCCCCGCGCGGACTAGGCCGTCGGAGCGGCCGCCGCTGCGGGTCGGCGTCGTGCAGGAACGCTGGCATCCCGACCCCGACGAGCACCGCCAGGCGCTTTCGGACGGCATCGAGGCCGCGGCACGCGAGGGCGCCCGGTTGGTTTGTCTGCAGGAGCTGACCCTGTCCCGGTACTTCGCGATCACGCCCGATGGCCCGATGGCGCAGGGAGTCGAACCCGAATCGCTGACAGACGGGCCGACCGCGACATTCGCGACGCGCTGCGCGGTCGACAACGGCGTCTACGTCCACGCCTCGCTGTTCGAGCGGGCCCGCGACGGCGAGCAGGATGGTCGCGGCTACAACACGGCGATCCTGGTCGCCCCGGACGGCGCCCTGATCGCGCGGACACGCAAGCTCCACATCCCGATCACGGCGGGCTACTACGAGGACAGGTACTTCCGTCCGGGGCCCGCGGACGGCGACCCGTTCCCGGCCGTGACGTTGCCGTTTGAGGGTGCCACCGCGACGCTCGGACTCCCGACCTGTTGGGACCAGTGGTTCCCCGAGCTGGCGCGCGCCTACTCGCTCGCCGGATCCGAGGTGCTGATCTACCCGACCGCGATCGGCTCGGAGCCCGACCATCCCGAGTTTGACACCGAGCCGCTGTGGGAGCGCGTGATCGTCGGTAACGGGATCGCGAACGGCACCTTCATGGTCGCGATCAACCGGACCGGGGTCGAGCCGCCGCTGACTTTCTACGGCTCGAGCTTCATCTCCGATCCCTACGGCCGGATCCTGGTCCAGGCCCCGCGTGACGAGCCGGCGATCCTGATCGCCGACCTCGACCTCGACCAGCGCCGCGATTGGCTCGAGCTGTTTCCGTTCCTGACGACGAGGCGCCCCGACGCCTATGGTGTGCTCACGTGGGCTCGATCGAGCTGACCACGGTCCTGCAGTCGCGCGGTCCGGCGCCCTGAGCTTACCTTGACGTGAGTTCAGCAATCGTCGAAGGTGCCGACCCTCGAACCGTCGGCCCGCTGCTCGCCTCCTCGCTTCACGACGCGCGCTGGGGCGCTTGCGAGGTGGCGCTGATCTCGGGCGGGAAGTCGAACCTGACCTACCGGGTGCGGTCGGATGCAGGTGAGGTGATCCTGCGCAGGCCGCCGCTCGGGCATGTCCTTCCGACTGCCCACGATATGGGCCGCGAATATCGGGTCCTCAGCGCTTTGCATCGAAGTGCGGTACCGGTCCCCCGGACGCTGCTATTTGGGAGCGAGGATTCTGAGCTTGGGGTTCAGTTCTACGTCATGGAACGGGTGGTCGGACACATCTGCCGAGATCATCTGCCGCCGGGCTACGCCGACACCGCCGGTAAGCGTGCTGCCATCGGCGAAGGGCTGGTCGAGGTGCTGGCAGCGCTACACGCGATCGACCCCGAGGCGGTCGGTCTGGGGGCCTTCGGGCGCCCTGAGGGGTTCATGGAGCGGCAGGTGCGCCGATGGTCACAGCAGTGGGAGCGCTCGAAGACCGAGGAGCTCCCGGCGCTCGAAGGCCTGCGCGAGGCCCTCTCCAAATCGGTGCCTGCCGCTGGGCGGACCTCGATCGTCCATGGCGACTACAGACTGGACAACACGATGCTGCATCCGACGAGTCCGGGCGAGATCGTCGCAGTGCTCGACTGGGAGCTGAGCACGATCGGGGATCCGCTAACCGATCTCGCGGGTTTGCTGGCGTACTGGAGCGAGCGCGATGACGACGAGGTGCTCGTGCGGGCGAGGCCCGTCCCGCCTGTGACAGCCGACTCGGGATTCCCGAGTCGGATCGCGGTGATCGATCGGTACGCGGAGCTGACAGGGTTCGACGTCTCCGGAATTGGCTGGTACCTCGCGTTCGCGTTCTTCAAGCTGGCGGTCATCTCCCAGGGCATCGCCGCGCGCGTAGCGGGCGGAGCGATGCTGGGTCCCGGCTTCGAACTTCCGACGGGCTTGGTGGAGGCACTGATCGACGCAGGCCGCCGCCATCTCGAGCTCTCTGGAACGTCGGCAATTGACTGAACTGATTCTGTTTCAGGTTGAGGACGTCGGGGCGCTCCCGGCAGCAGTTCGTCCCTGTTTGATCGACCCTTGGGAGTGAGATGGACTTCGCGTTCGACGAAACAACGACTGAGTTGCGCGAGCGTCTGCTCGCGTTCATGGACGATTGCGTCTACCCGGCCGAGGCACGCTTCCGTGAGGAGGTCGATAGCGCCGATCACCGGTGGGGAACGCCACCGGTGATCGAGGAGTTGAAGGTCGAGGCGCGCAGTCGCGGCCTCTGGAACCTGTTCCTACCGCGCACGCATGAGCACGGAGCCGGCCTGACGAATCTGCAATACGCGCCGTTGGCGGAGATCACCGGTCGCAGCCTCTGGATCGCCCCCGAGGCGATCAACTGTGCGGCGCCGGACACCGGCAACATGGAGTTGCTGTCGCTGTTCGGAACCGAGGACCAGCAGGCGCGTTGGCTGACGCCCTTGCTCGACGGACGGATCCGCTCGGCGTTCTCGATGACCGAGCCGGAGGTCGCATCCTCAGACGCGACGAACATCTCGACGAGTATCGAGCGCGACGGCGACGAGTATGTGATCAACGGTCGCAAGTGGTGGTCTTCCGGCGCGATGTCGCCCCGCTGCGAGCTGTTGATCGTGATGGGCGTCTCGGACCCCGATGCCGAGCGTCACCGCCGGCAGAGCATGATCCTCGTCTCGCGTGAGACCGCAGGCGTCGAAATCCGCCGATCCACCAGCGTTTTCGGTTACGACGACGGACCCCACGGCGGCCATGCCGAGATCGTCTATCGCGACGTTCGGGTGCCCGCGGCGAATCTGCTGGGCGAGGAGGGAGATGGTTTTCGGATCGCCCAGGAGCGTCTCGGCCCGGGGCGCATCCATCACTGCATGCGGGCGATCGGGATGGCCGAGCGCGCGCTCGAGCTGATGTGCGCCCGCACCGCGTCACGCAGCACGTTCGGACAACCGATCATCGATCACGGCGTGGTCCAGCATTGGATCGCGGAGTCCCGGATCCGGATCGAGCAAGCGCGACTGCTGATCCTCAAGACAGCCTGGCTGATGGATACGGTTGGCAACAAGGGCGCGAGGGTCGAGGTTTCGGCGATCAAGGTGGCCGCGCCAGACGTCGCCAGCTGGGTCATCGATCGCGCGATCCAGGCCCACGGCGGTGCCGGCGTGTCCCAGGACACGCCACTCGCCGAGCTGTACGCCGTGGCGAGGTCGATGAAGATCCTCGACGGGCCCGATGAGGTCCACAGGATGGCCATCGCCCGCCGCGAGACGCGCCCCTACAGGGATGCGGTCGCGGTGTAGCCGTGACCCTGGCCGTCGACGCGAGCTACGCGTCCCGCTGAGGGCGCCATCATCACGGAGGTGAAGGAGCAAATGCACGACCTTGAGCTTGCGACGGTTGGGGTGCGGGTCAGTGAACGGGTGGCATGGATCACGCTCAACCGCCCCGAGGCACTCAACGCCTGGACTCCGCAGCTCGGCCGCGACCTTGGCGCGGCACTCGGTCGGGTCGCCGACGCCGCTGAGGTCCGAAGCGTCGTGCTGACAGGAGCGGGCCGTGCGTTCTCGTCCGGCGCGGACCTGAAGTCCGGAGGGCTCGTCGGAGAAGACGGGCGGCCGGACGTCGGCACGCCGCTGCGAGAGATCTACCACCCGGTGATTCTTGCGGTCCGGACGTTGGCCAAGCCCGTTGTGGCGGCCGTGAACGGGCCTGCCGTGGGGATCGGCTGCTCACTGGCGCTCGCCTGCGACCTGGTGATCGCAGCCGAGTCGGCCTACTTCCTGATGGCGTTCGCCAACGTCGCCCTGGGACTCGACGGCGGCGCCTCGGCAACCCTGGTAGCGCGAGTTGGACTCGGGCGCGCCACCGAGATCGCGATGCTCGCCGAACGGATCCCGGCGGCCCAGGCGCTCGGGTGGGGGCTCGTCAACCGCGTCGTGACCGACGATCAGCTCCGTCCAGCCGCCGCGGAGCTGGCGGTCCGACTCGCGGCAGGCTCACCGGGCTCACACGCGACGATCAAGCGCACCCTGAACGAAGCCACGTATCCGGGGCTCGCCGACCTGCTCGAGCTCGAGGCTCAGCTACAACAGGAGCGCGCCGAATCGGCGGACTTCATCGAGGCGGTGAACGCCTTCGTCGAGAAGCGGCCTCCGTCCTTTTCAGGCACCTGAGCGACTGTCGTGTCAGGCGCGGTTGAGAGCCCCTGCCTCGACCAGCGGCTCGAACTGTTGTTCTTCGGTGGAGCCCGCGAGTGCGAGGGTCGACGCGAGGCCGCCGGTGAGAGTCGTGGTGACGTCGTCGAAGTAGCCTGCGCCGACTTCGCGCTGGTGGCGGGTCGCGGTGTATCCGTGCTCCTCGAGGGCGAACTCGCGTTGCTGCAGTTCGACGTAGGCGCTCATTCCGTGCTCGGCATAGCCGCGGGCGAGCTGGAAGGCCGACTCGTTCAGCGCGTGCCAGCCGGCGAGGGTCACGAACTGGAACGCGTAGCCCATCGCTCCCAGCTCTCGCTGGAACCGGGCGATGGTGCTGTCGTCGAGCTTCTTGCGCCAGTTGAACGACGGCGAGCAGTTGTAGGCGAGCAGCTTGTCCGGGTACTCGGCCCTGATGCGCTCCGCGAAGACGCGGGCCTCGTCGAGGTCGGGGGTCGCGGTCTCGCACCAGATCAGGTCCGCGTGCGGGGCGTAGGCGAGGCCGCGAGCGACGGCTTGGTCGATGCCCGGTTGGACGTGGTAGAAGCCTTCGGGGGAACGCTCGCCGGTGGTGAATTCCGCGTCGCGCGGGTCGACGTCGCTGGTCAGCAGGTTCGCGCCGAGCGAGTCGGTGCGCGCGATGATGATCGTCGGGACGCCCGCGACGTCTGCGGCGAGCCGGGCGGCATTGAGCGTGCGGATGTGCTGGCCGGTCGGGATCAGGACCTTGCCGCCCATGTGTCCGCATTTCTTCTCCGAGGAGAGCTGGTCCTCGAAGTGCACGCCGGCGGCGCCGGCCTCGATCATCGCCTTGGTCAGCTCGAACACGTTCAGGGCGCCGCCGAACCCGGCCTCCGCGTCGGCGACGATCGGAACCATCCAGTCGCGGCTGCTCTCGTGGTCGCCGGCGGCGACCACCTCGGCCCATTCGATCTGGTCAGCTCGGCGCAGCGCGTTGTTGATCCGCCTGACGACGGCCGGCACACTGTTGACGGCGTACAGGCTCTGATCGGGGTAGACCTGCTCTGAGAGGTTCGCGTCGGCCGCGACCTGCCAGCCGGACAGGTAGATCGCCTTCAGCCCGGCCTTGACCATCTCGATCGCCTGGCCGCCGGTCATCGCTCCGAGCGCGCTGACGTAGGGCCCGCTGTGGATCAGCTCCCAGAGCCGCTCGGCGCCGCGGCGCGCGAGGCTGTGCTCGACCCGGACGGAGCCGCGCAAGCGGATGACGTCGGCCGCGTCGTAGACGCGCTCGATCCCGGCCCACCTCGCGAGCGTGGACCACTCGCGTTCGATCGCGTCGGCAGATATGTCTGAGAGGGTCGTCATGGTCGTACGGCTCCTGTTTGCGTTAGATGAAGGCCGGGGGTTTCTAATCGAGAAGTTCGTAGGCAGGCAAAGTCAGGAAGGGCGGGAAGTCCTCGGCGAGCGCGACGGACTCGAACACCTCGCGGGCTCTGGTGAGCAGCTCCGGGTCAAGGCCCTCCTCGTCGAGCTCGGCGACGAACCTGTCCAGCAGGCTGCGGACAAGCTCCTGGGTGACGATCGTGCCGTCGGGTGAGGTCTCCACGTGATGGTGGATCCACTGCCACACCTGGGCGCGGCTGATCTCGGCCGTCGCGGCGTCCTCCATCAGGTCGTGAATCGCCGCGGCCCCGGTGCCAGACAACCAGGCCGCGATGTACCTGATCCCGACGTCGACATTCATCCTCAGGCCGGCGATCGTCATGCCGTCGGCGGGCGGGTCGATCGTCAGTAGCTGATCGGCGGTGACCTCGACCTCTCCTCGCCGGCGCGAGAGCTGGTTTGGGGCTTGGCCGAGGACGTAGTCGAACTCGGCCTTGGCGGTCGGGACCAGATCGGGGTGGGCAACCCAGGTGCCGTCGAACCCGTCGCCGGCCTCGCGGCGCTTGTCCTCGGCGACCTTCCTGAGCGCGGCCTCGGTGACCTCCGGCTTGCGGCGGTTGGGAATGAACGCCGCCATCCCACCGATCGCGTGCGCGCCGCGGCGATGGCAAGTCTTGACCAGCAGCTCGGTATAGGCCCGCATGAACGGGACGGTCATCGTCACCGTCGCACGATCGGGCAGCACGAACGCCGGATCGGCGTGGAACCGCTTGGCGATGCTGAAGATGTAGTCCCAGCGGCCGGCGTTCAGGCCGCAGACGCGATCCCGCAGCTCATAGAGGATCTCCTCCATCTCGAAGGCGGCGGTGATCGTCTCGATCAGGACCGTCGCGCGGATCGAGCCGCTGTCCAGCCCGAGCGCCTCCTCGGCGGCGAGCATCACCTCGTTCCACAAGCGGGCCTCGAGGTGACCCTCCAGCTTCGGGAGATAGAAGTACGGCCCGTAGCCGCGCTCGAGCGCCTCCCACCCGTTGTGGAACACGTACAACCCGAAGTCGAAGAGGCTGGCCGAGATCGGCTCACCGTCGACCGTGAAGTGCTTCTCGACCAGGTGCCAGCCACGCGGCCGGACGACGGGTGTCGCGAGCTGCCCGTCGGTCCGCAGCCTGTAGGACTTGTCGTCGGTGATGACCTCGATCGTCCCGAGCACCGCATCGGACAGGTTCACCTGACCAGACAGGACGTTGGCCCAGGTCGGGGAGTTCGCGTCCTCGAAATCGGCCATGAAGACGTTGGCGCCCGAGTTCATCGCGTTGATGACCATCTTGCGGTCAACCGGCCCGGTGATCTCAACGCGCCGGTCGGTCAGCGCCGTGGGGGCAGGGGCCACGGTCCAGTCGCCGGCGCGCACCTCGGCGGTTTCGATCTGAAAATCCGGGCGCTCGCCCGCGTCGAACCGAGCCTGGCGATCCTCGCGAGCTTCCAGCAGTTCCCTACGGTCAGGCTCGAAGCGGTCGTGCAGTGCGACCAGGAAATCGACCGCGCGCGGGGTGAGGATCCGGCCGGCGGCTCGGTCGGGAGTGAAGGTGACGATCTTTGTAACGGACACATCGCACGTTTTTCCATAAATCCGACGATCTGTCCAGGCAAAGACGGACCCTCTTGAGTTTTTGGGAAAGAATCGTCAAACTTTTCAGGCATGTCCGTCGATTCTTTGGATCCCCTCGTATTTGGGCAGCGGTTGAAGCACCTCCGCAAGCGCTCGGGCACCACCCTGGAGGTACTCGGCAACACGATCGGCCGCTCCGCCTCCTACCTCTCGCAACTGGAAAACGGCCACCGCGAGCCGCGACTGTCAACCGTCAACCAGCTCGCCGCCGCGCTCGGATGCAGTCCGGCCGACCTCCTTTCCCCGACCGCGCCGACCCGCAGGGCAGAGCTCGAGGTCGCGCTCGCCCACATGCAGCGGGATCCCCGCTACCAAACCCTGGGGCTTCCCTATCTGAAGAGCTCCGCTCGCCTCGATCCGGCGGCGCTGGAGCACATCGTGACCCTCTTCGAGCGAGTCCAGGAGCTCTCGGCTCCGGGAGCCTGGCGGCCAACGAGCCGCGACGAAATCGCCGCGACCACCGGCGCAAGAGCCGCCAACGCCGCGATGCGCGCCGAGATGCGCAAACGCGACAACTACTACGAGGAGATCGAACAGACAGCCACCGCAGGTCTCGACGCGATCGGCTACACGAGCCCCGGAGCGATCTCCGAGCGACACCTGATCGACATCGCCGCCTACTACGGCTTTCAGGTCGCCCGGGTCCAGGACCTACCACGCTCGACTCGTTCGATCGCGGACACCGCCAACCGTGTCATCTACGTCCCCCAGCGCAACACGACGGGCGGGATGCGCTCCTCACGGTCAGTCATCGCGCAAACGCTCGGCCACTTCGCGCTACGCCACACCGACCCCGTCGACTTCGAAGGCTACGTGCAACAAAGGGTCGAGGCCAATTACTTCGCCGGCGCGCTTCTGGCCCCCGAACGATCCGTCGTCCAGGCACTCGCAGAGGCCAAGCGCAACGAGGACATCTCGATCGAGGACCTCAGCGAGCTGTTCTACATCTCCTACGAAATGGCCGCCCACCGCGCCACGAACCTGATCACGCGCCACTTCGGGATCCCCGTCCACTTCCAGCGCTCAGACCCCGAAGGCCTCCTCTGGAAGGCATACGAGAACGACGGCGTTCTTCTGCCAGCCGACATCGACGGCACGATCGAAGGCCAGCGCCTGTGCCGTTGGTGGAGCTCCCGCCAAGCCTTCGAGTCAGAAGACTCCTACGAGCTGCACTACCAACGCACCGAAACCATCACCGGCACCTTCTGGTGCGTCACCCACATCGACCTGGACCGCAACCAGGGCGACGCGATCACGTTCGGAACAACCAACTCAATGTCCCACTGGTTCCGCGGCTCCGACACCACCCGCCGCGCCACCTCCACCTGCCCCGACCCCGCCTGCTGCCACCAACCGCACGACGACGCCGCGGACCGCTGGGATAAGACCGCATGGCCCTCCGCCCGCGACCACAGCCAGTTCGTCTCAGGCCTCCCCACCGACACCGTCAAATTCGACCCGCACCCCGGCGTCGATCTCCCCGACGTCTACACGTTCCTGGACCGTCACAGCCCCACTTCTCGCTAGTGGGCGAGCGAGCTTCTTGCCGGGGTTCAGCAGCCCTTTGGGGTCGAACAGCCGCTTGATCTGCTCGTGCAGGTCCAGAGCGAGCGAGGGCCATTGGAGCGCAAGCGTCCCATTCTTGACGAGGCCAAGGCCGTGCTCGCCCGAGACCGAACCGCCCGCCGCGGCGGCGAGCTCGAACAGCTGGTGGGCGGCCTCAGCCGCCCGATCGAGCTCGCGCTCGTCGTCGCGATCGATCATGAAGGTGGCGTGCACGTTGCCGTCGCCCGCGTGACCCCAGCTGCACGCGGGCAGCCGATGGCGCTCGCCGATCTCGACGGTCGCCGCGACCACCTCCCGCAGGCGCTCGACCGGCACCACGATGTCCTCGCTGATCTTGCCGCCGCGCTGCGCGGTCACCGCCAACGAAACGCCTTCTCGCCAGCGCCAGAGCTCGGCGATCTCGCGGCGTTCGGTGGGGGCGTTGACCGCGATGGCCCCGTCGGCGAGCACGCCGGCCAGCTCGCGCGCGTCGGCCGCCGCCTCCTCGATGCCACCGTCGGCTTCGGCGATCAGCATGAACTTCGCGTGTTCTGTGGCGCCGGCCTTCAGTGCCGGCGCCACGGACTGCAGCGCCCCGAGCGACGCGCTCAGCGCGCCCGCGTCCAGGAACTCCAGTGCCGCGGGCACGACGCCACTCGCGAGCACCGCCTCGAGCGCGTCGCAGCCGGCGTCGGCGTCTGGGTAAAGGCCCACGACCGGCAGCGCCGCCGCGGGTGCCGGCAACAGCTTCAGCCAGGCGCCGGTAACGATCCCGAGCGTGCCCTCCGAACCGATCAGCAGCGACCGCAGGTCATATCCGGCCACGTCCTTGCGAGCCTGGCCCCCGATCCGGACCAGCTCGCCGGGCGCGAGCGCAACCTCCAGCCCCGTCACCCAGGTGCCGGTGACGCCGTACTTGAACGTGTGGGGGCCGCCGGCGTTGGTGGCGATGTTGCCGCCGAGCATCGAAGTCTCGGAAGCTCCCGGGTCGGGCGCGAAGAGCAGACCGTTCTCTCGAGCCCGGCGGCGAAGATCGGCGGTCCGCGCTCCCGCCGGAACCCACGCCCGCCAGAGGCCGGGTTCGATCTCGGCGGGTCCGGAGAGCCGCTCGAGGCTGACGACCACGCCGCCGTCCAGTGGCACCGCGCCACCCGCGAAGCCGGTGCCGCCGCCGCGGGGGATCAGCGGCACGTCGTGCTCGTAGCACCACCGCAGTACTGCCGCCACCTCGGTCGCGTCGCGCGGCAACGCGACCGCGTCGGCACGACCGCGAATCGCGCGGCTTTCGGTGGCGTCGGCGAGGTAGCCGCGCGCGTCGCCGTGGTCACCGGCCAACACCGCCCCGGGTCCGAGCAGGGCCGACAGTTCCCCCGACACAGCCGCTGCCCGTGAGGTGCTCACCGCTCGAACGTTCGCAGATGGCCGCCGCCACGATCTTCGCGGTCTCTTAGAAGCTTCGTCGCCCCTTCTTCGGCCACGGTTCCAAGTTCGACATATGAGAACTCGGTTACTGCTTGCATCAATCCCGGCGGCCGCCGCGCTGGCGTTCGCCGCTCCGGCACTCGCGGCCGATCCCCAGGCAGGTCAGTGGCAACTGGGCCGGCTACGAGGCGACCGCGAATAGCGCCAACGGCTTCTCGGCCGTGTCGGGCGCCTGGGTCCAGCCCAAGGCGCAGTGCGGCGCGACCGGCGAGAGCCAGTACTCCGCCTTTTGGGTTGGGCTCGGCGGTGGCGGCAACGCGTCGCAGGCGCTCGAGCAGATCGGCACCCAGGCCGACTGCCGCGCCGACGGCTCTGCCTCCTACTACGCCTGGTATGAGCTGGTGCCGGCCGGGGCAGTCAGGCTCAACCTGCAGATCAGCCCCGGCGACAGGCTCTGGGCGCGCACCGCGGTCGACGGCGACTCGGTCCGGGTCCAGCTCCGAGATGAGACCACGGGGCAGTCGGTGGACAAGACGTTGCAGATGACCAACCCGGCCCCGGATACGAGCACCGCAGAGTGGGTTGCCGAGGCGCCGGCCTCGTGCGCCGACGGGGCCTCGTTCAGCTGCTCCACGTTGCCGCTGGCCGACTTCGGGACCGCCGAGTTCAGCGACGCCTACGCCACCTCGAACGGTGTCACCGGCGCGATAGACGGCTCTCAGTGGAGCACTGCGGCGATCGATCTGCAGCCCTCTGATGGCTCTACGGGCGCGTCGCCGTCGTCATTGTCGAGCGGTTCGACGGCGTTCACCGTCAGCTATTCGGGCGACTCCAGCGGGTCCGCCGGCTCCGGCGCCGCGGCCGGGTACGGCTATGGCTACCCCAGCGACGGGTACGGCTCCTACGGCGGATACGGCTATGGCGGATCCAGTGCCTATGGCTACGGCGATGGCGGCTATGGCTACGGCGACGGATACGGCGACTACGGGGACGGATACGGGTACGGGTATTCGAACGCGGGTGCCTACGGCTCCTACGGATACGGGTACTAGCCGTCGTGCACCAAAACGTCAAGAACCCCCGCTGTCTCCCGGGGGTTCCTGAAGTTTGAGGTCCGCAGCACTCTCTTCTGCAAGAGCCCCTTCACGGCGATGCTCGCTCTTGACGTTTTGGTTGCTCCGGCGCCGGCTTCGGCGCGCCCTACGTCGAGAGCGTCGAGCAGCCCGCGGCTGTGAGGGCGAGCGCCACCGCATCGCGGTGGCGCTCGCCCTCACACACGCAGATCACAGCCCCGCCCGAGCCCGTGTAGTTGGCTCCGGCGCCGTGACGGCGCGCGAGCTCGATCATCTCGACGTGCCGGGCGTCGAGCTCGAGCATCCGCGCGCGGGCGTCGAAGCTCCGATCGGCACATCGGGCCAGCTCGACGCCGTCCCCGCTCAGCGCCGCCGCACGCGCCAGGCGCGCCAGCGACGCGAGCTCGGCGATCGACTCGATCACCACCGGGTCGCCGCGCCGGTAACGCGACCGCAGGTCGCCGTGCACCGCTCCGGAAGGGCCGGCCGCGGCCTGGCGCCACGCGAGCACCAGCGGCGGCAGCGGCGGCGCCGACAGGCGCTCGTAGCGAGGGGTCGCCTCGGCGAACTCCATGAACGTGACCCCGCCGTAGGACTGGGCGATCCGGTCCTGCATCCCGGCGTCGATCCCGAGGTCGTCGGCCTCGATCGAGAGCGCCAGCTCGGCGAGCGCGTCGGCGGTCAACGAGACGCCGTGCAGCTCGCAGAGGGCGCGTAGCACCGCCAGCACGATCGCGCTCGAGCCCCCGAGGCCCACGCAGCGAGGGATCGTCGTGCTCCACTGCACCCCGATGACGGCCGGATCCTGGCCGGGCAGAAACTCGCTGCAGAAGCGCCCGATGGCTGCATCGACCAGCCCGTCCGCGCGATCGGGGCTGTCCCGAAAGGCCGCCCCCATCGTCACCAGCGCCTGCGCCGCGAACGCCTCGACCGCCACGGCGAGAACGGCACCGCCGTATCCGTCCGAGGGGTTGCCTGCCAGCGCCGCCCGCGCGGGGGCTCGACCCCGGCCCTCAGGCATCCGCCAGCAGGGCGCGAACCTGAGGGGCGAGTCGCGGATCGCGTAGCGCATAGCGGACGAACGTCGTCACGTACGCGTCGATCGTGCCGATGTCGTGGCGGAGCTCGCCCGCGTCCAGGGGCACCGCAAGCACCCGTTCCCCGCGCGCGAGCAGGGCGTTCAGCGCGTCGGCGACCTGGACCTCGCCGCTCTGGTCGGGCGCGGTGCAGCGCAGCTCGGCGATCACGTTCGGGGCGAGCACGTAGCGAGCGGCGACGGCCCACCGGCTGGGTGCCGAACGCGGATCGGGCTTCTCGACCACGCGGCGCACGTCGATCAGTCCGTCTCCGCGCTGGCCGCCGTCGATCACCCCGTAGCGGGAGAGCGCTTCCGCGGCCACCTCCTGGACCGCGACGGCGGCGCACGGAAGCTCCGCCTCGAAGACCTCGATCAGCCTGCGCGTGATCCCGGGCGCGCGCGGGGATTCGATGATCGCATCGCCGAGCGCCACCACCACCCCGTGGGAAGCCCCCAGCCCCGCGCCGTAGCGGATCGCGTCGCCGAGACCGGCCGGCGTCGCCTGCCTGGTGTAGAGGATCTGCAGCCCGGTGCGGGGGTCGATCAGCGGCGTCGAGCCGAGTTCCGGGTCGGCGTCGAAGTGATCCTCGATCGCGCGCTTGCGCCGGCCCGTGACGAACAGCACTCGCGAGATGCCGCTCTGAATCAGCTCCTCGACCACGTACTGGACGACCGGCTTGTCGAGCACCGGGAGCATCTCCTTCGGCTGCGACCGAGTCGCCGGCAACAGTCGCGTCCCCAGTCCGGCGACCGGAATGATCGCGTCAGTGACCGCCACGCGCGCCAGCATAAGCGACCGTGAGCCCACCGCCGCTCCGCGACGAGGGCGGCCCTGCTAGCGGGGCTAGGCAACGCTGCGGGCGCTCGAGGCGTCCTCGGCGAGCGCGAAGGCGTACCCGTGGGCGAGCCGCTGTAGCGACGCCTCCCAGGTCCGACCGCGGACGGCGCTCAGTGCCGCCCGGCGAAGGCGCTCCGCCAGCAGCGGCTGGATCACGATCTGGCCGATCGCATCTGCCAGGGCGCTCGCGTCGGCGGGAACCAGGATCCCGGTCTCGCCGGATTCGATCAGCGACACGGGCCCGCCCTCGGCGACCGCCACGACCGGCAGTCCGCTGGCCTGCGCCTCGAGCAGCACCTGGCCGAACGTGTCGGTCTGACTGGCGAACAGGAAGGCGTCGGCGCTGGCGTAGACGCGAGCGAGATCCTGACCGTGCTGCCAGCCGAGGAAGGTGGCGTGCTCGCCGAGCCGATCGCGGAGCGCCTGCTCCTCGGGCCCGCCGCCGGCGAGTACCAGGTGCAGCCGCGGATCGCGCCCGCGAGCGGTCTGGAAGGCATCGGCCAGCAGCTCCACGCCCTTCTCCCTGGTCAGCCGACCGGCGTAGAGGACGCTTACCTCGCCAGGCAGCAGACTCGGATCGCGAAGCGCCGGGTCGAACCGCTCCAGATCGACCCCGCGGTCCCAGCGCGAAATCTTGGCGAATTCGACCCCGATCTGCTCGAGCCGCTGATCGGTCGCCGGGCTCGGTGACAGCACCGCGTCGCAGGCGCCGTAGAACTTGCCGATGCGCGTAATTGCCGATCGCCTCGAGATGTCCGTGGCCCGAGCGCAGGCCGGCGTAGGCGGCCAGCTCGGTGTGGTAGCTCCCGAGCAGCGGCAGCTCCAGCAGCTTTGCGAGCAGCCAGGCGGCTAGGCCCGCCGGGCCGGGGCTCGCGACGTGGACGAGGTCGTAGCGGCCTTCGGCGATCGCATCGACGATCGCCGGAATGCTCGGAACCCCGATCTTCAGCCCCTTGTAGAAGGGAACGTCGATCTCGGCGACAGCGCTGAGCCGACGGTCGACGTCGGCGTCGGTGCCGATCACCTCCACCTCGAACGCCGGGAACGCCGCGGTCTCGGATCTGCCGGATCGTGTGGGTCACCCCGTGCATCGCGCCGATCCCGTCGGCGACGAGCGCGACTCGGGGGCGGTCGCCGTCGTTCCGGGTCAGCTTCAGCTTCTCGCGGCCGAGGAACGCGGCCGAGGCCGCGTACGGGATCGCGGGCAGGCAGGCGTCGAACAGCTCGCCGGCGGTCTGGCTGAAGCTGGGCAGCTCGCCCTTGTCGATGACCGCCATCGTCTCGGTGACGACGCGCCCGAGTTCGCGCTCGTGGATCCGCCGCGCGCGGCGGAAGAGGTCGTGGTGACCCAGCTCGACCGTCCTGCAGTCGCGCGATCAGCTTGCGCTCATCGACGTCGAGATCCATCGAGGCGAGCCACGACCGCAGTAGCGCCAGGGCATCCTCGGGGCCCAGATCGTCAGCCACGGAACCCGAGCGCATGTCTCCCTCGCTCGAGGACCCGCTCGACGATTTTCAGGACAGCTTCGGGGTCGGCCTTCCGATCGACCTCGCGATCCCCGAGGGCGCGGATCGCGAGCGCCATTGCGGCGTGGGTCCACTTTGCCGCACTCCCCTGATCGCCGTGCGAAACGGCATTGCCGGCGCGGACGTGCGCGAGGAACTCGGCCCACGTCGCCGCCGGCGGCGTCTCGGTGAAGGTGCGGCCGATGTCGACTCCGGCGTGATCGTCGGTGCCGCCGATCCCGGTGCCGCCGTGGGTCTCGATGTAGACGAAGGCCGGAAGGTTCAGCTCCTTGGCGCGAGAGCCGTTGCGCGTCTCCCAGATCGGGAAGAGCTGCGCCAGGCGGCGGCGGTGACGGGCTGTCAGCGGCGCCTCTGACCGCGTAGAACGGGTGTGCCAGCGCGGCTGTGATCTCGCCGGAGTGCAGGTATTCGGCGCAGGCCTCGACGCTGTCGTTGTGAGCCTGAAGCCATTCGTGGTCCTCCGGCGTGATCCCGTAGCAGAGGACGTGGACCGCCTGGGGCTCTCCCTTGAAGTGGACGGTCAGCTCCTCGGAGACGAACACGTCGGGAAGGTGCGCAAGGGTAAGCACCCCGTCGATCGTGTCGTGGTCGGTGATCGTGACGAAGTCCATGCCCCGGCGCTTGGCGAGCTCGTAGACCTCGCCGGGCTCGGTGGCGCACTCGGGCAATGCCAGGGAGCGCTGAATCCCCAGCTTCGACAGCTCCGACGCCGTCGAGTGCACGTGCATATCGACCCTGCTCGCGTGCGTATCATTGCGGTTCTTTTCGTGCATGGACACAGGATTGCCCTGGAAAACACGGTGCTCGTGAAGTTCACGATCCTCTCCTGTGAAGTTCCGGTGAAATGGCGGAAGGTGTGAAGAAGATGTGCGACAAAGACCTCCGCCGATGCCGGATGGTTCCGATCACGAGGTGCTGACGTCGGCGATGCCCGACTCCGCCGACTGCGTGGCGGTTCGGGTGACGCAGGAGGCCGTCGTCCTCGAGCGCGGCACCGTCTCTGTCCAGATCACTCTGCGCCCGTTTTCGATCACGGTCCGGCGCTCGGGCAGGCGCCTGCTGCGTAACGCCGGCGCCTGGGTCGCCGAGGGCACCGTCCAGGATCACTTCGTCCAGTTCACCGAGGGCGTGATCGGACTCGAGGACTTGGCGCCTCACGAGCGCGCATCGCGCGCCCGCCTCATACCCGACGAGAACGGCGGGGACGAGTTGCCCCGGGACGGCGTCGAGCTCGAACTGCGCTACGAAGGCGGCCGTCCCGGGCGCCTCCGGGTCCTGCTCCCGGAGCCGGAGCTGCTGACATTCGAGCTGAGCGCGAAGGGGGCGCCGCTGCGCCTCGCGCTCGACTGGGATCGCCGCTCGAACGAGCACTTCGTCGGACTGGGCGTGCGCCACTGCACCGAGTTCGACCAGCGCGGTCGTGCCGTTCAGCTGGGCGCCGACCGGCGCTACACCGGGCCGGACTGTCCGCCGGAGATGCTGGCGGCAGGCGGCATCCCGCAGGGTGATTGCGCTCCAGTGCCGTGGATGCTCTCGAGCCGCGGCTACGGAGTCCTCGCGCTGACGGCTGCCAACGGGACCCGGTTTGACATGTCGACCGAGCGGACGTCGGTATCGACTCGCGCGAAGGCCGGACCGCTGCAGCTGGAGCTCCTGTGCGCAAGGACACCGGCCGCGAAGCTACGTGCGCTCTGTCGGGGAACCGGCTTCCCGATGCTCCTGCCGGAGTGGGGTTACGGCTACTGGAAGAGCCGTGATGTCCATGAGGATCGCGAGGCGGTGTTCGACGACTTCGACGGATTCCGCCGCTGCGGCATTCCGCTCGACGCAATCGTGCTCGACTCGCCGTGGGCAACCCAATACAACAGCTGGGAGTTCAATCCCCACCAGTTCCCGGAGGCGGAGTCGATGGTGCGGACGCTGCGCGACCGGGGGGTGCGAACCGTGGTGTGGTGCACCCCATGGGTGAACCTCGACTCCAGCGATGGCCAGATCGCGCCCCAGCCCGAGTCGGAGCAGTTGCACCGCGCGCCGGCGCAGAATTACGCGGAGGGCGTCGACGGCGGCCACTTCGTCCGCACGGCGGAAGGGGAACCGTGGGTCGGACAGTGGTGGATGGGGGCGGGGTCGCTGGTGGACTTCACCAGCCCGGCGGCGGAGCGATGGTGGCGGGAGCAGGTCAAGCACGTGCTCGCGCTCGGCGTCGAGGGGGTCAAGGTGGACGATGGCGACGGGTTTTACGTCGGCGACGAGCTGCAATTCGCCGATGGCCGCAGCGGGGCCCAGGCCGGCTGGGACAACGGCGGGCTACACCGAACCTCGGTGCAGCGGGCGCTGGACGAGGTCCATCCCGGCACGGGCGTGCTGTTCGGCCGCTCGGGGTGGATCGGTCAGCACGCGACCGGGCTTACCTGGGCCGCCGACCAGGCGTCTGACTTCTGGTCGCTGCAGGTGCTGGTCGTCGCGACGCTTGCCGCTGCCAGCAGCGGCATCTCCAACTGGTCGCACGATCTCGGCGGCTATCTCGGGCACCGGCTGGTCGAGCGCTGCCCGCCGGAGCTGCTGATCCGCTGGCTGCAGTTCGGATGCTTCACCCCGCTGATGCAGGCGCACGCGCGGATGCCGCAGGAGCCGTGGCATTACGGTGATCGGATGGTCGATACCTATCGCGCCTACGTGCTTCTGCACGAGCAGCTCGTGCCCTACGTCCGCGCCGCGGCGGCGACCGCGGCGCGGACGGGGCTGCCGATCATCCGGCCGCTCTGTCTGATCGACCCCGACGATCCGCGGGGTTGGGAGATAACCGACGCGTACGGCTACGGGCCGTCGCTGTGGGTTGCGCCGGTGCTCGACGACGGTGTCCGCGAGCGCGAGGTGGCGCTGCCTCGAGGCGACTGGATCGAAACCTGGTCGGGCCGCCGGGTGCAGGGCGGCGGCGAGGTCGTGGCCCCGGCGCCGGTCGCGCAGATCCCTGTCTGGGTCCGGGCCGGATCGATCGTCGTCACCTACCCCCCGGAACACGTCGCCGACGGCCTCGGCGACGTTCCCGAGTCGGAGCGGCCGCTGGTGGCCACGCTCTGGGGCGAGCCGGCCGAAGGCCGGGCCCTAGCGCGCCTGGCGGACGGGTTCCGGGTCCGCTGGCACGACGGCGAGTGGTCGGCGTCGGACCCCGATCGCCAGCTGCAGTTCCGTTCCGTCGGCTGAGCGGTGCTGCACCGCTGTCGGTCGGTCGGTACCCGAGCCCGGCGATGGCCGTCGCTCGTTACCCTCGCACCGTGCATATCGCTGACCTGACCGCCCCAGAGCAGCGGGTGCTCGGCTGCCTGCTCGAAAAGCGCTTCACGACGCCCGATCAGTACCCACTGACGCTGAACGCGCTGCGACTGGCGTGCAACCAGGCGACGAATCGTGATCCGGTCGTGGACTACGACGAGCGCACCGTCCGAGAGGCCGCTGACCGGTTGACGCAATACGGAGTCGCGCGGATGGTCAGCGGCCACTCGAGTCGCGCGATCAAGTACCGGCATCTGGCCGAGGAGTCGCTCGGGCTCGACTCCGAGCAGCTCGCGCTCCTGTGCGTGCTGCTGCTGCGCGGCCGACAGACGCCCGGCGAGCTCAAGCAGCGAACCGAGCGGATGCGGGCGTTCTCGTCGGTGGCGGGAGTCGACGAGGTGCTGAGCACGCTGATCGACAAGGGCTATGTCAGTCGCGTCGACAGGCACCCCGGACAGAAGGAGGACCGCTTCGAGCAGCTGCTCGGAGGTCGCGGCGGCGGCGCCCCGCCGGCGGCCCCGACGGTGGGGCAATTGACGAGCCCCGCCGTCGCAGACAGGGATGGTCTGAAGGAGCGCGTCGGCGCGCTCGAGGACCAGGTGGCTCGTCTGCAGGCCGAGCTGCGGAATCTGCGCGAGCTGCTCGACTAGGTCGGCAGCGCGAGCCCGACGAGGTAGGTGGCGCCCCCGACGATTACCCCGGCGGCGGTCATCTCAAAGCCTGCGCCCCACCAGGTGCGAAGCGTGATCAGGGATTTGGCGGCGCCGACCAGGAAGTGTGCGATCAGCGAGATCACGGCGGCGATCACGATTGCGACAGTGCCCTGGGTGAAGATGAACGGAAGCACCGGGATCATCGCGCCGAGCCCGGTGGAGATGCCGGCGGCCATCGCGGCGCCCGTCGCGTCGCCGCTGTCGCCCATGCCCCCGAACTCCTCAGCGGCGAGCGCTCGGAGCATCGCGTCGGGCTGCGTGGCGAGCTGCTCGCCCGCACGGTTTCGGGCGACGGAATCTCGATCGATAGCTCGCGCATCCGCTGCTCGAGCCGCTCGCGGTGGCTGCCCTCGGCGGCGGCCATCCGCCGCACGATGTCGGCCTCGCGGTCGGGCAGACGGTTGGCGATCAGCTCGTAGCTGCTAACGACCGTCCTCGTCCGGCCAGTGCCCGTGCTCGGCGAAATACAAGCGAGCTGCGTCCTCCTGGTCGCGCTCGTCGTCGCCGCTGACACCCAGGCGCCAGAGGAAGTTGATCAGCCAGATCGAGCTGCCCGCGCCGACGAACGCCATGGTCGCGTCGAACCCGGTGTCGCTGAAGCCCTCGACCGCACCGATCACGACTCCGATCAGGCAGACGATCAGCGGGAGCCAGCGACGCATGAACAGCGCCAGGAAACTGTCGGGCAGGCGTGAGCTGTGGGGGTCGAGGACCGACCGGTGCTGCTCTGGAGCCTGGCCGCGCGTAGTGCTCACCTGTCTCACCTGACCGTCTGTTGCGGTTTGCCGATGTCCTGCACGGTAGTCGCAGCCACGCGCCCTGTCTGTCGGGAAAACCCGACAATCGCCGGGAGGGCCCGCGTCTACTGTGTCGCTCGTGGAGCCGTTGCGGGCGGTCGTCGCCGAGGATCAGGTGTTGTTGCGCGAGGGAATCGTGCGCCTGCTGCGCGAGAACGGCGTCGAGGTCGTGGCCCAGGCGGGCGATGCGGTCGACCTGATCCGCAAGGTCGGCGCGCACCACCCGTCGGTCGTCATAACCGACGTGCAGATGCCGCCGGACCGCACGGACGACGGGCTTCGGGCGGCGATCAGAATCCGCTCCGAGCACCGCGAGACCGGGGTGCTGGTGCTCTCGCAGTTCCTCGACGAGCGCTACGCCCTTGATCTGATCGGCGACGATGCGAGCGGCGTGGGTTACCTGCTGAAGGACCGGGTCGGCGACGTGCGCAGCTTTGTCGACGCTGTCCGACGAGTCGCGGACGGCGGATCGGCGGTCGACCCCGCGGTCGTCGCGACGATGGTCGGACGCCGCCGGCGGCGAGATCCGCTCGAGGACCTGAGCCCGCGGGAGCGCGAGGTGCTGGCGCAGATGGCCGAAGGCAAGTCCAACACGGGCATCGCCGAGACGCTTCACGTCACCGTGGCGGCGGTCGAGAAGCATGCAACCAGGATCTTCGCCAAGCTCGACCTCGGCGCCGAGCCGGGCGAGCATCGGCGCGTGATGGCCGTACTCAGGCTGCTGAAGGCCTGAGCTCTTGCTGAGCGGGCGGGCGCGCAGACAGGCGAGCCCGCAGCAGCGTGCCGCCGCCGTCCGCCCGATCGATCTCGAGCGTTCCGTCGAGGGCTGCCAGTCGGTCCTCGAGTCCCCGCAGACCAGTGCCGCGCCGCGGGTCGGCGCCGCCGTGGCCGTCGTCGGCGACCTCCGCGATCACCTGCTCGGGGGAACTCGGATTCCTGGCGAGGCGGACCGACGCGGCGGCCGCTCCCGAGTGCTTGGCGACGTTCGTGAGCGCCTCCGCCACGAAGAAGTAGACCGCGGCCTCGACCTGGGGATCGAAACGCTCGTCGATCAGCTCGAGCGAGACCGGTAACGGCGCGCGGGCCGTCAGCGTCTCTATCGCCCCGCGCAGTCCGCGGTGCACAAGCACCGATGGCAACAGGCCGGCGGCGAGCTCGCGCAGATCCGCGATCGCGAGCCGCGTCTCGTCGAGCGCCTGGTCGATCAGCGCAGCCGTATCCGGTTCTGGCGACGCGGCCGCCGCAAGCTGCAGCGCGATCGAGACGTTGACCAGATGCTGCTGAGCGCCGTCATGCAGGTCGCGCCCGAGCCGGCGACGCTCCTCGAGGGTGGCGGCGACGATCCGCGCCCGCGATGCGCGCAGCTCGTCGGCGCGAGCGCGCTGCGCTGCGGCGTCCCGCGCCTGCACCTGTGCGGCCAACAGCGCCGTCGTTTCTCTGAAGACGACGACCGCGGCCGGCCCGTCGGCCCCGGGGACCGGCGCCGACGAATAGGAGACCGGCACGTGACTCCCGTCGCGACGGATGAACCAGTCCTCGTCGACGCGGACGACCGCGTTGCTGGTGCGCGGCCGAAGCAGCGGGCACTCGGCTTCGGGGAACGGTGTCCCATCGGGGCGCGTGTGATGAATGGTCGCGTGGCTCGGCCGGCCGAGCAGTTCCTGCTCCTCGTATCCGAGGATCGCGAGCGCCGCCGGGTTGGCGTACAGGACGCGGCCGGCGTGATCGACCGCATAGACAGCGTCGGCGACATTCACCACCAGCGCAGCGAGCGCCTGCGCCGCGGACGGGTCGAGGCCAGCGTTGGCCCCGGTGTCACCCGGGACCATGGTGGCTGACCGTGATCCCGAGCCCGCCGACGACGGTGACCGGCCCGGGTTCGCCCCGTTCCAGCTCCCGCAGCCGCGCGTAGAACGCGTTCGCCACCCGCTGCGCATGTGCCTTGGCGAGCTCGGCCCGCTCGCCTTCGAACAGCTCGTCGACGGTCTGGACCCACAGCGCCAGCCACCGCTGGAAGTGACCCGCACGCAGCTGGACCTGGTCGTTCAGCTCGGCATGCGGTCGAAAGGCGCCACCGGAGTAGGTGCGGGTCTCGAGCAGGACCGTCTCCCAGAAGGACGCGATCCGCGGCACGTGGGCCTCGAGGTCGAGCCTGGCCACATCGGTGAAGATGAAGCCGATGATCGGGTCGGTCAGGGCCCTCCCGTAGAAGGCTCTGACGAGTCGCTCGCAGTCGGCGCGGTCGTTGATGTCGTGCAGGGGCTCGGACACATCTGCGAGGGGGTCAGGTGGATGAGCCGTCCAGGCCGGCGTCGTCTCGCTGGACCATCACCGAGGTGGCCTTGACGATCGCGATCGCGCGAACGCCGGGAGCCAGGCCGAGCTCCTCCACCGAGTCGCGCGTGATCGCCGCCGTCACCAGAAATGGCCCGGCCTCCAATTCGACGAGCGCCATCACGCCATCCGCTTCGACCGACCGGACCACGCCCGCGAAGCGGTTGCGGGCCGATTGCCGGGTCCCGGTCTGGTGGCGCTGTGGTCGCTTCTGCAACCGCTCGATCTCCGTCACCGGCACCAGGCGGCGGTTGCGCTCATCCCGAGTGGTCGCAATCCGACCGGCGCGATCCCAGCGCCGGAGGGTGTCGACGCTGACCCCGAGAGCGGTTGCGGCCTCGCCGAGCGACAAGCTGTTGGTTCTGTCGGTCATATCCGGAAACCGTACCGCCCAGCGGCGCCGGTTTCAGGTTACCCATGCACTGCATGTGCAGAGATCGCTACGATCGTGCGATGCACAGATCGCTTGTCGTCGCCTTCCTGGCTGCCGCCGCGGTGCTCGTAATCCCCGGCCTCGCCGACGCCGATAGCTCCTCCACACTGACCGTGATCGGCACCAGCGACGTCAGCGACTCGGGGCTGATTCCGAACGTCGTTCAGCCGATGTTCCAGGCCAAGTACCCTCAGTTCACCTTCAAGTACATCGGCACGGCGACCGGCACCGCGATCGCCAGTGCGGAGAAGGGCACGGACGGAGCGAGCGCCCTGATCGTCCACGCGGCGTCGCTCGAGAACCAGTTCGTCGGCGGCGGTTTTTCCTTCGCGAACAGATACGGCTACGCCATCTGGACCAACGACTTCGTGCTGGCGGGACCCATGGGCGATCCCGCGAGAGTCGCCAAGGACGGCGCCCACAACGTCGTCCAGGCGTTTGCCGACATCGCCGCCGCGGGCATGGCCGGCAGGGCCACGTTCGTCTCGCGCGGCGGCACGCCAGGAACCACAGTCGAGGAGCATTCGCTCTGGGCGCTGGTCGCGAGCTCCCATCTGGAACCCCGCGGTCTCGATCTGTGCGCGGTCAGCGCCACCCTCGGCGGCGGCGAGACGCCGATCGCCTCGAGTTCCGGCGTGGCCGACGGCGCCCCGTGCCCGAACAATGCGCTGCCGACCGGCTCCGCGCTCCCGTCCTGGTACGTGACGACCGGCCTGACCCAGGGCCCGAACGTGATCTCGGCCAACGCCTGCACCTTCTCCACCGGCGCCAACACGTGCTACGTCCTCACCGACCGTGGCACCTTCGACTTCCTCGCGTCGGGACACGATCCCGCCGGGTCGATCCCCGGCCTCAAGATCCAGACACGCGGCCCGCAGGCCAAGGGGGCGCCGGGCGGCGCCAACGCGCTGATCAACTACTTCCACGCGTACGTGATCAATCCCAGCAAGGTCCCGAATGTCAACCTGACCGCCGCGCAGGATTTCGTCGAGTTCCTCACCTCCCCGGCGCTACAGGCGAAGCTGAAGACCTATCTCAACCACACCAGTGACCCGGCCGGGCCGCCGTTCATCGCCACCGCCACGCCCGAGCTCACCGCACGGTTCCCGAAGACGGCCGTCAAGGGAAAACAGATCAGGGTGAAGGGGAACCTGGTCAACGCGGAGATCGGCTATCCGGCGCTGAAGGGCGAGACCGTGACGCTCAGTCGTCTGGCCGGCGTCAAGCGGGTCCGGGTCGCCCGCGGCAAGACGGGAGCCGGCGGCGCGTACACGATCAAGTTCAAGCCCAAGAAGGCCGGGAAGTATCTGGTGAGCACGGGCCAGCTCAGCGTCGTCGAGGACCGCTCGCTGAACCCGGTGTTCGGGGACGTCCTGCAGCCGGCGGCGACCAAGTCGGTCCGCCTCAAGTTCTCACGACGCTAGGCGGGTCGGCGGGCGGACTGGCGCGCCGGTGGGGTATCTCTGGGAGCAGCTCCGCGCGGCGATCCCACTGATCGCGCAGGGTAGCGGCGACGTCCTGACCGTCACCTGGGTGACGATCAGGGTCGCCTTGGTGTCGACCGCGAGCGCGCTCGTGATTGGGCTGCCGATCGGGCTGACGCTCGGGTTGGGGCGGTTCCGCGGCCGCCGTCTACTGCAGGCCCTGGCCAACGCCAGTCTGGCGCTGCCGCCGGTGCTCGTCGGGGTCTGGGTCCTGGTGCTGTTGGTTCCCGGCAGCGTCTTCGGTGGACTGCGGATCGAGTTCACGCTGACCGGCGTATACGTCGTGCAGACGCTGCTCGCGCTCCCCTACATCATCGCGTTGACGCCGGCCGCGATCCGCGGCCTGCCGCCGGGGCTGCTCGCCCAGGCCAGGGCGCTCGGCGCCGGGCGCGTACAAGTGTCGACGCTCGCGCTCCGGGAGGCGAGGATCGGCGTGCTCGCGGCGGTGATCGCGGCGTTCGCCTCGGCTCTCTCGGAGGTCGCCGCGGTGATCATCGTCGGCGGCAACATCGAGGGCCACGACCAGACGCTCGGCAGCGCCATCGTCGCGCAGATCAATGACTTCGACAACATCCCGGACGCGCTCGCGCTCGGAATCGTCCTGCTCGCGCTGATCGCGGTGCTGATCGGGATCCTGACGGTGCTCCAGCAGCGAGGTCGTCGTGCGCCTGCTCTGGGATGAGCTCCGCGCCGCCGTACCGTTGATCTGGCACGGTGACCCCCACCTGCTCAGCGTGATCGCCTTCACCGCTCTGGTGGCGGCGGTCGCAACCACGATCGCGACCGTGATCGGTCTGCCGATCGGACTCGCGCTGGGCCTCGGGCGGGGACCCAGCAGCCGCACGCTGCGATACCTCGCCAACGCGAGCGTCGCGCTGCCGCCGGTGCTGGTGGGACTGCTGCTATGGCTGACCTTCGCACCGCTGGGACCGCTCGGCGGCCTGCAGCTCAACATCACCCGGCGCGCGGTGATCATCGCCCAGACGATCCTCGCGCTCCCCTACACGGTGGCGCTCACGTCAGCCGCCGTCCAGGGACTGCCCCCCGGCCTCCTGCGCCAGGCCCGCGCGTTCGGCGCCGGTCGGACGCAGCTCGCGACGCTGGCGCTGCGCGAGGCCCGGATCGGCGTCGTCGCAGCCATCATCGCGGCGCTCGGGACCACCCTGTCGGAGGTCGGAGCGATCGTGATCGTCGGTGGCAACGTGTACGGCTATGACCAGACGCTCGCGAGTGCCGCGCTGTACGACGCGAACGCGGCCCGTTACGCCGAGGCGATCGCGACCGGGATCGTGCTGGGCGCGATGATCCTGATCCTGCTCGGCGGCCTCAGCCTGCTGCAGGAACGCAGAGGCGGGTTCCGCTGGCGGTTCCGGACCATCGCGGCGACGACGTGAGCCGGTCGTCCGGCGACGCCGGCCGGTCGTCGCCGCCCGGCTCGGTGCTGTTGCGGTGTGAGCACCTGACGGTGAGACGGGGCCGACGGGAGGTGCTGAGCGACATCGGCCTCGAGCTGCGCGCCGGAGAACTGGTGGCGCTGCTCGGCCCCAACGGCGCCGGCAAGAGCACGCTGCTCGATGCCCTGGCCGGCTCACTTCCGGTGGCGGACGGGAGGATCGAGCGCCACGGTCGAATCGCGGTCGCGCTCCAGTCCGGCGACCTCGCACAGCGGACGGCGCTGGCGAACGTCACCGCCGCACTCAGGTGGTGGGGAGCGCCTCGCGAGGAGCGCGCCGCCCTCGCGGGGGCGGCGCTTTCGCTGATGGGCGCGGGGCACCTGGCGGACCGACAGGCCGACTCGCTGTCGGGCGGTGAACGTCGCCGCGTTCACCTTGCCCGGGCGGTTGCCGTCCGGCCCGACATCCTGATGCTCGACGAGCCGTTCAGCGGGGTCGACGCCGAGACGCGGTCGGCGCTGCTCGAGGACTCGCAGTCGGCGATCCGGTCGGCGGCACGAGCGACGCTGGTCGTCGTCCACGATCGTGTCGAGGCCTGGGCGATGGCCGACCGCCTGCTGATCCTGCTCGACGGACGCCTGGTCGCGTCGGGCACACCCGACGACCTGCTCGAGCATCCGCCGACGAGCGCCGTCGCCAGGTTCCTCGGGTTCGACGGGGTGCTCGAGGAACCTGGCGATGGGATCTTGATGACCCGCCCCCCCCACATCGTGATCGACCCGGACGGCCCGCTCGAGGCTCGGGTTGCACGGGCGATTCCGGTCGAGGACGGGGTGCGGCTAGCGCTCGTCCTCGACGGCGGCACCGTTTATGCGGTGGCTGGACGGCCTGCGCCGGAGCCGGGCCAGAGCGTCCGCGTGCGACTCGTCGGGGGCGCCCGGTTCTCGGGCTAAGAGGCGTCGACCGGGAGGAACGCGACGTCGGCACCGGCCGGCAACTCGCCGGTACCGGCTGGAATCCTGGCGAGCGCGTCCGCCTGGGCGGTGATCGCGATCTGGTGGGACTGCTGATCGCGCAGAGGTTCGAGAATTGGCACCCCGCCCACTCCGGCGACGCTCCGCGTGCGCACGCGGATGAAATCGTCCCGCTCGGGGTTGCGGCGGACGGCGGTGGCGAGCGCGCCGCGGCTTAGCTTGGGACCGACGTCAGGAGCCCCCTGGAGGGCAAGCAGCGCCGGCCTAACGAACAGCTCGAAGCAGACGAGCGTGGAGACCGGGTTGCCGGGCAGCCCGAACACGAGCGTGTCCCCGCGGACGCCGAAGCTCAGCGGCTTGCCCGGGCGGACCGCGACGCGCCAGAACACGTCCTCGACGCCCAGTTCCCGGGAGGCGTCGCGGACGAGATCGTGGGCTCCGACCGAGACGCCGCCTGAGCTGATCACGACGTCGCGCTCGAGGGCGCTCCTGAGCGCGGCCAGGTGGGCCTCGGTGGTATCGGCGGGCGCGGCGATCTGCTCGACCAGGGCGCCTGCGCTGCGCAGGGCTGAGCGCAACATCGGTCCGTTGGAATCGAAGATCTCCCCGGGTTTCAGATCCGCGCCCGCCGGCCGGAGCTCGGTGCCGGTCGCAAGGACAGCAACTCGCGGTCGGTGCCGACACGGCACGGCGCTGAGCCCGACCGCCGCCAGCGCGCCGATCTGCGCGGGTCCGATGCGCGTCCCGGTGGCCAGTAGCTGATCGCCGCGCCTGACGTCGCCGGCGGCATACCGGACGTTCGCTCCCGGCACCACACGGCCCGGGATCTCGAGCCGGCCGCCGTCAGCGTCGACGTCCTCCATCGGCGCGACCGCGTCGGCGCCCTCGGGCAGCACCGCTCCCGTCGAGATCGCAACCGCCTGACCGGGCCGCATCGTGCCGGCGAACGGCGTCCCCGCGGCGGACTCGCCCACGATCGACACGCGGCCGGGCGTGTCGGCGGCGCGAACGGCGTAGCCGTCCATCGCCGAGTTGTCGAACATCGGCAGGTCGATCGGAGCGTCGATCCGGCTCGCGAGAAAGCGGCCGTCGGCCTCGTCGAGCGGAACCGACGCCTCGGCGAGCGGCCTGACGCGTGCCGCGATCAGCTCAAGCGCCCGAGCGATCGAGATCGGTGCGTTCAAGTTCTCTCCGTTCGGGCAAACTGTTCCAGATGATCCCATTGCCGCGCGAAGAACCGGTGGACGTCCGCGATCCGCTGATCGACGGGCACGGACGGTCGATCGGCGACCTCCGCGTGTCGGTGACCGACCGCTGCAACTTCCGCTGCCAGTACTGCATGCCCGCCGAGGGCCTGCCGTGGCTGGAGCGAGAGGCGATCCTGCGCTTCGAGGAGATCGAGCGGATCGTCGCGCTGCTCGCCTCGATGGGCGTTCGCGACGTCCGGCTGACGGGCGGTGAGCCCCTGGTCCGCCGCGACTTCCCGCGACTCGTGGCGATGCTCGCCCCCCACGTGAACGACCTGTCGTTGACGACGAACGGGTATTTTCTCGAGCGCGATTCGGCCGCGCTCGTGGCCGCCGGGGTAACGCGGTTCAACGTGTCAGTCGACTCGCTGCAACGCGATCGGTTCTTCGCGATGACCCGCCGCGACGCGCTGCCGCAGGTGCTCCGCGGGCTCGAGGCCCTCGGCCGGTTGCCGCAGATCGGACCGATCAAGGTCAACGCCGTCGCGATCAAAGGCTTCACCGAAGAGGAGGTGCTCCCGTTCGCGCGGTTCGCGCGTGAGCGCCCGTACGAGGTGAGGTTCATCGAGTACATGCCGCTCGACGGCGACCGGGCGTGGACCGCAGATCAGGTCCTGACCGGTGCGGAGATCCGCGCGCTCATCGACGCCTGGTGCCCACTTGAAGAGGAACCGAGAGACCCGCATGCGACCGCTCGCGTCTTTCGCTTCACGGACGGCCGCGGGCGTATCGGCTTCATCAACCCGGTCTCAGAGCCGTTCTGCGCAGACTGCAACCGGATCCGATTGACCGCGGAGGGCAACCTGCGCACCTGTCTGTTCAGCCTCCGCGAGACCGACCTGCGCGGGCCGCTGCGGGACGGAGCCTCCGACGCCGAGCTGGAGGAGATCATCCGCGCCGCCGTCTGGCGCAAGGAACTCAAGCACCACGTCGGGGACCCCGGGTTTGTCCAGCCGGAGCGGACGATGAGCGCAATCGGCGGCTGAGGCGCCAAACGGGGCCAAACCGCCGAGGGATGCGACTAGACGCTCTTGCCAGCCTCCTCGAGCGCCGCTTTGACGTAGCCCACACGGAACGGCAGGCTGCGCAGTCGCACGCCGGTCGCGTCGAACACCGCGTTGCCGATCGCGGCGGCCGTCGGCGTCATCGGTGGCTCGCCCGAGCCGCTGCCGGGGACGCTCGCGTTGCTGAGGACCCGGAAGTCGACCTCGGGCGCCTCCTCGAAGCGGAGGATCGGATAGCTCTGCCAGTTCAGGCTGGTGATCGCCGAGTTGTCGAAGGTCACCTGCTCATACAGCGTCCGGCTGACCGTCTGCACGATCGCCGCTTCCGCTCCGAGCACGACCGCGCGGGGGTTGACGGTGAGGCCGTTGTCCTGCACGCCCCAGATCTTCGTGACCCGGACCTTGCCCGTGTGGCGATCGACCTGGACCTCGGCGGCGTTGCCATCGTAGGTGCCGCCGCGCAGCGAGATCGCCACGCCGCGACCCGTGACGACTCGAGTTTTGCTGCTCGCCCCGTTTGACGGCGAGGGCCGCATATCCCAGTTCGCGTTGTCGGCCGTGCGCGTGAGCACCTCGATGAAGCGCTGGTCGGTCAGCTGGCGGAGGCGAAACTCGACCGGGTCGATCCCCGCGAGCGCCGCGAGCTCGTCGATGAATGACTCCTGCGCGAACGTGATCTGGAACTGGGCCGGCGAGCGCAGCCACGCGCTGATCACCCCGACGCCGTTGTTCTGGGTGGAGGCGAGGTCGGGCTGCTGGTTGGAGATCAGGGCGAGGTTCGGGAACGTGTAGCTGAGGTTGCCCGACCAGCCCGGGCTCGGCGGGCCCGTATAGGCGGTCTTGCCCGCGAGCGCTGCGCCGATGATGCTCGTGTCATATTCGGCGCCTGCGAGCCAGCCCTCGTGCTGGTAGCCCACGACGTTCCCCGTCGCGTCGATCCCGCCCTCCATCTGGTGGATGGTGGCTGGGCCCTTCGGATCCCACCCGTGCTCGTCGGCGCGCATCCACTGCACGCGGACCGGCGCGCCGAGCTGCTGCGACATGATCGCCGCGTCGATCACCGCCGGGTCGGCGCCCTTGCGTCCATCCCGGATCAAACCGGCGGGCCAGGTAACCGAAACGCAGACGCGGCGCCGCAAATGACGGCGGGCGGCGCGACAAATGCCGTCCCCGAGAACCATGTTTGCGATGATCAGCGCAGTGATGGTCGTCGGCGAACAGGTCGCGGTTGGCCTGCGGTGGCTGGCCGAAGGGCGCCGCGTCATCTGCGCTCTGCTGGTAGACACCGAGGGGTCCTCTCCGTTCGCGCCGGGAGCTTTCATGCTGATCGACGGCGAGGGCGCGATCGAGGGCTCGATCACCGGTGGCTGCGTGGAGGCCGATGTCGTCACCAACGCGCTAGAGGTTCTCGGCGGCAATGAGCTGCCACGGCTGCTCCGCTACGGCGTCTCCGACCAGCTCGCCCATTCGGTTGGCCTGATGTGCGGCGGCACCGTCGAGGTGTTCGTCCACGAGCTGCGCGGGATCGCGCGGGACGTCTGCGCCGGGGCGTTCGACGCCGTCGCACGCGAGCAACCCGTCGCCGTCGCGACGGTTCTCGACGGTCGCTTGGCGGGCGCCAAGCTCGCCGTCGTGGAAGGGCACGTACTCGGCGGCTTCGGCGGGCCGGAGCTGCTCGACCACACGGTTGCCCGCGACCTGGTCGCGCTCAGCGAGCGACGGACCAGCGCCATGCGCCACTACGGCGACGGCGGCGAGGCGCTCGGTCGCGGGCTCAGCGTGCACCTGCACGCCTTCGGCGTGCCATCGGTGCTGGTGCTCGTCGGAGCGATTGACTACTCGTTCGCGGTGGCGGCGCTCGCCAGGCAGGTCGGCTACCGCGTCGTGATCGTCGATGCGCGCGAGGCGTTCGCGCGCGCTGACCGCTTCTCGCGGGTCGCCGAGGTCCGTGTCGGTTGGCCCGACAGCGAGATCGACGAGCGCCGCCTGCGACGTCGCGACGCCGTGATCGTGTTCAGCCATGACCCCAAGTTCGACGAGCCCGCCCTGCTCGCGGCGTTGCGCAGCGACGCGGGCTACATCGGCGCGCTGGGAAGCAGGCGCACGGCGTCGGAGCGTGGGGCGCGGCTGGCGCGCGCCGGCGTCGACGCGGAGGCGCTTCGCCGCGTCCATTCCCCTTGCGGTCTGGACCTCGGCGCAGCGACGCCGGAGGAGGTCGCGATCTCAATCATGGCCGAGGTGATCGCCGCACGCTCGGGCCGCGTCGGACAGCCGCTCGCCAGCGTCGAGGGGTCGATCCGCCCGCGCGAGACCGAGCTCCAGGTGTAGATCGCCCGCTACCCCGTGCGCCACTCGGCTCTGGCGAGTTCGAGGTCTTCGGGTGTGTCCACGTCGAGCCCCGAGCACAGGTCACAGCACTCGATCGTCGGTCCGTCGAGCAGTGCGCGCGCGCCCTCGTCGCCGGCGAGCGCGCGCATGGCATCGATATGCGCGGGCCCGAGGACGACCGGATGCCCCGGCCGGCCACGGTAGACCGCTCGCGCTCCCGCCGGCGCCGAGACGAACCGTTCGACGACGCTCGAGGTCACGGTCGGGGAATCGCCGAGAGTAACGAGGACCCGGTCGGCGCAAGCCAACGCCCGCACGCCGCACTTCAGCGTCTCCGACATCCCCCTCGACCAGTCGTCGCAGACGAGCGACTCAGCGCGACCGAAGCGAACCCGAGCGCGAACCACGTCGGCCTGAGCACCGAGGACGACGACGATCGGATCGACGGCGGACACGGCGCACATCGCCTCGATCGCGTGCTCCAACAACGGGCGGCCGCCGAGCTCCTCGACCAGCTTTGACCCCGGCCCGAATCTCGATCCCTGCCCTGCTGCAAGGATCAGCCCGCCGAGCATTTCACCCACGATTGGTTGGGGTATTTGGTCACTTCGAGCGGTAACGTACCCAACGGGGCCAGCAGATCCGCTCCTGCGTGACACCCCTCAAGACGGTCAAGCGGTCCAAGATCGTGACGATCGAGGGGCTCCCTGCCACCTACCACGGCAGGCGCAAGGCGGCGCAGGGCCATCTGCACCCACTGCAGCAGGCGTGGATCGACAAGCAGGTAGCCCAGTGCAGCTACTGCCAGAACGGGATGATCATCCAGGCCGCCAGCCTGCTCAACAGCAACCCGCGCCCGACCGTCGAGCAGATCAAGAGCAACATGAACGGTCATCTCTGTCGCTGCGGGACGTACTTCCGCATCGTCGACGCGGTCCGGGAGGCGTCGCACGTGATGAGCACCACGTCCAAGAGAGGAGCCGGACGATGACGATCATCGACGATCACGACGAGCTGACGATCACCGACGATCACGAGGAGACGGCCGAGCGTCGGGTCTCCCGCCGGACGTTCGTCGCCGGCACCGGCGCGCTTGTCGTGGGCTTCACGCTGCCGCGCTACCTCAATCCGGGTTCGGCGCGCGCGGCGGCGCCGCTGCCGCCGCCGATCCCGCTGAACGTTCCGCCGGCGAAACCAGTCAACCCGGTGCCGACCGCGTCCGACGGGCCGGCGGCCAACGCCATCGACTCTTGGGTGCGCATCGGCGCCAACAACATCGTCACGATCTTTTCAGGCAAGTGCGAGCTCGGCACCGGCACTGCCACGGCGACGCTGCAGGTAGCCGCAGACGAGCTCAGCGTCACCATGGAGCAGCTCAGGTTCGTCGATCCGGACACCCAGCTCACGGTCGACCAGGGCGTCACCGCCGGGAGCATGACGATGAAGACCCAGTGGGCTCAGGGGGTCCGCCAGGCATGTGCCGCGGCCCGGGCACAGCTGCTGAACCTCGCCTCGAACTACCTCGGGGAGCCCGCCTCGGCGCTCTACGTCTCGAACGGAGTGGTGCACGTCTCCAGCGACCCTGTCCGGTACGTCACCTACGGCGAGCTGATCGGCGACAAGAACTTCAACACCAACATCACGGTCAATGTCACGCCGATGCCGGTCAGCGACCTGAGGTTCGTCGGCAAATCGGTGCCGCGCATCGACATTCCCGAGAAGGCGACACGGGAAGTACATGTACGTCCAGGACGTCCGGGTGCCCGGCATGCTCCACGGGCGGGTCGTGCGTCCTCCGACCGTCGACTCGACGCTCGTCGGGGTCGATACGACGCCGAGGGGCGAGGGAGTCGTGGCGGTGGTCGTCAAGGACAACTTCATCGGCGTCGTGGCCGAGAAGGAGTGGCAGGCGATCAACGCTGCCCAGGCGCTCAAGCCACAGTGGTCGCTTAACCCACTTCCCGCCCAGTCTGACCTGTACAACTCGCTCGTCGCCTCGGCGTCGGACACGACGCGGATCCTTGTCCAGACGCTACTCGACGGCGGCTCGGTAGAGGAAGCGGTCGCGGAGTCGCCGGTGCAGATGAGCGCGACCTACAACTGGCCCTACCAGATCCACGGGCCGATCGGGCCGCCGTGCGCGGTCGCCGATGTCCAGCCCGGTGGCGCCACCGTCTGGTCCGGGTGTCAGGGAGTCTTTTCGCTGCGCGCCGCGATCGCCGGGATGATCAACCTGCCGGTCACCTCCGTACACGTCATCTACGTCGAGGCGGCGGGCTGCTACGGGCTCGACGGCGAGGACAATGCCGCACTTGACGCGGTCCTGATGTCCCAGGCCACCGGCGCGCCGGTGCGCGTCCAGTACATGCGTGGGACGCGCACGGCTGGGAAAACTACGGGCAGGCCATGTCGATGCAACACCAGGCAGCCCTCGACGAATCCGGCGACATCCTCGCCTGGAACTACACGACGTACACGGCGAACCGCGGTGGCCGCCCGGCGCCGGCCGGCAACCTGCCGACAGGCGGCATGATCAACCTCCCGCCGGCGCCCAACGCCCCATCGCCGCCTCCCGAGCCGCCGCTCGGCCCGGATTCCTCGAACGCAGTGACCTCCTACAACATCCCGCGCTCGAAGGTGGTGGTCGAAACCGTACCGTCGCGCTTCTACACCGGGCCGCTGCGCTCGCCGAACCGGATTCAGAACACATTCTCAAACGAGTGCTTCATGGACGAAATGGCGGTCCAGGCGAAGGCTGATCCGCTGGCCTTCCGCCTCAAGTACCTCACCGATCCGCGCCTGACCACAGTGTTCGCCCAGGTCACCTCGGACGCAAAGTGGAAGGCTGCCGTGGCGCACAGCAACCCGGGCAACGGCCGGATGCTCACCGGGCGAGGCCTCGCCGGAATGCAGTACGAGGGGACCGGCGCCTACGCGGCGGTCGTCGTCGACCTGACCGTCGACACCAAGACCGGCAAGGTGAAGGTCAACCACGTCTGGGGCGCGCAGGACTGCGGGATCACGCTGAACCCGGACGGCATGACCAACCAGGCGCAGGGATGCTGCATCCAGGGGATCAGCCGTGCCCTGATGGAGGAGCTCCGCTGGAAGCCGACCGGCATCGAGACAGTGGACTGGCTCACCTACCCGATCCTGAGGTTCGAGCAGATGCCGGAGAGCTTCCACCTCTCGATCATCGACCAGCCAAATCAGCCGGTGCTCGGGGCCGGAGAGGTGGTGATCACAGCGATCGTGCCCGCGATCGGCAACGCGATCTACGACGCGTCGGGCGCCCGCATGCGGGAGGTGCCGTTCACCCCCGTGCGAGTGCGCGCGGCGCTTCGGGCCGAGTGAGCGAACAGGACCAAACGGCGGGCGCTCACGAGGCGCCCGCGACGCTGTCGGCAGAGGCGCTCGCGGCACTGACCGCAGCGGCTCGGCGTGGACGCACCGCCGACGCGGAGAGTCAGATCGCGATGCTCGCGGTACAGGGGAACGGCGAGAGCCGTGAGGCCGTCCTCGCGTCACTGGTCGCCGAGCCCGAGGTGCACCGCGCGCTGGTTGCGCTCGAGCAGTGGCTCGACGGAACGGTTGACGCGCCCTCCGCCGCGCCGCTTGGCGCCTGGTGGGCACAACCCCGCCGCAGGCCTCGACCTGCCGACCGTCGCGTCCGATGCCCGCCTCTACATCGACGCGTACCCCAAGGAGGGGCGGGTCATCGGCAACCTCGAGGAGCGCGCCGCCGACTGGCTCGTGCGGCGAAATTGCGATGTCGTTTGACGCAAGCGCGCACTTACCCGCGATGCGCCAGGCGATCACGATGCTGGCCGGGGCGGCGAGGCCCGCATTCCCGGCCACCAGCGCCTCGCTCGACGCGCTCGTCGCCGACGTCGACGACGCGACGCTTTGGAACAGTTTGGTCCGGCAGATCGTCCACGCCGAGATGGAACGGACGCCGTGATGGGGGCGAATCGGCGCACCCGGATCTGAACCGGGTTAGGGAGCCTGCCCAGCGGACCGCTGCGGGACGAAGCCGGGCTCGCAGCTTGGCCTTTTTGCTCCACAAGGACCGGCTTGGCGCGCGATCTTGGCGCGCGCTACACCGAACGTTAGGCTCGCCGAGTCGGCGCCAACCGACCAGCGCGGCGTTGACGCGGTTGCCCTTTCGTCGCCTCGCGGCAGACGAAAGGGGAATGGGGAGCGATTGGAGGGAATCGATGGGTAAGCGGACTCGTCTCGCGGGCATGCTGGCGGTGCTCGCGGGTTCTGTCGTCTTCGCCGTGGGTGTCGTGTCCAACTCGTCAGCGGCCGGTGGCCACGGCGGGCTTGGCTCTGGCGCCGTGACGAACTACCTGAAGTACGTCGGGGGTAAGGCTGGCCCGGCAAATCCGAAGCTGTCGCCCGTGCAGATCGGCTTCGTCAACCAGCAGGGCGGCGCGGTCGTTATCGGCGCCAACGCGACGACCGGTGCCCAGGTGGCGGTCGCATACGCCAACAAGCAGCTCGGCGGCATCGCCGGCCACCCGATCAAGCTCGTCACCTGCTTCATCAAGTCCTCGGAGCAGGAGGGTACGACCTGCGGCCAGCAGTTCCGTGCGAACAAGAAGCTCGACGTGATCGACGAGGGCGGCGTCGCGACCGGCGTCGATACGTTGTACTCGTCGCTCGGCGGGACCAAGCCGGTGATCGCGAGCGTGGCGGTGACGAACGTCGACGCGACGCAGAAGAACGCCGTGATCCTGTTCGGCGATGGGCTGCACGTGCTCGCGCCGTACGGAACCTACGCCAAGCAGGTGCTGCACGCGAAAACGGCCGCGGTCGTCTACGAGGACGAGCCGGGCATCGCCCCAGATGCACAGGCTTGGATCAAGTCGCTCAAGCAGGAGGGCATCGCGGTCACGCAGGTCGCCTACCCACCGACCCAAACCGATGTCACAGGTCCGCTGATCAGTGCGAACGCGGCGAAGGCCGACATCGTGATCCCGGGCACCGACGCAAACGGCTGCGTCAACATGGCCAATGCCCTGAAGCAGGAGAACATCACCGACGCCAGCAAGATCGTCGCGAACCCGCTGTGCCTCAACGCGCAGGTCATCTCAGCGCTTGGCGACTTCCCGCTGTGGACCTACGGAATCGCGAGCTCGCTGGTCGGCGACGCGAGCGATGCCGGCGTCCCGCCCTACCTGAAGGTCTTCAAGACCTACAAGCAGTCAAAGAACGCTCCGGACCCGTGGAGTCTGGCCAATTTCGGCTCGATGATGAGCACGATCCGGTTCCTCAACGCGGCGGCGACGCAGCACAAGGGCAACGTGGCGAAGATCACGCCGGCGCAGGTCCTGAGGATCGCCAAGGCGTTCAAGGGGCCGCAGGCCCTCGGGGCTCCGTCCCTGAACTGCGGCGCGCTCAAGAGCGCTCCGGCCGTCTGTAACCAACGCGCCCAGTTCTTCACCTACAAGGGGAAGAACACGTGGGCCAAGTCGGCGTCCTGGCTACAGCCGCCGAAGTGAGCTGGTAGTCCGCAAGGGAGGCCGTGACTGGCGTCCCTGAGCAGCTGATAGAGCCGGAGGCCGTTGCGCACGGCCTCCGGCTTCAGCAGTCCCGTTGACCGTCATCGTCGCCATCCCTAAAGGCTAGTGGTCCACTAGATGGAAGCGATCCTGCTGCAGATCCTGTTGTCCCTCGGCTCGGGGGCGCTGATCGCCGGCCTCGCGGTCGGCGTCGTGCTGATCTACCGCGGCTCCGGGATCATCAACCTCGCGATCGGCGGGTACGCGATGCTCGCCGGTTACGCCTTCTGGGCGCTCAACACGAACCAGCTCGGGTTCACCATCTCGAAGTGGCCGGCGCTGGTCGTTGCGCTGTTGTTCGTGATGGCGGTGGCGGCACTCGCCGAGATCATCATCTTCCAACCGCTCCGCAATTCGCCGCCGCTCGCCAAGCTCGTCGCGTCGCTGGGGCTGCTTTTGACGATGCAGGCGTCGATGCTGCTCGCGTTCGGCACGCTGCCGCAGTCGGAACCGCAGGTGCTGACGCAGAGCACGGTCGAGGTGTTCGGCGCGGCCGTCGGGATCAACCGGTTCATAATCGCCGGGGTCGTGATCGTGGCGACCGCGATCCTGGCCGCCTCGTACCGGTGGACGAGGTTCGGCCTGGCGACGCGCGCGGCGTCCGAGAACGAGGTCTGGGGCATGCTGCGCGGCCTGTCGCCGCGGCGGCTGGCGATGGCCAACGCGGTGATCGCGGCGCTGCTCGCGGGGATCGTCGGGATCGTCGCCGCGTCGATCACCGAGCTCGACACGAGCACGCTGCCGCTGCAGATCATCCCGGCGCTGGCGGCCGCGGTCCTCGCCGGCCTGTCGTCGATCGTGGTCGCCAGCGCGACGGGCTTCGGGATCGGCGTGATGTACGGGCTCGTCAGCTACGCGTCGAGTCGGTCCTGGTTCCCGACATCGGGCGGGGTCGCGATCCCGGGCGTCACCGACCTGATCGCGTTCCTGCTCGTGGTGATGGCGATGTTCGTGCGCGGAGCCAAGCTCCCGGGCCGCGGCCAATTGATCGAACGCGGTCTGCCCGAGGTTCCCAAGCCAAAGCATCTGATGGGGATTGCCGCACCGCTCACCTTGGTGGCCGCGATCGCGCTGGTGGTGCTGCCGTTTGACTTCCGCCAAGCCGAGGTCAACTCGATCATCGGGGTGGTGATGGCCCTGTCATTGGTCGTGATCACCGGCTTCGTCGGGCAGATCTCGGTCGTCCAGCTCAGCCTCGCGGGGGTGGCCGGCTTCGTGATCTCGCGGCTGGCGTACAACCTGGGGGTGCCGTTTCCGGTCGCGCCGCTGGCGGGCGTCGTCGGGGCCGTGCTGCTCGGGCTGCTGACAGCCGCGTCCGCGCTGCGCGTCCGGGGCGTCAGCCTGGTGATCGTCACGCTGGCCGCGGCCGAGGCGATCTCGAACTTCTACTTCGCCAACCCGAGCTTCGGTGCGGGCGTCAGTGGGTCGCCGGTGCCCGAGCCCCACATCTTCGGCCTCGACGTCGGCACCAACGCGCCGTTCCGCGGCCTGGACGGCAACATCCCGAGCCCGGTCTTCGGCTGGTTCGCACTGGCCACCGCGTCGCTGCTCTGCCTGATGGTCGGCTATATGCGCCGGGGCGGGTTCGGTCGGCGAATGCTGGCCGTGCGCTCCAACGAGCGCGCCTCGGCTGCCGCGGCGATCAACCCGCGCAACGTGAAGCTGATCGCGTTCGGGGTGAGCGCGCTGATCGCCGGCTGCGCCGGCAGCCTTTACGCCTACAACTTCGGCTCGGTGTCATCCGACCAGTTCGATGCCTTCACAGCGCTCAGCCTGATCGCGTTCGCATATGCCGGCGGCATCACGATGATCTCCGGCGCGGTGTTCGCGGGGCTGATCTCGACCCAGGCGCTCTTCCCCTACGCACTCGACAAGTGGTTCGGGCTGAGCGGGAACTGGTTCCTGCTGTTCGGCGGCGTGATCCTGATCATCACGCTGCTGCAGAACCCCGAGGGCGTGATGGGCGCGATCTACAAGAGGCGCCACCGCAGGCAGCCCGTCGTCCCGCCAAAGGACAGGCAGGCGGCGGCTCCGGGGGGCGGGGCCTCTGCACTCGTACCGCGCGAGCCGCGACCGGCGCGTCCGGCCGAACCGCCGGTGCTCGCGACAGAGGGCCTGTCGGTGGATTTCCACGGCGTCCACGCGTTGCGCGACGTCAGCTTCGAGATCGGTGAGGGCGAGCTCGTCGGCCTGATCGGGCCCAACGGCGCCGGTAAGACGACGTTCGTGGACGCGGTTACCGGCTTCGTCGGCTCGCGCGGGCGCGTGGCCCTCGACGGCCGGGACCTGCGCGGCCGGCCGCCGCATGCGCGCGCCGCCCTCGGGCTCGCCCGCACGTGGCAGGGCGGCGATCTGTTCGACGACCTGCTCGTCGAGGAGAACCTCGCCGTCGCTCAGGACCGATCGCCGGCATGGCGGATCGCGTTCAGTGACCATGCCGACCGGCAGGCGATCGAAGACGCGCTCGCGCTGTTCCAGCTCGGCTGGGCCGCGAAGGCAAGCCCGGCCGACCTGCCCCAGGGCTACCGGAAGCTGGCCGGCGTCGCCCGGGCCCTCGCCGCCAAGCCGCGCCTGCTGTTGCTCGACGAGCCCGCCGCCGGCCTCGACACGACCGAGAGCCAGGCACTCGGCGCGCACCTCCGCGCGATCGCAGACCGCGGCCAGTCGACGCTGCTGATCGACCATGACATGGGGCTCGTGCTGAGCATCTGCGACCGCGTCGTCGTGCTCGAGTTCGGCGAGCTGATCGCGGACGGCGCGCCCGAGGTCGTGCGCCGCGACCCACGCGTTGTCGCCGCCTACCTCGGCGGCGCCGAGGTCGAGCTCGCCGCAACCGCCCCCAGGATCGAGGCGCCGCGGCCCGAGCAGGCGACTGGGGGTTGACGCGGATGGCGATCGCATGAGCGCTGACCGGTCACCGATCCTCGAGGTTTCAAAGCTCAGCGCCGGCTACGACAATGTCCCGGTCGTCCGCGGGCTTTCGCTCTCCGCGGCCGCAGGTGAGGTCGTCACGCTGCTGGGCGCCAACGGGGCCGGCAAGACGACCACGCTACGTGCGATCTCCGGGCTCGTGAGGGTCTCGTCCGGCACCGTGCGCCTCGACGGAATCGACCTCGATGGGATCTCGCCGACCGGTCGCGCGCGGGCCGGAATCGCACACGTCCCCGAGGGCCGCGGGATCTTCTACGGACTGACCGTCGGCGAGCACTTCCGTGTCGGGCTGCGGCCGACGCGCGCGCAGGTCGACGAGGTACTCGAGTACTTCCCCGCGCTGACAAAACTCCAGAACCGGCGTGCCGGACTGCTATCGGGCGGCGAGCAGCAGATGCTCGCGATCGCCTGCGCGCTGATCCAGACTCCGAAGCTGCTGCTGCTCGACGAGCTGAGTCTGGGGCTGGCACCGGTCATCGTCGAGCGGCTGCTGCCGGTCGTCCGCGCGTTCGCCACCGAGCGCCAGGTCGCCGTCGTGCTGGTCGAGCAGCACGTGCGCCTCGGCCTCGACATCGCAGACCGCGCCTACGTGCTCGCCCACGGCGACCTGACGGCGTCGGGCTCGGCCGAGGAATTGCGGAACGACACCGACCGCCTCGTCGCGAGCTATCTCGGCGAGACGCCGGCCGTCGGCTGACGCTTGACGGGCCGTCGGCAGATCGCGAAAGCCTCTCCAGGAATCGTTTCGTTCGATTTACGGGCCCGTGCGCGAGTGCGACACTCCCCGGATGACCAATGCCCGCCCGATGCGCGTCCATCTCACCGGCGACCGCGAGGGCTCATACATCGTGGCCGAAGAGCGAGCGGACGGGTCGCTCGTGCTGACGCCGGATGGCCAGCGCCGCGGCCGCGTGTCCGCCGATTCCTCCGGGCTTCTGGCACAGCTCTTCCGACGCCCGTCGTACGGAGCGCTGACACCGAGCGAGGCGCTCAGCGCGTGGGGGGTGGACCTACTCGAGGACGAGTCCGTCGACGAGTTCGCGGTCGCCGACGTGGATGGGCAGCACGGCTTCGTGGCGCTGACCAACCACCGCTTCATCTTCCTCGCGCGCACCCGGACCTCGCTGGCGCCTCAGCAGGAGTACTCACTCGATCGGCTCGCCTCGGTCGAGCCGCTTGGGCGGCGCGGCAAGGCTGGCCTCATCGTCGGTTGGAAGCAGGCGGCGCCGATCGTGATTGAAGGCCACGACCGTGCCCAACTCGAGCAGCTCAAAGCGAGCTTGCTGGCCCGCGCAACGAAACTGGACGGACTCCAAGAACCTCGCGGGCGCTGAACGCGGATTTCAGGGCTCACCAGTTCCGATTTCCTTGGATTCGACGGCGAGAGCCCTGCTCCTCGATTGACGCCAACCTCTGCAATCGCGGAGCGGAGCAGCCAATGGCCGCGATGGTGGGCCGATCATCCGATTGGGGTGATGACGCCGACGCGTTCGTTTCCGATGATCCGGTCGGAAGCCGTTCCCCTTGTTGACAGCATCCTTCTCGGGAGTCTCTTGGACACAGAGCCTGGTTCGTATCGACCGGCCCGGCGACCTGGTCTGGAGAGGTCTGCTGTCGCGACCCAAGGTGGCGTGGACGGTCCGAGCGCACCCCCGCATAGGCGGTGATCGGATTGGCTGAGCGCGAGAGGGCCGGGTGGATTCGCGCGTTGGTAGGCGACCTAGGCGGTCACGCCGGTGTCGCGTCGCCGCAGCGGGCGACTGCGGTCGAGGTTCAGCGTCGAGGATTGTTGCTTCGGCCGATCGGGACGCTGCGGTGGGAGGGCCTGGGATCGTCGACCAACCACCGTAAGGGGAGCCGTGCCTACCGACGGGCCCTCGCTCGCGGCGCAGTCCTCGGAGGGGTTGTGATGATTCGCGTCCTGGTCGGCGAGGACAGCTATATCGCGCGGGAGGGGATCTGCCGGGCGTTGGCGGAGGAGGTCGACATCGAGGTTGTCGGGACCTGCGCGGACCTGCCATCGCTTCGAGCGGCGGTTGGCGAGGCCCGACCTGACGTGGTGCTCGCGGACATCCGCATGCCGCCCAGCAAGACGGATGAGGGCGTCCGGCTCGCCGCCGAGCTTCGGGTATCCCACCCGAAGTTGGGCCTCGGGGATTCCAGGTACGTCAGCCGGCGGGTCAAGGCGGCACTCCTATGTCTCGCCAGGTCAGGTCGGCTAACACCGCTGGAAAGCACATGCCTACCTCCTCGTGACAGCGAGCGCGAGGCGCCATCCTTTAGGGGTTCAGATGCAGGGAGTTGAGCCAACAAGCGCGGCTGAGCCGTCTGACGCGCGTGTGCTGGCTGTCGACGACCATCCGCCGTTTCTCGCCCTGCTGCGCGAGCTGTTGCGCGCGACGCGCTATCTCGAGGGGGTTGCCGAGGCCGCGTCGGGCGAGGAGGCGGTCGAGGCGGCGCGGAGACTGCGGCCGGACCTCGTCTTGATGGATGTACGGATGCCGGGGCTGGGTGGGGTTGCAGCCGCCAAGCTGATCAAGGAGGGGTGTCCGTCGACCTTGGTCGTGCTGATCTCCACCGCATCTCCAGACGAGCTCCCGCTCGAGGGCACCGACGCGTTCGTCGACGTTGTCGTTCGCAAGAGCGATCTCGGTCCGAAGCTCCTCGATCAGCTCTGGATGCAGCACGCCGACCAGTCCTGACCGGCGCCGTCCACGAGCCGCGATTCCGCTGGCTCGTTGACCTTCCCTGCAGTGCACCGCGTTGGCTAGGTCCGAGCATCTGGGAGAGAAACGTCTGCGGGTTAACCGACACTCCCGTGTGGTTGTTGTCACCGCGTGATTGGCCAGCGTGCCACCTTGCTCGCGGATCGCGGGGAGTGTCAGAGTCGGGTTCGTAGCGCGGCTCGCCCGGGAGCCCCGCGCGATCGAAGGAGCTTGGCACGAGCACCGCAGCACCAGCCGCGGCAAAACGGCCGATTCGCTCGACGATTCCTGCGCGCCTGGACCGCTTGAAGTGGTCGCCGCTCCATACTCCAGCACTCACCGCAATCGCCAACGCGCTACGCGTCGGCGACCACCTGCTCGAACGACTCGACGTCCACCAGCCGCAACCGGAGGCCTCCCATGCCTGATCAGAAGTACAACCACCGTGTCGTGATCGTCGGCGGGGGGTTCGCCGGCCTTGGCTGCGCGCAAAAGCTCGCCGACCACGACGACGTCCACGTCACGCTGATCGACCGCAACAACTACCACCAGTTCCAGCCGCTGCTCTACCAGGTCGCGACTTCCCAGCTGGCCGGCACGGATATCGCGCACTCGCTACGCGACGTGTTCGCCGACCGGCAGAACGTGGACGTGCACCTCGCCGAGATCACCGGCGTGGACACCGCGACGCGGACGGTCACGACCAGCGACGGCGAGTCGTGGAGTGGCGACGCGCTCGTGCTCGCGGCCGGCTCCCAGCCGAACTTCTTCGGGACCCCGGGGGCCCCGGAGCACTCGTTCCCGCTCTACTCGCTCGACAACGCAACCCGGCTGCGGTCACGCATTCTCGGATTGTTTGAGCAGGTCGATCGCGATCCGTCGCTGGTCGACCGCGGCGCGCTGAACATCGTCGTGGTCGGCGGGGGCCCCACCGGCGTCGAGGTCGCCGGTGCGCTCGGCGACATGGTGAAGGTCACGGTCCCCGGCGAGTACCGCAACCTTGACCCGACCAAAGCCCGCATCTGCCTGCTCGACTTCGGCGACGCGCTCCTGAAGCCGTTCTCGGACAGCGCTCACGGCTACGTCGCCAAGGTCCTCGAGGACAAGGGCGTCGAGATTCGCCTCGGCACCGGGGTGAAAGAGGTGGGGACCGGGCACGCCGTGTTCTCCGACGGCACCGTCCTCCCGACTCGCTGCGTGGTCTGGGGCGGCGGGATCACGGCCGCGGCGGTCGCCGCCGACTGCGGCCTCGCCCAGGGACGAGGTGGACGCGTCGACGTCCGGCCCGACCTGACCTTCGCCGGCAGCCCCGGCGTCTACTTCGTCGGCGACGTCGCCAACATCCCCGGCCCCGGCGACCAGTCGCTCCCCCAGCTCGGATCGGTCGCGCTCCAGAGCGGTGCCTGGGCAGCGGACAACATCATCGCCGGCTTCGAAGGCAAGCAGCCCAAGGACTTCCGCTACCACGACAAGGGGATCATGGCCATGATCGGCCGCGGCGCCGCAATCGCCGAGGTCGGCAAGCACCACCACGAGATCCACGGCGAACTCGCGCACATGGCCTGGCTCGGCGTCCACGCCAGCCTGATGACCGGCACCCGGGCCAAGATCGAAACGTTCGTTGACTGGGCCTGGGACGGGTTCACCAAGACCGGCGGCCCGCACGTGCTCGACCGCGGCGACGCCGCGGAGATCAACTGGGACGACGACCCCACCGTCTCGGTGTCGGCGCCGGCGTCCGAGCCGCAGTGACCGGGACGGTCGCGTGATTGACGCCGCATCCACCACGGACGACCTGGCTCGCCTTCCGTTCGCGACCACATCGATCTACCACTTCCTGTTCGTCCCGCTCACGCTCGCGAGACTCTGATGGCACAGCTGACTTGGATTGGCCAGACGAGCTGGATGCGCTCACGGCCGCGCCGACGAACCATCAGCTCCTCCTCGAGAACGACCGCGTCCTCGACGGCGAGACTCTGTTGCGGCACCTGAGCGAAGACGCGGAGAGACGCAGGCCCACGTGCTATGAAGATCCGCTCGGGCGTCGCTGAGCGACCACGCCCGCATCCCGCCTACGCGCGCCATCCTGATGCGGTATTCCGGGGGCATCACAACACTGCGAGCGGATTGACCGGCGATCCGGTCCCGCCCAAGATGCGCAACGGGGCGGCGCTGAACATGAACTCCCAACGTCGGGCACGCTCGCACGCCGGCGCCAAGTCCTCGAACTGGAGGTAGTCCAATAGATGTAATCCCATCGCGGCGATGGCGAGCGCGTGAATCGGGAAGTCAACCCCCTCGGTAGTGCTCGGCGCGGTATCGCTGTTGCCGTCCGACCCCAGCGCCGCGACTCCGCGCGAGGCGGCGAACCGCAGCGCAGTCGGATGCAACCCAGCCTTCGACTCAGGCGTGTTCCACGGGCCGAGCTCGGCGAGACGCCGGGAATGGCCGGTGCGCACCAGCAGGATGTCACCCTCCCCGACGGGCACGCCCTGCTCGCGCTCCGCCGCCTCGAGATCCTCCGCGAAGACGTGCTCGCCTGGCTTCAACCACGGCACGCCACGCACACGCGGGATGTCGAGCAGCACTCCGCGTCCGACGAGACCGTCCTTGAGGACCTCGATCGAATCGACCGCGGCGCCCTGGCCCGTAACGGCAGCACCTGAACGGCCGTTGTACAACATCCCCCTGTATGCGACGTGGCATAGCGCGTCGATGTGCGTATGGCCGTCGTTGTGGTAGTCGAGGCCCACATAGTCCTTCTTGAATTCCACGGGCTCGACGCCGCTGCCAACGCCGTTTGGCGCCGTCATATGGTGGTCGGCCGGCACAGGGTTATGGATTGCGGGGGTCGTGTTGACCGGCAGGCTCAGCGAGACCGTCATGCCGTCCCGGACAAGCCGAGTTGCCGCCGCGACGCGCTCCGCGGTCAAGAAATGCAGGGCGCCGCGCTGATCATCCGGCCCCCATCGGTTCCAATTGCTCAACTCTCGGACCAAGGCGCTGAATTCCTGCGCAGTCACCACCTCGTCGGGCCGCTCGCTCACCGTCTCGTCGGGCTGTGGAGCCATCCTCGAAAAACATAACCGTAGCCGGCGAGCACGGGTCACCCAAACAGGGTGATAAGTGGCACGATCCGCTGACGGCACCACGCTGCACGAGCGGTTGCGCCGACCGAATCGGCGACGGGAAGCATGAGCAGCGATGACGGACCGCTACCGACGCGTGGATCCCGTTCCGCACGTTGGAGCGGATCGTCCTTCCTGGATCAGGATCTGCGAACAAACTCCAGATTCGGACCCTCTCCGCCGACCGCAGAACAACGCGAACAACCCCGAGCCGGAGAGGAGTCGCCGGCTCATCATCCGATACAGGTGATGAACGCGACCAACACTGGAGAAAACTCGTGCTTCTGAGATCCGACGAAGAAAGTACGAGGAAATTCACATGGTGGACCGGCAGATGATCGAAGAGCTCGAGGCTGACGAGTCAATGTTCGTGCAGACCGCGCACGGAATGAAATGCGACGGCACGACACTCACATTGAACGAGGTCACGCCATCGACGCTCTACTTCTCCGACCGCCCGAAACGGATCGTGGGACACATGGCGACGTCGGACTTCGTCGAGCTCTGGGCCGAAGGAGATAACAGCTTCGAGGACGATCCGCCCAACGCGGTACTCGCGTTTCTCGAGCCCGGCGATCAAGTACCCGAGGACGCGGTCGTCGTGATCCGACAGCCGCACCTCGAGGACGGCCACCTCTCCTACTCGATCGAGGCCCTCGAAGGAACGCTTCCCACGCAGACCGGACCGGTCACGCTGTTCATCGACCCATTCGGGCGGCCGCTGTCGCCAGTATCCGTTTGCGGGGTACGCCGGCGCGAACGTCGCCGGGAGCGCAGGCGCGTCTAGCGGTCGGTTGGCTTTACGTCCGAGACCACGCGTTCGCGGCAACCGCAGCTACGCGCCGGTGTCAGGAATCGTTGCGTGTATAGAAGTGCCTTGCCCAGGCGCCGACACGATCTCTAATTGGCCGCCAACCGCCTCGATCCGGTCGCGCATGCTGGTGATGCCGATCCCGTCCGTGTCGCTCTCGCGCGCCATACCGATGCCGTCGTCGCTGACTGTGAACTCGATGGCATCGTCGCGGTGGGCGAGCCTAACGTTCGCCTTGGCGCCAGCTCCGGCGTGCTTGGCGGTGTTCTGGATCGCCTCTCGAGCGCAGAAGTAGATCGCGGCTTCGATCGCATCCGACGAGCGTCCGATGCCCTCGTCGGTCACCTCAATTGGGACCGGGGAGCTGCGCACGAGCGAGCTCAGCGCGGCAGCCGGTCCGAACTCGTGCAGGATCTCAGGGTAGATGCCGCGTGCGAGCGCGCGAAGCTCGTCCAGCGCCCCGACAGCGTCCGCTTCGATCGCGTCGAGCTGCTTCGCCAGGTCTGCGCCATCGGCTGGTTCGCGCGCCATACGGAGCCGTATCTGAATCGCCACCAGCCGCTGCTGCGCCCCGTCGTGGAGGTCTCGCTCGAGATGCCGCCGCTCGCGCTCGCCTGCCTCGACGATCCGCGCACGCGATGCGCGCAGCTCGTCCACCAGACGCGTGTTCTCAAGCAACATCAGCGAGGTCGCAGCCAGCCCCTCCACGACATCGGAGTCGGTATCGAGCGTTGGATCGTGGATCAACGCTGCAACTGGCCGGCTGTTCTGCGTGATGCGGCTGACACGGCGGACACGCGAGTCCAGTGGAAGCTCCAGCGGCGCACCGTAAACGTCGACATACCCGGCGCGCTCGGGAGCCCACAGAGCGAGAATCAGGCTCGAATCCCCAAGCGCGTCGCCGATCACATTCTGCACCGCCGCGGGAGTCAGCGGCCTACCGCCCGCGCGAACGGCGATCTGCCCGAGGCTGATCGCCGCGAACAGGTCCTCCCAGACCAGGCCGACGAGAATCGCCATCGGAACCGCCAGTCCCAGCACACCGTCGCCGATCCTCGCCGCCGACGCCGTCCCCGGATAAGCGGGGAGAACATATAGGGAGATCACAAACCAGGCGACCGTGGCGGTAAAGACCGCGGCCACCGGGGTAACCGCGCGGCGGAACACTGGTCCTGAGGCACGCGCCTTGTCGAATAGCAGCATCGTGAGGCCGATCAGCGCGATCGTGAACACGGTGCTCGCTGCCGTGTTCAGCGCCGTTCCGATTACAGCATCGCCGCCGACCAGGGCATTGGCAGGACAGTGCGTCCCGCAGTCGTTGAACGCGCCGGCCGCGGGGAACGTTGGCGATAGGGCGAGGGTCAACCCCGTCAACACCGCCGTGCTCAGCGCATAGGCACGGATGAATACTCGCTCGAGCCTCGACCCCAGACGACCCCGCGGATAGGACAGCAGCAGATATGCCGTGTACACGACATACACGGCCCAGATCACCATCCCGAACGTGTACGCCGGCCGCGCTGCCGACGCATTGAACGACGTCGCGGCATATAGGAATCCATTCCCCACAAGCAGCGGGCCGAGCCTGTTGTCAGGTCGGCGCCACCACGTATACAGCCCTACCCCCACATACGACGCGACTACGAGGCTCCTCCAGACCGCGACGTCCATCGGGTCCAGCAAAATCGTGCTTCGTGAAACCGCCCACGCCGTCACACCCGTAGCCACAGCTCCGGCAACCCCGACCGTAAGCAGCATGAACACACGCGCTTCGCTGCGTTGACGCCGCTCCAGTCCCGGCACTGCTGCAGTGGCCATCAAACCCCGCTAGAGGTGGCTTCTCGGAGAACGAAGGCTACTCAATTCAGCGTGCGAGGCGATCGCTACAACCGCTACCCCAGACCCAACCGCTCCAGCCGGGTCAACAAGGAGATCGGCCGCCGCCCCGACGTCGTGGACATCTACCCCAACGACCGAGCCCTGATCCTCCTCGCCGCGATACTGCCCATCGAGCAGCACCAGGAGTTCCTGGGCGCCCAATCCGACGAGCGCTCCGGACTATCGGACGCGTTTCCCGTCAAGCCCAGCGTTTATGGGGCTCTGGGGCGATGGAGCTAGCCGGGCTCGAACCGGCGACCTCCTGGGTGCGATCCAGGCGCTCTCCCAACTGAGCTATAGCCCCGGGCTGCGGCGACAGCCGCTTGGTCCCGCCAGTGTATCCGCGCCGATGGAATCGCTGTCCTGCTGCCGTGCTGTCGTGATCGTGAACGGCTGTATGCAGCGCTGCGAATGCGGACCGACGTGAGTACGCTTTGAATCTATGGGTCTGCTGGACGACGCGATCCGCGAGCACCTCGATCTGAAGCGCCGCAGCGGCGGCGATCCCGCCGAGATCGAGCGCCTCGAGCGCGAGGCCCTCGGGCGTGTGCAGCGAGAACCGACCGCCTCGGCGGGAACAACGACTTCGGTAGTGCCCCGTGCTCCCGAGTACGAGGCGGACGACCGACTCGATGAGCCGGGCGACGTTCCACACGCCGAGATCGTCGGCATGCCGACCGAGCGCCAGCCCAAGCGCCGCGGCTTCCTTCACCGCTTCACGTCGTCCTCGGCGGCACCCGCGCGAGCCGCCGACGTCGAGCATGATGAGGAGGGGTTCGACCCACTGGACGATCCGACTTCGGCGTCGCATGAGACGGAGCCGCCCTCCCCGATTCCAGCCCGTGAGCACGATCAGAATCGGAGCCCGTCGACCGCCGAGTCGACTGAGCCTCGATCGCCGCTGGACGACGCCACGGTCGAGCACGAGGCGGCACACGGTTTCGACGACGAATACCGCGCGTTCGAGGAGGAGCCAGAGGTCGGCGACGCGGCCGACGACGTCCTCGAGGAGACGCCGGAGTTCCTCCAGGACACGCCGGATCACGACCGGCTGTGGTTCGAACAGCGTCCGCCGAAGGACTTCGACTTCGACGAATGAGGCCTGGCACGCCGGCCTAATCTGGTCTTGGCGGAGGGCCGAGCGCGCCCGTTAAACTCCGAGAGCCTTGGGGCCATAGCTCAGCTGGGAGAGCGCCTGCTTTGCACGCAGGAGGTCACCGGTTCGATCCCGGTTGGCTCCACTTCACGGAATCCCCGCAAATCTGCCGGTTTTACGCGCCATCGTCGACAGGGAATTGGAGCGAGTTGATGGCGAAGGGGGCATGGTGGGGGCATTGGGTCGACACGTCGGACCGTACGACCCGATTCGTCTCAGAGAACGCAGAGCTACTGGGGCGCGGCTGAGAGACCCGGTTTCGTGATCGCGCGGGACTGAGTGCCGCCGTGCTCGGCCTCGATTGAGCCGGCCCGGGCGGATGCTCGCATCCGCGGATTGCAGGGCGCGGGACCGTCTTCCCTGCTGAGCACACAAACCAGGGAAGACGCTCGTCCGCCCTGCTGTCGCGCCAAAGCAGGTTGCGCGCTGATGCCGCTGAAGCCGTCGACGGTCGTCGACGACGAGAGTTGCGAGTTTGGCGAGTACGGGGTCCCTTGGATGGCACGACGGGAGCCCTGCGTTCATGGTGGTACAGCTATTTGCCGCCCAGGGTGTTCGCGTGGCTCCGTCTGTCGAGTGCCGAGACGGATTGCGCGTCGCGCACCGATGACTTCCTGCGCCCTGAGCAGTCCTTGGATCGAAGGCAGAGAACGAAACCGGAGACGACTACGCATGGCACAACCTGTGGCGCATTTCGAGATCATCGGAAACGACCCGCAGAACCTCCGCGACTATTACGCCTGCCTGTTTGGGTGGGAGTTCGACACGCCCTCCCCGGTGGCCCAAGAGGTGTCGGAGTCGGGTAGTTACGGGTTTTTGGACCTTGTCACCTCTGAAGATGGAACCGGCATCCGCGGTGGTGTCGGGGGTGGCCCGAGCTACAAGAGCCATGCCGTCTTCTACGTTGGCGTCCCGAATGTCGAGGCTGCATTGCAGCGAGCGGAGGAGCTCGGAGGCACTCGGGTCATGGGTCCAGCGACATCACCGAGTGGTGTTGTCGTCGGTCACTTCACGGACCCTGAGGGCACCCTGATCGGTGTCGCTGGCGTCGCATGAGCGCTAGTTCTGTGGCCGATCGTGTCCGGACGTGGAGTCCGGGCGATGCCGGCGCGGCTGCGGCTCTTGGGCTTGCTATTCAGGAGTTTGTGGCTAACGGCCGGCGGTCAGGTCGACAGCTCCACAGCGCCCTTCGCCGGAGCGAACGGGCAGCCGTGGCCGTGTGGTCAACGGCGAAAGGGAAGCATCGCTCGGTGTAATGCAATCGCCTGGCTAGGTGGCTCTCGTGCGCGTGCTGGTACGTCGCTTGGGGCGGTGGGCGCCGATGCGCCGCTCGGATTGGGTCGAGGTGGCGAAGACGACGTTGGTGATGAAGTCGGCGTAGGACGTCTCGAGCGGAGCGTTCCTGAGCAGCAGCCGGTGGTAGAGGGCGCCGAAGATCACCTCGAGCAGTGTCTCGGCGTCGACTGAAGAGGCGAGTTGCCCGTGTCGCTGGGCGCTTTTGAGCCTTTGGACGAGTGGGATGCGGCGGGGTTTGATGTAGCGCTCGAGCAGCGCCGATTGGACGTGTGGATCGTGCTGGGCCTCGCCGATCAGGGCGCTGAGATGCGGTCCGAAGTCGGGGTCGGCGAACAGCTCGACGACGCGGGTGATGAAGGTCCGCATGTCGTCAACGACCTCACCGGTGTCCGGAACGGGTATCTCGGCGGCCACGCGCTCGAACGCTTCGAGCACGACTGCGCCCTTGGACGGCCACCAGCGGTAGATCGTTTGCTTGCCCACGCCGGCTCGCGCGGCGATCGCTTCGATCGTGAGCTTGGCGTAGCCGTCTTCACGACAACCGGCTAGAGCAGCGTCGAGGATCGCGAGACGAGAGGTCTCGTTCCTGCGTGAAGCACGTGGAGAGGAGGCGGTGGACCCTGGGCTGGCCATCGACCAAGAATACCGCGCGTACGAGACGATACGGACCGTCTTGACACAAATGCGCTCGTGCGCTACCGTGACGAGACGTATCGTCTCGTATGACAGGAGGAGGAGATTCGTGAACACGGGCATCGAGTCGAGCACCAGCATTCATCTGCGGCAGCGGATTCCTGCCGCCGCGCATCGGGTGTATCGCGCATGGCTTGAGCCGGACCTCGTCCGCCGGTGGATGGCTCCCGGCAACGGCGAGCTGACGCGCGTGGAGATCGAGGAGCGAGTCGGCGGCGGCTGGCGGACGTGGAAGGCCGAGGACGGGAAGCTCACCGGCGGCTTTGACTCCGAGCTGCTCGAACTCGTTCGAGATGAGCGGCTCGTGTTCCGCTGGGGGTTCATCGGCCCGCTTCGGCGCGAGGGACCATCGTTTGACTCCCGGCTCACGATCACGTTGCACCGGCAGCAGTCACCCGAGGAGACGCTGCTCGAGCTCGAGCACGACCAGCTGCAGGAGCTGACCGCGGCGATGCCCGAGATCGCCAGGCACGTGCGAGGAGGATGGGAGGGCATGCTGGACAAGCTCGCCGCGATGCTGACCCCCCGTGAGGACATCGAAGAACAGCAGCTCGAGGGCTCAAGCCAAGTGCCACTCCCAGGCGAGGCACGGCGGCTGCTCGACGGCCCAAACCTGGCGCACATCGCGACGCTGCTTCCGGACGGAAGCCCGCACACCGTTCCGGTCTGGGTGGGGCGTGAGGGTCAGCACCTCGCGGTGCTTACCTCGCCCGCCTCGCGCAAGGCGCGCAACCTGACCCGCGATCCACGGGTGGCGCTCTCGATCGCCGACCGCGAACGACCAACTTCCATGGTCAGCATCCGGGGACGGGTGGCGCACGTGGTCGACGGCGAGAGGGCGTGGGAGATCATCGACCGGATCTCGCGCAGCTACATCGGCCGCCCCTACCCGTTGCGCGAGGGCCGCATCGTGTTTCTGATACGCGTGGAGCATGCCTTCGCGCAGGCCTTCGGATAGCCCAGTGTCCGGTACGCACGAGCGAGCGCGAGAGTCGGGCGCCAAACCGCGGTCAGGCGGCGCTCGCCCGCACCGCGGACTGTACCTGGCGCCGTTTGACGAGCTTGCGGATCCCGTCGTGCTCGTGGAGCTGGCGATCGAGGCCGAGGCACATGGCTGGCATGGCCTGTTCCTGTGGGACCACATCGTTTACCGGCATCCCGTCAAGGCGGTGGCCGACCCGTGGGTTGCGCTCAGCGCGATCGCCGCTCGCACGCGATGGCTACGCCTCGGCCCTCTGGTCACGCCGCTGTCCCGACGGCGCGTACAGAAGGTCGCCCGGGAGACGGTGAGCCTCGACCGCCTCAGCGGCGGACGGCTTACCCTCGGCGTTGGCCTCGGCAATCAGGCAGAGCTGGCGCAGTTCGGCGAAGTGGAGGATCCTCGCGAACGCGCCCACCGGCTCGACGAGGGCCTGTCACGGCTGAGCGAATTCTGGAGCGGCAGGTTCGAACCGCCCCCGGTTCAGCAGCCGCGCATCCCCGTGTGGGTGGCGGCAGTTTGGCCGCACCGGCGGCCCATCAAACGGGCACTGCAATGGGACGGGCTCTTCCCGATTGAGTTACCGGGACCCGAAGCGCTGACCGAACTGGCAGACGAAATCGAGCGCTCGCGCCACGGCGGGTTGACGAAGTTCGACCTAGTAGTCGAGATCGGTGCCGACGAGTCGGGTGAGCCATGGCATCAAGCGGGCGCTACCTGGGTGCTCACCGAATTCGGACTACGGCCGCGGGCGGCCCAAGTCCTCGAGGTGATCAAGGCCGGCCCTGAATGAGCCCCGAGCGGCCCTACGCTCCGCACGCCGACCCGGACTAGTACGAACACCTCTTCACGTGCGGGCCAAGTCGAACGGCATCGAAACCGCCCCCCTCCGACGAGCAGCACGACCGACGGTGGCTCGTCGGCAGACGCCTCAGTCGCCGGAACGATGCAAAAGAGCTGCTTCGCGTCCTCGATACACGCACCTCCTTTGGCGGGCCGACGCGAACCTCGCACGACGAAACGAGCGACCTGCTCCGCGCGGATCTCGCGTACCTGCGACCGGCCGTCGAGGCCGAGACCCGTCGCACCGACGCCGGAGACGCGCCTGCCGCGCGCATTGCAAGACCGCGCCGGACGGCGGCGAAATGCGCGTCACGCGAGCGAAGCAGGTCTCGCCAACGCTGCCGGTCGAGGGCCCTACTGCTCCCACGGAAAGGGGCGGTCAAGTGAGAGCGCTGGTGCTCGTCCTTGGCGAGCACTTGGTCATGGTCGACGACGGCTATCGCTCGCGCACGAGCAGCAGGCGACAGGTCCGTTTCTCTGGCGTATTGCGAGAGACCAGCTCCGTAGAGCCGGCGCTCGCCATACGACGCGCGGATCGCGTTGTCCAAATCGACTGGTTTGTGGCGACGTAGGTGTAGTGGCCGCGTATCGTGCGGCCGTACCGATTGGAGGCGACCGTGCCGGAGTACATGTTGTTGCTTTATGGGTCTGAGTCTGCTGATGAGGCTGAGCGGGCTGAGCGGTGGGCGGAGATGCCGCTGTGGGACGAGTTGAACGCGAGCCTGCAGGAGGCGGGGGTGCTCGTCGCAAATGGGCCGCTGCACTCAGTCGCGACTGCGACGACGGTCCGGGTCCGTGGTGAGGAGACCGAGTTGACCGACGGTCCGTTCGCGGTGACCAAGGAGGTGCTCTGCGGCTACTACGTGCTCGATTGCCCGGATCTCGACGAGGCGGTCGAGCATGCTTCGCGCCTGCCGTGGGCCCGGTACGGGTCGGTGGAGGTGCGACCGATCGTGGCCGATGACGAGATCCCGCGGCCCGATCGGAGCGCCAGCGCGTCTTGAGCTCTTTGGAGCCGCCACGCCGCGCGAGCCCCGATCCGGTCGCCGGCGCGATCGCGGCGGCGTTTCGCGGGGAGCGCGCGGCGGTGTTGGCGACGTTGATCCGACATGTGGGCGACTTTCAGCTGGCCGAGGACGCAGTGCAGGACGCGTTCGTCGACGCGGTCACCGCGTGGCGGCGCGACGGCGTTCCGGCGCGGCCCGGCGCGTGGCTCACGGTCGCCGCGCGGCGGCGGGCGATCGATCGGATGCGCCGCAACCGGTCGGTCGCGGATCGAGCAGATCGGCTGGCGGAGCTGATGCGACTCGATCGCCAGGAGCACCCCGACGAGGCCGAGGCGAGCGCGATCGTCGATGACCGCCTGCGGCTGATGTTCACCTGCTGCCATCCGGCGCTCGACCTGCCGGCGCGGGTGGGGTTGACGCTGCGCGCCCTCGGCGGGCTCACGACCGGCGAGATCGCGCGCGCGTTCCTGGTGGCGGAGCCGACGATGGGCAAGCGGATCGTCCGCGCCAAGCGCAAGATCGCCGACGCGCGGATCCCGTACCGGGTGCCCGACGACGCGGAGCTGCCCGACCGGCTGCGCGGCGTCCTCCGGGTGCTGTATCTGATCTTCAACGAGGGCTACTCGGCGACCGAGGGCGACCGGCTGGTGCGGGCCGAGCTGTGCGGCGAGGCGATCCGCCTCGCGCGGCTGCTGTGCGAGCTGATGCCCGACGAGGCCGAGGTTTGGGGGCTACTGGCGCTGATGCTCCTGCACGACTCCCGTCGCGATGCGCGCGTCGCGCCCGACGGGCGCTACCTCGCGCTCGAGGAGCAGAACCGTTCGCGGTGGGATCGCGATCGGCTCGGCGAAGGGCTCGAGGTGCTCGACCGGGCGATGCGGTTCCGGCACCCGGGCCAGTACCAGCTACAAGCCGCGATCACCGCCCTGCAGATCCGCGGGGCGGACACGGGCACAACGGATTGGGAGCAGATCGCGGAGCTCTACGGCGCGCTGGGCCAGATCGCGCCCTCGCCGATCGTCGAGCTGAACCGCGCGGCCGCGGTCGGATTCGCCGTCGGCCCAGAGGCCGGGCTCGAGCTGCTCGAGCCCCTGCTGGCCGACCCCGCGCTCGAGCGCTACCAGCCGCTGCACGCGGCACACGCCGACCTGCTCCGGCGAGCCGGCGACCCAGCGGCCGCAGCGCGCGCGTACGAGCGAGCGATCGCGCTCAGCGCCAACGCGGTCGAGCGAGCCGAGCTTCACCGGCGCCTATCGACGCTAGACGCCGGCTGACGGCAGCGGCTCGCTAGCGACCACCGCTCGCGGCTCTCTGAGCGAACCGGCAACGCCTCACGCGGATCGTTCCCGGTTTCTCGCCGCGGCTGTCCAAATCGGGGGGCGGTGCTGCGACGTCCTGTGTGAAGCCGCCAAAACGGGCGGCGAAACCACTGGAGGTCTAATGATGTCGCAGTCATCCCATATCAATCGCTGGCGGGCGTTCGCGCTGCTGGCGGTGGCGTTCTTCATGACGGTCATCGATCTGACGATCGTCAACGTGTCGCTGCCGACGATCGGCCGCGATCTGCACTTCTCGCCGACCAACCTGCAATGGGTCGTGACCGCGTACGCGCTCACGTTCGGCGGGTTCTTGCTCCTCGGCGGCCGGGCCGCCGATCTGCTCGGCCGCCGCCGCATCCTGATGCTCGGGCTCGGGCTGTTCAGCGTCGCGTCGCTGGCCGCTGCGCTGGCAACTGGTGCCCGCTTCATGATCGGAGCCCGGGCGCTCCAGGGCATCGGAGCAGCGATCATGCTGCCCGCCGCTCTTTCGATCGTGATGAACATGTTCGAAGAGGGCGCCGAGCGCAACAAGGCGCTCGGGATCTGGGGCGGGCTCGGCGCCGGCGGCGCGACCGTGGGAATGATCGCCGGGGGGCTTTTGACCCGGTACGCCGGCTGGCAGTACATCTTCTACCTCAACGTCCCAATCGGCACGGCCGCGCTGCTGTTGGCACCGCGGATCGTGCCCGAAAGCCGGCTCGACGGGGCGCGGCGCAAGTTCGACGCGCTCGGCGCGATCGCCGGTACCGCCGGGCTCGTGCTGCTCGTGGACGCGATCTCCCAGGCACCGCAGTACGGCTGGGGCGCCACGCGGACGATCGGCGTGCTCGCCGCGGCAGCCGTACTCCTGACCCTGTTCTTGGTCATCGAGCGCCGGGCCGAGGCGCCGATTCTTCCGCTGTCGATCTTCCGGCTGCGGACGCTCTCGGGCGCGAACGTCGCCGGGCTGCTGTTGGGTGGCAGCTTCTACGCGTTCATCTTCGTCGGAACCCTGTACATGCAGCAGGTTCTGCACTACAGCGCGCTGCAGACCGGCGTCGCCTGGCTGGCGGCGTCGCTGACATCGATCGCGCTCGCCGGGCTCTCGCAGTCGCTGGTCACGCGGGGCGGGGCGAAGTTCGTGATGGCGGTCGGGATGACGCTGATCGGCGCGGGTGCCCTCTGGGCGACCCAGGTGCCCGCCCACGGCCAGTTCGTCGGCAACCTGCTCGGGCCGTTCATGGTCGCCGGCGCAGGCACAGCGTTCGCGTTCATCCCGATCTCGATCGCCGCGCTTGCCGGCGTCAAGGAGGAACGCGCCGGGCTCGCGTCGGGGCTGCTGAACAGCTCTCAGCAGCTCGGCGGCGCGATCGGGATCGCGATCGCCTCCAGCGTGGCCGCCAGCCACACCCAGGCGATGCTTCACGCCGGCAGCCACGTGTCCGCGGCGCTCACCGGTGGCTTTCAGCAGGCGTTCTGGGTGCTCGGCGCGATCGGCCTGCTCGCGATCCCGGCGATCCTCGCGCTCGTGCGCCGCAACGAGCTCTCCGACGCGGTGACCAAGACCATCGTCGGCGAGCCGCAGCCCGCCCTCGCCGCCTCGAGCTGACCCACCTTCCCACCACCAGCAACAACCACCACCCAACAACGAACCAGGAGTCAACTATGCGCCATACGCTGGTCACCTACACCGTCAAGCCCGGACGACAAGAGGAGAACGCCGCGCTCGTGCGAGCCGTGTTCGACGAGCTCGGACAGACACGACCAGAAGGATTGCGGTACGCGGTCTTCTATCTCCCGGACTCGCGCCAATTCATACACCTGTACACCGACGAGGGCAGCAGAACGGGCGTGCAAGGACTGGCCTCCTTCCAAGCCTTCATCGCGGGAGCGAAGGAGATCCATGAACGGCCCGCCACCTTCACCCAGCCCGAACTCATCGGGGACTACCGCACATTCGACGAGTGACCGCCCAGCATCCGCCGGCGGACCTGCACACCCAGCGTCCGCCGGCGGACCTGCGCGAGCCACGCGACGGACACTCTCCGTAGCCCGATACGACAGAGAAGGACAGAAGTCATGCGCAAGCTAATCGAATCCACACTCGTCTCCCTCGACGGTGTCATCGGTTCCCCGGACCGCTGGTCTCCGTTCGACGAGGAATCCAGGCAGCTGGCCAAGGAGGAACTAGAAAAATACGACGCCTTAGTCCTCGGCCGGGTCACCTATGAGTTCTTCCGGGCGAACTGGGGTGCCCCCACCGGCGACCCGTACATCGACCAGATCAACGCGATACCCAAATACATCGCGTCCCGGACGCTCAACGAGGCGACATGGAACGCCACCCTCCTCGGACCCGACATCGTCGGCGCGATCGAGCAGCTGAAGGCGCAGCCCGGGAAGGACCTGTTCAAGATGGGCACCGGGCGCGTTGACGACGCACTCCTGCGCGCGGGCCTGGTCGACGAACTGCGGCTCTGGGTCATGCCCGTCGTGGTCGGGACCGGCCAGCGCCTGTTCGAGGACGTCGACACCTCGTCCTTCGAGCTCACGCTCACCGACGTGCGCAAGCTCGCCAACAGCTCGGTCATCCTCACCTACGTCCCCAGGTGACAATCAGGCGCGTCGGCGACGAGTCATGAATCGCGGAGCGCTCCATTCGATCGGGTCAACGCCGATGCGGTGGCTGCTACCGCTGCACGGGCTCCGTCTCGTCTGAGTCGAAGCTGACCGGCGCGGACGTGGCCCGTTCCCAGGCGGACTCCTGCAGGCGCATCATTGCGGCGAGCGCGGCGACGGCCACCACGCCGCCTGCAACAAGCGCGGCGGCCAGCGAGTGCTCCGAAGCGACAGCGGTGAGCAGCCCGATAGCGGAGCCAGCGAGCACGGCCGTGATCACCGCCACCATGGCCGCGACAGTTCGGAATGCTTGCCAGCGCCCCGCCCGCAATCCGAGCACCTGAAGGGGCTCGGGTCCCGGGACGCTCATCAGGTACGAAGTGAGCTCCGGCGCCTCATCGAAGTAGTAGCCGCGCAACAGGGCGATGCGACGCGCGTATTCGAGGTCCTCCATTCCGGACTGCATCACCCGCTCAAAGGTGACGAACCCGACGAACCCAAGTGTCGGAAGGAGAATGAGGCCGAAGGCATAGAAGGCGGTGCCGACCCGGGTCGCGGTGGCGATCAATCCCAGCGCCACTAGGCCGCCGGACACAGAAAAAAGGAACATGCTGGCGCGGCCAGTCGACTCGGCGATCGTGGCCGCCCGCGCGCCCTGAAGAGTGAAGTGCTCCGTCGTTACGAACGTGACAGCGGCCGGCCGCGGATCCCCGTGTGGCCGATGGACCGCCAGACTCGGGTCGACGTCTGTCGGGTCTCCGCCTTCCTCGCTACTGGTGTCTTCCGGCATGGGCCGGGTCCTTTCCGTTTCCGGCTCCGCTCGGCGGCGCGATCGTAGCGGCTGGAGGCTCCGGCGCTGCGATTCGCCGCTCGGCTCGACGACGCGTGTCCAAATGCCCGGTCGCGCTGCGTCGTATTTACAAAGTCAACGATCAGGAGCAGCAGCATGGTCTATCCACAGATCTCTAATCTCGGCCCGGCCCACCCGGAACGCCCGAGCAGGATCGGGACGACAACGCGCGAGCTAGACAGCCGCACCAACGACGGGATCCATGTCCGTCTGCTCTGGCACCCCCACGACGCCCGTTTGTCCGTGGCGGTCCACGACACCAAGACCGATGAGGCGTTCGCGCTGCCGGTGCCAGACGGAGACCTAGCGCTCGACGTGTTCCACCACCCCTACGCGTACGCAGCCGTGCGCCCCCTCGCTACCGAGCCCGCCTCCGGCGCCCCCGGAACGTCCGTGCTCGGGTCCCGCCACCGACCCCAGACGTCTGCGGCTGAGAAGTGAGCCACGCGGCTCGAGGTGCTGCATCCAGGCGAACGCGGTCGTCTTGCCCGCGTCGGTTAGGATCGCGCGCGGCGATGGAGCCCGAAGTTGATGCGTTGAAGCGCTTCCGGGCCAGCGTCTTTGGACGAGGAGCGCCGGACTACGATCGGGTCGGCACGCCCATCTTCGGCAGGCTTGGTCGCCGACTCGTCGAGCTTGCCGGGGTGCACGCGGGCGATCGCGTCCTTGACGTCGCGACCGGGCGCGGCGCGGTGCTGTTCGCGGCCACCGAGCGCGTCGGCGAGCGAGGGCGGGTGATCGGAGTCGACCTCGCCGAGGAGATGGTTGCTCTCACATCGGCTGACATCCAGGCACGCCGGATCACGAACGCCGAAGTCCGGGTGGCGGACGCTGAGCGACTTTCGGAGTTCACGGACGGAGAGTTCGATTGCGTGACCTGCGCGTTCGCGATCTTCTTTCTGCCCGCTCCCGAATCGGCGCTGCGCGAGTTCTGTCGCGTGCTGCGATCGGGCGGCACGGTCGCGCTCAGCAGCTGGAGTCGCGCCGATGACCACGGCTGGTACCGAGACCTTCGACGCGAGTTCGGGGTCTCGGTCAACCTCGAAACGCGGGCATTCGACACCCCGGACGAGCTCGGCGCCGCCCTCTCGGCCTCCGGCTTCACCGACGTGCGCATGAGCACCGAGCGGGCTCTGCTGCGCTTCAACGATCCTGAGCAATGGTGGAGGTGGCTACTTACCGGTGGTGGTCGGGCGGCGGTAGAGGCGCTCGATCGCAAAGCGAGAGCCCGGTTTCAGGAAGCCGCCTTCGAACGGATCCGCGAAGTTTACGAAGGGGGTGCGCCCGAGTTCGCCGAAGAGGCGCTGCTGGCCGTCGCGAAGAAGCCACGCGTCTGAGCCCGGACTGTCGTCGAGCGCTGCGAGGACCCGCGTGACGCGTGACCGCGCTGTCGCTCGGACGCAGGAATAAGTGAAAGGTCGCGAGGCGTCCGCGCTTCTGGGTTCGACGAGCACCAGCAGCGCGGCGTCAATCGGGATACCGCTCGCGCCTGAGGATGCAGAAGCCGGCAGGCGCCCGTGGCCGCGACCGCTGAGGTGGCCGCCGTCGATTAGCGCCCTGACCACAATGCAGGTGTCCGGCGACAGCTAGCTGGGCAGAGCCCTCCTCCTCGCCATCAGCGCGTCTCGCCACCTGGTCGATCTGCTCGTCCTCGCGACCGACGGCGCCGACGACCTGCAAATTGGCCGGAGCAGGGGCGGGTCAGCCTCAGATTGGCCTCGTTGCGCGCCCTGCTTCGCGCTCATCTGAGGGACGACATCGACGCCTTGGGACGGCCGGAGCACCCCCGGTTTTCGCCAAACCTGCGCATGTCCGGCCTTGAGGTGTCCGGCGACGCAGGCTTGCCGCCGTACACCTCCCTTTCTCGTGCGATGGGCCCAGCGAGGCGACCAGTTTGTCGTGGACGTGGGCCGCTCCCAGTTGACGCGGAGTCCGCTGCGGCGGACCGCTCAAGGTGCGGACGAAGGGGTGGACGGAAGTGTGGACGGAAGGGTGGACTTCGAGTCCACCCTTGGGCCCCCGAACAGCCCCGCCGCACCTGGGCTTTCAGCTGGCTTACGACCCCGACTACCCGCCCCCCACGTATGTCACGAGGGAAGGGTGCGGGTAGTCGGGGTCGTTGCTTGATTGAAGGGGTGCGGCGGGGCTGGTCCATGCCCGAGGAAGCGAGTTCGTGCAGGCCAGCGAAGGATGCAGTCGGGGGCCGCGGCGGTGAATTACGGAAGCAGCTCGAAGCCGGCGATGTGCTGAGGGCGGACGAGGCCGAAATGGCGTCTGTCAAGGGTGCCGATGCTGGTTGCGCCGAGTCGCTCAGAGATGGCGACGAGGCTGCTATCGACGCCGCCGAGGTGCTGATCGGCGTACTGAACGGTGAGCGCGGCGATTCGAGTCCAGTCGGCTGCCGACAGCGGCTCGACGCGGATCTCGCCGGCGGCCGCGGACTCGTAGAGCGCGGCTTCCGCCGCGGGCCCGAGCTGCCGGTCGATCAGCCATCCGGTCTCGGCGATCACGAGCTCGGTCGTGACGAGCGGTCCGGGATGCGCCTCAAGCAGCTCCCGGCAGGCCGTGTGGTTGGGGTCGCTTCGATCGGCGGCAGCGAGCAGCACGCCGGTGTCGACGACCAGCGTCAGCGACCGAATCCTTCGGCGAGCATGTCCTCCGCTTCCGCGGCGGTGCGACCGGAGCTCGACGCGCCAATCGCGACGAACCTGAGCTTCCGCCGGGCATGGATGTGTTCGGCCAGCACGCGCGCGGCGAGTTCGTCCGCAGTCACGGACTGGCGAGCCGCCTCTTCAGCTAGGAGGGCGGCGAGGTCGTCGGGGAGTCGCACGGTCACGCTCATGAGTCGAGTCTATCGGCGCGGGTTCCAGTCCCAAAGGCGTATCCGCCGATCGGCTGCTGGCGACGGGAGCGCGATTGAGCGGCGCAGAGCGTGTCCGGAGCCGCGGCGGACCCGTTCAGGTGTGTAGGAAAGTGTGTAACGAAGTGTGTAATCCGATTACACACCTGAGCCCCCGTACAGCCCCGCCGCACCTGGGGTTTTTGCTCGCCGATGGGCCAGACTACCCGCCCCCCACGTAGTCACCAGAAAGGGTGCGGGTAGTCTGGCCCATGGCTTCCCAGTGAGGGTGCGGCGGGCCTTTCCGGGAGGTGGACACGGGCACGGGTGGGTGAGCATCGGGAGGTGGTGGCATCCTTGAAGGCAACGAAGAGGAGCCAGGGAGTAGCGGCATGGAGATCGAGCGACGGGTCCTGAAGAACGGAGCGGTGCGGTGGCGGGTTCGCTGGCGGCAGGGAGGTCGCCGTCGGTCCCAAGCGTTCGACCGGAAGGGGGACGCCGTCACGTTCAGTGCCGAGCTCCGGCGGCGGCAGCAGCTCGGGACGCTGACCGAGATGGACATGGGCCGGGTGACGCTCGCCGATTACGTGGTCGGCACGTGGTGTGAGGCGTATGCGTCCCAGCTCTCGCCGAAGACATGGATGCACTACCGGCAGCTTCTGAACAAGCACATCCTGCCGTCACTCGGCCCGCTCGAACTCCGGGCAATCAGGCCTGAGACGATCGCGCGCTGGCAGGCGCAGCGGCTCGCCGGCGGCCACGGCCGTGTTTCGGTCCGCTACGCGCTCACCCTGCTCGGAGCGATCCTTCAGCGCGCGTTCGAGAACGGGCAGATCCAATCGAACCCGGCGCGTGCCGTCCGCAAGGCTGCGCTTCCGCGACAGACTGAGGTCCGGCCGTTGGCTCCGGCGACGATCGAGCGGATGCGAGCGGCGAGCTCGCCGCGCGACGCGACACTGATCAGCGTCCTAGCGTACGCCGGGCTCAGGCCCGGTGAGGCGCTGGCGCTCCAGTGGCGCGACGTCCGTGAGCAGACGATCCTCGTCGAGCGCGCGATATCTCTCGGCGAGGAAAAGGACACGAAGACTGCCGCTCATCGGACGGTGCGCGTCTTGCAGCCGCTCGCCGTAGACCTCCGCGAGTGGCGACTGCGGAGCGGCCGGCCGTCCGAGAGCTCGCTGATCTTCCCGTCGGGGGCCGGGACGCCCTGGACGCTCGCCGCGTACCAGTCGTGGCGCCGACGGGCGTTCAAGCGCGCGATCGAGGCGGCGGGGCTGGAGCACGGTCGTCCGTACGACCTCAGGCATTCGTTCGCGTCGCTTCTGCTCCACGAGGGGCGCTCGGTGATCTACGTCGCTCGCCAGCTCGGCCACGACGCGCGGCTCACCCTCAGCACGTATGGCCACGTGATGGATGAGTTCGAGGACATGCCGCGGCTCGACGCGCAGACGGCGATCGCCGACGCAAGGGCGGCCTTGGCTGCGGCCGCATCGAGCTGACGCAGCCGGGCAAGCCGAGAGCTTCCCTCTTCCTGCCGCCCAAGTCACGAACGCCGAGGGGGCACCAAGGGGGCGCCAGTTTGTCTCGCGCCGTCCTTTCGTGTCCTCCCGTGGCCAACAGAAATGTCACATTTGCAGGCATTTGCACGACACTACGAGACACGGGTGGACAATCCGATCTGCTTTGCACGCAGGAGGTCACCGGTTCGATCCCGGTTGGCTCCACTGGCGCGAAAGTGCTTCTGATCAGCGACTTTGTGTAGTCGCGCTCGGTTGCGTCGCGACGTCAGTTGACCTCGACGCACTTCTGACTCACATCCTCGTCATGGCGTCCAGTAGCGATTGCATCCTCGACGATCCGCGGGGCGTCGTCGAGTTCCTCGATGACGTGCCCGTAGGTGCGCATTGTCAGCTGTGCCGAGTGACCGAGCTGGCGGGCGACGCAGATCACCGATCGGCCTTCGTGCAGCAGCAGCGAGACGAAGCTGTGCCGAGGTGGGGCGGGCATTTCCAAGCGAACCGCAGCCGGGACCGCCGCCGAGGCCGACGCTGCGAAAACCACGGTGAGCGGGGGGACAGTGTCGAAAACCTAGGGCCCCCTCACAGGTCCTGCGACCAGCTCGCGCAGCCGCTGCCTGGCAGGATATGGTCGAGAGTCACCGAATGGCCCCTCGCAATGCCGCATGCCGCCTTGAAGACCCGTGACCCTAGATCAGAGCGCCTGCCCGTCTACCCTGCGCATCGTGCCGGGGCGCTGGCTGGCGTGAGCGGCCACCGGATCGGCCAATGGGCCCGCTACGGGCTCATTACGCCCAGCTTCTACAACGGGAGGCCCGCGAATCTCTACGCATTCCTCGATGTTGCCGAGGCGATCGTAGTCCACTGGCTGTTTGATCGAGGCTTCACGTACGACGACATACATACGGCCATCGACGGCGCCCGCCAGGCATACCCCGACTGGCCGCTAATACATGCCCCACTCGGAGTTGCGCAGCACGCCGTCAAGGGCGACGATCGAGGCGCGATCGTGCAGCGAGTCGACCCGGGTGTGTATGTCGACGCCGGTAGGGGCGGCAATCAGGTAACGCTCAGGCCACAACTGCTTGATTTCGTCAAAGACATGCTGCGTCGCGGCGGCTGGATCGCACAGGAGCTGGGCCTACAACGAATCGAGGTAGATCCAGACAAGCTCGGAGGCGTCCCGACCGTTCAGGGGCGACGATGGCCGATTGAGAGGGTCGCGCAACTGGCCGCGGATGATGCTGGGCGGACAACCCTGATCGACGATTACGGCCTCGACGACCGTGATGTTGCCGAGTCGATCCGCTGGGTCGCGGCGGCAGCTCAGCTCTAGCTCGCCGCTGATGTGGCCGAACTCGTCCTCGACGAACAGCTGGCGAACGATCGCCTCGTCGCTGCGCTCGGGGAGCGCGGGATTCAGATCTCGACCGTCGCTGACTACGGGGTCACCGGCCGGGCCGACGCCGACGTCGTGCGGCGCATCGACGAGCAGACTTCCGGACCCTGGGTGTTCGTGACGATGGATCTCACGATCGTCGAGGACTCCCCCGGCTTTGACTGGTCCCGGTACGCGATCGCCTGGATCCGCCCGCGCGAGGACCTGCGAGGTGTCGCGGTCGAGCACGCTAAAGCCGACATCATGCATCGCCATGCCCACACGATCCGCGAGCAAGTCCCTGGCGACCATCACACCTACGTCGAAACGAGTCACTACAAGCACCCTCCGAGCCTCGCGTCGCAGACTCGGCGACGCCGACCGCCCCCGACGCACATCTGACGCACACCACTGCACCCGCGAGCGGTGATCGCAGCGGGAGCGCAGTCACGGAATCCCTAGGATTTGCAGCGCTTTCCGACGCTCCGCTCACCCCCGTGATCAGCTCAGATTGCTTTGCACGCAGGAGGTCACCGGTTCGATCCCGGTTGGCTCCACTCCGGAAGAAATGCCTGCAAACGGCGGGATGTGACCCACATCTACGTCACCATCCGATCGAATTGGCCGTAATTGGCATGTGCTCGCTCTCTCGGCTCGCGTCGCGCGACAGTCATCGTGGCCATCAGCCGCATCCTCGGAGACGGTCAGGCCATAGTTTTGCCCAACTCCACAAGCGTCGAGTCAAGGGAGCCGAGTGTGTGCCGTACCTTCCGTCGGGGTCGGCGCGGCTGGCGCCCGCTTCGCTCAAGTCCCGGTCGAGGGCAGCCAGGCGATCGACGATCGGATGGAGCATCGCTCCGTTGCGTTCGCCGCGTACCCGCACCGGGGTCCGATGCCACCACGTGGTCCCACCGGGTCTGGCGAACGTCACGGGCCCGTCGCCAGCAGGCTCACCGCGAGGTTCTTGCCGAAGTTGCGATGATCATCCCCGGGTTCTGGGGATGATCATCAAAGCCGAGGCCGGATAGCGACCCGCCAGACGAACTTGTCATCAGTGCGACCTCCCCGCCCCGGCCCGGGAGCAACCTGTTGGTCGGTGGGTCGCGGCGGCCTCAACTCTCCCGCAAGGCGGCGACCCTCCGCGGCGACGACCGCAAGATAGTGGCGATCGCGGATCCGCGGTGCGATCGGCGGTAGCGCTCCTACGTTGCCGAAGCCTCCGTCGTGTAACTGTGACCGCTGCTCAGGCATGTGTCCGATCGGTCGCCGTCCCGCGGAGCAGCCCTCGGAGCCGGTCGGTCCATGACCGTTCTTGAGGTGGCCCGAAGTCCGTGGGGTCGCTTCCCAGCGCCAGCCACCGCCGCACGTCGTCGCAGTCCAGGACGAACCCGCCGTCTGGAAGGTGGTTGAGCACGTACAGGGCGAAGCGCGCGCTGAGCTCGAGCGACGGTCGCTGGGACGTGACACGGATGATAAGCCGGTCGCTGAGCTTCATTTGAGCGGCGGAGCTACCGTGCCAGTCGAGGTTGGGTTCGAGCCCCTCCACGTCCTTCGCCGTCACGAAATAGATCTCCGCGGCCTCGAACAGGCGCCGACCGACGAAGTAGGTGCGGGGGGTCACGTCAGCAGACATTGCTCGCCTGCCTTCCGACGACGTGGCCAACGAGGTAGCGCCGGGCCCTTCGCTTTGCGCCGAGCCCGGTGAAGCGGACGAGCTCGCGGCCGTCCGTGAGTACCACCGCCCAGCCGTGACGAATCGGTTTGAGTATCAGTGCGACGGGATTCACGGGTTGCCTCCTTCGACGGGGCGGTCGCCGCCGGGAGGTGACCAGGAGCGGGAGGGCCGCAATCACAATCGTCCCGAGCGGCCGCCAATATTGTCGGCAGCACGACTCGTAGGAAGTCATGGGGTCCGGCAGCTCCGGCGATCAGTGCGACACCCCCGCCGATCAGCGCCATGCTAGATATCAGCCCGCCGAGGAAGAAGAGACCGGCCGACCTTCGCACGATCCAGCGCAGCGGCACTCCTGTCAGACGGATCAAGAAGGCTCCGATAGCCAGCCCGTCGGCGCCGCCGCCGGGCAGAAGTGCACCCGAACCCTGCTCGGTCCACGCGAGTGCGCGCGCGTCGCGCGCTGGGAGACGGTCGAAGAAGAGCCTGAACACCACCACGAAGCTGACGGCCGAGCCGAGCTCCAGCGCCACCGGACAGAGATGTCCGGTCATGGGCCTCGCGCCGTATCGCTTCCGGCGTAACGCGGACGCCGTACAGTCGGGTGGACAGTTGAGCGAGGAGGTCCACGGTGGTGATCCGCAGCCCGTTTCCGGAGATCGACATTCCGGACGTTTCCCTCACCGATCTTGCCCTCGGGCGTGCCGCTGAGTTGGGCGACAAGCCCGCCTTCATCGACGCATCGAGCGGCGGCGCGATCACCTACACGGAGTTGGCGGAATCCGTGTGCGCGGCCGCCTCCAGCCTCTCAAAGCGAGGCTTCGGCAAGGGCGACGTCTTCGCGCACTACGCCCCGAACAGCCCCGAGTACGCGGTCGCCTTTCACGCCGTCGCGAAGGTCGGCGGGGTTAACACCGGCGCGAACCCGACGCTGACCGTCGAGGAACTCACGGCCCAGCTGCGGGACAGCGGGGCGCGCCTGATGGTGACGGCTCCCGAGCTACTGGAGAAGGCAATCGCGGCGGCACGGGAGGCCAGCGTCGAGGAGATCTTCGTGTACGGCGAGGCGGACGGCGCGACGCCGTTCGCCTCGCTGCTGCTCGCGGGTGGCGAGCCGCCCGACGTTCGGATCAATGCCGCTGAGGATCTCGTCGCGCTGCCGTATTCCAGCGGCACCACGGGATTGCCGAAGGGCGTGATGCTCACGCATCGAAACCTCGTTGCGAACATCTGCCAGATGACCGCTCACGGCGAGCTCGCGGACGATGATCGGGTGATTGCGGTGCTGCCGTTCTTTCACATCTACGGGCTCGTGGTTGTGATGAATCTTTCGCTTTACCGAGGTGCCACGGTCGTGACGATGCCGCGGTTCGACCTGGTGCAATTCCTGCGCGCCGTGCAGGATTACCGGATCACCCGCGCCTACGTCGTCCCGCCGATCGTGCTGGCGCTGGTCAAGCACCCGTTGGTCGACGAGTTCGACCTATCGAGCCTCGAGTTCATAAATTCGGGAGCCGCGCCACTGTCCGCCGAACTCGAGGCCGCGTGCGGAAGGCGGCTGGGCTGCCAGATGGAGCAGGGCTATGGACTGACCGAGACTAGCCCTACGACACACTGGGTCACCGACGAGCCGGCGTGGCAGAAGCCGGGGTCGATCGGGCCTCCGCTTCCGAACACAGAATGCCGCGTCGTCGATGTCGCGACCGGCGAGGACGCCGCGGACGGCGAGCCCGGCGAGCTCTTGATCCGCGGCCCGCAGGTCATGAAGGGTTACCTCAACAACCCACAGGCGACGGCCCGCACAATCGACCCCGACGGCTGGCTTCACACTGGCGACATCGCCCGCGTCGACCCGGACGGCTCGACGCGGATCGTCGACCGCCTCAAGGAGCTGATCAAGTACAAGGGCTACCAGATCGCCCCCGCCGAGCTCGAGGCGCTCTTGCTCACACATCCGGCGATCGTTGACGCGGCAGTGGTCCCGCTCCCCGACGAAGAGGCGGGCGAAGTACCCAAGGCGTTCGTCGTGGCGAGCGAGCCGATCTCCAAGGACGAGGTGATTCAATTCGTCGCCGAGCACGTGGCCCCATACAAGACGGTGCGCGCCGTCGAGATCGTCGAGGAAATCCCAAAGTCGCCCGCGGGTAAGATCCTGCGCCGCGCCCTCATCGAGAGCGAGCAGAGCGCGACTACTACGGGCTGGGCAGACGACCCCCGACTCGAGAAACTCGGGCACTCGGGGAGACACTCTGCCTGACGAGCGGCGGCGCGCCGCGCGCACCCTCCCTGGGACGCGACAGACGCTCGCATCAACTATGGTCGCAGGCCCGCAGGGCGCCGCGTCCGCGTAGAGAACTGAGCAGAACCGCGGGCCCGTCGATGTAGGCTGCTTGAGCTTATGGACCTCACGTTCACGCCGGCCGAGGACGCGTTCCGCGAGGAGTTCCGCGCGTGGTTGCGGGACCACGATCCCGGCCCCGAGCCTGCCGATGAGCACGCGCAGTTCAACTGGCGGCTGCGTTTCCAGCGCCAGCTGCACGACGGGGGCTGGGTGGGGGTCGACTGGCCGGTCGAGTTCGGTGGGCGAGGCGCGACCGTCACGGAATCGGCGATCCTGTTCGAGGAGCTCGCACTGGCCTCGGCGCCGCTGCCTGTCAATGTGCTGGGGTTGCTGCTGGCCGGGCCGACCCTGATGAAGTGGGGGAACGAGGAGCAGCGGGAGCGCCTCCTGCCGCCGATCCTCTCGGGCGACGAGGTGTGGTGCCAGGGCTTTTCCGAACCCGACGCCGGCTCTGATCTCGCTGGGCTCAAGACGCGGGCGGTTCGTAACGACGACGACTGGGTCGTCACGGGTCAGAAGGTGTGGACGAGCCTCGCCCAGTACTCGAAGTGGTGCCTGCTGCTCGCACGCACGGATCCAGATGTGCCGAAGCACAAAGGTCTGACGTACTTCATCCTCGATATGGAGCAGGAGGGTGTCACGATTCGACCGCTGCGCCAGATCACGGGCCGTGCCGAGTTCAATGAGCTCTTCATCGAGGCGGCGAGGATTCCGGCTACCCGGATCGTCGGGGGCGTCGGCAACGGCTGGAAGGTCGCGCTCACGACCCTGATGAACGAGCGAGCCGGCCTCGCATTCTTCCAGCAGGTCGCGATGCGGAAACTACTGGACCACCTCGTCTCGGATCTCGCCACGCGTGAGCTCCTAGATGACGCTGAGGTCCGGGCCCAGGTCGCTGACCTCCATGCCCGAATCGAGGTCCTTCGGTTCACGGCCTACCGCAGCCTGTCTGCCACTCAGAAGCACGGGCAGCCCGGACCCGAGGGCTCACTACTCAAGTGGATGTGGTCGAGCACCAACCAGCAGCTCACACAGTTCGCCGTCGCGACGCTCGGCCCGCGTGCCCTGTTCGACGACTCCCGCTGGAGCTTCGAGCTCCTGCGCGCCCGCGGTAACACGCTCGAAGGCGGCACGACCGAGATCCTCAAGAACATCGTGGCCGAGCGCGTGCTCGGCCTACCGAAGGGGCGCTGAGATGGAATTCGATCTCAGCCCCTCTCAGAGTGACATCCAGCGTACGGCCCGGGAGCTCCTTGCCGCGCGCGTCACCCCTGAACGTTTGCGGCGGGCGGCCGACGAGCGAGCGCGTGACGTCGATCTGTGGAGCGAGATGTGCGAGCTCGGATGGCCCGGTATCGCGATCGACGCCGAGCACGGCGGCGCCGGCCTCGGAGCCGTCGAGCTATGTGTCCTCCTCGAGGAGGCTGGTGCCGCGCTCGCGCCGGCGCCGCTGCTCGAGACGGCGTGCGCGGCCGCGGTGATCGCGCGAGCCGGCTCGCCAGAGCAGCGCGAGCGCTGGCTACCCGGGCTCGTCAGCGGCGCCGCCGGCGCGCTCGGGGTCACCGGCCGAGACGGCTCGACCTTCGTGGCCGGCGACGAGACCGCGGCGGTGTTGGTGCGCTTTGACGGGCACGCCGCGTACGTGGTGGAGGGGCCCTTCCCCGACGCCGGCGTGGCAACAATTGACCGTCTCCGCGACTACTGCGCGGTCACCGGCGCCGGCGAGCCTCTCCCCGGCGACGGCGCCCTCGCCGAGGCGGCCGTCGCGACGGCGGCGATCGCGGTGGCAGCCGAGCTGACGGGAGTCTGCCAGCGAGCGCTCGATAAGACGGTCGCTTACGTCAAGGAGCGGCGCCAGTTCGGAGTGCCGATCGGGAGTTTCCAGGCGGTGGCGCACCGCTGCGCCGAGATGCTGCTGGCAACCGAGAGCGCTCGCTCGGCCACCTATTACGCAGCGTGGACCGCCGACGCCCGTCCCGAGAAGCTGATCGAGGGGGCCGCGCTGGCCAAGCTGACGGCCTCGAGAGCTGCCCTCGAGGTGACGTCCTCAGCCATCCAGGCGCACGGCGGGATCGGGTTCACCTGGGAAGCCGACCTTCACTGGTGGTACAAGCGGGCGCAGATGTCGGCGCAGCTGCTCGGCGGTGCCCGCCAGCACCGCGATCGGCTGGGGGCGCTGATTGCCGAGCAGCACGCCCAGATCGAGCACCTGCGCTGACCCACGGCATGCGTTTGTAACCGGGGGTCGCGCTGGTATAGCTTGCGCGCGTGGCGGCCACAGAGCCCCCGACCCATCTGGAGGTGCGAGATGCGACGGTCCGCTTCGGCGGCATCACCGCGCTTGACCGCGTGTCGCTCGACGTCGGCCCCGGCGAAGTGGTCGGCGTGATCGGCCCCAACGGCGCCGGTAAGACGACGCTCTTCAACCTGATCTGCGGCTTCGTCACGCCAGAGTCGGGATCTCTTCACTGGCGTGGACGGTCGCTGGCTCGGGCTCGCCCCAACCGGCTGGCCGCGCTCGGCATCGCCCGCACGCTCCAGGGCGTCGGCCTGTTCCAGGGCCTGACCGTGCTGGAGAACGTGATGGCCGGCGCCGAGCGCTTCCGGCGAGTCCGGCTGATCAGCGCCGTGCTCTCCCTGCCCACACCGTACGACAGGGCTAGAGTCGCGCTTGCACGCGTGGGGTGCGAGCAGCTCGCCGGGCGCCTCCCCGGAACGCTTCCGTACGCGGTCCAGAAGCGAGTCGCGCTGGCGCGGGCCCTCGTCTCGGAGCCCGAACTGCTGTTGCTCGACGAGCCGGCCGGCGGGCTGGACGCCGGCGAGCTGTCCGAGTTGGCGGACCTGATCGGCTCCCTGGGCAGCGGGATCGCGGTGATGGTGGTGGATCACCATATGGACCTGGTGACATCGGTATGCAACCGGATGGTGGTGCTCGATTTCGGTCGGGTGATCGCATCCGGCCCGCCGTCCGATGTTCGCCGTGATCCGCAGGTCTTGGATGCGTACCTGGGGCGTGAAGCGGGCGGCGCCGTGGCGCCCGGCGCAACGGCGGACGGCGATGCTCGTCCTTGAGGATCTGACGACCGACTACGGGCCCGTGCGCGCTGTCGACCACGTCTCCCTGCGGGTCCCGCCCGGGTCGGTGACCGCCCTGCTGGGCGCGAACGGTGCGGGCAAGACCTCTCTGTTGCGGACGATCAGCGGCCTCGTGCGCCCCAGCGCCGGACGGGTGACATTCGACGGCCGGGTCATCACGCGCTTGCCGGTGGAGAAGATCGTGCGCCAGGGGATCGCACATGTGCCTGAGGGAAGCGGCGTGATCGCCGAGCTCACGGTCCAGGAGAACCTCCGCCTGGGTGGGCTGTGGCGCGGTCGGGATGCGGCGCCGCTGAAGGAGATCTACGAGTTGTTCCCGCGCCTGGAGGAACGGTGCGGGCAGCCCGCGGCGAGCCTGTCCGGTGGCGAGCGGCAGATGCTGTCGATCGGGCGCGCGCTCGTCGCACGGCCGCGCGCACTGCTGCTCGACGAACCCTCGCTCGGCCTGGCCCCACTCGTGGTGGCCCAGATCATGGCCCTGGTTCGGCGGCTGGCCGATTCGCTCGGCCTGGGGGTGCTGCTGGTGGAGCAAAACGCGCGCAGCGCGCTGTCGATCGCCGAGCGCGGCGTGGTGCTGAACCTCGGTCGCGTGGTCGCTGACATGCCCGCCTCCGAGCTTGCGGCCGAGGAACGCCTGCGACACGCCTACCTCGGATTCTGAGAGAGACGATGACCGAGTTCATCGACCTGACTCTGAACGGCATCTCCACCGGCGCGATCTACGCGGCGGTCGCGCTGGCGCTGGTGCTGATCTGGCGCGCGACGCGGATCGTGAACTTCGCTCAGGGGGGGATGCTGATGTTCACCACGTTCATCGCGTTGGCCGTGATCAACTGGACCGGGTCGTACATCCTGGGACTGGTGGTCGCCCTGTTGTCCGGGTTCATCCTCGGAGCGGTCGTCGAGCGGGTGCTGATCCGGCGGGTGGAGGGCGGCCCGCCGCTGAACGCGGTGATCGTGACGCTCGGCCTGTACACGCTGCTGGTCGCGGCGGCGGGGATGATCTGGGGCAATACTCCGCGCGCGTTTCCGGCCGCGTTCTCGATCCGGGGGTACGAGGTCGGCGGGACGCGCCTGCTGTTCGCCCCCAATGACACGTTCATCGTACTCGTCGTGATCGCGGTGGCGCTCGCGCTGGCGCTGCTGTTCCGGGCCACCAACCTGGGACTACAGATGCGTGCAGCGGCGTTCAGGCCCGAGGTCGCGCGCCTGCTTGGGGTGCGGGTCGGCGGGATGTTCACGCTCGGGTGGGCGCTGGCGGCGGTCGCAGGTTCGCTCGCGGGCGTGCTGATCGTTCCTTCGATCTTCCTCGGCCCCAACAATTTCGATCCGATCCTGATCAGCGGCTTCGTGGCGGCGGTGATCGGGGGGCTCGACAGCCCGCCAGGCGCGCTGGTCGGAGGACTGTTACTCGGGCTCGCGTTGTCGTACGTGTCCGGGTACGCGGGCTCGGCGCTGGTCCCGCTCGCGGCGCTGGTGATCCTGGTGATCGTCCTGATGGTCCGCCCGGCTGGTCTGTTCTCGGCCACCAAGGAGCGGCGCGTGTGACCGTTGTCGAAGCTCAGTGGAGGCGGGTTCGGGCGGCGCGCATCGGGCGGCTGCTCGCGGGCAGCACGCTGGTGCGATCGCTGGGGCTGGTGGTCGGCGGGGCGTTCGTCGTATGGGTCTTGAGCACGTCACTGAGCGCGTACAACGATCTGCAACTTGCGACGGGCGCCTACTACTTCGCGGCGCTCGCCGGGCTCACCGTGCTCGCAGGGCGCAGCGGCCAGATCTCGCTTGGTCACGGCGCACTGATGGCGGTCGGCGCATACACCGTCGCGCTGCTGGTCGGCAACGAGGGGTGGGCGCTGCTCCCAGCACTAGCCGCGTCGGTCGGCGTCACCGCGCTGGTCGGGCTTCCAGTGGGCCTGGCGGCAAGCCGGCTCCGCGGACCGTACCTGGCCGGGGCCACGCTGGCGTTCGCCGTCGGCCTGCCGGCGCTGGCGGACAAATTCCCGGCCACGTTCGGAGGCGAGAATGGGCTGGTGATCAACCCGCCGATTCCTCCGGGGTGGCTGGGCGCCAACTTTCCGCTCGAGCGCTGGGAAGCCTGGATCGCCTGCGCCGGAGCGCTGCTCGTGGTGTTCGTGCTCTACAACCTGGTCAACAGCGGCTTCGGCCGCACGATGCGCGCGGTACGCGACGACGAGATCGCCGCCTCGCTGTGCGGGATGCGCGTCGGACGCACCCAGACGATCGCGTTCGTGGTCAGCGCCGGGTGCGCAGGGCTGGGCGGCGGTTTGTTGTGCGTCGTGTTGCAACTCGCCACGCCGGGGGCGTTCCCGTTACAGCTGTCGCTGTCGCTGCTGAGCGGGGTCGTCGTTGGTGGGCTCGGGTCGCTGGTCGGGGCGATCTGGGGGGCGGCGCTGCTCGTGTTGCTGCCCAGCTGGACCAATGACTTCGCCAACTCGCTCTCGTTGTCCACCAATGTGAAGTCAAACCTTCCGCTGGCGATCTACGGCCTGGTGCTGATCGCCGCGATTCTCGTATGGCCGACCGGGATCCAGGGCGGTGTCCGAGCGCTGGGGCGCTGGCTGCGCGGCGTCTGGGCGCGCGGGAACGTGGCTCAGCCGGGCAGCCGACCGGACGCCGGGCGCGGCGCCGGCTGACTGGGGGAGCGCCCGCCGCCGGGGAGCGCAACACCGAGCAAAGCGGCCTGAACCTCCCGCAGCCGCTCGTGATCGCCGCGGATCCCTCGGTCGTTATAGATGAACGCCTCGGCCAACCTCACGATCGCGTAAGCGAGTGTCTCGGGGTCGGCGGGCGGATCGTAGCGCCCGGATGCGACTTCGTTGATGATCAGCGCCCGAACGGTCGACACGGCCCGCGGATGCACGACTCCGGACCCTGAGGTCAGGATCCGCATCGCGGTTGCAGGCTCCTGCTCGATCAGCGTGCGCAGCGCGGATGCTTGCGAGAGACTGCGGTTGATCTGGTCGAACACCTCGAGCAGCCCCTGCGCGCCGCGGGTGCGCACCGCCTGACGCTTGCAGGCGATCACCTGTTCCAGCTGAGTGGCGACCACCTCTCCGAGCAGGTGCTCGCGGGAACCGAACCAGCGGTAGATCGTGGCCCGGCTCAGACCGAGCCGCCGGGCCACGACCGTCAGGTCGACGCGTTCTCCCGACAGGTATTGGGCGGTGACGGCGTGTAGCACCGCCGCTGACGATGCGGTCGGGGGGCGCCCCCGCCGTCTGCCCGAGGGCGCCCTCGGCTGGCGCCCTTGCTTCCCTGTTGCCGTAGCCACGATAAGAGCCTAGTATTTGAAACGTCTGAGGTGGTACGTATCGAAATGGCCGTGCGCCTTCGTTGTGCAACCCACCGTAGGAGGAGGAGGATAAGGATGGGAAGAAGAAGCAGTCGGCTGCTCGCCGCCGCGGCGACGGCCGGGTTAGTCGCGCTCGTCGCCGCGGGCTCGAGCTCGGGCTCCAGCAACGTACCGGGGGTCACCGCACATAGCATCACGTTTGGCACGCATCAGCCGCTGACGGGTCTCGCGGCGCCGGGATACAGCGAGATCGCGCCCGCCTCGCAGGCGTTCTTCGACTACGTCAACGCCCACGGCGGCGTGTTCGGGCGAAAGATCCACTTGATCATCAAGGACGACGGGTACAACCCGGCCAACACCGTCAGCGTCGTGCACCAGTTGGTCCTGCAGAACAACGTGTTCGGGATCTTCGAGGGCCTGGGCACGCCGACCCACACGAAGGTGGTCGGCTTCCTCAACGCGTCGAAGGTTCCCGACCTGTTCGTCGCCTCCGGTTGCCCGTGCTGGGACAACGGCACCTCTCAGCCGATGACGTTCGGGTGGCAGCCGAACTACACGATCGAGGGCAAGATTCTGGGGCAGTACGTCAAACGGCACTTCGCCGGCCAGAAGGTGGGCGTGCTGTATCAGAACGACGACTTCGGGCAAGGCGGGCTGGCCGGAATCCAGGACGAGGTTCCCGCCGCAGACATCGTCAACACGCAGTCCTACCAGCCTGGTGATACGACGCTTGCGCCGCAGATCACCGCGCTCAAGGCGTCCAACGCGACCGTACTCGTGGACTTCACGGTGCCGACCTACACCGCCATCGGCCAGTTGACGGCGTTCAAGCTGGGTTGGAAACCCCAGCTCGTGATCTCCAGCGTGGGCATCGACCCGACTACCGTGGCGGGGCTGTTGAAGACCGTCTCGCAGGGCCAGGCCTCCGGAACCGGGCTGATCGAGGGCGCCATCACCGACGGATACCTGCCGTCCAACACCGACACCTCGAACCCCTGGATCCGGCTGTTCAGGAAGATCCACGCGAAGTACGACCCGAGCGCGCCGTTCGACGGCAACGTCGAATACGGGATGGCGAACGCATACACGCTCGTGCAGGCTCTGCATGCCGCCGGCAAGAACCTGACCCGCCAGGGCCTCGTCAACGCGGTCAACACATTCGGCTCCAAGTGGAGCGGTCCGGGGCTGGTCCCGTTCCGCTACTCCACCAAGGACCACGGCGGCTACGACGGCGCGGAGATGGGCCAGGTCCGCAACGGCAAGATCGTCCTCTTCGGAGGTCCACTGGTGACGCAACCATCCGGCGGCAGCCCGATCAAGCGGTACAAGGGCAAGCAGCCGGCACCACCCAAGAACGGGATCCCCAGCAACTGACTGGATAGATCCGCATCTGACCGCCGCCTGCGCATGTCTCGTGTTGCAGGGTTCCGGGCTCAAATCCCGGCGTCGGTCTCACAAAATGCCTGCAATTAGGCGGTTTTGGTTCGGCAGACTTTGCCTCACCGGCCGTTGCCGGCTTCGTGGGATGACATCCGCGACAGGGTGTAGGGGTCCGGAGCCGGTTCGCCACCGTCCGTGGCCTGCGCCTTGCAGGTCGCCTGGCGCGCTGTCGCGGCCGCTGCCGAGTCAGACCATGACCCAGAACGAGAGGAGAGCACTGTGACCATTAGACGAGTGCTGACAGCTGTGGCTGTCGCCATCTTCACAGCCGCGCCATTCGCGCTGACAGCCGCGCCCGCAAGTGCCAAGGCTAATGACGCGAAGCACGCGGGAGCCAAGCATGCGAGGCACGAGCGGGAGGGAGGGGATGCAGTTCCGGCGGTGACGCCCGGGTCGGACTACCTCGCGCTCGGGGACTCCGTGACGTTCGGCTATGAGGAGTCCTCGGTCGTCCCGTCCCCCGACTACAACGACGAGTCGAGCCTGATCGGCTATCCGGCGATGCTCGGCTCCGAGTTGAACCTGAACGTGGTCAACGCCTCGTGCCCGGGGGAGACAAGCGCGAGCCTGGTCGACGCCACCGCCATCAGCAACGGCTGCGAGAACACCCTGGGCACGCCGACCGGGTATCGGACGGCCTTCCCCTTGCATGTGAACTACACCGGCTCCCAGCTTGCGTTTGCGGTTTCCTATCTCCGATCGCACCCTCGCACGCGCCTGGTGTCGCTGATGATCGGTGCCAACGACACGCTCGTATGTCAGGAAACCACGGCGGACCACTGCACCAGCGCCAGCGAGCTGCAGGGGGTGCTCACGAGCATCGGAAACAACGTCACCACGATCCTGTCGACGCTCCGCCACAAGGCGCACTACCGGGGTCAGATCGTGATCGTCAATTACTACTCGCTGAACAACGCTTCAGCGACCGACAACACGCAGTCCGAAACGCTGAACACCACCGTGGATACGGCTGCCAAGCCGTTTGGTGTGGAAATCGCCGACGGGTTCGGCGAATGGCAGGCGGCGTCGGTTCATTCCGCTGGCAACCCGTGCACCGCGGGACTGTTGACGCAACTCTCAGGAGGCGGCTGCGGCATCCACCCGAGCTTCGCCGGCCAGGCGCTGCTCGCCCAGTCAGTGGAGGAGGCGATCGCGTTCAAATAGCGCGTACCAGCTGGTCGTGAGGACCACCGTCGTCTCTTGGCCTCGGACAGCGAGGCCAAGGGGCGGCACGGTCAACTGAAGAACTCGTCGAGTCCGATCGCACGTTCGTGTTCCTCACTCCGAGAGGCTGAGCGCCCGGCGGGCGTGGCTCCCGGCGCGCGCATGCCGAGCCAGGCCGACACTTCTGCAACGCCAGATTAAGCCGGCGTTTGGCACTTGTGGAGCACGTTACGGCTGCTATACACCCAGCGGTGGCGGCGCAGGAGATCGGCGTGACCGCGAGCACCGAGCTCGACTTAGCAGTCGTTCAAGCGCGCGATCTCGAGCGCCAGTACGGCGAGGGCGCCACGGCGGTTCACGCCCTGCGCGGAGTCTCGCTGGATGTCGAGCGAGGGCAACTCGTCGCGATCATGGGGCCCTCGGGCTCGGGCAAGTCGACGCTGATGCACATCCTCGCCGGGCTCGACAAACCGACCAGCGGCACCGTAACGATCGCCGGCAGCGAAATCACCGGGCTCGACGACACGCGTATGACTCGCGTGCGACGCGACCAGATCGGGTTCGTCTTCCAGTTCTTCAATCTGCTCCCCATGCTGACCGCCGAGGAAAACGTGCTGTTGCCGTTGTCGATCGCCGGCGAGAAACCGGACCGTGAGTGGCTCGAGCAGTTGCTCGCCAAGACCGGGCTGAGCGAACGGCGCAAGCACCGACCCTCCGAGCTTTCGGGCGGCCAGCAGCAGCGTGTGGCAATTGCTCGCGCGCTGGTCACCAAGCCCACGATCGTGTTCGCCGACGAGCCGACCGGCAACCTCGACTCCAAGACGGGCGGCGAGATCCTCAACCTCCTGCGCGACTCCGCCCGCGACTACAGCCAGACAATCGTGATGGTGACCCATGAGGCGCGCGCCGCGTCGATCGCCGACCGGATCATGTTCCTGGCGGACGGGCTGATCGTTAAGGAGCTAACCGACGCCGAGCCGGCACAGGTGCTCGAGGTGATGAGCACCCTGCAGTCGTGACTCGGGTCGCCCTGCGCGGCCTGCTCGGGCGCAAACTCCGGGCAGCCCTGACCGCCTTCGCGATCGTGATCGGCGTGGCCATGGTGAGTGGCACGTTCGTCCTCACCGACACGATCAAAGCGGCCTTCTCGACCGTGTTCACGACCGTCTACCAGAACACCGACGCGGTGGTCACCGGCAAGAGCGCGATCTCGAGCAACAATAACGGCAACGCGCCGACCACGCCGTCCCTTCCGGCGTCGTTGCTGAATAAGGTGCGAGCTCTGCCTCAGGTCGCCGAGGCCTCGGGCAGCATCTCCGATAGCGCCCAGCTCGTTGGGCGCGACGGGAAGGTGATCTCGAGCGGTGGGGCGCCGGGCCTAGCCTTCAGCTACTCGCCCGCGGGCGAGCACTTCAACCCACTCACGCTGACCAGCGGTAGGTTCCCGAGCGGCCCGGACGAGATCGACATTGACTCGTCGACCGCGAGCAAGCACGACTACAAGCTCGGTCAGCAGATCGGCGTCGTCGCGCGGGGGCCCGTCGAGAAGTTTCGGATCGTCGGAACAGTCGAGATCGGAGGCGTTTCCTCGCTCGGTGGCGCCACGATGTCGATCTTCACGCTGCCCAAGGCTCAGCAGCTGTTCGACAAAGCGGGCAGGTACGACCAGATCAGCGTCGCCGCTCGGCACGGCTACACGCCCCAGGATGTCGTCAACGCGATCAAGCCCCTGCTCGGTCCGAGCTCCCAGGTCAGGACCGGCCAGGGGCAGGCCCACCAGGCGACGAAGGACACCAGCGGATTCCTCAACATCTTCCAAGACTTCCTACTCGCGTTCGGCGGGATCGCCCTGTTTGTGGGGAGCTTCGTGATTGCCAACACCCTGTCGATCACGATCGCGCAGCGAACCCGGGAGCTCGCCACGCTTCGCACGCTGGGGGCCACCCGCCGCCAGGTCCTGCGCTCGGTGCTGATCGAGGCGTTCGTGATCGGAGTGCTCGCCTCGGTTGTCGGCCTGTTCCTGGGGCTGCTGCTCGCCAAGGGACTGAATTCACTGCTGGTGTCGTTCGGGATCAACCTGCCCCAGACGTCCACGGTGTTTAAGACCCGCACGATCATCGTGGCGTTGGCGGTCGGGATCGTGATTACGATGCTCGCCGCGCTCCGGCCCGCGCTCCGCGCGACGCGCGTGGCACCCATCTCATTGGCGCGAGAGGGGGCGCTCCTGCCGCCGTCCCGGTGGGCCCGCTACGGCACCCAGGCGGCCGTCGCAACGGTACTTACCGCGGTCGCGCTGATGTTGGTCGGGCTGCTGGCCTCGGGCCTGTCCACCGGCCTGCGGCTACTCGCGGTCGGCGCGGGTGCGCTGGCCCTTTTCTTTGGCGTGGCGATGCTCGCGCCCAAGCTCGTGGGGCCGCTCGTCGCTGTGCTCGGCTGGCCCGCGAGCCGGATCGGTGGATCCGCCGGCCAGCTCGCCCAGGGCAACTCGGCGCGCAACCCGGCACGGACCGCTTCGACCGCCTCGGCGCTAATGATCGGGTTGACGCTCGTCACGCTGGTCGGCGTACTCGCCGCGGGGCTTCGGACCGGGTTCAAGGACAGCGTCAACAAGGCATTCGTGGCCAACTACGCGATCACAGCCACCAACAACTTCTCGCCGATCAGCCTCGCCTCCGAGCAAGCCGCCACGCGCGTGCCCGGTGTCACTGCGGTGGTGGGCGTCCGGGCCGGCAGCGGCCGCGCGTTCGGTTCGAACGTGAACATCACGGGCGTTCCCCCGAACGCGAGCCAGGCGATCAGGATCGACTGGACGCACGGCGGCCCGCAGACGCCGGCGCAGCTCGGATCAGACGGCGCGTTCGTGAGCAAGTCCTACGCCACCGACCATCATCTGCACATCGGGTCCGGTCTGTCGCTCGAGACCCCCACCGGCAAGTTCCTGCATCTGACGCTGGTCGGCATCACCAGTCCACCCAAGGGCGCGTCGCCCTACGGTGACATATCGATCTCGCAGGCCCTGTTCGACCGCGAGTATCAGAACCCCCAGAACCTGTTCACGTTCGTCAACATGCGGGGCGGCGTCACACCGGCCAACACCCACCGGCTGAACTCGGCCCTCGCCGGCTTCCCGGACGCCAAGCTTCAGAACAAATCGCAGTTCATCGACAACCAGCTCCAAGGGCTGACCACGCTGCTCAACCTCCTCTACGTGCTGTTGTCGCTTTCGATCGTGGTCAGCCTGTTCGGGATCGTCAACACGCTCGTGCTGACGGTCTTCGAGCGCACCCGCGAGCTCGGCATGCTGCGCGCGGTTGGCATGAGCCGCCGTCAGGTCCGGCGGATGATCCGCCACGAGAGCGTCATCACCGCGCTGCTGGGCGCCGCCTTCGGGATCCCGCTCGGGATCCTGCTGGCGGCCTTGATCGGCGCCGCGATCGACTTCGGGACCTTCACGGTCCCGATCGGGACGCTGATCGTGTTTGTAATCGCCGCGATCATCGCCGGCCTGGTCGCCGCGATCTGGCCCGCCCGCCGCGCCGGCCGGCTGAACGTGCTCGAGGCCCTCTCCTACGAATAGGAGCCGTTCCGCGAGGTCTCGATGCCGGGCAGGTCCGTCCCAAACAGAAGCACGCAGATCCAAGCCGATTGCCCGGTGGTCATGTGGGCGCCGACCTTGAGGTGCGGTCGAGCGTGGAGCGAGCAAGCAGGGCCACGCCGGTGGCGGCGGCTCCCGCGATCGCCGCGACGATGAACGCCAATTGCGCGTCATGGTGGTGCTGCGCGACGGTGGCGGCGATCGCGCTCGCGGCGCCGGTGCCGCCGGCGATCGCGGTCGATAGCCAGCCGAACGCCTCACCGGCCGTTTGTGCGGAGACGTGCGCGTCGATCAGCAACGAAAACGTCGTCAGCGCCGGATTGAGCGCGACTCCCGCGAGCAGCAGCAGCGCGCCGACCACGAACAGGCCACGGGAGGGGATCATCAGCACCAGCGCCGTCGTGACAAGCACGAGCAGCAACAGAAGGCGAGCCGGTGGTCTCGCCTTCCACACCCGGCTTCCGTAGATCCCAGCGCCGAGAATCCCGCCCACCGAGAGGCTTGCGATCAGTAGGCCGGCGGCAGCCGGCGCGCGGTGTGCAGTCGCGAGCGTAGGTACGGCGACCTCGAGCGCGCCGATCAGAGCACCGACGAGCACCGCGACCGCCAACACGAGTTGCAAACCTCGGATTCGGAGCACGAGTCCGCTGGGCTTCGCGTGCGCGGACCCCTGGTCGCTTGGTGACCCGATCGAGACGGCGAAAGCCACCGTCCCAGCGCCCGCGAACGCCGCGACCGTGACCAGCGCCAGTGAGGCCGAGGCCGCGGCAATCACAGCGGCGAGGATCAGCGGCCCGGCGAGGATCGAAAGCTCTTGGGTGAGATAGACGAGGCTGTAAGCGGCGGTGTGGTCATCTCCAACGACGAGCTTGCCCCATTCGACGCGCATGCTGGTCGACACCGGCGGCAGCGCCAGCCCGGCAAGGCACCCCAGCACCACCAGTAATCCCCCCGGAGCGTCGAGGTCCGCGAGCCCCACGAGTCCGGCAAGCGCCAGCGCGTGGGTCACGCCGCAGGCTGCAATCACTGCGCGTGATCCCCGGCGATCAATCAGCCTGCCTTGAAGCGGCCGTGCGACGCCAGCCGCGATCGACAGCACCCCGACGACGACGCCAGCAAGCGCAAGCGAACCGGTGTGCTGGTGAACCACGAGGATAATGCCGACCGCCGCAGCGCCCTGAGTCACCTGGGCCAGGAGGCCGGTGGCCGCCTGCCAGCGGACCCGGGACAGTCCAAGCAGGAAGCGATAGCTACGCGAACTCACTGACGCTGGCGAGGCCAGACGCCTCCCGAGGCGCCCTGTCGGATAACCCCACCTCCCATCACCGACCCCTCCGAACCAGCGAACACGCCACGAACCCTAGCCTTACACTGCGCCCACCGCGTTCCGTGTCGTCTAACCCCCCGCGGCCTGCCCCCCGTCGACGTGCAGCGTCTCGCCGGTGACGAATGGAGCGCGCTCGAGGCACAGGATCGCGTCGACGACGTCGCTGACCTTGCCGACGCGCCCAAGCGGGGGGAGCGCGGACGGACGCTTGCTGTCCGCGTGGTCGACCAGGGAGGTGGAGATGTTGACGACATGCCCGCGGCGCTGCTCAACCATCTGCTCGATCGCGAGCTCGGTGATGTGGAAGAAACCGGTCAGGTTCACGGCGGTCATCGCGGCGAAGTCCTCGACCGTATGTTTGGTGAACGGCTTGCCGATGTAGATGCCAGCGTTGTTGATCAGCGTGTCGATCCGCCCAAACCGCTCGAGCGCGGCATCGATGGCCGGTCGCGCCGTGTCTGGGTCGGCGATGTCGCCCGCGATCGCGACGTAGCCATCGTCGTCCCCCACAGGGAGCGACAGCGCAACGCCGACGACCGCATATCCCGCGCTGCGACACCCGGGTCGCAGGCCTCCGTCGACGGGTCGTCCAATGTGGTCGCGGGAGAGGGCGCAATCCGGCCTCGCGCGGTCCTACGATGTCGCAGCATGACTACTCAACCCGAGGGCGGCTGCGCCTGTGGCGTCGTCCGATACCGCTTATCGTCGGAGCCGCTCTTCGTCCATTGCTGCCATTGTCTGAATTGCCAGCGTCAAACCGGCAGCGCTTTCGTGATCAATCTGCTGATCGAGGCGGAGCGTGTCGAGATTCTCGGGGATGCACCACACCCGGTTGACGTGCCGCGCAGCCGCGGCCGTGCGCAGAGGATCTTCCGCTGTCCGCTCTGTCAAGTAGCCGTCTTCAGCGAATATGGTCGGCCGGAGGTACGGTTCGTGCGCGGTGGCACGCTGGATAACCCGACCGACATCACGCCTGACGTGCATATCTACACGCGATCGAAGGTCGGTTGGGTCACCCTCCCGGAGGGAACGCCCGCATTCGAGGTCTATTACGACACCGACAAGCTCTGGCCCATCGAGAGCCTTCGGCGTCTCGAGGCGATCCGCCATTCCCGCTGAGCAACCGCCCGCACGCCCGAGGACCGACGCTCACGAGCCTGGGGGCCCGGCGCCGCGGTGGCACCTGTAACCAACCGACCCTATATGCCACTTGCACCATGTAATGCGTTCGTGGCTTGAATCCCGAGTCCGCCGCCAGGTGAAATTCCTCCATTGTCGACATTAACGGTGATAACAATGGTGCGATCGGCGGTGCGCGTCCTGAACGCACACTGCGGCATGCCATCGTTGCCGGGCGACCTCGGTCCGATCGCTAATAACCTCGCGCTGGCCACACGATGCTCCGGGTGCGCGAAGGGCTGTCGAACGCGGGTTCTGTGATCAAGCCGGCCTCAATCGATCCCCGCTGAACCGAGCGCCAATCTGATGTCGCCGAGCATGCGGAGATGCGTCCGCCCGGCTTGGATCGATTGCTGCTCGCTACCCCCACACGAGAGGCGGATAACGGTCCGTCATGAAATAGCTGTAAGCACTGCCGCGGAGGTTCCAACGGAAGCCCGGCACCATCAGCTCGAAGACACCACGTGGGATCCGCTTGGTGAACAGCACCGTGAAGAAGGCGATGATCGTCAGCACGCCGGTAAGCCAATAGAGGACGCCGGCGACCAACAGGTACGGGATCGCCAGCAGCCATTGAACGAGCGGGCGCCAGTTCGCGATGTGCTCGGGGTAATCGACTCTCAGCCGTAGCGGGTAGTGCACGTCGTCGCTCAGCGAGAACGGCGGGTATACGTCCGTCATCAGGTGCACGTAGGCGAGCACCCGGTAGTACCACCGGACCGTTCCGACCAGGTAGTCAAACGCGCCTCGCGGCCAGCGGCCGGTGAACAGCACCGCGAAGAACCCGTAGACCGCGACGAAGAACGCCCCGATCACGATGAACCACAGCGCGATGTAATGCGGAATGGCCAGCAGCCACTTGATCAAGGGGAGCCACCGGTTGAGCTCGGACGGATACGTGATCTCAAATGTCGCCGCGTAGTCCGGCGACGGCGGGCCAGAGGGATCCGGGACCGCCACCGCCGCGGCAGTACCCCAGCCAGCCTGTGCCGGCAGTGAAGAACCCAAGTCCTCCGCGCCTGGCGACGACGGCGACGCCCCATCGCGAGGGCCGCCCGGAACCTCCGGGGGATCCACGGGACAAGGATAACCCGTAGGTCACCGCCAGCGGAGAAACCTGACCTTCGAGCGCCCTTCGAGCGGTGCATGCAGATCCGGCGATTGGGTGTCGAGCTCGAGCACGCCCGCAACGGTAGGCTCAAGTCGATGTTCGACCACGTGGGGATCGCCGTGTCCAACCTCGGCGCGTCCGAGAGCTTCTACCGCACAGTGCTCAACGTGCTCGGCGTCGAGCCGAGCTACGCGGACGCCGAGATGGTCGGGTGGGATGACTGGTGGATCGGCTCGACGGACGGCGACCACCCCGTCGCTCGCGGCCTGCACGTCGGCTTCCGCGCGCCGGACCGAGCAGCCGTCGACGCCGTCTGGCAGGCCGGTATCGATGCCGGCTACCGGGACGACGGCGCGCCGGGGCCGCGCACGGTCTACGGCCCCGACTACTACGGAGGCTTCCTGCTCGACCCGGACGGCAACAGCGTCGAGGCGGTCCACGGCGAGCGCGAGCGCCCCGTGCCCGACGGCCGCATCGACCACCTATGGCTCCGCGTCCGCGACCCGCAGGCGTCGCGCCGCTTTTACACGACGGTCGCACCCCACGCCGGGCTTCACCTGACGCACGATGCGCCGGATCGCGTGCAGTTCTCCGGCCCCGACTTCTCCTTCTCGCTCGTTCGCGACGGGCGCCCCCTCACCGAGCACGTGCACATCGCCTTCGCCGCGGAGACGAACGCGACGGTGCGGGCCTTCCACGCCGCCGCGCTCGCCGCCGGCTACGAGGACCACGGCAGCCCCGGCGAGCGCGTGGTCTACCACCCGGGCTACTACGGCGCCTTCGTGCTCGATCCAGACGGCCACAACGTCGAGGTCGTCAACCACAACCGCTGAGCGAGGCCGGCGACTCCGCCGGCCACGCTTGGACCGCCAGGAACGATGAGTTTTCGTCTCGCGATCGGTCATAGCTGTGGCAGAGCACCCTGCAGAAAAAAGGAGAGTTCGATGTCAGGCTCGATTGTGAACTCGATTGCGATCATCGTCCGTCGCTCCGACGCGATGAGGTTGAAGCGATGCTGATCTACTCGATGGGCGTCTCGGTGGACGGCTTTATCGCCGACCGCGAGGGCGGGTTTGGGTGGACCGTGCCCAACGAGGAGCAGTTTCGTTTCCACATCGACCAAGTACGCGAGCTCGGCGGCTGTCTGCTCGGCCGCGGGCTCTACGAGACCATGCTGGTATGGGAGACGGATCCGTCGGTGCGCGACAACGAGCTCCGGGCGGCGTTCGCCGACGTCTGGTGCGCGATCCCGAAGGTCGTCTTCAGCCGCACGCTCGACAGCGTTCAGGGCAACGCCCGGCTCGCTGAGGCGTCGGTGGCCGAGGAGTACGCTGCGGCGCTCGACGCGACCGACAGGGACATCTCGATCGGCGGCGCCGGCCTGGCCGCGGCAGCGATCGAGCTCGGCCTCATCGACGAGCTGCGCATGTTCCGCAATCCGATCGTCGTTGGTGGCGGCACACCCTCCCTGCCGCCGGTAACCGAAGACGTTCGCCTAGATCTGGTCGAGACGAGGACGTTCGGCTCGCGCGTGATCTACGAGCGATACCGGCGCCGGCGCGGTGAGTCAGACTGACACGGACCGGAAGCGTGACCTACGAGCGCCTACACGCGGCGACCTCGTCATGTTTTAAGACAACCTCTAAAGACAGCGACGAGAAATTCGTGAAGACGCGACTCACCAGCATCTGGATCACGGGCCCGTTCACCGTCGAACACGGACGTCGGCGGCTGGCGATCAAGGATCTCTTCGACACCGCCGGGATCCGGACGACATACGGGTCGGCGATCTTCGCCGAACACATCCCCTCGCGGAACGCCACCGCGGTGCAGCGCCTCGAGTCGGCCGGCTGGCGGTCGGTAGGCAAAGCGAATCTGCACGAGTTCGCCTACGGGATCACCTCGCAGAACGACCATTACGGCACCGTGCCGAACCCGCGCTACCCGGGCCGAACCTCCGGCGGCTCCAGCGGTGGCTCAGCGGCGGCGCTGGCCGCCGGCCTCGCCGACGGGGCGCTCGGGACCGACACCGGAGGGTCGATCCGGATCCCGGCAGCCTGCTGCGGCGTCACAGGGTTCAAGCCGAGCTTTGGACTCGTCTCGCTCGACGGCGTCTTCCCGCTCGCCCCCAGTTTCGATCACGCGGGGCCCTTGGCGCACGACGTCGGCGGCTGCGTCGAACTCATGCAGGCACTTGTCCCTGACTTGCGTGTCAGCCCGCTTGAGTCACTCGAGGAGGTCATCGTCGGGGTCGCATGGCCCGAGTTGGCAGAGCCGAAGGTGTGTGAGCAGGTCTCTTGGGCCGCATCGCTCTTCCCGCGCCGGCGACTTGTCGACGCCCCCTTGGCCGACGAGGTGCGACCGGCGTTCATGCGCGAGGTCGGCGACGTCCACCGAGAGCTCTTCGCCAGAAGCGGCGAGCTCTACGGCGACCTCGTCCGTGCAAAGTTCGCCGCCTGCCTCGACGTCAGCGATGGCGAGTACGAGACGGCGCTGGCCGCGCGCGCGATGCACCTCGAGAAGGCACAAGAAGCGCTCAACGGCTGCGATCTGCTACTCACACCGACCCTGCCGATCGTGCCCCCGGCCGACGACGCCGCCGAACTCGCGGTGCGTGCAGCGATGACGCAATTCACGTTCCCGGCCAACGCCCTCGGTTGGCCGGCGCTAGCGTTGCCGTGCGGTGAGGTGGAGCGTGTCCCGATCTCCGCCCAGCTGATCGGGCGGCCTGGCACGGACGCGTTAGTGATGTCGACTGGTCTGGCGCTCGAACGCGTACTGAAGGACAACGCTCCCGGTGGACCACGAGGCCGGGGCGACCTTCTCCGCGAGCGGGCCGAGGAAGCCGAGACGAGAACACGGTTCGACTGATACCTCGCGGCGACATCGAGGACCCGGGTAAGGGTTCCGCTGCGGTCTCGGGGTCGTCTTCCTCCCGTCCCGGCCGGACTCGATGGCCGTATGCTGGCGCAGGTGGTGCTCGGTGAGCTGAGCGATCTGGATCAGGCCGTCTACGGGGCGATCGCGCGCACCCCCACGCCGGAGCTCGACCGGGTCATGGCGCGCATATCCGATGCGGCGAACTACTCGCGGCTGTCGCTCGCCGCGGCCGCCGCGCTGGCGGTGACGCGCGGGGATAAGGGACGGCATGCCGCCGCGCTCGGTCTCGCGTCGGTGGCGGTTACCGCCGCCGTGGTCAACCTGGCGATCAAGCCGCTCGGACATCGCCGGCGCCCTGACCGGTCGCTCCACTCGGTCCCGGGTGTCAGGCGGGTCAGGATGCCGAGGTCTACTTCGCTTCCATCGGGCCATACGGCGGCTGCGTTCGCGTTCGCGACCGGCGTTAGCGACGTGCTGCCGTGGGAGGGCGCGGCGCTGCACGTGCTCGCGACCGTGGTCGGCTACTCTCGCGTGCACACCGGCGTCCACTACCCGAGCGACGTGGTCGCCGGCGCGCTGATCGGCACCGTTACCAGCCGGATCGTGGTCAATCGACTCACCCGCGACGAGCAAAGGCGATGCGCACCAGCGCCCCGGGAACCTGCCAACCGTGCTCCGGAAGCAGCGCCGACGGCGACATCCCCGGATGGCCCGGGGCAATCCGAACCCGTAGCGCGCGAGGCCTGATCGTGAAGCGGACCGGGGGCTCGAGCATCGCCGACTCCCCGTCGATTCCGGCTGGCAGTTGAGCGTCGCCGTCGACCTCGACCGAGCGCTCTGACCACTGCCGCATGAGTCCGCCACGGAGCCCATCACGCGACCCGATCGCCGCGACCCCAAGACGCCCGCCGTCGAGCCGTGGCCGGGTTCCCGAGCCGATTCCGCGGCCGAGCCGGTAAGGGTTGTTCGAGATCAGAAGCGCCATCCCCCCCTCGTGTCTGCTGCCTTCGGGGTCGGTCCACCGAATCGCCGGCGCCTGAGCCGACGATCCCGCAAATTGCGGGACCGTGTCCAACAGCGTTCTCAACTTCGCGTCGCGATACCCGCGGCTCTGGACGGCCTCAGCGTAAAGCCCGAGTGACACGTTGTTGACGAACACACGCCCATTCACTTCCGCGAGATCGACGAGCCGCTCGCCGCCGTTGACGAACGCATCGAGCGCGCCGACCGGATCCTCCCGATCGACCCCGAGATCCAGGGCCAGATGGTTGCGCGTGCCAACCGGGATGCAAGCAAAGGGCACTCCCTCCCTCGCGGCAAACGCCGCCACGATCGCCTGCGTCCCGTCGCCACCGCCCGCTGCAAGTCCGTCCGCTCCATTCGCCAGCGCCCTCTCCACCACCGACTCGAGCGGCTCCTCGAATGTCAGCTCGATCGGCTCGATCCCGCGCCGCCGGGCCTCCTCCGCGAGGTGGAAGCGTGCCGCCTTACCGCCGCCGGATTTGGGATTGAAGAACAGCACCGGCTTTGACGGCGCCTGAGCCGCGGGCAGGTCCGCGTGCCCGCTGAACGCGGTTCGCCCGGCAGCAACCGTGGCCAGGGCGGCCACCACAATCGCCACCGAGATCAGCGGATCGCGTTCCAGCAGCAGGACCAAGGCTGCAGCCAGAGCGACCACCGCGAGCAGCAGGTAGGCGACGCGGAGCGCGCCGTATCGCACGACGCCCTGCCATGCGGCGGCGAGCGCGAGCGCCACGCAACCGAACACGATAAGTCCGCGGGGAAACTGCACGACCGCGGCGATCACGGCGAGAATCGCCGCCGCTGCCGCCAGCAGCACGGAGAGCACCGCCGCTATGCGCCTTCGTGCCATCGGGTGACCGTTCTTCAGGATTGCTGAGATCGTTCCGTCCGAGCCAGCCAGGCGACGAACGCGGCGCGCGCCGCCTTACGGCGCTGCCCGCAAACGGCCCCACAACGCGAGATCGGCCTCTGCCCGTCCACGATTCGTGACTCGACTAGCCCTTCTGCGCTGCGGCCGCATCACGCTCGATCTCAGCCGTGTCGGCCTTCAGCTCTTTCTGCTGGAGCTTGTCCGCGCGCTTCATCGCCCGCTCGACCTTCGCGCCCATGTCCGACACGGCGACCACCACCAATCCGGCCTGGCCGGCATCGAGCGTCTCGCCGAGCTCCTTGAGGTCGTGGCGGCTCATCCCCGCCGCGGCGTGACCAGCGACGGCACCGAGGATCGCGCCACCGCCCGTGGTGGCAACCAGCAAACCACCGCCGATGGCGGCAAACGGGAACAGCGCCACGACGAGACCCGTCGCGAGCCCGACTCCTCCGCCCAGTACCCCGCCCACCCTCGTAGGCGTCTCGTGCTTGGAAACAATCTTCGTCTTTCCGTCCCCGCGCCGCTCGATGACCGCAGCGTCGTAGGCATCAATCAACCCGGCCTCTGTATGAAGCTCCTTCACCAGGTGATAGTCGGCCTCTGCATCGGCGACGTTGTCATACACGCCGACGTACGCAATGAGCGTATCGATTGCCATTCAACCCCTCCTCTTGGGTACGGTCCGCAAAGGCCCTGCCACACCGCAAGCATATGCTGAGTGCCGCCCGGGTGGTGGGCGACGTGGGGACCGCGCAGAAACGCGAGCATCGAAGCGCGCGGCACTCGGCGGCGTTCCGCGCCGGAACAGGGACGCGATCTCGGATAGCGAATACAGCGCTCGTGAACCAGTCGCGGCAGCGCTACGGGATGCTGCTCCTCACGCTCGGCGCCACGTTTTTCTTCCAAGGTGTCGCCGAGCCAGGCGATGCGCAACGTGCGATCGCCACGGCGCTGGTCGGCTCGACGCTGCTGCTCGCGCTCTACGCCGCAGAGATACAAGGGCAGTGGCAACGCGCGGCGAACGTGACGGTGGCCGTGATCGTCGCGGGCGTGATCATCGCGTCGTTGGCGGGCAGTGGCAGCACCGTTGAAGGCATCGCAGCTATCGCGGACGGGCTGTTGATCGCGCTGGCGCCGCCCGCGGTGGTCGTCGGGGTGTATCGGAACCTGCGCGCGTCCGGGACGGTGACGGTCACGATCGTCGCGGGCGTGCTCTGCCTCTACCTGCTTCTCGGGCTGTTCTTCGCTTACTTCTACGTCGCCGTCCAGAACCTCGGTGGTGCTCCGTTCTTCGCCGACGGTGCCGCCGCCGATTCGTCGAGGTCGATCTACTTCAGCTTCGTCACGATGACCACAGTCGGGTACGGCGACTACACCGCCCGCTCCAACCTCGGCCATACGCTCGCGGTCAGCGAGGCGCTGGTCGGCCAGATCTATCTCGTCACAATCGTCGCGGCGATCGTCGGCCGCCTCGTTCCACGCAGCCGCCAGGCCCCGTAATTGGTTCGGGGCGCCACTCCGCGCCTACGGTCGAGCTGGGGTGTTGGCGCTCTTAATGCGCTGAATTGAAATTTCCGCCATCCTAGAACCGTTGTTGCTGCGAGCGTGGAGCGTATGAACGATCCACGGGACCGAGAAGGGGGCCGGTGATGGCGGATGACGCTGGCGGGCGCGTCGCGGTCGACGTGGGTGTCGCACGACCTCGACGGTCGGAAGCATGACCGCTGAGACGGCCACGCTCACCCAGTCGCCTCCGCGCCAATCGACTGCGGCTGGTGAGATCGAGAACTCGACCGAGGCGCTGCCGGAAACGTTTGAGTATGCGGCAGCAGCGTTTCGGACGAGCGTCGCCGGGGATCGCGGCGTACTAGCCGCGTTCGCACTTGGTTGGCAGATGGCCGAGGTCTACCGGCCCGGGCGCGGCGCGGGCGCGGCTGCTGCCGAGCAGGATGACCTGCCGGGAATTCCGCGCCTGAGCGGCGCCGACCTGCACGAGATGGGCTTGTTGCAGCTCCGGGCCGGCATCACGAAGCTACGGCCCTCGATCTGTGCCGCCGGCCTCGAGGTTCCCGACGCGCAACGTTTCGCCGACGCCGTCAAGAAGATCAACGATGCTCCCGCCCGCCGCGAGGCCATCCGCGAGTTCCACGTCGGGCTGCTGGCGACGCTGACGGCGGCTGACTTCCGGCTCGGTAAGGCCTATTGTCTCGGGCGAGCCGTCGCCGACACCACGCAACTGCCGCGTGATTGGCGTGCCGAACTGGACACCTTCCGCGTGGCCACGATGACGAGCTCGATACGCGAACTGGCGAGTGCCCTGCCGCCGCACGCCGCCCACCCGGTCGCACAGTCGCTTGAAGCCTGGAGCCGCTGGGCGCAGGCGCAGAGCGGTGACGGTGGCGAAACCGGGCGGAAGTTGCCCGCCCAGGGCCGCTTGTGGCGAAGCCTGCTCTCAGGCGAGAAAGAGCCCGCCGCCGTGCTGGAGACCAGCGACTACATGCGCGCCGGTGAGGGAATGCTGCAGCATGCCGGCGAGCTTGCGGGCAAGTTCATGCGTCACTACTGGTGGCTGCCGTCTATCGCGTTCGTGCTGCTCGGCGTCGGCATATGGCTGATCGTCGGACCCGGCAGCGGGCTGGCCGCCGGGCTTGGGGGTGCGACGATCTTCACGAGCGTTGGTCTGAGCTGGAAGGGCGTGGCCACCTCGCTGAGCAAAGCGGGAGCTCGCGTCGAGGACCCGCTTTGGCAGGCCGAACTTGACCAGGCGATCTACGAGCGGATAACCCCGGATGAGATCGTGCAAAGTCAGCGCAATCACAGGCCGGGTCCCGATGAGCCTTCGCTGGACGCCGAGACCCACGAAGGGGCACCGACCGCTGCGCCCACCGCTCGGATACCCGACAACACCACCGCACACCAGCTCGATTCCGACCACGGGAGCCAGGCGTGAGCCACCTGATTGAAGATGCCGAGCGCGCGACGCTACGGAGCGTTGCCCACATACTCCCCGCGCGCCTGAAGCGGATCGTCGACCTAGTCGCCGAGGATGTACCCCCGACACCCACCGACACGATCCCGGCTCCTACAGATGCGGCTGCCGAGCGGTTGCAGTCCGTCGACCACATCGTCGTACTGATGCTTGAGAACCGCTCGTTCGACCACATGCTGGGCTACCTGTCGCTGCCCGCCGCGCTCGGCGGGGCGGGGCGCGGCGATATCGACGGGCTCCGCGGTCCGGAGGTGAACGTCAACCATTGCGATGGCTCGAGCTACGCGATCCACCACCTTGACCGCACGCGGCTTTCCGGCGAGGTCGAGGATCCCGACCACTCCGCCAGCTCGGTGGACGAGCAGGTGAGCGGCGATTGCGGCGGGTTCGTGGCCAATTACGCGCGGCTCTCAGCCGGAAGGGCGGCTAAGGCGGGCGACCCCGACCCGGATCCTGGACTCGTTATGGGCTATTACGACGCGAACGACCTGCCCGTCTACGACCGCCTCGCGACCGAGTACTGCGTCGTCGATCGATGGTTCAGCTCCGTACCGGGCGCCACCTGGCCCAACCGCCTCTACAGCCTGACCGGCCAAGCGGCCGGGAGCCGCAATGACATCTCGCCGCCGATCTATTCGCTTCCCGCGTTCCCCCGATATCTCGACCAGTTCGGCGTCGAGTGGTGCTGGTACTCCTTCGATCCGGGCACGCTACGGGCCGTGGACCCGGCCTATCGGCTGAGCCAGCACCATCGCTTCGCGTTCGTCGACACCCGCAAGCTGTCCACGAAGGAGCGCGCGGCCGGCGAGCTGACCGAGGAGGGACCGTCATTCCTGGACGACGTCGCCGCCGGCAGCCTCCCCGCCGTCTCCTGGATCGACCCCCGTTTCAAGGACTTGCGGGTGCTCGGTCCCGATTCCAACGACGACCATCCGCCGTCGGACGTGCTGGCCGGTCAAGACCTGGTGCTCACGCTCTACCACGCGCTGAGCTCGGCACCAACGTGGTCGAAGACGCTGTTCGTGATCACCTACGACGAGCACGGTGGCTTCTACGACCATGTCACTCCCCCTGCGGCACCCGACGATCATCCGGACTTCCGCCAACTCGGTGTCCGTGTACCGGCCCTGTTGATCTCGCCACTTGTGGGGCGCGGTTCGACCTCGACGGCGCTACTCGGCCCGGACTTCCACTTCGACCACACGTCGCTGATCAAGACGATCCTCACGCGCTTCTGCAACCGAGACGGGCGGATCCCATCGATGGGGGCGCGGACAGCAGCCGCCAACCACCTGGGCCACCTACTCGGCGACGCCGGACCGAGTGCCGCCATGCCGGACTTCAGCGAGATCCAGGACCGGCTGACGAGCTGGGACGCCGACATGCGCGGCGCCCGCTTCACCCAGCCGATCAAGCAGGCCGGCGAGCCCAAACGGCTCACCGACTTCCAGACCGGTTTCTACGACGCCGCCCGACGACTGCGTGAGGCCGGGCTTCCCGGCGGCCATCCCTAGGCGCACCTGAGGGCCGGGCGGGTCCGGGTCTCCGCGAAGTCAGGAGCCGCGGCACCGCGACCCGCGTCTCGCAACGCTCACTGGTCCATGATCGCGCTCACACCGCCCCGCGCTTGCGGGTCGGATCGGCCTGCCAGCTCTGCAAAAAGGTGACGGCCCAAGTGTCTCCCACTTTCCTCCCGGCGTCGACCCGCCACCGCCGCTGGATCTGGGCTTTGATGCATGGGGAAAGGTCTACGCACCAAAAACAGGCGATTCGGCGCAGCGCCAGTCGATCTTTCCGCGGAGCGCCAGTCGATCCCGATAGGCCTTGACATCTCTGGATGTGAGCGTTAACAATGCGGCGCTTACCCCAGCGAGTGCCAACAAGAGGAGCGAGGGAGCATGAGCGAGGAATCGACTCGTGTAGGAAGGCAGTTTCGGCGCACACGGGTGGCTGCCTGTGTCGCGATATTTTCGACCGCTGCCGTGGTGGCCGCCACAGGGAGCAGCGCAAGCGCGCAGACCACGGCGCATGCCAGAGGTCAGGCGCTGTTGTCGGCGTCTGTGCACCCACCGACCTTCGATAACACCAAACTGATAGGGATTCGCAACGCCCTGTCCAAGGCGATGAAGGGTAAGAGCCTGAGCAGCGTCAACACCTGGATGGTTGTCAACATCCTTGCGACCTACTGGGTGGCAGGCAAGGACGGCAACGCGGCGGCGGCGAAGGAACTCGGTGTACCGGCTCACTTCGAGGGCCCGTCCCAGGGTCAGCTGACCACGCAGTTGTCGATGTACAACACCCTGGGCGCCAATGGTGCCAACGGCCTGTTCACCTCGGTGATCGATCCGGTGTCCGAGGGTGCCACGATCAACAAACTCGGGACCAAGGGCATGAACGTTGTCGCGATCGACTCCCCGGTCCCTGCTAAGAACGCCAAGACGTTCACGTATATAGGCACGCCGAACTTCACCGCCGGCGAGGCCGCGGGAACGGCGATGAAGAAGGCGCTCGGAGCGAACGGCGGCGACGTGGCGATCCTCGAGGGGTCGGCCACGGCGACCAACTCGCTGCAGCGGATCGCGGGCTTCAAGAAGGCTCTGAGCGGCTCGAAGGTGACGGTCTCGACGGTCCAGAACGACAACGGGGCCGCCAGCGCCGCTGCCAGCAACGCTGCCAACGTGATCGGCAGCAACCCGAACCTCAAGGGGATCTACGGGGTCTACTCCTACGACGGCCCGGCGGCTGCGGTTGCGGTCAAGTCCAAGGGCAAGATCGGCAAGATCAAGGTGATCGCCGACGACAACGAGCCGGGCACAATCACCGGCCTGAAGAACGGGGCGGTCGCCGCTTCGATCATCCAGCAGCCGTTCATGCAGGGCTACCTCGGCACCTACGTCACCGCGGCGATGAAGGTACTCGGCGCAGCCAAGGTGAAGTCGCTGATCGCGCCGTTCCTGACCGACGGAGTCGTCAGCACCGGGGTCGGCACGCTGACCAAGGGCAACCTCGCGCAGGACGTAGCCTACAACAGCAAGATTAGTGCCTTCTGAGACACTGAGCAGCATCGCGGACGCCGGTGAGGTTCTCCTCCTCACCGGCGTCCGCAAGTCGTATGGCCCCGTAACCGTGCTAGACGTCCCCACCCTGGCCTTCCACCAGGGTGAGGTCGTCGCGCTCGTCGGGGAGAATGGCGCCGGCAAATCGACGATGATGGGCATCATCGCCGGCGCCGTGCAGCCCGATGCCGGCACCGTCTCGCTCGGCGAGCAGGAGATCGGATTTGGCGGTACGCACGGGGCGCAGGCAATGGGGATCACGATGGTCTCCCAGGAGTTCCCGCTCGTCGGGCAGCTGTCGGTGGCGGAGAACCTGCTCCTTGGCCAGCGTCCGAGCGGCAACCGCGTGCTCGTCGACTGGCGCGCGATCGATAAGGCCGCGCGGTCGATGCTCGAGCGGGTGGGTCTCGACGTCCCACTGCGGCGACGCGTGGATTCGCTGTCTGTCGCGCAACGCCAGCTGATCGAGATCGCGAAGGCGCTCGGCCACGATCCGAAGGTGCTGATCCTGGACGAGCCCACGTCGGCGCTTGGCCCGACCGAGTCCGACCGGGTGCTCGAGATCGCGCGCGGCCATGCCGCGGCCGGTGGAATCGTGATCTTCGTCGGGCATCGCCTGCAGGAGGTGCGTCGGGTCGCGGATCGGATCGTCGTGCTCCGTAACGGCCGTCTTGTCGCGGACATGGCGCCGGAGGTGGCGACCGAGGATGCCATCGTTCGCGAGATGGTCGGCCGTGAGCTCGCGCAGGCGGCGGAGATCGAGCGGCCGGAGGTGGACGTGCCGTCAGTGTTCGAAGCCAGCGGGCTGGAAGCCCAGGGTCTCGGGCCGCTTGATCTGTCGGTCGGTGCCGGCGAGGTCCTCGGCGTCGCCGGACTGATGGGCTCGGGACGCAGCCGCCTGCTGCACGTGCTGATGGGAGCGATCCCAGCGACCGCTGGTCAGATGCTGCTCGCCGGTAACGCGTACCGGCCGCGGGACACGGCGGCCGCCGTGCACGCCGGAGTGGCACTGGTTCCCGAGGACCGCAAGGTCCAGGGCCTGCTCGTCGACTCATCGCTGCGGTGGAACGGAACCCTCGCCGTGCTCAGGCGGATCGCCTGGCGCGGGTTCGTGCTCTGGCCAAGAGTTGACCGCGCAAAAGGCCGAGAGATCCTCGATTCGGCGCGGGTCGTCCACCAGACGACCGAGCAGCCGGCGCGGTCGTTGTCCGGCGGTAACCAGCAGCGTCTGATCTTCGGTCGCTGGATGGCCGCCAGGCCGCATTTGCTGTTATTGGACGAACCCACTCGTGGCGTGGATGTCGGAGCCAAGGCCGAGATCTACCGTCTGATCGACGAGCAGCGCCGAGAGGGCATGGGGATTCTCGTGGCGTCATCCGAGCTGGAGGAGCTTTTGAGCATCTGTCATCGCATAGTCGTGATGCGCAACGGAACGATCGCCGCCGAGTTCAATCGGTCGCAGTTCTCCAAGGAGCAGATCATCGCCGCGGCGGCCGTCGACCGGGTGCTGGCATGAGCGCCCGGCTGCGACGCCTGTTGGTCGACACGCCGGAGATCGGGATCGTCACCGCGGTGATCATCGCGTTTGCGGTCTTCACCATCAAGAACCCCAGTTTCAAGAGCGGCGCCGAGCTGCAGAACCTTGGCGTCGACCTGGCGGGGTTCGCGATCCTTGCGATCGGCGAGGCGTTCTGCATCATCACCGGCGGTATCGATCTGTCTGTCGGCTCCTTGACCGCATTCTTCGTCGTCGCCTCGGCGTGGCTGAACGTGACGGCGGGCATACCTGTGGTCCTCACATTCGTGCTGATCATCCTCGCCGGCGCCCTGTGGGGGCTGTGGCACGGATTCCTGATCACGAGGCTCGGAATCGCGCCGTTCGTGGCGACGCTCGTCACGTTCATCTTCGCCGTGGGCGCCGACGAGGCGCTGGCGCCCAACCCGATCCCCGTAACCTCGACGGTCTTCCTGAGCATCACGGGCTCGACCGTTGCCGGAGTGCCGATCGCCGTGATCGTGCTGATCGTGATCGCGCTGATCGCCTGGTTCGTGCTCGAGCGCACCTACCTGGGCCGGCAGATCTACGCCGTCGGCGGCAACGCCGAGGCGGCTCGTCTCGCCGGCATTCCCGTGAAGCGTCGGACCATGCTCGTCTACATGATCAGCGGCGCCTGCGCGGGGGCGGTCGGGATCATCGTCGCCTCGCGCCTCACCTCCGGCACCGCTGACAGCGTTTCGGGCTGGGAGCTGATCGCGATCGCCTCGTGCGTGATCGGTGGCGTCAGCCTGATCGGGGGTCAGGGACGGATCATCGGCGTGCTCGCCGGCGCGGCGCTGCTGGTCGTGCTGCGCGACGGTCTGGTCGCGATCAACGTCAACGTCTACTACCAGTCAATGGTGGTCGGTGTCGTCCTGTTGGTCGCGATCGTCCTCGACCGCTTCCGCATCATGCGACTCGAGCGTTCCGGCCAGCGCGTGCGACAGGTCGCCGAGGTGAAGGGCCCAGCAACGGTGCCCGCCAGCGACGACCGAGCCGTCGGCTGAAGACTCTCCTCAACAGAAATCGTGCCCGCGCATCACGCGGCGTGCCGGGCGACCCTCCACCACTATCCACGCTGTGTGTGGGCGGAGGGGCGGTGCTCTCGCGCAGGACCAGTTCCGGCACCAACGTGACGTGCTCGACCCTCCGAGCGTCGTCCTCCACCTGTCGCAAAAGCAGCTCGACACTGCGTCGACCCATCTCGGCGAAGTCCTGACGGACCGAGGTCAGGGGTGGCGTGAAGAACCCCGCCCCCGGATCGTCGTCGAAGCCGACCACGCTGATATCTCGAGGCACACAACGGCCGTGCTCGCTAAGAGCACGGAAGAGACCCAGCGCCATGCTGTCATTGGCCACGAACACAGCAGTGACCCCCCTCGCGTTCACGAGCACCCGACCAGCGTCATAGCCGGACCGGGCTGACCAGTCGCCGCTGATCACCTGCGGAATCTCGGCTGCCGCTTCTTCGAGCGCTCTCCTCCAGCCGATCTCGCGCTGCTGAGCCTCGATCCAGTCCTTCGGACCCGCGATATGAACCACCGTCCGATGCCCCAGATCGAGCAGGTGCCGGGTCGCAAGACGGGCGCCCTGGAGCTGGTCGACCGTGACGGCTGAGATGTCATGAAGCGGGTCCGCCTCCACAACGACCGCAGGCAGCTCCCGCGGAAGCGCTTCCAGCGCTGAGTCGCGGCTCGCGACCGGCGCAATGATGATGACCCCGGCGACCGACCGCTGAACCAAGCGAGTCAACGAGTCGCTCAACGAACCGCGGTCGATCGAGTGGACGCTCGTCACCGAGACCGAATAGCCCGCTGCGCGAGCTGCCAGCTCGACCGCGTAGAGGGTGGCCACCGGCCCGAGCAACATTGTGTTCAGCGTGACCAGACCAAGTTGCGTGGAGCGACCGCTGGCAAGAGCCCGGGCCGCCAGATTCGGCTGGTAACCAAGCTTCTCGATCGCGG
>CAWHMX010000008.1:0-639690 GCA_963830475.1 uncultured Solirubrobacterales bacterium | reverse complement strand
CTGCGGGCTGGCGGCAACCGGGGAGCCGGTCGAGCGGTCAGGCAGAGAGGGACCTGGCGAGGTCGATCTCGGTGGCGATGGTCTGCGCGAACGCATCTGGGCGCGACAGGAACGGATGATGCCCGGCGTCAAACTCGACGACACGAGCGCCGGGTCTGACGCGTCGGCGCTGCACCTCGGCGGGGGTTGCCAGGTCCTTTGCGCACACGAAGTACGTCGCCGGTTTCTGCCGCCAGGCGATCTGGCGCGGTGGCTGCGTGAAGGGCGTGAGCGACTGCCGCGTGAGCCGGCTTAGCGCCTGCTCGGTCGTGACCTCGTCGCAGTCCTGAAGGAAGAACTCCCGGATCATGTCCGGGTCGACGCCGACAGTGCCGTCGTCGCTCGGCGCCAGCCACGGCGCGGGCTCGGAGCCGATGAGATCGGCCTGGGACTGCCCCGCGTCGGGCATCACCGAGGTCACGTACAGCAGTTGGGTCACGCGGTCATCGACCCCCGCTTCGGTGATGATCACCCCGCCGTAGGAGTGGCCGCAAAGCACGACCGCCCCGTCGACCTCGGCGATCGCCTGGCGGCACGCGTCGACATCGTCGTAAAGATCGCCGAGTCTCTCGCCCGCCTCGCCGCAGCTCGGAAGCGCCACGACGGCGGTGGCGAGCCCGCGCTCGGCGAGCGGCTCGGTCATTTTGCTCCACCACCAACGCGCGTCCCGAACGACGGCGCCGTGGACAAAGATCAATGTCGGCATGCCACCACCACATCGCAACTCTACGGTTGCACGAGCAGCGGGCCGCCCTTTCACATCGCGAGGGTCCACAGCACAGGCCGACGCGTTGTCCTTGTTGACAACTTGGCTCATGTGATCTGGTGGGTGATGTGGACGACGGCGGGCAGGTCGAGTTCGAGGGTGTCGCCGTGGTCGAGCCAGCGGCTGATCTCGATGCCGCTGGCGGCTGAAAGCGCGCCGATGCTGAACAATTCGCCTGAGAGGAGCTCCCGCACCCGCTCCGAGCCGATCCTCGTCCGACGCAGCGAAGGTCTGCGGCGTCCGCTGCGGGCCCTTCCTGCGTTCGTGTTTGGGCGGCCATTCGCGGCGACGCCGACCGTCGGGCCGTTATCGCGACGCGGGCTGCGCGTCGGTGAGGAAGCGGCGAAGCCGTCGAGCGAAAACGGTGCGGGTCTGGGTGTCGGGCCGGCGGACGTCGCGGGTCGGCTGCACGAGTCGGTGGTGGGCGGCGGTTCGGTGCAGTTCGTTGATGTGCTGCTGGGCGGCGATGGAGGTGAGTTGTGGTGAGAGCATTCGGTGGACCCCGCTGGTTGGTGGTGTGCGGGGCACTGTGATCGGCCGGGGTTGCAGGTTCTTTGCAGTCCGGCGTGGAAAGCCTTAGTCGCTCGGGCCCCGGGGCCGCGGTGCCGTAACCGAGTGCGAAGGTCGGTCAGGCCATCCGGCGTCCGAGCTCGGTCCGCGACCTCACTCCGAGCTTGCGGAATGCCTTGTGCAGGTGGTACTCGACGGTGCTCGGGCTGATGAACAGCTGAGCGGCGATCTCTCGATTGGTGTCCCCGCTCGCGGCAAGGCGCGAGATTTGGGTCTCTTGGGGCGTGAGTTGGTCGAGTGTGTCCACGGTCCGTTTGCGGGCGCGCTCGCCCGTCGCCAGGAGCTCGCGTTCAGCGCGGCCGCCGAACGCGTCGGCGCCCATGCTGGTGAACGCCTCGAGCGCCGTGCGCAATTGCCTTCGGGCGTCGAGCCGGCGACGTTCGCGGCGCAGCCACTCTCCGTAAAGAAGGCGAGTCCGGGCGAGCTCGAGCCTAAGACGCGTACCGGAGAGGTGCTCGATGGATTGGCGATACAGGCTCTCGGCGAGCTCGCCATCGCTTAGCAGCGCACGCACACGCGCTTCGATCCCATCCGCCCACGCGGAGGTAATGACGCCGGTTCGCTCCGAGAGCCACTCGATCACGTACTTGAGCAACGCTCGGTCGGCCGTCCTGGATGCCGCCTCGGCCAACTCGGGCGCCAGGTATGACCCGTATGCGATCGGATCGCGCTGAAACACTTCCCAGGCCGCGTCGCGCGCGGCATCATGCCGACCGAGGCCGTTATAGAGCACGGCTCTCGCGTAGTTGTTCGACACCCATCGCCGCTTGGCCGCCTGTTCAGAGGTCGCTTCGATTAGCCCGGACGCCTGCGCCTCGTCGCCGCGCCAAGCGGCGAGAATCATCGGGCCATTCACGACGGCTCGGTTCCCTGTGGCCTCGGCGATCAGTTGTGCTTCGTCGAGCACCAGCGTCGCCGCGGTCAACTCGCCGGCGAGCATGTGGCTCCTGGCCAGGAAGCTGAGCGCGAACGGCAGGTGCCCGAGTGCGCCCGTGTCCCGCGCGACCTGCACTCGGCGAGCCGCGAGTAGATGCACGGCCTCGTCGTCCCACATCTCGTGCGCGACGATATTGCTGTCTCGACCGACAGAGACCGAGAGCCAACGACTGAGGTCTTCCTTGGCGATGTCCGTCGCGAGCAGAAGCTGGAGAGCCCGAGCGAGTGTCGGCGCCGCAGCGGCATACCCCTCGGTCAGTCGGATTGCGAACGCGTCGAGCACCACGTCAAGCGTGCGCGGCGGAGCTGGGCCGGCTGGCGCGGCTCGCGCGGCGGCCGCGACCGCCGATGCGCCGCCAGCGACCTCGACGTCACTGGCCATCGCTCCCCCGAGCGCCTCGAGGTACGTCTCGCGGGCGAGCTCTGGGTCGAGTAGCTCCAGGCGGCTCGCCGCGCTCATAAACAGTCGGCCGGCGTCGTCGCCGCGCCTCTGCTCCGACGCGATCTGGGCCCGCAAGAGGTCGACCCGGGCCACCTCGAGCTCGTCGAGCACGCTGGACTCGATGCCTGCCAACAGTCCGAGCGCAGCCTCCAGATCGCCTGCGTCGCGTTTGGCGTCAGCAGCGGCGAGCAGGCGCCGCGCCCGGTGCTTGGACTCAGGTGTAAGCGCAGCAGCGCGCTCTAGGAAAGCAGCAACGGCCGCCAACCCGCCGCGCGCCTGCGCTCGTCCGGCGGAGCGCTCAAGCTCGGCAGCCACCTCCTCGTCGGGTGCGGACGCCGCCTGTGCCCTGTGCCAGACGCGGCGATCAGGGTCGAGCTCGGGATCGGTTGCATCCGCCAGCGCCCCGTGAGCTGCTCGTCGCTCGTTTGGCTCGGCCGAGCCGTACACCGCCGAGCGCACGAGCGGATGGCGGAACGTCACGGCGCCGTCGAGCCTTAAGAGGTCTTCCGACTCTACGGCGTCCGCGGCCGTATCCGGGATTCCAAGCCGCCGCGCGGCGCGCCACAGAAGTGTGGGATCACCGAGTGGCTCCGCCGCCGCCAAGAGCAGCAACTGCCGCGCGTCGCGCGGGAGCCGCGCCAGCCGCCGCCTGAAGCTCTGCTCGATCCCAGTGGACAGCGGCAGCGCAGCGGGCAGGCCGAAACCGCCGGCGAGCTGGGCGGGGGTCAGCCCGCGGGGGAGCTCTAGGAGCGCGAGCGGATTGCCGCCCGTCTCGGCGACGATCCGCTCAAGCACAGATTCGTCAAGCCGCGCGGCGAGGACGGACTCCAGGAGCGCGCGCGCATCACGGCGGCCCAACCGATCGATCTGGAGCTGCGGAAACCGGGCCAAGCCACCGCCCAGCTCACGCGTCGCAAACACAAGCGCGATCCGCTCCGCAAGCAGGCGGCGAGCGACGAACGCGAGCGCTCCACCGGATGCGTCGTCGAGCCACTGCGCGTCGTCGACCACGCACAGGAGCGGCTGCCGCTCGGCGGCTTCGGAGACGAGACCGAGAACCGCAAGCCCGACGAGGAACGGGCTCGGCGCCTTTCCCCCGCTCAGCCCGAACACGACGCCAAGCGCATCGCGCTGAGGGCCAGGAAGACGTTCGATGAACTCGAGAACCGGCGAACAGAGGGGTTGCAGCGCCGCGTAATCAAGCTCGCTCTCCCCCTCGACACCCGCGGTCCGGACGACGCGAAAGTCCTTTCCGACATCGATCGCGTGCTCGAGCAGCGCAGTCTTGCCAATGCCTGGCTCGCCGTGCATCACAAGGACGCCGCCGCGACCCTCCCGCGCGGCGGCCAGCACACGCTCGAGCACCGCTTGCTCGCGTTGTCTGCCGAGCAACCGCCAAGCCTCCACGCGGCCAACCATCCGCGCAGCATGCCACCAGGGTCGGGACTAAGGACTTCCTAGATTCGATCGACGGCGACGACAGCCACGATGAGGTCCCATGCAGACCATGGTCGTCACCGAATATGGAGGCTCAGACGAGGAAGACCATGACCACCACTAACACACTTTCCCCGCCTGACTACGCGCCGGTCCCGCGCTCGGCGATCGGCCCCGCTCTCAATCAGCAGGGCTACTACGTCGGCCGTGTCGAGCGGAATCTGTACTGGGTCACCGACGGCACCTACCAATCGGCGTTTCTGACGACGTCGGATGGAGTAGTCGTGTTCGACGCACCGCCCACGATTGGCCACAACCTCCAGCGCGCGGTCAACGACATCGCGGCCGCCAACGGCGTGAGCAGCCAGGTCAACTACCTCATCTACTCCCACCACCACTCCGACCACGCCGGCGCGTCCTCGCTGTTCGGCAAGAGCGTCACGCGCATCGGACACGAGGAGACACGCCGCCTCCTGCTGCGCGACGACGACCCGGCGCGGCCCCCCAACGAGGAGACCTTCGCGGACCACCGCACACTCGACATCGGCGGCGAGCGCATCGACCTGGCCTGGCACGGCGCCAACCACTCGCCCGACAACATCATCATCCACCTGCCCGACCACGACTCGCTGATGCTGATCGACATCGTCAACCCGGGCTGGGCACCGATCTACCTCTCGAACCTGACCGAGGACATCCCCGGGTACATCGAGGCGCCTGCGAACGCCCTCGCCTACTCGTGGAAGCACTTCATCGGCGGTCACAACGGCCGGCTCGGCACCCGCGAGGACGTGACGCTGCACCAGCGGTACATGGCAGACATCGCCGAGAACTCCAGAAAGGCGATCGACACCGTCGACCCCACGCGCTACTTCGCAAAGTACGGCGAGAACGTCTGGGCGGCGCTTAAGGGCTACCTCGACGAGATCACACATACGGCTGCGGCGCCGGTGATCGAGAGGTACACGCACGTGCTCGCCGCCGCGGACGTGTTCACCGAGAGCACGACGTTCCAGGTGATGCAGTCCATCCGCCTCGACCTCGGCTACGGCTCCCAGGTCCACCCCTGATGGCCAGCCTGCCCGTTCACGACCCGATCGGCGACCACCTGCTGACGCCGAAAAGCGCGGCGCTCGCCGGCATCTGAATCGCCAACCGAAAGTCGAGCCCTCATGCCAACTCAGACCGTTCGTGACCCTAATCGATGGGCAGTTCTAGCCTTGGTCGGCGTCGCGCAGCTGATGGTGGTGCTGGACGCGACGATCGTGACCGTCGCCTTGCCTTCGGCGCAGCGGGCGTTGCATTTCTCTAACGACAGTCGGCAGTGGGTCGTCACCGCGTACGCGCTGGCGTTCGGCAGCCTGCTGCTGGTCGGCGGCAAGGTCGGGGATCTGTTCGGCCGCAAGTGGGCATTGATCGCTGGGTTGGTGGGGTTCTCGGCGGCGTCGGCGGTCGGGGGGCTGGCGCAGTCGTTCGCCGTGCTCGTCGCCGCGCGGGCGACGCAGGGGGTGTTCGCCGCGCTGCTCGCACCCGCGGCGCTGTCGCTGTTGACGGTCACGTTCGCAGGGACCGCGGACTGGGCCCGGGCGTTCGGGATCTACGGCGCAGTCGCCGGCGGCGGCGGCGCGCTGGGGCTGCTGCTCGGGGGTGTGCTGACCCAGGGGCTCTCGTGGCGCTGGTGCCTGTACGTCAATCTCGTGATCGCGGTGCCCACGACGCTCGTGGCGTTGCGCCTGCTCGTCAACCACAGGCCCCCCGAGCGCCCCCGGATCGACATTCCCGGCGTGCTCACCTGGTCATTGGGGCTGTTCGCGCTCGTGTTCGGCTTCTCGAACGCCGAGACGCACGGGTGGGGCGCCACCGCGACCGTCGCCGCGCTCATCGCCAGCCCCCTGCTGCTGAGCGCATTTGTGCTGATCGAGCGCCGTGTCGAGCACCCTTTACTGCCGTTGCATATCGTGTGGGATCGGGCTCGCGGGGGGTCGTACACCGCGCTCTTGGTGACCGGGGCCGGGATCTTCGCGGTGTTTCTGTTCCTCACCTACTTTCTGCAGCAGAACCTCGGCTTCTCGCCGCTCAAAACCGGCCTCGCGTTCCTGCCCCTGAGCGCCGTGCTGATCATCACCTCGACGACCGTCCAGACCCGCGTGATTCAGCGCACGGGCGTCAAACCGCTCGTGCTCCTCGGCATGGCGCTCGGGGTGGTCGGGATGCTTCTGCTCACCCAGCTGACGCCCACCTCCAGCTACGGCACCGGCGTCCTGCCCGGTCTGCTCGTCATCGGTGTCGGGATGGGCTGCATCTTCGGTCCGGCGTTCTCGGCCGGGACACTCGGCGTGGCACCAAACGAAGCGGGCATCGCGTCGGCCATGGTCAACACGTCCCAGCAGGTGGGCGGCTCGATCGGCACCTCGCTGCTGTCAACGATCTACGCCAGCGCCGTCACCGGCTACGTCGCGACCCACCTCCACGTCAGAGGCCTTGCCTCCGCCGCGCAGGTCCACGGCGAAACCACCGCGTTCTGGTGGGCCGCCGGGATCTTCGGCCTGGGGTTTGTGCTCGCGCTGCTGATCCTGCCCAGCCAATGCGAGGCCCGCACGGCGACGACCCTGACCGCTCTGGCCCGACACGCGATCGGCAACTGCAACCACGACGAGTCCGCGGACGGCGCGGCCATGACAGACGACCCGGGCTCTCCAGAGCCGGCCTTGGCGCCGTAGGACTACGCCGGCCGGGTACGACCCCCCCGGTTCACGCTCGTCAAGGCCTCGGGTGCCGTTCGCCCCGGAGAGCGGATTCGTATGTCCGGACGAGTGCAGATCGTCCTTTCGTACCCGACACCAACCGGCCCGTGAGGGTGGCCGCCACGAATCTCGCTACGTCCGCACTGAGGACATTCCTGGACGCTGAACGACCTGACGGACGTCGCCGATGGTGGCCGCCTTCGAGTGTTCGTGGCTGTCGCGCGAGGAGATCAGCAGGGCAGCGAGGATCGCTCCGGCGACGGCTATGCCGGCGCCGACAAGGAACGCCCGGTCAAAGCCGTTGGTCAGCGCCACGGCCGAGTTGTGGATGCCGGCGTGGACCAGGCTCTGGGTGCGGCTGTCGGCGACGCTCGCGAGGATCGCGAGCCCGAGCGCGCCGCCGACCTGCTGGGAGGTGTTGATCAGACCGGAGGCCAGGCCCGCCTCGTGTGGCTCGGTTCCGGTCACGGCTGCGATCGTCACGGGCACGAACGCCAGTCCGAACCCGACGCCGGCGAGCAGCGATGGGCCGAGGACGTCTGCGGCGAACGAGCCGCCTGTCGCTGGCACGTGTGAGAACCACAGCAGGCCGCCGGCGACAAGCAGGATGCCGGCGATCAGGGGTGGTTTGAAGCCGACGCGGGTGACGAGCTGGGAGGCGAGGGCCGCCGCGACGATGATCCCGACCGCCAGCGGGAGGTAAGCGAGGCCGGTCTTGATCGGCGAGTAGCCCATCACGTCCTGCAGGTAGAGCGAGATGAAGAAGAACATCGAGAACAGCGACATGCCGATCAGCAGCCCGACGATGTTGGCGCCGCGCAGGGTGCGGTTTCGGAAGATCGAGAACGGCATCAGCGGATCGCGCTGGCGCAGCTCGATCGCGACGAACGCGATCAGCAGCACCACGGCTGCGGCCAGGTAGACGATCGTTCGGGTCGCGCCCCAGCCGACGTTGACCGCGTCGACGACGGCGTACACGAGCAGCGCCAGCCCGCCGGTGACGGCGACCGCCCCGGGGATGTCGAAGGAGTTGCCGGCCTGTCCGCGGCGGCTCTCGCTGAGCGTGCGGGGGGCGAGCGCGGCGGCGATCAGCCCGATCGGGACGTTGACGAACAGCACCCAGCGCCAGCTCAGCCCGCTGGTCAGGATCCCGCCCAGCAGCACCCCGGCGGCGCCGCCGGCGCCCGCTACCGCGCCCCAGATGCCGAGCGCGCGGTTGCGCTCGGCCCCGTCGGCGAACGTGGTGGTGATGATCGACAGCGCGGCGGGGGAGACGAGCGCGGCGCCCAGGCCCTGGACCGCGCGGGCGGCGATCAGCCACGTCTCGGACTGCGCCAGGCCGCCGGCCAGCGAGGCGAGTGAGAACACCACCAGACCGAGCATGAACATCCGGCGTCGCCCCAGCAGGTCGGCCATCCGCCCGCCCAGCAGCAGAAAGCCGCCGAACGTCAGCGTGTAAGCGTTCACGACCCAGGTGAGGTCGTCGCGGGAGAAGTGCAGGTGGGCGCCGATCGACGGCAGCGCGACGTTGACGATCGAGGCGTCGATCACGATCACGAACTGCGTCATCGCCAGCAGCATGAGCGCGAGATTCTTCGCGCGGGGGGTGTGCGCGATCATCGGCTCATGCCCAGCATCCGGCCCAAGCCCGACAGCGACGCGAATGCAAATCGCTGCAGGCGCGAGGTTCGGATCGCGGTCGGGTGGGCTTTGAACAGCATCGCCGCGTAGATCGCTTGACGCGGACTGTGAGGTGTTCCGGCGCCCATCCTCCCCGTCGATGTCAGAGACGCCATGTCTCGAAAGAACGCCTCGTAGTCGAGGGCGGGGCGGTGGCGATTGATGAACCTAACCGGCTCATCGTGACTGTTTCGCAGGGTATGCCGGTGACCGGGAGCCGCTGCGGCGCGCTCTCCAGGACCATAGGTACACCAGGTGCCGTCGAGCTTCACATCAAGTCGGCCCTCGACGACTTCAAAGCTGTCTTCAGCATTGTCGTGCACGTGCACAGGGGGGCTGGGGCTGTGGGGACCCAGCCAGCTATTTGCCTCAAGAACTGCACCATCGGTGTCCTCGCCGTTGCGCACGATCTCCCAACACATATCCATGCCCGGGCGAAAGTCAATGCGCCGAACTACGGCGGGGCGGCTTGCAGGGTCAAGGGAAGCGGTATTCATAGGGGGCTCCATTTAGCTCATTGGTTCTTAGTGGTTCACCATGGTTGACAAGTTGGGAGAACCTTCTCACGATGCGCCGTATTTGTCAAGCGAGGTGAACTACAATGGCGTGGACATGCCGAAGAGCCTCCAGATCCTTTTCCGCGACGCCCGCAGCGCGATCGAGGCCGCCGTCCGCGCCGATCTCGCACAGAACGGCTTTGGCGATGTCACGCCCGCGCACTCCGCGCTCTTGCGCAACGTCGGCGACGACGGTGCTCGCCCCAGCGAGCTCGCCGCACACGCCGGCGTCTCGCGCCAAGCCATCACCAAGCTCGTAGACGAGCTCGAGCGGCTCGATCTCGTACGCCGCGACCCAGACCCGGACGACGGGCGCGGCGTGATCGTCAGATACACAGACCGCGGCCACGCCGGCGTTGCTATCGCTCGCAAACGGATGCTCGCGCTCGAGCGCGCCTACGCCAAGCAGGTCGGCGCCGACCGCTGGGCCGAGGTGCGCTCAACCCTCGAGACCCTATTCGGTGACGACCTCACCAGGACCTGAACCTGCCCCCCCAGACCTATCGAATCGCGAACGCCTCGACCACAATCAGGCACGCGCGACCGGTGAGTGGGCGGTCAGTCAGTGGGTGCGCGTCGTGCGCCAACCACCTACCAAAACCGCCTGCAGTGCGACACACGAGCAGTCTCAGGACGGTTAGGACGCGACCCTAGGCTTGGAGCCAAGCATGAAGTCCGAGTCCAAGATTGCGGTGTTCGACGGCCACAACGACTCGCTCACGGCGGACGGCCATGAGACGCTGAGCGACGGCAAACCCGACGGCCATCTCGACCTGCCCCGGATGCGGGCCGGCGGGGTCCGCGCCGCCATGTTCGCAGCGTTCACGAAATCCGAGGGGGATTACCGAGCGACGGTCGCGCGTGACGACGGCGTGCTCGAGTTCCAGCCGGCACCAGCTGTCGTTCACGAACATGCGGCGAGTGTGACGAACTCGATCGTCGGGCGTCTGCTGGCGATGGAGCGAGCCGGCGCGATCAGGATCGCCCGGCGGATCGCCGACCTCGACCGGGCCGGCGCCGACATCGATGCGCCGCCGACGGCAATCATGCACTTTGAGGGCGCCGAGGCGATCGACACTTCGCTCGACGCTTTGCATGCTTATCACGCCGCCGGGCTCCGCTCGCTCGGATTGGTCTGGAGCCGGCCGAACGCCTTCGGCCACGGGGTTCCGTTCTTGTTCCCCTCCTCGCCTGATACAGGCCCCGGCTTGACGAAGTTAGGGATCAGACTCACCAGACTGTGCGCCGATCTCGGCATCCTGATCGACCTCGCACACATGAACGAGGCAGGCTTTTGGGACACGGCACGTCTCGAGCTCGGGCCGCTAGTCGTCAGCCACGCCGCTGCGCACGCGATCGCGCCGTGCTCGCGCAACGTGACCGACCAGCAGTTGGACGCGATCGCGAACACCGGCGGACTGATCGGGGTCGTGTTCGCGTGCCCGTTTCTACGCCCCGACTTCCAAAACGACGCCGAGACGACGCCGCTCGCTGCGATTGTCCGGCACATTCGTTACGTCGCCGACCGGATCGGGGTCGACCACGTCGCCTTTGGCTCGGACTTCGACGGCGCGACGATCCCCGCCGCGCTCGGGGGCGCCGACGGCTACCCGAAGCTGATCGACGCGCTGCGTGAGGACGGCTTCAGCGAGAGCGAGATCCGGGCGATCGCATGGGAGAACTGGCGACGGGTGCTCAACGCCTGGTGGCACTAGGCCGAGTCGGGCAGGCTTCCGCTTCGCACTGGCGGCTTCCGAGAGCGGCAGCGGCGTTGACGTAGCTGCTGAGGGGCCAGAACCGATCCAGCGCAAGGTGTGGAACTCGACACCTTGGGTCTGATGACACGAATGCGTGCCCACTCGACACTGGCGCCCGTGGGTATGAGCGCTCCAGGAATCGAGATGGCGGGCCTGCCGCAGGTAGCCGCGCTACCGAACAGGAGGCCGCAGGTCCAGCTCGCCGGCGCGCTCGAGAGATCGGGTGGTCACGATGAGCTGCGCGCCCAGCGTCGCGCGGGCTCAGGCGGTCGCAGCCGGATCGGCAGTTTCACCAGCATCGCCATCGGGAGACTCGACCATCTGGATACCACAATCTGGGCGATCGTCGTCGAGGATCACCGCCATCAACAATATGTAGGGAGGCAGTAATGAGTGGGTTTCGACTGAGTCGGCCAAGCCCCGCGATCCTTATCTCGCTGATCGCGCTCACCGTGGCCTTGGGCGGTACGAGCTACGCGGCGTTTAGGTTCCCAGCAGGGAGCGTGGGCACGAGGCAACTGGCAAACGGCGCCGTCTCGACGGTGAAGATCAAGAATGGCGCGGTCAACGCGTCGAAGGTCGCGCCACATTCGTTGACCGGCGCCAATATCAACGTCAGCGCGCTCGGCAGCGTTCCATCCGCAAGCAATGCCGGCCACGCGGTGAGCGCAGACAGTGCGACCAACGCGCAGCACGCGGCCAATGCAGACACCGCGACCAACGCCGACACAGCGACCAACGCGCAGCACGCGACCACCGCGGACAGCGCGACGCTCGCCGCAGCGGCCTCGGCACTCGGGTCGGTGTCATACAGATTCGACACGAGCGCCGGGGCGGTCGACGTGCCCGCATGCGCCGACAACCCGTGCACGCCCGACAAGGTAGGCGAGACCTCGGCCATTGCAACCTGCCCGCTAGGGACTGTCGCGATCGGCGGCGGCGGTGAGACATACGATCCCGGGGTCGAGCTCAGTGGCTCATTCCCGCTGACATTTGCATTCGCTGGCCAGACCCAGCCCAACGCCTGGCAGGTGGATGTCGACAACTTCCTGCAAACCACGTCGAAAGTCGATTACTACGTCGTCTGCGCCGCGGCCAAGACCGTTGACAACCCATCGGGGATCTAGCCCCCACTCATCGCCGAGGCGGACGATCTATGTTGGTCCAATCGCGTTCGACTCAGTTGTTGCCGCTGTCTCCGGCGGTCGCCGTGAGGAGCTTCTCGGTCAGCGCCGGAGCCTCCAAGAGGGTTTCGGTGGTGACCGATCTCGGGGCCGCGTCTGGTTCGCCGCTCAGGCACTCCAGCGCTCACAGAACGCCAACCGCGCGCTCCGGTGACCAAAGCCGGTAAGTGATCTGGCTGAGCCGTGCCGCGTCTCGAGGAGACCCGGCACGGCTCGCTCTCTTCACACCTCAATGAGCGCTGAGGACGACCTTACAATCACCCGGCCGCCAGCGAGGCGTTGATACCCACCGTGGCGTTGCCCGCGGTCAGCGTCAGCGTCGACGCGCCGGCTTGGTTGGGCGACCCGGTTGCGGTGCCGTTGTACCACTGGGTCACGTGCGCGCCGGTCGGATCCACGAACTCGACTTGGTAGCTCCCCGGCGGTACGCCATCGAACTCGTAAAAGCCGTTGCGCCCCGACGTGACAAGAGGCACGGCGTCGGCGGTCGAACCGACAGCGACCAGATGCACGCTTATGCCGCTGAGCGGAAAGCTGAACGAGAACGTCCCGAACGTGAACGTCTGGCTCGTCGTGCCGGCCAGGACGGCCGTGGTGGCCGTCGGCGCGTTGGCCAGCACGGTCAGCGTGAACTGCTGTGTCGCCGGTGTTAGTCCATTCGATGCCGTGATCGTCAGCGGATAGCTGCCCTGCGTGCCATTGGCTGGTGTACCAGCGATCGTCGCGGTCCCGTTACCGTTGTCGGTGAAGCTGACACCGCTGGGCAGCGTCCCGGATTCAGTGAGGCTCGGGGCGGGGAACCCACTGGTGCTCACGGTGGTCGTCTCGGCGGCCCCGACGACGAGCTGTGCGCTGTTTACCGATGTGATCGCCGGCTGAGTCCCGACCGTCAGGGTGAACGTCTGCTCGATGGTGGGTGAGACTCCGTTCTGCGCCGTGATCGTGATTGGGAAGGTTCCAGTCTGACTGGGTGGGGTGCCCGCGATCGTCGCGGTTCCGTCGCCGTTATCGGTAAACGTGACTCCGGTAGGGAGTTGCCCGCTTTCGGTGAGCGTGGCGGTCGGCGACGAGTCGGTCGACACCGTGAAAGTGCCGGCCGCGCCGCCTTGGAAGACGGTCGATGGGTTTGAAGTGAACTCCAGCGGAGCAACGTCGACCGTGAAGCTGGTCGAGGCCGCTCCGCCCTGGTATCGCACGGTCGCCGTCACCGTGGCGATGCCGCTGCCGACCGTCCTGATCGTCTCGCCGCTGACCTTGACAGCGCGTCTGTTGTTCGACCTATACGAGACCTCGAGCCCGGCCGGGAGCGGGGTGCTCTGGCCCTTGGTCAAGTAGCCATACAGGTGCTGGTCGTTCATCGAAACCGTCAGCTGCGGGTCGATCGTCTTGTTGATGTCGAAGAACACGCGCTGCGCGACACCGCTGGCCTGGTCGCCGGTCTCGATCGGCTTGGCGTTCACCACCGTCGGCGTCTCGGTGATCGTGCCGCTGATCACGACCGAGGACCGCAGCTTGATATCCGAGTCCGCGCTCGACGTGCTGACCTCGAGTCCGTACCGGCCCGGATCGACGACGTACTCGTTCGAGTCGTCGTTCCAGAACGCGAGCTTCAAGGCCGGCACAGTGAAGGTCACCGCCTGGGACTGCCTCGCGCCGAGCGTCACCTTCTGGAAGCCCTCGAGCCGCTTGATCGGGCGTTGCGCTGACGCCGGCTCGAACGGGGTCGTGGCATACAGCTGCACCACCTGCGAACCCGCCCGGCCGAGGTTGTTCACCTTCGCCGTCACGGTGATGGTTCCGTTCGGCGAAATGCTGTCGCGGTTGACGTGGATGTGCGAGTAGCCGAAACTCGTGTAGCTGAGCCCGAAGCCGAACGGGAAGGTCGGCGTTCCTGTGAAGTACTCGTAGGTCCGGCCGTCGGTGGTCGAAGTCGGGCGGATGTTGTAGTCGGTGATCGGCGGGAGCTGACTCTCATCGGCATACCACGTGAACGGTAGGTGACCGCTCGGGTCCACCCTGCCGGTAATCACATCGGCCAACGCAGCACCCTGCTCCTCTCCATTGAACGAACTCCACAACAGCGCGGGCGTGGTCGACTCGAAGCTCGACACGTTGACGTCGCCCACCGTCTCCAGGTAAACAATCGTATTCGGGTTGGCCGCCTCCGCCTGACTGATCATCGCGGCTTGGGCGCCCGGCAGTTCGAGATTAGTGCGGTCCATCGACTCCGCCGACGTGGTCGCGTCCGTGCCGGCCATGACGATCACGGCGTTGTAGCCGGCGGCCGCCTCGATCGAGGCTTGGTCGACCGTGTTCAGGCTCGCGGCGGTCGTCCCACCCGTGACACCCGGCAGGAAGTCAACGGTCGCGTCCGGGTCGATCGCCTGGACGGCCGACTTGATCCCCTGGAACGCATTGACCTCCTTCGCCTGACCCGAGGCCGTCTGGATGCTGGCGTAGCCACCCAGGTACATCGCGCCCGGCGGGTCGGCGAAAAACCCCATCACGGCAACCTTATACGGGCCCGAATGCGGCACCTTCAGCGGCAGCAGCGGGGACTGTCCCGCCGCTGGGGACGAGTTCTTCAGCAGCACGATGCTCTGATCGGCCACCGCGCGGGCCTCGGCCAACCGGGCCGGTGTCTCGGTCTCAGCCTTGTTCGCGTCGCTGTCGACCCACTGGACACCGCCGAGCTCGGCACGGGCCCGGGCGACCCACGGAACCCGCGACTCGGAGTCGAACTCGCCGGTCTCGATGCGTGCCGCGAACAGCCGGACGAGCGAGGTGTCGACGTCGCCGACGTTGTAGGTGTCGGTCTGGGTCGCGATGTGCTGGCTGAGCGCGGTCGGGATGGTGTTGCTGTAGTTGAACTGATCGGAGTAGCCGGCGTTGCACTCCAGATCCTCACCGGCGGAGTTGGCGAACGCGCTACGCCCGAACTGGTCGAGCGGGGCCGGCGCCCCCGGCGGTTGCCAGTGGTGGCCTTGCTCGATCTCGTAAACCGCGTCGCAGTCACTGGTAAAGTAGCCGGTGAACCCGAACGACTCACGGGCCATGGTGTCGATCAACTGCACGTCGGCCGGCGCCGGAACCCCGTTGACCTCGTTATACGCGCTCATGATCGCACCCGGGTGGCTCTGCTGGATGATGCTCGCGAACTGCGCGGTGTAGTACTCGCGCAGCGTGCGCTGATCCATGTCCGACGAGCCCGTCAACCGGTTCACCTCGCTGTTGTTCGCAGCGAAGTGCTTCAGCGTCGCAATCGCCTGGTAGTAACCGTGCGCCGACTTCGGAAGCACACCCTGCTGCGTCTCGCCCTGCAGTCCGTCGACATACTGCGACGCGAGGTCGGCGGTCAGCGTCGGATCCTCGCTCCAAGCCTCGTCGTTGCGTCCCCACCGCGGGTCGCGCGAGAGGTTCACAGTCGGCGCGTAGAAGTCGAGGTTCTCACGATTGTTCGGAGCCACCTCGCGGGCCTCGGCGCCGATCATTCCGGCCTCGTGGTAGACGAGATCGGGGTTCCAAGTGCTACCGAGCGACAGGTCCGAGGGGTAAGACGTAGCGTTGTCAATCGTGGTGGCGTTGCCGCTCGGCGTCAATGTCAGCGCGTTGACACCGTGGTTGGACTCGTTCCACCAACCCCACGCCGCAACACCGAGTCGCGGAATCGCCGGCGGGCGACTGCTGATCATCTGCCCGGCCTTCTCCGCCAACGTCATCCGCGACACCAGATCGGTCGCGCGCTCAACCGCAGAATAAGCCGGGTTAAGGTAGATCGGAACCGATGTCGCCGCGTGGGCACTCCCAGCCGAAACGGCGGCCGCGCCGGCTTTGGCCGGAGCGGTTGCGGCGGCGGCTCCCGTGACTGCCGCGATCGCACCGATAGCCACCACCACTATCACGGATAAGCATGCTGCTCTTCGCATTCTCGAGCTCCCTCTCCGGCTGGAGTCGCGATCGCGCCCAGCCCTGGTTCCATGACGATGGATCACGCAGCCGCGATCGATGGATCACACATCCGCGACCCCATAACCGCGCAGAAGATAAATCGCGCGTTAGCGCGCGTCAAGCCGGAGTATGCTCGCCTCGTCATCCCGGCGTGGCCCCACCCGGGGCGAGATGCCCGCTTCCGCGTAGCGGCAGCACGCCAGCGTCCACCCAGCTCCCGCTGTTCGAAGGGGTGATCCCTCAGGGCCAGCCAACGACCTCCGCGCCGTCCGCAACGACCTGCTGAGCCGCAACTCGACGGCCGCAGCTGGGCAGATGGGAAGATCGTCTGGCCGCCATCAGCACTTACGCCCGCAGGGAGGCCACCGACCCTGAGCCAATGCAACCACAATGACTGCCGCTCGCATGAATCTGTAGTCGTGCCGGCGGAGGCTGGGGCGTACTGCTGCGCTGCTTCTTCGGCCAATGCAGGCCCCTGAGGTCGGTGCGTGCTGTTCGACGGGTTCGGGCTGTGCTTATGCGATGGCGTTCTGCTTGGCTGTTTCGCGAAACCAGTGGGCGCTCAGCTTGGGAGTCCGTTGAAGGGTCTCGAAGTCGACGTAGACCAGTCCGAAGCGGTCGCCGTAGCCCCAGATCCATTCGAAGTTGTCCTGGGCGCTCCACACGAAGTAGCCATTGACCGGTATACCTTCCGAGGTCGCGCGTTGAAGCTGGGTCAGGCAGGCGCGCAGGAACATGACCCGGTCGGTGTCGTAGATGTTGCCGTCCTCGGCGATCTTGTCTGCTGCGGCGCAGCCGTTCTCGGTGATGAAGATCGACCCGGGATCCCAAAGCGATTTGACCTGGCGTGGCACCCAGTACATGACCTCGGGGTCGAGTAGGTGCCACGACGAGGCCATCTTCGGATGCGAGGCGCTGATCGGAATCGTCCGGTATCCGGGCGGCTGATCGGACACCGCGACATACACGTTCGGCCCGTACAGGTTGATGCCAACGAAATCCACGGGGGTGGCGATCACCTCCAGGTCCTGATCGGTGAACTTGGGCGCATCGCGGCCGGCGTCGTTTAGGTAAGCGTCGGTGTAGCGCCCTTCGAGCATCACGGTCAGGAACGGGGCGTTGAGCTCGCGGGTGGCGTTCTCGGCCGCCTTCCGGTGCTCGGGCGTGTCGATCACGGGGACGGCCGCGGCGATGTTCTCCGCAGGGCCGACCTTGGTGCCGGCCGCGCCGCGAGCGCGGATCGCCTGGACGGCGAGGCCGTGGGCGAGAACGGTGTGGTGGCGGACCTGGTTGAACTCCGCGGTCGGGAGCTGCAGCTCGGGGGGAGCGGCGACATCGACGCTCTCGCCGCCCCCGACCTGTGCCTCGGTTCCGCGGTAGCCCGCATCGACGAACGATCGGAACTCGTTGATGGTGAGGAAGTGCTTGACCCGGTCTGAGAGCTGCTCGGCCATGTATCCGGCGTACTCGGCGAACGCGTTGACCGTCTCCATCGACCGCCAACCGCCGCAGCGATCATGCAGCGCCTGCGGCAGGTCCCAGTGATACAGCGTCGCGAACGGTTCGATCCCCGCCGCGAGCAGCTCATCAACGAGACGGCTGTAGAAGTCAAGACCCTTGCGATTGGGATGGCCGGCACCCTCGGGGAAGATCCGTGGCCACGAGATCGAGAACCGGTATGCGGTCGCGCCGATCGACCTCATCAGCGCGACATCCTCCTTATAGCGGTGGTAGTGGTCGTTCGCGACATCGCCCGTGTCGTCGTTTTGGACCTTCCCCGGCGTGTGCACAAACCGATCCCAGATCGACTCACCCTTGCCGTCCTCATCCCACGCGCCCTCGATCTGATAGGCGGACGTAGCGACACCCCAACAGAACCCGTCAGGAAAACGCCGACCGGAGGAAGCGCCCGCCTCAGATCCCACAGCATTCATCCACGCGCCTCCCCGGTATCGATGCCAACCGAGCGCGAGCCTACCCCCAACCGAATCGCCGGGAGCGAGCGGCCCGCTGCGCCACGACGAGTGTGATGCTTCGATCGACGACCAGCAAATTCGATCACTCCGCAGAACATGACGAAGCTACTGCGGGGCGACGGTCCGGACGTGTTGCCGGGCGTATGCTTGTCACCCTCAGGTGCGAGGATACGAGGGACATGCGAAGCCGCCACCTGAGCACGGTCATTCGCTGTTCCCCAGAGAGGGTCTACGCGTTCGCCGCGAACCCCGAGAATCTGACGAAGTGGGCGGCTGGTCTCGTTCAGAGCAAGGTGACGCATGATGGTGAACTTCTGTACTTCGAATCACCGGAAGGCCGAACCACGATCCGTTTCGTGGGGAGAAACGACCTCGGCGTCTTGGATCACGACGTAACTTTGCCTTCAGGCGTGGTGACCAACAATCCGCTCCGGGTGATCGCCCATCCCGAAGGTGCCGAGGTGCTCTTTACACTCCGGCAGCTCGACCTATCGGACATGGAGTTTGATCGCGACGCGGCCATGGTCCGAGCCGATCTAGGACGCCTCAGAGAACTCCTCGAATCCTGAACGTCTAGCACCCCAAAGACCCAAGACCGTACTCATCAGCGGGTTCGGCTGACGGTCCGGATGATCGCGAGGATCACGGACTCACCCTCACGAATCTGGGGCGTCTCACCCACGTCTGAACGACGGTCGCCAGCTTCCGACCGTTCGTGTGCGTCGATTCGCGGCTGGCCCTCACCATCGCTGATCTTGGCTCTCGAACGCACCGATGTCGTCGTCGGCGAGGGTCGCAGCACCAGAGAGATTGCCAATCTGTCCGTCGCTGGCAGGTTCGGATTTGAGGGAACGCTCGGGTTCTGGGGGAGGCCGGTTGCTTGGGGAGTAGGCGGTGGCCGTCGACGACGGCCGCGGCGAGGTCGATCAGCTTGCGGTTGTCGATCCGTGAGCGTTCGCGGAGCTTCTCGAACGCGGCGTCTGCGTCGATCGAGTGGCGTTCCATCAGGATGCCCTTGGCTCGTTCGATCAGCGCGCGACTGCGAAGGGTCCCTGGAGGTCGTGGTATTCGGCGAATCGGCGCAGGACGATGTCGATCGACCCCTGCCAGTCCGCGACGTCGTCGTCTGAGATGTGGGCGGAGACGCCTCGCTTGGCGGTTTCTTTGAGAAACGTTGGATCGGGCGCGTGGAGGAGGACGATTACGGGGCAGGCGGCCTCGCGGACGATCCTGTCCATCAGGCCGAGCGCATGATCTGAGCTCTCACCGAGTCCGACCAGCGCGAGATCGGGCCGCTCCCGCGCAGTGACGGATCCGATGTCCTCGACGTCGATCTCTCGTGCGATTACCTCGTGCCCTATGGCGATGACGATCGGGGCGACTTGCGCGAGTCGGTCCTTGCGCTCGTTAGCGATCAAGACGCGGAGGTGGTCTGTCGCGTCAGTGATCGGGTCCACCAGCCGATTCTAAAAATCCCGCTCGCTCTAAGACAATGGGTCCTCGCACCTCGGTTTTTAGGATTAACATCGACGTCCGGTTCGCCTCAGCCCTCGGTGGCCGCGATGTGTCCGGCTCCAGAAATCGGCCGGCGTACACGAGACCTAACGTCATCGGGTCCGCGACTTGTCAGGAGCCCGTCGTGCATCGCCGCACATCAGCATCCGTACAGTTCGGCCCGGCTGCCGAACGGCTGTCCCTGCGGCCACGATGGCTCGATACCCAACACAGCCGTAGGAGGAGCAGATGTCCCCTTCCCAAGTAGCAGGACCGACGGAGAGCCATACCGCTATCCGGTCGTTTGAGGTCGGTTTTCCGGAGGAGGAGCTCACCGACCTCCGGAGGCGGGTAAATGCGACCAGGTGGCCCGAACGCGAAACGGTCAGCGACGACTCGCAGGGCGTAGGGCTCGCGATGATGCAGGAGCTTGCGCGCTACTGGGGGTCCGATTACGACTGGCGCAAGTGCGAGGCGAAGCTGAATGCCCTGCCGAACTTCATCACCGAGATCGACGGGCTGGACATTCACTTCCTGCACGTTCGCTCCCGGCACGAGGACGCAATGCCGCTGATCGTCACGCACGGGTGGCCGGGCTCGATCATCGAGCAGCTGAAGATCATCGAGCCGCTTACCGATCCCACAACCCACGGCGGGGGCGCGGAGGACGCCTTCCATCTCGTGATTCCCTCGCTGCCGGGCCACGGGTTCTCTGCCAAGCCGACCGCCACGGGGTGGGATCCCGTCCGCATCGCACGTGCTTGGTTCGTGCTGATGAAGCGTCTCGGGTACGACCGGTTTGTGGCGCAGGGCGGGGATTGGGGTGCGGCCGTCACACAGACGATGGGCATACAGGCCCCTGAAGGGCTTCTCGGGATTCATTCCAACATGCCCGGGACCGCTCCAATCGAGCTTGTCAAGGGGTTCGAGCGGGGCGACCCACCGCCCCCTGATCTCTCAGCTGAGGAGCTCCGCGCGTACCAGCAGCTGAGCAACTTCTACGCCAAGCACGTCGCGTACGCGCAGATCATGGCCACTCGCCCGCAAACGCTGTACGGGCTGGCCGACTCGCCGACCGACCTCGCGGCGTTCGCGCTTGACCACGGCGACGGCACCGGCCAGCCCGGGCTTGTCGAAAAGGTGCTTGACGGGACCTACGAGAGCGCGCTCACCAGAGACGACCTACTGGACAACATCACGCTCTACTGGCTGACGAACACCGGAGTCTCGGCCGCTCGCCTCTACTGGGAGAACAAGGCCGACTTCTTCGACGCCAAGAGCATCACCATCCCGTTTGCGATAAGCGTCTTCCCAAACGAGCTCTACGAGGCACCGCGGAGCTGGGCAGAGCGCGCGTACCCCAACAACCTCATCTACTTCAACGAGCTTGACCGAGGCGGCCACTTCGCCGCCTGGGAACAACCGCAACTCTTCACAGAAGAGATGCGCGCCAGCTTCAGACCACTACGCAAACAGCCAAGATAGGGACAGCCGCCCCGACCGACGATGACTTCCGGGGGATGCGGACCACACCTCCTGAAGATCACACCTCCTGAGTTCCCGTACTCGATCATCCTCGGCAAGGGCGTCGGCTCGGCCGCCGCCGGATCGGCTGACGGACTCCATCTGATCGTCGCGCATGAGGCGCGGATCGGCGGGCGCTGGCGGGCAAGTACGCTGCGCACATGGTCCAAGAACAGGCGGGCGGGGAGCGGCCATCGTGACTCCCGACTACGACGTAATCGTCCTCGGGGGCGGGGCGCCCGGGGAGCACTGCGCCGCCGCCCTTGCGGAGGGCGGTCTGCGCGTGGCCGTGGTCGAGCGCGACCTGGTCGGTGGCCTGTGCACGTACTGGGCATGCATCCCATCGAAGTCACTGCTCCGCCCGGGCGAGGCCGTGCACGACGCACGCGAGGCCGCGGCGAGCGCTGAGGTGGATGTGCAGGCGGCGCTTGATTGGCGCGACTTCTTGGTCTCGAACTACTCCGATACCGGAGCTGCGCAATGGCTGGCGGACAGGGGGATCACGCTGGTGCGAGGTCACGGTCGTCTCGCCGGGACAGGGGTGGTCGAGGTCGATGGCGTTCGCTACACGGCTGACCACGTCGTACTTGCCAACGGCGCCGACGCGTTCGTTCCGCCGGTGCCAGGCCTGCGAGGGCTCGAGGGCGTCTGGGGCACGAACGAGGCGACCGGGATGAAGGCCGTGCCGCGACGACTGGTCGTACTCGGAGGTGGCGCGGCCGGTGTCGAACTCGCCCAGGTGGTCTGTCGTCTTGGCGGTGAGGTGGTACTCGTCGAGGGGGCCGAACGCGTGCTCTCGCGGGAGCCGACACCCCTTGGCGTGGCGCTGGGCGAGGCGCTGCGTCGGGACGGAATCGAGCTCGTGCTCGGTATCCACGCGACGGCGGCATCTCGCGATGGCGAGGAGTTCGTCTTGCGAACTGGAGGATGGACAGGAGCTGCGCGGTGACCGCCTGCTGGTGGCGACCGGACGGCGCCCGCGCGTCGAGGGGATCGGTCTGGAGACGGTCGGCATCGATGCGAACGCGCGCGGAGTCCCGGTCGACGCCCAGATGCGTGCGGGCGAGCGGCTGTGGGCAGTCGGCGACGTCACTGGCATCTGGCAACTGACGCACGTCGGGGAGTACCAGGGCGAGATCGTCGCGTCGAACATCCTCGGTGAACCACGCGAGGCCCACTACGAGGCGGTCCCGCGCGTCACCTACACCGATCCACAGGCCGCGGCCGTCGGGTCCACGGAGGCCGAGTTCAGCGCCTCCGCTCTGCTGTCGGAGATCGCCAAGACCGCCACTTACACGCACGCGTACACGAAGTCGAACGGGTTCCTGACGCTGCTGAGCGACGGCGAGCAGCTGACCGGCGCCTACGCGCTTGGCCCGGACGCCGGCGAGTGGATGCAGCAGGCGACGCTCGCGATCCGCGCCAGGGTCCCGCTCGACGTGCTGCGCGACACGATCCAGCCGTTCCCGAGCTTCTCGCAGATCCACGCCGCTGCGCTGAAAGCACTCCGGCTCGAGATCGCGGCGGCAGGGAGCACCGCCGATGCAGGCTCGCGATGAGCCTGCCCGTAGCGATCATCACGGGCGCTTCCCAGGGCATCGGCGCCGAGCTGGTCGCCGGATACCGCAGTGCGGGTTATGCCGTCGTCGGAGTGGCACTGTCGTTCCCCTCAGCCGAGCAAGATGAGAGCGATTACATCCCGGTCGCCGGCGACATCGCAGATGCGCAAACCGCACGGCGCGCGGTCGACGAGGCTCGCGACCGGTTCGGGCGGGTCGACACGCTGATCAACAACGCCGGCATCTACATCGGCAAGCCGTTCACGGAGTACACGTTCGATGAGTACGAGGCGATCACGGCCGTGAACCTCACCGGCTTCTTCCACATCACCCAGCTGGCGATCGCGGAGATGGTCGCCAGGGCCAGCGGGCACGTCGTGAACGTCTCCACGAGCCTGGTCGATAACGCGGACAGCACGAGGCCGTCGGCGCTACCTGCCCTCACCAAGGGAGGACTCGTCGCGGCCAGCCGTTCCCTGGCGATCGAATACGCCTCGCGCGGCGTCCGAGTCAACGCGGTCTCGCTCGGGGTCATCAAGACACCCGCCCACGACCCCGCGTCCTACGACGGGCTCGAGGCCCTCCACCCGCTGGGGCGCGTAGGCGAAGTCAGCGACGTCGTCGACGCGATCCTCTACCTCGAGCGAGCGACGTTCGTAACCGGCGAGACGCTGCACGTTGACGGCGGCCAGGCGGCCGGCCGGTAGCACCGATCGACCTCACCCGACCGGAAGGACTTGAACCATGCGCTCGGACATCACCCCCGGCGGCACATTCCCCGACTACGAGCTGCCCGACCAAGATCGCGTCACTCGCACGCTCAGCGAGATCCAGGGCGAGGATCCGCTGATCCTGACACTTGCGCGCGGCAACTATTGCCCAAAAGAGCACCAACAGCACCTCGAACTCGCCGCCAACTACCCGAAGATCGCCGTGTCCTACACCAAGGTCGCCACGATCTCGACCGACACCCACCACTCGAGCCAGGAGTTCCGCGCATCGATCGGCGCCCAGTGGCCGTTCCTCGAGGATCCGGATCGGATCGTCCAGAAGGACCTCGACATCCAGGAGTACACCGACACCGAGCACGACCCGATGATCCCGCACACGCTCGTGCTCAAGCCCGGGCTCGTGATCCACAGGATCTATAACGGCTACTGGTTCTGGGGACGACCGTCGTTCGTGGACCTCTGGCACGACCTGCGTGACGTGTCGAGCGAGATCCGCCCCGACTGGGACCTAGCAACGCCCGGCCTGCGCGAACGATGGGATGCGGGCGACCTCTCGCCCTTCCACGGTTGGAACAAGCAGCTCGTCCGAACCGCAGAGCGACCGGACGCATACTGAATGGAGGCCCACATGGATGTTGTGTGCCGTCCTCGGCCGGCCGGAGACTGACATGACCGATCGCAAGCGAACGCCGGTGTGCGAGTTGCTGGGAATCGAGCTCCCGATCGTCGAGGCACCGCTGTCTGCAGATCCTCGCCTGCCCGCCGCTGTCTCAAATGCCGGCGGCCTGGGCACTTTGGGGCTGGGGTGGGCCGATGATGCCGGAGCCGTGGTTCGGGAAACGGCAGCCCTTACCGATCGGCCGTTTGCCGGCAACTTCGTTCTCGCCTTCGATCAGCACCATCGAGTCGATCAGGCACTGTCGGCGGGTCTGCGGGTCGTGTCGCTCTTCTGGGGCGACCCCCAGGACTACGTCGAGTTGGTGCATGACGCCGGGGGGCTTGTCATGCACACGGTCGGCAGCGTCGAGGAAGCGCGGCGCGCAGTCGGATGTGGAGTGGACATCGTCGTGGCGCAGGGTTGGGAGGCCGGGGGGCACGTCTGGAGTAGCGTGGCAACGCTCCCGCTGGTCCCGGCGGTTGTCGACGCGGTGGCGCCGGTACCGGTCATCGCGGCTGGCGGGATTGGCGACGCTCGAGGAGTCGCGGCCGTGCTCGCCCTCGGCGCGCAGGCCGCCTTGCTCGGCACGCGTTTCCTCTTAGCCGACGAAATGCCGATCCACGAGGAGTATCGGCGCCGCCTTATCGCTGCGAACGAGACCGATGCGGAGTGGTACCCCAACCTGTACGAGGTTGGATGGCCGGACGCTTCGCACCGCGCCATCCACAACTCAACGGCCGAGATGTGGGAGGCCGCGGGCCGGCCGGCGCCGGGTAGTCGACCGCAAGAGGGCGAGGTGGTGGCGCACTTCGCTTCCGGCGAACAGATCGTTCGATACGAGCCGGCGCCGCCGATGGTCGGCACGACCGGTGAGATCGAACCGCTGTCCCTATGGGCCGGACAGAGCGTCGCGCTCGCCAAACAGTCACAGCCCGCGGCGGAAATCGTGACCGAACTTGTCGCGATGGTGCCGACGACATCGACATCCGGGCCGAGAGGCTGACCATTGAGTGATCAGATCGATGAGAGCGTGTTCCGGGGGTGCTGCCGGAGGACATCGAGTGGAAGCCGTTCCCGGCGTTCCCGCGTTCCCGGCGTTCCCGCCGTCTGCGCGCCTCGCCGTCGTGGTGGGTGACCCGACTGAGCCAGGGCCGTACGTGATCAGGGCCAAGCTGCCTTCTGGGGTCAAGCCGATGCCGCACGTAGACCCGGAGGATCGCGTCTACACCGTGATCTCGGGTGTCTTCTCCATCGGCCTCGGGGAGCACTTCGACAGCGAGCAATTGAAGTCATACCCGCCAGGCAGCGTCATCGTTCTCCCGGCGGGACGGTTCACTTTCACTGGGCGCGGTCCGGTAAGTTCCGTCACTCAGGTGACCGCGATCGGACCATTCGACCTCGAGTACGGGAATCCAAGTGATGACCCGACGAGCCGCCTGAACCAGCGCAGAGGAGCGGAATGGGAACCCGATTGCAGTGGGCTGGCCGCCGGCGGCCCATCCCTCGGAGCTTCGTCTCGATCGCCGCCTGTGCGGGCCGGCCTGGGCCTCTGCTCACGCTTGACGCCGACGAGTTGGAGCGGGAACGGAAGCACGGTTCGGGCCGAGCGGTTCCGCATGAACGTTTGACGCCGGACAGCGAATCTCGTGAGATCGTCGGGCGGCTGCTGTCGGTCAACGTCGGCATGCCGAAGAACGTGGACTGGCGGGGAAAGACGGTCTTCACCGGCGTCTTCAAGGACCCCGTGGTCGGCCCTCGCCGCGTCGGAAAGCTCAACATCGAGGGTGATGGTCAGGGCGATCTCGCCGGGCACGGCGGGGAGCAGCGCGCAGTGTTCGTTTACCAGATCGACTCCTATCGGTACTGGGAACGCGAGCTCGGACGAAACGACTTCGCGTACGGCCAGTTCGGCGAGAACTTCACCGTGGAAGGACTCGCTGACGACGAGGTGTGCGTCGGCGATCGCTACCAGATCGGCGATGCCGTCTTCGAGGTCACGCAACCCCGGGTCACCTGCTACCGCGTCGGGATCCGCATGAACGACCCGCGCATCCCCGCGATGCTCGTCTCGCACCACCGCCCGGGCTTCTACTTCCGCGTGCTTGAAGAAGGCGACGTACAAGCGGGAGACGAGATCATCAAGCTCGCCTCCGGCCCCGAACAGATGCGGGTCGCGGAGGTCGACGCGCTGCTGTATCTCCCCGGGCACCCGCGCCAGCAGCTGCTGCGCGCGCTCCGGATCCCCGCCCTCAGCCCTGGCTGGCAGTCCTCGTTCCGAGCTTTGCTCGAGGAAGAACCCGGCAGCGGCAACGCCGGTCTTGCGCTAGCCAGCCCGCCGCCCGCATGGCCCGGCTTCCGTCAGCTGACCGTCACCGCAATCACCCGCGAAAGCGACGCGGTGATCTCGATACGCGTCGAGGACCCCGAGGGCGCGGCACTGCCAGCGGCCCGCCCGGGTCAGTACCTCACGGTGCGGCTCCAGCCCGCCGCGCAGCGGAGGTCGGTGCTCCGCAACTACTCCCTCTGCGGGCCGCCCGACGCCGGCTACTACCGGATCGCCGTCAAGCGCGAACCCGACGGCGCCGCCAGCGGCTACCTGCACACCCGGCTCACCGTCGGCGACCAACTCGACATCGCAGCCCCGCGCGGCACGTTCATCCTCGACCGGACGGATGCACCCGTGCTGCTGATCAGCGCCGGGATCGGCGCCACGCCAGTCCTCGCCATGCTTCACGCGCTAGCGCGAGGAGCATTCCGATCGCGAGATCTGGGCGCTGCACTCCGCGCGCAATGGCCGCGAGCATTCGTTCGCCGCCGAGGCCCGGGCTCTCCTTGCCTCGCTCCCGAACGCGCGCACCCACGTGTACTACAGCCGTCCGGGTCCCGAAGACGTCGAAGGCCGTGACTTCGACACCACAGGCCGTCTCACCGGAGCACAGCTCGCCCAACTTGAGCCACCCCGCGATGGCCAGGCATACCTGTGCGGGCCCGGGCCTTTCATGGACGAGATCAGTGCCGCTCTGGCGGCGCTGGGGATCGACGCCTCCCACATCCACACCGAACCATTCGGCCCCGCACCGGGTGTGACCCCGGGCATCGCAGCAACACCCGCCCGGGCGCCCCACCCACCCGCCGGCAAACCCGGAAACGGTCCCACGATCGAGTTCGCGCGCAGCGACCTCGCGATCCCGTGGGACAACGACTACGGCAGCCTGCTCGAACTCGCCGAAGCATGCGACGTTCCCGTCCGCTGGTCGTGCCGGACCGGCGTCTGTCACACCTGCGAGACCACCCTCATCGCCGGCGACGTCAAATACAGCCCCGACCCTGTCGAACCCCCAGCAGACGGAAGCGCACTCATCTGCTGCTCACAGCCCCGCGACGACGTCGTGCTCGATCTGTGACCCGGCGTCGACGGCGCATCGCGCCACCGTGAGATGCCGCTCGAGCTCGGTCCAACGTGAGCAGCGACCGGCATCGGACCAGGGCACACAGGTTGGATGCCTGACGTAAGCCAGGAGTATCGAGGCCGTTCCAACAACGGAGGTCAATGATGAACAACATCGATGAGGAGCTGGTCTTGGCCCACTTCATCGTTACAGACGATGTCGAGCGTTCCCGCCGCTTCTACACCGAAGTGCTCGGCGGCAGGCTGGCCTTTTCCGGCCCCGGAGGGCTCACCTATGTCGCACTATCCAACAGCTGGATCATCATCAATGTCGGCGGTGGACCGACGGACGACAAGCCTTCGGTCAGCCTGGAGACACCACGCGATCCCGACCGGGTCAGCAGCTTCCTGAATATCCGAGTCAAAGACATCGGGGCCGTGTACGCCGAATGGAGCGCCAGAGGTGCGAATTTCCTGACGCCGCCGAAACAGCACCAGTACGAGATCCGTTGCTACATCCGCGACCCCGACGGTCATCTGATCGAAGTGGGGCAAACCACGGACCCAGACGGCGACTGGACGCCCGCTCACTGGCCATCGCATACGGCCGCCCAGGCTTCTGAGTGAATTCTGACATCACTCGCGAACAGACCGCAGCGACACGGTTCGTACAGGGAGGCCTCGGTCGTGACCACCGCGATCATCGGCACTGGAGGGATCGGATCGGTCACCGCCCGGCAGCTGGCCTCGGGTGGCGAGACCGTCCGGCTCTCGAGCGCCGGCCATCAGTCGGCACGACGGCTGGCTGCAGAGATCGGTCCGGCAGCGGTCGTCGCCGTCGACAACCGTGCCGCGCTGCAGCGGGCCGATGCCGTCGTTCTAGCGCTGCGGTTTGCCGTGCTGAAGGGCGTCATCGACGAGATCGCCGATCCACCAACCGACAAAGTCGTGGTCGTTCCGAGCAACCCGGTCGGCTACACGGCTGTGTGCGAGTTGCCGGGAAGTGAGTTCCCGATCGTCAGTGCGCCGTGGTAGCCCGCAGCGGTGTCTTGGAAAGGGATGGAATCCCCCGATCGTCACAACATCGGCTGCAGACCCCGTCGCAGGCGGGGTACCAGACCCAACGAGTGGAGGTACCAGATGGCCGAGCTCCCACCGCCCCCCGAAGGGATTGTGCTGACCCACTTCATCGTCTCACAAGATGTCGAGCGCTCTCGGCGCTTCTACACCGAAGTACTCGGCGGCACGGTCGTCTTCTCCGGAAAGCCGTCCGGAGAGCCGACCAATGTCGCACTAGCCAACAGCTTTATCGTCATCAGCGTGGGCGGTGGACCGACCGACGACAAGCCGTCGGTCACCCTCCAGACGCCACGCGATCCCGACCGGGTCAGCAGCTTCCTGAATATCCGAGTCAAAGACATCGGGGCCGTGTATGCCGAATGGAGCGCCAGAGGTGCGAATTTCCTGACGCCGCCGAAACAGCACCAGTACGAGATCCGTTGCTACATCCGCGACCCCGACGGTCACCTGATCGAAGTGGGGCAAACCACGGACCCAGACGGCGACTGGACGCCCGCTCAATGGCCATCGAGTACGCCCACCGAGGAGTCCGCGTGAATATCGGCGCCGTAAAGGCACAGCCATTGATCGGTGGGGCTTGACGGCCAACATCCGCTGGTCGGGCACTGACGAGGATCTGGCGACCCCGCCGGCGACTCCGGGTACCTACACCGGGCCGATGTCGTTCCGAATTGACGGCCAGAACTTCACCTTCCAGCCGGCGACTAGGCGACCGGTGACCATTCCCGCGCACTTCTCGGCGAACGTGCCGCTGAACGTGCTCATGCCGGCCTCGCCGGGCGATCACCCGGAGTCGGTGCAGTTCACCTCCAGCAGCGGTGCGTCGACGTCGCTCGTGATCGCGCGGCGCAGCTTCGTCCCCTCCCAGGGTGGAGCCTTCAACACGCTGATCACATCCGCGGTGGGACGGGCTGTCGGCCAGGTTAACACGTACAATCTGCCAGTGGAGGCTGGCACGACCGTGCTGACGATCGACTTCCAGACAGCCGACGCCAGCGCCGACAACGGGTACGCGTTCTTCCTGATCGATCCCAACAACAACGTGGTCGCGACGGACACGACGCCAAAGACAGTCAACGGTCAGGCAGTGGCCACAGCGGAGCTGAACGCCACTGATCCGACTCCAGGCGTTTGGCAGATCGACGTGGAGCTCAACCTGACGACCAGCGGTAAGGAGTTCAGTCAGGTAGTGCACGGATTCGCGCACGTGACACGTTGATGCAAAACGGCCCTGCTGCTGGAGGGCCAGCATAAAGAGCATCGGGCTGCACCCAGACTTGTCCTGGGTGCAGCCCGTGTCGCCTTAGGGCTCGCTTCGGAAGGGGCCGCCTCTGAAGTGGCCCTAAGGGCGAACATCGGTTGGCGTCGAGGCCCCTAAACTGCGGATGCAGGGCAGGCCGCGGCGGACGACGAAGGCAACGCAGCTTGATCGTTCGGGGACACGCGCTGAGTGAATGCGACAAACGCCGCATTGGATCTCTGATCGCGTCATGGCGACGGCACCGGGCCGCCTGAGAGCGGGTCGGCTCCCGTCGGCAAGCGCTTCTGGCCGGTTTTGTTGGCAGCCCGTACCCGGGGTGCGTAAGTGCAAACAGGAGTCCAAACACCATTTTTTGAAAACCTCGGTCCAGCTGTTCTCAGCCCCGCTCGCGGCGATGGGTCATCGCCTGCAGCGCCCAGCCGTTGCCGTCAGGGTCCTTGAAGAAGACGAAGCTCCCCCAGGGGAACTCTTGAACGTCGCTCACGTCCACCCCGCGTTCGGCCAGCTCCTTGCGAGTCGCCGCTGCGTCGTCGACCACCATCTGCAGGCCCTCGACTGATCCGGGAGCCATGCCGTGGGCACCGGAGGTAAGCGCGATCGAACAGGCGGAGCCCGGAGGGGTGAGTTGTACGAAGCGAAGCTCTTCGGTCACTTGGTGATCGTGGTCGGCGCTGAAGCCGACCTTGTCGACGTAGAACGCCCTTGCTCGGTCGATGTCGGATACCGGGACTTGGATGAGCTCGATGCGCATCTCGCACGCCATCTGGATCTCCTTTCGGTCAGACACGCTAGTCGTGCTAGCCTACTTACTTGACGAGCTAAGTAGTTTAGCAGCTAAAAAGATATGGCGCGCAAGTCGAAAGAAGCACTAGTTGAAGAGCTCATCCAGGGGTTCAGGGTGAGCGGCAATCAGGACGACGCGTTTGACAGTCTCGCTGCCAAACAGCTCGGCATAAGCGAAACCGACCTGCTCTGCCTCAACATCGTCGAAAACAGCGGCGGGCTCAGTGCGGGGGAGCTGGCCTCCCAGTCCGGACTCACCGCCGGCGCCATCACGGGCGTGATCGACCGGCTCGAGAAAGCTGGCTACGCCCGCCGCATTTCGAACTCCGTCGATCGGCGGCGCGTCCGCGTGGAAGTAACGCCAGCGTTCTACAGATCCACCGAATGCATCTGGGGGCCGATGGCGACGGACTGGCACGCGACGCTCACGCGGAGATTCACGCGTGCAGAACTCGAGCTGATCACGTCGTTCCTCCGCACGACGAACGAGGTCGGGCGCCGACACCTGGACCGGCTCCGCAAGCACCGCTGATCAGACGATTCTCGATCGTGATCGAACCCGCGCGTCCGTCGTGCAACCGGCTCGCTTCACGACCGGAAATACTGACTACGACATCGTTCGCTTGAAGCCCGGGCGCCGCGTCCCTTTCGAGGTCTGCCTCACGCTCTATTTTCAAACGCGAGGCGGTAGTGGTCGAGCAATTCGCGCTCGAAGCAGACCTTGTTTGCGCTCACGCCTGACGTAAACGCAAGACGGAAATCGGAACTGGTGAGCCAGCGCGGCAACAGTTGGATCTTCAGGAGCGTCTTCCTCATGCTCCGCGTGCCGATACGTGCATTCCACCGGCTGATCGTCTCGATGTAATCGAGCCGGCCGCTGATAGCAGAGGCCAGCCGGAAATACGGTTCAGCGCACCTGATCACCTGCTCCTGACCGAACGGAAGCCAAGAGCCAGGAAACTGGCGCCCCAGCAACGCTAGATACCACTCGTCCGAGTCTCGCGGAGGGACCCCTCGCAGCGCCTCCAGGTCAACCCGCGAGGCCGCGACCGTGTTTCGGCCGAACACCATCGTCTGCAGGTAGAAGCGGCCACCGGGCGGCAGCACGCTCGATACGCGGGCGAACAGCTCGCGATAGATCTCCTCCTGACGCCCTGCCTGGTAGTCCTCCGGGGAGCAGAAATGCTCAAACGCGCCGAGACTCGCCACGGCATCGAACATCCCGAAGCGCTCCCGATCGACCTCCCGCGCGTCCTCGAGGTAAACCTCGAGCCCATGCCGGCGGCATGCGGCCAGTTGCGCCGAGGACAACGTCACCCCGACCCCGTCCCCGCCGCACGCCTCGGTGTAGGCGAGCAACGGACCCCAGCCACAGCCAAGATCAAGCAGACGGCGCCCCGGCCCGATCCCGACCTGTTCGGCCACATAATCGTGCTTGCGGTGCTGTGCCTGCTCAAGGCTGAGCGAGAAGTCCCCGTCGAACTTCGCACCGCTGAAATCCGGCAGCTCACCGAGGCTGAGCCGGATGATCCGGTCAGTCAACGAATACGTGAAGTCAGCGTCCTTCCGGTCACCCATCCTGCTCCAACATACGCCCTCGTCCACCAGGCCCACCTTGAGCGGGCCCTTGGGGTGCTTCGGCGGACACCCGCGGAGACCTTTCGGTCGTCAGCCGGTCAAAGCAGGGCGGGGTGGTTTGTGCCCTCGAGGTGAATGTCGTTGCCCGTGATGTAGCCGGCGTTTCGGCTGCGCAGGAATGGGCATGTCGCGCCGAGCTCCTCGGGCCGCCCGAGGCGCTTTGCCGCGATTGAATCTTCTTGTCGGCGGCGCGCTCCCTGGTTCAGGGACTGGAGCGATGCCGGCGTCGGGCCCGCGCTGTTGGTGATGAGCATGTCTGGCTTGTCGATTGCCCCCAGCAGCGCGTTTCGTCCGTGATCGGTGGTGACGTCGCCGACAACGGCCTTGACCGCGACGTCGACTCGCTGCCGGAGCTCGTCCGCGCAAAGCCATTCTCCTCGGCGTGCACCGCGTCGTCCCACGAACCGTCTGGGCCAGCCGCTCCGCGTTTCTCCCGTTGGTTTCATTTCGATCCTGCCGGGCTGACGGTGGACGCGTTGGCGCCGGATGCCGCGCTTCTGAAGCTGTTCAAGAAGTCGATCTGAGCGCAAACGATCACCAGCCCGGCGAACCTGTCGAGCGCGAGCATCTGGTCGCCGCCGGTGATTCGGCAGTGGCCACCGACCGGGCGGCCGTCTTGCGTTTCGAGGTGGCTGGGAGTAGAACCCGAGCATCCTCGACCGTCACCGACAATGGCCTCGCCGGTAGCCCGGCACAAGTACGTCGTCCGACGCCTCAGACGCGTCGTTCAGAGCTGCGCCTGGGCGCGAGATCGCAGCGAGTATCGACTCACCTTCTTGAGCCTTCAGGTCGACGAGGGTCGATACGTGTCGCCCGACGAGATGGCCGAGGCCAGCCGCGAGTACGAGGCCGCAGCGGAGGCGCTGCGAGTGGCGGAGCAGAGCCTCCGCGCGGAACTCACGCCCCGAGAACGGCGCGCGTTCGACAAGGCGGCGCCCGCGGCCGCGTTCCGGTCGCTCGCGCGCCTGAGCTCCCGGCGGCGGGAGAGTCGAGGGCGACGAGGACGGGCGGAGGCACGATCCGGGCCTGACCCAGACGACGGCGGGCCGGAGAGCCCGACGACCCGGACCTGACCTGGCCAGGAGCCCTCAGGGTGCGACGCGCTACGCGAGCCCACGAATCAGTTCCGTCAAAGCGGATGCCTCGATGCAATCAGGAAGCGGGGGCAACGAGTCCGGACGCCGACTTGATCGCGCCGCGGGGCCTTCAGCCACCTGGATAAAACGCAGTGAAGACGAGTACGGGTCGCGGGCGCCGGTCCGCAGCTGCACCGACACGGAAAGAGGCCGAACAGTGAGCAGAGTCGTGGTCACAGGGGCAACCGGGATGATCGGACGCGGCGTCTGTCAGGCGCTGCTCGCACGCGGAGACCAGCCCGTGGCGCTCTCGCGCGACCCACAGCGGGCGCGCGCCGCGCTACCAGCGGGGGTCGAGATCCTGCCCTGGACGGCTCCTTCAAACACACCACCGCCGACCGAGGCGCTCGCGGGCTCGGACGCGATCGTCAACCTGATGGGAGAGCCGATCGCGCAGCGCTGGAACGACGAGGTCAAGCGGCGCATCCGTGAATCCCGCGCGACAGCGACGCGCAACCTTGTGACCGGGCTCCGGGCACTTGGCCACGTGGACCGTCCCACGGTGCTCGTCTCGCAATCGGCGACCGGGTACTACGGGGCGACCGGTGATCGCGAGCTGACCGAGGAGGCCCCAGTCGGACGCGACTTCCTGGCGGACATCGCCGCCGACTGGGAGGCCGCCGCGATCGAGGCGGCTGACATCGTACGTGTTGCCGTCACGCGCACCGGCGTCGTGTTGTCTCCGTCCGATGGCGCACTCGCCAAGATGCTGCCGGTCTTCCAAGCCGGCGTCGGCGGGCCTGTCGCCGGTGGCCGTCAGTACGTGCCATGGGTGCACCTCGATGACGTCGTCGCCGCGCTTCTGTTCTGTGTCGACGACGAGCGTGCGAGCGGCGTCGTCAATCTCACCGCCCCGCGGCCGGTCGACAACAAGGAGTTCTCGCATGCCCTCGGGCGAGCTCTGCACCGGCCGGCGTTCCTACCGGTCCCAGGATTCGCGCTGCAGTTGCTGTACGGCGAGATGTCGGAGATCGTGACCACGGGGCAGCGCGCCATCCCGTCACGGCTGACCGGACTCGGCTTTGACTTCCGCTATCGGGAGATCCAGCCAGCACTCAAAGACGTGCTCGCCACCGGCCGGAAGCCGCAGGCGTGATAAACGTGCACGCCTGTTCGCCGCCGAGCAACTCGTGGCGCGGCCGCTGACTGAGGTATGCGGGCTGGGATCGCTAGTTCCCGAGGTCGGCACGAAGCCTCGCCAAATGCCCGGACCGATCAGCTCTGCGAGCACGATCACCAAACTCCCGGTTCAGGACCTCGAGCGGGCGCGCGATTTTTACCGAGACAAGCTCGGGCTCGAGCCGGTAGAGGAGCGCACCGGCGGTCTGCGCTATGTGTGCGGACCAGCCGAGTTCCGTCTCTTCAACTCGGACGGGGCGCCGTCGGGCGAATCGACCCAGATGGGATTCGAGGTCGAGGACCTCGAGGCCACCCTGGCCGATCTGGGATCCCGCGGCGTCACCCTTGAGCACTTCGAGATCGCTGACTTCGAGCTCGACGGCGACACGATCACCGTGCCCGATAACTACCCGAGCAAGGGGAGCAGCGAGCTCGGCACCTTCTTCTACGACAGCGAGGGCAACCTGATCAGTATCTCGGAACCCGTCCGTTAGATGACTGGCGGCCGGCGCGATCAGCCATCTGCCTCAGGTTCGCTCAGGGGCCTGCCGGCTTCGGCGCCGCGTCGATCTCGCCCACGTCGCCTTTGAGTTCTCGCGGGGCGGCGGCGGCGGAGGAGCTGCTCGCCGATGACCAGACTTACGAGCACGGCAACGGCGATCCACAACAGCGGGTTGCCAGTGGACAGCGTCTGAGCCTGGGAGCCGAGATATGTCACCGCGATGGTGAGGGGTAGGTATCCGACGACCGTGGTCCAAGAGAAACGCCACAGACTGATCTGCGTCGCCCCGGCGGCGTAGCCGACCAGCGCGAACGGGACGATCGGGATCAGGCGGCTGCTGAGCAGCAGTGAAGTCCCGCCGCGCTGCATCGTCGTCGTCAGCCATTCAAACCGGCGACCCAGCAGCCGCCGCAGCACCGGCCCGCCGACCGCGCGCCCCAACGCGTACGACAGCAACGCGGCCACGAACCAGCCGCCCACGGCGAGCGCGAGCCCGGGCCAGAACCCGTAGACGTATCCCGCCGTGGTGGTGACGATCTCGCTGGGATAGAAGATGATGGCGTGAAGCACCATCAGCCCTAGAAGCAGCGCTACCCCACCGGCCCCAAGAGATTGGATATAGGCGCGAAGCGCAGTGAACTGCCCGTTGGCCACCAGGGTCACACAATGACGAAGCTCCGGAACGGCAGCAATGACCGCGATCCCAAGTGCGATCGTCGCGACGCCCGCCACCAGTTGTGCCCGCTCAGCGGCGGGAGACGCTCTCGTGGATGAGGCCATCACCACAAAGGATGGCAACCGGCGCGCGGATGCGCCCGACCCTTGGGGGAGATCTCGTGATCCTCATGTGAATGTCCGGTGGCGCTCCGCCCTCAGAACGCTTCGTCTGCCCGCCGGCGCACGCAGGATGATGGGGCGCGCGAGGATCGGAACGGACCTGTGAACGAGGACTGCCTGAAGCTGACGACCTACTTCGGGGAGCGCGACCGCACCCAGAACGGGTTGCTGAGCGACGAGTTGATGGCCATCTACGGCGCCCACCGCCTGCAAGCCAGCGTGCTGCTGCGCGGGATCGGGGGCTTCGGGCGGCTCCACCGTCTCCACACCGACCGCCTGTTGACCTTGTCCGAGGACCTTCCGCTGGTGTCGGTCGCCGTCGACGAACGGCGCCGGATCGAGTCGGTCCTCGAGCCGGTGATGCAGATCAAGCGCAAGGGGCTGATCACGCTCGAGCGGGCACGGCTGCTGACCGGCGAGATCGGTGCGCCCGAGCCAGGAGAGCAACTGGGCGAGGCGACCAAACTGACGATCTACGTGGGCCGCCAGGAGCGCATCGGCGGCACCCCGGCTTTTGTCGCGCTCTGCGACCTCTTGTACCGTCGCGGCATCGCGGGGGCGAGTGCAGTACTCGGCGTGGACGGCACCCGTCAAGGCCGCCGGTTCCGAGCTCGTATCTTCGGCAGCAACGCCGATGTGCCGATGATGATCCTCGCCGTCGGCGAAGGGGCCAAGATCGCCGCTGTCGTCCCGGAGCTGGGCCGGCTTCTGCCCGAACCCCTGTTGACCCTCGAACGCGTGCGTGTCTGCAAGCGCGACGGCGAACTGCTGGCCAAGCCGCATGAGCTTCCTGGGACCGACGAGCACGGCCTGGCGCTGTGGCAGAAGCTGATGGTGTACACGTCTCACAGCGCCGCCTTCGAAGGACGTCCGCTGTATCAGGAGCTGATTCGCCGCCTGCGCGAATCCGACGCGGCCGGTGTGACCGCGGTGCAGGGCATCTGGGGCTTCCACGGAGACCACGCACCGCATGGCGACAAGATCCTCCAACTGCGCCGGCACGTTCCTGTGTGCACGATCGCAATCGACACGCCCGAGCGAACCGCGAAATCATTCGCGATCGTTGACGAACTGACCTCCGAGCACGGACTGGTCACGAGCGAAATGGTGCCGGCGATGGCCGCGCTCAGCAGGACGCAGCGGCGCGGCGGCTTGCGGCTGGCGCGTCATCGGTTCTGAGCTCACGCGCTCTGCGCCGCAAGCGTGCCCGCCAGTCGTCGGTGATCACCCCGCCGACCCAACGCATTCACAGGTTGCTCCGTCCCGAGGCGATCAGCAACGACGCCAGCACGGCACCCGGAGCGCCCGTTGGCCTGCGTATCCTGGCCGACGCGGCCACGGTCGCCGACCCGAGCCACTAGGTCCGGCGCGGCAACGTGTCGCGTGTGGGCCCGGGCCAGGAAGATCCTGGCCCGGGCCCATACTCACGTCGTTATCAGCGGTGGATGCCGCCCGGCCCATTACAGACGCCGGTGCCGGCGTCGCTGTAGGTCGGAGGCGTGCCGGCTGGCGCGGTGGGGCTCTCCATCGCAGACTCGTAGTCCCACTTGTACCAGCCGGGACCGAGCGTGAACTTCATCGTCCCGTAGTACTGGTCGGCCCACGCCTGCAGGTTGGGCGTGTCCGGCAGCACCGTGTCGAGCGACTCCCCGCCCGTGCCGATAATGAACTCGCGGATGCCATGCCGCGGGTCGGCGTTGCCGGCCGGATCCATCGGCGTGAACCGCGAGTAGACGTGGTCGTGGCCGTTGAGGATCAGCGTCGCCCGATGCTGGTAGAGGAGCTTCCACCACGCGTCGGCGGTCTGGCCCTCGGCGCTGTCCGAGGTGAACGGCGACGCCGTCGAACTGAACGTCGGCTGGTGCCAGTAGGCGAGGGTGCACTGGCTGCGGTCCTGGTTGAGGTCCTCCTCGAGCCACTTGGTCTCGCTCTGGAACCAGGAGCCGGTGGTGCTGCATCCGCCCGGTTCATCTGCGCACTCGATGTTCAGGGAGATCAGGTGCCAATTGCCGAGGTTGTAGGAGTACCAGCCGTTGCCGGTCGTGCCGAACGACCCAGCCTGACCGTTCGGCTGCGGCTCCGGCTGGGTGACGTCGCTGCCGTCGGCGTTGGTGACCGGCGCCCCGGTGGTCGGGTTGGTCACCGTGACGTCGTCCTCGCTGCCGTTGGAGCTGTGCTGGATCCCGTTGTAGTAATCGAAGTAGCCGAGCCCACGGACTCCCGGCTGGCCGTGGTTGTCATAGAACTCGTGGTTGCCGGGCGCGGGGCGCTGGAGGAACTTCAAAGCCCCCCAGTACTTGTCGTACGAGTTCTCGAAGTCCGAGTAGTAGCCGTTCTGGTACTGCTCGTCGCCGAGGATCGCGACCAGCGCCGGGTGCATCGCCTCGACCTGCTCGGCGGTCGCGTTCTGCGCGGCGTTGCGGGTGGTCGCGCTGGCCCCGCCGGTACACACGTCGGTCGGCTTCTCAGTCCCCTGTGGGGCGGTCGGCTGGCACGAGATGTCGCCGACGGCCGCCAGGACCGGGGCCGGGCCCGAGTTGTTGTACGGCCAGGCGTTGTCGCCAGAGAAGAACAGCCAGCCACCCTCGTCGGCGAGCACCGTACCGGCGCCCGCGAGAACGGCGAAAGCTGCGATCGCGAGCGTGATCGTCAGCCGCTTGGACCATCTCAGGCCCTTGCCTTTAAGCATCCATCACTCCTCATTTTGAAAAAACAACAGGAGCGGGCACATTAAGACGACGAGGTGCGGCTAGATGTGACCGACTCTTAACCAGGTCGTGACAATCTTGTGAACGTCGCCGCGACGGTCCAGACGGTCAGCCCGACATTGACCCGAGTGCGCTGCCGAGGGCAGCGCGGCGTCCGTGGATCAGCGCGTTCTTGGTGACGACCGCCGGGTCGATACCCGGCAAACGGCGCGATCGCGATCACCACGCCGAAGTAGATGGAGAAACGGCTCGGCACGGCAACCGAGGAAAGGCCTACTGTGGATCACGCCACTGATCTCGAAATTGTCCGACCAGCGGAGGCCTGAAATGCAGCTCGATGGCATGCACCACATCACGATGATCACCGGCGACGCCCAGCGCAATGTCGACTTCTACGCCGACCTGCTCGGCTTGCGGCTGGTCAAGAAGACGGTGAACTTCGACGCCCCCGAGGCCTACCACCTTTACTTCGGCGACGAGCGGGGGTCGCCCGGCTCGCTGCTGACCTGGTTCGAATTCGCGGACGCCACGCCCGGGCGTGCCGGAGCGGGGATGATCCACACGATCCAGCTCGGTGTGGCGGGCGCATCGGCGCTCGATTTCTGGGACACGCGGCTTGGGGGTGCCGGCTATTCCAGCGACCGCTCGGAGGGATCGCTGCGGTTCTTCGACTACGACGGACTCGGACTCGAACTCGTCGTCGCCGATCCGGGTAATCCGCCGCTTCGGGCCCTCCACCCCGAGATTCCCGAGGAGCACGCGATCGTCGGTGTGGCCGGAGCCCGGGCGTACATCAGCCGTCCGGTCGAGACCGACGCTGAACTGTTGACCGAGACCCTCGGCTTCAAGACGACCACCGAGGCACCCGGAAGCTACCGGCTCCAGGGGCCCACCAGAGGCTTTCAGTTGATCTACGAGCCGACGGGCCAGCATGGGATCCAGGGTGCCGGCACCGTCCATCACATCGCCTGGCACTCGAGCGACGCGGATCATGTGCCGTGGCAGCAGCGGGTGACGGCCGCCGGGATGCACGTCACGCCGGTGATCGACCGCGACTACTTCAACGCGATCTACTTCCGCGAGCCGCAGGGAATCCTGTTCGAGATCTCCACCACGTCGCCCGGCTTCGCCGTCGACGAGGACCCCGATCACCTCGGCGAGGGCCTGCGGCTCCCCAGCCAGCACGAGCACCTGCGCGCCCAGCTCGAGCGGACGCTGACGCCGATCCGAAACCCGCGGTCGGTCGAGACCGCCCGATGAGCGCCCTCACCTTCCGCGAACGCTCGGCGGACGGCAACGCACGCGGGCTACTGATCCTGCACCACGGCCGCGGCGCCGACGAGCACGACCTGCTCGATCTCGCCGACGTGCTCGACCCAGAGCGACGGTTGCACGTGGTGACGCCGAGGGCGCCGCTGACGATCGCGGGCTGGCCAGGCCACCACTGGTACACGGTGCCGCGCGTCGGGTACCCCGACCACGCGACCTTTCATGCCGCCTATCGGGCGCTCGCCGACTTCCACGATGGCCTCTGGCAGCGGACCGGCGTCGCCCCCGGCGACACCGTCTTCGGCGGCTTCTCGATGGGGTCGGTGATGAGCTACGCGCTCGGGCTCGGGCCGGACCGGCCGGCGGTCGCCGGGATTCTCGCCTTCTCCGGCTTCATCCCGACCGTCGACGACTGGACACCCGACCTGCACAGCCGCCCGAACCTGCAAGCGTTCATCGCCCACGGCCGCCGCGATCAGGTGATCGACGTCGAGTTCGCCAGGCGAGCCCGCGACCTGCTGTTGGCCGCGAACATCGACGTCGAATACCACGAGTCCGACGCCGCCCACCAGATCGACCCCAGCCGCATCCCGACGGCGCAAGCGTGGCTGGCCCGGACGCTTGCGGCCGATGCCGCGCCCCAGACCACCCGAACGTGACCGGAGATCCGATCCTCGTCACCGGCGCCACCGGCCCACACGGCAGCGCGGTCGTGCGGGGGCTGGTCGCGGCGGGCCATCCGGTCCGTGCATTGACCCGCGACCCGAGCTCGAGCAAGGCGCGGCAGCTGGCGTCGATCGGCGCCGAGCCCGTGGTCGGCGATCTGCTCGACCCGCCGTCGCTGACCCGAGCGATGGACGAGGTCGACGCCGTCTACGGCGTCACGACTCCGTTCGGCGGCGCAGGCGCCGAAGAGGAGGTCGAACAGGGCCGTCAGCTGATCGCCGCCGCCAAACGGGTGGCACTGCCGTGGCTGCTCCTCGCCTCGGTCGGCAGCGCCGACCAGGACACCGGGATCCCGCACTTCGTCAGCAAGGGGCAGATCGAGGAGCTGCTGCGTCGATCCGGTGTCCCATACACGATCGTCGCTCCCACGTACTTCTACGAGAACCTTGGCGATCTGGGCGAGATCACCGCCGCCGGAGAGCTCGCGCTGCCGCTCCCCGCCGACAAGCCGCTGCAGCAGATCGGGCTCGCTGACCTCGGGGCCGTCGTAGCCGCGGTGGTCGCCCGCCGCGCCGAGTTCCTCGGCAGCCGGCTCGAGGTCGCAGCCGACGACCCGACGCCGGCCTCGATGGCGCTGGCGATCGCCGGTGCCGACGGTGGCCAGGTCGCATACCGTGAGCTGCCGATCTCCGACGTGGCGGCGCGCAACGCCGACATCGCGGCGATGTACCGGTTCCTCGGCGCTGTCGGCTATCGCGCCGACAGCGCCGAGGTGCGCGCCCGCTTCCCAGAGGTCGCCCTGACGACGTTCCGAGAGTGGGTCGAGGCCCAGCTGGGCTCCTGAGCCAAATTCACGCGCTGCGGACCGCAATCCTGATCGCCTGGGCCGTCTTGTGGGTCGGCTGGCTGGTCGCTGCTCGCTGGTCGAAGCGCGGATCCGGGCGCCCCGTCATCGCCTCCGAGCTGCGGATCATCATCGCCGCCGGCATCGTCCTCGGTGGCTTGGGCACCCGTCTGGCCGGCAGACACACGGGCGCCGTTCACGCGCTCGCCCTCGAGATCGTGGGGACCGTGCTGTTCGTCGCCGGTCTGGCGCTCGCGATCTGGGCGAGAGTCCTGCTCGGTCGGAACTGGGGGATGCCGATGACCCTCAAGGAAGAGCCGGAGCTGGTCACCTCAGGCCCGTATCGGATCGTCCGCCACCCGATCTACACGGGCATCCTGCTGGCGACGCTGGGGACGGCGATCGCCACCTACGCCTTCGTCTTCATCATCTTCGCCGCGATGGCGGTCTACTTCGGCTTCAGCGCGCGGGTCGAAGACCGCCTGATGGCGAGGTCGTTTCCGTCGACCTATCCCGAGTACCACGATCGGACGAAGATGCTGATCCCGTTCGTGCTCTGAGAAGTTGTCTCAAACCGAGGCGCGTGGCGCCCCGCCGCCGAACCATGGGGCGCCCTGGCGCTCACGCTCACGTCTCACTGGGCACGCTGAGGTTCCACCGGTCGATCACCCGCCGCTCGTGCTCATGACCAAGCCGGCCGATCGCCGCCGGCGACAGCACGACGCGCGCCCCGTCGGCCGCCTCGAGGCCAATCCAGCGCGCGGCCAGCACTCGCAACACGTGTCCGTGGGCGAACGCGACCACGCGAGTGGCATCGAGCTGCGACAGCACGCGGTCGACGCGAGCGGCCACATCCCCAGGGGACTCGCCGCCTGGGCACCCGTCACGCCACATATCCCAATCGGGGTTCTGCTCGTGGATCTCCCGGCTCGTCAGGCCCTCATAGTCGCCGTAGTCCCATTCACGCAACTCCTCGAGGATCTCCATCCGGTCACCGAAGCCGGCCAGCTCGCAGGTCTCCTTCGCGCGCTGCAGCGGGCTGCAGATCACGCGGTCAAAGTCGCCGGGATCGAGCGCGCGCGCCAGCGCTCGCGCCTGTTCGCGACCGGCCGGCAGCAGCGGGAGGTCGGTGCGGCCCGTGTGCCTGTCGTTTTCGCTCCACTCGGTGGCGCCGTGGCGGACGACGACAAGCGGCGCCTCGGTCATTTGGCCACGCCGTTCCGGAGCTCCTGGTCGGCGAGCAGCGCTGCGCCGAGGACGCCGGCTCGGGTACCAAACCTCGCGAACCGAACGCGCGTATGCCCGCGGAGTCCCGGCACGATGTATCCCTCGGCGATCTCGCGCGCGGGTCCGAGCAGGAGCTCCCCAGCCGCGGCCGCGCCACCGCCGATCACCACCTCTCCCGGATCGAAGGTGTTGACGACGTTGGCGATCCCGATCCCGATCGCGTGTGCCCAGCGCCTGACCGCGGCCGCCGCAAAGCCGTCTCCCTCCATGGACGCGCGGACGACGTCGGCACCGCCCAGGTGCGCTCCGGTGGCGGCCTTGCGTGCCAATGCGGAGCCCGGATCCTCGGCCGCGACGGCCCTCGCGAGGCGGTCGATCGCGTGTCCAGCGGCAAACCATTCGAGCGAGCCGGGATGCGGAAAGTGCTCCCCGGCCGCCGGCACGTCGTCGAGCGCGCCGTCACCCATATCGAGCCCGATCAGCGTGTGCCCGAGCTCCCCGGCTCCGCCGGTGGCGCCGCGAAAGATGCGGCCGCCGATGATGATCCCGGCGCCAACACCGGTCCCGATCGTCAACATCACCAGATTCTCGGAGACGAGGTTGAGCTGTTCGTCGTGAGCCTCGGCGAGTGCCGCTGCGGCGGCGTCGTTGTCGACGAACACCGGGACTCCGATGCGCTCTCGGAGTGCTTCGCGAAGCGGCACGTCGGACAGGGGGATGTTGACGGACGTGACGACCCGGCCGGTCGCGAACTCGACGATCGACGGGACGCCAACTCCCACCGCATCGATTTCTGCGTCGCCTCGCGCCTCGCCGATGATCTCGACCAACTGGTCGATCAACTCCTCGGTGCCCGACAGCTTCGTCGGGTGCTGGCACGTCTCATTGAGGCCGGGGTGCTTCAGCAGTGCCGCGGCGACCTTCGTGCCGCCGAGGTCGATCCCGACAACCGCGCTCATGGCCGCACCCGGGCGCGCCTATCGTTTCGAAAGCGGGTCACAGTCGCGACGCGGCATCGGAGTCGAGCAACACTCTGATGTTGTCGGCATGCTCGGCGATCAGGGACACCGGAGCATCAAGGCTCGGGCGAGCGTCGTCGGCAAAGCCCCGTGCGATCGCATCTGCCTTGCCGGTGCCTTTTGCGAGCAGTAGGACCAGACGGGCACGGCTGATCGCCGGAAAGGTCATCGTCACCCGCGGCACGAACGGCTCCATGCCCGAGACGGGCACTCCGACCACCAGCCGCTCGCGCTCGCTGAGAGACTCCTGTCCAGGGAACATCGAGCAGATGTGAGCGTCCGGTCCGAGTCCGACCAGCATCAGCTCGAACGAAATCTTCCCCGGTCCCCCTAGCTCGGCGAGCGCCCGCTCGTAGTCGAGCGCTCCCTGCTCCGGGCCGAGCTCCCCGAGCACCCGGCGGCTGAACCCGATCTCGACGCCGCCGGCGGCGACAGGGTCGAGCAACGCCGCCTTGACCGAGCCGAAGTTCGACAGCTCGTCGTCGGGGGGGACGCAGCGATCGTCGGTAAACCAGAGCCGGGCGCCGGCCCACGCCTGGGCCTGCTGAGCGGCAAGCGCGTAGGCGGCTTGCGGCCCAGAACCGCCTGTCAGCACCACGTGGCCGCCGCTGCGGGCCGCGTCGACGAGCAATTCGGCGCAGGTCAGATCGGGTTCGTCGAGAATCTCGATCTCGACGGTCACCCCTTGCCTCCTTCCGGTCGGCGCTCTTGAATTGGTCCGCGGGCATCCGGCCCGCGGTGATCGCTCCGCTTCGCTCCGCTCATGGGCAGAACCTCCTCGCCATGGTCAGCGCCGGTGCATAGGTCGGATCGCGCAGCAGCGCCTGCCTGACGCCTTCGCCGAGGATCCCGCCCTCGCCGCGAGAGGCGCCCAGCACGTGCCATTCGTGCGCGACTCCGTTAGGGTGAAGCTCGCGGGCGGTCATGCCGCCACGGCGGCGATCCAGCGACAGCTCCCAGCCGCCGGCGCCGGCGACCGTGACTCCTGCGATCCCACGAACCGGCAGATCGACTGGGTCGAACTGGAAGTCGACCGACACATCGGCGCCGTTCTTGACCGCCGCGCCCTCGCGTGCCCCGGCTCCGCAGGGCACGAGCGCTCCCGGCACCCAGTCGAGCCTGGAGCTCAGCCAGCCGCTCAGCAAAAGCGCCGAGACGACGGAACCGCCCTGGTGCCTGACGACTACCCGGTTGAGATCAACGAGCCCGTGGCGGCGGGACGGAGCGTCGAAGCCGGCGGCAAGCCGCTCGCGCCAGGGGATCGTCCGCAGCCACGACAGGTCGACCACGTAGACGGCCTCGGTCAGCTCCTCGGCGCGGCGCAGCCCGGCGCCGGGCCCGTCGAACTGCGTCGGATCGTCGGAGTCGATCAGGATCACGTCGATCATCCCCAACAGCGCCTCGACGCCCTCGTCAAGGCTGTGCGGCGACCACAAGACGGTCGGCAACTCGGACACGATGACCGGATCGATCACCGTGTCGAGCCGCCGTAGATGCTGGGGCCCGATCTCCATCTCGACGGTTTCGCGCAGGACCCCGGTGCTTCCGTCGTTCGACGCGTCGCCGCTGATCACCGCGCTGGCGTCGATCGTCCGGCGACCAGATTCGACCGCGCAGACGATCGTGCGCGAGGCGTGGTAGCGACCGACACCGTCCAGCCGGTTGACGATCTCGCCCTTCCAGTCGCGGTCGATCACGACCACCAGGTTCAGGACCCGGGCCGGCGCCAGCGTCTGGTTTGCGGCGTGGCGTTCGCGCAGCAGTTCGCGCAGCGCGGCCTCGATCCGCTCAGGAGTCGTGTTCTGCTCGGCCCAGCGAGCCTCCTCGGCCACGGTCCTCTCCGCTCCGCCCGACGCCTACAGTCGGCGCCAGACGCGTCCGTCGTCCAGCAGCGCGTTGGCTTCGGTCGGGCCTGCCGATCCCGCCGGGTACTCGGGAATCGGCGAAACGATGTCGTCGCGCCAGAAGGTCAGGATCGGGTCGATGATCCCCCACAGCGCCTCGACCTCGTCGTTGCGGGTGAATAGCGTCGCGTCGCCGCGCATCGCGTCGAGGATCAGGCGCTCGTAGGCCTCTGGCGATTGCGACAGGAACGAGGTCCCGTAGTGAAACTCCATGTTCACCGGACGGATCCGCATTCGGGTACCCGGGATCTTCGCGCCCAGCGACACCGATACGCCCTCGTCGGGCTGCACGGTGAGGATGATCTGGTTTGCCTGCACGCCGACCGAGCCGGTGCTTTGGAAGGCGACGTGCGGCACCGGCCGCAGTGTGACCGCGATCTCGGTCAGCTTGCGCGCCAGCCGCTTGCCCGTCCGCAGGTAGAACGGAACACCCGCCCAGCGCCAGTTGGACACGTGCAGCCGCAGCGCCGCGTAGGTTTCGGTGCGCGAGTGCGGGTCCACGCCCGGCTCCTCCAGGTAGGCCGGCGACTCGACCCCGCCCACGACGCCGCGACCGTACCGGCCGCGAACCGCCATCGAGGGGACCTCTTCGACGAGGGGCGGGATGACGGCCTCCAGCACCTTGACCTTCTCGTCGCGCACGTGGTGTGCGTCGAACGCCGTCGGCGGTTCCATCGTCAGCAACGCGAGCAGCTGCAGCATGTGGTTCTGGACGAGGTCACGGAGGGCCCCGGCGTGGTCGTAATAGCCGGCACGGCTGCCGATCCCGATGTCCTCGGCGGCCGTGATCTGAACGTTGTCGATGAAGTTCCGGTTCCAGACCGGTTCGAACAGCGCGTTGGCGAACCGCAGCGCCATCAGGTTCTGAACCGTCTCCTTCCCGAGATAGTGGTCGATCCGGAAAACCTGCTGCTCGTCGAAGTAGCTGAGCACCTCATTGTTCAGCCCCCGCGCCGAGGCCAGGTCATAGCCGATCGGCTTCTCGATCACCGCCCGCACCTCGGCGTCCTCGGCGCGGTTGAGCCCGGCCTCGCCGAGCCGGCCCGTGATCACCGAGAAGAACTCGGGCGCGGTCGACAGGTAGAAGACCCGGTTGAGCGGCTCTCCGAAGTCCGCGTCGAAGCTGTCGAGGACGATCCGCAGCCGCTCGTACAGGTCGTCGTCGTCAAACGAACCCCGGACGTAGCGAACGTTCGACAGCAGACCGGTCAGCACGTCCTCGTCGGGCCGGCGCCGCGAGAAGCGCTCGATCGCCTCCCGGGCCTCGCGCCGGAACTCATCGTCGGTGAGCTCGCCGCGGGAAATACCGACTAGCTCCATCCGCTCGGGCAGCGCACCCTCGTGGGCGAGGTTGTAAATCGCCGGGAGCAGCTTGCGTCTCGCGAGGTCGCCGCTGGCGCCGAAGATCACGAGCACGGTCGACCGGACCGGGAGCCGTTCCAGGCCCTCGACCAGCGGGTTCTCGGTCAGCAGATCGAAATCCGTGGTGGTCAGCGATCAGCCTCCGGACCCGCCCAGCAGTGGCGTACCACGTCAGTTCTCAGCGTACGCTGCGCGTCGCTGCTCGATTCCATCCAGGAGGCTGTTCATCGAGGCGACGAACTGGTCGATCCCGTCGACCAGCAGCTCGGCGGTGACCTTCTCCATGTCGATCCCAGCCCGCTCGAGCGCCGCGAGGTCGGCCCCGGGGTCGATCTCGGCGGTCATCCCCGGAACAGTGCCGTGGTCGGCGAACGCACGCAGCGTCGCCAGCGGCATCGTGTTGACGGTGTGTGGGGCTATGAGCTGATCGACGTACATGATGTCGGAGTAGGCCGGGTTCTTGGTCCCTGTCGACGCCCACAGTGGTCGCTGAAGGGCAGCACCCGCTGCGGCCAGCGACTCCCAACGGGCGCCCGAGAAGATCTCCCTGAAGCGCGCGTAGGCGGCGCGAGCGTTGGCGAGCGCGGCGGTGCCGGCGAGCTTTGTGGCCTCGCCGCCGATCGCTTCCAGCTTCTTGTCGGCGTTGGTGTCGACGCGGGAGACGAAGAAGCTGGCGACAGATGCCATGTCGAGCGACTTGCCTTCGGCGCGACGACGCTCGAGCCCTCGGATGTAGGCCTCCGCGATCGCCTGGTAGGCCGCGACCGAGAACAGCAGCGTTATGTTGATGTTGATCCCCTCGTAGATCGCCTGTTCGATCGCGCCCACTCCCTCGGGGGTGCCCGGGATCTTGATCATCACGTTGGGCCGGTCGGCCGCCTTCCAGTACGTGCGAGCCGACTCCAGGGTGGCGTCGGTGTCGTGGGCGACGTCGGGCTGGACCTCGAGCGACACGAAGCCGTCGTGTCCGCCCGATGCGTCGAACACGGGACGCAGGGTGTCGGCGGCGCGCTGGACGTCGCCGACCGCGATCGCGTCGTAGATCGTCTTGGCGTCCTGACCCTGGCTCGCGAGCGTCTGAATGAGCTCGTCGTAGTGATTGGTGTCGACGATCGCCTTCAGGAAGATCGTCGGGTTCGAGGTGACGCCGCGCAGCGAGTCCTGCGCGACCAGCCGCGCTAACTCGCCTCCGGCGACCAGCTCCCGGCTGATCTGGTCGAGCCAGACGCTGACGCCGGCGTCGGTCAGGGCTTTGAGGTTGGCGTTCACATCTGCAGTCGTGCTTGTGCTCATTTCGGCGTACCCCCGCTGAGGCGTTCATGTAGCGCTCGTCCGAGTTCGGTGACCCGCTCGGCAGTGATTCCAAAGTGTTGGTAGACGGCCGGGGCCGGACCTGATTCCCCGAACGACGACATCCCGACGAACTCGCCGTCCTCGCCGATCCAGCGATCCCAGCCGAGCCTGGCTGCCGCCTCTACCGCGATCCGGGCGCGCACGCGGCGCGGCAGCACCTGCTCCCGGTAGGAGTCGTCGGCCTCCGCGAAGGTGTCGAGGCAGGGCGCGCTGACGACCCGCACCCGGATCCCGTCGGCGGCGAGTTTGTCGGCCGCCTCCAGGCACAGCGACACCTCCGAGCCAGTCCCGATCAGGATCAGTTCCGGGTCACCGCCGTCGGCTTCGCGGAGTACGTAGGCGCCGCGCTCGATCGCGTCGTCGGGGATCGACGCCGCGTCCAGGATCGGCAGGTTCTGGCGGCTGAGGGCGAACGCCGTCGGGTGCTCGGTGCTGCGCAGCGCGAACATCCACCCGAGAGCGGTCTCGTTCGCATCAGCGGGCCGCACCACGTTCAGCTGCGGGATCGCCCGCAGCCCCGCCAGGTGCTCGATCGGCTGATGGGTCGGTCCGTCCTCGCCGAGCCCGATCGAGTCGTGGGTGTAGACCCAGACGACGGGAAGCTTCATCAGCGCCGACAGCCGGATCGCACCGCGCATGTAGTCCGAGAACGTCAGGAAGGTCGCGCCGAACGCCCGGAAGCCACTCAGCCCGAGGCCGTTGACGATCGCCCCCATCGCGTGCTCCCGGACCCCGAAACGCAGGTTGCGCCCTCCGAACTCTCCGGTCGCGACGTCGCCGCTGTCGCCGATGTCGGTGTTCGTCGACGGCGCCAGGTCGGCCGAGCCGCCGATCAGCTGGGGCACCCGCTCGGCGGCCCATTGAATCGCGGCCTCCGAGGCCTTGCGCGTCGCCATCGGCTTCTCGGAGGAATCGAAGCGCAGCGGCCCGCCGGCGTCCCAGCCAGCGGGCGGGACGCCGGCGCGAATCTGGTCCACGAGCTCGGCGTCGCGCGGGAACTCAGCGCAGTAGGCCGCAAACTTCCCGTCCCATTCCTGCTCGCGCTCGCGGCCGCGCGCGACGGCGGTGCGGAAGTGGGCGAGCGCCTCGTCCGGTACGTAAAAGTGCCTGTCGGGGTCCCAGCCGTAGGCCTCCTTCGTCAGCCGCACCTCGTCCTCGCCCAGTGGGGAGCCGTGCGCCTTGAACGAATCGTGCTTGTTGGGGCTGCCGTAGCCGATGTGCGTGCGAACGATGATCAGCGACGGACGGTCTTCGATGGCCATCGCGTTGCGCGCAGCACCCTCCAGGCGGTCGACCGACAGGTCCTCGCCGACGTCCTCGACGTGCCATCCATACGCCCGGTAGCGCGCCGCCACGTCCTCGGAGAAGGACTGTGAGGTCGGGCCCGCAAGCTGTACGTGGTTGTTGTCGTAGAACGCGATCAGCCGGCCGAGGCCGAGATGACCCGCGAACGAGGACGCCTCGGCCGAGACCCCCTCCTGGAGGTCGCCGTCGGAGACGATCGTGAACGTGTAGTGATCGACGATCTCGTGGCCGGGACGATTGAACCGGGCGGCGAGCATGTGCTCCGCCAGCGCCATCCCGACCGCCATCGAGATTCCCTGGCCGAGTGGGCCGGTGGTCGCCTCGATCCCGAGCGCCAGGTCGCGCTCAGGGTGGCCAGCCGTCGGGTAACCGACCTGGCGGAAGTTCTCGATGTCCTCCAGCGTCAGCGGGTACCCGGTCAGGAACAGGCTCGAGTACAGGAGCATCGAGGCGTGACCGGCCGACAGCACGAAGCGGTCGCGGTCCCACCAGAACGGGTTGGAGGGGTTGTGGCGCATCACCCGCGTGAACAGCGTGTAGGCGACGGGGGCCAGGCCCATCGGCGCGCCCGGGTGTCCGGAGTTCGCCTTCTGGACGGCGTCGATCGAGAGCGTGCGGATCGTGTCCACGCACAGCTCGTCGAGCCGGACCTGGTTCTCGGTCTCGTCGGTCGCGGTCAACGGAGAGCGCGTGCGGTTGTGGGGTCTTCCACCACCATGCAGAGTAAGCGTATCGCGGTCCGGGTCTGTGAAAAGGCAGCTAAATATCGGTGTGAGAACGAGCTAAGCGTCCGGGTCTTCAGTTCCGCGCAGGCCGGGTCAGCCGAATAGGACGCCATAACGCTCGTACTCCTCGAGTGGCACCGTCCGCATCGTGCCGACGGCCTCAGCCAACGGAACGAGCCGAATCTGCGTCGCCTGCAGCGCGGTCATCATGCCCCAGCTGCCGGTGTGCGCGGCGTCGATCGCAGCAAGCCCGAGGCGCGTCGCGAGCACCCGGTCAAATGCCGTCGGGGTACCGCCGCGCTGGATGTGGCCGAGGACCGTGGCGCGGGTCTCAAATCCAGTCCGAGCCTCGATCTCGCGCTCGAGCACATAGCCGATCCCGCCGAGGCGCTCGTGGCCGAACTCATCGGTAGTCCCCGCCGACACCGTCAGTGTTCCCTCAGCCGGAACTGCACCTTCGGCGACCACCACGATCGAGAAATAGCGGCCGCGCTCGTGGCGGTGCCTGATCAGCCGGCAGACCTCGTCGATGTCGAACGGCCGCTCGGGGATCAGGATCACGTCGGCGCCGCCGGCGAGGCCCGAGTGCAGCGCGATCCAGCCCGCGTGGCGCCCCATCACCTCCACCACCAGGATCCGGTTGTGGCTCTCGGCGGTCGTGTGCAGGCGGTCAATTGCGTCGGTCGCGATCTGCATCGCGGTGTCGAATCCGAACGTCTGGTCCGTGGCGCCAAGGTCGTTGTCGATCGTCTTCGGCACTCCGATCACGTGGAGCCCGTCGAGATACAGCCTGTTGGCGGCTCCGAGCGTGTCCTCGCCGCCGATCGCGATCAGCCCATCGAGCCGGTGCCGGGCCATCGTCTGGCGCACCTGCTCGACGCCGTTCTGGCGCTTGTAGATGTTGGTGCGGGAGCTGCCGAGGATCGTGCCGCCGCGCGGGAGAATGCCGCGGGTGGACTCGATTGTCAGGGGCTCCGCGAGATCGTCGAGCGGGCCGCGCCAACCATCGCGAAAGCCGACGATCTCATCGCCGTAGGCATCGATCGCCTTGCGGACGACCGCCCGGATTACGGCATTCAGACCCGGGCAATCGCCCCCACCGGTGAGCACGCCGATCCGCATTCGCGCTGGCATGCTAAAGCGCTGTGGGCGATCCTGCGAAGTCAAGCCACGTGCAGACCGTGAGACGACTCGCGGGAGCCGCGCTTGGCACTCTCGCGGTCGGCGCCGTGACGGTGGTTGAGGTGCGTAACCGGCGCGCGCTCGCTGCGGACGACGAGTGGGCCCGGCTGTGCTCCCCGCTTTCGGGCCGGGGAGCACAGGTGACGTCGCGCGACGGGACGCTGATCCATGTCGAGACCCTCGGGGACGACGGCGAAGGGCCGACGTTTGTGCTGGCGCCCGGTTGGACCGAGGAGATCCTGCTCTGGGGCCCGGTCGCGCGGGCGCTCGTGCGACGCGGTTTCCGGGTCGTCGTCTACGACCTCCGCGGCCAGGGCGCCAGCGGCCTGGCGCCCGCCGGTGATTACACCCTCGCTCGCTACGGCGAGGATCTCGAGGCCGTGCTCGCCGCCGCGGCCGACGGAGGCGGGCAGGAGCCGATACTTGCCGGACACTCGCTCGGCGGCATGTCCATCGTCGCGTGGGCCGTCGAGCACCGGCCACGCAGCCGCGTGCGTGCGGCGGCTCTGATCAACACAGCGGTCGCAGGCGTGATCAGCGAGAGCGGTGTGGGAATGCGCGGAGTGCCTGCGGCTTTGAAGCATTGGTTCGGCGTCCACGTCGTTCTCGACGAACCGTTGCCACGGCTACCGGTGTCGACCGCCCCGAACAGGGCGCTGCTGCGCAGCTGGGCTTTCGGGCCGCACGCGACCGACGCACAGGTGGCCTTGCTGGAGCGGATGCAGTGGTCGTGCCCAACCGCGGTGCGGACGGCCGCGGGTCGCTCGATCGCGGGGATGGATCTGAGCTGGGCGGTGCCGGCAGTGAGCGTCCCGACGATGGTGATCGCGGGCGAGCTCGATCTGCTGCTGCCGCCCACGCACTCCGAGCGGATCGCCGCGGCCCTGCCCGAGTTGGTCGATCTGGTCGTGCTGCCGGAAGTCGGGCACATGTCGCCGCTCGAGGCGAGCGACCTGCTCGTTGATGAGCTCGTCAGACTCGCTTCGGTGGCGACGGAGCCCGCCCCCAACCCGGCGTCCGGGCAGCCGCATTAGCACGACTGACGCGGTGAGCGGTTATGGTCGGTCATCAGGGCGCCGACAGCAGCGACGCACACACCGTCGGCCGGCGCCGACACAGAGACACAAGGGGAGTCCAAGCTTGTCTTCATTACGCAGGTCATTGTTCGCATGCTGTGCCGTCCTCGGCACGTTTGTGCTGGCGGCGCCGGCGCTCGCCCACGGCCGGGCGCAACACCATCACGGGTCACCCGGCCGTCACGGTCCCTCGGGCGATCACGGATCGTTCGGCCGCGGATTCTCATCACGGACACTGTTCGCGTCGCCAAATGGCGGCTCCGGCCAGTGCACGCGACAAAGTCCGTGCAGCCTCTCGAACGCGGTCGCCGCCGCCGGCCGGCACGCGACCGTGATCGCCACGACCGGCACCTATGACGGCGGGGTCGTGATCGACAAGTCGATCACGCTCGTCGGTCAGAGCGCCGTGATCGATGCCAGCAGCTCGAGCACCGGCAACGGCATCCAGATAATCGGCCCCGGCGGCTCGGGCTCGACCGTCGATGGCTTCAAGATCGAGAACGCCGAGTTCGAGGGCATCTTGATCGGAACGGCGCCGGTGCTGACGACAAGCACCACAGGCCAGGCGCCCGCCGGCGGTACGCAGGTCAGCGACGTCAGGATCCTTGACAACGTCATCGTCAAGAACGACGCCGGCTTCGGGACGAGCGCGGGGCAGTGCTTCAGCACTCCGAACGCGCCGGGCGACTGCGGCGAGGCGGTCCACCTCGTGTCAGTGACGGACTCGCTGATTCAGGGGAACTTCGTGACCGACAACGCCGGCGGCATCCTGCTGACCGACGAGTTTGGGCCGACCTCCGGAAATGTCATCCGGGACAACCAGACGATCGACAATGCCACCGACTGCGGGATCACGCTCGCAGGCCACGGCACGGCCGTCAATCCGGCGACCGGGAAACCGACCGGCGCCGCGGGCATCTTCGACAACCAGATCGTCGACAACGTATCGATTGGGAACGGGACCCTTGGACAGGGCGCGGGCATCCTGCTCGGTGGCGGCGGTCCGTTCGCCGGGGTCTACGACAACCTGATCCGCGGAAACTTCACCAGCGGGAACGGGCTCGCGGGCATCACGATCCACCAGCACTTCGTGGGGGACCTGAACGGGAACGTGATCGTCGACAACACTCTCGCGAACGACAACCTCGACGGCGACTTCGACTTCGCCGCCGCGTCCGCAGCGCCGACGACGGGAATTCTGGTGGCGGCCGGGCTCCCGCCGGCGCCTCCCGGGACGTTCCCGGCAACACTCGCACCCGCCCCGATCACCGGCACCGTCATCGCCCACAACCGGCTCATCGACGTGACAACCGGGATCTGGACGCTGGGCGTCGATCCGGCGACGACAACGATCGCCCACAACCTGTTCGGGGCCGGCGTCATGACGCCGGTCAGCACCAACTAACCGTTTGTCCGCCACGCGGTGTCCCCGGGACCGTCGGTGGTCCCGGGGGCCCCACCGGCGCGGCGACGCCCCGCGGGCCAGATGCCTGCGTCGCGGAGGGTTATCATCGACCGACCACGGGGAGTGGCGCAGTCTGGTAGCGCACCCGGCTGGGGGCCGGGCGGTCGCAGGTTCAAATCCTGTCTCCCCGACTCAACTAGGCGTGCGAGCCCTCGCAGTGCGAGGCTTCCGGCTGATATCCACTGCCGGCAGACGACGCTGTACGATCTCTACGTGGGTCGTGAGCGCGTTGTGGATCGGCGGCACAAGTCTCCGACTCGATCACTCGGGGTTGGCGCGGATCGGACAGCCTCCGTGCCCGATGCCTCGCGAGCGTTAGTGGTCGGCAGCGCACAGGAGCTGCAACGCTCGATCGGCAACCAGGCAACCATGCGAGTGGTGCGCGGTCGGCTCGGCGCTGGCGCGAAGCTCCAGCGACTGCGCACACACGACTATCGGGACAACCAGATCCGGCAGCTCGCGGCGCTCCAGCAGGCTCAGTTCCAAGCCGCGCAGGTTGCGCTCACCGCGGCGTCACCCATCCAATACGTGTTCCCGAACGGTGTCATATCTCAGCCCGTGAACCAGATGCAGGCGTTGAAAGCTCGGGTTCGGGGGATTCTCCAGGCCGCCGGCGTGGTCGGCAACCTCAACACCGTGATGGGTCAGGCGTACAACCTGGACGTCGGCCTTCACCGCCTGTCGATATGGAGCGCCCCCGCGGGGCCGCAGCCAATCCTGTCGTTCGACGTTGCCGTGATTCCGCACGGAGGGACGATCGCAAACGCGCAGGCAGCCGACACGGCCTGGGCGCAAACGGTGGTCAACATGACCTACCAGGACGCTGTAGCGCGGCCATTTCGGGAGAACCACGTGATCGATCCCATCCCGGCGCAGAACTATGAACTCGCCCTGGCGATGGTCGCTGTGCACCGACAGAGAGCGAGCACCTTGATCCAGCTCACGCCACTGGCACAGACGAACCTCATACAGGAAGTCCAGGGCAACATCCAGGCTAACGCGTACACGACCGCGCACCATTTCGTGACCGCCGCGACGTATCCGATGCTCGACATCGATCCGACCACGAACCCCGCGACTCTCAAGACCTACGACGCCAATTTCGCCTACGACGTGTTCCACAACCCAAACAATGGGTTCTGGCAGATGTCTCACTTCCATGGGGCACAGAATCGCGCCAACATCCAGGCGCTGGGACAGGCGACCGCCGGCGTCCGCGGCGCCATCACCAAGACGGGGCAGGGCGTGAGCTTCGTCCAACCGACCGCCGGCCTCCACATACCATTGGGGGGCTATCAGATGCGGTTCCGCCAGGCACACGCACTGGAGGCGGTGCGCGTTCAGATCAACGAGGATCGCTGGCAGATCGCCACAGCGGATCCGGCGGCGGCCGGCGATTGGGTGTTCGCATGGTCAGGCTACGGTGCGGGCCGTCACACCATACGCATCGAGGGCCAGGAGCAGCGCGGGCGCCGGACGGACATGCAGAGCCTCACCGTCCAGGTGCCGTGACCAGCGAGGGTCCCGCGCCGGGTCGGGCCCGGCGACGCCCGCGCCGGCTGAGGGCCGCGCGGTCGCAGCTTCAGATCCTGTCGCCCCGATCACGGCCCCGTTAGGGACATGATGTTCCCGACGGAGCCACGCTCAAGTCACGCCGCGCCGCCGCTTCACGCGGCGCACACACACCGGGGCGACGGCGATGCTGGCAAGGATGACCACGCTCAGCGCGAGCAACACCGGGTAGTCGCGGTACCCGTGGAGCAGAACACAACGTGAGTGGACCGCCGACGAATCCGTTTCCGGCGATTACGCTGGCCTGTGGGTTGCGCCGCGATCACGTGGTATTCGTAGCGGCCGGCTGCTGGTAGATCATCTGGCAGGAGAGTGGCGCGTTACCGGCTCGAGGTTCATCAACGGGAAGCGCGTCGCGGTCATGCCCCTGTCGAGTGACCCGCTGCAGCATCGGACGCGGGAACGCCTGCCCGCAATCGCTCGCGCCACCAGTCGATCGGAACGATCCGCAGGGCGACCGCCAGTGTCCCGCGGTCAAGCTGCTCGGCGAGTTGGATGATTGCTGCCAGCCTCTGTACCAGCTCCTCGTCGTCGAGCGGGCCCTCGATCAGCGCGGCGGGGTGGCTGCGTGTCTTATTGGTTCGCGCGTCGTCCTGGCTGAGCTCGAATCCGAGTAGGCTGCTCAGCCAGGCCAGGTCGCCCGCCAGTTCGACGTGTCGGTCGATCACCTCGGCGTACACGTCCGCGTTGAGCATGACGGCTGCCCAGCGGCCGAGAACTGCGTCGTTGTTCTCAACGAAGGTCGTGACGCTCTCGTGAAGCTGCTTTCGCTTGTCCGCATCAACGAGGAGCTCGCGCAGCGCGGCCGTGAGGCGCTCTGTGTCGCGGACGGCGCTTGAGCCGGCGTCGATGGAGGTTGTTGCGGTAAGGACGTCGCCTTGGGTCGCATAAGGGTCTGCCGGCATGAGCCCGGCCAGCCCGGCGACCCCCGTCCACACCAGCCGTGCGTCACGGACGAGTTGCAGCATCACATACTGAGCCAGCACGCTCCAGCGCTGTCTACTGCGACGCTCGATGGCCTCGTTCACCAGCGCCACGGTGAGCATCACCACGATCACGCTCGCGACAAGCCCGGCAAGCAGGGCGTGATCAGTCCAGAACCTCCGCTCCAACGCATCCGATAGCACGCCGCCGACCAAAGCGAGCAGCGCGATCGCGGCGAGCGCGCGCGTGCCGCGCAGGTATGCATCCACCGACGCCGAGCGTCGTGGGCCTGAATCGCGGTGGGCCATGTCGCGGCCGTGGCGTTTAGGGATGCGAAGGCCGGGTCTCGGTCCAGTCGACGCATAGGTTGCGTTCGGCGAACCGCCAGTCGCCGTCGATCTTGACGAATGTGTCGCGGTATCGAAGCCAGGCGATCATCAGCTTGCGCTCACCGCGATCGGTGAAGAGATGGTGGGCGATGCAGTAGCTCTCCCCGGTCGCTCGGTCGCCGTCGAGCGCGATCGTGCTTTGCCCGTTCAGGTGCATCGTCGCCTGGTAGCGATTGAGGTCATCGAACACTGGGGTCAGGGCCTCCCGGCCATCGAGTACCTGTGTCGGCTCGGAACCCTGCCCCTGCATGTAGACGGCGAAGTGGGTGTCCTCGGTGAAGAGCGCCTTCTGGCCGTCGGCGTCGCGGCGATCGGCGCAGTGCGCATAGGCGTCGACCAGTTCTCGGATTGCGAGACGGTCGGCCTGCTCGATCGGTGTGATCTGGGCGATCATCGTCATCGGTTCCCCTCCTGTCGCACGCGCTTTAACCTTGCCCTACCGGGGAGCTCCCCGGATCAACGGGAGCATAACCGGGGATTTCCCCGCTTTCAACCGAAGCTGTGCATGACCGAACCGACCCGGCTCAAGCGAAGCGATGCCCGTCGCAACCGCGACGCGATCCTCGCGGCCGCGCTCAAGGCGCTGACCGAGTCGCCCGATGCCTCCCTGAATGCGATCGCCAAACGAGCCGGCATCGCCAACGCGACGCTGTACCGCCACTTCCCCACCCGGGAAGACCTCGTGCTCGCCACCTACCAGCACGAGGTCCGAACGCTCGTCGACGCCGCTGACCTGCTCCTGAAGGAACAAGCACCGATCGACGCGCTGCACACCTGGGTCGAACGCCTCGCGCGCTATGCGATGACCAAGCACGGGCTCGCCGACGCACTGCGCAAGGCCACCACCCCCGGAAGCGACCTGTCCTTGACCGAAACCTACGACGCGATCGTCGCAGCACTCGACCGCCTCCTGCAGGCCAACGTCGCCGCCGGCACCCTGCGGTTAGGCCTCGACCCCCACGACGTGATACTCGCTCTGGCCGGCCTGTGGCAACTCGACCCAGCAAGCGACTGGAGAGCCCAAGCCCAGCGGATCTACGACATCGTCCTCAGCGGGCTACAGCGATCCAGCTAGCCCAGTGGCGTCACGTCAGTCAGCCGACCGTGTTTCGTCCCGCGGCTCCAGGGCCGCGCGAAGTTGGGCCCTGGCGGTGATCCCGAGCTTTGGGAAGATCCGGTAGAGGTGCGATCCGATCGTGCGGTGGGAAAGGAACAGCCGCTCGCCGATCTCGCGATTCGACAGGCCGGCTGCCGCGAGTTCGGCGATCTGGAGTTCCTGGGCGGTGAGCCGGTCGCGGCCCTCCGGCGTGCGTGGCCCGATCTTCTCGCCGGTTGCTCGCAGCTCGTTGCGGGCGCGTTCACTCCAACGCATCGCTCCCAATGCGTCGAACAGGTTGATCGCATCGCGTAGAGGTGCACGCGAGTCGGCACTTCTCCGGTGGCGACGCAGCCAGCGGCCGAACGAGAAGAGCGTCCGCGCGCGTAGGAACGGGTAGCCCTGCGACTCTCTGCCGAGCGCCGCCACGAAGAGCGCTTCTGCGTGATCGTCATCGCTCACGAGCGGTCGCGCGCAGACCAGACCGGCGCACAAGATGGGCGGCTCGCTGCGAAGTGCGATCTCCTCGAGCTCGTCGGTGACCCTCGCGACCTGGGCGGCGTGCTCACCGCCGCCGGCCTCGACGAGGTCCAGCACAACGGGCCAGCGCATGAAGCGGTGAAATGCCGGGTCGTTCTCATCGAACACTGGCCAGAGCGCGCGGAATGCGTCGTCGTGCCGTCCCTCGCTCAGAGCCGCTGCGCCTCGGGCGAGGTGCGCGGGAGCGAGCAGCGGCCCGCCATTCATCGCCGCCAACGCTCGCTCCGGCCAGCTGAGCGCCGCATCGAGGTCGGCTTCTCGACCGCGCATCGCAGCGGCCAGCGCGCCAACCAGCTGCGCGGTGAGCCCGTACTGCGGCTGGCGCGTGTCGCGTGCCAGGATCGCTGCCTCGGCGCCCGCCCCCTCGGCCGCTTCCCAGTCGCCCGCGTAGGTGGCGGCCCATGCGTAGTGGACCAGCGCCTGCGTGAGCATGCCGAGTCTGCTCTGGCTGCGCAGCCGCTCAACCGCGCGCGCTAGGAAGCGCGAGCCTGCCGCGAAGTCGCCGGCCTTCTCGGCGGCGATGCCAACGTACATCGTCGCGACGGGATCGGTTATCTCCTGCGCCTGCAAGCGTCCCACTCGGCGCCGCACCGACGGCGCCGTCAACTCCGGATTGGCGAGGGCGATGACGGCGAGTAGCCGTGGGTCGTCGTCTGGAAAGCCAACGCCTTGTGCCGCATCGACGACGTACTGCCGCGTCCGGTCACTGGCCCGCGTCCACCAGCAGCGATGCGCGATCGGCACGAGCGACCGCATTGCCGCATCTGGATCGCCGCCGGCTAGCAGCTGATCCGCAATAGTGACGAACGTCCTCGCAGCGCCCTTCTCGACCCAGACGTCACCACTGATCATCTGTTGCAGCCAGGCCACGCGGGTGGCGTCGAGCGGACCCACCTCAGTTGACTCCGCCTCCCGCAGGAGACGGCTGACAAGGTCGATATGCCCGAGGTCGTAGACGAGCTCTGCTGCCCGCACCAACCGGTCGCCCTTGCGGCGCGGATCGGCCGTGAGCGTGGCGGCCCGCTCGAGCGCGGCCGCGGCGACCATCACCGCACCGCGCCGGCGCACGACCTTCGCCTGTTCTTCCAGTGCCGCCGCGACCTCGTCGTCATGCCCCACCGCGCTCGCGGCGCGGTGCCATAGCCGACGCTCGGGGTCGCGCACGACAGCTGCCAAAGCCTCGTACATCGCGAGCCGCTGCGCCAGCGGCGCAGCGCACACCACCGCCGACCGGATCAGTGGATGTCGAAAGCGCACCTCGGATCCGTGCGCCTGTGCCACGCCGCGTTCGGCCGCACCATCCAGAGCAGAGAGCGCCACCTCGTTGCCGCAGACGCGCGTGGCAGCCGACAGGACTTCCTCGATCGAGGCTCTGCCGTCGAGCGCCGCCGCAAGCAGCATCTGCCGCGTGTCCTCACCGAGCCCGTGGAGGCGCGCGCCGAACGCGCGTTCCAGACGCCCGGTCAGCGCCGCCTGGGCCGGCAACAGGAGCTCGACGGGGTCGCGGGCCTCCGACGCGGCCCGCGCAAGCTCCACGAGTCCGAGCGGATTGCCGGCAGCCTCGGCAAGGACGCGGCTGCGGGCGGGCGGGGACAGCGCCGACGCGACGCGACCGAGCAACCGCTCGGAATCGGACGCGGACAGGCGGTCCAAGTCAAGGATCGGCAGGCCGGCCTCCTCGAGCGCGGTCGAGAACCCTTCGCGAAGGCCGGCGATGAGCGCCACCGGCTCGTTGTCCAGCCGCCGTCCGATGAAGGTCAGCGCGTCAACGCTGGAACGGTCGAGCCATTGCGCGTCGTCCGCGATCAACAACAGCGGGCTCGAATCCGCGGCGTCGGAGATGAGCCGATAGGCGGCAAGGGCGACACGGAACGGATCTGGCTCGACCCGGTCATCGATGCCGAACGCTGCGTCGAGCGCTTGTCGCTGCGGATCGGCGAGCCCTTCGATGCGGCTGGCGATCGGCGCGAGCAGCTGGTGCAGTCCTGCGAAGGCGAGCTCGGATTCAGACTCGACCCCCACCGTGGCGAGCGTGCGAGCCCCCAACGAGCTCGCACGCCCGCGCGCTCGATCCACCAGCGCCGACTTACCTATCCCGGGTTCCCCGCGGATTACCAGCGTTCCGCCGCGGTCGCGGACACGGTCCAGAAGCGCATCGACCCGGGCGATCTCGTCGTCGCGCCCGATCAGCTCGCCGGTGGCATCCGGCGGGCTCGAGATGGTCATCCGGCGAGGATAAGCGCAAACAGTCGCACGACTGAAGCGACGGGCGCTGGCCGGACCTACGGTGTCGTCATGGCACCAAGCCACGAGACGTACGCTGCGAGACGTCTAACCGTCGAGGTTCCGGGCGTCCGCGAGTTCCAGCACCGCTACGAGCAGGCGGTCCCTGCGAATCCGGTCGAGGAGATCGACGCGCTCGTCCAACGTGGAGCGAGCTGGGCCGAGGTCATAGAAACCCACTCCGAGCTCGCCCCCCACGGATTCCTCATCTACTGGCGCAACGACGTCCACGGCGTGATGCAGCTCGCCAACGACGACAACGACTGCGTCGCCTATCTGATGGGCAACGTCACCATCGCCGAGCAGATGTTCCGGCACGATCCCCGCGCCATGCTCTACGCGCCACTGCGGACAATCATCTGGGAAGACGCCCACAAACACGCCTGGTTCACGGTCGAGCAGCCGAGCGCGCAGTTCCGCAGCCTCGGAATCCTTTCCGTCTCTGCAGTCGGGGTCGAGCTCGACAGAAAGCTCGCGGCGCTCTTGGAAGCGCTCCGCGTCGAGGTACCGATGGCACTGCTCTCGTCGACCGTAACTGCTTGACCACATCGACATAAGCAGTCGCATGACTCAAGCGAGCGCGGACACCGCGAGTGAGTCTCTAGTGGGTCTCTAGTTCGGCTGCACCCGGTTCTACCGAAAGGACGAGCATGTCCCCGCAGAACAAACCGAGCATCGTCTTCGTCCACGGCCTATGGGCCGACGGGTCGTGTTACGGCAAGGTGATTCCCACGCTCCAGGACGAGGGGCACGAGGTGGTGTCCACCCAGAACAGCCTCGACACACTCGAGGGCGACGTCGCCGCGGTCAAACGCGCGCTGGGGCGGGTCAGCAGCCCGGCCCTCCTCGTCGGCCACTCGTACGGCGGCACCGTCATCACAGCCGCAGGGACCGACGACCGCGTCGCCGGTCTCGTCTACATTGCCGCACTCGCCCCCGACGCTGACGAGACGTCACAGAGTCTGCAGGGCAAGTTCCCGACGACCGACGTCTTTGCGCACATCGAGATCGCTGACGGCCGCATCTGGCTGCTCCCAGACGGTATCGACTGCTTCGCCGGAGACCTGTCCGAGGAGGAGCGGAAGCTCGTCTGGTCGACCCAAGGCGTGCCGGCCGCCGACCTGTTCAACCAGAAGATCGAAGGCGTCGCGTGGAGGTCGAAGCCGAGCTCGTACATCGTGGCCAACAACGACCGAACCGTCCATCCGGACCTCGAGCGCTTCGTCGCCGATCGGATGGGAGCGACCACCCACGATTTGGATAGCAGTCATGTGCCGATGCTCTCCCGCCCCGACCTTGTTTTGGACGTGATCCGCGAGGCAGCCGCCGCCGTCCAGAAGCCGGCCTCGCCGGTGGCATAGCGCGGCGAGACTGAGCAACTCGAGAGGAGCCAACGTCAATGCCGATGATCGACGTCTACGCCACTGTCGGAACGTTCGCGGACAGCCACACGCTCGCTCAGAACCTCGCATCGGCGGTGATGCGCTGGGAGCAGGTGCCGGACCTGGCGCTGTTTCGCAATAACACCGCTGCGTTCGTGCACGACCTCCCAGCGGACTCGATCGCCAACGTCAACGGCGACACCAACTACGTTCGGGTGCAGGTCCTGACGCCGATCGGCGTGTTGGACCGCGAGAAGCAGCTCGGCGTCGTCAAGGAGTTGACGGAGATCGTCGCAGCGGCCGGCACGGACCCAACGCTGGCTGAGCGCACCTGGGTCCTGCTGACCGAATCGCCCGAGGGAGGCTGGGGGGTCGCCGGACACGCGAACACCGGTGCTGATCTCGCCCAGGCCGCCCGGGCGGAACTCGGAGCTAGCACCCGGGCGGAGGCGTAACTCATGTCAGAGAGCGCAGACACGCAGATTGTCACACGCCGCCGCCGAGCCGATGGCCTCACGATCAGGTATGCGGATAGCGAAGGAGGCGGAAATGAGACGGTCCTGCTGCTCAACCCCTGGCCTGAGAGCCTGTTCGCATGGGAGACGATCTGGTCGCGGCTCGCCCAGACCGCACGATTGGTAGCGATCGATCTGCCGGGCTTTGGTCAATCCGAGGGCCGGGCTGACCTGTTGTCCCCGCGCGCTATGGGCGGCTTCCTGCTGCGCCTCATCGGCGAATGGGGATTGGGCCGCCCCCATGTCGTAGGGCCAGACGTCGGAACTGGCGCCGTGCTGTTCGCGGCAGCCGAGGATTTCGACCGTTTCCCCAGCGCCGTCGTCGGCAGCGGCGGGGCGTCATTCCCGCTTGAAGTCACCGGCCCGCTCAAGGAGATCATCGAGGCTCCGGACCTGAGTGGGTTCCGAGCCGTGGATGGGCGCGACATCGTCGCGGGGGCACTTGAGGGCATCGAGCGACACACACTGCCCGCACGGGTCCGAGAGGACTATCTCACGTCCTACGCGGGCGATCGCTTCGTCGAATCAGCGGCCTACGTGCGCAGCTACCCGTCTGACCTGCCGATCTTGGCCGAACGACTCGGCGACATCCGTACCCCGGTTCAGATCATCGCCGGCCGCCGCGACTCGCTCGTGCCGCCGTCCAACGCCGAGTTCCTGCACGCGCGATTGGCCCACAGCAAGCTCGACATCCTCGACACCGGCCACTTCACGTGGGAGGACGCCGCCGATGACTATCTAGAGCTTACGAGATCCTGGATCGAAGCCGGCGGCAGGGCCAGGTCACGCGCGTGAGCTCCAGAGGCGACACCAACCCTCGGCGCAGCGCTTCGACCGGAGCCGAAACACACGTGATCGTCCTGCCCGGCGGGGGATACGCAGAACATGAGGCCCACGAGGGCCAGCCGATCGCCAAATGGCTCGAAGCGCTGGGTTTACACGCCAGCGTATTCCGGTACCCCTTGCATGCCCGGCACCCGGTGCCGCTTCAGGCACTGCGGGCCGAGATCCGCCGGCGCCGCGAGGGCGGCGCGGATCAGATCGGCATCATCGGGTTCTCCGCGGGCGGCCATCTCGCAGGGCTCGCCGCCTTGGCGCCCAGCAACGACGGGGCCGGGTCGGTCGACTTCGTCGTCTTGGGCTACGCGATCACGTCAATGGAGACAGAGACCTATCGGCCGGCACGAATCATTCTGCTGGGCGAGCACGCGGGGCCGCAGCTGCGCCGCGAGACCTCGCTCGACGCGCTCGTTACATCGTCCGCACCGCCATTCTTCATGTGGCACACCGCCGAGGACATCTACGTCCCTCCAGAGCACACCTACCGCCTCGCCCGGGCGCTCGCGGCCAATGGAGCTGCGCACAGTGTGCACGTGTTCGCGCATGGACCGCACAGCCTCGGCCTGGCCCGCGGCGCCGGGGATGTGGAGATGTGGACGACACTGGCGGCATCTTGGATCGGCGAGCGGGCGGGGAGCGCGTCTGCGCTCAACGCTCTGAAGGCGCGCGCATGAGCGCTGCGTCGGCCGTCGCCGTCGACCTTCACCCCCAATCCCCCGCGAGCGCTGGAGGCTCGGATGAACGAGGACGTGGTCATCGGCTACGACGGCAGGGCGCGCTGCGCGTGGGCCGGACTCGGTGATACCGCGTCGGGCCGCTACCACGATGCGGTCTGGGGTACGCGGACTTACGACGAGTCGGCGTTGTTCGAGGCGCTGACGCTGGGCGTGTTTCAAGCCGGGCTTAGCTGGTCGATCGTGTTCGGCAAGCGGGAAGGGTTCCGGAAGGCTTTCCGCGACTTCGACATCGAGCATGTCGCTGCGATGACTGAGCGCGATGTCGACCGGCTGCTGCAGGATCCCTCGATCATCCGTAACCGCGCCAAGATCCAGGCCAGCGTCGAGAACGCGCGCGCGATGAGGTCCGCGTCCCCGAGCCTTGCGGCGCTAGCGAGGTCCTACGCGCGCGACCGGACGCGGGCGCCGTCGTCCCTCGAGGACCTCCCCAGCTCGACACCGCAGGCGGACGCGTTCGCGAAACAGCTGAAGTCACAGGGATACCGCTTCGTTGGCGCGACGAGCGTGTACGCGTTCATGCAGAACGTCGGCGTGGTCAACGACCATATCCACGGCTGCTTCCGGGCCAGCGATTACACCTAATCACGTTGATCTCCCGCTGTTGAAACTCGCTCAGCATAAGGCCGAGGCGGCTAGCGACCGCGGCTCCGGAAGAACTCGACTTCCAACTCTCCCAGCGCCGTCGTCGGCGGCTCTGCGTGTAGATACTCGGCCGCTATCGCACCCCAGTCAGCACCGGCCCGGAGGTTTTGGAGAACGATCGCCACCAGGCCGTGCATGCGCCTGATGAGGATCGATTCGGGTGGCAGGGTGAACTGGTTGACCTGGTTCTTGATCGCGGCCCGCTGGTCGGGCTCAGGCCGCTCGCGGTCGCGCCCATGTTCGTGGCCTTCCGCGAACCGACGGTACCCCGGCACCGCGTACCACTTGGTGACCTGCCGCATCATCCTGAGCGCGAACTCGGCCTGGACCGAATCCGCCCGATCACCGGGTAGGTAGCCCCCCGTGATCAAGGCGTCTTTGAGCTTCGTCGGGTCGTTTGCGCGGACGGCGAGCGAAATCGTCGTCTCCGCCGCTAGGCGGGCGGCGTCAACCTCGCGAACCAGCCCAAAGTCGAGGAAGCAGACTCGCCCATCCGGACGTAGGAGATAGTTCCCCGGGTGAGGATCCCCCAGCGCGATCCGGTCGCGATACAGAAGCCCAAAGAAGAACCGAAACACGATTTCCCCATAGCGGTCGCGCTGCGGCTCGTCGGCTCGGCGCACCATCTCAAACCGCTCACCTTCGACGTACTCCGACACCAGCACCCGGCGGGTCGAGAGTTCCGTACGGACATGCGGCACGGATATGAACGGATGTCCCCGCATCAGTCGCTCGATCCGCCGCTGATTCTGGGCCTCGAGCTCGTAGTCGAGCTCTTCCCCAATCCGCTCGCGCATCTCCCACGCAAGCGCTTTCGCGTCCAACCCTGGGGCCAGACGTTTGACCACGGGCACCAACAGCATGGCGTTGCGCAGGTCCGTCTCGACGGCCTCAGCAACTCCCGGATACTGGACCTTCACGACCACCTCGGCGCCATCCAATGTCCTGGCGCGATGCACCTGTCCGATCGAGGCGGCGGCAAACGCGCGCTCGTCAAACTCCGAGAACACCTTGCCGAGCGGCGCGCCGAGCTCCTTGCCCAGCAACTTCTCCAGGCGCACGAACGGCACCGGCGGGATCCCGTCACGGAGCGTTGCCAGCTTCTGCTGAAGCTCGTCCCGTTGACCTTCCGGGAGGCCATCGAACTCGACCATCGAGATCATCTGGCCGACCTTCATCGCCGCGCCGCGCATCCGGCCAAGCTCGTCGACGAGTTCATCCATGAGCGCCGCAGTGCGCTCGTTCTCGGCGGCCGCCGCCCGCGCAGGTGTGCGCACCCGGTTAGCGACCCGCATTCCAGCCCATCGCACACCCTGGCCCGTCACAAGCCCGCCGACGCGCGCCGTCCGCGCGACGCGACCGGTTGGCAGCTTCTTCGCCTCAGGCGCGGGATCCTCAGCAGGCACAGCCATGATCCGAGGCTAGCGGCCGCTACCCGAAGCTCTACGGGATTCGATGTGAGTTCAGTAGCGCGCTGAGCTCTCGAGCAGTGCGGGCCACACCGGGAGCGCGACGCCGTCGACGGTCGTACCGCCGAAGCCGAGCATCGGTCCGAGCAGTGCATTGTTGGGGGCTGGGAAGTCGAGCGACGGTGTGGAGGGCGATTCGAGCGCAGCCAGTTGGTCGGGCGCGAGCGTGACCTGCAACGACGCCAGGTTGGACTGCAGCTGCTCGATCGTGCGGGCGCCGATGAGCGTCGAGGTGATCGCGGGTCGGCTGCGTACCCAGGCGAGCGCGACCTGCGCCGAGCTGATGCCAAGCTCGGCGGCGACCCGGGCGACTGCCTCAATCACATCCCAATCGCGCTCGGTCGGTCCGTCGATCACGCCGGCCCGTTGGCTGTCGACGGGCGTGCCGTTGTCGCGGGCGTCCTTGCCAGAAAGCTGGCCGCTGCGCAGTGGGCTCCACGGTAGGACGCCGATGCCGGGGCCGGTTGACGTCGCGGTAGGCCAGCGATTAGTGTCCGGCCGCCGCGCGTCGTGCGGGACCTTAGACACGAACGACGACGGTGATCCCGGCCGATCCAGCTGGAGGGAGCGCAACATGGCAAATATTGAAGGTAAGGCCACGGCGATCACCGTGCTCACGCCGGTCAAGCGCGAGGGGCCGCTCGTGCTCTGGGCCGTCTTTTGGGCTGGTCGCCACATCAGGGAGACGCTGAAGAAGCTCGAGCAACTCTCGTTCATCCATTACGCCCGCTGGGCGGTCATCGACCGTTTCCCCGACGAGGGCGCCGGCGAGAAGCTGGATCACGAATATTTGCTGTTCGAGAGCAACTTCAATGGGACGTGGGACCAGTACATCGACGCCTTCTCCGAAGTCGTCCCGTTCCGGATGAAGGCCATCTGGGGCACGTCCTACGGCTTCCCGGGTCCGAACCCGGTCGAGCCGTTCAAGGAGTACATCCGCCGCAACGAGTACATCGCCAACCACTACTGGTCGGCGTACCCGGACTTCACCACGACCGAGATCATCTCGGCCGAGCACGTCGAGACCGCGTTGAACGAGTTCCAGCAGCACGCCCCGGAGCTGGAGCCAGAGGCGTTCAAGACGGCGTACGAGTCTCTACTGACCACTATCCAGCACGACCTATGAGCAGCGCCAACAACGTCAGCGGCCAAGCCTACTCGCTGACCGTCCTAGCGCCGATCTCGGACGGCCACGAGGCGGAGTTGGCGCGGTACCTCGACGGCCTGCAAAGTGGCGATAGCAGTCCGTTGGCCCGCGTCCGCGACACTCACTTCGCGCGCTGGGTGGTGATCGACAACGTCGTCTACGAGGGACCTGACGAAGGGGATCGCGAGCAACTCCAGCACGCCCGCCTACTGTTCACCAGCAACTTCGACGGTCGACTCGACTCCTATTTAGAGGCGCTGCGCGCGGGCCTGGGTGATAGCGCCGACGCGATCTGGGGGCACTGCATCGGTTATCCCGGCGCGAGCGACGCCGGCGCGTTCGGCGAGTACTTCCGTCACCACCAGATCGACAGCTCGCTGTTCTTCGCCGCTTACGGCGATCGCACGGTCGAGGACGTCAAGCGCAGCCTCGCGGTCCGGACCAAATTCATCGGCTTCGCGCTTCGGGCGCAGGGCCTGCCCGCGCCCGACTTGAAGACCGCGTTCCTGGAGGAGTTCCGCGTATGACCGATCTCGATCTCGATCGCATTCAGGGCTTCGTCGTGCGCGGCTACCGGCTACCGCTCGCGGGATACATCTTCCTGCGGATCGACGATCCAGCGCGTGCCGCGGCGTGGATCGCTGAGATCACGAACGACGTCCTCACCGCCGCGCCGTGGTCCGCGAAGCCAGATTCCGGTGTGAACATCGCGTTCAGCTACGCCGGCCTGTCCACGCTTCAGCTCCCGAGCGCCACGCTCGCCAGCTTTCCGGAAGAGTTCCGAGAGGGGATGGCCGCGCGCGCGAGCGTGCTCGGTGACGAGGGTGACAACGCGCCTGCGAACTGGGAAGCGCCGCTGGGCAGTGAAGACGTCCACATTCTGGTGATGATCTCGGCCGTCCACCAGCAGGCACTGAGCGCCCACGACCAACGCATAAGAAAGAGCATCGAGCAGGCCGGGGGGCTGACCACGATCTCCGACGAGATCGGGAACGCCCTACCTGGAAATCGAGAGCACTTCGGCTTCGCCGACGGGTTCGCCCAGCCGGACATCGAGGGCGCCGCCCTCTCCCGGCCCGGCGGTGGCGCACCCCTGCGCGACGGCAAGTGGCGGCCTATCCGGGCCGGCGAGTTCATCTTCGGCTATCCCGACGAGGAGAATGTCCTGCCGCAGGCGCCGACACCGGACGAGCTCGGCACTAACGGCTCCTTTCTCGTCTACCGCAAACTCCACCAGGACGTCGCGGCCTTCCGGGCTCAGCTGGCGAGGTCGGCGCAGCTGTACCCGGGCGGCGAAGAGCTCCTGGCCGCCAAGATCGTCGGGCGCTGGCGCGATGGCACGCCGATCGACCTCTCCCCCGCCCGTCCCGACCAGTCGATCGTGACCGACCAGGAGCGCAACAACGCCTTCTCCTACAGCACCGACCCGGACGGCCTGCGCTGTCCGATTGGTGCCCACGTCCGCCGTGCCAACCCGCGCGACAGCCTGCCCTTCGAAGGCAAGATGGTCAACCGTCACCGCCTCATCCGACGGGGTATCCCCTACGGCGAACCGCTCCCGGACGGAGCCGACGACGACGGCAAAGACCGCGGCGTGATCTTCATGTGCCTGCAGGCCAGTATCGCCCGCCAGTTCGAATTCATTCAGAGCCAATGGCTCGACCTCGGCAACGCGTTCGTCCTCGGCGAGGACCAGGACGTTCTCGTCGGGCCTCAGGACGGGCCCGGGCCGCACAAGATGACCGTGCCGGGCAATCCACCCTTCTTCATTGGCCCCCTGGAGCGCGTCGTCACCGTCAAGGGCGGTGAGTACTTCTTCGCACCGGGCATCAACGGCCTCGAGTTCCTTGCCTCGGCGGGCGCCAGCGGTGCGGCCTGAGCACTCACCCGTCGAGAACTCGCGCCTTCTCTGCGGCGAACTCTTCGTCGGTGAGGATCCCCTGCGCCTTCAGGTCGGCTAGGTCTTTGAGCTTTGAGATGCGGTCATCCCCGCCGCTGCTCGGCGACTGGCTCGGGGCAGGCTCGGGAGCTTGGTCGTACTGCGTGTCCTGCTGCGACCAGCGGTTGTACTGCCGTCGGCTGACGCGGTTGGACACCGCCGTCGCGGTTCCGGCGACAACGGCAGTACGGGCCACTCCACGAAGTAGTCCGGGCATGGTTCAGCTCCTTTCAGGTGGCCGCCTCAGCGGCGTCGAGTGCGTCCATCAGGTCCTGCGCATTTATCCGTTGGCTGGCGATCAGCACGCCCCCGTTCCGGCGGACTGCGTCGACGAACGGCGCCGCCCAGCGGTTCTCATAGACGATCATCACGGCCCCGCTCCCCGGTTCGAGTTCTGCTGCCACCAGAGCGACGTCGTCGTCGCCGAGCAGCCCGGTCGCGGCCCCCGTAAACGCGGTCACATCGCCGGCGGTGTCAGCGTCGAGATCGGAGATGTCAACGCCCGAGAACGTCCCGTCATCGTTCTTGATCACGAACAGCGCGTCGAGCACCCGGACGATCCCGCGGTCGACCAGGTCGAGCAGGATCGGGACGGCGTCGCCGGTCATCGGCGCACCCGGCGGATAGCCGATCACGAGCGCGTCGATCGGGCCAAGTACTGCTTCGTTTCCTTCCATATCTGTGCCTCCAACGGTTTCGGTCAGCTCATCTTGCGCTGAAGATCGAGATTATGCGCTGTGGGCCAATCACCCATCGGGGTGATCGAGCCTCTGGTTTTTGGTTTGAGGGCTGGCGAGCACGGGCCCGCCCAGGAGGATCACCCGGCTCGTGCGCTTGGGGCGGGTTCGGCCGGGGTCACGGATTCAGTGGCCGACGCCGGTGGGCGAGAGAGCAGCAGCGTGGTGATGTAGGAGACGACGACTCCGACGATGATCAGCGGCTCGACGTTGCTGCCCGCGGGCGCCGTCAGCAGCGTCGCGAGCACGACCGCGGAGAGTGGCAATCGAAGCACCGCCACGGTCGCAGCCCCCATTCCAACCGCCACTGCAGACTGGATCGGGAAACCCGCGAGGTGCGAGGCCATGATCCCGGCGGCGGCGCCAAGGAAGAGAGCCGGGAAGGTCGGGCCGCCGCGGAAGCTGCCGAGCGAGAGGCTGTAGGCGAGGCCCTTGAAGATGATCAGCCAGAGCAGGGCGGACAGCGACCAGGTTGAGGCCTGACCGATGAGGCCGGGCAGCTGGTCCTGGCCGGAGAACAGAACATTGTCGACGCTCTGGCCGGTGATCTGCGAGAACGCGATCGCCAGCCCGCCGACGATCAGCCCGATCGCGGGCAATAGCACGAGCTGACGGCGACGCGAGACGAGGCGATGGGTGAGCATCCCCCCGCGCATTACCAAGGCCGTGACGAGCGCGATCGCCAGCGCGAGCGCGATCGTCCATCCAAACTCACCCACTCTCAGATGGGGGGCGACGGTCAGCGGTAGCGCCCCGAGCGAGTAGTCCTTAGTGCTGAGCCCCGTGAAGTGGCCCATCCCGAGCGAGACGAGCGTTCCGATTCCGGCGGCCAGCAGCCCAGGGACGAGGACGACCCTGAGTCTGGGCCCCCCGATCGCCGTCGCTTCGATCAGAATCACCGCGGCGATCAGCGGCGAGTCGAATATGAACGACAACGCTGAGAATGCCCCAGCGGCCGCGACCACCATCACCGCCTCTGGCGGCGTTTCCCGCCGTGACAGGCCGATCAGCAACGTCGCCAGCCCACCGCCGATCGCGATCAGGGGAGCCTCCGGCCCGAGCACCAGCCCAGACCCGATCGTCGCGAATCCCGCGAGCACCACGCCCGGCAGGATGCGCGGATCCGACCGGCCCCCGGGGGACAACCCCTCGGCCGGAATGTGTCCGCCGTTGCCCGGCAGGCGCGCGATCGCCACCGCCACGACCAGGGCACCGATCGCCAGAACCGGAAGCGACCACCATTTCGGCGGCCCGTGCTGATAGCCGAGCGCGTTCGGGAGGTGCACATACAACTCGCGCTGGATCTGGTAGATGCCTTGGAGAAAACCCCAAGCCGCGAGCGAAACGACCACGCCAATGATCGCGACCGCGACCAGCAGCCCTACGAAGTGCCTACTCCGGATCGTCTCGTCGGCCTGCTGGGAGGACAGCTCACCGGACGTGCTTGATGACGTCATGTTCAAAGTTGGTCAGATGCCAACTCGCCGCCAAGGCTTGATGCATCGTGTTTGGTCACGCCTCGTCGGAGTACGTCGGTTTGGGTTGCTAGTGCAACGTCCTCGAAATTCCTTTGCGTTCTGGCGGCGTCTGGACGCGCCTGAGTCGTGCCGTTGCAACGGCAGATACCTCCAGTATCTGCTGTTGCAACGTCCCGCCTCATCCACGCCCAGCCACTCGCCCGAACATCAAAGGACTTCCGGGACGCTGCACTAGGCGACCGTCTCGACGTAGCCGTCGCCGTATCGCACTCAAGCCCCCCGGATCCCGATCACCGGGTGATCATACTGCCAGGACCGTGAGGCTCGGACGACCGAGCAAGTGGTCACAGCGGCGATCGGCCCGCCCGGACACCGGCCGCGCTGCGCTGAACGGCCAGGATCGAGACCTGCCTGCCCCGCCCCTTCGCTTGGAGGGACGGGGCAGTCGTCAGAGCGGTCCTTTAGGTCCCGGTGTCCCCGGAGTCGGTTAGACGAGCGCGGCTCACGTGGTCGCGCACTGGCCGGTCACGCGACCCCCGACCCGGTTGGATCCGCTTTGGGTTGCACCGTTGGACTTGCACGCCAGGTCACCTGCGACGTGGTTGTTCGAGACGGTGTTCCCGTTGGCGGGGTTGTTGTTGAAGGTGAGGCTGCCGTGGACGGTGTTGCCGCCGCAACCTCCGATGTTCCAGTTCACGTTGCCACTGCTGTTGCGAACTTCGAGGCTTCCATGAACCGTGGTTCCGCAGATGTTGTTCGTGCCGGCGCTCAGCGGGTCTGCGGTCCCCGCGGTGTTCTTAGCGGTCAGATTGCCGTTGACCGTGACGCCCTGGATACGAACTCCGGCAGCTTGATTGAGCTGCAGGTTCCCTCTGATCGTCACATCGACCAGATCGCACCAAGAGCCGTTCGGCACAGACAGGCCGCCGGTGACGATCGTTGCATTGATCTGCTCGTCCGAGCAGGTCGTGACCCCACTGGCCTTGCCGCTGTTCGGCATGATCTCGCGAACCGGCAGGCGCGCCTCTTGGTCCGCGTCGCCGACTGAGAACAGCCGGCCCCCGGAGTCGAGAATCCATTTCTGGTTCTTCTCAGACCAGTAGGAGAGCTCGCGCGCCGGCACATGGAGAGTCACCTTCTGCGACTGGCCGGAGGCGAGATCAACGCGATCGAACTGTGCCAGCGACCGGACGGCGAACTGCACGCCGGCGGGCCGGCTCGACGGCGGCCCAACGTACACCTGGACCGCGTCAGCACCGGCGACCTGCCCGGTGTTCTTCACCTTGACGCTCACGTCAGCACCACCATCGCTCGTCGGCTTGACCTTCAGGCCGGAGAAAGCGAAGTTGGTGTATGAGAGTCCATATCCGAACGGGAACTGTGGGGCGATCCCCTCCTTGTCAAAGAACCGGTAGCCGGTGTAGATCCCTTCCGTTTCGTTGGTCTGGGTAGCGGCGGGGCAGGTCGCCGTCGACCCGGTGATCACCCCGCAGCCGCCGTTGCCGTTGAGCCGCTCGGGATGTGTGCCGAGCGTGTCGCCGGGATACAGCGGCTTGGTTTCGTTGTAGCCCCAGATCGTGTCGGTGGCGTTCTTCGGCCATGTCAATGCCGTGTGGCCGCTTGGATCCGCCAATCCGAGCAGGACCCGGGCCGCTGCCGTTCCGCCCTCCTGGCTTTGGAACCACATCTCCAGCACGCCCTTGACGTTCGGGAGCCACGGCGTCAGCACCGGGTTGCCCGTGTTCATCACGACAACGGTGTTCGGGTTGGCCGCCGCGACCGCGTTGATCAGGTTCTCGCTGGCGGGTGACAGCTCAGTCGGTGCCGAGATCGTGGTGCCCGGAAGCGCCGGATTCGGCGTGCTCGAGTTAGCGCCCGTGCCGTCGTTGACGAACACAAGCGCCAGCTTCTTACCCTTCGCAGCCGCCGCCGCATCGGCGATGTCGCCGTTGACCCGCGAGTACGCGAAACGGAAGCTCGCCGGGACACACGGAGCCGGCACCGCCGGTACCGCCGGGTTCGTCCCGGCAGCCGCAGCGGCCGGCGTCGAGACGCAGTTGGTCGCATTGTTGACAGTGATCTTGATCTGGTGGAACCCCGGCGTCAGCTGTGACTGCGCCGTCCCGCAGTTGGTCGTCCCCGGCTCCAGCGCCGCGGTCCCGGTCGCGCATGTGCGACTGATCAGCCCCTGGTCGGTGTAGCCGGCAGTCGTCGGGTTGCTCGGGACACTGGCCCCGTAGATGTTGGCCGTGGTGGCGTTGAGGTTCAGCGCAGTCCCGTCCAGCGAGAACGTGACCGCGTCGGCCTGCGAGTTGGTCTGCGACTGGTTCGCCGTCGTGAACGGGCTGCACATCGTCAGCGTCGGGCTCGACGGCGGCGTGCCAAACTGCCCTGTCTGCGGGCAGTTGAGCGTCGACGGCAACGTCGGGCTCTGCTGGATCGCGAACGTGTAGGTGTCCGCGGTCGGGACGTCCAGGTAGCCGGTCCAGGTGTAGGTGTGGCCTGGGGCCAGCTGGTTGCCGCTCACCGCCTCGTGATCAAGCGGCGTCGTGTCTTTCGCCGGCTGACCACCGTCGACCGACAGATCTAGGCCACCCAAACCGCTCGAATCCGCGGTCGTTGACAGCACGGAAGTCGGCACCGTGATCCCGTCCGGATCGTTCGCCGGCACGAAATCAAACGCCTTCGAATCACCGCTGAAGCCCTCCAGCTGCTGCAGCGGATTGATCGCGTCACGCCCGATGAAACCAAGCGAAGCCTCGCTCGTCGGATCGGCGATGTTGTGGTTGGCGCTCGAACCGGTGACGAAGATGCCGCCCTTCAGATCAGCGCTGGTGATCGGCAGGACGTTGCCATTGTTCTTGAGCAGCGTCGCGGCCTCCTCGCCCATCCGCTCGACAACCGCGGCATCCCCGACCTGCGTGCCGAGCTGCCCGGTCGAACCGACCGGCAGCAAAGCCGTTCCGGTGCGATCGCTGCCGACACCACCCGGGTTCTTGCACGACGCCGACACGGGCGTGTCGTTGCACCCCAGCATCCCGAAACGCTGCTCCTGATACAGGATCCGCGCGAGCGACTGATTGAACAGCGAGACCGGGAGGTTCTGGTCCACCACCGAGGTGACCAAGGTACAGCCGAATGTGTTGGGGCAGCCCGAGCCGCCCGAGCCCTGGAAGTTGTTCGGGATCCCGGCGACGTGCACCGCGCCGGCCGTCGTGCAAGGCTCGTAGTTCCCCAACGCATCCGCGCACGTGCTCCCAGTCGGATCGAACGCCGACGGCGGCCCGCCGAACCCACCCCCCGAGGTCGTGCTCAGCGCATCGTTGGCGCTGAAATAGCCGGCCTGCGTCGGCATCTCCTGGTCCTCGCCCTGCGCGATCCCGGAAGTGCTGTGCGTCGCCGGGTAATCCGACCCGACCAGGGCCTTCGAGCCCCACATGTCCCGCAGGACGTAGTTGAGGCTCAGCGGCTGCTCGCAGGAGTAGTGCGACTCGTTCAGCGGCCAGGTCATGAGCGACGAGTTACCAAACGGACTCGGCTGCGTCAGCGCCGGTACCGATGCCGGCAGATCCGACGAGGTGTCCTGCCAGATCTGATACGAGCACATCGTGGCTGCAGCACGACCGTTGATAAACCCGCCCTCGTAGGGGGTGAGGTAGAGCTCGTGCAAACTCTGGTCGCCGATCTCCGTGTTGAGACTCTGGTTCTGGCCGTTATAGACGACGAAATGCTTCATCTCCGACATCGCCCCGGCACCCTGAATCCCGTTGATCTCCGTCGCGACCGTCTGATTGCTGAGATACGGATCCTCGCCCGTCGTGGTCAAGTTACGACCCCAGTTCGGCAGACGATCGAGATCGGTCTGCGGGCCGAACGTTCCCGTCACCATCATCTGACGAGCCTCATGGCCGAATGCCTGACCCCAGACGTTTCCGAGCTGGCGGTCGAAGGTAGCGCCAAGCGCCATCAACGTCGTCGGACCGGTCGACCCTCGCAGGTTGGGGCCGGAGGTGGTGTTCACCCCTTGGGCGTCGGTCCAGCAAATCGGCGCGATGCCCGGCGTCGTGCCCGTCGGCGCGCTGACCGGTCCGACGTTGTGACACGTTGAGTTCGGGCCGTCATGGAGCAGCAGATCGGCGTTTGCCAGTTGCGCCTGCGTGGGAGGATTGCTCGGCTCAAGCTGCGCGATCAGGCTCAGCACCGCCGGCGTGTACGGCGCCGCCGCGTTGACGGTCGGCGAGCTGCTCTCTTTCGGGAGGGGTGCGTTCAGGTTGTAGGGGACATTGCTCGGGACCGACGATGAAGCGGCCGCGGATATACCCAGGCCGACGGATAGCGCGGCCGCGACGGTCGCGCACCCCATCACTCCGACGCGTAAGACCAGGCGCCGACGGCTGGGCCGTTGGTCAACGGAACTTCGCATTGATAGATCCCCTCCTTGAAAGTTACAGAGCCTCGGTGCCAACGAACCCAGCAGAGAGCCCGTCAGCACGAGCCACAACGTTTGCGTGATATTCAGAGAAAGCCAGGTGGCGCTGGCAGCGTCCAGCGAGCCTCATGCGACCCCCCAGCTGACCAGCAGCCGCGACAGGCCCGGTCCAGCCTGAAACGGCGTGCGGTTCGAGACAACCGCGTACCAGTACAGCTTGCGCGCAGCATCAACGGCGTCGGGCGCCTGTGCCTTGCGGCCGTACTCGTAGAGGTAGTAGATCAACGGCGCGCATGCCAGGACGCGCGCCGACTCGAGTGAGCTGGCCGAGTTCTCGGCCCCACCCTTGTGGCAGACACCGAGCACCTTATCCCGCGTCGCAGACGTGTACTCGACGTCCCTGACGGTGAACTTTCTGATCGTTGGATGCGATCGGTACACCGCCACCATTGCGGCTCGCGCCTGTGCGAACGTGGTCGGTTCGACCGGTTCAGAGAGAATCGTCGCCGGCTTCGCGGGGGCCGCGCCCGTGGCCTTTGTCACCGAGTCACCGGTTGTGGAGCTGCCACACGCGGCGAGCGAAATCGCGGCGGTCACGCAACCGGCTCCCAACAAGAGTCTGTCGATCCATGACAACTTCACGATCCGAGACAAATCCCGTCGTGCTACGACGATGGTGCCCCGACTGCTTCGCGGACACGCGGCCCGGTGGACGTCCACGGGGCCGGCCTCCGATGCAACCAAAGGCCGTCTCTCCTGTCCTCCATTCCTTGTGCGGGCGGGGACTCTTTCACGACCGATCTCGGTTGTCAAGCAGCCGAATATGCCGGTGAACGGATTCATTTATAGGCCAAAGGCATCCTCCAAGGACTGCCGAGAGTCAGAATTAGCCGTCTATGACCGGCTCAACCTGCATCACATCGCGTCGGACGCCGCTTGTGCGATCCGCCGGCGCTCTGACGGTCGGCACTCAAGTAGTTCATGCCGCCCATGATATCGCCTGATATCATTTTCGATATGCCAGCTAACGACGTGCCGCTCTATGTGCGCCTTTCAGCGGACCACGCCGAGCGCCTCAACCACCTTGCCGGCGTGACCGGTCAGAGCAAGCGCCGGCTCGTCGAGGACGCGGTCAGACATCATCTCGGCAACGAAGATGATCTGGTCATCGGCAGCGCCGCTCTGCGCGAGGACGCTCTCGAAGTGCTCACGCTGCAAGAGGCCGCGGCGATGCTCCGTGTCGAGGACACGGCGTTGCAGGCGATAGCCGAAAGCGGAGATGTCCCGTGCCGGGCCATCGGCGACGAATGGCGATTCTCGCGGACCGCACTCCTCACCTGGCTGGGTGCGCACGACGGCCGCCCGCGCCCGGCAGCCTGAACAGAGAGCCAGCGAGCGAGCGGCGGTCAGGATCCGCTCAAGCGCGTCGTCGGGATGCGAGACCATTGCCCCGGTGAACGCACCGGGAGCTAGCCGGACCGTGTCGACTTTGTCAGTCCCCCACAGGCGCCAGAGCGGTCGGGCCGTGCACGTGGCCGGCAGCGACGCGCCTGATCCGGCTCGCGAGGCTATCTGCAAGGTGCAGCGCCCGCGCGCGCAGCCCGATCCCGTCCGTGGCTGTCACGAACACAGCTCCGAGCAGGCGACCTGTCCGGAAGACGACGTCGCCGACGTAGTAAAGCGGCTCTGCTTTATGCCGGAAGGTGAGCTCGAATGCGAAGGCGGGGACGCCGATGCCGGCTCGGAACGCGGAGACGCCAGCCGTGACCCCGTTTGCCTGGCTCCCGGAGAGCTTGCGCGTGACGCCGCGCCAAAAAGCGAGCCCCCGCGTCGCCGTCACCCTGTCGCGGTAGAGCTCGGCGATGGTCCTCACGCCGAGCAGTGCGTGCCGCGTTTGCGGGACGGTCGCGTTCGGAAGGACGTAATCGAGCGCATAGCCAGTGATCCGGCCACGCTTCGCGAGGTCGGCGGCGGTGAAGCCGTCGCCCGCATCCCGGGCGGCGAAGGCGTTCGAGACGACCCCGGAGTCCGGGGCGAGCGCGAGCGAGGCACTACCCGCACCGAGCGCGCTCCGCGGTAGCGGCATCAGATCTAGATGCCCGGTCGCCGCAGCCGAAGCCGAGCCCGCCGAGCACAGCAGTGCGGTCCCGACAGCAATCGCCACGACGCGTCTCATCGGCCAAACATACATGGGCCGGAGGGTCGTAGAACCCACCAACCCCGTGGCCGGACGCGCCGGGAACTACTTGCAGGGGTCGAGCGACTAAGGCGGGGTGGACTCCACGCCCGCGCGCGAAGCCGGCTCCCAACCCGCCGACGCATCGGCGATCGCGCCCCCGCCCGGCGGCGGATGAGTCTCGGCAGGCGCGCGGGGATCCGCGTCGGCGTACCGACCCTCGCGGTTCTCGCCGCGCTGCTGCTCGCGCCGGCGTCAGCCGGCGCGCACGCTTACGTGGTGCGGACCGAACCACCTGCCGGCGCGCTGCTGAAGACGGCTCCCAGCCGAGTGACGGTCGTCTGGGACGAGGCGATCACTCTTGGGATCGGCGGCTCGCGGGCGGCGCTGGGCGTCTACGCCCCCAATGGAAAGCGGGTCGACTCGGGCAACGTCCAGCACCCGACCGGGGACACGCTCACGGTAGCGTTGCCGCACCACCTGGCAGATGGGACGTACACGGTGGGATGGAAGGTGACCTCGGCCGACACCCACGTGGTCAGCGGCGCGTTCACCTTTTCCGTCGGGACCCGGAGCGGGGGCGCCGGCGTCGCTCGGAAGCTGGAGTCCGCGCAGCAGATCCCGCTCGCGTTGAGGGATGGATTCGCGGTCGTTCGCTTCCTCAACCTGCTGCTGCTCCTGCTCTGCGCCGGCGGCGCGGCGAGCATCGTGTTCGTGCAACGCGACGCGGAACCGGCCGTTCGGCGGCGGCTGTGGTCGATCGTCGCCGTATGCGCGATCGCGCTCGCCGTGGTCGCCGCGCTCGGGCTCCCATTCGAGGCGGCCGAGCAGGACGGCACCGGCCTGTTGAAGGGTCTCGAAGCGAAAGCGATCGCGAGCGTCCGAGGGACCCGGTTCGGAGAGATCTGGCTCGCGCGCGCCTGGCTCGCGCTGATCATCGCGGCGCTCGCCTTCAGTCTCGAGCGCTGGTCGCCGGCGCGTCGTGCTCGGGAGATCCTGCTGCTGGGCGCGGCGGTCGCGCTCGCGCTGACGCCAACGGCATCGGGTCATGCCAATGTCGACGGGACCCTCGCGTTTCTGGTCGACGCTCTCCATGTCCTGTCGGCTGCGGCCTGGGGCGGGGGTCTCGCGTTCCTCGCGGCCGGCCTGGCGATGACCGCCCCCGGAGACCGCTGGCCGCTGGCGGCGCGGACGGTGCCGCGGTTCTCGGCGCTCGCCCTGGGGTCGGTTGCGGTACTGCTCGCGGCGGGCGGGGCGAACGCCTACCTCGAGGTGCGAGCGTTCCGTGGCTTCGTCGACTCGACCTACGGCGCGCTCGTGCTCGTCAAGATCGCGCTGGCGCTTCCGCTGCTGGCGCTGGGCGCGTTCAACAACCGCATCAGCGTCCCGCGTCTGCGCGCTGGCTTGGGCTCGACCGCAGTGCACCGGCAGTTCGCGCGGGCGGTCGGTGCCGAGCTAATCGTGTTCGTCGCGATCATCGCCGTCACCGCCGTCCTGATCGACGAGGCACCGGCGAAGAACGTTCCAGCACCACCGACTGGACCGGTCAGCACCCAGACGACGGTAGGCCCGTTCACGGCGACGCTCCGCGTCGCACCCGCCAGCGCCGGTGTAAACACCATCGACGTGAGGCTCACCAACAAACGCGGGCGGCCCGCGAGAATTGCCGAGGTCTCGGTCGCGGCATCGCTGCCAAGCCGCTCGCTGGGCCCGCTCAACTACACCGCCAAGGCGCTGGGCGGTGGACGGTTCCGGGTGAGCGACGCGCGGCTCGCGATCGCGGGCAGCTGGCGGATCCAGCTGGCCGTACGACAGGGCCAGTTCAACGAGTGGCTGCGGACGGTCCCGGTCTCGATCGGCAACTGATCGGGTCGTACACCCAGCTTCTCCTGAGACGAAAGGAATACCCCCGATGACGCAGACCAACACCGCCCGCCGCGTGCGGCGCCGCGGCGCCCTCGCCGGCGTCGTCCTCGCTGCAGCCCTTCTGGTGCCCGCTGCGGCCGAAGCCCACATCAGCGTGCATCCCAACACGGTTCCGGCGGGCGCGTTCGCGACCCTCGACGTGCGCGTCCCCGGCGAACAGGAGGGTGCTCATGTGACCAAGCTCGACCTGCTCCTCCCGAGCGGGTTCACGAGCGTCGACTATCAGAACGTTCCGGGCTGGAACGTGAGTGAGGTGCAGAAAAAGCTCACCAAACCGATCCAAACCGACGACGGCCCCGTCAACCAAGAGGTCTCCCAGATCATCTGGACCTGGACCGGGCCACTCGGGCGAGTCGACAACGGCCAGTTCATCGACTTCCCCCTGTCGGTCGCGATTCCCGGAGACGCGGCCGGCAAAACGCTGAAGTTCAAGGCCGTCCAGAGCTATAGCAATGGTCAAATCGTGCGCTGGATCGAACCGTCGCTCAACGATCCGAACCCCGCACCGACGATCAACGTCACCGCCAAGGGCGGAGTAATCGAAGATGTTGCCGGGGCCGAAGCCGGCCCGGAGCCGGCCCAAACCGGAGCTGGTGGCGCGGCAGCCAACCCCGCGTCGCACGCCACGGCAACCGGCGGCAGCTCGAACGGGCTCGCGATCGCGGCTCTGATCGTCGGCGCTCTCGGACTCGGCGCGGCGCTTTGGGCGATCTTCTACACGCGCCGCCCCCACGCCCGGAGCTGAGCTCGCGGGGGACCGCGACCCGCATCGCGAATCCCTACATTTGACGCGGATGGCGGAGCCGCTGCGACGCGTGGGGCGGTATGAGCTGCTCGAGGTGATCGGGCGTGGCGGCGCGGCCGTCGTGTACCTGGCGCGACAGCCGGACCTCGACCGCCGCGTCGCGCTCAAGGAGCTCTCGCCACACCACGCCGGGGACCCCAGCTTTGCCCACCGATTCGTCGAAGAATCCCGGCTCGCGGGGGCGATGAGCCACCCGAGCATCGTCACCGTCCACGAGTACTTCGAACATGATGGCCTCCCTTACATCGCGATGGAGTACCTGCCGCGTGGCTCGCTGCGTCCGTACCTGGCGACGCTGACGTTGCCGCAGCTCGCGGGGATGCTCGAGAACGTGCTCGCGGGCCTCGCACACGGCGAGGGCCACGGCGTCATCCATCGTGACCTGAAGCCGGAGAACCTCCTGGTCGCGGCCGACGGTCACGTCAAGATCGCAGACTTCGGGGTCGCGCGAGCGCTCGGGAACGCCAGCGAAAGGTCATTCGCGACGGTCACAGGCACGACGATCGGCACCCCCGCCTACATGGCCCCGGAGCAGGCGCTCGGGGAGCCCCTGTCACCGTCGACCGATCTCTACTCCCTCGGGATCATCGCCTGGGAGGCACTTGCCGGCCACACGCCGTTCGAGTCGCGCGAGACGCCGATGGCGGTCCTCTACCGGCAGGTAAACGATCCCGTGCCGGCGATCGACACGGTCCGTCCCGACGTCGACCCGGCGCTGTCGGCGTGGCTCGCGACGCTGCTCGCCAAGCGGCCGAGCGAACGATTCCCTTCCGCCGAGTCCGCTTGGGACGAGCTGGAGGACGAGGTGATAAAGCTCGCCGGACCACGCTGGCGCCGCGACGCCCGGATCCTGGGTGAGCCCGCGCCGCGGCCGGGTCCGCACCCCACCCCGGTGACGCCGACGATCACCGACCCGCCCGCCCTGGAGCCGGCTCCGGCGACGGAGGTTCGACCCGATGCCACCGTCCCACCCGCCTCAACCGCCGCTCCCCGGGCGCCGGCGCCTCCGGTGAGATCGCCCGCTCGCCCCGCGGACCGGCCCCGAACCGGCGACGAGACGGTGGTCCGTCCTGGGCGCCGACACGAGGCGGGCACAATGCAGCCGGCCGAGCCCGCTGGCACCGCGCGCCGGCGCACGCCGCTGCTCGTGGCGGCGGTCGTGGCGGTCATCGGCGCGATCGCCGGCGCTGTCGTCGGCGGCGTGACCGCGGGTGGGCATACGACGACCCGGATCACGACGACGCCGGCGACGAAGCTGGCGGCGTCCGTCCGCCCGATCCTGCGAACGGTCGAGGCCGGCCAGCGCTCCGGACGGGCGACGCTCGATTCGGCGCGAACGGCCCACGCTCAGGCGGCCGCGGCGACCTCAGTCTCGCGCGCGTATGCCATCGCCGCAGCGAGCATGCGGAGGTTGCCGCGCGACCAGGCGGCGCTTTCGCAGGCGAGGTCCCTGAGGGCGGCGCTGACGCAGGTCGGCGACAAGTGGCGAGCTCTCGCCGCGGCTGCCTCGCGGGGCAGCCGCGGCGGCTATACCGCTGCCTCCGACGCTTTGCGGCGCAGCGAGCGGCGGCTCGCGCAGGCGGCGCTCGCCGCCGAGCGCGGCCACTGAGCTCGGCCTAGCGCAGCGTGACGGAAGACCGACGCCGGACGAGCGAGTCGAGCGTAACAGCGGCGATCAGCACGATCGCCGTGACGATGTCCGTGACAGCGGCGCTCACTCCCATCAGGCCAAGCCCGTTTTCGACAACGGCGATCACCAGGCCTCCGAGCAGAGCATTGAGCGGCCGGCCGCGGCCGCCGAACAGACTGGCGCCACCGATCACCGCCGCCGCGACCGCGTAGAGCACGTATGTACCGCCGTCGAAATCGGTCGACATCGACCCGAGCCGCGACGCATACGTCATCCCCGCGAATCCGGCAAGCAGACCGCAGATCGCGAAGCCGATGGTCTTTATCAGCGCAACATTGATACCGGCCCGCCGCGCGGCCTCGGGATTGCCGCCGATCGCGTAGATGTAACGGCCAAGCTTGGTCCGGTTCAGCACGAACGTGAACACGGCCAGCACCACGAGGATGAAGGGCACGATCCAAGGCACGCCGGCCGGCGTATTCGCGTTGCAGATGGCGACGAGTGCGACGCCGCCGATCCCGGACAGCACGATCGTCAGCAACGTCACGCCTATCGGCGGGGCCGCAAGCCCCGCCTTGCGCCTTCGCTGCGCTCGTCTCAGTGAGAACGCCGCGTATGCTGCGAGCGCGGCCGCGAGCACGATCCAGGATAGGGTCGGGCTCATCTCGGCTCCCGCGAGCTTGTAGACCGGGCTCGTGCCGTTGATCGTGATCACGCCACCCAGCGCGGTCTTGTCGACGGTCGCGAGCTCGAGCATGATGCCCTCCGCCGCGAGGAAGCCGCCGAGGGTGACGACGAAGGACGGCAGGCCCAGTCGCGTGATCAGCGTGCCCTGGATGCTGCCAAATAGAGCGCAAAAGCCAACACCGGCGATCACGCCCACCCACCAGGGCAGGTTCACCGGCGGCTGGTTGACCTCGGCGATGATGAAAGCTCCACAGGCCGCGACGAAACCCACCGACAGGTCGATCTCCGACAGAAGCAGGGCGGCGAGCTCTGCGGCGCCGAACATGATGAAGATCGACGCCAGAATGAACAGGTTCACCAGGTTGCCCGACGTCAGGAACTGCGACTGCTCGATCTGGAAGAAGATCCCGACGGCTATGAGGCCGGCGATGATCGGCAGGGCGCCGCTCTCGCCGTTCCGCAGCCTTCGCCCCCACGCGCTGAAGTAGTCCCTCAGCGATTGCGCATAGACCTCCGCCGGCAGCGCTGCGATCGCCTCGGCGGTCAGCTCCGGCTCTGCCTCGACGCCTACCACCGCGTCGGGCGCATCGGCAAGGTGATCTTCCGCGCCGCTGGTCAGATCAGGATCAGCCACTCATCTCTCCTTCGAGACATTCCAGGCAAGCGGCGCTCAAGCAGCCTGCGCCGCGGTTCCGGTCGTCATGTACTCGACCGCGTTCTGGCGGTCGAACTGGCTGGCGGGGCCTTCCACCACCAGCCTCCCCAGATACAGCACGGCAATCCGATCGGCGACCTCGAAGACGTCGTTGAGGTTGTGCGAGATCACGATCACTGACACCCCGCGCGAGGCGAGGTTCTTGATCAGCTCGAGCACCATCGTTGTCTGGGCGACGCCGAGCGCCGCGGTTGGCTCGTCCATGATCACGAGCTTCGCGTTTGACATGACCGCCTTCGCGACCGCGACCGACTGGCGCTGCCCACCGGACAGCGATGCGACGGGCTGCCGGATCGAACGCACGCTCACCACGTGGAGGTCGCGCAGCGTCTCGCGCGCGCGAATCTCCATCGGGCCCTCGTCCAGCACGCCCTGGCTCGTGAGCTCGTGGCCCAAGAACATGTTCTGGACGATGTCGAGGTTCTCGCACAGCGCGAGGTCCTGGTAAATGGTCGTGATGCCAAGCGCCTCGGCGTCCTTGGGAGAATGGAGGTGTAGTTGGTGGCCCTCCCAGTAGATCTCACCCGAGTCCGGGCCCCACAGGCCGGAAACGGTCTTGATCAGCGACGACTTGCCGGCGCCGTTATCACCGACGAGCGCGGTGACGGAGCCATACGGAACGTCCAGATCCACGTCCCTCAGCGCGCGCACCGGACCGAAGGTCTTGGAAATCCCGCGCAGCGAAAGGAGCGGCCCACGACTCGGGGCCGTCTCTGAGCCCGCCGGAGCGGGGGAATCGTCGGAGATGCTCATCGCTGTCCTGAAGTAAGGCGACTGCGCCCACCCGAGTTTACGGGCGGGCGCAGTCGTGGTGTTACTTGCTTGGTCGGACCTTATGCGTCGGCTAAATGCCAGCCGCCTTGCAGGCCGCGGCCATGCTGACCTTGCCGTCGAACGTGCCATGGCAGATCTGGTTCGTCGGGACGAACTTGTCCTTGACGACCGTGCTCTTCATGTTCGACTTGGTGACCCAGACCGGCGTCAGGAGCGCCGATGGGACCGGCTTGTTGTGCTCCTGGAGGTCAGCGGTCGTGCCGTTGATCAGCGCCTTCGGCGGCGTCATCCCCGCACGCAGGTACGTGGCGATCGCGACGGCAGCCTGAGCTTCCAGGTAGATCGGCTTGTAGACCGTGCCGCACTGATATCCGGCCAGAGTGGCCTGCAGCCCCGGCAGCGAGGCGTCCTGGCCAGTCGCCGGGAACGAGTTCGGCTTGATGCCCTTCTGGATCAGGTAGTTGATGATCCCGGAGGCCGTGTTGTCGTTCGGGTTGACCATGGCGTTCGCCGTCGAATGAGCGGTGAAGGCCGTCTGGAACTCGGTCAGCGCCGTGGGGGCGTCCCAGGTGCCGGCGGTGTACTTGCCGTTGCCGAGGACGTTCGTGTACGCGCCGGACTTGAACTTCGGTGCCAGCACGCTGTTGTAGCCCTGGTAGAACAGGGTCGCGTTGTTGTCGGTCACGTCACCGTGCATGACGATCACCTGCGGCTTGCTCACATGCCAAGCCTTGACGCACTGCACGAAGCCCTGACCGATCAGCTTGCCGACGTCGACGTTGTTGAAGCTGACGTAGTACGGGCGGCTGCCGCCGAGCGTCAGCCGGTCGTAGTCGATCACCTTGACGCCGTGCTTCTTGGCATAAGCCTCAACCCTGGCGCCCGTGCCGGAGTCGGCCGGAGTCGTCAACAGGACCTTCGCGCCGTTGGTGATGTCCGTCTGCGCGTCGGTGTAGAACCTCGAGTCGCTCCCCTGAGCGTTCTGGACGATGATGTCAGACGCGGGGATACCCGCAGTCAGCATCGCCTGCTTCAGCATGGGAGCGTCGAAAGCAGCCCACCGCGTCGAGGTGGTCGTATCGGGCAGGATCGCTGCGATCTTGCCCGTGCCCTTCGCTGCAATGGACTTCAGCTGCTTCATCGCGCTGAAGTTGTTCGTCAGCTGGCTCAGCGAAATCGACGCCGAGCGAGCCGCATGTCGGTGCGTTACGGACGCACCTGCCGTTGCGCCGCCGGCGACGGCGACGCTGAATGCCGTGGCTGCAACTGCCGCCACGGCGGTCTTGCTTTTCAGCAAGTTCACCTCAACCTCCTTATTCCCACTCATACAGGGTTGCTGGCCGCATCGAACACACCAGAAGCAACAACGACTACCGCCCAGCGCCCCTCTTTCGAGGCGAGAGCCTAGCGCAGGCGGATAGAGCGCGCCATTAATTGAGCCTGTGAACCAACGTGGTCCTAACCTACTGCGGACGGCGCGGCAACTCGCGCGTTTCTGGCTCGCTCAGCCGCCGATCGACTGGGTCCCCGAGCCGCTTCCAGAGCCGATCTCCTGAGTCCCGGAGCCGCTTTTGGGGGATCTGCTCTTGGGGGCCTGCGTTGGTTCCGCCTCCGGGACCGAGCGGGTCGTCCGGGTCGCCGCCCGGCGCCTGGCGGTCGTCGTCGTGTGAGCTCGAGGCGGCGTGGTTGCCGTGTGGGTCTGAGTCGGCGTGGGCGTCGTGCGGGTCGCCGAGGGCGTGGGGGTGGGCGTCGTGTGCGTCACCGGCACCACCACCACGGTCCGGGTCACGACCCTCGGCGGCGGCTTTGGTCGCGCGTGATGCGTCGGAGTCGGGCTCGCCGGAGCCGTCGAGGCGACCGTCTTCACGCGGGGAAGCGCGGGAGGCGTTGTGGTCGGGCGCGTTGTCGTCGGCGGCGTTGTCGTCGGCGGCGCTGCCGGGGCCGTGCTCACCGGAGGCTTCGGATGGTGGACCACGGGTGGGGTCCGTAGCGGGGCGACGTTCGCGATCAGCTGGTGGCGCACGACGGCGGAGCTGGGCGCCGCCGGCCCGCGCGCATGCACGGTCTGAATGGTGCTCGTTCGCGCGAGCGCGTGGGCCACGAAGAAACCCGCCGCGAACAGAGCGATCGCTACCGGAACCGCCACGACCGCCGTCCAGTTCGGCGCGCTCCGCGGCTCCCTGTCCCGCCCCTGCTCCACGCCCAAATGGTACGTGAAGGTGGTGTAGCCGGTTCATACCTTGGTCGCCTTCCCTGGCCCGCTTGGCGTCCCGATACTGATCGTGCCGGCCGATTGGGACCGGAAATCACGATCACCAGGAGGAATCCACATGACCATGCTCAAGGTCACCTCGGAGGATCTGCAGTCGCTGTCCGGGCAGGTCGCATCCGGTTCGGCCAGCATCCAGGATCAACTGGCTCGGATGGCAAGCGAAGTCACCGGCGTCGTCGGCGGCGACTGGCAGGGCGTCGCGTCATCGCAGTTCAACACGCTGTGGGACGAGTGGCAGCGGTCGGCGGCCGGTCTCAAGGACGCGCTCGACGGCATCTCGCGGCTGCTCGGCAGCGCCGCGGCCCAGTATCAGTCAACGGAGGATTCGATCCGCGCCTCGATGGGCTGATCGCCGAGCATTCCCGGACCCGCTCAGCGGGAGTCGGCAAGCGCCGCCTGAGTCAGGGCGAACGCGCCCGCGCGGATCAGGTAGCCGCACCCCGGCCGAGCCGGGGGTGCCGGCCGCCGCGGCAGCGCGACGCCGAATAGGCCGCCGTCGAGGTTGAGGTCCGGCTGTAGGAGGAGCCCGTTGCGGGAGGCGCGCACGCCGGCGGTCCAATGCCCCAGTGCCCGAAGTCCGTCGGCCCGGCCGGCGGCGATCAGGTGCACCCGGCCGTCAGGGTCGCCGACCAGCTCGCTCAGCGCGCGACCGCTGTCGTCGACGGCGTCGGCGTCGTCGACCAGCAGGAGCGCCGCGCCGGCAGCGGCCTTCAGAGTCCAGACGAGCTCGGTCAGCTGCTCCGCCGTCGTGGCCCGGCCCGAAAGGCCGGGCAATTCGATGAGGCGCGATCGGCGCAGAGCGACGGCGTGGATCGGAAGCTGCGGGCGCAGCGCCGCGGACGCCTGCGCGAGCGCGACCAGAGCGTTCGTCCGCCCCGAGCGGGGGGGCCCCGCGATCAGCGCGTGCTCGCCCGAGTACAGCGACCAGCCCGCGACGCTCAGCGTCTCATCGTCGATCCCGACCGGAAGCCACAGGACTCCCGGGTCGAACTCGGGCGAGCCGCTCTGATCGAGAAGTTCCCGCACCGCGATCCGCTCGGGCAGCGTCCCGATCTTCGCCGGCCCTCTCCGCGACGGGGCGCCGTGACGGGCCGCGAGCCGGGCGACGGCGTCAACCACTCCGAGCCTGCTGCGCGCGATCTGCAACACCCGCGGCGAGGTTGCGGCGAGCACCGCACGGCCCGGGGTGAAGCGGGGGATCGAGCGACGGTTGAGCCCGAACTGCGCGTAGTCCGAAAGCTCGGCGAGCCGCAGGACGAGCCGCTGCTGCGCGAGCGACGCGAGCCCGATCGGGACCGCGCCGACGCGATCCGCGCCGATCACCACGTGGATCCCAACCTCCGGCCCGTCGGCCCAGACTCGGCCCAGGTCGTCGCGAACGGAGTCGCCGGTCGCGTCCGACTGCTCGGCGGCAAACCCCGCGTACCCGTCGAGCAGCAGGACGATCCGACCGCCACCGGCGCTCGCGCCGCTGCGGCGAGCCGCGAGCTCCTGGCGCAGCCATCGGAGTAGGCGCACCTGGCGCTCGCGCTCGTTCGCGTTGATCACCGCGCCGACATGCGGGAGTGCCTCCAACGGCTGCAGCTCGCCGGCGCCGAAGTCGAGCACGTAGATGTGAAGGGCGTCCGCCGTCGCCCCAGCCGCCAGCGATAGCGCCAGCGTCTGCATCGACGTGGTGGTGCCGCTGCCGCCGATTCCGAACAGGAGCAGGTTGCCCGCCTCGAGGTTCCAGCCGGCCGGATACTGGGCCTGGGCCGGCGGGTCGTCGAGGAGCGCCATCGGCACGGTCACGCCCTCTTCGCCGGCGAACGGAACCGGCGGGCCGGCCGCCAGCAGGTCCTCGAGCGCGAGGTCGGCGGGGAGCGGTTCCAGCCACGGGCGACGGGGCGGCGGCAGCTCGGCGCCGGCGGAGATCGCCGCGGTGGCAAAGCGGTCGAGGTCGCTCGCCCCCCCTTCGGGCGCGACCGGGCGATCCCCGGCCACGCTGACCGCGGCGGTCGCAAACGTGAACTCGGCGACCCTCACAGGCGTCTGGCTCTCGGCCTGGGTGCTGCCCGTGACCAGCGCGGTCTGGATCGGGTGCAGCTCCGAGGGGCCGAGCCTGACGTACGCTCGGCCGGGCTGGCCGCGCCCGATCCGTGCCGCGGCGGGCGACTCGATCACGTCGCTGGAATCCTGCGCCGTCTGAACGCGAAGGCAGATCCGCAGGTTGGTGTTGGCGCGGATGTTTTCGTTGACCGCGCCCGACGGCCGCTGGGTCGCGAGCAGTAGGTGAACCCCGAGGCTGCGCCCGCGCTGGGCGATCCCGACCAGCGAGGCGATGAAGTCGGGCAGCTCGGCCGCCATCGTCGCGAACTCGTCGATGACCACCAGCAGGCGCGCGAGCGGCTCGGCGGCGCCGGCGGCGACCATCCGCGCGAGCGCGGGGACGTCGTCGGCGCCGTGCTCGCGCAGCATCCGCTCGCGGTGGCGGAGCTCGGCTTCGAGGCTCTCGAGCGCCCGCTCCCCCAGTTGCTCGTCGAGATCGGTGACGAGCCCCACCGTGTGCGGTAGCTCGGCGCAGCGGGCAAACGCGCTGCCGCCCTTGTAATCGATCAGCACGAAGTTCAGCCGGTCGGGCCCATAACTCGCGGCGAGCGACGCCACGAGGCTGCGGAGCAGCTCCGACTTGCCAGCGCCGGTCGTACCGGCGATCAACCCGTGCGGTCCGTCGCGGACGAGGTCGATCGTGAATGGCCCGTCCTGGTCGAGCGCGAACCGGGCACGGAGCTGGTCGTCGCCGCGCGCCTGGCGCCAGCGTCTGCTGAGCTCGCTCGCGCTCGGGTCGGGCATCCCCAGCAGCTCGAGCAACTCGACCCGCGATGGCAGCGTCCCGCCCTCGATCTCCAGGTCGGCATCCTCGAAGCGCGACAGGGCCAACGCGCAGTCGCGGGCGGTTCGGACCGAAACGCCGGCCGCCAGCAGCGGGTCGACGAGCTCGCCACGCTGCGGACGCCGCAACGTACCCTCGGCGGTGCCCTCGGCCAGCTCGATCACTGTCGTGCAGCTGGCCGGCAACCGCTCGCTGGCGCTCGCGATGACGATCCCGCTGACCCGCTCGCCGGACCGCAGCAGGGCCCGGCCTACGGCGCCCCTGCCCTCGACAACGGCCGGGCTGTCGAGCACGGTCAGCAGCGTCCGCCGGTCGGACTGATCGCGATCGCGGAGGCTGGCGACCAGGGCCTCGGCGGCCTCCGGGTCGGCCGCCAGCAGCCGCTTGGAGCCGCCAGAACGGTGATCCCGAGCGTGTGGCAGCCACTTGGCGAACTCCCAGTCGCGCTCGCCGTCGGCATCGGTGATGATCGCGATCTGCAGATCGGCGGGGCCGTGGAGCGTCGCAGCCTGGCAGAGCAGCGCCCGAGCGACCGCCAGCGCCGGTTCGCGGGGGCCGACGATCCCGACCGCGCCGCCGCCCGCGAGGTCGACCTCCGCCGGCACCGGCGGCAGTCGGTCGAGCTCGCGCAGCGCCTCCTCGGCCTCGGCCGCCGGCGCGACCGGCTGGCTCAACGGCGGCTGGAACGGCAGCTTTGCAAGACCCCCGGCGAGGATCATGAAATCCGGGTCTTCGGGGCGGCGCTCCCACAGCCGCGCGTCCGGGCCCGCCGCACGGTGAATCAGCTCGGCGGTGTCCGGCAGACCCGCCCGGCGGCGGCTGAGCTCGTCGCCGCGTGCGGCGCTGAGCTCGTGGCGGAAACGCTCGAGCTCGCGGGCGTGCTCGCGGCCCTGTCCGCGCGCCGTGCGGCTCGAGTTGCGGCGCTGCTCCCACCATCCACCGATGACGAGCACGGGGCTCAGCAGCATGAACAGGGCGAAGATCAGGTTGTGCAGGACGACCACCATCACCGCGCCGAGCGCGAGCGGACCGATCGCCGATACGAGGCTCAGCCGGGGCCGCTCCTGCGTCGGCGGGCGCTCGGGCACGGCCAGCGGCGGGGGTGCATCGGGGCGGCGAAGCCGTGGCGGCCGGTTGAACGCCACGGTCCCGCCGGCGTCGAGGTGGCGGAGCGGATCGAACGTGACCGGCGGCGGCGTGGCCGCGAGCGTAAGCGCCACATCCCCGGCCTCAAACACCGCTCCGGACGCGAGCTCGACCGCTTCGGCGATCCGCCGTCCCTCGACCCAGGTCCCGTTCGCGGACCCCAGGTCGGCGACCGTGGCACCGCCGGCGGCGCCGGCGGTCACCTGTAGATGCGTGCGCGAGACGCGTGCGTCGCTCAGGCGCAGGTCGCAATCGACGTCACGGCCGACCGTGATCGTCGTGCCGGCTCGCAGCGCCACCCAACGGCCAGCGTCGAGGCCGGCGATGACGCGCAGCTCGAGCGCAGCCGACGCGGGTGCGTCGACGTCCCGAGGCGGCCCGCCGGGGCTGATCCGCGCGCCCTCGTGGAGGCCGATCTCGTCGAGCGCGAGCTCGCTGTGGCAGAAGCGACCGTCGAGCACGAGCCCGGGACCGGTGCCGTCGCCGAGAGCCACCAGCAGGTCACCCACGGTCGCCTGCGGGTCGATCGGCGTCAACTCCATGTCGACCGGGGCGAGACCGTCCCTCCCAACCACGACGTGCATCCAGCGTGCAGGCTACCTGTCGCTAGGGTTTTGACGGTGCGCGCGCAACAGGTGGAGGTCCTGGGAGCGTCGATCCGGCCGAGCGAGCTGCAGGAGCTCGTGATCGCAGAGCGCCGGCGCGCGCCGTTCCTGTTCCTCCGTGACCACGAGGCGCGGTTGCGGGTGATCCCGCTTGACCGCGAGCGGTTCGTGCTCGGGCGTGCTCCGGACACCGACGTCGAGATCGCCTGGGACCCACGTGTGTCGGGGATCCATGCCTACCTCGAGCGTCGCGGCGGCCGCTGGGTCCTCGAGGACGACGGGCTGTCGCGCAACGGGACGTTCGTCGGAGGCGAGCGTCTCCGGGGTCAGCGAACGCTGCGCGACGGCGACGTCGTGCTCGTCGGTTCGACGAAGTTTGGCTTCCGCGACCCGGGCCCGAGCAACCTGGTCGCGACCGTGGTCACAGGGAGCAGTCAGGCCCCGCCCGTGTCCGAGGCGCAGCGCCGGGTGCTGGTCGAGCTCTGCAGGCCGATGGCGAGCGAGGGGCGCGCCATCCCCGCCACCAACCAGGAGATCGCCGAGCGGCTGGTGCTCAGCCTTCCGGCCGTCAAAAGCCACCTGCGGGTCCTGTTCGAGCGCTTCCGCCTCGAGGACCTCCCGCAGAACCAGAAACGGGTCCGGCTCGCCGGGCAGGCGCTCGACAGCGGCGTCGTCCGGGCAGTGGACCTGCTCCGAGACGCCTGAGTCTCTGTCTGCGCCTATCCGGGGGCAGCCCGACTCAGCGCGAGAGCTTCGGCAGCCTCCCGTCGCGAATCGTGAACTGGGCCCGCTCCGCGAGGTAGCCGTGGCGGGTGAACTTGATCCACAGCCGGTCGCCCGCCCGGTACCGGTAGCTCTCGAGCCAGCGGATCATCGACTTGACCTCGCCCCTGCTCGAGGCCTCGCGGACATGCCGGCGGTCGTGGCCCTGCTTCTGCCTGTAGAACGCCGTGAAGTGCGCGTGCTTGGGCATGCGCCCGACGGTCAGCCGCTCCATCCTCGTGACCGGTCCGCGGTAACGCCACTTGACGGTGACCTTGACCTTGACGTGATGCGGCCGCACCGGCACCGGCACGGTCTCGACCGTGGCGGTCGTCGTCGTGACGGTCGAGGTCACGACTTGGGTCACGGTCGGGACAGGCGGTGGGGGTGGTGGTGGTGGGGTCGGGCACGGGGTCGCGGAGGCCGCGGGGCCAAGCGGGTCGGCACTCTTGCCGTTGTTCGCGGCGCCGTGCGTGTTGCTGGCCCAGACGGCCTTGCCGGCGGCCGAGTAGATCACGAGGTTGCCGTCGGACTGCACGTCGAGCGTCGCGCCAGTATTGCCGGCGGTGTTGCTGGCCCACAGCGGCTTGTTGGCCGCCGAGTAGACGACTAGGTTGCCGTCGCTCTGCATGACCGAGTAGTTGCCTGCTCCCTGCGTGTTCGAGTGCCAGAGCAACTGATTGGCGTCGTTGCGAAGGGTCAGGTCACCGGTGCTGAGCATGTCGAGGTAGTACTCGCCGCCGAACGCGAACAGCAGCCATCCGGACTCGAGCTTCTCCTGGTGCGAGATCGCGTGGATCGCGCCCTTTGACCATATGGCCTTGGTGTCGTAGATCACGAGGTTCCCGTCGCGTTGCAGGTCCAGCGAGGGGCAGCCGAGACCGCTCGAGTTGCTGCTCCAAAGCGTCTGGCCCGCGCTGCTCACGACCACGAGATTGCCGTTGGGCTGCAGCACCGCGTGGTCGCCCGGAGCACCGTTGTTCGTCGTCCAAAGGACCGGGCCGCCGCCGTTGTAGATCTCCTCGAGGTTGCCGTTGCTCGCCAGCTCGAGCAGGTACTGGCCCCCGGGCGATTCGAGCGTCTGGCCGGCGACCAGCGTCTGGTTGCCCGTGATGTTCTGCGCCGGGGTGACCGCCTCCGAGGCGGATAGTCCAACCAGCGCGGCGGTACCGAAACCGCCGGCGAGCGCTGTCGTGAAAACAGCGAGGATTCTCGTCCTGCCAAACCCCATTCGGAGCACCTTCGCACACCTCCTCCTGGACATCGTCACAGGGTGGAACACATCTCCACCGGCGACGATGCGCGGTCCGCCGCCAAGCCGCGCCCGGCGCCGCCTGTTCGCTCCGGAGGGTACCGCGCCGGCGCCACCGGGGGTTGGGCGTAAGGCCCCCTTACGCCCAACCGGCTGCGAATTCCCGATGTGCCTGAGCCCCTCTTAGTCAAGAGTGACGGTCACATGAATGAGGTTGACCAAAGGAGCGAAGAATGCATCCCGGACTCACCCACGAACTCGCTCGGACCCGACTTGCCGAACTCCGGCGCGAGGCCGAGATCGGTCGTGCCGTTCACGGTCATCGCCGCAGGCGATACTTCAGGCGTGCGTGGAAGGTTAACAAGCAGCCGCTTCGTCGGCAGGCAGACGCAGCTTGCGGAGGTGGAGCTGGCATTCCGCGAAGCGCGTGAGGACCGTCCACGGCTGATCCTGCTGAGCGGCGACTCAGGAGTCGGGAAGACGCGCTTCCTGGCTGAAGCCGAGGCCTCGTTCGCGAGTGCGCGAGTGCTGCGAGGCCAATGCATCGAGCAGGAAGAGGTTGAGCTTCCGTACGCGCCGCTGCTGGGCGCGCTGCGGCCGCTGGTGCGGGAAGGCGACCCGGTGTTGGCGGAGCTGAGCGCCGCGGGCAGAGCGTACCTGGCGACGCTGCTTCCAAGCTTGGGGGTCCCCGGAGACGCGACGCCGGGAGGCGGCGGCCTGGCCGACGGACAGATGCGGCTGTTCGAGAGCCTGATCGAGCTGCTGCACCTGCTCAGCACGCATCAGCCGGTGGTACTGGCGCTCGAGGACGTGCACTGGGCCGATGGCTCGACCCGCGCGTTCATCGCGTTCCTGGCCCGCAGCCTGGTCGACGAGCGGATCATGCTGCTGCTCAGCTACCGCAGCGACGAGCTACATCGCCGGCATCCGCTGCGCCCGTTGCTGGCTGAGCTCAGCCGTCTGGAGATATGTCGCAGGGTCGAGCTCGAGCCGCTCGAGCGTGGCGAACTTGGAGACGTGCTGGAGGGCATCCTCGGCAGGGCGCCCGACAACGACCTCACGGACCGGCTGATGAGGCGGACCGAGGGCAACCCGTTGTATGTCGAAGAGCTGCTCGCGGCGTCGCTCGATGGCCGTGGCGCCGCCCCCGAGAGTCTGCGCGACACGTTCCTGCTACGCGTCGAGCGTCTGAGCAACGACGCCTCGCAGGCGATCCGAGCGATCGCCGTCGGCCGGGCCCTGGCCGAGCCGGCGATCGAGCGGACCTCAGGGGTGATCGGGCCCGGCCTGCGGGCTGCGCTGCGCGAGGCGGTCGCCGAGTACATCCTGGTGACCGACGCAGACGGCCGCTTCGGTTTCCGCCACGCGCTGCTGCGCGAGGCGATCCTCAATGACCTGCTGCCCGGCGAGCGCGCCAGCATGCACCTGGAGCTGGCCCGTGCACTCGAGGACGCCGGCACCGAGGAGTGCGCCGAGGACGAGATCCAGCGGATCGGGAGCATCGCGTCTCACTACGCGTCCGCCGGTGACCAGACAGCCGCGCTGCGAACGACCGTCCGGGCGGCGCGGGAGGCAGGGCGGATACACGCGTACAGCGAGGCGGCCAGCCTGTACGAGCGGGCACTGGAGCTGTGGCTGCGGGTTCCGGACGCCGCCGAGGTAGCCGGACTCGACGACGTCGACCTGCTGGAATCGGCGGCGACGATGTACGCCCTGGCGGGTGAGCAGCGTCGCAGCGAGATGCTCGCCCACCGGGGCCTGGAGAGGCTCGATCCGGAGGTGGAGCCGATCCGGTACGCGCGGCTGGTTTTCCGCCGGGGCCGCTCCCGCTGGCGGCTCAACCAGGCCTCGCAGGGCCTGGCGGACGCTCAGCAGGCGCTCGCGTTACTGCCCGCGCAGCCGAGCTCCGACCGTGCCGGAGTGCTGTCCTGGATCGCGCGCACCCAGGTGCTGCGAGGCCACTTCCGCGAGGCGATCGCCGAGGGTGAGCCCGCGCTGGCGATGGCCAGGGATTTGGACCTCCCGATCATCGTCGGCGGGACCCTCAACACGCTCGGGATGGCACGGATCGCGCTCGGCGAGGTCGATGCCGGCGAGGCGTGTCTGCGCGAGGCGATCAGGCTCGCTCGTGAGCACGAGGACATCGATGACCTCGCGACTGCATACAGCAATCTCGCGGACCTCCTGGGTCTCGCCGGCCGCACCGCGGACGCGCTGGCTGTGATCGAGGAGGGGCTCAGCGAGGTCCATACGCGGCTCGGCCAGTCGTTCGGCTGGATGGTGCTGTCGCACTCCGTACGGGCCTTCGAGGCCGGCAAGTGGGACGTCGCCAGAAAAAGCGAAGGCCCGGCGATCGCGTCGGTCGAAGGGGTGACGCTGATCTTCCGGCTGTTGCGTGACGCCGAGCTCGCCCTCGGTGCCGGCGACGAGGACCTGGCGGCGCAGCGTCTCGATGCTGCCGAGCCGCTTGTGCGCGTCACCCGTGAGGCGCAGTGGCACGGGCAGTTCGGGTCGCTGCTCGGCGAGCTCAGGCGCCGTGCGGGGGACCTCCAGGGAGCCCAGCAGGCGGTGTCGCGGGCGCTCGACGAGCTCGAGGTGTGTACCGACGACGTGATGCGGATCGCTCGCGTAACCGCGGTCGGGATGGGCGTCGAAGCCGATCGGGCGCTACGCGCGAGAGACCTGCGCGAGCCTGACGTCGAGCGCGACGCACTCGCTCGGGCGCGGATCCACATGGACCGTCTGGATGCCGCAGCGCAGGACGGAGGGCCGGTCGAGCGGGCGTGGCTGGCCTCCGGGGTCGCCGAGCACGCGCGTGCGACCGGCGACAACGATCCGGCTCTGTGGGGAGACGCCGCCCTCGCATGGGACCAGCTCGAGCGGCCCTACTGTGCCGCTCTGATGCGCGAGCGACAAGCGGAGGCCCTCGTCGAGGCCGGCGACAGGGAACAGGCGGCCGAGGTCGTCGCCGCCGCGCTCGCGGTCGCCGAGGCACTCGGCGCCGGCTGGCTGGCGGGCGAGCTCGCCGGGCTCGCGGCTCGGGGAAGGCTCGAGGGCCTGGCGGCGGGCGGCGCTGGCGCGAGCTCGGATGGCGCCAACGGCGACGGCGACGCTGGCGACGCCGAGTCGCCGTTCGGACTGACGCCGCGCGAGCTGCAGGTGCTGACGCTGATCGCCGAAGGCGCCACCAACCGCCAGATCGGGGCTGCGCTCTACATGGCGGAGAAAACCGCCAGCGTGCACGTCTCACGGATCCTGACCAAGCTCGGCGTCAACAGCCGCACCCAAGCGGCCGCGGTCGCCCACCGCCTGCATTTGACCTAAGAGTCTGCGCCCGGAGGTAGGATCGGATCCGTGGCGTTGAGCGACGAGAGGTACCTCCGCTTCACGACATTCCGCCGCGATGGGAACCCCGTTTCGACTACGGTCTGGGTGGTCGGCCTCGGCGACGGACAGCTGGGATTCTGGACGAGCTCGGGCTCCGGCAAGGCGAAGCGGCTCGCGAAGCTCGGCTGGACCCTTCAGGGTAAGCGAATGCCCTACGGCGATCGAGGCGTGGTCATCTCGATCCCGCCCCCAAGCTCTTAGGCGGGGCTTCAGCCGCGGCCCCCGGAAGCGGCCGGCGGTCAACCATCTAGTCTCTCGCGCCTACATTGGGGTGCCTGTGGCGGCCACGTGGCCGCCACAGTTGGGCCCCCGGACCGAATTCCCATCGAGGAGCCTGGTTGAGCATCGACGTGTCCTACCGCTACGACCCGACCCGGTTCCGGGAGGTGTTCGAGCACCGCTTCAGCTACATCGGCGGCGTGCAGCGCAACAGCCGTCGCTACGGGTCTCGGCCAGCGCTGCATGACCCCGCCACCGATCGCCGGTGGACCTACGCGGAGTTGTGGCGCGACAGCGGCAGACTCGCCGCGGGGCTGTCGGCGGCAGGCGTCGGCAGCGACGAGGTGGTCGTTTTCGACCTGCTCAACGGGCCCGAGTTCGCGCTCTTGTGGCTCGCGGCCCAACGCCTCGGCGCGATCGCCGCGCCGATCAACTTCCGCCTCGCCTCCGGTGAGGTGGCGCATGTCCTCGACGACAGCCGCCCGCGCGCGTTCGTCTACGACCTGAGCGTGGCGGGGGTTGCCGCCGACGCGATAGAGCGCGCCGGGCATATGCCCGATGTCGTCGCCGTGGTCGACCCCGAGGGCGGCCGCCGCATCGGCGCCGGCACTGCGGCGCTGCCGTTCACCGAGTTGATCGCGACCGACGATCACGAGCTACCGGACCTGAGCGGACGCACGATCTGGGAGGAGTCGACCCGGCTCTACACCTCTGGTACGACAGGACTGCCCAAGGGCGTATCGCTGAACACTTTGGTCGAAATCCTCTCGGCCCACGACGTGATCATGCACTTCCCGCTCTCGCCTGAGGATCGGACGCTCAACATGACGCCGTGGTTTCACCGCGGCGGCCTGTACTCGGGCGGCCCGAACCCGGTCCTCTACGTCGGCGCGGAGGCTGTCGCGATGCGGCAGTTCGACCCGGCGACGGTGCTCGACTGGGTTCAGGAGCATCAGCTCACCTTCCTGATCGGCGCCCCCACCAATCTGTCGCTGTTGGGCGCCGAGCAGCAGGCGCGTCCGCGCGACCTCTCGAGCCTGCACGGGATCGTGACGATGGGAGCGCCGCTCGATCGCGAGGCATGCCTGCGCTACCAGCGTCTACTCACCCCCAGGATCTTCAACGGCTACGGCACCACCGAGGCCTTCTGGAACACCTTCCTGCGCCCAACCGACCTGCCCGATCAGGCCGGCTCGGCAGGCCGTGCCTGCACCGACGACGACGTCGCCGTCGTCCGTGTCTACGACGAGCGCTATGCCGCGCCCGACGACCTCGCCTCCCAGGACGGGCAGGAGGTCGGCGAGGTGATCGTGCGCTCGGTCAAATCCGGTTACGCCTACGTCAATCAGCCTGAGGAGCAGGACCAGCGCTTCCGCGACGGCTGGCTGTACATCGGCGACCTCGCGACCTGGGATGAAAACGGCTACGTGACGATCGTCGGGCGCAAGGACGACATGATCATCTCGGGCGGCGAGAACGTTCACCCGGCCCAGGTCGAGGCCGTGCTCGAGCAGCATCCGCGGATCGCCGAGTCGGTCGTCGTCGGCGTCCCGGACGAGCGTTGGGGCGAGCTGGTCGTCGCCTACGTCGTTGCAACCGACCCGAGCCTCGACGCCGCCGCCTGCGACGCCTACGCGCTCGGGCACCCGATGCTCGCGGCCTTCAAACGCCCGCGAGCCTACGGATTCGTCGAACAGATCCCGCGCACCGCGACCGGCAAGAAGCTCCACTACAGGATCCGCGAGCAGGCGCGCGAGGACGCCGCCGCCGGCCGGCTCGAGCATCCGTGACCTCGACCCGCGCCAGCGCCGACCCGGTGATCACCGGGATCGGAGCGGTGACCCCGCTGGCGCTCGACGTCCCCGAGACCTGGCGCCGACTGCTCGCCGGCGAATCGGGCGTCGGCCCGATCACCGCGTTCGACGCATCTTGTATGCCGGTCCGAATCGCCGCCGAGGTCAGAGGCTTCGACGGCGAGCAGGTGATGGGCACCAAGCGGTTCCGGCGCTCGGCGCGGTTCTCGCAGCTCGCGGTCGCGGCCGCGCGTGAGGCATTTGCCGACGCCGGGCTGAAGCCTGGTGCCGGGATCGAGTCGGTCGCCGACCACGAGCGTGTCGGCGTCGATCGTCAATACCGCCCTCGCCGGTATCCCGGAGACCCAGGCCAACGTCGAGTCGCTGATGCGGAACGGGGTCCGCGGCGTCAGCCCGTACTACGTACCGGAGATGATCCCGAACATGGCCGCCTGCGAGGTCGCGATCGACCTCGGGCTGCACGGTCCCGTCACGTCAAGCGCACTGGCCTGTGCGAGCGGCAACGCGGCGCTGTTGGAGGCCCGGCGACTGATTCTCGCAAGCGAGGCCGATGTCGTGCTGGCCGGCGGGACCGACGCGGGCATCGCGCCGGTGATGTTCGCGGGCCTGGCGAACATGGGACCGTTGTCGGACCGCAACGACGAGCCCGAGCAGGCAAGCCGTCCGTTCGCCGCGGATCGGAATGGCTTCGTCTATGGCGAGGGCGCCGTCCTGTTCGTGGTCGAGTCGGCCGCCCACGCCCACGATCGCGGTGCCCCGGTATACGCGAGCATCGCCGGTGGCGCCCTCACGGCCGACGGGTTTCACATCAGCCACCCGGACCCGACCGGCCGCCAGCCACGCCGTGCGATGCGGCTCGCGCTCGAGCGGACCGACACCGACCCGAGCGACGTCGACTACATCGCCGCTCACGGAACCGCGACCCGGATCAACGACGCGGTCGAGACGTCGGTGATCCGCGACGTCCTCGGCGAGGCCGCCGATCAGGTGCTGGTCAGCTCCGTCAAGTCAATGGTCGGCCACCTGATCGCCGCCGCCGGGGCGATCTCGGCAATGGCCTGCGTGCTGGGGATGCGAGACGGGATCCTGCCTCCGACGATCAACCTCGACACGCCCGACCCCGCCTGCGATCTCGATTACATCCCAAACGTCGCGCGAGAGGCGACGGTCAACACCGCGCTGGTCAACGCGTTCGGCTTCGGCGGGCAGAACTGCGTAGTCGTTCTCCGCGCCCCCTGACGGAACTACTACGATCCCAACCGCGATGCCCGAGCGTCTCTATTTCACCGAGTCTGATGAGGCGAACAAGCTGCTCGCCACGGATCCGATGGCGCTGTTGGTGGGATTCGCGCTCGATCAGCAGGTGACTGTCCAGAAGGCCTTTTCGGGGCCGCTCGTGATCCGCGAGCGCCTCGGCTCGCTCGAGCCGGACGTCCTGGCCGCCGCGGACCTGGACGCCGTTTTCCGCGAGAAGCCGGCGGTCCACCGGTTTCCCGGATCGATGGCCGAGCGCGTCAGCGAGCTGGCGGGCTACATCCGCGACGAGTACGGTGGCCACGCCGAGCGCGTGTGGACGACGGCGACCTCGTCGGACGAACTGCGCGCGAGGCTGAGCGGCCTACCCGGATTCGGCGAGATGAAGGTCAAGTCGCTGGGGGCTGTGCTGGCAAAGCGGTTCGGCGTCGCGATTGCACAGGATCTGGTGCCGGGACACCCGACGCTCGGCGACGTCGATTCACCTGAAGCGCTGAGCGCCTACCAGGCGGCCAAGAAAGCCCACAAGGCAGAGTGGAGCAAGGTCAGGGCGTGAGCTCCTCGGAACCTGACGAGCACGAGCACGCGCACGGGCACGATCACGAGGAACTCACCGAGCGACTACCCGCAGGCACCTGGCGAGTCGATCCGGGTTCGAGCCAGGTGAACTTTCGGGCGCCGACCATGGTCGTGTTGCCCGTCAACGGCTTCTTCGAGCGATTCTCCGGCGAGCTTCGGGTCGATCAGGAGGGCGACGCTACAGGCACGCTCGTGGTCGATACCGCATCGCTCCAGACCGGCATCCGCCGCCGCGACGAGCACCTTCGGGGCGCCGACTTCTTCATGGTCGAAAAGCACCCTGAAATGACGTTCACCGTCGAGTCGCTGGCGACCGGCCGCGACCGGCTCGAGCTGAGCGGCAGCCTGCTGATCGGGGATCGGTCGCTGCCGCTGAGCTTCCCGGTGACCGCGATCGCGCACGGCGACCATCTGCACGTCGAGGGCCGCGTCCGAATCGACCTGGGGAGCACGGGCCTCGGCTGGGCCAAGCCCGGCATCGTTGGGAGCAGCGCTCGCGCAAACGTGGCGCTGACATTGCAGCCTGCAGGCTGAACGGTTCGAAGCGGGCGACGGGAATCGAACCCGCCCTAAAAGCTTGGAAGGCTTTTGTGCAACCACAACACTTCGCCCGCGGGCGGCTGCCGAAGCTTACTTACTCACTCGCCGAGAACCTTGATCACGAGCCGTTTCGGACGCCCGCCGTCGAACTCGCAGTAGAAGACCTGCTGCCACGGCCCGAGGTCGAGACGACCGTCGGTGACGGGAACGATCACCTGATGGTGCACGAGCAGGTTCTTCAGGTGGGCGTCGCCGTTGTCCTCCCCGCCGCGGTGGTGACGGTAGTCACCTGGGTCCGGCAGCAGCTCGCGCGCCACCTCGCCGTCAGGGGGCTTCCAGCTCGGCGGCGCCAGCTTGTCGAGCCACTCGAGCGCGTCAGCGTGGAGCCCCGGTTCGTCGTCGTTGATCCATACCGCTGCGGTGATGTGCATCGCGCACACGAGCACCATTCCCTCCTCGATGCCCGCGTCGCGAACCGCATCGGCGACGTCCTCGGTGATCCGGATGAACTCACGACGCTCGACGGTGTTGAAGGAGCGGTAGACCGTGTGCGATCGCATGACGTGACATCCTAGGCGTGCGCGGAGGCCGGTCGTCAGCCCCGCACAACCGCCGAGCTAATCTCGGCGTTCAGGACTCGGGGGACTGGTGTATCGGTAACACGGCGGTCTCCAAAACCGCAACGCGAGGTTCGACTCCTCGGTCCCCCGTTCGGTCCGCGGACGCCGATACATGACATATGAGGAGCAGCACCTTGCTTCGCCTCTCCCCCCGTCGCGCTGGCGGCAGGAGAGGCACCGAATCGGCGTGAACCGCCTGCGAGGCCGGCCCGGTACCTGGTCGGCGGCGATCGCGTCGGCTGTCAGCAGGCCAACTCGGGACTGGCCAGCCACCCGCCTCGGTTCTGAGACCGGCTCTTGCGCTTCAGTGCGGGCGGAGGGACTCGAACCCCCATGAGCGTACGCCCACCGGCACCTAAAACCGGCGCGTCTACCAATTCCGCCACGCCCGCTCGATTGGTCTGCTCGGGACCATTGGCCGGATTGTATGGAGGGCGGGCGCTTCGGGTGAGCGAACGGACGTACCCGGCGATCACGCCGTCGCCCGCCCGTTCGGCCCGCGAGCGATGGCCCGACGTGCGGAGATCTGTGGCGAGAAGAGCAATATCCGTATGAGCCATATCTGTGGTAGCGAGAGCCATATAAACTTCTCCTCGGTCGAGGCAGGTCCTCAGCAGCTAGGCGGAGGCGTCCTCCGGACTATAGCGGAGGCAGCCTCCGGATTCAACCAGCGCACCCTGCCAACTGCGGCTGCTGCCCTCGTTCAGCGGCTCGCCCGCCTACTGACACCTCGCCGGTTCAGCGGCCTCGCCGGTTCAGCTGCCGAGTCGCCGCGACGCAATCTCGCAGCCCTGGGCCATGCTCTCGAGCTTGGCCCATGCGACGTCGGGGTCAATGCCGCGCATACCGACGTGGATCGAGAAACCGCAATCGACTCCCGCCATCAACCGGTCGGGCCCAACTGCGCCTGCCCAGCGTTCCAGCCGCTGGGCGACGAGCTCAGGATGCTCGATGTAGTTCGACTGCGGCTCGATCACGCCGGGACAGATGATCTTGTCGTCCGGAACGCCGCGCTCGGCCAGCGTCTCCCACTCGTGAGCATGGCGTGGGTTCGCGCCCTCGAACAGCACCGTCTGAGGCTTGGCGGCCCAGACGAGATCGATGATGTCGGCGAGCGGTACGTCGCGGTGATGCGGTCCAGGGTAATTCCCCCAGCACAGGTGCATGCGGAGGCTTTCCGCGGGGATGTTCCGCACCGCGTGGTTGAGCGCCTCGAGGTTCTCGACGATCGTACGCCGGAAGGTTTCGAGGTCCTGGTCGGAGTAGGACATGTGCCGTCCCATCGCCAGGTCGGGGCAGTCGAGCTGCAGCGTCGCGCCGGAGGCGACGACCGCCTCGTACTCGGGACGCATGGCCTCGGCGATCGCAAACAGATACTCCTCGCGAGTGCCGTAGTACTCGTTGTCGAAGAAGATCGAGATGATCCCCGGCGAGGCAGCCGACGAGAACGTGGCGGACGCACCCGTGGCCTTGGCTGCCGCCGTCAGATGCTCCATATCACGGACAGCCGCGTCCGGGTCCTTGACCGCGATCGGCGCGATGCACGCCGGAGCTGAGCGCTTCCGGCGACCCGGGTTGGACTGCACCAGTTCGACGCTGCGCGGAAAGTCGTTGAGATCGTCGAAGTTGTAATTCTGCACGCTCTCGCCCTCGAAGCCGGTCAGGCGATCCTTGACGTAGGTCGCGTACGAAGGCTTGGACATCTCGCCGTCGTTGACGATCGACACGCCGGCCGCAACTTGTCGCTGCACCACCTCATTGACCGCCTGCGCGACTCGAGACTCGAGGGCCGCGGCGTCGACAGGGATGCCGTCGCCCAGCGCCCACATGATCGCGACCAGGTCGTCGGGCCTCGGCAGGCTTCCGGTGTGCGTGCATCGAATTCGGTCGGCGCTCATCGATCCTCCCGTCGGCGCCGAACTCTAATTGATGAGCGGCCAGCCGATAGGCTCCTCCTCCATGCGCTACGCGAAGAAGAACCTCCGAGACGTCGAGGATTCGGCGCTCAAATACGGCATCGGCGATACGCAGGAGGCGCGCTTCCCCCGCACCGACCTTGGCGCCGAGCAAACAGGACTCAACTTCCTCATCGTCAAGCCAGGTCAACGCGAGGCCTTCGCTCACCGGCACAGGGAGGCCGAAGAGATCTACATCGTTCTGGCTGGTTCGGGACGTGTGAAGCTCGACGATGACCTCGTGGACCTGGCGCCGCTGGACGCCATCCGGGTCTCCCCCGGGACGACGCGTTCGTTCGAGGCCGGACCCGATGGCCTCGACGTCCTCATCTTTGGACAGCGTTTCGAGGGAGACGGGGAGACGGTCCAGGACTTCTGGGCCGGTTAGCCCACCACCGCGAGGGGCGCGTGCGGACATCCGGTGTCCGCCACTGATGCGAACATACGTCCTTACTCGATTTGAGTGGATACGTCTGCTTGCAGGGATAGCGTGCGCGGAGTATGGAGATCCCGGTCTGTCCGGTTTCTGAGCACGCGGGCTCGAGGGTGGTTCGTGGTGGTTGGTATGGCAAGCCGTCGCATCGTCGTCAGCGGTGGTTGTGTCGGCCGACCAACGGTGATCCGAAGCATCGGTTCACCCCGGTTCTGACCCGTCAGGGGCAGCCGCATCCGTTCTGTGTGGAGTGCTCGACGGGGCTTGAGCTGTGGGAAGGGCAGGCGGGGGCGAGGGAGTACCGGTTCTCCGCACGGGAGGTCGGGGAGGCGCTGGTACTGGTTGCCAAGGGGAGCAGTTATCGGGCGGCGGCCGAGCTGGCGCGGCAGAAGGCGGGCCGGGTGCTGGCCGAGCGCGGGCACGGGCGTCGCTCGGCGGCGAACGAGGGGCAGCTGGTCGCCAACTGGGTCGACGTATGCAGCGGGTTCATCTGCGCCGGCGAGTTGCCCGAGCGGTGGCCGCACGCGATCGCGGTGGACAGCCAAAACTTCCGGGTCAAGAGCGGTGCTCACCGGGGTCGTGGGTTTCACGTGCTGGCGGCGGTGGGACGGGAGCAGCGTGACCCAGACAGGTGGGCGCCGATCCCGATCTTGTGGCGGCTTGAGCCCTTTGCCCGCAAGGATTTGGCCGCCTGGGAGGCGTTCCTCGGATCGCTGGAGGCCGCGCCGCGGGTGATCGTCAGCGACGCCGATAACGCGCTCACGCTGGCGGTCAACAACGTCTTCGGCGACCGAGTCGAGCACCGCCTGTGCGAATGGCACCTGGGGCGCAAGCTGCGCGAGCACCTCCCTGCCGAGCTGCTCGCCGACGGCCGCCACCCGATCGTGTGCACGCTCCCGGAGGCGTTCCGCGGTCCTGAGAACTGGCGGCGGCTGCAGAGAGCGATCGAGACCGAGCACGCCGAAGGCAAGCACGGGCCGCTCCCGCTCGCGATCCAGTGGATGCAGACCTACGGCCAGCGCGCGGAGGCCCAGATCGCCACCCGCGACCCCAACGGGATCAACTCCACCGGCCCTGTCGAGCAAGCCCTGCGCGAGGTCGAGCGCCGAATCGGCAACCGCGTCGGCTCGTTCACCAACCGCGCCCGCCTGGCCAAGCTGCTGGACCTCATCACCCTCGATATGACTGGCAAGGCCGACGGCCGCGCCTGGGCCGACCAGCTCCGCGAGCGCCTCTACCTCGCCGACGGCCGGCCCGCTAACCAGCGACCCCACGACGACCCCAAAGGCGTGCATTCGCTGTTCCTCTAGATATCAAGAACGTATCCATCCGAATCGAGTAGGAACATACGTTCGTGGCCACCTATGCGATGTTCCGTGACGCTCTCGCTTCCGGCGACCTCGAGCGAGTCATGCAGATGGCGCGGAACCTCGGACGAAGCGTTCGTCTGGACGACGCGCTCCGTATTTGCCTGCTGGTCCGAGACGAACCCGAGCGGTTCCAACGCGCAGCGGTGAGATGGCTCGGACGGTTCGCGCTGGAGGGTCGCGGGATCGCGATCGCCGACCTGCAGGAAGCCGCCGACGCGCTGGACGCGATGCCGGGGCACCCGGCCGCAGCGATGGAGCGACTAGCGGCGCTTTGCGTCGATCACGGGGTCGCGTAGCACCACGTCACCGAGGTGTCAGCTCGCGAGGCGGGTCCGCGGGAAGGCACGCGCGCCCGGATCGGGCTTGGCACGCGTGTCTGTCTGAGACCAGCAGAGGTTGTCGGCGACGAACTCCGGGGCCATCGGCGGCGCGAGGCCAAAGCCCTGCCCCTCATTGCAGCCGAGGTCGTGGAGCAATTGGCGCTCATCCCGAGTCTCGATGCCTTCGGCGATCGATCGCAGCCCGAGGGCCTTGGCGAGGCCGATGATGTTCGTGACGAGCGCCACGTCGGCCGGGTCGCCGGTCGAGGCAGAAGATATGAACGACCGGTCGATCTTGAGCACCTGAACGGGTAACCGGCGGAGATAGCTGAGCGACGAGGAGCCCGTACCGAAGTCGTCGAGCGCGATCGTGACGCCCAGCTCGCGAAGGCTTGCCAGCGTGGCGCTGACCCGGTCGCGGTCCGTGGCGATGATCCCCTCGGTCACCTCGACCTCGAGCATTTCGGGCTGCAGGCGATGGGCGGTCAGCTGTCGTCTCACCTCATTTGCGAGATTTGCGTCGATCAGATCGGGTGCGGAGAGGTTTACCGCCACCGGGATCGCCAGCCCCTGCTTCATCCACTGCGCGGCCTGCTCGACCGCACTGCTCAGCACCTGCCAAGTGAGCGGCCGCATCAGGCCCGTGTGTTCGATTAGCGGAAGCAGGGCGTTAGGAAGAAGCAGGCCGCGGCTTGGGTGCTGCCATCGCACAAGCGCCTCAACGCCAGTCAGCTCGCCTGTGGCCAGCGCGAACTTGGGCTGGTAGTGGATCACCAGCTCGCCGTTATCGATTGCGGCACGCAGCTCCCCGAGCAGGGCGAGGTTGTCGCGCGTATGACTGTTGGCGCTGGGGGCGTAGAGCTCGACGCCCGTGCGCTGGCGCTTGGCCTCGTACATCGCGATGTCGGCGTGCCGCAGAAGCCGACCGGGGTCCGTGCCGTGCTCGGGGAACATGGCGACCCCGACGCTCGCCTCGAGGATCAGCGTGAGCCCTTCGTACGCGAAGGATTCGGCCACAGCCTCACGCAGCCTCGTGGCGACCCCGGAGGCATCTTCGGCCGTGTGCCCCGGGTTCAGCAGAACGGCGAACTCGTCGCCGCCGAGCCGCGCCACCAGCCCGTCGTCGCCGACGACGCCGAGCAGACGCGGTCGGAGCTCTCGGAGCATCTGATCACCGACGTGATGTCCGAGCGTGTCGTTCAGCTCCTTGAAGCGGTCGAGGTCAAGCAGCAGTAGCGCCAGTCGTGACTGTGTGGCCCTCGCCTTCGCGATCGCGTGGTCGATCGAGGTGAACAAGCTCCGACGGTTCGGCAGCCCGGTCAGGTGGTCGTGGAGGGCATCGAACTCGCGCTGCGACACGAGGCTCCGGAGATCGCGCTCGAGCCTTAGCCGTTCGGTGGCATCGCGCATGTTGAGAACGAAGCCCGTGATGCTCGCATCGTGACGACGGTCGGCGACCACCACCTCGAAGTTCCGGAACCCGCCGTTGCGGCGCCGCAGTCGCAGGCCGAGAGTGCGGGTGATTCCAGGCGTCTGCTCGGATTCGGTCATGTAGGAGCGGACCTCGGGACGGTCGTCCTCGTGCACGATCTCCTCGAAGCTCCTCCCCAGCAGATCGCTCGGATCCCAGCCCAGCACCCTCGACACCGAGTTGGCCTGCCAGCGGACGCCGAGGTCCGGGCCGACGACCGTGACGACGTCGGTCGAGTTCTGGATCAGCGACGTCAGCCGGCGCTCGCTCGACTCGAGCCTCGCCACCGAGGATCGCAAGAAGTTGAGCATCAGCGGTACCAGCGCCAAGCTGGCGACGCGCGGAAGGTCCGCGTTCAGCTGGGCGCTGCCCCGGTCGGCATGCGCCAGGAGCAGCGCGGCCATCCACGCCACGTACCTCGCCCAAGCGAGGCGCGATGAACCGTAAAGCGAGCGGAAGACGAGCCCCAGCAGCGGTAGCAGCGGATTGCCCGGCGTCACGCGCAACAAGAACAGCAGACAAAGCACCTCCGCCGGTTCAGCGACGAGCGGAAAGTAGCCCCTCCGGTAGCCCAGCGTCCACCAGTAGGAGAGGCCGAACGCCGCGACGACGCCGAGGCCGATGACGGCCGCGCTGCGGTTGCTCCCGAGCAACGCGGGCACGACCGCGAGCGCCGAAATGACGGCGAGCACCAACGCGACGAGCCGGGCCCGAGCGAGGAGTGACCAGTCTGATCCGATCCCTAACCGTTTGCGTAGCGTGATCGGATATCGTACTTCCCTGGATTGTGACCGTAGGGCGGGCTGCGGCATTACACCCACCCGGTCGGCGCCCATAGCCGAGTACTTGAATCGGATGCGCAACGCGACGACGGTTGTTCGTGCGGTTCAGGGGCCTACTCGGTGAACGCTCAAGTCTGGGACGACACGAGCCGAGAAACCTTGAGCCGCGTCAACCAATGAGGGAAGTGCATGCGTACACCTGAAGAACGATTGGCCCTTCTCGACGAGATGTACACCTCGGCGCTCGACCAGCGGCTGGTGTTGCGGACGGCCGATGACGCCGAACTTGACGGCCGCACCGTCAGCTTAGAGGGCCAGTCGATGCTCAACTTCGGCTCGTGCAGCTACCTGGGGCTCGAACTCGACCCCCGGATGCGGCAGGGGGTCATCGACGCCGTGATGCGGTACGGCACCCAATTCTCGTCCTCGCGTACGTACGTGCAGGCACCGCCGTACCCGGAGGCCGAGGCGCTGCTGTCGGAGATGTTCGGCGGCGAGGTGTTGATGGTGCCCTCCACCAGCCTCGGTCATGTCGCCGCGCTGCCGGTGATCATCGGCTCCCAAGACACCGTGGTCGTCGACCAGATGGTCCACCACAGCGTGCAGATGGCGGTCAACCACGTCAGAGTGCAGGGCAGCTCGGTCGAGATGATCCGTCACAGCGCGATCGACCGGCTCGAGAGAATCCTGAAGCGGGCCCCGCCGGGGCACCGAGTCTGGTATCTCGCCGACGGCATCTACAGCATGTTCTCCGATCTGGCGCCCTTCGGAGCGCTTCGGGAGCTGCTCGACCGCGACGAGCGCCTCCACCTGTACATGGACGACTCCCATGGCGTCGGCTGGTCCGGCCGTCATGGCCGCGGACCGACGCTCGACGCGCTCGGACCGCACGAGCGGATCGTGGTCGCGGCCTCTCTGAACAAGTCCTTTGCCGCGTCCGGGGCCGCGCTCGTCTTCCACGACCCCGAGCTGGCCCGGAAGGTTCGGCTCCTCGGTGGTCCGATGATCTTCTCCGGCCCCGTGCAGCCGCCGATGCTCGGCGCTGCGATCGCCTCGGCTCGGATTCACCTGTCCGACGAGCTTCCCGGGCTGCAGGCGGCGCTCCGAGAGCGGATCCTCTACTGCATGGAGCTCCTGCGCGAGTTCTGTGTCCCGCTCGCCGGCAGCGACATCGCACCGATCCGCTTCGTGCCAGTGGGGCTACCCGAACCGGCTCGCGAGCTCGCCGGACGGCTGATGGCGGATGGCCTCTACACGAACATCGCAACCTTCCCAGCCGTCCCGATGAAGCACTCGGGCATCAGGTTCACCCTGACCCTCCACCACCAGCAGGGCGACATCGTCCGACTGGTCGAGGCTCTGGCGCGCCACCTGCCCGCGGTGACCGGCGAGGGAACGGGACCGACTGTCCCGGTTCCGGCGCTCGGGGCCGCAGCTCGCGTCCCAGCGCCGACAGAGGCCGAAACCCCAGCGATGCGGCTCGAGCACTGCACGTCGATCGACGAGCTCGACGCCATCGAGTGGGACGCGATGCTCGGCGATCGCGGCACGTTCTCGGCAGCCGGGCTGCAATTCCTCGAGCGGGCGTTCGGCGGCGCCTCAGGCCGTGCCGAAGATCGGTGGCATTTCCACTACTACATCGTCCGCGACCGCGCCGGCGCCCCGGTGCTCGCCAGCTGGTTCACCGACGCGCTCTGGAAGGACGACATGCTCTCGCCGATGGCCGTGTCGGCACTCGTCGAGGACCGCCGCCGAGAGGACCGGTATTACCTGACCTCCCGCACGTTCTCGATGGGCTCGCTTCTGACCGAGGGCGATCACCTGTACCTCGACCGCTCGAAGGACTGGCGTGCCGCGCTCCGACTGTTGGTCGAAGCCGTTGGCGAGCACGCCTCGGAGGTGGGAGCGCCGGCGACCGTGATCCGCGACGTCTCCGCTGGCGACGCCGAGCTGGACGAGACCCTGAAATCACACGGCTTCGTGCGGATCGCGATGCCCGACTCCCACGTGATCGCTCCGGTCGCCCCCGACGATGCGACCTGGCTCGCCGGTCTGTCTCAGCGCTCGCGGGCACTCCAGCGACGAGAGGTCCTCCCCCGCGAGCATCTGTTCGAGATCGAGTTTCTGTCAAGTGGCGGGCGGGTCCCGACGGACACCGAGCTCGGCCACCTCCACGAGCTGTACCGCAACGTCCGCGCCCGCAGCCTCGAGCTGAACTCGTTCGAGCTTCCGACGACGCTCTGGCGCGACATGCTCGCCCACGACTGCTGGGAGCTGATGCTCATCCGCCTGCGCCCCGAGCACGGTGGCGACCGAACCCCGATCGTGTTCGGCGCGAATTTTCTCGGCGCCCGCCACTACGCGCCGACGATCGTCGGGCTCGACTACGACTACGTCAATTCTCACGGCGCCTACCGTCAGGGGATACGACAGGTCCTTCTCCGCGCCCGCGCGCTCGGAGCCGAGCGAATCCTGTTTGGGATGGGCGCACCGCTCGAGAAGCAGCGCTTCGGATCGCAGGCGCGGACCCAGTACGCCTACGTCCAGAGCGCAGACCACTACAGCCACGACGTACTGGCCACGCTCGAAGCCGGAGTGAACGGCCATCACGGCGGCCGACGGCGCACGCGCTCGAACTACACCGCCGCTCGATAACGGATCGTCGGTGAAGTGCGTGGAGACCACGCCGACGTGTCCCCCAAAATCGCAGGTGGTCGGTTGCGAACCGCCCTCTCCCGAGTTTGGACCTCGGTGCATCACTCGATGCTGACCCGCGAAGCGTGACTCGAACCGGGCGCCGATTCAGAGTGCGTACCAAAATCATAGAGATTTGGCATGCCCAGCCAAGACTCTTGGTCCAGTGAACCACAAGCGGTGGACTCAATTCCGGAAGTACCACGACCCGGATTGGGACGAAGGTCCGGCGGGCACGAATGGCGCAAATGGCACAAATGGCACAAATGGCAAGGACGGTCAGCAGGGCGCGACCGGCGCGCAAGGTCCGGCCGGTAAGGACGGCGCGACCGGCGCCCAGGGTCCGGCAGGTAAGGATGGCGCCAACGGTCAGCAGGGCGCGACCGGCACCCAGGGTCCGGCAGGTAAGGATGGCGCTAACGGTCAGCAGGGCGCGACCGGCACCCAGGGTCCGGCAGGTAAGGATGGCGCCATCGGTCAGCAGGGCGCAACGGGTGCTCAAGGCGCCACCGGACCACAAGGCGCCACGGGTGCCACAGGAGCTACCGGGGCCACTGGAGCCACGGGGGCGACCGGCGCTCAGGGTCCGCAAGGCCCCGCTGGAACCGTGACGCTGCTCGCCCCGAACACGGACAACCACGGCAGGTTCGTGTCCTGCCCCACGGGAAGCATCGCGCTCGTCGGTCCGGGCAACTCCGGTAGCGACGGCAGCAGCGCCCCGGTTTACTGTCTGGCGATCTGATCCGGCGCAGGTAGCCGCGAGCGCCTCGGATCCGTCTGAGGTGCTTGCGAGTGCCAGCTGGCGGACGTGTATCTCATATGCGTCGATAGGTGCGACGCGAGTGGGTCTCGCTGCAGGGCTCGAGCGTGCCTAGTGCAACGTCCTCGAAATTCCTTTGCGTTCTGGCGGCGTCTGCCCGAACATCAAAGGACTTCCGGGACGCTGCACTAGAGGGTGCGCAGTAGGCGCCGGAGGTGACGCCAGAACCTCGGCAGGCCCAACAGCAGTCCGGGCAGGTGCACCCCGACCCACCGACAGAGCAGCCAGGTGAGCCGCGGACGCCACAACAGCAGGCGGAGCAGAAGGCTCACGGGATAGAAGTCGGCGTTCTTGACACCAACGAGCCGCTGCCGGAGGACCGCCGTGCAGCCATCAGGAGCGTGGTTCGTGTCCGTGAGCACGCAGCAGCCGACGGAGCTCATCCGAGATCTGCCGAAGATCACGACCTTCGCCGTTCGGCTTGCCTCCCGGATTGCTCACGAGAAGCGCTCGCCGGTGGATCTCGTTTGCCAATTCGTTGATGGCCCTCAGGGCTTCGGCCGCACTCGCGATCGGCGGACGGTCGCTGGACATTTCGGCTCCTTTTCCTTGGCTGGTTCTTTGGTCCCCACGGGCCGCGATCGAAAACCTGACGCTAATCGAAACCTGACTGAGACTTCCTAAAGCGCCGTTAAGTTGACGGAAGCTGCGTTGTCAGGGAACAGGGCGGAGGAGGTTCGAGTGCAGGACCGCATTGGCTTCTGGGTCATCGCCTTCTGGGTGATTCTTGCGATGGCGGTGCTCGCGTCGATCGTGCACACGGTCGTCGGCTAGCAGTCCTCAACGCGCCCGAGCGGCTGTGCGTGATGTGTCACGACATGAGAGGGGATTCTGATGACGAGTAGTAAGACGGGTCGGTCGCTCAATATGGGTGGCCACAAACTGCCTGCTGGGAACGCGAAGAAATGAGCGCGCTCGAGGGATGATGCCCTAATTGATGCCCCAGCGGACCGGACCAGACTGCCGCTCCCGTCGATTTGCAGGCACTTCACGCCCTCGTGGTCCGTCTCCAAAATATCGTCCATTCGAGGCGTCCCCGGCGGCGTCGCACGACGTCCTCGTCGCCTCGCGCGGCGCTGCCACGCGTCGGCTCCCGCGTCCTCGCCCGCCATCCGCCGGTAGCGCCTCTCGGTGTCCAGCTATTTGTGGGACGGACAACTAAAACGCCATGCGGCGGGTGGGATTCGAACCCACACGGCCCAAGGGCCAGCGGCTTTTGAGGCCGCCATGTCTACCGTTCCATCACCGCCGCTCCGCGGCCCCGCAGTCTATTCCGGCGGGGGACCGGCGACCAACGCCTGAAGCTCGTCGATCAGCGTCGGCGGCGCCACCAGGACTCCCAGCGGAAGCCCGACGATGCCGTCGGCCGCCGGCACTTCCTCAAGGGGACGCACCACCAGCCCGACCCGCTCGCAGATCAGGGAACCGGCGGCGATGTCCCAGGCATGGACTCCGCGCTCGTAGAACGCGTCGAGCCGACCGAACGCGCACCAACCGAGATCGAGCGCCGCGGCTCCGGCGCGACGGATGTCACGCACCCGCGGCAGCAGACGTGCGGCCACACGCCCCTGCGCGGCGCGCACGTCGCGGTCGTACGAAAAGCCGGTGCCGACCAGGGCGTGGCCGAGGTCGGCGGGACCCGTCCTGTGCGTGATCTCCTCGCACTGGGCTCCGGCTGCGCCGGCGCGCAAGGCCGGACCAGAGCGCGTTGCCCAGAAGCACTCACCGCTGATGGGATTCAGGACCACCCCGACGAGACCTCCGTCGACATCCTCGCAGGCGACGCTGACAGCGAACGTCGGCAGCCGATACAGGTAGTTCACGGTCCCGTCGAGTGGGTCGACGACCCATCGCAAGCCCCCGGAAGCGAGCCCCCTCTCTCCGTCACCGGGTGTGGCGCCACCCTCCTCGCCGAGGATCGCGTCGCGCGGACGTTCGTGCGCCAGCACCTGGCGGATCGCAGCCTCGGCGGCGATGTCGGCCGCTGAGACGGGGTCGGTCGACGTGCTCTTGGTCCGGACATCGACCGCAGGTCCGCCGAACCGCGTCACGAGCTCGGCTCCCGCCGCCCGCGCGGCGCGTTCGGCGACCCCGAGCAGCTCCTGCTCGAGCTCCGACAGGTCCGCACCGCCCTCCAGCGGCCGCCTCGAGCTGGTCACGCGGGCGTGATCGGGTTGTGCTTAGCCGGCCACTGTCGCTGCTTGCGGTCGACGAGCGCCAGGCGCGCGATCAGCTCACCGCGCAACGCCTCGGGCGGCACGATCGCGTCGACGACCAGCTCCGAGGCGAGGTGCACGACGTCGATGTCGCTCGCATACCGGGCCCGCAGCTCCTCCGTCCGCTCCGCGCGTTCACCGTCGTCCTCGATCGCCTGCAGCTGGTTGTAGTAGACCGCGTTGACCGCCGCGCTCGCGCCCATCACGGCGATCTGGGCGCTCGGAAGCGCCAGGCAGCAGTCAGGATCGAACGCGGGCCCCGACATCGCGTACAGGCCGGCGCCGTAAGCCTTGCGGACGATCACCGAGAGCTTCGGGACGGTCGCCTCGGAGACGGCGCTGATCATCTTCGCCCCGTGTCGGATGATCCCCTGGCGTTCGACCTGAGTGCCGATCATGAAGCCCGGGACGTCGGCCAGGAACAGCAGCGGCACGTTGAAAGCGTTGCATGTCTGAATGAAGCGAGCGGCCTTGTCGGAGGAGTCAACGAACAGCACCCCACCCTTGACCTTCGGCTGACTGGCGACGACGCCGATCGCCCGGCCATCGAGCCGGCCGTAGCCGACGATCAGCTCCTGAGCCCAGCGAGCGTGGATCTCCAGGAACGAGCCCTCGTCGAGTAGCCCGTCGAGCAGGCGGGTCATGTCGAACGGCTTGTTTTCGTCGGCAGGGATCAGCTCGCCCAGCACCGCCGCAGCGTCAGGCGCAGCCGGCCGCGATGGCGCCACCGGGGGCAGCTCCTCGAAGTTTCCGGGCATCAACCGGAGGTAGCGTTGCGCGAATTCGATTCCCTCCGGGTCGCTGGCCACCAGCGCGTGGCCGCAGCCGCTCGTGGCGGTATGCATTCTCGCGCCTCCCATCTCCTCGAGCGTGACCCGCTCGCCGATCACCATCTCGGCCATCCGCGGCGAACCCAGGTACATCGAGGCGTTCCCGTCCCGCATGATCACGACGTCGCAGAACGCGGGGATGTAAGCGCCCCCGGCTGCGCTCGGACCGAACAGGATGCAGACCTGCGGCACAACCCCGGACATCCGCACCTGGTTGAAGAAGATCCGCCCGGCGTGCCGGCGTCCCGGGAACATCCGCGTCTGCTCGTCGATCCGCGCGCCGGCCGAGTCGACGAGATACACGAGCGGGCAGCGCACCGACATCGCCCGTTCCTGCACGCGGAGGATCTTCTCTACCGTGCGCGGGGCCCAGGACCCGGCCTTGACCGTCGGGTCGTTCGCCATCACGGCGACTGGACGCCCGTCGAGCGTCCCGACCCCCGTAACGACCCCCTCGGCCCCGGCTCCCTCCTGGTCTGCCCCGGCGAGCAGCCCGTCCTCGACGAACGAGGCGTCGTCGAGCAGCAACCTGACCCGCTCGCGAACCGGCAGCTTGCCCTGCTCGGCTGCTTTCAGCCGATGCCGCTCGGGGCCGCCCGTCAGCGAGCGGTCGATGGCAGCCTCCAGCCGAGCCGCCGCATCGTCACGGACGGTGGTCACGCCGCCAAACGCTAGCGGAGTGCAGCTCGCGTCACGGGCCCTGATGCCAGTCGATCGGCCCGGCGCTGAGCAGGTGACTGCCGAGTGGACGGCCGAGTGCCGCCTGCGCCGCTCGTGATGCCTCGATCAGCTTCGCGAGGTCGATCCCGGTCGCGATCCCCATCTCCTCGAGCATCGAGACGAGGTCCTCGCTGGCGACGTTCCCGGTCGCCCCGGCCGGCACCGGGCAGCCGCCGAGCTCGCCGAAGCTCGACTCGAACGACTCCACGCCGGTCTCGAACGCCGCCACCACGTTCGCGAGTCCCTGGCCGCGCGTGTTGTGGAAATGTGCGGTCAGCTCGACTCCGGGCAGCTCCTCGCGGGCGGCCTCGAAGAACTTCCGCACCTGGACCGGGTTGGCCATTCCGGTGGTGTCGCCGAAGGCGACCTCGGCCGCTCCGGCCTCGGCCAACGACGCCGCCACCGCCAGCACCCGCTCGACTGGCACGCGCCCCTCGTAGGGGCAGCCGAACGAGGTCGAGATCACCGCCTCGCAGCGCAGGCCCTCTGCCAGCGCCGTCCGAAACACCCGCCCCAGGCCGTCGATGGAGTCGGCCACGGTGCGCCCGACGTTCTCACGATTGTGGGTCTCAGACGCGGACAGGAAACCACTGATCTCATGGAATCGAACAGCTCCCCCGCCCGCGCCACCGCGACGGGCGAGCGCCCGCTCGAGCCCGCGCTCGTTGGGGACCAGAACGCTCGCAGACACTCCATCGGGCAGCGACACCGCCTCGAGCACCGCCTCGGCGTCGGCAAGTTGCGGGATCACATCGGGACGTACGAAGCTCGTCAGCTCGAGCCGCGTGACCCCGGTCGCCGCCAGCAGCTCGATCAGCATCACCTTGGTCGGCGTCGGCAGCACCTCGGGCTCGTTCTGGAACCCGTCGCGCGGACCGACCTCGCGGATCCGGACGACGGCTGGGAGGTCGCTCATGCCGTCTACGTTAGTCGCGCGCCATACTCTCCGGCCTTGTCCGCGACTGCCCCCGTTGTAATCCTCGCCGGCGGGACCGGAGGAGCGAAGCTGGCACGCGGGATGCTCGACCTGGTCGGACCCGAGCGGCTGACGGTGATCGCCAACACCGGCGACGACCTCGAGATCTTCGGCGCCTACATCTCGCCTGACCCGGACCTCGTCACGTTTTGGCTTGCCGACCGGATCGACCCGCGCGGCTGGGGCCTCGAGGGCGACACGTTCACCGTGATGGATGGCCTGCGCGAACTCGGCGAGGAGATCTGGTTCAACCTCGGAGACAGGGACCTCGCGATCGGGATCCAGCGCGCCCAGGCGCTGAGGGCCGGCGTCCGCCCCACCGATGCCCACGCGGCGCTCGTCGAGCAGCTCGGGGTCCGGGCCGCAGTGCTGCCGATGTCCAATCGGCCGGTCCGGACGCGGGTGATGGCGGCCGATCGCTGGTGGGCGCTGCAGGAGTACCTGATCACCGCGCGGGGTGGTCGGCGGCCTAATTCGAGTTGGCCGGCCGTCCAGGGCGTTCAGTTCAATGGCGCCGAGGTGGCGGGCACGACGAGCGAGGTGCTCGAGGCGATCGCGACCGCCCGGGCGATCGTGATCGGGCCGTCGAACCCCGTGATCTCAATTGGGCCGATGCTGGCGTTGCCGGCACTGCGCGCGGCCCTCGTGGCCGCGCGCAGTCCAATCGTCGCCGTCAGCCCGCTGGTCGGCGGCCGGGTGATAAAAGGACCCACCGCCGATTGCATGCGCTGGTGCGGGGTCCCTGTTTCGAGCGCGGGGATCGCCCGCCTGTACGAGGGGCTGATCGACGGCCTGGTCTGCGACGAACCGCTCGACTTCCTCCCGACGCTGCGCACCGACCTGTTGATGGACGGCGCCGCCGGCCGGCGCCGACTGGCAGGTGAGACGCTCGCGTTCGCGGCCGGCCTGAGTCCCAGCCCCAGCAGACGACCGCCTGCACCGAGTAGCTTTCTGCGCGCAGCCGGATGACTCACGCCGCCGACATACGAACGAGGCCGGTCGCCGAGTGGAGGCGATCAGCGTGAGCACCGCCGCGATTCTGCCGGTCAAGAGCTTCGACGACGCCAAGCAACGGCTGTCGGAGGGCGTCAGCTCGGCGATCCGCCGGGCACTGGCCGAAGCGATGTTCTCCGACGTGTTGACGGCGCTGCGGAGATCGCGGTCGATCGAGCAGATCTTCGTCATCAGCGCCGACCGGCAGGCTCCGATGATCGCCGCCGGGCATGGCGCGACTGTGCTCGGGGACTCGAGCTCCGGCCACAGCGACGCCGCCATGATCGGGATCCGGCGAGCGCTGAGCGAGGGCGCCGAGCGCGCGCTGCTGGTGCCCGGCGACTGCCCGCTGCTCGATGCCGATCAGATCGACGAGCTGATCGCCTATCCGGTGACAGAGCCGTCGGCGCTGATCATCCCCGACCGGCACGGGACCGGTACCAACGGTCTGCTCCTGACGCCGCCGGGCGCGCTCACGCCCTCGTTCGGCGAGGGCAGCTGCGCGAGGCATTTCGAGCTCGCGCTCAGTCAGGGCACGACGCCGGAGGTCGTCTCGGTCCAGTCGTTGGCGCTCGACATCGACACGCCCGACGACCTCGACACGCTCCGCGCGGTGTTCAGGTCGACTCACGGGGGCGCCGCCTACACCCGCGGAATGCTCAACCGGATGATGCGCATCGGCGCGTGAGCGTCCGATGATCTCGGCGTTCGCCGTCGCGGGCCTTCCGGAGATCGAGCCGGGAATGGACCTCGCCGTTGCGATCTCGATCGCGCTGGGCACCCCTGCGCTCCGCCCGGGCGACGTCGTGATGATCGCGCACAAGGCGATCTCCAAATCCGAGGGGCGGCTGCGATCGCTGGCGGACGTCATCCCCGGCGCGCAGGCGCAACGGATCGCCGCCGAACAGGGCAGGGACCCGCGCCATGTTCAGGTCGTTCTCGACGAGGCGCGCGAGCTCGTTCGCGTCGCCCGCGGGGTGATGATCGTCGAGACCAGGCACGGATTCATCTGCGCCAACGCCGGGGTCGACGCCTCGAACGTCCCCGGCGACGAGCGCGTCGTGCTCCTGCCACTGGATCCCGACGCCTCGGCGCGGAGACTGCGAGCCCGGCTGCGCGAGCTGACCGGCGTCGCCCCGGGCGTCGTCGTGACCGACTCATTCGGCCGCGCGTGGCGGACCGGCCAGTGCGACGTCGCGATCGGATGCGCCGGCGTCAGGGCGATCGAGGATTGGCGCGGCGAAACGGATACAGCCGGCCGGGAACTGCGGGCGACAGTGATCGCGATCGCCGACGAGCTGGCGGCGGCCGCCGACCTCGCCCGGCGCAAGGACAGCGCCGAACCGGTGGTGCTGATCCGAGGCGCCGAGCGACACGTCAGCGACGAGGATGGACCGGGCGTGACCCCGCTGGTCCGGGCACGGGATCACGACCTGTTTCGCTGAGCGCTCTCGTCCGCTCCGCGCGCGCCCCTGCGCCGAAGCGAGTCGCGAACGTGAGTGCTCCGATCACGAGCACCACCCCGGCCAGCTGCAGGCTGCTCGGGCTCTCGCTGAAGATCACGGCCGCGAGAGCCAGCGATCCGATCGGCTGGATCATGAGCAGGAGCGAGGTGATCGCGGCCGGCAATCGCGGCAGGGAGATCGTGATCAGCAGCCAGCCGAGCACCTGCGAGGTGAGCGCCAGGAGCACCAGCCAGCCGGCCCCCGGCCAGACCGGGACGAAGTCCGCATCGCCGACCACGACCCCGATCACCGCCGCCACCACGGCGGCCGTCGCCGTTGCGTCGAGCAGCGGACCGGCCGGCCGACGGACATCGACCCCGCCGCGACGGAGCAGCAGCAGGAAACCGACATAGGTGATTCCGGCGCCCACGCCAAACAGCGCCCCGGCCCCCGGGTTGCTGCCATAGGCGCCATGGTCGGCAACGCCGGAGATCAGGATCACGCCGAGCAACGCGACCGGCAGCGAGGCCATCACCTGCCGGCTCGGACGCTCGGCCAGCAGCAACCAGGCAACGAGCGGCACCAGCACGACCTGAATATTCGCCAGCACGGTCGCCAGGCCGGCGCCGACGTCCTCGATCGAGTGGTGCCAGAGGATCAGGTCCGGGGCCAGAAACGCCCCTGAGGCTATGGCCGCGCGACGGTCATGCCAGGGCCGGGCGCCGTACATGCGGTCCTCGCACCACGCGAGCAGCGCCAGCAGCGGGAGCGCATACGCGCACCGAAAGATCGCAGCCGTCGAAGGCGAGGCGTGGCTGAGCTTGACGAGGATGCTCGAGAACGCGATCGTCACGGCGCCGAGGGCCGCGGTCAGCCGGGCGTCAGGAGCCCGGGGGCCCGATTTTGGTGGCCACATGCCCACCAAAATCACCCCGAGCGCCGGCTCACTGACCCGGGCTCCTTGACCCTAGAGAGCCGGGGCCCCAACGGCGTGGAAGCCGCCGTCGACGTGCACGATCTCGCCCGAGATCGCGCGGGCGAGGTCCGACAGCAGGAAGCAGATCGGCCCGGCGACGACGCTCGGGTCCTCGATCTCCCAGCCGAGCGGAGCCTGGCGGGTCCAGAGCTCGGCGAGCTGCTGGAAGCCCGGGATCGCCCGCGCTGCAACCGTTCCAAGCGGCCCGGCGCTGACCAGATTGACACGGATCCCCTGGGCGCCGAGATCGCGCGCGAGGTAGCGCGAGACCGACTCGAGCGCCGCCTTCGCGACCCCCATCCAGTCGTACACCGGCCACGCTACCGAAGCGTCGAAGTCGAGCCCGACGATGCTGCCGCCGGTGGTCATCAGCGGCGCGAGTGCAACCGCGAGCGCCTTCAGCGAGTAGGCACTGGTCTGAAAGGCCGCGCAGGCGCTCTCCGGCGGCGCCGTCAGGAAGCGGCCGCCGAGGGCGTCGTCCGGCGCGAACGCGATCGCGTGCAGAACGCCGTCGACGCCGCCCCAGCGCGATCGCAGCTGCTCGGGCAGCGACGCGAGGTCCTCGAGGTTGTTGACGTCGAGCTCGAGCACGTCGACGGATTGGGGCAGGCGCTGGGCCGCGCGCTCGGTCAGCCGGCGCACGCGACCGAAGCTCGTCAGGACGATCTCGGCGCCGTGCCCCTGCGCCTGCTCGGCGACGTGAAACGCGATCGAGTCCTTGGTGATGACGCCGGTGATCACCAGCCGCTTGCCCGTCAGCAAGTCGGCCATCGACCAGAGCCCTCCATCAATCCGAACCCTTGATCACCAGCGCAACGTTGTGGCCGCCGAACGCGAACGAGTTCGAAACCGCGGCGGGTGGGGACCCGTTGGCGACTGCCAGCCGTCTCGCTCCCTCTGGCACGAAGTCCAGGTCGAGCTCGGGATCGGGTACTTCGTAGTTGAGGGTCGGCGGGATCAGCCGATCGTTCAGCGCCTGCACCGTGGCGATCGCCTCAACCGCGCCCGCGGCGCCCAGCAGGTGGCCGATCGCCGACTTGGTCGAGGACACGGGGATCCGGCCGGCGTGCTCGCCGAGCGCGAGCTTCAGCGCCTGGGTCTCGGCGGCGTCGTTAAGCGGCGTCGAGGTCCCGTGCGCGTTGACATAGCTGACCTCGGTTGGGGTGATACCGGCGTCTGTGAGAGCCAGCGTGATCGCGCGGGCGGCCGGGCGGCCGGTCGGCTCCGGCGCGGTCAGGTGATGGGCATCGGAGGTCGAGCCGTACCCGGCCAGCTCGCCGAGGATCCTCGCCCCTCGTGCCCGCGCGGCCTCGGCCTCCTCGAGCACCAGCACGCCGCCTCCTTCACCCATCACGAAGCCGTCGCGCAACGCATCGAACGGCCTCGAGACGCCGGTTTCCGACAGTGCCTGCATCGTGTTGAAGCACGCGAACCCGAACTCGGTGAGCGTCGCTTCCGCGCCGCCCGCGACGGCGGCGTCGGCATCGCCGTATTGGATCGCCCGTGCTGCCATCCCGATCGCGTGGGCGCCGCTGGCGCACGCCGACACGATCCCGAACGACTGGCCCTGGATGCCATAGCGCATCGAGATCGCAGCCGCACCTGCGTTTGGCATGTACATCGGAATCCCGAGCGGGGACACCCGGGCGGCGCCGCGTTCGCGCATCGCGTCGTGATTGACCTCGACGGTCGAGATCCCGCCGATTCCGGTGGCGAGGACAAGGCTGACCCGCATCGGGTCATACGGGATCCCATCGCTCCAGCCTGCCTGCGCGACCGCCTCGTCCGCGGCGACCACTGCGAACTGGGCAAACCGATCCAGTCGGCGGGCCTCCTTGACAGACAGAAAATCCTGAGGCTCGAATTCCAAGCAGCGTCCGGCGCCGTCCTCGATTCCGCTCGTCCCGGCCGCCCAACGCTCGTGCAGAGCCCGCGCGCCGATTCCGAGCGGCGTGACCGCTCCGATCCCGGTGATGACGACACGACGCTTTTCCGACATCAAGCCACCCTAGGCCGTCCGAGCGGAAATCAGATCCACTGCGTCACCGACGGTCTTGAGCTCCTTCATGTCGTCGCCCTTGAGCACGACCCCGTACTCGTCCTCGACGATCTGCGCGAGATCGACCAGATCAAGCGAATCGATGTCCAGCTCCTCGAAGGTGGCGGTCGGCGTGATCGCGCTCGCGTCCGGACCAAAGCTCGCAAGCGCCTCGACGACGCGTTCCTGGACCTGTTCCCTTGTAACTGCACTCATTGATCATTCCTCTCTGTACGTCAGGCGGCCAGGCCGCCGTCCACTGTAAGTACCGCGCCGGTGACATAGCTCGCCTGGGCGGAGACGAGGAAGCGTACGCAGGCGGCGACCTCCTCGGGGGTCCCAGCTCGTTTGGCGGGAACGACCGCGAGCAAATCGCCGCCCAGTCGGGCGGTCATATCGGTCTCGATCAACCCCGGCGCGACCGCATTGATCGTGATCCCGCGCCGGGCGACTTCGACCGCCGCCGTCTTCGTCAAAGCGATCAGTCCGGCCTTCGCCGCCGAGTAGTTCCCCTGGCCAGGGTTGGCCCGCAACCCGACAACCGAGGCGATGTTGACGATCCGCCCTTGGCGGGCGCGCAGCATTGGCCGCAGCGCCCGGCGCATCAGTCGGAACGCGGCGGTCAGATTGGTGTCGATCACGGACGTCCACTCCGCGTCGCCGAGGCTCGGGGTGAGATCGTCGCGATTGATCCCGGCGTTGTTGACGAGCGCCAGGACCGGCAGTTCGAAGTGCTGCTCGAGTCCTTCGAACAGGGCGTCGGCCGTGGCCGGTTCGACCACGTCGCCCGCAACCGCGACGGCCTTGCCCCCGGCGGCCTCGATTCCGGCGACGATCCGTTCGGCGGCGGCCTGATCGGAGCGGTAGTTGACCCCGACGCTCCAGCCGTCGGAGGCCAGGCCACGCGCGATCGCGGCGCCGATCCCGCGCGAGCCTCCGGTAACCAGGGCGGAGCCGGCTGGCGGCCAGGCGACGGCGTCAGGCACTGACCAGCTCCACGTCCCTCAGCGTCCGCTTCGCGAGACCCGACAGCACCCTCCCCGGGCCGACCTCGACGAACCGTTCGACGCCGTGTCCGTGCAACGCCAGCAACGTCTCGCGCCACCGCACGGGGCTGGTCAACGCCTCGACCAGCCGCGCGCGGACGTCGTCGAACGGTGCGGCCGTGACCGCTGACATCACCGTCGTCTCCCCGTCTCTGATCTCGACGGCGGCGAGCGCCTCGTCGAACGGCGCTACGGCTGATGCCATCATCGGCGAGTGGAATGCCCCGGCGACGGGCAGGATCATCGCCCTCAGGCCGAGCTCGCGGGCTGCCTGTTCGGCCTTTGGAAGGCGCGCTCGGGGACCTGAGAGAACCACCTGTTGCGGCGAGTTGTCGTTTGCGACCGACAGGCCGTGCGCCTCGGCCAGCGCGCCGGCCCGGTCAGCCGCGTCGGCTCCGAGAACCGCGACCATGCCGCCGTCGCCGGCGGTCTCCCCCGCCTCCTGCATCAGCCGCCCGCGCAGCGCCACGAGGCAGAGACCGTCGCGCTCGGAAACCACACCAGCCGCCACCAGGGCGCCGATCTCCCCGAGCGAATGGCCGGCCATGAACTCAGCCTGGGGCCGGCCGATCGCGCACCACCCGGCGACCGACGCGCAGAAGATCGCGGGTTGGGCGAACTTGGTGCCATCGTCGACACGCGCGAAGGGATCTTCGCCGACGACCTGAATCGCGTGGGCGAGCAGGTCGGGCCGGACCCGCGCGACCGTCTCGCGCATATCCGGCGTCTGGCTGCCCTGGCCTGGGAACAGAATCGCTGTGGCCATCGTGGTGAAGCTAACCCCGGGGCCTGCCGGCCAGTTACACCCGGTACACAGATTTCCCCCGCCCGGGGGGCCTACGGTGGCTGTCGGCTCGCGTCCCTCGCTCTGAGTACCGTTTGGGTCCCTGAACGCGAATAGGTACCCAGACTGGCCACGCCGGCTCGAGGCGCTGGCGCAGGCGGCGCTGACACTGACGAGGAACGCCCCGAGCGGTCGGATCGTGCTGGCCAGACTCGCCGACCTGATCGATCCGGGCTGGATCCCGGCGTCGCGGCGTGAGCGGCTGTGGGCGATCTTGGAGGCCGCTCGCGAGGAGGCCACGAAGCCGATCCCATTGGCGACGATCGCGCAGATCCTCCGCGACGCCTGGGACGGTCCGCCCCAGGAGGAGCTTCGGAGCTTCGACCAACAGCCCGTCGCCGTGACGCCAACCTCGCAGGTGCACCACGGCACGCTGCACGACGGAAGCGACGTCGCGATCAAGTTGCTGCGGCCGGGGCTGTCCGTCACCGTCCGCCAGGATCTCGCGCTCGTCGACGGCCTCATGGTTCCTTTGGCCGACGCCTTCCCGGGCGTCGACCCAAGATCGCTGATCGCGGAGTTGCGCGAACGCGTGATGGACGAGCTCGACCTGGAACACGAGGCCGCGGTTCAGCGGCAGTTCCATCGCGCCCTTCGCGGTCATCCGTGGTTGAGCGTACCGGCCCCCATCACGCGCCTCTCCCACCCGGGGGTGCTCGTCAGCCGCTGGGCGGAGGGATCGCCGCTGTCGGCGGTCGACCAGCCGGAACGCTCACGCGCGGTCAACCGCCTCGTCGCTTTCATCATCGGCGGCTTCCACGAGGGGCTGATCCACTGCGACCCCAACCCCGACGACGTCCTCGTCCGACCCGACGGTGGGCTCGAACTGCTCGACTTCGGCGCCACCGCGACCCTCCCCGAGGATGTCCTCTGGCCGGCGCGCGCGGTGCTGCAGCTGATCGCGGTGGTGGCGCGGCTACGGGTCGCGCCGCCACCGCGTGAGCTCTTCTATGGGGCGCTGCGCGAGGGCTGGGCGACCGGGACGTCGTAGCGGCGGCGGATTTCGTAGAGGGTCGAGCGCTCGGCGGCTGGCCGCCCGGCGCTGTGGGCCGCACCGATCAGGTCCCCGGGGTCGAGCCTGACGCCGTGGTAGCTGCCCGCCATTCGGCTGATCGACTCCTCCATCAGCGTCCCGCCGAGGTCGTTGACCCCCCAGCGCAAGGCCTCGACGGCTGCGTCGAGGCCCATTTTTACCCAGCTTGCCTGGAGGTTGACGACGGTCTTGCCGAGCGCGAGCCTGAACGCGGCCGTGTGCTTCAGGTTCTCATCACGCGAGATCTCCTCGATCCCGTGGGTTCGCCCGAGCAGCGTCTGGAACGGTATGAATGACAGCGGCACGAACTCGGTGAAGCCGCCGGTCCGCTGCTGGACGCCGCGGATGACCCGCATGTGCTCCGCGAGCTCCCACGGCTCCTCGATGTGGCCGAACATGACCGTCGCGGTCGAGCGCAGCCCGACGCGGTGCGACGCCTCGATGATCTCGACCCATCGAGCGACGGGCAGCTTGTTTGGGGAGATCCGCTCGCGGACGCCATCGTGCAGAACCTCGGCGGCAGTGCCCGGTGTCGACCCGAGACCCGCGTCCCGCAGGCGCTCGAACACCTCGACCGGCTTGCGCCCGGAGACGTCACACATGTGCGCGACCTCCATCGGCGAATAGGCGTGCAGGTGCAGCTGCGGCGCCTGGTCACGGGCGAACCGCAACCACCGCTCGTAGTCCTCCAGGCGCCAGTCCGGGTGGATCCCCGACTGGATGCAGATCTCCGTCGCGCCGAACTCGATCGCTTCGGCGATCCGCCGCGCAAACTCAGCCTCCGAGTGCTCGTAGGCGTCGGGCGAGCGCCGGCCCTGCCCGAAGCCACAGAACGCACAGCCGACGACACATACGTTGGACACGTTGATGTTGCGATTGACCACGAATGTGACCGTCTCGCCGGCGAGCTCCGCGCGCAGCCCGTCGGCCGCGGCGCGCATCTCCTCGATCACCTCCGGCCGGCGCTCGGCAAACAGCGCGGTCAGCTCCTCGGCGGTCAGCTCCTCGCCGTCGGCGCCCCGCTCGATCGCCCGCCCCGCAACCCCGGGACCGACCGACACCTCTCCGCGGCGCCCGCTGCCGCGCCTGGGGATGAACGACCAGTAATCGCGTTTGATCACGTCCAGCACGCCTTGAGAGATCCACTCCTGCGAGATGAAGTCCGAATACACGCAGAGCCGCTCGGACAGCGCATAGCCGTCACGGGCCAGCCGCCTGCGAACCTGCGCGGGCGACGGGAACGGGTGCTCGGGCGAGATGTGGTCGCCGTTGGCCGACAGGCCGCCGAGATCGGTCGCACCAGCGGCGACCAACTCGGGCCACCAGGCCGACAGGTTCGGAGGCACCTGGATCCCAACGTCCGGCATCAGTCGCCGGGTCTCGCCGATCAACTGCTTGAGGTCCTCGATCGTCACCTCGCTCGCCCAGCTCGGAGCATTCATCTGACCGCCGCCCCCAGCGCGCGAGGTCCCGTCCACAATCCCTGTCCGCCAGTACTCGGCGGCTGCGGCGGTTGCGATCTCGGCCGGCTCGCGCCCGTAGTAGCTCTGATGGGGCACGAAGTTCTGGAGGATGATCTCCTGCAGGTGCCCGTACTCGGCGTGGACCGCGGAGAGAGCTTCGAGCGCCGCGCCTCGCTCCTCGCGGCTCTCGCCGATCCCGACGAGGATCCCGCTCGTGAACGGGATCCGCAGATCCCCCGCGGCCCGGATCGTCTCGAGCCGGCGTGCGGGGTGCTTGGTCGGCGATCCCTGATGGGCGATCAGATCGGGATTGACCGACTCGAGCATCAGGCCTTGTGAGGCGGTCACCTCGCGCAATCGCGCCAGGTCGTCCCGGCCCAGCACCCCCAAGTTCGTGTGCGGGAGCAGCCCCCGCTCGAGCGCGCGCTCGCAGACCCACACGACATAGGCGACGAAGTCCTCGAAGCCCAGCGACCGCAGCTTTCCGGCGACGCCGGCATTGACCTCCGGGCGCTCGCCCGTCAGCACCAAAAGCTCCTTGACCCGATGGCGCTTGACAGCCTGGTCGAGCAGCGCCAGCACCTCCTCGGGCTCGTGGAGATGTGTCTGATGCGTCGCGAACGCGCAGTACTTGCAGTAGCACCGGCACGTCCGGGACAGCGACAGCGTGAGATTGCGGCTGAACGTAACCCGTCGACGCATGCGCGGACAAATCCTAAACAGCAGGGCTGCTCGGCCAGTCCCTCACGGGTGACCCTGGCGTCAACGCGGCCACTACGCCCGGGCCCAGAATGCCCCCCTACTGGGCCCGGCGGGCGCGGAACTCGCGACGGACGGACTCGGGCCGACCCCACATCTGGACGACCTCGACGCGTCCGGTTCGGTGCTCGCGCAGCACGAGCTCGCCCTCGATGCCGGCATCATCGAGCAGCTTCAGGGCCGCATGAACCGCCGGCACCGCGGACGCGTGGCCGAAGCGGTGGGCGACCAGCAACCGCCAGTGCCAGTCGTACTTGGAGTACGGCTGAGCATTGCAGGTGACCAGCAGCGTCGCCGCCTCGACGTAGCGGCGCTCGTCGAAGATCCGCAGATCGAGCTCCAGGTCGGTCCAGTCGTCAGGCAGCGACTCGACCAGCGCGCCGAAGGTGTCAGCGAGGGCCATCGGCCCGGAAGACTAGCGGCCTCCCTAACCTGTTTGGTATGTCCGCAATCCGAAGCTTCGAGACCGACTACGAGATCGCGACCGAACGGTGCGGCCTACTCGACCTCTCCGAGCGCGGGAAGCTCGCGCTGGCCGGCTCGGGAGCCAAGGAGTTTCTCCAGGGCCAGGTCTCAAACGACGTGCTGGCGCTGACTCCGGGTACGGGCTGTTACGCGACCTTCCTGACGCCGAAGGGAAAAATGCTGGGCGACCTGCGGATCCTCGACGCCGGCGAGGAGCTTCTGCTCGACACCGAGCGCCCGGCCCTTCAGGAGCTGTTCGACATGATCCGGCGGTTCTCGATCGGCCACGACGTCGTCCTGCACAAGCGCACGCTCGAGCGCGGGCTGCTTTCGCTGATTGGACCAGCGGCCGATGACGTCATCGCCCCTGCCGGCTCCGGCCCGCTCGCCGGCGCCGAGCACGACCATGCTCTCGGACGCCTCGGTGCGGCACAGGTACGACTGATCCGCACCGATACCGGCATCGACGTCCTCTGCGACAGCGACGCGGTCGATGGGGTTCGCGGCGTCCTGCTCGACGCCGGCGCCGCCGAGCTCGGCGAAGCCGCCGCGGAGTGCGTGCGGATCGAGCGCGGGCGCCCGCGTTACGGGATCGATCTCGACGACAGCGTGATTCCGCAGGAGGCGGGCCTCAACGAACGAGCGGTGTCGTTCACCAAGGGGTGCTACGTCGGGCAGGAGACGGTCGCGCGACTGTTCCACAGGGGCAAGCCCAACCGCGACCTGCGCGGCCTCCGGAGCGCTGCGCCGATCGCGGCCGGCACCATCCTCGCCCACGCGGGGCGAGAGGTCGGAAAGGTCACCAGCTCCGCCAACTCACCCCGCCTCGGCCCGATCGGGCTCGCGCTCGTCAGGCGCGAGGCGCCGATTGGGACCATCGTCAACGCGGGCCCCGCCGGCGAGGCCGAGGTTGTGGCGCTGCCGTTTTCGGATGACGCTGCGGCCAGCGGTAGTAACCAGAGGTAGGATCCCGGTACCCAGCCAGAAGGAATCGTTCGTGACCACCAGTGCCACTCCGACGGACAAGCTGCACGAGTTGGACGAAGGGACGTGGCGTGCCTGGAAGAACTACTGCGACAGCCTTCAGTCGCTCACCGGCGAGGCCTACGAGCGCGCTGAGCTCGAGTCGTGGAGCATCCTCCAGAACGAGCTGCGCCGTCTCGAGCGCGACCGTCCCCAGCTGACCCCCCCGAGGGCCTGACGCACGCGGCATCTGGGTAAGATCGGTTCGATGGCAGGCGTGGTTCACATCCAGTGGTACGGGACCGTTTTCCGCGGCGACGCCCTCGCTGAGGGCGTCGCCGATATGGCCGCGCCCGTGGCAATGCGCTACGGCGCCACTCGCTACACCGTCCAGCGCTCGCAGGACGACGCGTATCGAATCCTGCAAGCGATCTGGTTCGAGTCCCACGACGACTGGTATCGCTACTGGGAAGGTCCGGAAATGATCGAGTTCCGCGCCCGGTACGCGAACAGGTACCAGATCCCGATCGCATACGTCTGGCACGACGAGATCGCCTCCGACGAGGCGCCTGTCCCGCCCGTCAGGCTGTCCGACTCGGCGAGCTCAGCGTCCGATCCCGAGCCGCAAACCGCTGCCTGAACAGGGCCGCCGAGGTCACGGCGAAGACCACGGCCGCGCCCGCGGTCGGGACCACGTCCCCGAACGTCTTGGCGACCGCGCCACCCCCAGCCGAGCCCAGTATCACCCCGCCGGCCCAGGCGAGGTTCATCAGCGCCGCGCCGAGCGCGTGATCGAGACCGGCGGCCTCGCCGGCGTCCGACAGCAGCGCCATCGCGGGGGCCCAGAAGAAGCCGAATCCGACAGCGGTGCAGACGATCACGACCGCCAGGCCCGGTGCGCTCGTCGGCACCGTGAAGAAGACGAGGAACACCGCGGACGCGGCGAGTCCCACCCGAAGCGGGACGATCCGGCCGTGCCGGTCCGAGACGCGGCCGACGGCTGGAGCGACCAGCGCCTCGAGCCCAGCGGCCACAAGCCATGTGGCTCCGATCGCGGCCGCGCCCGCGCCGAAGCGATGCATCCGCAGTGGGCCGAGAACGTTGAGGATCCCAGAGCCAAGCGCCGGTAGCAGCATCAGCCACAGTCCCACGACCATCGGTCGCGTGCGAATCGCGGCGAGCATGGTCCGAATGCCTTGACTGGACGTCTGGCCGTCGTCGGGCAGGGTTCGGGTCAGTGCCATCAAACCGAGAGCCAGCGCAGCGAGCGCGCAGAACAGCACCGGCCGTCCGGTGAAGCTGGCGAGGGCGCCAATCGCCGGGCCGAATAGGGCGCCGCCGACGGCGGCGCCGACCGCCCGCCCGATCATCTCTCCCCGGCGATCCGCCGGCGCCTTCTCAACGATCCAGGCGATCCCCCCGGCCCACGAGCAGGCGCCGCCGACCCCTTCGACGACGCGAGCCAGGTCGAGCGCGGCGGCGGAGTGCACGAGGCCAAAGGCGACTGTCGAGCACGCCAGCAGCAACAGGCCGAGCATGACCGTCAACCGCGGCCCGACCCTCGCGGCGAGGATCCCGCCTGGCAGCGAGGCGACCAGCATCCCGATCGGATAACCAGCAGTCATCAGCCCCGCAGACAACTTCGAGAGATGCAGCTCGTGGGTCAGCTGCGGTAGCAGCGGCGAGATGACGCTGTAGAACATCGTGTCGAGGAAGACGACCGCGCCGACGATCAGGACTAGCCGCCGGATCACCGCCTCGGAGCCCATATCACCGGCCCGCGGACCAGCAGGCGTCAGGACCATGGCATTGACACTAGTGGAGACCGCCTGGGGGCCCAACTTTGGCGGCCACGTGGCCGCCAAAGTCACCCCTAGAGCGCCTGGGGGCCCAACTTTGGCGGCCACGTGGCCGCCAAAGTCACCCCTAGAGCGCCTGGGGGCCCAACTTTGGCGGCCCTAGTGGCGGTCGGCAGCGACCCGAAGCGCGAGGTCGAGCCAGAACCGCTGCTCGCTGTCGTCCAACGCCTGACCGAACAGCTCGCGTAGCCGCGCCAGCCGGTAGCGAGCGGTCTGCGGGTGGATGCCGAGCCGTCTCGCGGTCGGACCGAGACGGCCCTGTTCGGCCAGCCATGCCGCGAGCGTCGTGCCGAGGCGCTCGCGCGACCCAGGAGAGAGGCTGGCCAGCGGCGCTAGCCGGTCGGCGGCGAACTCGGAGGCGAGCGTGCGGTCGCCCGCGAGCAGCAACTCTCCTGCTCGTTCCCTAGCGCTCACAAGCCCGTCGGCGGCGAGCGCGAGCGCAGCCCGGGCACGGGTGAAGCTGAGCGCCGCGTCGGGCCAGGCGACGGTCGTCCCGAGGCCGGCGCGAACGCCGGCCTCGGACACGGCGCGCTGCAGCTCGCCATGTCGGCCCGGGCCGTCGGGATCCGGCACCAGCGCACAGGTGAGCTCGCCGATCGCCTCGGAGATCGCATCGGCCGGCAGCGGAATCGCACGGCCGGGATGATGACCCTCGATCGCCACAGCCGCGACCGTACGCGGGAGCCCCCAATCCGCGACCCGAGCCGCCTCGTGAACCGCCTCGACCGGTGCCGCCGGCTCTCGCACCAGCAGCCGCACGAGCCGCCGCCGAGCGAGCTCCGCCGCGCCGGCGATCGCCGTCCGCTCGAGTGCGTGCCCCTCCGCCGACTCGGCCGAGAGCACGTCGATGTAGGCGAAGATCGACTCGGCCAGCAGATACAGCGTGGACGGCTCCAGGCCCGCCGCCTCTCCCGCCGCGGCGGCGCGACGCCAGGTCACTCGGGCCCCGATCCGATAGGCGCTCAGCAGCGAATCGAGACTGCGGCCGACGCGCGCCTCGCCCCGCCCGAGCTGGCGGTAGACGTCCGAGCGCGGCGCCGGACCCGAGGCTTCGATCTCGGCGACCAGGTGAGTCAACGCCTGTTGCACGCCGGCGCGGACGCCGACGCCGAAATCCCCCTCCAGCGGCCTCGCGTACGCGGGCACGGTGCCGACCGCCTCGATGATTTCGTCGACGAGCTCCGGGAGCAGCGGGCGCAGGACCGCCGCGACCTCTGCCGGAAGTTCATGCCAGGGTTGCGGCTGGTCGTCCATTTGTGGGAAAGGTACAAGTTCCATGGCTGCCGTAGTAACTCGGATAGGAGAAACCTGTGCGATCGGCACCTACCATCTGGTGCAGATGTCGCGCGCGCACAAGATTTCGAATCTCGTCGCCGTCGCGCTGCCGCCGATGGCGGTGGTCGCGGCGATCGTCGCATTGTGGAATCGGGCGATCGGTCCAACGGAACTGGGGCTGCTCGTCGGCCTGTACGTGGCCACGGGGCTTGGGATCACGCTCGGCTACCACCGGATGCTCACCCACCGCGCGTTCGAGTCATCGAGGCCGTTCCGGGCGATCATCGCCGTGCTCGGCGGGATGGCGGTCGAGGGCTCCGTCATAACCTGGGTCGCCGACCACCGTAAGCACCACGTGTTCACCGACCAGGAGGGCGACCCGCACTCGCCGCACCTGAGCGGGTCCGGGTTCCTGGGCTCAGTCAGAGGACTGTGGCACGCCCACGTCGGCTGGCTGTTCGAGACGGTCGGCGCAGCCGAGCGCGAGCGCTTCGCCCCGGATCTCGTCAAGGACCGGATGATGGGCGTGATCGATCGCCTGTTCCTCGTGTGGGTGGCGCTCAGCATTCTGGTGCCGTTCGGCCTGGGTTGGGCGATCGGGGGCACCGTCGGCGCGGCGCTGAGCGCGCTGCTCTGGGGTGGCCTCGTGCGGGTGTTCCTCCTGCACCACGTCACCTGGTCGATCAACTCCGTCTGCCACTTCTTCGGCCGCCGCCGCTTCGAGATCGAGGACGAGTCCCGCAACGTCTTCTGGCTTGCGCCGCTGTCGATGGGCGAGGCCTGGCATCACAATCACCATGCGTTCCCGACGTCGGCGTTCCACGGGCTCCGATTCTGGGAACGGATCGCCGACCCGACCGGGCTCGTGATCTCGCTCCTGGAGCGGGTTGGCCTGATCTGGAACGTCGTGCGGATCAGCCCCGAGCGGCAGACCTCGAAGCTGGTTCGCAGGGCCTCGGACGCCGCAGGTGCGGCCGCAAGCCAGGCCGCTCAGGCGGCCTCGAGCGGCGCCATCGTCAGGCCGGCGCCGTCGAGTTCCTCCCAGTAGGATTCCGCGTCGTCGCGCGGGCCGCTCCAGACGATCGCGCAGCCGGTCCGGTGAATCCGGTCGGCGAAGCGGTAGCCGTCGGCGAGAGTCACCCCGGGGACGAAGCGGGCTAGCGTCTCCGCGACGTGGTCGAAGGTGTTGTGATCGTCGTTGAGGACGACGACTCGCCAGATACCACCGAGGCCGCTGCCAGGTCCGCCGAGGCGCGGAAGCTCCTCTGTCTTGGCCATCCGGGGCGAGGATACAACTCGCGTGGCTCCGAGACACGGCCTGGGGGCCCCGACTTTGGCGACCACGTGGCCGCCAAAGTCACCCCTCGAGCGCAGCTGCTGCCTGCCGCTTGTCCCAGTAGCGGCACAGGCCGGCGTACGCCTGATCGGTCGGCGCCGCCTGCAGGTAAGCCTCGTAAACCTCGGGCGACGCCGCCGCCTGGAGCTCCGCCCGGACTGCCTCGATCCAGCCCGCGGCGTCGAGGTCCCTGGCGAGCTCGGCGATCCGATCGAGCCGAGCACCGACGTCGGCCAGCTGCGCCTCCACGTCCTCGCTGGCACCGAAGTGGGTCATTGCCAGGCGCTCCGGGGCCCAAGCGGCAATCCGCTCCAGCGACCGATGCCAGAGATCGACGTCGATGTCCGGGGGTGGGGTCGGCGGGAATGGTGGCGTCTGTGGAGTGATTCGGACTCCGCCGACGTCGCCGACGAATGCCGTGCCATCGTGCAGGTAGGAAACATGGTGCGACGCGTGCCCCGGCGTATAGGCGACCTCGAAGCGGCGAGCGCCGAGCTCCAGGACTTCACCGCCGGCCAGCGGGTGCAACTGCTCGGTCCGAACCGGCTCAAACGGCCCCCAGAGCCTGTCCATATCGTCACCGTAGAGGCGCTTGGCGCTCTCCAGCAGGCGCTGCGGGTCGGCCATGTGCCGGGCGCCGCGCTCGTGAACGTACACCGCCATATCGGGAAACAACCGCGCAAGACTGCCGCTGGCGCCCGCGTGGTCAAGATGGATGTGGGTCAGCAGCAGCGCCCGCGGACGGAGTCCGTCGAGCGCCGCCAGCAGCGTCCGCAGGCACGAGCTCGGCCCGGGGTCGACGAGCACGTCGTCGAGCTGCCAGCAGCAGATCACGCGCTCGCGACCCAGATGAAGGCAGTCGATCGGCCGCATGCTGGAGCCAGCCGTCACGACGCACACAATATTCGGTTAACAGCTGCGCAACCTCGGTAGTCGATCATCGAGCCCGATGCTGCTACTGCTGTTGTTCGCTCTGGTCGCAGGCGCTGGCACCGCGATCACGCCGTGCGTGCTCCCCGTGCTTCCGGCGGTGCTGTCGGCGAGCGCGGTCGGTGGCCGCCGGCGCCCGCTCGGGATCGTCCTCGGGCTCGCGTTCACCTTCACGATTGCGATCGTCGCGCTGGCCCAGCTCGTCAAGGGGGTAGGGCTCGGGGCCACCGCCACGCGGACGTTCGCGATCGTGGTGCTGATCGCCTTCGGCGTCGTGCTGCTCTTCCCAGAGCTCGCCCAGCGGGTCCAGGCCCCGCTGTCGCGGCTGGCGCGGTTCGGGCCCAAGACCCGCGGTGACGGCTTCTGGAGTGGCGTCGGGGTGGGCGGCGCGCTCGGGTTCGTCTGCGCTCCGTGCGCCGGTCCGATTCTGGCGGCGGTCATCTCGGTCAGCGCTCAGACCGGCCCGACCGTTCGAGTCGTGTTGGTCGCGCTTGCCTACTCGGCCGGGTTGGCCGCAGTGATGTTGCTATACGCGTTCGGGGGCCGCGCTGTGCTGGGCCGGATCAAGCGCTCGGTACGCGGACATACGGTCGAGCGAGCGCTCGGTGCGGTACTGCTGCTCACCGGCATTGCAATGGCGTTCAACCTCGATGTCCGCTTTGAGGAGAGGCTCGCACGCGACGCGAGCCTGCCGGCGATTCTGGTCGACCCTACCCGCGCGCTGGAGAACTCGGGCAGTGTCCAGTCGAAGCTCGCCTCGCTGCGCCCGGCGTCGCGCTTCGCCGCACGCCAGCAGGCTGCCGCCAAGCATCCACAGTCGAGCCTGCCGGAGCTCGGCGCGGCGCCCGACTTCACGGACACCCAGGACTGGTTCAATACGCCGGGCGATCGGCCCCTGTCGATCGCCGGGCTCCACGGCCACGTCGTGATCGTCGACTTCTGGACCTATACGTGCATCAACTGCATCCGGACGCTGCCATTCGTCAAGGGCCTCTATTCCCACTACCACCGGTACGGGCTCGACATCGTCGGGGTCGAGACGCCGGAGTTCACCTTCGAGCAGGAGCCCGGCAACGTCCGGCAGGCGATCCACAGCGATGGCATCACCTACCCGGTCGTCCAGGACAACCGCTACGGAACCTGGAACGCCTACCAGAATCAGTACTGGCCGGCTGAGTACTACGTCGACGCCAAGGGTCAGATCCGTCACACCCACTTCGGCGAGGGCGATTACTCGCAGGACGAGTCGATCGTAAGGCAGTTATTGACGGCCGCTGGAGCAAAGCGGCTGCCGCCCCGGATGACAGCGAGGGCGATCCTCCCGTCGGCCCACCTGGGAACGCCCGAGACCTATCTCGACCCGCAGCGGGCTGCCGGCTTCTACCAGACGCTGACGCAGGGAACGATGTCGTACAAACCGCCCGCGTCCTCCGAGTTCGGCGTCAACGACTGGGCGCTGGACGGCCGCTGGACGGTCGGGTCCCAGTCGATCACGCCGGCCCAGGCGCAGACCCAGACCGAGGCGCAGAAACCGGCGTCGATCATGGGCGCCGTCGACGCGCAGAACATCTATCTGGTGATGACCTCAACCGGAAACGTCGCGCGGCGTGGACGGGTGCTGCTCGGCGGCAAGCCGATCCCCGCGGCCGACCGCGGCGCGGATGTGGGACCAGGGGGCTGGTTCACCGTCCGTGGGCAGCGTCTCTATCACCTGGTGAAGCTTCAAAAAGACCAGCAGGTCCTGCTGACCGTCCAGTTGCCGCACGGGATCGATGCGTACGACTTCACATTCGGCTGATTCCGGGGACTGGCCCTGGGGGCCCAAATTTGCCGGCCACGTTGGCCGGCAAATTCACCCCTTCGCCCCCATTGGGCCCCAAATTTGCCCTAGGGCAACATCGCCGCGGCCTGCAGCAAGTCATCGGGGGTATCGACGTCGAAGAGCTGCCTAGCGTCGGCGACCTCGAACGGGCGGGGGCCGATCGCGTCGACGGTCGCGCGAACCGATCTCTCATCTGGCTCGCCGTCGGGCGCGAGCTGGGCGACGCCGGCCAGCAGTCCCGCCGCTCGGGGCCGGTAGCAGCCGAGCAGCGGCCGGATCACGCCATCGCAGCTCGCAACGACGGCCGGCGCACCATCGTCGGGGCTGCCCGCCAAGTCGGCCAGCAGATCGGGCGTGACGAACGGCAGATCCGCGGGACAGACCAGCACCGGCCGGCCGCCCGCTAGCGCCAGCGCCTCGACGATCCCGAGCAGCGGGCTGCGTGGAGCATCCGGCTCGATCCACACCATCGTTCCGGGGAGATCAGGAAGCACGGCATCGGCCTTGGCGATCACCGCCACGTCGGACAGCGCCTGCTGCATCGCCGCCAGCGGATAGGAGATCAGCGGCCGCCCTCGCAACGCCACCGCAAGCTTTGCCCCGCCGATCCGCAGGCCCCTCCCCCCGCCCAGGATCACGCCGACCGGCCGCCGAGTTTCGAGCATCTACACTAGGCCCGATGGAGGGCTCAACCGAGGTCCGGAGCTGGCTGCGTTGCTACCGCTGCTGGTCCCAGAACCTCGAGGTTCAAGTCCACTACGAGGGAATCCACCGGATCGATCCGGAGAGCGGCGAGCGCACCGAGGTGGTCGACGAGATGCAGGAGGCAGTCGTCCAGTGCCTTGAATGCATGCACGATCAGCCACATCTTGGCTTTCACAACGGACGTGTTGAACCTGTCGAGGATCGCTGGGAGCGAATGATCGCCGGCACGCCCTGGGTCGCCTCGTGCACGGTCACCGTCGAGGCCGAGGACGTCGAGACCTGCTCTGGGCCCGAGGCCGGCGACGCGCTTTCGTACGCCGCCTTCGGCGACCACGGAACGCGCGAATTCTTCACGCACGTGCGATTTCACAAGCACGATGAGGAGCGGATCGTCGTACACCTGCTGGTGGAGCTCTACGCCAGGTCGGCCGAGGAGGCCAGCGAGGTGCTCGAGGACTCGGCGCGCGGAACCCTGGCAATCACGTCGCTGGCGGAGGAATCGCGTCCCCCTGCTTCGACCGGCCGCGACGCCCATTAGCCAACACTAGCTCGATGACCACGAGCGCGAGCGCGACCGGCACGGTCGCCGGAAGCTCGTCGACGACCAGGAACAACACGTCGAACATTCCCGCCAGCGCGAGCGTAAGGAGTGCGGCAATCGCCTGTAGTCGCCCCCGCCCGGCCATCACCGCGCCGAGCAGCCCGGCGACGAACATGTCGCCGTAACCCATGTTGATCGTGCCGAATTGTTCGCTCTGCAGGTGCGGCAGCCCCCCACCGGGCGCCGCCGCGACAAGTACATCGTTCGGTCGTTGCAGCAGATCCGTAGCGACCAGCCAAACGTCGGCGCACGCCATCGCGACGATCCCCGCCTTCAACCAGCGTGTGTCCGTGACCGTCGCCAGCAGCACGCCCAGGGTCACGCACGAGAGTCCCGACAGCAGCGCTGCCGCGGCCTCGCCACTGAGCGTCCCCGGCGAGCGCCAGGCCAGCACGAAAAGCCCTACGCCGAGCACCGCGTACATGGGTCTTGCACCGTGCATCGCCCAGCCGAGCGCCCCCATTGCCAGCAGCGGCACGGCCACGAGCGCCAGGTAAGTCAGCACGTTCGCGGTTCCCGACGCGTAGCGGATCGCGAAAATCACCCCGATGATCGCGGCCGGCGGAACCACCGCCCAGCCCCGACCATGGAACCGTCGCAGCCGCCGGCGCCACGCCGGCGTGACCGCCCGCGGCGCCGCGACGACGCCGGCCTGCATCGCGAGCAGGCCGGCGTCAGAAGGAAGGAGTGGGAGCGCCACGGCCGTCTCCCAAGCTCGGGCGCCCCGCCCTCAGCGACGTTGGACGGGCAGAAGCGAGCTCACGCACCGAGGCGCTGTTCGAGCCCGTCGAGCTCTTGGTGGAGCCGGGAGGGGAGCTTGTCGCCGAAGCGGTCGTAATGCTCGTTCAGTTGCGGGACCTGTCGCTTCCACCCGTCGACGTCGACCGTCAGGAGCTCACGCATGTCAGCGTCGGTGACATCGAGACCAGTCGTGTCGATTCCGCCCGCGCCGACCGGGGGCAACAGGCCGATCTCGGTCTCGACCGCCCGGGCGGTTCCCTCGCAGCGGCCAAAGATCCACGCCAGGACGCGCGAGTTCTCGCCGTACCCTGGCCACAGGAACTTACCGTCGACGCTCTTGCGAAACCAGTTGACGTAGAAGATCTTCGGGAGCCTCGCGCCCTCACGCTCGCCCAATGCCAGCCAATGGGACCAGTAGTCGGCCATGTGATAGCCGCAAAACGGGAGCATCGCCATCGGGTCGAACCGCAGGGTCCCGACGTGACCAGTCGCAGCCGCGGTCGTCTCCGAGGACATGATCGAGCCGAGGAACACCCCATGCTCCCAGTCGCGCGCCTCGTTCACGAGCGGCACGACGCGCGCGCGACGGCCGCCGAACAGGAACGCATCGATCGGCACCCCCGCCGGGTCCTCCCACTCCGGAGCGATCGAGGGGCACTGAGAGGCAGGGGTCGTGAACCGCGAATTCGGGTGCGCCGCCGGCGTCTGGGACTCAGGCGTCCAATCATGGCCAAGCCAGTCGATCGCGTGCGCGGGAGCCTCGCCCGTCAGACCCTCCCACCAGACGTCGCCGTCGTCGGTCAGCGCGCAGTTGGTGAAGATCGTGTTCGAGCTGATCGTGTCGGTCGCGTTGGGGTTGGTGCGCGCGCTGGTATTCGGCGCGACCCCGAAGAACCCGTACTCCGGGTTGACCGCATACAGGCGGCCGTCGGAGCCGAACTTCATCCAGGCGATGTCATCGCCGACCGTCTCGACCTTCCAATCAGGCAGGGTCGGGATCATCATCGCCAGATTCGTCTTCCCGCAGGCGCTCGGGAAGGCTCCGGCCACGTACTTGACGACCCCGTCGGGCGAGGTCAGCTTGACGATCAGCATGTGCTCCGCGAGCCACCCCTCGTCACGCGCCATCACCGACGCGATTCTCAGGGCAAAGCACTTCTTCCCCAAAAGCGCATTGCCGCCATAACCCGAGCCGTAGGACCAGATCTCCCTCGTCTCAGGGAAGTGCACGATGTACTTGCTCTCCGAGTTGCACGGCCACGGCACATCCTGGACGCCGTCGGCCAACGGAGCACCGACCGAATGCAGACACGGCACGAACTCCGCGTCATCGCCGAGCGCGTCGAGCGCGGCCTGACCCATCCGCGTCATGATCCGCATCGACGCCGCCACGTACGCCGAGTCGGTCACCTGCACCCCGACATAGGAAATCGGCGAGCCGATCGGGCCCATGCTGAACGGCACCACATACATCGTCCGGCCACGCATGGCGCCGTCGAACAGGTCGGTCAGGGTCGACCGCATCTGGACCGGATCCGCCCAGTGATTGGTCGGCCCCGCATCCGACTCGCGCTCCGAACAGATGAACGTCCGGTCCTCCACGCGCGCCACGTCAGTCGGATCCGACAAAGCCAAATACGAATTCGGACGCTTGCTCTCAGACAGCCGCTGAACCGTCCCCGCCTCGATCAACCTCTGACAAAGACGGTCGTACTCCTCCACCGAACCATCACACCACCACACCTCATCCGGCCGCGTCAGCTTGACGACCCCGTCCACCCATGCCTTCAGACGCTTGTGTCGGGTCTTTGCCTGCTGCTGCGGTGCGGTGTGCGACATGTATCGGTGCTCCTTAGGGGGTCTTTCAGGGGGTTCTGGTCATTCGAGAGTCCTGCCGGGGACGAGTACGAGTCGCTTGAACTCGGTCACGAGGATCCCGTCCTGGTTGAACACTTTGGTCCACACCCTGACGATGCCCCGGTCCGCCTGGACCGCGACGGGGTGACCTCCAGGACCTCCGATTCGCAGAACAGCGTGTCGCCGTGAAACACCGGTTCGAGGTGCTTCAGCTCTTCGGTCTCGAGGTTTGCGATCGCCTTGCCGCTGACGTCCGAGACGCTCATCCCAAGCGCCAGCGAATAGACCAGCGGCCCGACAACGACGTTGCGGCCCTGCTGCGAGCCCGCCGCGTACACGTCGTTGATCTGCAGCGGGTGGTGGTTCATCGTGATCAGGCAGAGCAGATGGTCGTCCGCCTCGGTCACAGTCTTCGCCGGCCAGTGCTTGTATACGGCGCCGGACTCGAACTCCTCCAGGTAGCGCCCGTAGGGGTGCGCGCCCGTGGCCTCACGTGCAGCCTGGTCGGTTTCTACTGAGCTCATCTGACTCTCGTTTGGTTAACCGCGAATTCGGGTGCCACGGGATCCATGACGACTCCCTTGCCACCCTTCTCATTCCGGCCTCCGCTCGCGGACCGTAAATACTAGTGGGGGAGCCGCCGAAACGTTTCGAAGACCCGAAGGATCGATTGGAAAATTGGCGGATTCCCCGCCGTCTCCGGGCCCAACCATCTAGGAGCTACAGGCAGTGCGAAACCCACCCGATTTCGGACAGCCGTTGGCAATCGGCGCACCGAGCCCGTTGCCGGCGATCCCGTTCAGGCCGTCGCGGGTGGTCCATTTCGTGGACTTTTGCCTCTTAGATAAACATCGGCCGACTTCCAACCGCCGATCACGTAATACTGGCCCTCGGATGAGGATTTCCGCCAAGGCAGACTATGCGGTTCGCGCCGTGGTCGAGTTGGCGGCGACCGCGGACGAGAAACCCGTCAAGGCCGAGCGGATCGCGACCGCCCAGGGCATCCCCCTGAACTTCCTGGAGAACATCCTCGGGGAGTTGCGCCACGCCGGATTGGTCAGATCCCATCGCGGTGCCGAGGGCGGCTTCCGCCTCGCTAAGCCCGCGGACGAGATCACGATCGCCGACGTGATCCGCGCCGTTGAGGGTCCGCTGGCGAGCGTCCGTGGCGCCCCACCCGAGGAGCAGGTCTACGCCGGCGCCTCGGAAGCTTTGCTGCGGGTCTGGATCGCCGTCCGAGCGAACCTTCGTAAGGTCGTCGAGCACGTCACCGTCGCCGACATCGCCGGCGGCCGGCTGCCGAGATCGATCGACAAACTCGCCGAGGATCCCGAGGCCTGGGTCACCCGTTAGAGGCCCTATCCGGCTGGCCAGCCGGCGATGGCGCAGTATCGTGCGGCTGCGGGAGCACTGGTGAACCTCGCTCAGATCCTGTCCGACTCCGCCCGGCGCGACCCCGAGCAGATCGCGATCAAGCTCGAGGATTTCGAGCTGAACTACTCGCTGCTCGACCATGCGGCGATGCGCGTCGCCGGCATGCTGCGGACGCACGGAGTGCAGGACGGCGACCGCGTCGCGATCATGCTCCCGAACGTCCCGTACTTTCCCGCGTGCTACTTCGGTGCGCTCAGAATCGGCGCGATCGTCGTTCCGATGAACGTCCTGCTCAAGCAGCGCGAGGTGTCCTTCTTCCTGCGCGATTCGGGAGCGAAGGTCCTGTTCGTCTGGCACGACTTCGCGGCGGAGGCGCAGGCCGCCGCCGCCGCGGCCGGATGCGAGTGCATCGAGGTGGCTCCCGGAGAGTTCGAGCAGCTCGTTCTCCAGAGCGATCCGGTCGAGGAGATGAGCGCGCGCGACCCATCCGACACGGCGGTCGTGCTCTACACCTCGGGCACCACCGGAACGCCCAAGGGCGCGGAACTGACCCACGCCAACCTGCTGCGCAACTGCCAGGGGTGCCTCACCCTGTTTGATCTGGGCACGGGGACCGTAATGCTCGGCGCACTGCCACTGTTCCACTCGTTCGGGCAGACGTGTGCGATGAACGCGACGGTGGTCGCAGGAGGGCTGCTGACGCTGCTCCCTCGGTTCGACCCGGCCAAGGCGCTCGAGATCATCGGCCGCGATCGGGTTCAGGTGTTCGAAGGCGTGCCGACCATGTACGGCGCGATGCTGCACGTACCGGACCGCAGCCACTGCGACACGTCCTCGCTCGTCGTCTGCGCCTCTGGCGGGGCCGCGATGCCGGTGGAGCTGCTGCGTGGGTTCGAGGCGGCGTTCGGCTGCAAGATCCTCGAGGGCTACGGGCTGTCGGAATCCTCACCCGTCGCGTCGTTCAACCACCCCGACCGCGAGCGCAGGGCGGGCTCCATCGGCACGCCGATCGAGGGCGTCGAGATGAAGGTCGTCGACGGGGAGGGGCACGGGCTCCCGAGCGGGGAGGTCGGCGAGATCGTAATCCGCGGACACAACGTGATGAAGGGCTATTGGAACCGGCCAGACGCGACTGAGGAGGCGCTTCGCGGCGGTTGGCTACACACCGGGGATATGGCGCGCGTCGACGGGGACGGTTACTTCTTCATCGTCGACCGCAAGAAGGACATGATCATCCGCGGTGGGTTCAACGTCTACCCGCGCGAGGTCGAGGAGGTGCTCTACGAGCATCCCGCCGTCAGAGAGGCGGCCGTGATCGGGATTCCGCACGATCAATACGGCGAGGAGGTGGCGGCCGCGGTGGTGCTCAAGGACGGCGCCAAGGCCAGCCCCGAGGAGCTTCGCGAGTTCGTCAGGAGACAGGTCGCCGCCTACAAGTACCCCCGTCGCATCTGGCTGGTCGACGACCTGCCGAAAGGGCCAACGGGGAAGATCCTCAAACGCGAGATCGAGCCGCCCGCAGCGGTCAGCGGTCCGTCATCCGACCCCCTCGCCGACTCGACGATCGGGTGAGCTCGGACATCGTTACTCGCGCTGCTCGCGCGGACGACGTCGAGTTCGCGTTCTCGATGATCGTCGCCCTGGCGGAGTACGAGCGTGCGCCCGACGCGGTGACGGGCTCACCCGAGCTGCTGGACGAGGCGCTGTTCGGAGAGAAGCCGACGGCCGAGGCGGCGATCGCCGAGCGCGACGGTCAACGGATCGGGTTCGCCCTGTTCCACGGCACGTTCTCGACCTGGGAGTGTCTGCCCGGCATCTGGCTCGAGGATCTTTTCGTGATGCCTGAGCACCGACGTGGCGGCGCCGGCGAGGCGCTGCTCCGACATGTCGCGCAGATCGCGGTTGAGCGGGGCTGCACTCGGCTCGAGTGGGTCGCGCTCGATTGGAATGATCCGGCGCTGAGCTTCTACGAGAAGCTGGGCGCCGAGGTCCTTGACGACTGGCTGCAGCACCGGCTCGACGGGGCCAGGCTCCGAGCCTTTGCGGCCAGAGCCGCCGGCGGGTGACGGACTCCGCGGTTCCACTGCACGTCGTCGCTCGCGCGTGGGGCCGGATCGGGATCACCGGCTTCGGCGGTCCGCCGACCCACATCGCGATGCTGCGCAGGCTCGTCGTGCAGGAGCGGGGGTGGATCCTGGCAGACGAGTTTGAGGCGGCGATCGCGGCGTGCAACCTGCTTCCCGGCCCGGCCTCGACCCAGCTCGCGATCTTCTGCGCCCATCGCGTCGCCGGCTGGCGCGGCGCGGTCGTCGGCGGCCTCGCGTTCATCCTCCCGGCCGTCGTGATCGTGCTCGCGTTGTCGCCGATCTTCCTCGCCGGCGCGCCCCCGCTCTGGGTTCGCGGCGCCGGGGACGGCGCCGGGGCTGCGATTGCTCCCGTGGCGGTCACGGCCGCGTGGGCTCTGCTGTTGCCCAGCGGGCGGCGGGCGCTGGCGGCCGGACCTTACCGGCGGCTGCGCTGGTCCACCTACGTCGTCCTGGCGGGGGCCGGGGCGGCGCTGGTCGGACCGTACCTGGTGCTGGTGTTGCTCGTCTGTGGACTGGTCGAGATGGCGGTGGTCGCGGGCCCGCTGGGCCGGCGACCCGGCGGGCATGCCGACCTCAGGGCGCACGGCGGTTCGGTGCTGCTGGTCAGCGCCCTGTCGGGCGCGGTCGCCGCCGGCGGCTGGCTCGCGCTCGCCTGGGTTGCGCTCAAGGTCGGAGCGCTCTCCTACGGCGGTGGGTTCGTGATCGTCCCGCTGATGCAGCACGACGCGGTCCACACCTACCACTGGATGACCTCGGCCCACTTCCTCAACGCGGTCGCGCTTGGCCAGGTGACGCCGGGACCTGTCGTCGCGACCGTCGCCGCCGTCGGCTATGCCGCTCACGGGATCGGCGGCGGCGCGCTGGCGGCCGTGATCGCCTTCGCGCCGTCGTTCGTGTTCGTGTTGGTCGGCGCCGGCCATTTCCAGCAGCTGCGGGAGTCGGCACGAGCGCAGGCGTTCCTGGCCGGGGCAGGGCCCGCGGCGGTCGGAGCGATCCTGGGATCCGCGATCCCGTTGGCGGAGGCATTGCGCCACGGCTGGCAGTTCGGGCTGATGGGCGTCGCCGCGTTCGCCTTGCTGCTCGGGCGCCGTGGCGTTGTCGAGACGCTCGTGGCCGCCGGCGCGATCGGCACCTTTGCGGTCCTCGCCGGAGCCCCGGCGTGAGCCGGCCTCCTCAAGATGGAGCAGTATTGACACGAAAGCAACAACTAGCTGGGGAGTTCCTCTAGGGTGATGCGCTGGTCAGCGGCGGAGGCGGAGGCGGACGTGCGGATCGAGGACTACGACCTGGTCGGAGACCTGCAGGCGGGGCCGCTCCTCGGTCGCGACGGCTTCGGCGAAGGGTTCATGTGAGCGAGAGCTCGGTGCCCACGAGCGAGACGCGGCCGGGCGGGCGTCCGCTGCAGGCGGCGCGGCGGATGATTGCGCCGCTCGCGCTGGCCCAGTTCATCTGCAGCTTCGCCGGCTCGAACATGAACGTGATGATCTCCGACATCACCCACGATCTGGACACGACGGTCAAGGGCGTCCAGACGGTGATCACGCTGTTCCTCGTGATCATGGCGATCCTCATGATCCCGTGCAGCAAGCTGACCGATCGGTGGGGACGGAAGCGCTGCTTCATCATCGGCCTGACGCTGTACGGGATCGGCGCTGTGCTTAGTGCCGTCTCCCCCGGGCTCGGCGTGTTGATTCTCGGCAACTCGGTCTTCGAGGGCGTGGGCACCGCCCTGCTGATCCCGCCGGTCTACATCCTCGCAACGCTCTGGTTCGAGGGCATGACCTCACGCGCGTGGGCGTTCGGGGTGATCAGCGGGCTCGGCGGCATCGGCGCCGCCGCCGGCCCCCTGATCGGCGGCGTGATCACGTCCGCGATCAGCTGGCGCGCCGCGTTCGTCTTCCAGGCCCTGGTTGTCGCGACGATCATCCTCCTCAGCCGCCGCATCGTCGACCCGCTACCAGCGGACCGGACTCGTCCCTTCGACGCCGGCGGCGCGGTTCTGTCGGCGGCGGGGATGCTCTTCGTCGTGCTCGCGATCCTCCAGGCCGGCAGCAACAACCTGCTGTTCGTCGTCCTGCTCGCGGTGGGCGCCGCCCTCCTGGCCCTATTCTTCCTCTACATCCGCCGCCAGGAGCGGATCGGGAAGGAGCCGCTGCTCTCGACCCGGCTGTTCCGCAACCGCACCTGCAATCTCGCGCTCGTCACGCAGAACATCCAGTGGCTGGTGCTGCTTGGGACGTCATTCGTCGTCTCAGTCTTCCTCCAGGAGGTTCGCGGCTACAGCGCGGTCAAGACCGGCGTCATCTTCACCGCCGCCACCGCCGGGATCCTCGTCTCGTCGCTGGCGGCAGAGCGCCTAGCGAAGCGCTACGCGCAACGATCGCTGATCGTCACGGGTTTCGTCGTCACCGTGGCCGGGATCGTGGTCTTGCTGCTGCTGGTCAAGGCCTGGGACAGCCTCGCCGCTTTCGTCCCAGGGCTGCTGCTGATCGGACTCGGCGTCGGCGGGATGCTCACCCCTTCGGTCAACGTCGTGCAGTCGAGCTTCCCCGAGGAGCTGCAGGGGGAGATCTCCGGTCTGTCGCGAAGCGTCTCCAATCTGGGATCGTCGTTTGGCACCGCGATCGCCGGCACAATCCTCGTCTCATCCGTTGCGACCGGAAACCACGCTTACACGATCGCCATGATCACGCTCGCCGCGTTCGGCCTCGTCGGCCTACTGGCCGCCCTCCGTCTCCCGCGACACATCGAACGCGCCTAGTGCAACGTCCTCGAAATTCCTTTGCGTTCTGGCGGCGTCTGGACGCGCCTGAGTCGTGCCGTCGCAACGGCAGATACCTCCAGTATCTGCTGTTGCAACGTCCCGCCTCATCCACGCCCAGCCACTCGCCCGAACATCAAAGGACTTCCGGGACGCTGCACCAGTGTCCTGAAGCGAGCAACAGGACACATAGAGAAAGCCCCGTTTCCGGGGCTTTCTCCTTAGCAGGCCTGTAAGCCGGATCCTGTCGAGAGCAGCCATCCATCTGAGCGGCCTACCCGGACCTAGGCGGGCAACCTCCGAACGGTCCTGCTCGGCCTTGCATCAGGTGGGGTTTACCTGGCCGCCGCGTCACCGCGACGCCGGTGCGCTCTTACCGCACCATTTCACCCTTACCGGCCCTGGGACGCTGCAGCAGGCCCCAAAGCTTAGGCGGTGTCATTTCTGTGGCACTTTCCCGCGGGTTTCCCCGGGTCGGCGTTACCGACCACCTTGCCCTGTGATGTCCGGACTTTCCTCGAAGGCCTATCACCTCCGCGACTGCTCAGCCTGCGCGTCGAGCATAGCGCTCAGCGCAGCTCCGCCCCACAAGCGCGGCAGCGGCCCATGACCGGCCTCGCGTGCGCGCCGTACACGGCGTCCAGCGTCCCGCTTGCGCACACCGGACAAGGTGCAGCCGCATGGGTGTGAAGCCGGTCCCACACCGCGACGATCAGATCGTCGAGCGTCGGCTCGCCGCCCCGGCCGCCGGCGACCGCGCCGCGAACCCGGTCCGGTGGCATCGCGAGTGCGGCGAACGGACTCATCACATGCTCCGCATCAACCCGACGACGCGGCCCACGATCCGCACATCGCGCTCCCGGATCGGGTCCATCGTCTCGTTCTCCGGCTGCAGACGGATGTGGTCGGGCTCCTGAAAGAAGCGCTTGACGGTCGCCTCGTCGCCGAGGAGCGCGACCACGATCTCGCCGTCCGTCGCCGTGTCCTGCGGCTTGACGACCACCAGGTCGCCGTCGAGGATCCCGACGTTCTTCATCGACTGGCCGCGCACCCGCAACAGGAACTCACCTTGCTCCCCTCCTGCCGCTGCCGGGGTCGCGACGTATTCCTCGATGTTCTCGTCGGCGAGGATCGGCTGCCCGGCGGCCACCTGGCCGACGAGTGGCAGGCCCGAGCGCACGAATCCGCGAACTCCGGCAGCCGCCCGGTCGAGCAGTTCGATCGCCCGCGGCTTCGTCGGATCCCGCCGCAGGAGTCCGATCTTCTCCAGGTTTGCGAGGTGTGCGTGCACCGTCGACGACGATGCGAGTCCCACGGCCTTGCCGATGTCCCGCACCGTCGGCGGGTAGCCGTTGAGGTCCGAGTACCGCTTGATGAAGTCGAAAATCTCCTGTTGGCGCTTCGTCAAGTCCATCGCATCCGGCTCCTTGATCGTGTCGGTTGAGTTGACGCGAACATGTGTTCGGAAAAGATAGCTCGGGGCCATGACGGACCGCAACCTCCAAGCTATACTGGCCGCCCCACCGCGCCTGTGGCGGAATTGGTAGACGCGCAAGGTTGAGGGCCTTGTGGACTGAATGGTCCGTGGAGGTTCGAGTCCTCTCGGGCGCACTGGGAGAGCCCCGTACGGCAGGTCGCCAACGACCGAACAGCGGCTGCGATGCCGTATTCCGACCGGCGAACTCGGATTTAGTCCGACACGTGGTACGGTGGGAATGTCCGTCGCGTTCCCTCAGGGGTTGGCGATCGTGCGCTCGCTCGGTCCTATTTGACCTCTCTGCCTCGCGAGTGCCCCGCCTGAGAGGCACGTGAGGAGCGTCGATGAATGCGCCCAGCCCAGCGCCCACACTGAGGTCTCGCCGTCAACAATGGGGACGCACGAGCTCCGGCCGCACGCCGAATCTCTCGCCGGTCGGCGCGCCTGGAGCACCGCTGCGTGTCGCGGTGCTCGCTCCGCCGTGGATCTCAGTCCCGGCACCGGGGTACGGTGGCGTTGAGTCGGTCGTGAGTAGCCTCACGGACGGACTGGTCCGCCTGGGGCATGAGGTGACGCTCTTCTGCGCTCCGGGCTCGGCGTCGCGCGCCACGGTGACGACGCTGCTCGAGGAGGCCCATCCTCACGAGATCGAGCGGTCGTTGTACGAAGCCGACCACGTCGGACGAGCGTTCGATGCGATCGACAGCTCCACCGGTCATGATCGGTTCGACGTCATTCACGACCATTGCGGATTCACGGGGCTCGCGATGGCGAACCGTATCGACATTCCGCTGGTGCATACATTGCACGGGCCGTTCACTCGGGAGACCGCGGCCTTCTATGCGCGGCATGGCCACAAGGGCACGCTCGTCGGAATCAGCCGTGCGCAGCTGTCATCCGCACCGCCCGGGTTGGGTCCGATCGCCTCGATCCCCAACCCGATCGATCTGCGCGCTTGGCCGCTGGAGGAGCGCAAGGGCGACTACCTGTTGTGGGTCGGACGGATGACCCCGGAGAAGGGAGCGCATCGCGCGATCGCAGCCGCGCGCGCCGTTGACGTACCGCTCGTCTTGGCCGGCGTGATCCAGCCCGGTCAGCAGCAGTTCTTCGACCGGGAGATCGCGCCCCACATCGACGGCGACCGAGTCCAGTTCGTGGGCGAGGTCGGCGGTTCGGCGAAGCGCTCGCTGTTCGCGCGGGCTCGCGGTCTGCTGATGCCGATCCGTTGGAACGAGCCGTTCGGGATGGTGATGGTCGAAGCGCTCGCATGCGGGACGCCGGTGATCGCGTTCCCCGAGGGCGCGGCGCGCGAGCTCGTCGTCGACGGCGAGACCGGCTTCCTCGTCCACGACGAGCGCAGGATGGGCGAGGCGGTAGGCCGGCTGCAGCAGATCGCTGCGCGAGACTGCCGAGCCTGGGTGAGCCAGCATTGCGACGTCGACGTGGTTGCCGCCGCGTACGAACGCACATATCGAGCCGTGGCGCTCCCGGCCGCAGCCCGTGCACTCGGTGTCTGAGCGGACCTTCAGCGTCCTGGAGGCAGCACGTTCGTCCTCGGTGATCTCGTCGGCGACGTGCGCCCCGACTCTGGTCGTGACACGGCTTCTTCTCGGAGGACACTCGTTTCATCTCACGCTGGGCTCTTCGCCTCGACGAGGCGCCACTGCACCCGTTGAGCCTGAACCAGAGCGCTCATTTCGACGCTCAGTTCTTTTTGACATCGGGGACCGATCGCGACCTGCGAGATTCAGGATCTTGCCGGGCTCCTGCTCCTGCGCACCGCTTGTGCTGCTGACCACGCTGCTCGGCCTCCGCCCCGGATGCACCGATGTCCAAGCTGACCTCCCGGAGACGATCGGGCACGTCGCAATCCGGCACCAGCCCGATTACTCGCCGTTGCGGCCCGCAACCAGTACCGTGTGACCAGTGAACGATCTCGAGATCCACGCATTCGTAACCAGACTGTCGCGCCCGCACTCTTCGGGTGGAGTCGTGATTGAGCGAGCTGCGATCCTCGCCGAAGGCGCCGACTTCGCCGCGGTCATGAGCTGGATCACCGCCCACGACGGCACGCCCGACGCGACCGTGTCCGTGAGTCCCAGCCAGGGGCTTCACGGCTCACGGATGAAGGGTAGCGACGCGACCGCGTCCCGTTCGCCGCTGCGCTTTGTGCTGCCGCCCGGCTCCCTGGACTGACGGAGGCCATCCGCGAGCGCGGGGGAATGCCAATTCCTAGTGCCGCGGTCGGAATGTGGTAGGGTTCTGGGTGCGCTCCGTGAGCCCCTCGCTCTTCTTGCTTCCCGGGCGACGTCTTCGGTCAGAAGGGCAGAGAGGCGGTTGGCGATGGCCACCGCGAACAGGAAGTCCCGCGCGTCGAGACAGCTCGCGCGGCCACCGGCTCGCATACATGGGCCGGGACCTATGGAGTTCCTCATCTTCGAGGACAACGACGGCTCCTACCGCTGGGAGATCCTCGCCCGCGACGGCTCAACCCTCGGGCAGTCGCGGTATTTCGCTTCCTACGACGCGGCGGAACAAGCCGCCCAGCAGATCCGCAACGGTGCTGCCTCGGCGCGTTTCCGGCGCCGCGAGAGCGGGACCGGGTCAGACGAACTCGGCCCGCATCGCGCTGCTTCTGACGACAACTCGGACGCCGAGCGTTGGCTCGACGACGGCGGCAGCTTCAGCAGCGAGGCGGTTGGCGCAACGCTGATCGCGCCGGCCGAACCGCCGGCGGCAACGTACATCATCGGGCTGGAGGGGTAGTAGTGGCTACTCCCGCGACAGGTGTCCTGACAGGGAACGAGCAGCTGGTGGGCATCAATGCCGACTACGAGGAGCGCTACGGGTTCCACGACGCCGAGCATTACCTGTACAAGGCACCGAAAGGACTGAACCGAGAGATCGTCGAGAAGATCTCCGAGTTCAAGTCAGAGCCGGGATGGATGCGCGACTTCAGACTGAAGGCGCTCGACCATTTCCTAGCGCGCAAACAGCCAACCTGGGGCTCGCCGATGCTGGCCGAGCTCGACTACGACGACATTCGCTACTTCGTGCGCGCGTCGGAGACACCCAGCCGGTCGTGGGAGGACGTGCCCGAGGACGTCAAGCGGACTTTCGATCGCTTAGGCATTCCCGAGGCGGAGCGCAAGTTTCTCTCCGGAGTCGGTGCGCAGTACGAGTCAGAGGTCGTCTATCACCAGATTCACGAGGATCTCGAGAAGCAGGGCGTGATCTTCACGGACATGGACACGGCGCTGCGCGAGCACGAGGACATCGTGCGTCAGTACTTCGCGACCGTCATCCCTCCCAACGACAACAAGCTCGCGGCGCTGAACTCCGCGGTGTGGTCCGGCGGATCTTTCGTCTACGTGCCCGAAGGCGTCAGCGTCGACCTGCCGCTACAGGCGTACTTCCGGATCAACACCGAAAACATGGGGCAGTTCGAGCGGACGCTGATCATCGCCGAGCCGGGCTCATTCGTTCACTACGTCGAGGGATGTACCGCGCCCACATACAGCTCTGACTCACTTCACTCGGCGGTGGTCGAGCTGATCGCCCAGCCAGGCGCGCGGATCCGTTACACGACCGTCCAGAACTGGTCGACCAACGTCTACAACCTCGTCACCAAGCGCGCGGTCGCGTATCGCGATGCCACGGTCGAATGGGTTGACTGCAACCTCGGGTCCAAGCTAACGATGAAATACCCGAGCATCTACCTGCTCGGAGAGCGAGCCCACGGCGAAGTCCTGTCGATCGCGTTCGCCGGCGCCGGCCAACACCAGGACGCGGGCGCCAAGATCATCCACGCCGCGCCGAACACGACCTCGAACATCTTCGCGAAATCGATCTGCAAGGACGGCGGCCGAGGCTCGTACAGAGGCCTGCTCGAGATCGCCAAGGGCGCCCACGGCTCCAAGTCCAAGGTCGTCTGCGACGCGTTGCTGCTGGACGAGCATTCGCGCTCGGATACCTACCCGACGATCCGGATCGGCGAGGACGACGTCAACGTCGGCCACGAAGCGACAGTCTCGAAGGTCGGCGACGACCAGCTCTTCTACCTGATGTCACACGGCATCCCTGAGGAAGAGGCCTCAAAGCTGATCGTCAACGGTTTCGTCGAGCCGATCATCAAGCAGCTCCCGATGGAGTACGCCGTCGAGATGAACCGTCTGATCGAACTCCAGATGGAGGGCTCGATCGGCTAACGGACCAGGCAATCGGTAGCTACGTTGGCGCCCCGGCTTGCCTGGGCGCAACTTTGGCTGGCGCTGATCCATGGTGTCCCCCACCGGCCGGCTGGGCGCGGCTTGCCTGTGCAAACGTGACGAGCTTTCCGTGCTCTTCGTCCCATAGCTTGAGCCGGACGCTCTTCAACCCGTCCCACAACGACAGCGTCGGAACCTGGCGGAAGATCGCGTTCTCATCGTGAGCGCGTTGAAGGTTGTAGTTCGGAATCCGTGAGTTCAGATGGTGCACGTGATGAAGTCCGATGTTCCCGGTGAAGAACTGCAGCACTCGCGGCAACTTCAGGTACGAGCTGCCGCGGAGCGCCGCGTCGGAGTAGTCCCAGTCAGCAGCGCTTTGCCAGTAGGCGTCTTCGAACTGATGTTGCACATAGAAGAGCCAGATCCCGACGGATCCGGCGAGTATCGCCGAAGGCGCCCAGACGATCAGGAAGCTCTGCCAGCCGATCAACCAGCACAGCCCACCGATGACGACGACGAGCGCCACATCGGTGCCGAGCACGCTGTGGCGCATCCGAGGACGCTGTGACCGGGTTGCGATGCGCGGCCCGATCATCATCGCCATAACCGGACCCACCCCGAACATCACGACCGGATTGCGCGTCAGGCGATAGGCGAGACGACCTCGCCATCGCCGCGCCCGGTACTCGCCGACGGTCAGCGTGATGATGTCCCCGACGCCGCGGCGCTCGAGGTCTCCCGATGTTGCGTGATGGATCGAATGATCGTGGCGCCAGCGCTCGAACGGTGCAAACACGAACAGGCCGAGAAAACGCCCGAGGGCCCGATTCGCACGCTTGGAGGGCAGGAGTGACCCGTGCGCACAATCATGAAAGACGACAAACGTGCGCACCAGGAAGCCGGTAGCTGGAAGGATCAGCGCCAGCGTCAGCAGATCCGAGACGTCAAGTGCGAGGTACATCAGCGCGGAAACGGCCACGTATGGCACGACCGAGCTGAGGATGTCGAATACGCTTCGCCCAAGCCGCGGACGCGCATAGACGGCGAGCGCTTCGGGCCCAAGCCGGCAGTCCGATCGAGGCAAGATGACCACTCCGATGCAGGGGTTGAGTTTCCAGAGCGCAACCCCCACGGGCCGCCATCGGACCGCCATGGGCGCAAGCTTCGGTTGAACGAGGCACCCCAGCCGAACAGCAACGGTCCCGCCGGCTTGTCTCGAAGACGGTCGTAGGTTAGTCGATATCTCCCTCGGCAGCCAACCGAAGAGCTGCACAAGCAGTGATCCTGGCGAGCGCCGGCGGCCGGTGGCGCACCTTCAGGGAGCCTATGGGGCCTCGTCGGGGTACTGGGGAGCCGCCGGGTCGACGAGCTCCAACGCACCAAAGCCCGGAACCGGGCCATCCATCAGAAACATCTCGATCGTGAGGTCGGGCTCGATATGGGCCTGGCTCAGGAAGGCAAGCACCTTACGCCCGGTGAGCTGCTCGATCATCGCGCTGTAGCGCTCTTTCATCATTCGCTGAAAGTCGCGGCGCATTTCGAGCACGCGGTTCGGCTCGCCTCCGTCCACCATCGTGCGTTCGATCGCGGTGAACCCGTCGCTGAGTACACACACGATCAGGTTGTCGAGGACGTAGGTCTTGGCCTTGATTGGTCCGCGGCCGTAGTGCTCGCGCATGAACGCGACGATCCGATTCGTGATCTCCGCCAGCAGCCTGCCACCGATCAGCGGCTGGGACCCCGGCTCCGGGCCGCCGGCGCTCATGCCTTGCCTTGGGGTGCTTCGCGGTGTGGTGTGCTCACTGGTGCTGCGGATACTCGGCGCCACCGGCCCGGGAGCCAGATCGCCTACTTCGGAACAGGGGTCATCGTACCGACGAGGAGTCTCGGTTGCCACGCGCCCGGAGGGAGCGGAGTTACGACCCCGTCGATGAGCCTTGTTCCGCCTCCTTCGAGGACGACGAGGGGGTCGGGCGTCCACGTCGTGCGAGGGCCTGGAGCACGCCGGAGCCCGAGACGGCGAGGTAGGCCGTGAGGACCGCGATCGCTACGGGCGCGAGCTGCAGTGTCCCGATCTGGGTCGTGAGGGCGGCCAGAACGATCAGCGAGAATGGCGCCGCGACGATTGCCCCGAGGACGCCGGCGAACATAGTGGCGAACGCGAGCCCTTCGGGGAGTCCCGGGATCAACAAGTGGGTGGCGATCCCGGCAGTGCCGCCTATGAACAGCATCACGAGGATCGGCCCGCCGATGAACCCGGTGGCCTCGCAGAGCGCGAACATGACGATCTTCGCCAATACAACCGCGACGACCAACCCCACGCCAAGCGCGGGGCCGTCGTGGATCACGGTCGTGAGCTGGGATGTTCCGGTGAACAGGGTCAGCGGCAGTGCCACGCCAACCAGTCCGAACACGATTCCCCCGAGTGTCGAGCGAAGGATCGTCCGCTCGGCGAGCGGAGCCGTCAGCTTCCTGACCAGTCCGATGGCGACCGCGATGGTCAGCGCGAGCGCCCCGGCGACCAGGCCGAGGGGAACGGCCGCGGCCAATTGCCAATCGTGGTACTTGAAGGACGGCAGCGTGTAGATCCCAAGGAATGTCGTCCCCGCGATCGGGAAGTACACCGCAAACGCCACCGTCGATGACAGCAGCGTCCCGACCAGCGTCTCACCGAAGCGGGAGAGCTTTGGACGTGCAACCTCGACCACCAAGCTCGTCGCCAAGATCGGAGATGACAACAGGCCGCCGAACGATGCGGATATCCCGCTGAGCGCGTTCGTCGCGCTGATGCTCTCGTCGAGCTTATGCCGCGCCGACACCCAGGTTCCGAACCCCCCGCCCATCTTCCCCAGTGCATCCTCGGGCCCGAGGCTCGCTCCACCGACCAGGGACACCAGCGAGACGGCAACCGCCTTCAGAACGGTGGACGGCTCGACCCGCTCGTCCCGGATCTCCACGAGCGTGCCGTCCAGCTTGGCCGGGACCCGAAGCGCCCGCCGAAGCATGCCGACGAGGACCCCGGCGGCTGCCGTCACCGCCACCCACCAGAGGCTCCCGGAGAACCAGTCCGGGTTCTTCGGGAGTGTGAACCAGAGCTTCGTGCCGCCTTTGACCAACCCCAGGAACGCCAGCGCCGCGACGGCGAGCACGACCCCGAACAGAACCGCGTAGCCAATGATCGTCCAAAACCCGGGGGACCGAGCCAGTGCCACGAGATCGGGGGCGGCCCCCTGCCCTTCACCGGAGCTTGAATGCGACGGGGGGTCGGGGGCAGGGTCCACGCGAGGACTCACTCTCGGGACGGGCATACTGTCGTCACGTTGTATGGCGTCAACTTCCACTTCGTTGCAATCCTCCGGGCAAGCCAACGCGCAGTCATCACCCGAAAAAGACGATCCGAGGCCCCGACAGCGCATTTCGTCGCCCGACGCTTCACGATCGAAGGCGCGATCAGAGTTCACCCATGTGAATCGGTGATCCAACCGCCCCACACTGGCTGGGCGCGCCATCCTCGACGGCGTGCCGGTTCGGGAATACCGCATTCTGATCGCGGAGCACGTCAGCGACAGCGTCGGTCTCGCCTTTGCAACTATGACCATGAGTCACGAGCAGGGCAACACCGTGTTCATCGGGCCAGTTCGCGACCAGGCTCAGCTCCAAGGGATCCTCCAACAGATCAGCAGCCTCGGGCTCACTCTGCTGAGCGCCGCGGCCGTCGATGAGAAACAATGCGAATGAGGCGGACGTGTGGATCATCCACGGCCTCGCGCTCGCCGGCGATGATTGGTCCGGGTCCGCCGCTACACGGCGACACGATGACCCGGCGGGGCCCGCCGCCTCCGGCATAGGCGAAACAACAGACACCCAGCGAAAGGAGCAGGTGAATGGCAACTCTCATTGCTATCGGCTATCCCGATCAGGGAACCGCCGAGCAAGCACGGGAGACGGTCTCTCGGCTCGAAGCCGAGCTGATCATCCAGGCAGACCAGGTCGCGGCGATCTCGCGCGACCCTGAAGGCAAGTACCACGTCCACACCTCGCATGGTGGTGGAGCGGGGGCCGGCGGCGGCGCGATCTGGGGTGGATTCTGGGGGCTGTTGTTCGGCCTTCTGTTCTTCATCCCGTTTGCCGGCTGGGCGATGGGCGCCGGCCTCGGCGCCCTGTTTGGCCACATGAGCAAGCAGGGCATCGACAAGGCCTTCCAGAACGAGGTCCGGGACTACGTCCAGCCCGGGACCTCCGCGCTGTTCATGGTGATCGAGCAGGCCACTCCCGATAAGGCAATTGCGGCCCTCGACGACTTCGGGGGCACTGTGATCAAGACGTCTCTGTCCGACGAGGACACGAAGAAGCTTCAGGAAGCACTGACGCCGCCGGCAGAGGCAATGGGCGCCGCCTCATAGTGGGTCTCCCCGGAACGTTCCGCCCGAAGGGGGGAAGTACGGGGGCCGCTGGCCAAGGACGCAAGAGCCGTGGCGTGGCAGCGCCACGCGAGGCTCTGAGGACACAGGCCAGTGGTCAGCCGGAGGAGCAATTTCGGGTGGGATGTTTCTGGGAGCCCCGCTAGCCGCGATCCCAACCAGCTGCCGACTCACGGGTCGGCAGCTGTTTGGGGGGATCCGCGCAGGGCGAAGCAACCAAAACGTCAAGCGCCTCCCCTACTGGCGCCGGGATTTGGCCGTTTGGGTTGCTCACCAACCACAACGGCACAGACCCGGTCTCCGAGGGGGAGACTCTGGACGTTTTGGTTCAGCGCTTCTCGCAGCGCGAGGTCCCTATCGCGGTACCCGGCCTCGGTACGGCAGGCACGGAAGACCGCGGACGCCGAGGCCGTCGATCGCGAACACTCGTCCGGCCTCGGGCTGGCGGGCGAGTTCGGCTTCATCGAGATCAACGCGGGCGGTGGTGACGAACAGCGTGGACCGGTCGGGTCCCCCGAACGCGCAGGATGTGGGTCGCTCGACCGGGAGTTCGATGGTCGCCAGGAGCGATCCGTCGGGTCGGTACCGGTTGACCGCGCCGCCGCGCCAGAGCGCTACCCAGATTCCGCCTTCCTCATCCACGGTGAGTCCGTCCGGCGCGACGCCCGCCTCCTGGACCTGGACAAGCGTGCGACGCTCGCTGATCGCGCCGGTGAACCCGTCGAAGCGGAACGCGTAGATTTTCGCCGTGCCGCTGTCATTGAGGTACATCATGGTGCCGTCCGGGCTCCATCCGATGCCGTTTGAGACGGTCAGGCCGGTGAGCACGGTGGTGCAGCTTCCGTCGAGTTCCAGGCGGTAGAGCGCGCCAGCGCCGGATGACTCGTCATATGCCATCGTCCCGGCCCAGAAACGCCCTTGTGCGTCACAGGCCCCATCGTTCATACGCACGTCGGTTCGACCCGCCTCCGGCTGCGCAAGCTCGTGGATCTCGCCCGCGTCATCGAGGAACAGGAATCCCTGCCCCGCCGCGAGCACGTAGCCGCCTCCAGCCGCCGGCGCGACAGCGCCAAGATGCCGGTCGAGGGTGATCGTCTCGAGGCGCTGCATCGCACCATCGGCGCCGACAGTTCCGCGGTGCATCTGGCGTCCGAGGATGTCCACCCAGAGCAGTTCCTGACGCTCTGCGTGCCATCGCGGGCCCTCGCTGAGCAGCCCCGGCATCCCCGACCAGGCCGTTATCTCAGGGAGGCTCATGCCGTCAGGTCGATGACGACCTTGATGTCGTCGGGCTGTCGCTCGAGTGCGTCGCTCCAGCGGGTCAGTGGAACGCGGCGCGTGATCAGCCCCTGCAACCATTCGCGGTCCGCGGCAGCGAGCGCACCGACGGCTTGTTGCCAGTGGCGCCGACCGGCGTTCACGGTGCCAAACAGGACCTGGTTGTTCAGCACCATCGCGCGATTCAGCGCGGTGGCGTTGACGTCGGGCGCGTCCTTGGGGTCCATGATCCCTGTCAGGCACATGATTCCGCCGCTCGCGAGCCTGCTTGCGGCGGAGCGCCCGACCGCGCCGGAGCCGGTGCACTCGACGATCACGTCGAACTCGACGTCGAGATCGGCGGCATCCTCAGCGTGGTAGTGGGCGCCGAGTTCCTCGACCAGGTCACGTTTAGGCCCTCCGGAAGCCAGGTCCACCACGTGGACTTCATAGCCGCGCTGGACGCCGAGCAGGCAGGCCATGAGTCCGATCGGCCCCGCGCCGGTGATCAGCGCCCTGCCCGGGACGAAGAACGCCCGCATCGAGATCCGATCGACCTGGTCCCAAGCCTTTGCCAGCACTGAGGCCGGCTCCAGGAGCACGCCAAGATCACCAAGGCGCGGCGGAATCCGCACGGCGAACGCGGGCTCCAGTCGCCAGCGCTCGCTGCCATAGCCGTGGCTTCGGACGATCCCGCGCTCCGCGAAACGATTGTTGCGGCACATGTCCCATTCCCCGGCGGCGCACGCCGGGCAAGGCGCCGGATCGGGGCGGCGCACGATCCCTACGACCAGATCGCCGCGCTCAAAACCGCTGCCGGCAGGCGCCTCGAGAATCTCGCCGAGGCCCTCGTGTCCGATGATCAGCTTCGCCTGATCCGGCGGTGGCTCGCCATAGGAGCCACCCGCGATTTCCCGGTCGGTACCACAGACGCCGACCAGGCGGCCGCGAATCAGCAATTCGCCGTCGTCGACGTCCGGCACCGGTACCTCTTCCACGTCGGCGCTACCCGGTTGGCCCGGTATGACGGTCATTGCCCTCACGTCGTTATCGTCGCAGTTTGGGCGGCAGGCCACGTCACCCGACCTCGGGCTTGACGCTCGTCGGCCGCTCCGCGACGATCGTGACAATGGCCGCGACGCTGGACACGTTCGATGTCGTCGTGATCGGGGCGGGTCCCGCGGGGGTGGTCGCGGCGCTGAGGGCAGCGCGCCTGGGAGCGCGAACCGCGCTGGTCACGCGCGACGAGTTCGGCGGAATGGCCGCCAACGACGGTCCGGTCCCTGTGCGCACGCTCGCCCACGCCGCACGTTTGATGCGCGAGGCCAGGCAGCTGCCTCGTTACGGAATCAGCGCCGGCGAGCCTTCGCTCGACTACGGGTCGCTGCTTGCGCGCGTGCGGGAGGTAACCCAAGACGTGCGCACACACTCGCTTCTGCGTGAGGATCTCGAGCGAGCGGGCGTGGCTATCCACGAGCACGCCGGGATCGCGAGGTTCGCTGACGCCGGGACGCTCGAGAGCGAGGATGGGCCGCTGCTGCGGGCAAGGAAGTTCATCATTTGCGTCGGTGGCGTGCCGCGAGAGCTTGCGGTGGACGGGTTCGATCTCACGTCGACGCACAGCGACGCCTGGGGCCTGGCGGACGCTCCGCCGTCGATGCTCGTCGTCGGCGCCGGGGCGACCGGCGTCCAGGTCGCGTCGATCTTCAACGCGTTTGGCTCACGCGTAACCCTCCTCGAAGCCACGCCGCGGATCCTGATGACCGAAGACCAGGATGTCTCGGTCGCCGTCCGTGACGCCTTGAAGGCATCGGGGGTCGACATCGTCGAGAACGCGGGGACGATCGAGCGCTTCGAGCGATCTGCCAATGGGGTCCAAGTCGTGTGTTCCAGCGAGGGCACGGAGCGGAAGGTCGACGCGACCGTCGCGGTTGTCGCAATCGGCTGGGTTGCAGCGACAGCCGGGCTGAACCTGAGCGCGGCGGGCGTGCAGACCGACCAACGCGGATACGTTCAGGTGGACGACCAGATGCGCACCACAGCGGCGCACGTTTTCGCCGCTGGTGACGTCACCGGCCGCATGATGGTCGTGCACGAGGCGACCCGTGAGGCAGTCGTGGCGGCAAGCAACGCCGCACTGGACACGACTGCAACGCTCTCAGCTTCGGTGAGCCCGCTGGGCAGCTTCACCGATCCCGAGTACGCCTCGGTCGGCATGACCGAGGCCGGGGCGCGAGACCGCTCCGAGATCGCGGTGGCCAAGATCCACTTCGATGCCCTGCCGCGGCCGATTATCGACGGTCGCTCGACGGGCTTCTGCAAGCTCATCGTCGACCGCGGCAGCCACCGGATTCTTGGCTGCCACATCGTCGGCGAGCGTGCGGTCGAGCTCGCCCAGGTAGGGGCCACCGCGATGGCCGCAAACATGCGCGTCGAGCAACTCGCGCTCGTCCCATTTTCGTTTCCCACCTACGCCAATGCCCTGGGCCGCGCCGCCATTGCCGCTGCCCTCGAGCTCGACCAATCCGGCAAGTGGGCGACCGACCACCTCGTAGCCGGCGAGGACGCCGATGCCGCCGAGGTTGCCGTCGAACCGCCGGCTCGATCGCGATCATGATGGAGGCGCACTGGCGCTCGGCGATTCATTCCGACCGCGTCAAGGGCATCGGCGCATTCAACGAGGACCGAGAGCCGACCTTTCAGGACCCGGAGTACTGATGCTCGGCGCGCGGCCCAAGCCACAATTCCCGCTGGTCAGCGGGGCATTGACACGGGACTCGCGATAGCCTTGCGAGCTCGTGTCCGAGGACCAAACCGCCAACGATTCATTCCCGTATCCGGGCGGGAACGTCATCGGTGGCCTGCCCGACGAGGCCGCCTTCGCGCGCGCCCGGGAGCGTCTGCAGCAATCGGGCTTCGAACCTGACCGCTACCAGGTGCTGCACGGCCAGGACGACGCCGCGCGGATCGACGTCACGGGCGAGACGCACGGCTGGGCCGGCACCATGATCCGCAGACTCCAGGCTGTCATGTCAGACGAGGCCGAGCTCACGCGCGGCTACGCAGAGTACGTGCGCGACGGTCACTACCTCGTCGCGGTCTCAGTCGGCGACGACGACACGGCCAAGCAGCTTGCCACGGAGGCACTGCGCGCAGCCGACGCTCAGTTCCTGACGTACTTCGCCGCCCACACCATCGAGGATCTCGGCGGCACCGGCTGAGCCGCGAGCCCGCCGTCAGGGCGGGGCGCCTCCGACTACGGCTGGTCATCGTCATGCGGGCCGGCGCCGCGCAGCCATCCGTGACGTAGGTCGCCGAGGTTCCCGATCAGCAGCGCCAACGCGGCTACGCCGAGCAGCACGGACACGGCCACGCGCCAATAATTGTGGATCAGCAGAGCAAGCCCCACGATCCCGGCGACGACTGCAACCATCATCAGAAGACTGGCCAGGAACGACAGAAAGCGGTGCCGGGCGATGGCTTCCGCGCCGAGGAACAGAGCGACCAGCGCGGCGATCGTCGGGATCCAGGTCAGCGGCTGTGCGATCAGCACGACGATCGGCGACGCCAGCAGCAGCGGAGTGCTGAGAACCGCCCAGAGTCGAAGAAATCGCAGCTGCCGTTCCTCTTGCTCGGTCCGCGGCTCGTGACGGCTGGCGATGTGCGCGTCGGGAAGGTCAGCGAGGGGGTGCTCGAGCGACTCGAGATGGCTGCGGCGCTCATCGGCCAGGCGCGTGCGCTCGGCGATGAGCTGGTTGAGCTTCGCCTCGCCGTCGGCAAGCTCGGAGCGGCGGCTGTTGGCAAGAGCGCGGGCGTACTGGTGTGCGTCGAGCGAGCGAACCTGAACCTCCAAGCTACGCAGTGCGGCGCGCTCAGCGGCGATCGTCTCGTCGAGCTCGCTGACCTGGCGCTGCAGCGAATCGGCGCGCTCGGCGAGTAGCCGCACGGCATCGGCTCGTCGCGGCGGCACCTTGAGCAGTCCCGCCCAACCGAGGGGGTTGGCCCACGCGACCCGGACCGATCCGTTGCGCTCGTAGCGCGGGCCCGCCGGCGCCCGTTCCCCGCCGAATGGATCCCTGGTGTCGAGCCCCCAGAGCCCCCGGAAGGCGCGCACCCACGCCGTATCGTCGTCGATCACGGTCGGCGCCCAATCTCTGCCCTGTCCCGGTCCAATCGATTCCCCGTCCCCGCGCGCGTAATCGACGAACGGGATCCCGAAGCCGCCGCCTGCGCGGGTTTCATCTCGCCACGGTGCCAACAGGTGTTGGATCCGCCTGGCAAACGCAATCGGCCTGCGCAGCTGAGGCGGGTCGACCGAGACAACGTAGTCGCCGGCCACGAACGCTCCGGAATGCGATCCCGCACCCGCATGCACGATCGGATGGTCGCCCTCGTGTTGGAGCTCCGGATCATCCCAGCGACGGCGCAGGTCGTCGCCGGCTTCGTCGTGCGAGGAGAACGCCACCCACGCCGGGCGTGGAGATCCGTCCTCTTGCTCGGCGAGGTAAACGGTGATGAGCTCCCAGTCCGCTTCGTGGTCGTTGACGCCACTGAAGGTCGAGCGCCAGTCATTCATCGCGTAGAAGAACCAGTACTGCAGACACACGTAGCCTCCGTCGCGGACGACGTGGCCGTAGTAAACGGCGCGGTCGGGCTCGCCGTGCCGGCTGTAGGAGATCTCCGCGGCGGCGGAGAGTCCCGCAGATACCTTGCCGCGCAGCAGCAGCGAGGCACGGAAGGCCGCCTCGACGAGCCGTCCGAAGAGTCCGGTGGTCGTGAAGCGACCAGTCGCCTGCAGCCGCTCGCGGGGGGCTCGCCGCCAGCGACGGTACTCGGCGCGTCCGAGCGGCTCCTGCACATATCTCAGCGAGAGGGGTGCGTCCTGATGCGCAAGGCTTTCCAGCGTCAGCCGATCGACGCTCAGCTGTCCCGCGGGTACGACGCAGGTCGCCTCGCCGCCCGGCTCGCTTCGCCACAGGCTGGCGCTCGCCACGTAGGCCTCCACCGCCATCGGGCGGAAGAGCTCGCCCTTCGTGTAGCGAACGATCGGTTCGAACGCGCGCAGCAAGGCGAGGTCGGGGCCTTCCGTGCCGCCGACCGGGATCTGGTCAATCTGACGAGTCGCCTGCTCCAACAGAACCGGCCTATTCGGCTGACAAGGGCCGAACGGGACGATACCGGTCGTCAGGGCGGTAGCTTCCGGTCCCATGCGTCTTTCCCGGTCGCTCGTTATCGCCGTCGCCACGCTCGCCGCGAGCGGGACCTCCGCCTCGGCCGCGGGCGTCGGCTGGTCAACGCCGGCCTCGGTCGACCCGCTCGGCCGGCTCGTGGCGGTCTCGTGCGCATCCAGCGCCTTCTGCGTCGCCGTTGACACCCGCTTCGCGGCCACCGGCTACGTACTGACATTCGACGGGAACAAATGGTCCGAACCGGCGCTGCTCGACCCGACCGGCGGGTTCAACGACGTGTCGTGCCCCACCACCTCCTTCTGTGCCGCGGTGACAAGTGACGGACTGGCGTACACGTACGACGGATCGAACTGGTCGGCACCAACGTCGCTCGGATCAGGTGAGGTGCTGTCCGCGGTTTCCTGCGCCTCCGGTGCGTTCTGCGTGGCGGCCGGCTCGGCCGGCGACGTGTTCAGATACGACGGAACCGGTTGGTCTGGCCCAATCGCTCCGGACGGCCAGAACGTTATTGACGCCGTGTCCTGCCCGACGAGCTCATTCTGTCTGGCCGCGGATGATGCCGGGAACGTGATGACGTTCGACGGCAGCGGCTGGTCGGCTCCGGACGCGATCGGTGAGGTGAACGCCATCTCGTGTCCCACGAGCTCGTTCTGCATGGCGATCGGCGACACGGACTCCCTCACCTACGACGGCGGAGCCTGGTCGCAGCCCTCGATCCTGCCGGGCGGCCTGCTCGAGGGCGTCTCGTGCTCGAGCGGCTCCTTCTGCGTGGCTGTGACGCAGGGGGACCAGGCGCTCATCTACGACGGCAGCGGCTGGTCGAACGCCGACCGCATCATCCAAGCGGGCGATGGGTCGACGCAGCTGTCATCGGTGTCCTGCGTCGGCTCGTTCTGCGCGACAGTGGACCACGCCGGTAACGCCCTCGTCTACCCGGTCCCCGTCCCCCCTCCGTCGTCACCGGCGATCAATCAGCCGCCGCCCGCTTCGGGGTTGCCCCTGGCGCCGTCTGCATTCCGAGCAGTCAAGGTCACAGCGACGTCGATCACGCTTTCCTGGAAGCCCCCGAGACGCGGCGGAAGACCGGCTGGCTACAGCGTGGCCGAGCTGGCGCCGCATCACCGCGGTTACACGGTGGTCGCCCACCTTCGCGCGAACAGGCACGAGTACATGGTCAGGCGCCTGCGCGCTGAAACTCGATATCGGTTCAGGATCGAGTCGCTCGGGGCGAACGGGAAGGTCGGCCGCGCCGCCAGCGGGGACTGGATCACCACCCGGCGCGACTAACCGGCCGCGGCGGCTCGCGTCAACGACCGCCGTCCGGGGGATGCGCGCGAAGGTAGGCGATCGTGGCGGCGTCGGCCGTCTCGCGGCGTTCGACGAGCTCCCCGGTGCACTGGCACAGATCCACGACCGCGCGCTCCCCGGTGAGTTCGACTGCCCGCCAGTTCGCACCCGCCGCGACCCATCGCTCGAGCTCGTCGATCGTGACAGGGCGGTAGCCCGGGTCAGTTCCAGCCGCGCTCACGTGATCACCGCATCGGTGACTGCGTCGATGCCGGCGAGCCTCGCCGATTCTTCGGCGGCCAGGCCATAGCGTCGCCCTAGCTCGTCCGGCGCCAGGTAGACGAGCGTCGTCTGTCCCCCGTCGTCGAAGACGAGAACCTTCAGCGGGAGATCGAGCGCCGCCAGCGGATTGGCATCCATCACCGGCGTCCCGGCGACCGGGCTTCCGAAGATCACCACTTTCGTATCCCTCAGCGCGAGTCCTGCCGCCTGTGCCTCGCCACTGTGGTCGATCACCGCGAACAGCTTCAGGCCCTTGGCTACGAGAACCTCGGACAGGCGAGCGACGGTGTCGTCGACGGACCTCGTGCTCGGCTTGGTCACGATCCCCACCGGTTGAAAATGCATCTGCGGTCCTTTGGCTCGTTGTTCGGCGTGTTGTACCGCGGGACCGACGGTCCATCCAGGGGCGCCTGATCCCCTACCGGCGGTCGTAGAGAAAGCCGCATCGCCATACATAGCGTGTGGCGGGCCCAGCGCGGGCTCTCGACAGCCCGCGCAGAACGAAGAACGGAGGACGCAGTTGACCGCCATTGTCGGCCGGCGAATGATCGCGCTCGGCCTTGTCTGTGCTGGACTGCTGTGCCTAGCGGCGTCAGCGTGGGCGGCCGGGCCCACCCTCGACCTGAACACGCTGTCGGGCGCCCAGGCCGAGAAGCTGATGCAGGAACACAAGCTCACGTCCGTCGAGCTCACCGAGGACTACCTCGCGCGGATCGCCGCGATCAACAAGGCCGGCCCTGGCCTCAACGCCGTGACTCAGATCGACTCGGACGCCCTCAAGGAGGCGGCACAGGCCGACTGGGACCGTGCCCACGGAATCGACCTCGGCCCGGCGATGGGCCTGCCGATCCTGCTCAAGGACATCATCGATGCGAAGGGGATGTACACGTCCGCCGGCGACTGGGCGCTGCGCGCCTCCTTCCCGGCGCAGGATTCGGGCGTCGCGAAGGAGCTGCGCGCCCACGGGGTGGTGATCCTTGGCAAAGCGGGTCTGTCGGAATGGGCCAACAGCTTCGGCAGCCAACCGTCGGGTTTCAGCAACCTGACCGGTCAGGTGTTGAGCGCGATCGACACGGCCGAGGGTCCGAGCGGGTCCTCCTCGGGATCGGCCGCGGCCGCGTCGGCGGGCTTGGCGGCGCTGACGATCGGAACCGAGACGTCGGGCTCGATCATCAGCCCCTCGACGCAACAGGCCGACGTCGGTCTGCGCCCGACTGTGGGCCTCGTTCCGGGGTACGGGATCGCGCCGATCGACGCGTCTCAGGACACCGCCGGCCCGATCGAGCGGACCGTCGAGGACGCGGCGATGACGCTTCAGTCGATCGCCGAGGTGCCCGGCTCGGATCCGACGGCCGACCAGGAGTACCTGGACTTGATGGGACCGGATTACCTGAGCAACGGCGACATTCCGCCGCCGCAGTTCAAGACCCTGCCCGACTACATGTCGGCTCTCACGACCTCGTTTGTCAGCGGGAAGCGGATCGGCTACAACGGCACGACCTGCACCCCCGTGCCGCCCGCCACGACCTGCACGCTGACGACACAGGAGCAGGCCAACCTGACGGCCGTCAACGCGCTGGCCGGCGCCGGAGCGGTCATGGTCCCCGATGCCCCGACGACGGTGTCATCGGCGCTCAACAACTTCCCACTGCCGAGCGGCTACGAAGCGCACGCCACCATCGACGAGTACTACAAGGACCTCGGACCCCAGGCCCCGGTCCAAAGCCTCACCCAGGAGGTGGCGATAGACAACGGCAACCCGCAGGAGGCCGAGAAGGACGGCAACTCCGCCCACGCCAGCGAATCGCTGAGCGACGACACGCCGGGCGGCGCCAACGCGCTTCAGTACGAGCAGAACCTGCCTCAGCGCAAGGCGCTGTACCACGCCGCGATCGACTCGATGATGACCGCTCCGAGCGGCGGCGGCGGCCCGGTGATCGCCGTCATCGGCTCCGTTCCGAGCGGACCCCAGGCCGGCTACCCGGAGCTGGCGCTGCCGTTCGGGTACACCCCGACGCAGCGGCGCAACATCGCCGTCGACATCAACGGAGGCGCCTACGACGAGCTCAACCTGCTGGGGGTAGCCTACGTCCTCGAGCAGGCCGAGAAGGGAACGCAGAACGCCCGCCAACCGGCGGCCGACGTGGACCCGGCCGCTTACCGGTGTGCGCACACCGTTCCGGCGGAGCCGTTTGCTTGGCGGGGTCACTGCAACCCCGACTACAGGTCGATCATGGCGATGCTCGGCGGCCGCGCGCCGGCGGTACCTCCGTTCAGCCTGGAGACCGAGTCTGCCTCCCAGCTCGAGGCGTTGATGGCCTCACACGAGCTGACCTCCGAGCAGCTGGTCAAGGACGAGCTGTACCGGATCGCGATCTCAAACGCCAACGGTCCGTCGATCCAAGCCGTCCGGGCGATCAATCCGGCGGCGCTCCAGGACGCGGAGGCGAGCGACCGCTACCGCGCCCACCATCGCGCACGCGGGCCGCTCGAGGGCATCCCGGTGCTCGTAAACGACTCGATCGACGTCAAGGGACTGGCGACAAGCGGAGGATCGATCGCGCTGGAGAACAACTTCCCGCGCGCCGACTCAACCCTGGTCGCCAAGCTGGAGGCGGCGGGCGCCGTGATCGTCGGCGACACCAACATCACCGAGCTGAACGGCTACTTCGACCCGAACATGCCGCAGGGCTACTCGTCCCTCGGCGGCCAGGTGTTGCTCCCCTCCGACACGAACAAGTCGGTCGGCGGCTCCTCCGGCGGGTCGACAGCCGCGGTCTCGGCCGGTTACGCGCCGCTGGCGATCGGATCCGAGACCTCCCCGGACAGCGCAGGGCTGATCACCCCGGCGGCAAACGCAGGGTTGGTCGCGTTGAAGCCGACCGTCGGGCTGGTCAGCCAGAACGGGTTGCTACCCGTCGCGAAGTCGCAGGACTCGCCCGGGCCGATCGGTCAGACCGTGACCGACGTGGCGGAGACGATGAACGTCCTGGCCGGTTCCAAGGACTACACCAGTGGTCTGACGACGACCGCGCTTCAGGGCAAGAGCATCGCCACGGTTCCGGATGCGAGCACGAGCGACGCCTATCAGAGCGCGGTCGCCGCACTGGGCACGCTCGGCGCAACTGCCACGGTCGTGACGCCGGGAACGGCCACGGCCGCGCCCAGCGTCGTGCCCTACGAGTTCCACAGGGATCTCGACAACTACCTGGCGGAGGCGTCGCACCCCGGGGCGAAGTCACTGCAGGGGCTGATCGACTACAACAACGCGAACCCGACCGAGGGCCTGAAGTTCCAGCAGGAGGACCTCACGGGGGCGGAAGCGGTCGATACCGGCGATCCGGCGACGACCTCGACCTACCAACAAGACCTCAGTCAAGGTGAGTCGGACGATCGGGCGCTGATCGACGGGATCCTGTCCGCTGGCGGGTACTCGGCGATCATGGTGCCGGTCACCACCTCCCCCACCAGCGCGGCGCCAACCGGCGGGAACTATCTGGTCGGGGTCGGCGACAGAGCCGGATATCCGATCGTCACGGTCCCGGCCGGCTTCGCGCCACAGAACAGCTCCACCGGCGGTGACCCGCTCGGGGTGGCGTTCATTGGCACGAAGGACAGCGAGGCACAGCTGCTCGACGTCGCCTACGCGTTCGAGCAGGGAGTCAACGCCCGCAACACCGGCCCCATGTACATGATCACCGCGACCAACCCGAACCCCACCTTCTCTGGGGCTCCGAGCGAGACCAACCAGAGCATGTGGAGGTGCGTCCCCGGTAGCGCGTTCTACAAGCCGTACGAATGCAACGCCGGCGACCTGCACAACCCACCGCTCGACTCGTTCACGTTTGACCCGATAAGGAGGTAGCCGCTCCGGCGTCTGGTGCGCGCGGCCCCGCGAGGCCGCGCGCACCCAGCACCGGACCGACGGTTGGCGACGCAGCGCCTTGGGTATCGCTACAGCAACAGAACAGGAGGTCTTCGATGTCAGTCTCAAATGGAGGAGGCTCCTCGGGCGGTACCGCGAGCCGAGCCCGCTCTTCGGCGAAGCCGTCGTCGAGCAGCCGATCGGGCAAGAGCACCGCTCAGAAGAGCAGAACGCAGAGGCCGAGGCAAGCGAGTCAGAGGACTTCGGCCGAGCGTCACAGCACCGCCGCGAGTTCGCAGAAGGCGAAACCGAGCGTGGCAAAAAACGGCGACAGCGCAGCGGCCGGTCGAAACGGGCAGCCAGCCTCGGCCCACCCGGCGCGTGGTGCAATCGCGCGGATCGGCGTACCGGCGATGGCCGGCGCGATCGGAGTTGCCGGCGGGGTCGTGCTCGGACGCACCGCGCTGCAGCACAAGGTTCGCAAGGCGCTCGGGAACCCGCTCACGAGCAGGTCGCTTTCGGTGGGGTGACCGAGTAGATCGGCGACGCCGAGGCAGAGCAGATTGGTCGGAACCTCGTCTGAGGCCTCGCCCGAGAAGCCGTAACTCATAGAGATCGATTCGATCCGCACAAGCGGACCATTCGGTCCGTTATGAGCTACGATCAAAAGCGTGGCTGATGCGTTCGACTCAGCGGCCCAATCGGAGGTGCCCCAGGGGCTCGACCGCGAGACGCTGATCGTCGCCGGGGTCGTGATGCTCGGCGCCGTCATGTCGATCCTCGACACGACGGTCGTCAACGTCGCGATCGACCATCTCGCCGTCGTCTTCAACGCGCCGCTGACGACGATTCAGTGGGTAGTCACCGGCTACACGCTGTCGCTGGCTGCGGTGATCCCTGTCACCGGCTGGGCGGCCGACCGGTTCGGCACCAAGCGGATCTACATGACCTCGCTAGTGCTGTTCACGCTCGGCTCGGTCGCCGCGGGGCTGTCCTGGAGCGCCGAGTCGATGATCGTCTTCCGGGTGCTGCAGGGCCTCGGCGGGGGCATGATCATGCCCGCGGTCATGACGATCATGACCAAGAAGGCGGGTCCGCACAGGATGGGCCGAGTGATGGGCGTGCTTGGCGTCCCGATGCTGCTGGCGCCGATCCTCGGACCGATCCTCGGGGGCTGGCTCGTCGACAACGCCTCCTGGCGCTGGATTTTCTTCATCAACCTGCCGATCGGGATAGTCGCCTTCATCCTGGCGCTGATCGTGCTCGACCCCGACAAGTCCCAGCCCAGTCACCGCTTCGATTGGCTCGGAATGCTGCTGCTGTCGCCGGGCCTCGCGCTCTTCATCTACGGGCTCGCCGAGTCCTCGACCTACGGGTTCGGAGCGCTGCGCTCCTCGGCGCCGGCCTCCCTCGGCGTGGTGCTGATCGCCGCCTTCCTGGTCCATAGCTGGCGTGCGGACGCGCCGCTGCTCGACGTCCGGTTATTCGCCCGCACCCGCGCGGGAGCCGCCGCCGGCGTCTTTTTGCTGTTCACGATCTCGGTCTTCGGTTCGCTACTGCTCGTTCCCCTCTACTTCCAATCGGTCCGCGGCGCCTCGGCGCTGACGGCGGGGCTGCTGATGGCCCCCGGAGGCGTCGGCGCGATGCTGACGATGCCGCTCTCCGGGCGGCTGACCGACCGCTATGGCCCGAACTGGATGCCGGTCACGGGCCTACCGCTCGTCGCCATCGGCCTGCTGCCGTTCGCGTTCGTCGGCGCTCACACGTCCTACGTACTCCTGTGCAGCTTCAACTTCATCCAGGGGGTCGGGATGGGCTTCGCGATGATGCCCTTGATGACGGCCGCGATGCAGTCGGTGCCACGGGCGGCGATCGCTCGCACCAGCACGGCCATGAACATCGTCAGGCAAACGGGCGCCTCGATCGGCACCGCGGTCCTGTCGGTGATCCTCGCCTCGGCGATCGCCTCCAACCTCGGCTCGATCCTGGGCACCACCCATTCGGGCTCGAGCTCGAACGGTCTCGCCTCCCTGCAGCACCTGCCGCCCGCCCAGCACGCGGCAATCGCCGGCCCGCTCGCGGCCGCGTTCGCGAGCACGTTCGTGTGGGCCGTGGCGCTGGTCGTCGCGGCAATCATTCCGGCGCTGGCGATGGCGCTGATGGGGCGGCGCGAGCGGGCTGCCGTCCCGGCGCGGCGAGCCGAGACCCCGCTCGTTCTCGAATAACAGCGCGCGCCAACAGGCGCGAGCTACGGTATGAGGGTCGTGAACGACAGACCAAATTCGTCCTCGTGGCTCGTGCGGTTCGGGATCTCCTGGCTCACAAACGCGATCGTGCTCTGGATCGTGGTGCTCGTGCTCCCGGACGCCACCGACTCCGGGGTTGGCTCGCTGCTGCTCGCGGCCGCCGTCTTCGGGGTACTGAACACCATCCTGAAGCCGCTGCTGCGATTCGTGACGCTGCCGCTGGCGCTGCTGACATTCGGGATCGCGTGGTTCTTCGTGTCGCTGCTGATGCTCGTGCTGACCCAGGCGATCGTCAGCGGCTTCCACATCCACGGCTTCTGGACATTCGTGGAGGCGACGCTGATCGTCTGGATCGTGAACCTGGCCTTGGACCTTCTTCCGGGCCCGTGGCAGCTGACCGGCAAGCGCCGCAGGCGCCGGCGGTTGGAGCCCGAGCGCTAAGACGGGCTCTTACGAGGTCTCTGTCTCGGCTGGGACGATTTTCCCCGGGTTCAGATGCCCGCCCGGGTCGATCCCGTCAAACAGGGCGCTCAGCATCGCGAGTCCTGGCGCCGAGATGTCCTGGGCCAGCCAGCGGGCGTGCTCGACGCCAACCGCGTGATGGTGTGACAGCGTCGCGCCGTTGTCGACGAAGGCCTGCTGGATCGCCGACTTGACGACGTCGTATTCAGCCAGCGCGTCGCCGCCCGCGGTCGGCTTGAGCGCGAAGGTGAAGTACAGGCACGCGCCCGCGTGGTAGCTGTGAGACAGGTGACACATCAGGTACCCGCGAACACCGAGCTCGGCGAACGCGCTCCGCGCCGCGAGCCCGACCGCGCGATACAGCGACAGCAGCCGGCTCCACGGAGCCGCGGTCTCGGAGACGTCCGCGGGCACGCCCCAGTCGAGCAGAAAGTCGCGGATGTAGGGCGTATCGAACTTCTTCTGGTCGTACAGCTTTCCGGGACCCGATCCGATGCAGACGCCGCCGAGGCGCCTGACGGTCTCGCCCGCGAGGCGTCGCTCGAGCCTGACTCGCCGCTCGCTCCCCTCATAGCCGATGAATGCCAGGCACATCCGCCGGCGGTCAAAGCCTCGGCGACGCTCGAGGAAGCTCACCAGCGCCGCGGACTGCAGACGGTCGACAAAGGTGGGGCGGACCCGCATCGAAAACGAGAACTGCGTCTCGTTTTGATCTGACACCCGCGTCACCGAGGGCGAGCACTCGCCGGCCGCGATCTCCGCCATCGCCTCCAGACCGGCCTCGAAGCTGGGAAACAGATAGCCGAGGATCACTCGCCGCGGCGGGACCGGACAGACGTGGACGGTCGCCTCGGTGATGATCCCCAACCGGCCTTCGCTGCCGAGGATCATCTCGCGGACGCTGGGCCCGGTCGAGGCCGACGGGACCGGCCGGATGACGAGGGTCCCACTCGGGGTAACCACCCGGAGCCCCCGTACCAGGTCGGCGATATCTCCATACCGGTCGGACTGCATGCCCGAGGAGCGCGTCGCGATCCAACCCCCCAGCGTCGAATAGGTGAACGAATCAGGGAAGTGGCCGAAGGTGTAGCCACGGGCCTGCAACTGCTGCTCCAGCCGCGGTCCGAAGATCCCGGCCTGGACTCGTGCCAGCCGCGAGCCGGCGTCGAGCTCCAGCACGCGGTCGAGCCGCGACAGGTCGACGGACAGCACCGGTCGGGACTCTCCCGCCGGAGCCTCCAACGAGCCGGAGATCGACGATCCCCCGCCGAAGGGGATCACGACGGCATCCAGGTCGATGGCCGCACGCAGGACCGCGGCGACCTGCTCCTCGTCACCCGGCCGGACCACCGCGTCCGGAATCCGGGCGAGCTGACCGCGGCGCTGCAGGACGAGGTCGCGGATCGATTTGCCGCGAGCGTGGATGACGCGGTCGCGCGGGTCGAGCGACACGTTCACGTCGCCGACGGCTTCGGCCAGCGCGTCGCGCAGGAATGCCGGCAGGCTCGACTCGGGAACCCGAAGATCCTCGAAGCGCGGTGGCGGCAGCCTGGGGGTACGGACGTCGAGGCCGATTGCATTCGCGATGTATGGCGCCAGCCCGGGCTTGTCGTCGTGCGTGAAGGCATCGCCTTCGAGGCCCCAGCCCCACCACTTCATCGCGCCCACGCCGCCTACTTACTCGCGGGGAGGTAGTAGATGAAGATATTGCCCGGGCCCGGGCTCATGTAGTTGCCGTCGGTCAGGATGATCCGACCGCCGACGACGATCGGGCTGTTCCAATGTCCCGGCCCGGCGGGGAGCGCCCTGTCGACGACGACCCGTGACCGGGTTGCGGACGTTCAGCACACCGTGCTGCATGTCGTAGACGTACAGCAGCCCGCCCGCGATCACGGGGCTCGTCCCCGGCGTGCTGTCCGACCACGCAGGGCGAAGCCGCCCGCCGCGGACGGTGTAGCCGGCAGTCCCGGAGCTGTCGGTGACGAACACGAACATTCGTCCGCCGTGCTGCCAGACCGCCGGCTGGCTGAATATCTGGGCCGGCCCGGGCGCATTGATCTGCTGCAGCTCGCCGCCGGTCCTCGGCCCGGCGGGCCCCGCGGTCCCGTCGAGCCGCGCAAGGTCGAGCACCCGCAGAATTCCGTCCTTCCCCCCCTGTACCGCCAGTTTCGGGTCGCGGCCGCCTGAAAGCAGCGCCGGCTCGGTGCTACCGAGGTCAATATCGCCAGAGTCCAGCTGTGCCTGGTTGACCGGCGTCCAGTTGTGCAGCAGGCGCAGCGTCGGCGAGAGCTCGAGCACGCTGTCACCCCAATTCGTGCGTCCGTCGAACGGTCCATTGGCGGTCGCAACCAGGATGTGTCCGTTGGGCTCGACGATCGTGCCGCCGCGGCCCCAGATCGCCGAGTCGCTGGCGTGACAGCGGTTCGGTGGGTCGATCAGGCGGTGGATATTCGAGCAGAGCGAGTTGAAGACATGTGTGACGCGGCCCGTCGCGAGGTTCAGCTCCGCGATGTGTCCCTGGTAGACCGGAGCGTCGCCGAAGTAGCCCCCCAGCGCGACAAGCAACGATCCGTCGCCGATGTTGAGCGCCCCGTCGAGCTTCTCGCGGGTCGGGTCGAAGGTCACGCGAGTACGCCACGCCTGCCGCCCGCTCGACAGCGCGAGCTTCTGGACGTACCCGTCTGGGCTGGCGGCGTAAACGTATTTGCGATCTGGATCGGCGATCGGCGTCGTCGTCGTCACCTGCGGGCTTGAGAGCAGCGAGTGGAGGTCGGGGGGAGCGTATTCCCAGAGCTCGCGGCCGCTGGCGGCATCGAGCGCGATCGTCTGTCCGTAGATCGTGGTGACGACGATCACGTCTCGGGGCCGGCCCTCGACCCGCACCGCATGCAGCTCGATCGGCGCCGCGTCGACGACCTGATCTACATCGACGGTCATGCGCTTCAGCGAGGTCAGATTCGCCGCGGTGATTCCGGTGTTGCTGGGTCCTACGCCGGAGCGCTCCGCGTCGTACCCCCAGGTGGGCCAATCCTGGGCGGGCCCCGGTCCCTTGCCTGCGGCCGACGCCCGTCCGCCTGCCGAAGCCGCCACCGCACCGCCGGCACCAACGCAGGCGATCGACGCGACGGCCAGCGCGCAGAGCCTTGCGAATCGGCTCGAAGCCCAGGCGCTCACCGGCCTGATCGTAGAGCTTTGTCTCTGAGAGACAGCCTTTTAGATCCCGACACCGTCAACCGCGGGACCCATGACAAAGTGTGCTCAGAGAGGTATCGACTCGCAACAGGAGGTAGGGAGGATGCAGCAGGTCAAGTTCGCGATCTTCGATCACATCGAGGAGATGGCCGGAACGCCCACGAGCCAGGTCTTCAGGGACCGACTCGATCTGATCAAGACCGCCGACGAGGCCGGATTTGCGGGCTATCACCTGGCCGAGCACCACGGCGGCGGGCTGTGCCTGGCGCCGGGCCAGGAGATCTTCCTGGCCGCCGCCGCCCAGGTGAGCAAGCGGATGCGGTTCGGTCCGCTGGTCAAGCTGCTGCCGATGCACCACCCGATGAGGATCCTCGAGGACATGGCGATCCTCGACCAGCTCACCGAGGGACGGCTGGACTTCGGCGTCGGTCGCGGTGCGGTCCCCGCCGAGCACTTCTGGTACAGCCACACCTGGGACGAGTCCCGTGATCGCTTCGAGGACACGCTGGCGATCATCAATCGCGCGCTGCAGACAGGCGAGATCTCGAGCGAGGGCAGCCGCTTCTACCACTTCGAGACGATGCCGATGCCCGTGCGCCCCTACCAGGAGCGGATCCCGTTCTGGTATCCCGGCAACCCGGTAACCGCGGGGCGCCACGGGATGCGGCTGATGTGGCCGGGCAAGCTCGATCAGGAGAACTACGACCGCTACGTCGAGAGCTGGAACGCCAACCGCGACGAGCCGGTCAGGTTCGACGCGCCCGGCGACGAGCCGTACGTCGGATACAGCATGCTCCTGGCGATCGCTCCGACCGAGAGCGAGGCGCGCGAGGTCGCGGAGCGCGGAATGCACGGCCTCGTCCGCAACACCACCTCGCTGCACGAGCACGACCTGGCAGTCGTCTCACCCGAGGTGGCTGAGGCCGCCAAGGGGCCGCTGCGCGCGATCATCGCGGGCATGGAGGACGCGATCCAGTTCGGCGCCGGTACGCCCGACCAGATCGCCGAGCGGTTGGAGCTGTTGTTCGCCGACGGCCTCTGCGACTACATCTGCTTCATGTTCCCGACCGGGGACATGACGATCGACGACTCCCGCCAGACGCTCGAGCTGTTTGCATCCGAGGTGATGCCGCAGCTTGAGCTCAGCGAGGTCGGCTGAGGGCGCTGTCGTGCCTTGCGGCTCGGGCTCGACTGGCAGGGCCGATGGCGCTAGAGTGCCCCGCCCAGGGCGGAGCGGGACCGGACCGATTGGAGCCATGCGTTCGTCTGACAGACGATGACCCTTCTGATCGACACCGGCGAGGTGACGGCGCTCGACCGAGCCCAGTACTGGGCGCACGCATCGTCGGACGAGTATCACCCGCTGCAGATCTCGGTTGGTGCGCACGACGAATTCTCGGCCAAGATGTGGGGCGACCACGTGTCCTCGATCAGATTGTTCAGGATCGTCGCGGGCGCCAACACGATGAGCCGGGGCGCCCGCGACATCGCGGCCGGTGATCCCGACTGCCTGTACTTCCAGATTATTCTGCGCGGCGCGGTGTTCGGCGCTCAGCAGGACCGCGTGGTCGTCGTGCGCCCCGGCGACATGGTCGCCTACGACAGCTCGCGGACGGCCATCTTCAAGGCCGAGGGGACATTTGACCTGCTCGCGCTGCAGATCTCCAAGACGCTGCTCGGCAAGTCCGCGTCGACGATCTCCCGGCAGACCGCGGTCCGGATCCCGGGCGAGAACGGGCTCACGCGACTAACCTCCCGGTTCATGCTGGATGCGGTCGCCCGCCTCGCCGCGGGCACCATCTCCCGCAACGACGCGGGGCTGCAGGGACACATCGTCGACCTCGTCCGGCGTCTGTGCGTCGACCTCGGCAGCACCGATCCGACCCGGCCGCGTTGCGCGGCGGAGCTGCTGCTGGGAGCCCAGGCACAGATCGAGGCGCGACTCGCGGAGCCGGCGCTCAGCCCCGGGGACATCGCGCGGGCGTGCTTCATCTCGACGCGTTACCTGCACCGTGTGTTCGAAGCCGAGGGTCTCAGCGTCTGCAGCTACATCCGCGCCGCACGGCTGAGCCGCTGCCGCCGCGATCTGCTCGATCCTGTCCTGGGCGACCAGTCGATCCACGAGATCTCGAGCCGCTGGGGGCTGACGAACCCCGCGCACTTCAGCCGGGTGTTCAAGGAGGCGTACGGGTGCTCGCCGCGCGAGTTCCGCCGGACCGCGGGCGCCGGTGGCTCGGTCGAGCCCGATCAGCGGCTCGGCTCGCCGTTCTGTTCCACTCGGGACGTCGGCGGCAGCCACGGCGACTTCTGGGAGAACGCCCGCAGCCGCCAGGCTCGTTCGCTCGACGCCGGCTCGTAGCGTCCCGGTCCAGGCGGCCGGCCGTCCTCGGTGAGAGGAGAGAGTCGCCCCGGACGACCGGCCGCCGAAGCGGACGTGTCCAGATCGTACGAGCGCCCTCGCCACATTGTCAAAAATTTGGATCGACTTTCTTCATAATTGTCGCCCGATCACGTGACCGAGCGCGAGGGCACCGAGCCCGGCGACGATGCTCACGACGACGTTCAGGATCATCGCCGTCGCCTCGCCGTCCTCCCCGAGCCGCTGGCTCTCGAGCATCCAGGTCGAGAATGTCGTGTAGGACCCGATCGTGGCGGTCCCGGCGAGCAGCAGCGCGTTCCCGTGCAGCGCCAGTCCGTCGAGCAAGCCGAGCGCAAACGAGCCAGAGACGTTGACCGCGAAGGTTCCGAACGGTAGCTCCCGGCCGACACGCGAACCGACCAGCCCGTCCAGCAGAAATCGGGCGATCGCCCCCGTTCCGCCGAGCGCTGCCACCTCGATCCAGGTGAGCGCGTTCATCGCCGCCGCAACCTACACAGCGGCCGCATGATTGGCGGCCCGGCAATTGCACTGCCGTCCCCCCTTCACTGTGTACCCTGCGATGTAGACACGCATGGCCTACGCCGAGCAGACGACCAAATTCGGGGGACCGATGAACGAGCACGGCGCGGCACTCGCGTTCGAGTGGCGTCGCCTGACGCGCGCCGCGACGGCGGTCGCGCTGCTGACGGCTCCGGCGTTCTTCCTCGTCCTGTACGACTCCAACCACCTCAGCTTCGTGGCGTCGCTGCTGATCACCGCGCTCGCCGTGGTGAGCTTCCGCGGGCTCGTCGAGGTGATCGTCCGGAAGTTCCTGCCGTGGGCGAGCCTGCTTGGCAACTCCGACCTCAAGGAAGAGGACATCATCGCCCGGCGGCGCTACTGGTACTGGCGCACCAAGTTCCGGCGGCTGCCGATCTGGATCGCCTGCATCCTGATCCTGCTCGCCCTGTGCCAGCTGCTCTTCGCCTTCTCGGGGGTCAGCGCGGGGTTCTTCCATCCAATCAAGGGTCTCCACCAGATCTTCCCGCCCTCAACGCTCCCGCAGCTGTCACTCGTATTCATCCAGCTGCCGATCCTGTTCTTCGTCAACTTCGGAATCTTCTTCGGGCCGTTCCTGTTCTTCGCCGCCCGCGGGATTCGCAGCTACGAGCCCGGTGACGCGAGCTGGGGAGTGAAGATCGACGACGTCCGCGGACAGGCGGAGGCGAAGGAGGAGATCACCCGCGTGATCACCCTCTGGCAGTCCGGCGAGGAGTTCGAGCAGGCCGGCGGTAAACGAGAGCGAGGACTGCTGTTCCTCGGCGCGCCGGGCACCGGCAAGACGATGATCTCCAAGGCGATCGCGACCAACTTCAACTGCCCGTTCGTGACGATCCCGGGCTCTGGCTTCGCCCAGATGTTCATGGGGATGGACGCGATCGTCGTCCAGCTGCTGGCCCACCGGGCGCGCAAGCTGGCGCGCAAGTGGGGCGGCCAGTGCATCGTCTTCATCGACGAGATCGACGCCGTCGGGATGCGCCGCCAGGCGCTCCAGGGCGGAATGAACAGTGGCGGCGCCGGCAACACGCCGCACTCCCTCAACGAGTTTCTGTTCTTCGGGCCGAACGGCTCGCTGACCCCGACCGGCGACCTGGTGATCGAAAGCCGCGAGTGGCGCGACCAGCTGTTCGCCCAGCGCGCAAGCCAGGAGCCGACGCGGGCCGCCTTCCTGGCGCGCGTCGCGGAGAAGGTGAACGCGATATTCCCGGGCGGCATGGGCGGCCAGGGCATGGGGGGCCAGGCGCTCAACCAGCTGCTGGTGGTGATGGACGGTTTGGGCGATCCACCCCTGTTCCGCAAATTCGTCACCAACCGCACCAACACGTTCCTCGACGCGATGTTCGTGGTACCCCAGCGGATCGGGAAGGTGCCGCTGCGGTTGCCGAGGCCGAAGCCACGCCCGGAGCAGATCTACTTCATCGGCGCCTGCAACGTGCCGCTCGAGGTGCTCGACCCGGCGCTGGTCCGCCCCGGCCGGATGGGCCGCCACATCTACTTCCGGACCCCGACCAAGGAAGACCGCAAGGACATCTTCGACCTGTACATGGCAAAGGTGTCCCACGAACCTGACCTCGACACCGATCACCGCAAGGACGAGCTCGCCCGGATCACAAGCGGCTACTCGCCGTCGATGATCGAGCAGTCGTGCTCGATGGCGCTGACGATCGCCCACTCCGAAGGACGGCGCGCATTCGCCTGGCGGGACATCGTCGAGGCGATGACCACCGTCGAGGCCGGAACCGCCCAGAACATCGACTACGTACCCGAGGAAACCCGCGCGGTCGCGATCCATGAGGCCGGCCATGCGGCCGCCGGGCACGTCTACCTCGGCAACGAGTTGCTCTCGACCCGCCTGTCGATCCGCAAGCGCGGCGGCTCGCTCGGCCACTACCAGAGCATGGAGAAGGACGAGCGATTCAGCCACTTCCGGACGCGGGTGATGGGCAGCCTGGTGATGATCCTCGGCGCGATGGCCGCCGAGCACGTCTTCTACGGCGAGAACTCCCAGGGCGTCAGCGGCGACCTGTACAGCGCCACCGCGACGGCCGCATCGATGGTCGGCATGTGGGGCATGGGGCCGGAGGCGGCCGCGCTCGAGATCGGTCCCGGGTATGACTTCGACTTCCCGGCGGATCGAAAGGGCAAGAAGAACGGCAACAGCCCCGAGAACCGGGACGAGTTGGTCAAGCGCCGCCTCGAGCACATCGGCCATCGCCTGATGAACCGGGCCAGCGGCGGCTCGGCGATGATGGGCGACCCGATCGCCGCCGTCCTCGGCGACCGCGAGAAGGGCAGGGCAGCCGGAGAGCTGCTGGGCCAGGCGTATGTGATGGCTTACACGCTGATCGCGGCCAACCGCGACAAGGTCGAGCAGATCGCCAACGTACTGGTCGATCGCAAGGAGCTGCACGGCGACGAGGTCGTCAACCTGCTGGACAGCGTCGATCTGATCAAGCCCGAGCTCGACCTCGCCGACGACACGACCTGGCCGAGCTATGAGCAAGCTGCCTGACGGCGCCGGCAACACCGACGAGGGCGCCTCGGAGTCATCGCTGCTGCCGGCACCGGTCTCGCTGACCGCTGCACATGAGCAGCCCATCCGACGCCCCCCGCACAGGGAGCGGTTCCGAGTCGCGCTCGCGATACTCGCCGGGATCGGGGTTGGCGCGATCGCGATCGCAATCGCGGTGCTCGTCGCGAATCGCGGAACCACAACCACTAAGACGACCACGGCGGCGTGGTCGGCGTGGTCGCCCGGCGTTTCGGGGGGCCAGGGTGCCACGGCGATCGCCGACCACATCGCCCCCTACTACCGCTTCAGCGTCGCTCGGCAGCTCGACGTCGTAACGCCCATGGCGCTGAGCAACCCCAGCTCCAACGGCACGATCAGCGGGAACGGGCTGGTGGTGGCCGTGAACACCGGTAGCGCCAGGTCCGAAAAGCTGTCGCTGCTCGGCGGGCACACGGTCGCCTACAACATCTGCGGGCTCGGTACCTCGAACTGCGCGCTCGGCGGCAAGCCATCTTCCGCCCGGCTGCTGCTGCTGCGCCGCGAGGCGCTCGAGCTGGCGCTCTACAGCTTCAAATACATCAACGGCACCCAGAACGTGATCGCGATGCTGCCGCCGGGACGGACCGACACGAGCGCCCAATCCAGCTCCGCGCACGGCTCCAAGGGCAGCAACGCCGCAAAGACGGGCAAGCCGCTCGATCTCGCCGTCCTGTTCGTCAAGCCCGAGTTGCAGCCGTGGCTGACCACGCCCCTGAAGAAGACGCTCGCTCAGCTTCCCCCCGACGTTCCCGAGCTGCCGCTCTGGACCCACAGCAACGAGGCGGGGCTCGTGGATCAGGTCACCGCCCGCGGCCTGTTCGCCTCGTCGATCGAATCCCAGAGCGGAACCAAGCTCCTGGTGCTGCGGTCTATTCCACCCCAGTAGGGTCGACGAACTCGGCGGGCTGTTTGGCCAGCCCGGCCGCCACCGCCGTGAGCTGGTTGGGGCCGCCGGCGATCTCGAGCTGAAGGCGTGCCTCGAGTGCCATCGTCTCCTCGGGCGAGCCGCACCAGCCCTCCTGGAATAGACGCTTCGCCCGGCGCACCGCATCCGGCGAGCGGGCCGCGATCTCGGCGGCGAGCGCTCGCGCCGCGCCCAGCGGGTCCTCGCTGACGTGGGTGACGACGCCCAGCGCGCGCGCCTCCTCGCCACTGAACGCCCTTCCTGTGAAGGCCAGCTCCTTGGCCACGTCGATCCCGACGAGCCGCGGCAGCGTCCGGGTGATCGCCATATCCGGGATCAGACCCCAGCGAACCTCGAGCACCGACAGGTTCGCGTCGGGCGAGGCGATCCGGATGTCAGCGCCCAGCGCGATCTGAAGGCCGCCGCCGAGGCAGTGACCGTGGATCGCCGCGATCACCGGCATCGGCGCCAGAATCCATTGGTATGCCGCCTGCTGGAAGTGATTCGGCGGCGGATCGTACAACGGGCGGGTGAGCGCGTCCCCGTCGGAGCTCGAGGCCATCACGCCTGTGACGTCGAGTCCGGAGCAGAAGCTCCGGCCCGAACCGTGCAGCACGACCGCGCGCACCCCCGGGTCGGCGCTCAGCCGCCGCGCTGCCCCGATGATCGCGTCGAACATCGGCACGTCGAGCGCGTTGTGCTTGTCGGGACGGTTGAGCGTGACGACCGCGACGTGATCGGCGACCTCGATGTTGACTCGCTCCTCGCTCATTTCGCCACGACCGCCACTGGGTCGCCGACCCTCACCGCTCCTGGCTCGAGCACCCGACCGTGGATCCCGAACGGCAAGGGCTCCGTCGTGTCGGCGTCGGCGCGGTAACCGCGCAACAGCTCGAGCGTCGGCAGGTCAACCTCGCCGCTCTCAGGATCGCGGCTGGTGATCAGACAGCGACCGACATGACCCTCGAACCGGATCAGCGCCTCGCCGGCGCGGACCTCGTTGCCGACCCACTCATCCTCGGCGTGCGCCGGCAGACCGTCCACCTCGATCAGCATCCGGAAACGCCTGGCGTCGATCGCATCGACTTCGGCTTTGCGCGCGAGAACAGCGAGCGATCCCCGCGAGATCAGGCTGACGCCGCCGCTGGCGCCGCGATCGACCGCAGAGCCGCTCGACACGAGTCGTAACGGCCGGCCGACGTGAGCCGAAAGCGACGACGCCCACGGCCCCTCGACGAGGCGGCCTTCGGTCTCCCGGGAGAAGAACCTGGTGACGATCGGAGCGCCAAGGCGCACCTCATCCTCGACGCGCGAGCCGTCCGGGAACTCAAAGGCGAGCCGCTGGGACTGCTCGTCGAACGAGGCGACCACGGCCTGCAGGGCGCCGATCACCTTGCCGTTGACCATCCGGTCGCTCGGGTCGATCACGAAGAAGCGCCTGTTCCCCCGGGCCCCGCCGGCGTCCAGCGCGATCGCATCGACCGCGAGCACCCGGGTGCCCTTGACCGCGGTGACCCAAAGCGCCTTGACAGTCGTAGTTCGCACCCGACTATCGTGGCATGCCGATGGACGAGGCGAATCCCCGCAGGCCTCCGGCACCGCCACGTGGCATGTGCGACAGCTGCGCCCACCAGCAGCTCGTCCCCAACACGCGCGGGTCGGTGTTCTCGCTGTGCCGACGGTCCCGTCAGGAGCCCGAGAGGTTCAGGCGCTATCCGCAGTTGCCGGTTCTTGCCTGTGACGGCCACGAGCCGCGCGCTTAGACAGGCTCCTGTTGGTCCACTAGAGGTGGGGCTCCCAGAAGCTGCGGATCTAGGACTCGAACCTAGACTAACGCATCCAGAGTGCGCCGTGCTGCCAATTACACCAATCCGCAGTGCATCGGCACCAGGGTCTACCGAAGTGCCGGGAGCCGAAGATAGCGCACTGGCGCAGCCATGGCCCGATGCGGTCGGAACCGAGTTTAAGCCGCGTTCGCGCCCGCCGGCGCGAACTGAAGCGTGATCTCCGCCTCCAGGCCGGGGTCGAGGATCAGCAGCACCTCGTCACCCGGCTCGACCACCGAATCGGCCTTCGGGACGAAGCCATCGCCGTCGCGGAGGACAGAGATGATCAGCGACCCATCGGGGAGGTCGATGTCGGCCACTCGGCGACCTGCCGCCTCGGAGCCTTCGCCGACCTCGAGCTCGATGATCTCGAGGTGCTCCTCCTCCAGCGCCAGCAGTTGAACCAGCCCATACTCGGGCACCTCGTGCTCGATGAGGCGCAGGATCAGGTCGGTCGCCGACACGGCCGGCTGGATCCCAAGCAGCTTGAAGTGCTGGAGGTTGCGGGGGTTGTTGACGCGCGCAACGATCCGCTGGACGCCGTATTTCTCGCGCGCGACCTGGCAGATCAGCATGTTGTCCTCGTCATCGCCGGTGACCGCTATCACCAGGTCTGCGCGCTGGATGCCTGCCCGCTCGAGCACCCACAGCTCGGTCGCGTCCCCGTATTGGACTGCATGCTCGAGCTCCTCCTCGACGACCCGGTATCGGGTGTGTGCGGATTCGATCAGCGTGACCTCCCGGTTGCGGGCGATCAGCTCCCGAGCGAGGTTCCAGCCGACCTTCCCGGCGCCAGCGATGATCACGTACACGCTGAGCACTCCTTCACGTCGCGAGCACCGCTTCCTGAGCCAGATCGATCGCGACCTGCGTGGGGCAGATGGTCTGCAGTCCCTGCTCCGCGTACCACGCCGCGCGGGCCGGATCCGCGACCCTGACGACGATCCGCGGCACGTCGAACCGCCGCTGTGCGATCTGAGCGATCACCAGGTTGGTGTTGTCGCCGGAGGTGGCGGCAAGAAAAACGTCGGCCTCCTGGATCCCCGCCTCGATCATCGCGTCGATCTCGAGCGCGGTGCCGACCGTGAAGCGGCCGCCGGCGTCCTCCCAGGTTGCCGTCTGTTCACGGTCGAGACGCTCGTGAGAGAGCGGGTCTCGGTCGAGCACCGAGACCTCGTGCCGCTGCTCAAGCGCTCGCCGTGCGACAGCCGAGCCGACTCGGCCGCATCCGACGATCAGGATGAACATAGCCCAGACTGTAGAGCCTCTTAGCTGCCCGCCGCCACGGCGTTCACGTGATCAGCGGGATGATCAGCAACGCGACGATATTGGCGACCTTGATCATCGGGTTGATCGCCGGTCCGGCGGTGTCCTTGTAGGGATCGCCGACCGTGTCGCCGGTCACGGCGGCGGCGTGCGCCTCGGAGCCCTTGCCTCCGTACGCGCCGTCCTCGATCAACTTCTTGGCGTTGTCCCAGGCGCCGCCGCCCGAGGTCATCGAAATCGCCATGAACAGCCCCACGACGATCACGCCGATCAGCAGGCCGCCGAGCGCCTCGATGCTGATCAGGCCGACGATGAACGTGACGACGATCGGGATCAGCGCGGGAGCGATCATTTCGCGCTGCGCCGATGCGGTCACGAGCGCAACAGCCGTCCCATACTCCGGTTGCTCGGTCCCCTCCATGATCCCGGGGTGCTCCCGGAACTGCCGGCGCACCTCCTCGACGACCTTGCCGCCGGCACGCCCGACCGCCTCGATCGCCAGCGCCGCGAACAGGTACACCATCATCCCGCCGATCAGCAGCCCGATCAGCACCGCGGGGTTGCCGAGCGAGAAGTTCGGGTGCTGGCCTTTCTCGATCAGCTCCTTCTGGAACGCGTCGAACAGGACCAGCGCCGCCAGCGCCGCGGACCCGATCGCGTACCCCTTCGTGACCGCCTTGGTGGTGTTGCCGACGGCATCGAGCGGGTCGGTGACGTCGCGGACCTCCTGCGGGAGCTCGGCCATCTCGGCGATGCCGCCGGCGTTGTCGGTGATCGGCCCGAAGGCGTCGAGCGCGACGATCAGCCCGGTCAAGGAGAGCTGCGCCATCACCGCGACCCCGATGCCGTAGATCCCCTGTGACCCGCCGCCGACGAGCTTCCACGACCCGAGGATCCCGAGCGCGATCACGATCGACGGCGCGGCCGTAGCCTGGAAGCCCTGTGCGAGCCCCTGGATGATGTTGGTGGCGTGCCCCGTCAGCGACGCCCGAGACGTCTTCTTGACCGGCGCGAACCTGGTGGACGTGTAGTAGTCGGTGATCACGAACAGACAGGCGGTGACGGCGATCCCGATCAGCGCGCACAGGTAGAACTTCCACCAGTGCTCCTGGACCCCGTTGGCGAAGGTGACGCCGTTCATCAGCCAGTAGGTCACCGGAATGAAGGCCAGCGCCGCCAGCCCCCCCGACAGGATCAGGCCCTGGTACAGCGCCCGCTCAACGTGCCCCGCCGGCGATTTGACGGCGAACGTACCGATGATCGAAGCGACGATCGACACGCCGCCGAGCACCAATGGGAAGACTGCGATACGGGTGGCGTCGCCCGCCGAGAAGGTCAGGACCCCAAGCAGCATGACGGCAACCGCGGTCACTGCATAGGTTTCGAAAAGGTCGGCGGCCATTCCCGCGCAGTCGCCGACGTTGTCACCGACGTTGTCGGCGATCACCGCCGGGTTGCGCGGATCGTCCTCCGGAATGCCAGCCTCGATCTTGCCGACCAGGTCGGCGCCGACGTCGGCGGCCTTGGTGAAGATTCCGCCGCCGAGCCTGGCGAAGACCGAGATCAGCGAGCCGCCAAACCCGAGCCCGATCAGCGCGTCAACGGCGTCCCGCGTGCTTTCGCCGACGCCCCAGGTGAGGATCCCGTAGTAGCCGGCGACACCCAACAGCGCCAGCCCAACGACCAACAGGCCGGTCACCGCGCCACCCCTGAAGGCGACGTCCAGCGCCCGTCCGACACCACCGCGCGCGGCCTCGGCGACCCTGGCGTTCGCGCGCACCGACACGTTCATGCCGATGTAGCCAGCCGACGCCGACAGCACCCCGCCGATCAGGAACCCGATCGCGACCCTGATGTTCTGGATCGGTATCAGGACGATGAATAGGACCACCCCAACGCCCGCGATCGTCGTGTACTGCCTGTTCAGGTAGGCTCGCGCGCCCTCCTGGACCGCAGCCGAGATCGCACGCATCCGCTCGTTTCCTGGCGACAGGGCGAGCAGCGCCTGCGAGGTCAGGACACCATAGACGACGGCGGCGGCCGCGCATACGAGCGCCACGATCACGCCGTGGTCCGTCAGAAAGCTGGTCAAAACTTCTCCTCACTGGGTTTAACAGGGCCCGGACTTCGGCCGGGCAGCATACCGGCAAACCGCCAGGAAAGGGTCGATCGCAGTGGGTCCGAATTCCGGACTGTTGGGAATGGGCTACTGCCCTGGGACCCAGAGACGGCCGCTGCGCTGCGCGGGACCCGGCTCGCCCGGCCGCGGCTCCTCGGGCGCTGCTTCTGGATCTGATCCGGCCGGCTCTGCGCTCGTCGGGGCGGGCTCGGGCGAATCACCGGCGTGCGGGGCGGACCCCTCGCCGCCAAGCTGGACGTAACTCAGCTGCAACTGGGACAGCGCTTGGCGGATCGGGCCGGCCTGGTCCTGGGCGACCTCGTCGACGACCGGCAGCAACGCCCTGACCGACTCGATCGCGATCCGGACCTGCCCGAGATCGCGCTCGGGTTCGGTGCCGGCGACCATCCCGGTCCGCCGCATCCCGAGGTTGATCAGCGTCACCACATTCTCCAAGAGGACCTGCTCCACGCGGATTCGCTTTATCTCCTCCTCGTAGGCGGCCCGGAGCTCTTGCTCGGTTGGTTCATGAGTCGAATCAGGGTTCAAAGGTTCACCTCCGCCGGGCTGCCCACTCCCTGAGAATACGTCGCCCGCGTCTCTTGCACAGTTTGAGCAAACACATCTCTCAGTGTCAGGCCCTGGCGCAGCAGGGCGCGTTGTCGCTGAGCCGCGTTGGCCCGCGAGAACTCGAGCTCGATGCCAAGATCGGCGCGGACCGGCTCGGTCCAGCTCAGCAGCCGATCGATCGCCTCTCGTGCCGGGTATGGGTCGCCCGAGCGTAGGTCGAGCAACTCGCCGTCCAGGCCGAAGCGGATCGCGCGCCACAGATTCTCCTCGATCAGCCTTCCGGGGAGCTCGTCCGACTTGACGCCGTCGTCGATGTCGCGCGCGGCCTGAGCGACGCAGGCGACTATCAGCCCCGCCAGCGCATCGGACTCCGTTGCCGTGGTCTGCGCGTCACAGATCCGAACCTCAACCGTGCCGAACGCGAGATGGGGACGCACCGACCACCAAACCTGCGTGAACTCAACGATCGACCGCGTTCTGATCAGGAACTCGACGTACTCGGCGAATGCGCGCCAACTTCCGAACGCATCCGGGATCCCACAACGCGGGAAGCTGCGCGTGAAGATCTGACTGCGAGCGCTGTGCAGGCCGGAGTCGCGTCCGTCGAGAAACGGCGAGCTCGCCGAGATTGCCAGCAGCGATGGCAGCACCGGCCGCAGGCGGTCACACACCAGAACTGCGCGATCGGCGCCTCTGACGCCCACGTGAACGTGCATCGAGAAGGTGTTGTTACGCCACGCGACGTATTGGAGCCCCTCCTGCACTCGGTGATAGTGCTCGGTGTCGATGATCTGCTGTGCCCGGTAGTCGGACCACGGGTGGGTTCCGCTCGCTCCGAGCTGAACGCCCTCGCCCGACGCAAGGCGAAAGAGCCTGCGGCGGTGTTCGCGCTGAGCGGCCAGCGCGTCACCGAGGTCCTCTCCGCGCCCGGACCTGATCTCGATCTCCGACGAGATCAGCTCACCGGCGACCGACGCCGCGAGGACCGGATCCGCCGACGCCGCCGAGTGCAGCACGTCGAAACCCGGTGTCAGCTCGAGATCGGAATCGAGGATCGCGAACTCTTCCTCCAGGCCGACGGAGAAATCGGTCGCCTGTTCGAATCGCGACCGCCCGGTGTGCACGTCGATATCCGTCAAGAGAGATAGAAGTACAGCGCGTAGAGCAGATCGACCGCCGGGCTTGACGCGTGCACGGTGACCTCAGGGGGGGTCTGCAGGAGCGCCTCGGAGTAGTTGAAAATCACCTTCACGCCGAGCTCGACGACGTCATCGGCGAGCGCCTGCGCCGCATTGGATGGCACCGCCAGCACCGCCACCACCACGTCCTCCTTGTCGACGACATCGCGGAGTTCGTCGTAATGGCGAACCATCAGACTGCCCAGCCGTGTCCCGACCTTCTCCGGGTCGACGTCGAACAGCGCGACGACCCGGAAACCGTGGTCGGCGAAGATGTCCGAGGTGGCGATCGCCGTTCCGAGATGGCCGGCGCCGAACAGCGCGATGTTGTGCTGACCCGAGGTGTGAAGGATCTTGCGGATCTGCGTGACCAGCGAATCGATGTTGTAGCCGACGCCGCGCTTTCCGAACTTCCCAAACCCGGAAAGGTCGCGCCGGATCTGGGTCGAGTTGACATGGGTGTAATCAGCCAGCTCCTGCGAGCTGATCGTCTCCTTGCCCATCTTGCGCGCCTGCGTCAGCACCTGCAGGTATCGCGACAATCGCGCCGCGACGCCGAGCGCCAACTTGTCGTTCGACTGTCGGTCCGTGTCTTCCCCGCCGTGGAGCATGCGGCGATCACTCTACAAGCGCAGGGCATCCTCGAACTCGCGCTCGTCGACGAACAGCTCGAAGCGCTCGCGCCCGTCGATTGCGATGACGGGGATGCGTTCGAGGTAGGCGACCATCCAGCGTTCGTCCAATTCGATGTTGCGCTGCTGCAGCGCGAACGGGACGCGTTCGCGAACGCGGCCGACAACCGTCAGCGCCTCCTCGCATAGGTGGCAACCTGGGCGGCCGTAGAAGGTGACCGTACGGGTCACGGCCGTTCGCCGCTCGCATAGACATCGAGGGCCAGGTAGTCCGGGAACTGAAGGACCTGCGTGTATCGCGCTGCCGCGGCGATCATCGCCGCGTTGTCGGTGCAGAGCACGATTGGTGGGACGTCGAACGCGACGCCGAGCGATCCGAGGGCGTCGCGCAGAGGTCCGTTGGCCGCGACCCCGCCACCAACCGCGAGCCGGTCGGCGCCAGTCTGCGCCAGCGCCCTGCGCACCCGGATCAAGAGCGCCGCGACGATCGCCCGCTGGTACGAGGCCGCCAGGTCCGCTCGCCGCCGCCGCGCTTCGCCGTCACCCAGGTCCCGGATCCGGTAGAGCAACGCTGTCTTCAGACCGGCAAAGGAGAAGTCGAGACCTGGCCTCCGCGACCCGGTCGGGAACTCGAAGGCCTCGGGGTCGCCATCGCGGGCGAGGCGTTCGAGCGCCGCGCCCCCGGGGTAGCCCAGCCCGAGCAGTCGTGCCCCCTTGTCAAACGCCTCCCCGGCCGCGTCGTCGAGCGTCTCGCCCAAGACTCGAAGCCTCGGCCCATGGTCCCGGACGTCCGCCAGCAAGGTGTGTCCACCGCTGGCGACCAGCGCCAGGAACGGGGGCTCAAACGGGCGAGGTTCGAGGAAGCTCGCGGAGAGGTGTCCGTGGATATGGTCCACCCCTGCGAATGGAAGCTCGCGGGCGGCAGCTAGCGCCTTCGCCGCCGAGAAGCCGACCAGTAACGCCGCCACCAGTCCAGGCCCCTGGGTCGCGGCTACGAGCGTCACGTCGTCGAGGGTCGCCCCCGCCTGGTCGAGTGCCTCATCGATCACGGGCATCAGCAGCGTCAGGTGCTGGCGCGACGCGATCTCGGGGACGACTCCTCCGAAGCGGTCGTGAACGCCCTGCGACGAGATCACGTTGGCGCGGATTTCGCCGCCACCGGTGACGATCGCCGCGCAGGTGTCGTCGCAGCTCGTCTCAATCGCGAGGATCACCTGGTCCGGGGCTGGCCGGGTCACACCCACGGCGTGCCGACGGCGCGCCACATGATCAGGGCGTCCTCGCCGTTGTCGGAGTAGTAGTGGCGGCGGGTGCCGACGCTGCGAAAGCCGTACTGCTCGTAGAGCACGATCGCCGCAGCGTTGGAGACCCGCACCTCCAGCGTGTAGTTGGCGTCGTGGCCGCCGCGGTCGAGCATCGCATCGAACAGCGTCCGCGCGACCCCCTGACGGCGGCGATCGGGGTCGACGGCGATATTCATCAGGTGGTAGACCTCGTCGTAGCGGGCGCAGATCAGATAGCCGACGAGCGCGGGCGGTTGGATCGCGGCCAGGCAGATCCCGGACGGCTTGGACAGCTCCAGCACGAACATCGCCAGCGACCAGGGCGTCGGGAACGCGCGCCGTTCGATTCCGAGCACTCGGGGGAGGTCGGCATAGACGAGCTGCCGGATCACGGTGGCCGTCGCGTTGTCGCTCATCGGCGGGCAGCGATCTCGGCGTCAGGGATCCGGAGATATACCGGCTGGACGTCCTGTGGCGACGGCGCCGCATCGAGCGCCACCGCCAGACGGCAGTGGTTGATCGCCGAAACGCGGTGCACAGGCTCGTGGTCGCTGGGGACAATAACGCCGAGCTGCTCGAGGACGGCCCTGAACTTGATCGCCCCATCCCCCACCGCGACCGACCCGCGAGCCACGTGATCCTGTAACTGCTCCGGGGCCAGCACCGAGGGCTCGGGCACTGCGGGAGTTTGCAGCAGATCACCACCGGCCGGCCAGCCCGCGGCAAACACCTCGCCGCGGCGCGCATCGATCAGCGCCAGAACCGCCGCGGAGCGCCACTCCGCCGCGCCGAGCCCCAGCGCGTGCAACGATGACACTCCGACCAGCGGGATCGCGCGCGAGTGGGCGAGCGCCTGGGCACTCGCGACGCCGATCCGCAGTCCGGTGAACGTCCCCGGCCCGACCCCGACCGCGATCCTGTCGACCCGGCTCCAGCCGGGGCCAGACTCCTTCAGGACTTCATCCAGCGCCCGGAGCAGGTCGCGGGCGTGTCCTGGGCGGCCGCCCGCCGACGGCTCCTGGTAGCGCTCGACGGCGAATTGCGGCGGCTCGCCGTGGAGGACATCGGCAACCGCCGTGGCGGTCGCGCGGGTCGCCGTATCGAGCGCCACGATCCTCATCCCAAGCCGACGATCCGCAGGTCGCCGCCGCCGTGCTCGAGCTTGACGTGGCGGGTCGCCGTGGCAAGCTTGTCCAGCTCCAGCTCGGCGACCTCGGGCCACTCGACGAATGCGATCGTTTCCGAGCCGAGATAGTCCGCGAGGATGTCCGGATCCTCGTCGTCGAGGGACTCGATCCGGTACAGGTCCAGGTGCGAGACGCTCGTCACCGACCCGCTCGCCGGATAGCGCTGGCCGACCGTGAAGGTGGGGCTGGTGACCGGCACGGTCACCCCGAGGGCGCGGCAGGCGCCGCGAACGAAGGTCGTCTTGCCGGCGCCCATCTCCCCCGCGACCAGCACCACCTCGCCAGGCTTGAGCTCGGCCGCCAGCTCGGCGCCGAGCCGTTCGGTCTCCTGGCTCGAGCGCGACTGCACCCTCATACACGGTTCCCGAACACGCTCGAACACTGTAGAAGGGATCTCTCCGGTACCGTCGAAGCGCAGATGCTGAAGCGTTTGACGCCAGCACTGCACAGGCTTCGCAGCTCCGACACCGGCAAGGCAGCCGGCCTGGCCGGCGCGATGATCGCCAACAACGTGATCGCGCTGGTCGCGTCGATCGTGTTCGCGCGGCTGCTCAGCGACTACGGCGCGCTGGCGGCGCTCGTCAGTTACGTGCTGATCCTGAGCGTCGTCGGGCAGGCCATGCAGGTCGCCACCGCACGTGACGGCGTCCTCGGCCGCCTTGGTCAGGGTCCCGACCTGATCGCGACGCTCGAGCGCTGGGGACGGTCGCTGGCTGCGTTCACGGTGGTCGCGACGATCCTCTCGATTCTCCTGCGGCAGCCGATCGCCGACCTCGTCGGCGTCCCGCACCAGGCGTGGGCCGCGTCAGCCGGGATTCCCGCGGGTTGTGCCTACCTGGCCGTTTCGATCCTGCGTGGCGCGCTGCAGGGAGTCGGCGCCTATCGCGCGGTCGGGATCAGCCTGATCGGCGAGCAGACCATCCGGCTCGTCGCCGGCTCCGTGCTGGCCGTGATCGGTCTGGGCGTGGCAGGCGCATACCTCGGCGGCCTGATCGCGTTCGTCGCGATGGCGGTCTTCTGCATGCTGGAGCTCCGGGCTCGGCTCGGGCTCGAGCACGCGAGCGCGGGCGTCAGCGCCTTCGGGCTCTGGCGACATGTCCGGGCGGCTGCGGTCCCGATCGCGGCGCTGGGGGTGATCCAGTTCCTGCAGAACATCGATCTGATCGTCGCCAAGCACCAGTTCTCGGAGACGGTCGCGAGCTCCTATGCGGTCGCGGCGGTCGCTGCGAAGGTGCTGATCTGGGTCGCGATGGGCGTCGGCTTCTATCTGGTGCCAGAGACTTCGCGACTGCGGTCGACTGGCGCCGACACCCGTCCCGTGCTACTGCGTGCCACCGGAATCATCGCGGTGTGCGCGATCCCGTGCCTGTTGATCTTCTGGCTCGGCGCCCATGAGCTGCTGACGCTCGTGTTTGGTCCCAAACGGGCGATCGCATCGTCCGCGTTGCTGCCGCTCGGCGCCGCCTTCAGCGTGCTCGCCGGTACCTACCTCGCGGTCCAGTACATGCTCGCGCTGCGGCGCAGCAGGTTCCTGATCGCGATCGGCCTGGTGGCGGTGCTCGAGCCCGTGCTACTGCTGCAGGCTCCTAGCAATCCCGGCGGATTCGCCACCGTCGTGCTCGGCGTGCAGGTGCTCGGAGCCGTGCTCGCCTACGGGTTGGCGCTGCGACCCGTCAGAACAGACCCATTTGTTGCGCCTGCGGCTCAATCACCGGCTCCAGGACCGGTTCTTCATGCTCCGGAACTGGATCGATCGGCGTAGGTTGGGTGGGTGGGCCCAACCTCATCAAGTCCGGGATCCGGTGGAAGTCGGCGCGCAGGGCCTCGAGCGTCGACGGCGTGTAGAGAGCTGCGGCCGGGTGGAAGAGCGGATACAGACGGACCGCTCGCGGCCCGACCTCGCGCACCTCGGGTTGCCCGTGGATCCGTGAGATTCCGGTCGCGTCGCCGCGCAGAAGCTTGGTCGAGAAGTTGCCGAGCGTGCAGATCACCACTGGCTCGATCAGCTCGACCTGAGCGAACAGGTAGTGCTGGCAGGCCGACAGCTCGTGGGGGTAGGGGTCACGGTTGTCCGGCGGCCGGCACTTGAGACAATTCGCGACGAACACATCTTTCCGGTCCATCGCGATCTCCCCGAGCAACCGATCGAGCAGCTTCCCCGCCTGGCCAACGAACGGCAGGCCCATCCTGTCCTCGTTGGCGCCCGGAGCCTCCCCGATGAACATCAGGTCGGCGTCGGCGTTGCCGGCTCCGAACACGACAGTCGTTCTCGTTTCGTGCAAAGGGCACGCGACGCAGTCTCGAGCCTCGTCGTAGACGGTCTTCAGCAGCTCTCGACGCTCGGAGGAACTCCTCACCGTTGCGATCCTAATCGCTAGGATTACCGGGACCAAGGCCGCGACCCCGTCAAAGGCGCGGACTTTGGTGCCAAATCTGTAGCACCCAATCGGCTAACCGGTATCTCCAATGGGGGAACTGGAATTGCGGAATCTACATCTGTCACGGACTGTCGCGGATCTGCGAGCGTCGCTCGCCCGGTTGCGGCACGAGGGCGCGCGGATCGGGCTCGTGCCGACGATGGGCGCGTTCCACGAAGGCCATCTGTCGCTGATGCGCCGGGCGCGGCGCGAGTGCGACGTCGTCGTCCTCTCGCTGTTCGTAAACCCGACTCAGTTCAATGAGGCGGGCGACCTGGCCGCATACCCCCGCGATGAGCAGCGCGACCTGGCGCTTGCCGCCCAGGAGGCCGTCGATTTCGTGTTCGCGCCGAGTGCCGAGACGATTTACCCGGACGGGTTTGCGACCGCCGTGGTCGTCGCCGGCGCGACCGAGGCGCTGGAGGGAACCCACCGCGGACGCGCCCACTTCGACGCCGTCACGACCGTCGTCGCCAAGCTGCTCAACATCGTCGGCCCCGACGTCGTCTACTTCGGCCAGAAGGACGCACAGCAGGCCGTCGTCATCCGCCGAATGGCCGCCGACCTCAACTTTCCGGTGCGGATCGAAGTCTGTCCGACCGTTCGCGCGGCCGACGGGCTGGCTCTGTCCAGCCGCAACGTCAGGCTCAGCCCCGAAGAGCGAGGCCGCGCGACCGCACTTCACCGCTCGCTGTCTCGGGCCAGGAAGCTCGCTCGCGACGGCGAGCGCGAGGCCGGCGCGATCCTCGCGGCCGCCCGCACGGAGCTGGACGCCGCGAGCATCGACCCCGATTACCTCGAGCTCGTCGACGCCGAGACGCTGGCGCCGGTCGCCCGGTTGAACGGCCGGCCCGCGCTCGCTGTCGTCGCGGCGCGCGTCGGAGAGACCCGCCTGATCGACAACGAACCACTAGGAGGCGACTAATGTCCTCAGCGCCAGCCCATATGAACGTCCCGGCCGACGCGTCGCGCCTGCCGGTGACGCTGCCGATCATCAACGAGAAGAAACGGCTCGACGAGCCGATCGTGATGGTCACGGCCTATGACTTCCCCAGCGCCAGGGCTGCCGAGGCTGCGGGCGTCGATCTGGTTCTGGTCGGCGATTCGGGCGCGATGACGGTGCTCGGGTACCCGTCGACGGTCCCGGTGTCTACCGAGGAGATGTTGATGCTCGCGAAGGCGGTCAGGCGCGGCCTGCAGACACCTTTGATGATCGTCGATCTGCCGTTCGGCTCCTACGAGGAATCCGACGAGCAGGCGGTGCGAACCGCGGTCCGGGTCATCAAGGAGACCGGCGCCGACGCCGTAAAGCTCGAGCGGGGCAACGACACCTCGCTGGCGCGAGCTCGGGCGATCGTCGAGGCGGGCATCCCGGTCATGGGCCACGTCGGTTTGACGCCGCAGACGTCGACGGCGCTCGGCGGCTACCGTGCCCAGGGGCGCAATACCGAGGGCGCGGTCCGGATCGCCCGGGAGGCGGTGGGACTCCAGGGCGCGGGCTGCTTCGCGATCGTTCTGGAGGCGATCCCCGCGGCAGTGACTGCCGAGCTGATGCCGCTGCTGCGAATCCCGGTGATCGGGATCGGCGCCGGGCCCGCGACCGACGGGCAGGTGCTCGTCTTCCACGATCTGCTCGGGATCCGAGAGGGCCGAGGCGCACGCTTCGTCCAGCGCTACGCCGATATCCAGGCCGAGATGGACGCCGGGGTGGGCGCCTACGCGGCCGACGTTCGCGAGCGCCGGTATCCGACCGCCGAGCACATCTACGGCATCAAGGAGCATGAGCTCGCCGAATTCAGGGGCGAGCTGGCAAGATTCGCCGCCGGCCTCTAAGGGGTGCCTCATCGCACACCGAATACGATGGATTGATGCCACGGCTCGCCCAGGTGTTCGCGCCGCGTGATCGCGTCTACTTCGAACTGTTCGAAGAGGCCGGCCAGAACATGTCGCGTGCCGCTGATCTGCTCGACCAGCTGCTGACCGGCTATCCCGACAGCAAGGCGCTCGCGCAGGAGATCACCGACTGCGAGCAGGACGGCGACCGGATCACCCACGACATCTACGACCGCCTCAACCACACGTTCGTGACTCCGATCGATCGCGAGGACATCCTCGCGCTCGCCTCGGCGCTGGACGACATCGTCGACTACACCGAGGAGGTCGCCGATTACCTCGGCCTGTACAAGATCGAGGCGCCGATGGATCAGGCGATCCGGCTCGCCGGAGTCCTCAAGCAGGCGGCGGGCCACATCTGTGAGGCGATCCCGCGCCTGCGGGGCTTCCGCGATATCTCCCACTACACCGTCGAGGTCAACCGGCTCGAGAACGAGGGGGACCGGATCACCCGGGCGGCTATCGCGTCACTGTTCGACGGCGGCATCGACCCGATGGTCGTGATCCGCTGGAAGGACCTTTTCGAGCGGCTCGAGGCTGCGATCGACGCCACCGAGCACGTCGCGAACATCATGGAGGGAATCGTCATCAAGAACTCGTAGGTGTCGTGAGAGTGCGCAGAGCCCGCGCCGGCGCCCCAGCCGCGACCGTAAATGGTGGGATGTCGGCGGTCACGACCGAGTTCGCACCGATCACGCAACGTTGCCCGATCGTCACACCGCTGGTGACGACCACGTGGGCACCGCACCAGACGTTGTCGCCGATCCGCGTTGGCCCCTTGCTGGTGAATCCCTGCCACGTGACGGGCCGGTCGTTGTCGTCGAAGCGGTGGTCGGCGTCGGTGATCACGCAGCCGTTTGCGAACATGCAGTGCGCGCCGATCTCGACCCGCTCGAGCGCGGCGACCATCACCCCGATGTTCAGAAACGTCCCCTCTCCGATCGTGATTCGCGCCCGGCCCGGCGCGGTGATCCAGACGTCGGGCTCAAACAGAACGTGCGGGCCTATCTCCAGGCGACCCTCGCGCAACCCCTCCAGCACGTTGCCATGGACTGGCCAGCGGGCGAAGGCCTGGCGCCGGGCGAGCTCCCAGTGGATCCGCGCCCGGTTCCACGGCAGCGAGTTGCGCTGATACCACCTCCACTTCTGCGCCCAGAGACGCAGGAGCCCGGGATCCATCACGGCCCAACCTGCCTCAGGCGGCGGCCGCCGCCCGGCGCTTGCCGACCGCCGCGTGGCTGCGGCGGCGCGCCGGCAGCACGCCGGCGAGGAAGGAGCCGGTGAGCGACTCGGGAACCGCCGCGACGCGCTCGGGTGTACCGGTGGCGATCACCTCGCCCCCGGCGTCTCCTCCCTCGGGGCCGAGGTCGATCAGGTAGTCGGAGACCTTGATCACGTCCAGGTTGTGCTCGATCACGACGATCGAGTTGCCGGCATCGACCAGCCGCTGCAGAACGTCCAGCAACCGCTCGATGTCGGCGAAGTGCAGTCCTGTGGTCGGCTCGTCGAGGATGTAGATCGTCCGCCCGGTGGCCACCTTCGCGAGCTCGGCGGCGAGCTTGACGCGCTGCGCCTCACCGCCCGACAGCGTCGTCGCGGGCTGGCCCAGCCGCATGTAGCCGAGCCCGACGTCATTCAGCGTCCGCACTCGCCTGTTGATCTTCGGGATGTGCGCGAAGAAGTCAAGCGCCTCCTCGATCGACATCTCCAGCACCTCAGCGATGTTCTTGCCCTTGAAGCGGACCTCGAGCGTCTCCCGGTTGTAGCGCTTGCCGTGGCACTGCTCGCACGGCACGTACACGTCCGGGAGGAAGTGCATCTCGATCTTGATCTGCCCATCGCCGCGGCAGACCTCGCAGCGCCCGCCCTTGACGTTGAACGAGAACCGCCCCGGCTTGTAGCCGCGCGCCCTCGCCTCGGGCGTCTTTGAGAAGAGATCACGAATCTGGTCGAACAGCCCTATGTAGGTCGCCGGATTGGACCGCGGAGTCCTTCCGATCGGCGATTGGTCGACCGCGATGATCTTGTCGAGCTGCTCGAGGCCGGTGATCGCGCGGTGGGCGCCCGCCCTGACTCGTGTCCGGCCCAACCGGTTGGAGACCGCCTTGTAGAGGACGTCGTTGACGAGCGTCGACTTGCCCGAGCCGGAAACGCCGGTGACGGTGCACAGCACTCCCAGTGGCACCTTGACGTCGATGCCCTTGAGGTTGTGCTGCGCCGCACCCTTGATCTCGATGTAGCCCGCCGGCCGGCGGCGCTTGGCGGGTAGGGCGATCGACCTCGTTCCAGCGAGGAACTGTCCGGTCAGCGAATCTGGGATCAGCGCGACCTCGTCGGCCGTCCCCTCTGCGACCACGCGGCCGCCGTACTCGCCGGCACCGGGACCGATGTCGAGGAGATGGTCGGCGGCTCGCATCGTACCCTCGTCGTGCTCGACGACGAGCACGGTGTTGCCAAGGTCCCGGAGCCGCTCGAGCGTCGCGATCAGCCGCGCGTTGTCCCGCTGATGTAGCCCGATCGACGGTTCGTCGAGGATGTACAGCACGCCGACCAGCGAGGATCCGATCTGCGTCGCCAGCCGAATCCGCTGCGCCTCCCCCCCTGACAGTGTCGATGCCGCCCGCTCCAGCGTCAGGTAGCCGACGCCGACGTCATCGAGAAATCGCAGCCGCTCCTGGATCTCGCGCAACACCAGCCGCGCGATCCGCTGGTCGTGCTCCGACAGTTCGAGGTTCGCGAGCCAGCCGAGCGCGCGGCGGACGGAGAAGCCGGCGAACTCGTGAATCGGCGTTTCGCTGACCAGCACCGCCCGGGACTCGGGTCGCAGCCGCGCGCCCGCGCATTCGGGGCACGGACGCAGCGTCATGAACTCCTCGATCTTCTCTCGCATCCACTCGGAGTCGGTCTCCTTGTAGCGGCGCTGGAGGCTCGTGAGGATCCCCTCGAAGTTGGTCGTGTAAGCACGGCGACGGCCGAAGCGGTTGCGATAGGCGACCTGCAGCCGCTCTCCCCCGGTCCCGAACATGAAGAAGTCGCGCTGGTCCTGAGGGAGATCCTGCCAGGGCGTGTCGAGATCGACGCCGTACCGTTCGGAGATCGCGACGGTCAACTGTTCGAAGTAATCCGACGCCGCCGCGGTCCACGGCGCGATCGCTCCCTCGCCGATCGACAGGATCGGGTTGGGGATCACGAGCTCGGGATCGATCTCCATCTGCGAGCCGAGCCCGGTGCACCGCGGACAGGCGCCGTGCGGAGAGTTGAAGCTGAAGATCCGCGGCTCCAACTCGACCAGGCTGGGACCGTGAACGGGGCACGCGAACCGCTCGCTATAGGTGCTGATTTCCCCACTGTCAACGAGCTCGATCTCGACCAGCCCCTCGGCCAGCGCGACCGCCGTCTCGACCGAGTCGGCGAGCCGTTTGCGGAGGTCGGCCTTCATCACCAGGCGGTCGACGACGACGGCGATGTCGTGCTTGAACTTCTTGTCGAGCGTGATCTCCTCGTCCAGGCGGCGCAGCTCGCCGTCCACCTTGACGCGACCGAAGCCCTCGGCCCGCAGTTCCTCGAGCTGCTTGCCGTACTCGCCCTTGCGACCGCGAACGATCGGCGCGAGCACCATGAACCTGGTGCCCTCGGGCAGCTCCATCACCTGGTCGATGATCTGCTCGGCCGACTGACCGCTGATCGGCCGGCCGCAGATGTGGCAGTGCGGGTGGCCGATGCGCGCCCACAGCAGCCGCAGGTAGTCGTAGATCTCGGTGACCGTGCCGACCGTCGAGCGCGGGTTGCGCGAGGTCGTCTTCTGGTCGATCGAGATCGCGGGCGACAAGCCCTCGATCGAGTCGACGTCCGGCTTGTCCATCTGCCCCAGGAACTGGCGCGCATATGCGGACAGCGACTCCACGTACCGGCGCTGGCCCTCGGCGTAGATCGTGTCGAACGCCAGCGATGACTTCCCCGACCCGGACAGCCCCGTGATCACCGTCACCGAGTTGCGCGGGATCGCTACGTCGATGTCCTTGAGGTTGTGTTCCCGTGCTCCAGAGACGACCAGCTGATCCACGTTATGGAGTCTAGAGGGGGGAACAGACGTTCCCCTCAGGGGCCGGGGCGGGTTCAGCTCTCGACCGACGAGTAGACCTCGTCGAGCAGGCTCGCGCGGTCGTTCAGCGCAAAATTCTCTGACAGATAGCGGTCGGCCTCCTCCCGAGATGTGCCGTTCTGCGCCATGTTGAAGGCGATCAGCCTGGCGCCCTCGGTCTCGTCGCCGGTGTCCCGCGGTCCGGCGGCGCCCGCCGAGCCGGTGGCCCGAAAGCCACCGGCGAAACCAGCTGCGCCTGGCGCCGGCTCGGGTGCCGGCGCCGCGGGTGTCTGAGCCTCAGGTTCAGGTTCAGGCTCAGGCACGGATGCGACCTGGCCTTCTGGCTCCGTCGAGGCCGGCGGGGGTAACTGCCCCTCGAGCAGTGCCGACAGCTCGCTCTCCATGGCGCGCAGTCGCTGGCGTATCACCTGGGCCGATTCGGTGACCCGACCCAGATAATCTCGGGCCTGAGCAGTCGCCTGCCGCTGGATCTCAGTGGCGCTGTTCTCGGCCGCCTCGAGGATCGCGCGGACCTGCTCGGAGGCCGATGTCGCGAGCGTCTCGCCGCGTCCGCTCCGGGACGTCCGCAGCTGCTCGACCTCGTTCGCGATCTGCGCGAGGTGCTCGTGGACGGCGTCGGGATCGTAGCCGCGGGAACTCAGCGGAAAGTCGCGCTTCTCGATTGACTGTCGGTCCAGCGTCACCTCGCCAGCCTATCTCAGACCTTTCGCCCGTCGGCGATTGCCAGGTCGAGCTCGCGCTTCAGGTCGCGGATTTCGTCGCGGACCTTGGCGGCATACTCGAAGCGGAGATCCTCGGCGGCAGCCAGCATCTCCTCCTCGAGCTCGACGATCGTCCGCTCGATCTCGGCCGGCGGCATCGACCCTGCGGAGCGGCGTTCACGCCGGCGGCGCGATCTTGGGACCTTCGAGTCGGACTGCAGAAACTCGGCGATGTCGGAGATCCCCTTGGTGATCGACGCGGCCGTGATCCCGTGAGCTTCGTTGTAATCACGCTGGATGCTGCGACGGCGGTCAGTTTCGGAGATCGCGGCCCGCATCGCCGCGGTCTCCTTGTCGGCGTACATCAGGACGCGGCCCTCGACGTTGCGCGCCGCCCTGCCGATCGTCTGGACCAGCGACGTCTCGCCGCGGAGGAAACCCTCCTTGTCCGCGTCGAGGATCGCGACCAGCGAGACCTCGGGCAGGTCGAGCCCCTCGCGCAGCAGGTTGACGCCGACGAGGACGTCGAACTCGCCCAGCCGCAGCTCGCGGATGATCTGAATCCGCTCGAGCGTGTCGATCTCGGAGTGCAGGTAGCGGACCTTGAAGCCCATCTCCAGCAGGTAGTCGGTCAGATCCTCGGACATCTTCTTGGTCAGCGTGGTCACGAGTGTCCGCTCGTCCCGCTCGACGCGGCCGCGGATCTCGTTCATCAGGTCGTCGATCTGGTCCTTGGTCTCGCGCACGTCCACCTCGGGGTCGAGGATCCCGGTCGGGCGGACGATCTGCTCGACGATCCGCTGCGAGTGCGTTCGCTCGTACTCGCCGGGCGTGGCCGAGACGAACACCATCTGGGGCGTGATCGAGAGGAATTCCTGGAACGTCTGCGGGCGGTTGTCGAGCGCACTCTCCAGGCGGAAGCCGTAGTCGACCAGGGTCTGCTTGCGCGAGCGGTCGCCCTCGGACATGCCGCCGATCTGAGGAACGGTCTGATGCGACTCATCGATGAAGCAGACGAAGTCGTCCGGAAAGTAGTCGAGCAGGCAGTAGGGTCGCTCCCCGGGTTTGCGCCCATCGAGGATCCGGCTGTAGTTCTCGATACCGCTGCAGAACCCCATCTCGCGGAGCATCTCCATGTCGTATTGGGTGCGCTGGCGCAGACGGTGGGACTCGAGTAGCTTCCCCTCGCGTTCGAGCTCGGCGCAGCGCTCGTTCAGCTCCCGGCCGATCTCAGCGACCGCGTCTTCGATCATCCCCTCGCGGACGTTGTAGTGCGACGCCGGCCAGATCCCGACGTGCTCGAGGTCGTCCTCGATGATCTCGCCGGTGACGGCGTCGAAGTGCTGGAGGTGCTCGACCTCGTCGCCGAACAGCACGATCCGGTACGCGGTCTCTGAGTATGCGGGCCAGATCTCGAGCGTCTCGCCGCGGACCCGGAAGGTGCCGCGGGCGAGCGCCGTGTCGTTTCGGTTGTACTGAATCGAGACGAGCTTCCGCAGCAGCTTGTCGCGGTCGATCATCGAGCCCTTGACGAGCGTCTGCAGGTTCTCGTCGTAGACCTCCGGCGAGCCCAGGCCGTAGATGGATGACACGCTGGCGACGATCACGACGTCTCTGCGCGCGAACAGCGCCGCCGTCGCCGCGTGTCGAAGGCGGTCGATCTCCTGGTTGATCGCCGAGTCCTTCTCGATGTACAGATCCCTGCTGGGGACGTAGGCCTCAGGCTGGTAGTAGTCGTAGTAAGAGACGAAGTACTCGACGGCGTTGCGCGGGAAATAGGTGCGAAACTCGTTGCAGAGCTGCGCCGCCAGCGTCTTGTTGTGGGCGATCACCAGCGCCGGCTTCTGGATGGCCTCGATCGTCGCGGCCATCGTCATCGTCTTGCCGGTGCCGGTCGCCCCGAGCAACGTCAGCATTCGCTCGCCGGCTTCGATGCCCTCGGCCAGCGACACGATCGCCGCCGGCTGGTCCGCCGTGGGACTGTAGGTCGCATCGAGTTCGAAGCTAGGCATCCAGGTTTGATGCTAGCGGCGGTCGAGGCGGGATCTCATGCGGCCTGCCGCGCCTCCGCGTCGCCGGCCTGCCCTCCGACCGAGCGGCGCCGGAATCAGGTGGCCCGTGCGGCCCGGACGGTCCGGGGGATGACGAGCGCTTGCCGATAGGTCTTCGCCCGGGCCTTGCTGCCGAGCCGGGCACTGGCGGCAATCGTCGCCTTGAGGCTGTGCTTGGCGGCGGCCAGCTTCTTGGCGCCGGTCCGCGACAGTCCGATGCGGAGGCTGGTGCGCCGCCCGGCGCGGAGCGACAGGGCGTGCTTGCCGATCGTGGCGCCGTGGCTGCCGCCGAGTTTGAGCGTCACGGTCCCCTTGCATTTCCGCTGACATTCGAGGCCGACCGAGATCGTGGCCGCTTTCTTGGTGCTGCGGACGACCGTTGCGATGAGGGCGAGCTGGACGGGCGCGGTCGCCCGCTCCTTGCACGTGCCGCCGGAGCACTTGGGGTCGATACCGCTGCCCGAGGCACTCGGCGTGATCCCGGGCGTTCCAGCGGAGCCCTGGGAGCCGGACGCGCCGGGCTCCTGCACGACGCTCGAATCAAGGCTGGCGCTCGAAGCTGGGCCACCGGCTCCGGCGGGGATCGCAAAGACCGCTGCGCTCGGACCGCCGAGACCGCCACCCCCGCCGCCGCCGCCAGCACCGGAGCCGCCGGCGCCACCGGCGCCGCCGGCGCCGATCAGGGCTGACGAGTACGAACTGCCATCTCCGCCCGCGCCTCCGGCGCCGCCTGCGCCGCCATTGCCGCCGCGCCCGCCGGCACCGCCGTTGCCGCTCTGCAGCACAGTGCCGTCGTTGACCACGGCGCTCGAGCCACCGTTGAGGTAGAGGGCGAACGAACCGCCGCCGCCCGTGCCGGCCGTGCCGGCGGCGCCGCCCCCGCCGCCACCACCGCCACCACCCGCGCCGTCGCCGCCGCCGGCCTGCAGTGAGAAGAAGTCACCGGACCCGCCGGTCCCGGCGGCCCCGCCAGCGCCGCCCGCGCCCGCCGTGCCCGCCGTGGCTGCGCCCGGCGTGTAGGTGTCTGCCGAGGTGGCTGCGGCGGGCGTCTCCGACGAGCCGCTCGAACCGGCGGCGCCGGCGGCGCCCGCCCTCCCAGACGACCCGGAGCTGCCCGCCTTGCAGCACCAGCTGCCGCGACCCGTACCACCCCAGCGCCCTGGAGCACCCGCCGCGCCGGCGGACGCGCCGGGAGTGCCACCCGCGACGGCGCCGGCTGCCGCCCCGCCGGCACCCCCGGAGCCGACGATCGTCAGCCCCGGTGTGAATCCCAGTGCGGCGACGTGCGCGGCGACGCCGGCCGGAGTCGCGCCGTTGCCGCCGTCGGCGCCGGGCCCGCCGGCGGCGCCACCGGTGCCCGCCGCCCCGTCGGCTCCTGGGTTGCCTGAGCCGGCGATCACCGTGTCGTCAGAGAGCGTCACGCTGGACCCGCCGATCAGCCGGACGCCGTAGGCGGAGCCGCCGGCAACTCCGGATACCGGACTCGACTGGACCGTTACGCCCGTCAGCACCGCGCCCGCCGTGCCGTCGAACACGAGGCCGTCCTGCTGGCCATTGCCGTTAAATAGGGTCTGATCAGAACGGTTGGGGGTCCAGCCCGTAGCCTGATCGAGGCCTCCGATCAGACTGAAATTGGAGACGGCCGAGCCGAAGGTGAACGGGCTGTAGGTGCCGCCCGCGACGAGCACCCGCCCCAGCGGGTGTCTTGAAGACGCGGCGATCCCGAACGCGGTGGCGAGGTCGGCGACGGGCTGGGAGGCGGTGCCGGGATTGGCGTCGTTGCCCGTCGCGCTCGACACGTACACGTCGAGCGTTGCCCCCGGCGAGCCATTCGGCACCGTTCGGTTGTAGACCTCGACAGACCCGAGATCGGAGGTCCCGTTGCCGAGGTCGGTCACGAACAGCCGGGTGCCATCGCCGCTGAGGCCGAGTGTCGGCTGGCCGTCCCCCGGATCGCCGCCGACGCCAGCGGATCCGGCAGGGCTTGCAGCGCTGGCAGTCAGCGCACCGTCGCCGGTGTTTACGGCGAGCTCCAGCACCGTCTGGGGCTGAGACGCGCCGGGCGAGGCGACCACGTAGAGGTTGTACCCATCGCCGCTGGCGATGACCGATTCGGCCTCGGTGAGCCCCGAATCGGCGACACATGCCGCTGGAGTGGCTTCGTCATCGGTACCGTCCGCGCTGATGCACCCGGCCGTTCCAAATAACTGCGAGAGCGCGCCGGTCGTCGGGTTCCGGGACAACACGGTGACCGCGCCCCACGAATCACCGCGTATGACCGGGCCTGAGACCGCGTAAACATAATTGCCCTGTGGGTCCGAGCTGATCGCGAGCCCGCCGGTGGCGTTGACGAGCCCGCGCATTGTCGTTGCGCAGGCCGTGCCCCCCATCGACTCGTCCTGAACGCAGCCACCACCCCCGGCGAAGTTGCCGCCCGACAGTGGCAGCCACTGGATCGCGTTGGCACGCGCGGCGGCCTGGTAGAGGAAAGCCCCGTCAGGCGAGACGGCCATCTGGCCCTCGAGGCCGCCTGCCTGCTGGAGAGGCGCGGTGACGCAGCCGGACACAGTGCCGCCGGTGGACGCGCACCCGATCGGGCTCAGAACGTTGGGTGCTGCGCCGGAGGTGAGGGAGAACGCTGTGAGCGTCTGCGGACCGTCGGTGTAGACGGTGCCGCCGCCCGGACTGACGGCGATCTGCTGCCCTGGAGTGAACTGGGCGTTCAGCCGGGTGCAACCCGTCGCCGTTGCGGTGTATTTGCCGTCGGGGCTCAGACACTGGAGAAAAATCAGTGCGTTACCGGATACCTGGAAGACGTCCAGCTGATCCTCGCCAGCACCGTTGTGCTCAGTCTCATAGACGTAGCCGACGCCATTCGGGCCGGGCGCCGCCGCGATCTCGTAGGGGACGGCGCCGGTGAGCTCTGGCACCGGCGGCGACGATGCCTGCAGCGACGGGCTGTAGGTGTTGACCGGGGTCGGGATCCCGGCCTGGACGACATAGACGGTGTTGCCTGCGGCGACGTAGGCAAACTGGCCTGCGGTCGCGATCAGGTTGGCCCCCGGCACGGCCGTCTTGGAGGCGGGCTGCGAGAGACCCGCGCTCGCCGCGGCGGCGCTCGCTGGGATCGCACAGGCGACGATCGCGACGATCAGCGCTAACGGAAGCGTTGCCCTCCCCACAAGCCTGCAGCTTAGAGCCTCTTTGTGAGCGCTAGTTGCACTAGTCCTGGTACCCGAGCTCGCGCGCGTACTTCTGGCGATACTGCCGTTGGGCCTGCAGGACCTTCTCCACATATGCCCGGGTCTGCGGGAACGGAATGTCGCCGATGGAGAACGTCTGCCCCCTAGCCCGGACGTCGGCGAGCCAGCGCTGAACGTTCGTCTCACCCCCGTTGTAGGCGGCGAGCGCGAGCGTTTCGGTCGTGGTCGTCGATTCGCCAGAACTCCCGAACTCGTCCATCAGGTATCGCAGGTAGTAGCTGCCGTAGGCGATGTTGACCGCGGGCGTCGCGAGGTCGGCGACCGTGAAACCGGTCCCTCCGGAGCGGTGCGCGAGAAACTCCGCCGTCGCGGGCTCGATCTGCATCAGCCCCTCGGCACCGGTCGGCGACCTGCGGGCGTCGAATCGGGTCTCGGCGTAGATCACCGCCGCGATGAGGGCGGGGTCGAGGCGCTTGGCGGCGGCTTGCTGCCTGATGATCGACTGGTATTGGAGCGGGAGCGTCAGCTCTTGAATCGCCTTCTCGAACAGCGGCGAGATCAGGAAGGCGAGCAGTCCACACAGGAGCAGCACGAGCAGGACGGTCAGCCGCCGTCGGGGCCGCCGCGTATTCGTGCGCGGAGCGGCGCCCGCGCGGGGCCGCCCCGTGGCGCGCGGGGCAGACGGCGTTCGGGGACGCGTCGCCATAGCCCTCACCCCTCCAGCTGTTCAAGCACCGAAGACAGTTTCCGCTCCAACTCCAGAATGTCGCCGTCGTTGACGACTACGTACGTCGACTTTGCGACCTTTTCCTCCTGGCTTAGCTGACGCTCGCCACGTTCCTGCAGGGCGCGGTGGCCGCGCCGCGCGGCGCGCCTGCGTCGCAGCGCCTCGTCCGCCACGACCGTGATCGTCGCGTCGAAGCCGTGGTCGGAGCCCGATTCGAACAGCAGCGGAACCTCCACCACCACTGCCCGTGGCTGTGGCTCCTCGCCACCGGCATGGTGGCGAAACTCGGCTATACGAGCTCCGACCAGCGGCCAGATCAGGCGCTCGAGCCACTCGCGATCCGCGTCGGTCGCGAACGCCCGCCCGGCCAACGAAGCGCGGTCGATGACTCCGCCGGGAGCAACCTCGCCGCCGAACCGGCCGACGACGGCGTCCCGCACCTCAGCCGATCCATACAGCTCGTGCACGACCGCGTCAGCGGAAAGCGTGGCCGCCCCGAGTCGCTGCAGCGCGGCCAGCGCGGTCGATTTGCCCGCCCCGATCCCGCCGGTCAGACCGACGAATGGGACGCCACGCACGACTCGCCCTGGTCACCCCGACGGAGGGAGTGTTGTCCTCAGGCGTCCGGCTGGTCGCCGGCTGCGAGCTCGGGCGCGGCCTGCGGGGTGTCGTCAGCGGCGTCGGCGGAGGTGTCCGCGTCAGCGGCGTCGGCATCAGCGTCGGCGGAGGCGTCGGCATCAGCGTCGGCGGAGGCGTCGGCATCAGCGTCGGCGGAAGCGTCGGCATCAGGCGTCGGCATCAGCGTCGGCGGAGGCATCAGCGTCGGCGGAGGCGTTCGCCGAGCTAGCCTCGGCCAGGTCCTCGACCGAGCCGACTTGCGTCGTCTCAGCGCCGGGGGTTGTTCCGTCGGTGAACGCGTCGATCGGCGTGGCGGAGGGCTCGTCCGACGCTGACTCGTCGGTTGGCGGTTCAGCAAGCTCGGGGGGCGACTCCGCCGCGGGCTCTTCTGAAAAGACGTCCTCGGACAGATCCAGCTCGGGCACCTCGTCGAGGTCGGCGCTCGCCGGCGGCACGATCGGCCGGACCGGCAGAACCTGACCCTCGACGCGCTTGATCGACAGCGACAGACGCCGGCGCTCGGAGTCGATCTCGAGGATCTTGACCCGCACTGGATCGCCGGGCTGAATGATCTCGCGGGGATTCTCAACGTGATGCTGGGCCAGCTCAGAGATGTGCACGAGCCCCTCGACGCCGTCGAGGATCTCGACGAACGCGCCGAAGGTGACGACCTTGGTGACGTTGCCCTCGAGCTCGTCGCCGATGTTGTATGTGTCGACGACCCGCTGCCACGGGTCCTCCTGGGTCTGCTTGAGACCGAGCGAGATCCGCTGGCGCTGGCGGTCGATGTCGAGCACCTTGACCGAAACCGTGTCGCCGATCGAAAGGATCTCGGAGGGGTGGTTGACATGCGACCACGACAGCTCTGAGATGTGGATCAGGCCGTCGATCCCATCGAGGTCGACGAACGCCCCGAAGTCGACGATGTTGGAGATCACGCCCTCCACGACCTGGCCAGGCTGCAAGCGATCGAGGATCCGCTCGCGGTCCTCCTTGCGCTGCTCCTCAAGAACCGCCCGGCGCGACAGGACGACGTTGTTGCGCGTGCGGTTGAGCTCGATCACCTTGCATTCGATCGTCTGTCCCATGTACTCGTCGAGGTTTGGGACGCGGCGGATGTCGACCAGCGACGCGGGCAGGAACCCGCGGACGCCGAGGTCGATGATCAGACCGCCCTTGACGACCTCGATCACGGTGCCGTTGACAGGCTCGCCCGACTGCGCCGCGGCCTCGATCCGGCGCCACGCCTTCTCGAACCGCGCGCGCTTCTTGGAGAGCAGCAGACGGCCGTCCTGGTCCTCCTTGGTGAGGACAACCGCGTCTACCTCCTCGCCGAGTGAGACCTCGTCGGAGGGATTGACGGATTTGCGAATCGAAAGCTCGTTGGCGGGGATGACGCCCTCGGACTTGTAGCCGATGTCGACCAGGACCTCGTCGTTGTCGATGCGAACGACGTGGCCGGTGACGACGTCACCCTCTGAAAACGGATGGATCGTCGCGTCGTAGTTGGGGACGATCTTGCCGTCGATCTCGAGAAGTAGGCCGTTCGACCCTTCGACGACCTTCGCGCCCGGCGGCTCGGTGGAGGTTGGTGCTGTGATAGTTGACATTTGTTCTGCCTGAGGATAGCCAGCCTGCGCAAGCTGCGGTATCACGTAGGCCCGTATCATTTCGCGCCGATGCCGGTGCGGGCAACCAAGCGCGGAGCCGAGCGTACGTCGCTGGAGCGCGACTGCGACGTCCTCATCTGCGGGGCTAGCTTCGCGGGGCTGGCCGTCGCGCGCGAGCTTGCCGGGGCCGGCGCCGAGGTGATGATGGTCGACCGCTACGAGATCGGCGAGCGGCAGACCTCGGCCTGCGGGATCCCGACTCGCTGGCTCGAGGTCCTGGGGCTCACGGCGGCGCTGCAGCAGACCTTCGGAGAGCTGGTCATCCACACCCCACACACGACCGTCCGGTACCAGCTTCCATGGACCTTCTCCACCTTTGATTACCGGGCGCTTTGTGCGCGGCTGTCGGAGCAGGGTGACTTCGCCTTCGAGACCGCGACGGTCAACCGACGTAACGTCGCGGCGGGCGGACACGGGAGCATCGCGGTTCTGACCGATCGCGGCGAGATCCGGGCGCCGCTCGTCGTCGATGGGCTCGGCTGGCGCCGGGTGCTCGGCGGCGGCGACCCGATCCAGCCTCCAGAGGCCTATCTCTCCCGAGGTCTCGAGGTGCATCCGGGAGGCGCTGGCGAGGACCTCGAGGTCTGGATCGACCGGGCGTACGTGCCCGCGGGCTACGGTTGGAGCTTTCCGGCTGACGAGGAGGTACGTGTCGGCGTCGGCTCGTTCGACCCGCGCTTCCACGTCAAGCAACCGACGCTGAAGCTGGCCGACGACCTGAAGCGCGATCCGGTCCGCTACCAAGGCAACTGGATCCCCCACCGCCTTCGCGAGGCGACCGAGGGCGGGGTGTTCTTCGTCGGCGACTCCGCCGGTCACTGCCTGCCACTCACTGCCGAGGGGATCAGGACGGCGTTCTACTTCGGGATCGCGGCCGGCCGCGAGCTCAGAGCCGTGCTCGAAGGTCGCCAGACCAGGCCGGCGGCGCTGGCCGCCTACGGAGCCTTCAGCGCGGCTCATCGCGCGAAGTTCGAATGGATGTTGCGAGCCCAGAAGCTGATCCCGCGCGTCCCGCCCCGGATCCTCACCCCGACGGTGCGGGCGATCGGCGCCAAGTCGTTCGTCGCCTGGGCCTTCGGGCACTACCTGCGGATCGCCCCGCCCGAGTTCGCCCTACTTAGCCGCTAGCCAGTCGGTTCCGGCGCCCGCCTCGACGGCCAGCGGCGGGTCCATCTCGAACGCCGCCGCCATCTCCCGGATCGCCAGCTGCTCGACCTGCTCGGCCTCACCCGCCGGTCCCTCGAACAGGAGCTCGTCGTGGATCTGCAGCACCAGCCGCGTCGCCAGCCCCTCGCCGGCGAGTGCGGCGTCGGTCCTCACCATCGCCACCTTCATGATGTCGGCCGCGGTCCCCTGGATCACCATGTTGACCGCGAATCGTTCGCCCTGCTTGCGGAGCTCCCAGCGCCGAGCGCGCAGCTCCGGGACCTGGCGGCGGCGTCCGAACAGCGTCGAGACGTAGCCGTGCTCCGTGCCCTGCTCGATCGTTTCCTCGATGAACCGCCCGACCGCTGGGAAGCCGGCGAGATACCGCTGGATGAACTCGTCGGCCTCCGCCTGCGGGATGTCGAGCCTGTCGGCCATCCCGTAGGCCGACAGGCCGTAGACGATCCCGTAGTTGATCATCTTCGCCTTCGAGCGCATTCCCGGATCGATCTGGTCGGGGGTCACGTCGAACACCCGGCAGGCGGTCGCCGTGTGAACGTCCTCGCCGCGACGGAAGATCTCCTTGAGGACGTCCTCGTCCGCGATGTGTGCGAGCAGTCGCAGTTCGACCTGCGAGTAGTCGGCCGAGACGAGCACGTTGCCGGGCTCGGCAATGAAGCAGGCGCGGATCTCGCGCCCGAGCGCGGTCCGGATCGGGATGTTCTGGAGATTCGGGTTGTTCGACGAAAGCCGGCCGGTGGTCGCCGCCGTCTGGTTGAAGGTCGTGTGGATGCGTCCATCGGCGGCGATCAGCAGCGGCAGTGCGTCGAGATAGGTCTGAGCGAGCTTGGTCAGCTCGCGCCAGCGTTCGATCTTCGGCACCACCGCGTGCTCTTCACGAATCGCCTGCAGCACTCGAGCATCGGTGCTGTAGCCGGTCTTGCCGCGGCGCTTGCGCGATAGCCCGAGCTTGCCGAACAGGATCTCCTCCAGTTGCCGCGGCGAGCCGAGCATGAACTCCTCGCCGGTCAATCCGAAGATCTCCTGCTCGAGCGCGTCGGCCTCCTCCTTGACACGGGTCGAGATCGCCGCCAGCCGCTCGGTGTCGAGCTTCAGTCCGGCCAGCTCCATCCGCCGCAGAATCCGCACGAGCGGAAGCTCGACGTCGTTGAACAGGTCTGTGAGCCCGCGGCCGCGGATTTCCTCCCGCTGCCAGTCGGCCAGTTCGCGGACGAGCACCGCGTCGACAGCGGCGGCGGGGGGTGGGTGGGCGGGATCCGATTCGACCGAATTGCCGAACCCACGCTCCTCCGTCAGTTCCCTGAATGGGTACGCGCGTCGGGCCGGCTCGAGCAGGTAGGCGGCGACCTCGGTGTCGTGCGCGAGCCGCTCGGGTACCCGACCAAGCGACTTGGCGTCATGCGCGATCACCGGCCGCGGGTCGAGCGCCGCCACCAGCTCCTCCGGCCCGGCGCAGACGCCGGCGGCAACCTCGGCGCCGCCCTTGGCGTGAACCCCGAAATGCCATTCGCCGGCGGCGAACAGCGCGCCCTCCGGCGTGTCGGGCGGACGCAGCGCGACCGCGACCTCGGCGTTCGGAAGGCGCGACAGGTCGTCGAGGCTGAGGCCATCCCGGAGACGAACGTTGACTTCGCCGCCACCGGCTCGCGATGCCGGTGGCGGCGGCGCGGCGTCGGCGGAGCCCAGGGCCTCCTCCAGCCGGCGTAACGGCTCGCGCAACTCGAACAGCCGAAAGGTGTCGCGCAGCTTCGAACGGTCCGGCGCCTGCCCGACGAATGCCGCCAGGTCGAGGTCCAGCGGTATGTCTCGCTTGGCGGTCGCGAGCTGTTTGGAGATGCGGGCGTCCTGCGCGTGGACGGTCAGGTTCTCCTTGCGCTTCGCCCCCGAGATCTCGTCGATGTGGTCGAGCACGTTCTCGAGCGAACCGAACCGCTGCAGCAGCTCGGACGCTGTCTTGTCGCCGATCCCGGGAACGCCGGGAATGTTGTCGCTAGTGTCCCCCTTCAGGCCGATGAAGTCGGGCACGAGCGGGGGCGGGATCCCGTATCGGTCGATCACCCCCTGGGTGTCGTAGACCTTGGTGTCGGTGATGCCGCGCGAGGTCGTCATGATCCGGGTGTGCTCGTCGACCAGTTGGTAGGCATCGCGGTCGCCGGTCACGACCATCACCGGAATCGCTTCACCGTTCTGGTGTGCCAAAGCGGTGATCGAGGCGATCACGTCGTCGGCCTCAAAACCCTCGACCCGGAGATTTCGGTAGCCGAACGCCTCGACGAGCGGCTCGAGGTGCGGCCATTGCTCCTTGAGCAGATCCGGGCGCGACGAGCGCTGTGCCTTGTACTCCGGGTAAATGTCGCGGCGGCCGGTGTAGCCGGCATCCCAGACGACCACGGTCGCCTTCGGCCCATAGTCGGTGAGGATCTTGACGAGCATCGAGGCGAACCCGAATATCGCGTTGGTCGGCATTCCGGTCGAGGTGGCGATCGACTCGGGGAGCGCGAAGAAAGCGCGGTAGGCGAGGCTGTTGCCGTCGATCAGAAAGAGCTCGTCTGGCATTCAGGTGGTCGTAAGTATCCTCGGCGACGGGTTCAGCACCCTGGAGAAGTACAGACCGCCTTCGGCGGACGCCTTGTAGAGGCCGTAACTCGTCAGCGTCGTCTCGCCCAAGCTCGTGACGCTGTAGGTGCCCAGCACGGAGCGGTGAGCGGTCGTCGTGAGCAGCGCCTGTCGCACCGCTTCGCGGCCGGCGCCGCCGCGGCCGAGATCGGCGATCGTCTGGATCCCAAGCTCCATCGCCTCGTAACCGTAGATCGCCCAGGGGTTGGGGTTGGCGTGGCTCCCGTAGAGGTGGTGGTAGAGGCCGAGGAGCGAGGAGCCCCCCGGGTACTTGGTGAAGGGGAGGGTCGGCCGCGTGCAGTACATCAGCGGGTCGATCGCCGTCACCGTTCCGCCGATTCGCGGCTTCGTCCAGTTGTCGGAGCAGACGCCGTCGGTGCCGAGGATCGTCATCGACGGGATCAGCAGGTGGATCTCCCTGACCAGGTCGATCGCAGCGGTCGACACGCCGCCGGCGTACGCGAGGCAGTTGAAGTCGTGCGTTCTCAGGTTCTCGACGTAGTTGCGGAAGTCAGTGCGCTTCGGCTCGATCTGGGTCGGGGCCCCCACCGCCAGTCCGTACATCGGCGCCGAGCCCCGGATCAGCGCCGCCAGGCTCATCGCGTGCTGCGTCTTGTCGGAGGCGAGCGCAACGCGCGTGCATCCGAGGACGTTCTTCAGCGCCTGGACGCCCGCCGCAGCCTGGACGACGTCGGATGGAATCAGGCGCACGAAGTTGCGGCTGTTCGGGCCCGCCGGGTAGTAGCGAGCGGGTTCCCCGGGCTCGTTCGGCTGCTGGCGCAGGGTCGCGTCGCGGACCGACGGCACCTGCGAGGTCAGGCCGATGTAGCCGCTGCCCGGGCTGACCTGGGCGAGCCCGGCCTGGTTGAGGATCGGGATCGAGAATTCGCTCGCCGTCGAATTGAACTCGCCGATGTAGTAGACAGCCTTCTTGTCTGCGGCTGCCTTCATGGCGTTACTAAGCGTTCTGCGCTGGTTCCAGCCGTTGCTCCCCCGGGTCGCATCGTCGAGCGGCGTATAGCTGATCGTCAGGACCCCGGCCTGCTGGTGCGCTTCGTACAGCGCGAGGTTGATCCCATTCTCGATCGCCCTGGCCACGGTGCTGTCAGGCCCCTCCAGCGGAAGGCTCGAGTAGACGTCGACGCCTTCGATCGGGCGCGGTCTATGCGGCTCGCGCGCCGGATGGTGGAGGGCGGCCGCATGACCGCCCCCGTCGCCTCCGCAGGCGCTCAGGCCGAGGCACAGAAGCGCCAGCGCCACCGGCGCACGCCGCCGCATCCGGGTCACCCGTGGGCGGAGGCGGCCCGGAGCGGGACGAGCGCGCCGGCGCTCAGCCGGTTGATCACGAACGCGTCGAGGCTGGTGTTGCCGGCGCTGTCGATCTTGAACGGACCCAGCACCGACGAGGTCAGGTTCAGTCGCAGGAAGTCGTGGGTGACAGTGCCCCGGTCGTTGGCTGCGGCGCCAGCCTGGGCGAGGACGTGGAGCACGGCCGACATCGCCGCATAGCCGAAGATCGCCTGGGCGGCCGGCTGGTGGTGGAAGGCACGAGCGAAGGCCGTGCCGAACGATCGCCCGGCCGCGCTCAAATCGCTCGGCCAAATGCCCGGCGTCGTGACGTACAGATGCTTGACGGCGGGCGTCAGCGCGTGAAGGAACGCCGGCGTGTCCAACGACGAGGACCCGAACAGCAAAGCCGATGGCACCGACTTGGCCGCGGAGTTGAAGAAGCGCGCGCCTGCGGCGGGCGACTGAGCGCCGTAGAAAATCGCGGCCGAGCCGGATTCGGAGTCGCTGACCCGGATCGATGCGGCGCCGGCGTCGCTCCGCACGGCTGCTGCCATCGCCTTGCCGTAGTTGCTGCCGTCGTCGGCGACGTACACATCCCCCGCTCCCATCGAACCCATCTGCGCGACGATCGCCTTCGCCTCCTGGCCCGAGGTCGGCACGACCCGTCCAAACGTGCGCCCATACGTGCCCCAGGATTCAAAGAAGTGGGTGGGGCTTCCGGGCACGGCGCTGGTCGCCTGTCCGAGCTCGAGCGCGGTGTCGGTCGGACTGACCGTCAAGAGCTGCTGGGCATTGGTGATGCCGACGGTCTGCTCCGAAGCGCCGGGCGCGATCTCGCCGAGATACGCGATCGCGGTCTGGTTCTGGATCGCAATCCGAGCGTTGTCGGAGAGGACGTGCCCGCGCCACGGTTCAAGCTGGAGCGTGTAGTGGCTGACCTTGTGGGACTCCTGGTCGTAGGCGAGCCGCTCAGCGTCGACCACGTCGCGAGCGACCGGGTCGGAGGAAAGATCGGATGGCTCGCTGAGCAAGATCGTCAGCACACGGCCCTTGGCGATCACCGCCGAGGAACTGCCGCCGGTGCCCGAGGCGCTGCAGCCGGCGAGCGCCAACGCGAGCGCGACGCACGCCGCGCCCCTTCGCGCGAGCGCCCGACTCCGCCGTTTCACTAGCGGTCTTTCCGGCCTGTCAGGTAGGGCACGACGTTGCGGATGCCGGTGACGACCAGCACCATCGAGATCGCGATCAGGATGCCGTCGAACCCTGAGAGGTTCAGAGCCCAGAGGACGATCCAGAGGGCGAGACCTGCCGTGGCGGTGACTACGAGTGCCATCGCGCAGATCCTAGTGGGTCTCCCAGGAACGTGGCGCCCGAAAGGGCGAAGTACGGGGCCGCTGGCCGAGGAAGCAGGAGCCGTGGCGTGGCAGCGCCACGCGAGGCTCCGAGGACAAAGGCCAGTGGTCAGCCGGACGAGCAATTTCGGGTGGAATGTCTGGGGGGACCCACCAGCCCCTGGGGGTGACTTTGGGGTCCACGTGGGCGCCAGAGTCGGGCCCCCAGGGAAATCTGATAGGAGCCCGGGTCACTGGCCCGGGCTCCTGGCCTCGTCACGCAGGGCCGCTGCAAACGCCCGGACGACGTCACCGACGGCGACCCCCGGATCCTCTGACTCGGCAGCCGCGCGAACCAGCCTGCTGCCGACGATCACGCCGTCCGCCCCGGCAGCCGCGGCGGCGGCCGCCTGCTCGGGCGTTCCGATCCCGAAGCCGACCGCCACCGGCACCTCGGTCTGCGAGCGGGCACGGGCGATCACGCCCGACAGACCATCACCGAGGGTGGCACGCTCGCCGGTGGTGCCGGTCACCGAGACCGTGTAGAGGAAGCCACGGGCGCGGGCGCCGATCGATCCCAGGCGCTCATCGGGAGTCGTCGGCGCCACCAGCGGCACCAACGCCAGGCCGCGCTGATCGCACGCCTCAAGCGTCGCCGGCGCCTCCTCAAACGGCAGGTCGGGAACGATCAAGCCGCTGGCGCCGACCTCGAGCAGCAGGTCGAGGAATCGCTCGAGCCCGCGCGCTAGCACCAAGTTCGCGTAACACATGACCACGACCGGCACTTCGGCCCCGATCGTGCGCGCCACCGAGAGGGCGTCGCCGACGCGCACGCCGGCGCGCAGAGCGGCGACGCCGGCCGCGTGAATCACCGGTCCATCCGCCAGTGGGTCCGAGAACGGGATCCCCAACTCGATCAGGTCGGCACCGCCGTCGACGTACGCGCGAGCGATCTCCCGGGAGCGCTCGAGGTCGGGGAAGCCGGCCATCATGTACGGCATCAGCGCGGCCCGGCGACCGTCTGCCCTCGCCGACTCGAACGCCTCAGCGATCCGCTCGCCGCCGCCGACCGCCACCCTCACGGCGCGTCCCGGAGCAGATCCAAGGCCTCGACCAAATCCTTGTCTCCCCGGCCCGATAGACACACGAGGTCGAGCCCGCTGTCCGGGTTCGCGAGCACCCAGGCCAGCGCGTGCGCGCTCTCCAGCGCCGGGATGATCCCCTCCAGTCGTGAGACCTGCGCGAAGGCCGCCAGCGCGCTGGCGTCGGTGACCGCCACGTAACGCGCGCGCCCCTGGTCGCGCAGCCACGCGTGCTCGGGACCGCTGCCTGGGTAGTCGAGCCCGGCGGAGATCGAATGGGCCTCGAGGATCTGGCCATCCTCGTCCTGCATGACCGCGGAGTAGGCGCCATGGAGGACCCCCGCGCGGCCGGTGTACCCGACTGTCAGCGGTGCCCCGTGGCGCCCGGTCTCGAGGCCCTCCCCCGCCGCCTCGACGCCGACCAGCTGCACGTCCGAGTCGGCTAGGAAGCCGGCGAACATCCCGATCGAGTTGGAGCCACCGCCGACGCATGCGATCACCCGGTCGGGGAGGCGGCCCGCCTGCGCCAGCACCTGCGTGCGCGCCTCGTCGCCGATCACCCGCTGGAGGTCCCGGACCAGCGCCGGATACGGAGCGGGCCCGACGCAGGAGCCGATGATGTAGTGGGAGGTCTCGACGTTGGTGACCCAGTCGCGGATCGCCGCCGAGACGGCCTCCTTCAACGTCCGGGCGCCGGCGTCGACGCCGACCACACAGGCGCCGAGCAGTTCCATCCGATCGACGTTGGGGCGCTGGCGGCGAATGTCCTCGGTGCCCATGAAGACGACGCACTCGAGGTCGAGCAGCGCGCACGCGGTCGCGGCCGCGACCCCGTGCTGCCCGGCGCCTGTCTCGGCGATGATTCGGCGCTTACCCATCCGCACTGCGAGCAGCGCCTGACCGATCGCGTTGTTGATCTTGTGGGCGCCGGTGTGGTTGAGGTCCTCGCGCTTCAGGTACACGGGGTGGCCCACCGTCGCGCTCAGCCGCTGTGCCAGGTAGAGCGGCGAGGGACGGCCGACATAGTCGCGCAACAGCGACGACAGCAGCTCGCGGAAGTCGGGGTCCTCGCGTGCGCGCTTCCACTCGCGCTCGAGCTCGAGCAGCGCCGGCATCAACGTCTCTGGAACGTACTGGCCCCCGTAGGGGCCGAACCGGTGCTCGACGGCGGTGCTCACGACAGTCCTACGCTGGAAGCGCGAGGCTGTCCGCGACGGCCGCGGCAAACTCCCGCATCAGGTCGTGATCCTTGACTCCCGGTGAGCGCTCGACGCCGCTGGCGACGTCGACGGCGAACGGGCGCACCGCTTCGATCGCGGCGCCGACGTTCGCCGGCCGCAGGCCACCGCTGAGGATCACCGGCACCGGGGTGGCCGCACGCGGGCGGGGAACGAGCCGCCGGTAGTCGGCAGCGAGATCCCAGGCGAAGGTTTCGCCGGTGCCACCCGGCACCCCGGCGACGTGGCTGTCAAGCAGGTGAAAATCGGTATGGAACAACGCCAGCGCATGGACGTCGGCGCCGGTCCTGACCCGCGCTGTCTTGATCACCCGGCAGCCGGTCCGGCGCGCCACTTCGGCGCAGAAGGCGGGTCCCTCCTGCCCGTGGAGCTGCACGATCGTGAGCCCCGCCGTCTCGGCCAGCTCGCCGATCTCCTGCAGCGTCGGGTTCACGAATACTCCGACGACCTCGGCCCTGCGACCCACTGTGGCGGCGAGCTCGACAGCGCGGTCGCGCCCCACCGCACGCGGCGACTGCGGCCACAGGATCATGCCCACCGCCCAAGCGCCGAGCGTTACCGCGAGCTCGGCGTCCTGCGCGCGCGTGATCCCGCAGAACTTGATGACGGGCGTCGTGGTCATCCAATAATCGTAGACCTAGCCAGGGGGCCCGCCTGTGGGGGCCACGCGGTCCCCACAGTCACCCCTAGAGAGTGAGCGTCCGTGTGGCGCCCTCGATGTCGGCCGCGCGCATCAGCGCCTCCCCGATCAGGACGGCATCGACGCCCGCTGCCGCAAGCTCGTCGAGTTGGTCGCGGCTGGCGAAGCCCGATTCGGCAACCTTGATCGTCGCTTCAGGAATCTCCGGCAGCAGCTCATAGGTGGTGCGCAGATCGACCTGCAGGGTCGCCAGGTTGCGGTTGTTGATCCCGACGATTCGCGCCTCCAGGGCTAGCGCCACCTCCAGCTCAGAGCGGTCGTGGACCTCCATCAGGACCTCGAGTCCGAGCCGTGCAGCGAGCGCCTGGAGAGCCGGCGAGCCGCTCGGTGTCGCTCGGAAAAGCGGCGACGATCAGCAGAACCGCGTCGGCGCCGGCGGCGAGCGCCTCGTGCACCTGGTACTCCTCGACGACGAAGTCCTTGCGCAGGATCGGCAGGCCGACCGCCGCTCGCGCCGCCCGCAGATCGTCTAGCGACCCGCCGAAGCGGCTCTCCTCGGTGAGGACCGAGACCGCCGCGGCGCCCCCGCGCTCGTAGGCTCTGACGACGTCCTCGAGCGCGAGGTCATCCCGGATCGGACCGGCCGACGGCGAGCTGCGCTTGTGCTCGGCGATCACCGACAGCCCAGGCGCCGCGAGCGCGTCGGAGAACGACCGGCGGTCGTTGCCACGGACCCGCTCGAGCCCGGCATCGATGAGCTCGCGCTCTCCGATTGCGGCCCGGCGCGCGGCGACCGCGGCGCGGGTGCTCGCGACCAACTCGGCCAGGACATCCACGCGTCAGACAGGCTCCGCGGCGACCGGCGCGAGCTCCGTTGTCAGCGCCACGAATGCCTGCAACTTGGCGGCCGCGGCGCCGCTGTCGACCGCCTCCTGCGCCCGGATCACGCCGTCGTACAACGACCCGGCCCCGCCGGCCGTGTAGATCGCGGCGCCGCCATTCAGCACCGCCAGGTCGCGGGCCGCGCCCGGCTCCCCGGCGAAGATGGCCCGCATGATCGACGCGTTCTCAGCCGGGTCTCCGCCCGGAATCCGATCTGGCGGGTGGCGAGTCAGGGACAGCTCCTCGGGCGTGACGTCGTACTCGCGTAGCTCGCGGCCGATCACTTCGATCACGCGGGTCCCGGCTGAGATGCTGAGCTCGTCGAGGTCGTCGTCGCTGCAGACGAGCATCGCGTGGCGGGTTCCGAGCAGTGCCAGCGCGCCGGCCATCTTCGGCAGGGTATGGAGGTTTGAGACCCCAAGAAGCTGACGACTGGCGCCTGCCGGATTGGTCAGTGGCCCGAGGAAGTTGAAGGTGGTTCGAACCGCCAACTGCTTGCGCACCGCGACGACGTGGCGGGTCGCCGGGTGGTGGTAGGGGGCGAACATGAACCCGAAGCCGATCTCATCGATGCAGCGACCGATCGCCGCCGGCTCCAGATCGATCCTCGCCCCGGCCGCCTCGAGCACGTCGGCGGATCCCGAGAGACCCGTCGCCGAGCGGCTGCCGTGCTTGGCAACGGCGCAACCGGCGCTGGCGGCGATCAGCGCCGCCGTCGTCGAGACGTTGAAGGTCCGCCGGCCGCCGCCGGTCCCGGCGGTGTCGAGCAGGTCCTCGTGCTCGCTGCGCACGACAGCCGCCAGCGCCCGCATCGTCCGCGCGAGCCCGGCCAGCTCCTGCACCGTCTCCCCCTTTACCCGCAGCGCGATCAGGAAGCCCGCGATCTGGACGTCGGAGGCTTCGCCGGACATGATCTCGGCGAGGACCGCGGCCGCCTCGTCCTCGCTGAGGTCGTAGCGATCGGCGAGGCGATCGATCGATCGGGTCAGCAGCTCGGTCACGACCGTCGCTCGACGAAGTTGGCGAGCAGCTCGCGCCCGCTCTGGGTGAGAACCGACTCGGGGTGGAACTGAACCCCTTCGGCGGGCAGCTCTCGGTGGCGAACAGCCATCACGACGCCGCCTCCGACGGCGCTGCGCTCGAGCACGTCGGGCAGCTCCGGGTCGACGACGAGCGAGTGGTAGCGGCCGACCTCGAGCTCGCGGGGCAGATCGCGGAAGATCGTACGGCCGTCGTGCTCGATCGTCGTCGTCTTGCCGTGCACCGGTTCGTGCCGGACGACCTTGCCGCCCCAAGCCTGAACCAGGGCCTGATGCCCGAGACAGACGCCAAGCGTGGGGATCCTGGCGACCGGGAAGCGCCGGACGACCTCCAGGCTGATTCCAGCCTCGTTGGGGGTGCACGGCCCAGGCGAGACGATCACCCGGTCGTAGCCCCGCAACAGCAGGTCCTCGACGCCCGCGTGATCGTTGCGGACGATCTCGATGACATGAGCCGGCGTCGCCATCTCTCCCAGGTACTGGACGAGGTTGTAGGTGAAGCTGTCGTAGTTGTCGAGGACGAGGATCCGCACGCCTCACTCCCAGTCCGGCTGGGAGCAGGCCAGCTCGATCGCCTGGAGCATCGCCCGGCTCTTGGCGACCGACTCCTCGAACTCGTAGGCCGGGTTGGCGTCGGCGACCGTGCCACCGCCCGCCTGGATATGAGCGACGCCGTCCTTGACGACGACCGTGCGGATGTGGATGCAGGTATCGAGGTCGCCGGTGTAGCTGACGTAGCCGATGGCGCCGCCGTAGCCCCCGCGCTTGACCGGCTCGAGCTCGTCGATGATCTGCATCGCGCGGACCTTCGGGGCGCCCGACAGGGTGCCGGCGGGCAGCACCGAGCGCAGCGCCTGAAGGGCGCTGATCCCGGGCCGGAGGCGACCGGTGACATTCGAGACGATGTGCATCACGTGGCTGTAGTTCTCGACAACCATGAAGTCTTCGACCCGGACGCTGCCGTACTCGGACACCCGGCCGAGGTCGTTGCGCCCGAGGTCGACGAGCATGACGTGTTCGGCGCGTTCCTTGGGGTCGGCGAGCAACCCCTCGGCGATCCTCGCGTCCTCCTCGACACTCGCGCCGCGCGGTCGCGTGCCGGCGACCGGGCGGGTCGCAACGCGGCGGCCGCTGACGGTCACGAGCGGCTCGGGGCTGGCGCCGGCGACCTCGAAATCGCCGAAGTCGAGGAAGTACATGTACGGGCTCGGATTGACGGCCCGCAGCCCCCGGTAGATGCTGAACGCGCTGACCGGTACCGACGCCGACCAGCGCTGGCTCGGAACGACCTGGAAGGCATCGCCGGCGCGAATGTAGGCGATGATCCGCTCGACGTGTGACTCGAACTGGTCGCGGGTCATGTTCGATTCGAAGTTCGGCGGTGTGCGGTCCGCCGGCGGACTGGACGCCGGGCGCGGCAGCGGGGATGCGAGCGCCGCCCGCGCTTCGGCGATCTTTGCTCGCGCGGTCTCGGCATCGTCGGCTGGGTGGGCCACCACCGTGATCGTGCGCCGCAGGTGGTCGAACACGACGAGCGCGTCGGTGAGCATCAAGGCCAGATCCGGTACGCGTAGAGGGTCCGGGTTGGGGTCGCCGAGCGACTCGACGGTGCGGACCAGGTCGTAGGCGAACATGCCGACGGCACCGCCGGCGAACGGCGGCAGATCCACGGAGGGTTCGGCCCGTGTCAGGTCCAGCTCTCGCTGCGCGAGCTCGTACGGGTCGCCCGGATCGCCGAGTGACCAGCGCAGAACCCTGCGTGGGCGATAGCCGATGAACGAGTACCGGCCGACACGGCCGTGCTCGGCCGACTCGAGCAGGAACGACGGCTCGCCGCCGCCGGCGGCACGAAGCTTCAGGTACGCGGAGACCGGAGTCTCGGTGTCGTCGATCCAGGTCTCGGTGACTGCTACGGACTCAGCGACGGCGCTCATCGAGCACCCTCTCGGCGTCGGCGAGACTGAGATCGCGACTGGCGAGCAACACCGAGAGGTGATAGAGGACGTCGGCGGCCTCCTCGGCGAGCCGGTCGTCGGTCTCCTCGCGCGCGGCTCGCGCCACCTCCTCGGCCTCCTCCCGGACCTTCTCGCCAATCTGTGGGGGATCGGCCAGCAGGGCCGCGGTGTACGAGCCGTCGGGCCGGTTCCGCTTGCGCTGCGCGATCGTGCGCTCGAGCGCCGGCAGCGACTCGTACGGGGCGCTCTGCTCGAGCTCGCCACGGTAAAAGCAGGTTCGCTCGCCGGTGTGGCAGGCTGGGCCCGTCGGCTCGACCAGCGCCAGCAGCGCGTCGGCGTCGCAGTCGTAACGCAACGACCTCAGCCGCTGGGTGTTTCCCGAGGTCTCGCCCTTGTGCCAGAGCTGCTGCCGGGACCGGCTCCAGAAGTGCATCTCACCGGTCTCGCGGGTGCGGGCAAGCGCGTCCGCGTTCATGTAGGCGAGCGTCAGGACCTCGCCCGTGTCCCATGCCTGGACGATGCAGGGCACGAGCCCGCGGTCGTCAAACTTGACCTCTGCGTCATCCACGATCACCCGAAGTTTAGGGGCGCCCTTGGTGGCCCCCACAGGCGGGCCCCCAGGCTCTAGGGGTGACTGTGGGGGCCACGTGGCCCCCACAGGCGGGCCCCCAGGCTGTCTCCTGGAGTCGCTATTCGATCCCGAGGCGGTCGAGCAGCCGCTCGTCGGCGCGCCAGTGGCGCCGCACCCGGACCGACAGGGCGAGGTGGACGGGCGTGCCGAGCTCGCGCTCGATCGCGCGACGCGCGGCGGTCCCGATCGACTTGATCATCCGGCCCCCTGCCCCGATCAGGATCCCCTTCTGAGACTCGGTCTCGACCAGCACCACCGCCTCCAGCCGAATCAGACCCGGCTGCTGCTGCTCGATCGACTCGATCTCGACCTCGACCGCGTGCGGCACCTCCTCGCGCGTGCGCGCCAGCACCTGCTCACGGACCAGCTCGGCGATCACAACTGACTCGGACTGATCCGAGCGCTGGTGGGCCCCGAAGTACATCGGTCCTTCGGGAAGCAGCGACACGAGGTGCTCGATCAAGCGAGGCACGCCGCTGCCCGTACGGGCCGAGACCGGGAAGATCTCGTCGCCGACACCGAGCTCGGCCGCATCGTGCAGCGCCTGCACGGTCTTCGCGCGATCGGTCCGGTCGACCTTGTTGACCGCGATCACGACGGGCGTCGATCCACCTGCCGCTGCCAGCAGCCCGGCGATGAAGCGGTCCCCAGGCCCGATCCGCTGCTCGGCGCTCAAGACCATGAGACATCCGTCGGCGTCTGCCAGCTCGTGCTCGACCCGCCGCTGCATCCGCTCGGTGAGAGCGTCACGCGGACGCTGCACCCCCGGCAGGTCGACCAGCACCAGCTGCCACCCGGGGCCGTTGGCTACCGCGCGGATCGCGCGGCGGGTCGTCTGCGGCTTGTCGGAGACAATCGCTACCTTGCTGCCCACGATCGCGTTCGCGAGGGTGGATTTGCCGACGTTTGGGCGTCCCGCCAGAGCGATGAAACCCGACCGCGTCACCGGACCCAGCGCGTCAGCTCGGCCTGCAACGCCAGCATCTCGCCGTTGTCGGACTCGTGGTCCATCCCCGTCAGATGCAGGGTTCCGTGGATCACCGCTTCGCGCAGGTCCTCGGTGTGCTCAGGACAGATGACGATGTCACCGATCTCGCGAGGCCCGGCCGCATCCCCGTCCTCATCGACGCCGAACGACAGCACGTCGGTGGGTGAGTCGACGCTGCGGTATTCGCAGTTGAGCTCCCGAATCCGGTCCGAATCGACGAACTCGACCGCCATGTGCCCATCGTCGATTCCGGCCGAGGCGAGCGCCAGCACGCACAACTCGCGCACCTCGAGCGCCGTCGGCGCGTCGGGCACGAGCAGGTCGATCCCGAGGATTTCGATGTCGAGCTCGCTGGACCCCATTGGGACCTTCAGGCCCGTTTCGCGGGGCGAAGCTCGGGCGCCAATCGCTGGGCGTGATCGGTGTAGGCGGCAACGATCCGCCGGACCAGCTTGTGCCGGACCACGTCCTCGTCGCCGAACCGAACAAACTCGATCCCCTCGACACCGTCGAGGATCTCCGCGACGGTGACCAGGCCGGAATCGTGGTCGCGCGGGAGGTCGACCTGCGTGATGTCGCCGGTCACCACCATCTTGGAGTTGAACCCGAGCCGGGTCAGGAACATCTTCATCTGCTCCGGCGTCGTGTTCTGGGCCTCGTCGAGGATGATGAAACTGTCGTTCAAGCTACGGCCGCGCATGAATGCGAGCGGCGCGACCTCGATCACCCCGCGCTCCAGGTGCTGGGAGACGCGCTCCGGCTCGAGCATGTCGTGCAGTGCGTCGAACAGCGGCCGCAGGTACGGGTCGACCTTGGCCATCAGGTCCCCGGGCAGGAATCCCAGGCGCTCGCCGGCCTCGACGGCGGGGCGGGTGAGGATGATCCGGTTGACCTCGCGTCGGTGCAGGGCGCTGGCGGCCAGCGCCACCGCCAGGAAGGTCTTGCCGGTGCCGGCTGGTCCGATCCCGAATGTGATCGTGCTGTTCCGGATCGAGTCGACGTAGCGCTTCTGGTTGACCGTCTTGGGGGCGACCTTGTTCGCCCGGTGGCGCCAGACAACGTCCTCCAGGATCGTGCTGGGATCCTCGTGCTGGTCCAGCGCCCGCGAGACCGCCTCGATCGTCCCGGGTGCGATCTCGTGGCCCTGGGCGACGAGCGCGGACAGCTCGTTGACGACCGCCGTCGCGGACCTCACGGCGTCGGGCTCACCATCGAGGGTCAGCATGTTGCCCCTCAGGAACACCTCACAGTCAAGGTGGCCCTGCAGGGCGCGGAGGATCGCATCGCCGGTCCCGGCCAACTCGGCGGCCGCGAGGTTGTCTAGCTCGATCTGCTTGCGCATACGGTCAGTCCGCCAGCGCGGCCCGCACGGCCGCCGAGGCTCGCCTCCCGTCGATCTGGCCGCCGGCGCGGTCCATCACAACCTTCATCACTGCGCCCATGTCCTTCGGAGCGTTCGCACCCGTCTGCGCAATCGCGTCTGCGACCAACCCGTGGAGCTCCTCGTCGCCCAGCTCGGGCGGCAGGTAGCCGGATATGAGCTCCGCCTCGGCCGTCTCCTGGGCCGCCAGATCCAGGCGGTTTCCCTGCTCGAACTGAGTCGCCGCGTCGAGCCTACGCTTGCGCTCGCGGCGCAGGACCGCGAGCTCGTCGCCGGCCCCCTCCTTGGCGTCCTTCTGGAGCTCGGACACGAGCAGCCGCAACGCGCCGACGCGATCTTTGTCGCCGGCCTTCATCGCGCGAACTGCGTCGGCGCGGACCTGTTCGAGCACGCTCAACTACTCCAGAGGATACGACGCTGCGCCGACGCACCCGTCCAGTGGAAGTTAAGGTGAGCCGGGCCGCTCGCGCGGCCCGGCTCACTGCCCTAGTTGCGGCTCCCGCCCGCGCCCGGCACTCCCACATACCCCAGAACCTCCGCGATACCCGGCGCTGTCCTCGCGACGGCGCGCTTGGAGAGGAGAGAGAACTCACGCTGAAGACCGGCACGAAGCTTCGGCCGAGGTGGTGCAGGTTCCAGGGGTTGGCCACCGATGGTGAGGCCGACCGCGAGCGGGTTGAGCAACTTTGGGGATCACCTCCTTGTCGGTTTCCCGGTTCGCAGGTTGTAAGCAGGATGCCGGTGCAAACGCCGGCCGACATCATCCGCGTGGACAGAATTCCCCTGCCCACGGTTAGCCGGTCGGCTATTCCGGGGTGTCGAGCGGGGGAGGGTGACCCAGCTGGCCCATCTCGGCGATGTCGCGCGGGAACAGGATCTCCACGGACCAGTCGGCGATCAGTCGCGATTTCCGGTCGAGCCCAGGCATCCACGCAAGGTGGTAGAAGCGGCAGACCGCCCAGGCCACGAAACCTTTCAGCCTGATGCCCATGATGTTCGCGACCGCCCGGTGACGACCGAGTTCGGCAAACACCCCGAGCGTCTTGAAGGTGAACGGTTTGGCTGGCTTGCCCCGCATCACCGCGGCGAGGTTTCGCGCCATCAACTTGCCCTGGCGGATCGCGTGTTGAGCCGTCGGCGGACAGGGCATCCCCGGCCGCGCGGGGTCCGGAACGGCTGCGATGTCTCCGAGCGCCCAGATGTTGCGAAAGCCCTCGACGCGCATGAACTCGTCGCACACGATCCGGCCACGGTCCAGCGGCAGTCCGAGCCGAGACGCGAACGGGCTGGCACGGACGCCCGCCGTCCAAACGACCGTTCGACACGGAAGCGTCTCGCCGGTCGAGAGCGTGATCGAGTCGTGGCGAACCTCGGTCACATGGATGCCGAGCCGGAATTCGATCCCACGGCCCCGCAGGAGCTCGAGCGTGAAATCGGCGAGCTTCTGCTGAATCTCGGGCATGATCCGGTCCGCCACGTCGATCAGGGTGAAGCTCGTGCCGACCTCGCGGCAGCGCGGGTAGCGGCGGATCGCGTCGCCGGCGAAGTCGGCCAGCTCGGCAATCCCCTCGAGCCCCGCGTAGCCTCCGCCGATGAAGACGAAGCTCAGGTAGACCCGGCGCGACTCGGGATCGTCGATGCCCTCCGCCACCTCCATCTGCCGAATGATGCGGTTGCGCAGCGCCGTCGCCTCCGCGATCGTCTTGAAGCCGATCGCGTGCTCGACCAGGCCCGGAATCGGGACGACCCTGGCGATCGAGCCAAGCGCCACGACCAAGTGGTCGTAGCGGTATTCCTTCTGCATGCCGGCGATCATGTCGACCTGGATGACGCTGCGAGCGGGGTCGCCGCCGGTGACGTAGCCGAGCCGCAGCGAGGTTCGCCGCAGGTGCTCGCGCAGCGGCACCACGATGTGGCGAGGGTCGAGCGTCCCGGCGGCGGCGCCCGGGAGCAGCGGCGAGTACAGCATGAAGTTGACGTCGCTGATCAGCGTGATCCGGACGCCGGGCGGCGCGAGGCGCTCCAGCGACTTGGCGGTGTAGTAGCCACCGAACCCGCCTCCTGCGATGACGACGTGCTGGCTGATTGGCGGGAGCCTACCCGCGGACGCCGATCGTCAGCCGGCCGCCAGCAGGAGCGCGGCCCATCCGTCGCGAGTGCGGCGCGCCCGCTCCCGCAGACCAACGTCGGCGAACGCTGAACTGATCGCGTCCGACTCGTCGACGAGCAGACCACCTGCGACCAGGCGGCCGGGAACGCTGCCGACGCCGGAGCGCAGCGCGGCGCACCAGCCGCGCAACAGCGGCGCCAGGAGGTTGCCGAGAACGAGCCGCGCCGGCGGAACCGGCTCGCTGCGCAGTTCGAAGCGCCGGACATCGATGAGCTCGGCGACACAGTTGACCGACGCGTTGGCGGTCGTCGCCTCAACGCTCAGCGGATCGTTGTCGAGCGCCACAACCTTGCCCCAGCCGAGCCGTGCCGCGGCGATCCCGAGCACGCCGGAGCCACAGCCCAGGTCGACAACTCCCGGCCCGCTTGTTCGGTGACCCGGAGGCTCGGGCGCAAGCTCGAGCAGTAGCTCCAGGCACAACCTCGTGGTCGGGTGGGCGCCGGTTCCGAACGCGCGGCCAGGGTCGATCACGATGTCGAGCCCCGTCGCCGCCGGCGGCTCCCACGGTGGCCTGACTGACAGCCTGTCGCCGAGGATCAATGGGCGGTGGAACTCGCGCCAGCGCTCGGCCCAGTCGTCGGCGATCTCGGTGCTGGTCACCTCGACGAGCGCACCTCGCGCGGCCGCGCGCAGCGCGGGCAGCTCGGGGATCTCGCCGGGCGCGCCATAGACCGCGAACTCGACGATCTCGGCGTTGACGTCGACCTCCTCCACCCCGTTCGGCGCCAACTCGAGTAGCTCGGCCAGCACCAGCTCTGAATCGCGGCGATGCACCCGTACCGCCAGTCGCAGCACCCGCCCCGCCCCCTGAAGGGTGTCAGCCGCCGAAGGCGCGCCTGAGCTTGCGCAGCACGCCCTCGCTCGAGCGGAGGTTCTCATCGGTCAGCGACTGCGCCAACCGCCCCGTCAGCTCCCGTTGCTCGGCCGTCAGCCGGCGCGGAACCACGACGTTGACGACAACCCGGAGATCGCCGTGTCGGCGGCCGCGCAGCGCCGGCATCCCCCGGCCGCGAAGGACCAGTGTCTCGTGCGGCTGGGTGCCCGCCGGGATCTCGAGGTCCGCCGGGCCGTCGAGCGTCGGCACCTCGATCGTCGTCCCCAGCGCCGCCAACGGCGCAGAAACGTCGACGGCCGTCAGGAGATTGTCGCCGTCGCGGACGAACCGCTCGTCCGCCGCGACGCTCACGAGCACGTACAGGTCGCCCGCCGGCCCGCCTCGATCGCCGGCGTGACCGCGCCCGGCGACGCGAATCCGCTGACCGTCGGCGATCCCCGCCGGAACCTCGACGGACACTTGCTCGGGCTCGACGGTGCGACCGCGGCCACGGCACACCCTGCACGGCTGCGTCGCAATTCGTCCGTCGCCCTCGCACTGGTCGCAGACCGTGGTTCGCATCACCTGCCCGAAGGGCGTTCGGGTGACGGCCCGCAGTTGGCCCGCGCCGCCGCAGCGCGGGCACGTCTCGATCGGAGTCCCGGGCTCGGCGCCGTTGCCGTGGCAGTGCTCGCACAATGCCACGGCGTCGAACTGGACCTCGGCGGTGGTGCCGGCCGCCGCTTCGGCGAGGGTCAGCTCGATCGTCGTCGAAACGTCGCCGCCCTGGATCGGGCCTCCGGAACGGCCGCCGCCGAATACGTCGCCGAAAGCGCTCCCGAAGAACGCCTCGAAGATGTCGGCGACCGAACCGAAGCCCTCGAAGTTCGGGGAGTAGCCGCCGCTGCGCAGGCCGTCATGGCCGTAGCGGTCATAGGTCGCGCGGCGCTCGGAGTCGGACAGGACCTCGTAGGCCTCGGCAGCCTCCTTGAACTTCTCCTCTGCGGCCGGGTCGTGGCTATTGACGTCGGGGTGCAACTCGCGGGCCAGGCGGCGGAACGCCTTCTTGATCTCGCCGTCGCCGGCGTCGCGCGAAACGCCAAGGACGTCGTAGTAGTCGCGTTTGGGCGCCTGGGCGCTCATCGGTCAGTCTGCCTCAATGCTCGACCTCATCGCTCGTCATAGATCTCCGCGATGAAGCTCGACAGCTGCGCCGCCGCCTCGCGCACGGCCTGAATCACGCCGCCGTAATCCATCCGCAGCGGTCCGATCACCGAAACGGCGCCGAGGTTCCGCTGTGGCAACCCGTAGCCGACGGCCACCACCGCCAACGAGCGCAGCGCAGGCAGTTCGTTCTCGGCACCGATCCGCACCAGCACGTCCCGCTCCAGCAACGCCCGGCGCAGGACCCCGAGCATCGTCACCCGGCGCTCGAGCACGTCCATCAAGGCATTGAGCTCGGTTACGTCACCCTCCCTCCCGACCGCCAGCAGCCGCGAGGTTCCCTCGACGTACACGCTCTCCTGGGCCGAGGCGGCAAGGTCGGTGAAGACCGGCGAAAGCGCGGCCAGGAACGCGCTCTCGGTCGCCGACATCGACGGGTCCCGGAGCCGCTGACCGAGCATCCGGGCGCCCAGCCCGATCCCTACAAGGCGCTCGTTCAGGTAGCTGCCCGCCCAGTCGGCCAGCCCCTGATCGACGGGATGCTCGGAGGCGAACAAGCGCTTTGTGACCCCGCCGGTGGAGGTGATCACGACGACCATCAGCACCTGGGGCTGGAGGGTCAGGACCTCGATGTGGCGGATCGTCGCGGTGTCGATCGGCGGGGCGGTCACGAGCGCGAGCAGGTTCGTCACCTGGGACAGCGTCTCCGTGGTGATCCGCATCGCCTCGTCGACCTCGCGCCTGACCAGTGACAGCGACAGCGACGGTCGCGGCGGCTCCGGCTCGCTCGGCAGCAGCCGGTCGACGAAGTAGCGGTAGCCGGCCTCGGTCGGGACTCTGCCGGCCGAGGTGTGCGGATGGGCCAGCAGGCCCACCTCCTCGAGGCTCGCGAGTTCGTGCCTGATCGTCGACGCGCCCCACTCGAAACCGGATGAGAGCGACTTGGAGCCGACGGGCACGCCCGCATCGAGGTACTCCTGTACGAGGCGTCGCAGCACCAACTCCTGACGATCGGTCAGCACCCCCCTGATTCTAGGAGGGAGGATCAGCGCCACCGGTGTCCACGGCGAGCCGGGCTTCGGCTACCGCGCCGCGGATCAGCCGCGTCTGCCCCTGCCTCGCCTCGAGCTTGGCCGCCACGACACCGTCCGCCACGGCCTCGACCGCGCCGGTGACGACGATCTCCTCCCCGATCCGCCCCATTCCACGGAAACTGACCGACAGCGACCGCAGCGTCTCGTGGTTGCCATTCGGATCCGGTCCGCCCGCCGCGTCGGTGACTGCCCGCGCTACCTGCGCCATCACCCAGAGGCCGTGCAGGATCCGTCCCGGGAGCCCGACCGAGCGGGCAAACTCGTCGTCGATATGAATCGGGTTGAAGTCGCCCGACGCGCCCGCGTAGCGGACCGTGACGTACGGGTCGGGCGTCACCCGCAGTTCGATCCCATTCCCTTCGGCGAGGTTCACTGCGGCCCCCGGACGATGTTCGTCCAGACCCCGGCGCAGACGACCTGGCCGCGCTGGTTGACCGACTCGGACTCGAACACGTAGAAGGCCAGCCCGGCTCGCTCGGAGACGCTTCCGACCGTCAGCACGGTCGAAATCTCGTCACCGGCCACCACAACCGGTCCCGGCCAGCGGAATTCCTGGGAGCCGTGCACGAGCATCGAGAAGTCGATCTCCAGATCGGGGTCGAACAGCCCCGCCCACAGCGCCCGCCCGGCGTAGACGACGGCGAACATCGGGGGCGCCGGCAGATCCGCGTACCCGGCGGCTCGAGCGGCCTCGAACTCCAGGTACAGCGGGCTGGCCTCGCCGACCGCCTCGGCGTACTCGCGGATCTTCTCGCGTCCCACCGCGTAGAGAACGGGCGGGTAGCGCTTCCCGACCTGCGAAGCAACACGTGAGCCAATTGCCATCGGTCATGATTGTTCCATGCAAATTCCGATCGGGGATTGGCGGAAATGGTTCTAAACTTCACGTAGAACTGAACAAAGGAGAGAAATGACGCTTTCACTTGGTGATACAGCGCCTGACTTCGAGGCTGATACGACCGAAGGCCGCATCAGCTTCTACGACTGGATCGGCGACTCGTGGGCGGTGCTGTTCTCGCACCCCAAGAGCTTCACCCCCGTGTGCACAACCGAGCTCGGGTACATGGCTCGGATCGAGCCCGAATTCGCGCGTCGCGGCGTCAAGATCATCGGACTGTCGGTCGACGCCGTCGAGAAGAACGAGGGCTGGGCCGACGACATCCGCGAGGCCACCGGCTACGCGCCGAACTACCCGATCATCAGCGACTCGGACTTCAACGTCTCGAAGCTATACGGGATGCTGCCGGCGAGCACCGAGGGCGATTCCGGCGCGCGCACGCCGGCCGAGAACCAGACGGTCCGCAACGTCTTCGTGATCGGCCCCGACAAGAAGGTCAAGCTGATCCTCATCTACCCGATGACGACCGGCCGGAACTTCGACGAGGTACTCCGCGTGATCGACTCGTTGCAGCTGACCGCCAATCACAAGGTGGCGACGCCGGTGCAGTGGCAGCAGGGCGACAAGGTGATCATCGCCGGGTCGGTCAACAACGACCAGGCCAAGGAGCTGTTCGGCGAATGGGAAGAGCCAAAGCCCTACATCCGGGTCGTGCCGCAGCCGTCCTGAGTCGGATCGTTGGGTTTAGGGGGTGGTCCCCCAGGGGTGACTTTTACGGCCACGTGGCCGTAAAAGTCGGGCCCCCAGAGCGCTATCGCTTTACCACCCCCTGAATGGGGCGTACTCTTAAGGCAATGAGCAGACGGGCCTCGATACGGGCATCAGATGACGATCGCGAACGGGTCGCCGAGCGGCTGCGACTGGCCGCCGGCGAAGGGCGCCTGCTCGCTCACGAGCTCGAGGAGCGCCTTGGCAAGGCATTGCGTGCACGGACCTATGGCGAGCTGGACGAGGTCGTCTGGGACCTCCCGGGTACGCGCGCCGGGGTGACGGAACGTCGCGGCCGTCGCGGCGTCGTGGCGCTCCGCAACCAGCCGGCCGTGGTTGTCGCGATCGTTATCGTGGTTGCCGTGCTCACGGTGTTGGTGGCGTTAGCGCTGTTCCTCGCCTTCTGGGCCGGGTGGTTGGTGATCGTCGCGTTCGTGACCCTGGTGCACCGGCGCAGCCGTTACGGCAGCCGCTACGGCGCCAGCCGTTACGGCGGCAGATTCCGCGTCTAGTGCAGCACTAGAACGCTTCATCGAAGTTCTTGTTAATCGGCTAAAGCCAGCCGACTCGGCGGCCGATAACCACGTCTGGAGTGATCGGCAGGCATGCACGTCGGGGGGTGATCGTCGCCGCCGTGGCGGCGGCCTACTTCGGCGCGTCCCAGCTCGGTTTCCCGCTATCCGTCAACGGGAGCGTGTTCACGATCTGGCCGGCGTCGGGCATCGGTCTGGCCGCACTGCTGATCGGCGGAATCTGGCTGTGGCCGGCACTCGTGATCGGCGAGTTCGCCACCAGGCTCGCGCACGGCACCTCGGCACCGGTGTCGCTGGTGCTCGGTTTCGGCGACATGCTCGAGTCGCTCGTGGGTCTGATGCTGCTGACCCGCGTCAGCTTCGACCGGCGACTGAACCGGACCCGCGACGTGCTGGCGCTGTTCGCGCTTGGCGCGCTCGCTCCGACCACGATCGCCGCGACGATCGGGTCGCTGGGACTCGCGATCGGCGGCAGCCTCGCGTGGTCGTCGTTCTGGATCAACTGGCACCTGTGGTGGCTCGGGGACGCGACCGGCGTGATGGTGATCGCGCCGCTGGCGCTCGTGTTCATCCCCAACGGCTGGAGTTGGGCGCGCGGACTACGGTGGCCCGGCTGGTGGAAGGCGCTCGAGGTGGCCGCGTGGCTTGCCGCGCTGGTCACGATCGCGCTCGTCGCGGTCGGGCTGCCGCTGCAATTCGCCACGCTGATCTTCCCGACGCTTGCCTGGAGCGCGCTGCGCTTTGGCAAGCGGGGAGCGACGGTGGCGATCGCCGTGACCGGGATCGCCACGGTGCTCGTCCTCAAGCACGACCACGAGATCCTGTCGGGCGTATCGATCGACAGCGAGTTGCTGTTCGCTCAGTCGTTTCTGCTCGTCGTCGGCACGACGACGCTCGTGCTGGCGACGCTGATGGAGGAGACGGGCAGGACGATGCGGCGGCTGCGCGTCAGCGAGATGGCCGCCACTGCGCTCGCCAGCGAACACGCGTCGCTGGGGACGGTGGCGACGGCGGTTGCCCGCCAGACGCCGCCGGCCGAGATGTTCGAGTTGGTCAGCGCCGAGGCGGCGAAGCTGCTCGACCAGCGGGAGGTGATTGTCATCCGTGGCGTCGCGCCGGAGGAGCCCACCGTAGTCGGGGGTTGGTGGCACGGGGGGTCCGAGCTCAACCCGGGCCATGAGTTATCCACCGGCGGCCTCAGCGCCGCGATCGTGGTCGACGGGAGCGAATGGGGGCGTCTGTGCGCGCCCGCCCTGGATCGCGAGTTCGATCCGGAGCGGACGCGTACCGCCGAGGCGAGCCTGACTCGATTGGCGGGTCTGCTGGCGCTGTCGATCGGGAACGCCGAAGGCCGCCAGCAGTTGCTGCACCGAGCCTCGACGGATCCGCTGACCGGCCTGGCGAACCATCGGACCTTCCACGAGCGGCTGGCCGAGGAGATGGCTCGCTGCCGGAGATACAACCGCCCGATCTCGGTGGCGATGTTGGACATCGACAACTTCAAGGAGATCAACGACACCGCCGGGCACCTTGTTGGCGACAAGGTGCTCGCGGACGTCGCCCACCGAATCGTCACGGTGATGCGCGCAGACGCGCTTGTCGGCCGCGTCGGCGGCGACGAGATCGGGGTGATCCTGCCCGAGTGCGACGCCGAGATCGCCGTGCGGGCCGTCGAACGGGCGCGACAGGCGGTGTCCGACCGGCCGATCGGCAATGTCGGGACGCTGACCGTGTCGGCAGGCCTCTGTGACCACCTCCACGCGAGCACCTCGAGCCGGATTCTGCACCTCGCCGATCAGGCTCTGTACCACGCCAAGTCCCACGGCCGGGACGCGTCCGTCTGCTACGCGCCGCGGTTCGTGGCCGCGAGCGTGGAGACGTAGCCGGCCGGTCGGTGGCCGGGCCGCGGTCAGACCTTGTCGCCGAGCTCGAGCACCGCCAGGAACGCTTCCTGCGGAACCTCGATGCGGCCGACCTGCTTCATCCGGCGCTTGCCGCGCTTCTGCTCCTCGAGCAGCTTGCGCTTGCGGGTGATGTCACCGCCGTAGCATTTCGCGATCACGTCCTTGCGATAGGCCTTGATCGTCTCGCGAGCGACGATCCGGGAACCGATGGCCGCCTGGATCGGGACGTCGTACTGCTGGCGCGGGATCTTCTCGCGGAGCTTCTCGGCCATCGTGCGTCCGACGTCCTGCGCCTTGGAGCGATGGACAAGCATCGACAGTGCGTCGATCGGCTCACCGGCAAGGAGGATGTCGAGCTTGACCAGATCCGACTCGCGTAGCCCGGTCAGGTCGTAATCCAGCGAGGCGTAGCCGCGGGTGCGGGACTTCAGCTGGTCGAAGAAGTCGAGCACGATCTCGGCGAGCGGCAGGTCGTAGGTGATCTGCAGGCGCTCGGACGACAGATAGTGGATTCCCGCGTGGTCGCCGCGGCGCTCCTGGCACAGCTCCATGATCTGGCCCACGTATTCCTTCGGGGTCAGGATCGAGGCGCGGATGTAGGGCTCGCGGACCTCCTGGATCCGGCTCGGCTCGGGCATGTCATTGGGCGAGTGGACCGCCACCACCGTGCCATCGGTCTGAGTCACCTCGTACTCGACGCTGGGCATCGTCGTCAGCAGCTCGAGGTCGTACTCGCGCTCGAGGCGCTCGCGGACGATGTCCATGTGCAGGAGCCCGAGAAAGCCACAGCGGAAGCCGAAACCGAGCGCGTCGCTGGTCTCGGGCTCCCACGAGAGAGCGGCGTCGTTGAGCGTCAGCTTCTCGAGCGCGTCGCGCAGGTCGGCGTAGTCGTCGGACTCGATCGGGAACAGACCGCAGAAGACCATCGGCTTGACTTCGCGGTAGCCGGGAAGCGGCTCGGAGGCCGAGCGCGCCCGCCCCGCTCGCCCACTCCCAACCGCCCGGCGGGCGCTGGTCAGCGTGTCCCCGACGCGCAGCTTGGTGACGTCCTTGATCCCGGTGGTGAGATACCCGACCTCCCCCGGGCCGAGCTGAGTTGCCGAGGTCATCTGCGGAGTGAAGAACCCGATGTCGTCGATGTCCGCCTCGGTTCCGGCCTGCATGGCCAAGATCGCGTCGCCCTTGGTGAAGGTCCCATCGACCACCCTGACGTAGGCGACGACGCCGCGGTACTGGTCGAACTCGGAGTCGAAGATCAGCGCCCGCGGCGGCGCATCGGGATCGCCTGCTGGTGGTGGCACCCGCTCGATCAACTCGTCGAGCACCTCGGTCACGCCCTCGCCGGTCTTGGCGCTGATCCGCCTGACGGTGTCGGCCGGCTCGCCGAGTAGGTCGGCGACCTCGGCGGCGACCCGGTCGGGCTCGGCGCCGGGCAGGTCGACCTTGTTCAGGCAGGGGATCAGCTCGAGTCCAGCGTCGATCGCCAGATACGTGTTGGCGACGGTCTGGGCCTCGACGCCCTGACTGGCGTCAACCACGAGCAGAGCGCCCTCGCAAGCGGCAAGCGAGCGCGACACCTCGTATGTGAAATCGACATGGCCCGGGGTGTCGATCAGATGCAGCTGGTATGTCTCGCCGTCGAGTCCCGAGGTGTAGAACACGCGGACGGCCTGGGCCTTGATCGTGATGCCGCGTTCACGCTCAAGCTCCATCGAGTCGAGCACCTGAGCGCGCATCGACCGGAGGTCGATGGTATGAGTCAGTTCGAGGATCCGATCGGCCAGCGTCGACTTGCCATGGTCGATGTGGGCGATGATCGAGAAGTTGCGGATGTGCGCCTGATCGGTGATAGGACCCAGGTTAGAAGCGCAGCGCCCGGCAACGGTTCTCAGGCTCCGACGCGCGCGGCCGGCAGGCGGCCGCGGACCAGTCGCTCGATCTGTCGCGCCTCCGGAACCCGCATGCGCAGCACCGCCCACGCGTAGAACGCGCCGGAGGCCGCAATCGCGACGCCGACCGAAACGAGCTGTCCGACGAATGAGACACCGGCGAACCGGTCGAGCAGCGCCCACACCAGCCGTGCGATCGCCGCTGCGAGGATCGAGGCCACCACGATCCTGGCGGTGACCATCGCGGTCTGCTCGCCCTCGATCCGGCCGTTGAACCCGATCCGCAGCCGGTGCAGCAGCAGCCAGGTCATGACGATGTTCGCGACCGCGGTGCCAATCACGAGGCCCTGGATCCCGAGCGGCTTGTACAGGCCGATGCTGAGAATCACGTCGACGGTCATGTTGATCGCCGCCAGGCCCGTCGGGATCCAGGGCCGCTGCAAGGCGAAGAAGGTCCGCGTCAGCAGCAGGTTCAACCCGGCAAACGGAAGGCTGAACGCGAACCAGAACAGCGCCAGCGAGGTCAGATGGGTCGAGGTCGCCGTGAATTCACCGCGCTGGAAGACGAGCCGAATGATCGGCGTCGCCAGCACCATCATTCCGGCGGCCGACGGGATCAGCAGCAGGTTGATCTGGCGCATCCCGTTGGCGAGCGTGTGACGCATCTCCGCGGGCGCACGGCGCGAAGCCTGGCGGCTCAGCGTCGGGAACAGGACGGTCGAGATCGCCACGCTGAATACACCCTGCGGCAGCATGTAGATCAGGAACGCGGTCTGGATCGCGCGCGGGGCCTGCTTGTTGACGAGCACGCCGAACGTCGAGTTGATCAGCGCGTCGAGGTTGACGATGCCGAGGCCGATCGTCACCGGCAGCATCAGCAGAAACACCTGCTTGACGCGGGGGTCGCGCCAGTCGAGCTCGAAGCCCAGACGAAAGTCGATCCGCCGCAGCGCCGAAGCGACCAGCAGGAACTGGACGACGGTGGCGACGAGCCAGGCGAGCGCGTAGGCATAGATGTCGTGGGCGTGGGTGAAGCGGGGTTCCAGCACGACCAACAGGATCAGGATCACGGCGTTCCAGACCACGGGCGCCAGCGCCGGGATCGAGAACTCGTCGTAGGACTGCAGGATTCCGACCAGCAAACCCGTCAGGCCCAGAACGAGCACCACCGGGAACATGATCTGGGCGAGCGTTCCGGCCAGGTCGCCGTCGAAGTTGGGGCCGTTGAACAGTGGCAGGATCACCCCGGCCAGCACGATGCCGACGAGCGTCAGCGACCCCAACACGATCAGGATCAGCCAGAACAGAGTGGAGGCGAGCCGGAAGGCCTCGCGCCTGCGGCCGTGCTCCAGCAGATCGGTAAAAACCGGCACAAAGGCGGCCGACAGCGCCGCTTGTGCGAACAGGTTCGACATCAGGTTCGGGATCTGCGACGCGATCGTGAACGCGGAGGCCGACACCCCCGTGCCGAAGAAGTAGGCGGCTACGACCTCCCGCGCCAGTCCCACGATCCGGGACAGCGCCGTGAAGAAAGCGAAGATCGCGGTGTTGCGGGCGAGCCGGCGCCGTGGCCGGTAGTTGGGGACTTGGCTCGTCAAGGGGCCGCTATAGTACGGCCGCGCATGGCCAACATCGCCTCACAGAAGAAGCGGATCGAGCGCGCGCTGCGCGAGCGTGACGAGAACCGCCGCTACACCTCGCGGGTCAAAACCTACTTCCGCCGCCTCGAGCACGCCGTCGCCACAGGTGACGCCGCGACCGCTGACGCCGAGCACCGAACGCTCGAGCAGACGATCGACAAAGCGGTCAAGCGTGGGGCGCTGCACCGCAACAACGGCGCCCGCAAGAAGGCGCGCGCCGCTCGGATCCGCCACAGCGTCGAGGGGTGACTTTGGCGGCCAGGTGGCCGCCAAAGTGGCCGCCAAAGTCGGGCCCCCAGGGGTGATTCGGTCAGTTGTGGTCCCAGACGACGCTGAACGCGTTACCGTCTTTGACGTCACGAGCCGCTTGTCAACTCGCGGACCGCGAGCAGCGCGCGCGCATCCTCGCCGGCGCCGCCCCGCCCGCCACCGCGGGAGGCCGCCTCCAGGTCCGCGATCACGCAGATCGCGGCGCCCAATCTGTCTGCCCCGAGTCGGCGGGCGTCGGCGATCAGCCGATCGGCAGCCCTGGGGGGCATCCGCAGGGTGCGCTTGAGCTGCGCGGGCGGCTCGCCGCGCTCGAGCGCCCTGGCAGCCCGGTGGGCCTCTCGCAGACGGCTGCTCATTGCGTACACGAGCCCGCCGAGCCGTTCGCCCTGCGCCCGCAAGGCGAGCAGCGTCCGAATCGCCGGTTCGGGCTCACCCGCCAGCAGGGCATCCGCCAGCGACCAGGCACGACGCTCGGCCGATGGCGCCGACAACTCGTCGACCAGCTCTGCATCGACGGTCTGCGGCGGCTGGTCGCCGGCTGCGGCGCCGACGTCGAGGGCGAGCTTCTCCAGCTCCCGCAGCAGTCGCTGCTGACGCTCGCCGACGTTCGCGACCAGGGCGCGGGCGGCGTCGGGGGCGAGCTCGAGGCCGAGCTCGCGGGCGCGCGCGGTCACCCACTTCGGCAGTTCCCACGGCTTGACGCCATCCTCGGCACCGACGTCGCCGCCGGCGTCGCGGACCGCGTCTCCTAGGCGCTGCGGTGCCCTGACCCTTCCGTCCTCACGCGCGAAGAAGGCGATCGTCGTATCGGGCGGCATCTGCGCGATCGCGGTGACGAGCCGATCGAGGTCCTTGTCCTTCCAGCGCTCGACGCCGTCGACGATGATGAAGCGCCGGCCGAGCGCAAACGTCATCGCGTTCAGGGTCGCGGCGACCGCCTCCGGCGTCGCGCTGTCCCCCTCCAACAACTCCAACCCCTCGGCGCCGCTCTGCTGCTCGGCCAGCCGCCGCAGATGCGCGCGCCGCTCGGCGATCCGGCCATGGTCGTCTCCGTGGATCAGATAGGCCGACTTGAAGCTCGGGCTCATGCGACGCTCCCGAGCGCCAACTCGACCGCCTCGCGCGGGGAGCCGGCACGCTCGATCCCGTCGATCGCCCAGGTGTGCAGGCCGAACACGCGCAAGCCGGCCTGCAGTCCGAGGGCGATCTCGGACAGGGTGCCGTAGGCGCCGCCGATGGCGATGATCACCTCGGCGGCTCGCACGACCATGCCGTTGCGCAGTTCGCCGAGGCCGGTTGGGATCGAAACCGTCAGCCACTCGTTGGCGTCGGAGCGATCGAGACCGGGCAGGATCCCGAGCACCGTTCCGCCGGCATCGGCAGCCCCCCGCGAGGCCGCCGCCATGACGCCGCCCCGACCGCCGCAGACGACGATCGCACCGCGCTGCGCGAGCTCGCGTCCGACCGACTCGGCGTCGGCGAGGTCCTCGCCGGTGGGGTTGCTCGCTCCGACGACTGCCACGTACGGTGTCCGGGAGCGGGTCGCCGCTGTCGGACCGCCGACCATCAGGACACTAACGGACCACTACGTTGACGAGCTTGTCGGGCACGACCACGACCTTGACGACCTGGTGGCCGTTGACGTGCTGCTGAACACCGGGGGCGGCGAGCGCCAGTTTCTCCAACTCTTCGCGCTCGGTGCCGGTCGGCGCCCGCAGGCGATCGCGGACCTTGCCGTTGACCTGAATCACCAGCTCGAACGTGTCGGCGTGGAGCATCGCCGGGTCCGCGACCGGCCACGGCGTCTCCCAGACCCGCTCGCCGGTCAGCTGCTCGAACACCTCGGCGCCGAGATGCGGAGCGAACGGGAACAGCAGCGAGGCGGCGGTGGCGGTCGCAAAGCGCCGCGCCTGTGGATCGGCGTCGGGGTGGTCGACGATCTCGTTGTAGAGCTCCATCACCGCCGCGATCGCCGTGTGGAAGCCGAACCTGCCGCTCATCTCGGTTGTGACCCTGTTGATCGCCCAATGCGCCTTGCGGACGATCGTCAGCGCGTCGCCTTGCGGATCGTCGGGAGGCGACGCCCCGTCGCCGGCGAGCTCTGTTCCGAGGCGGTACAACCGCGACAGGAACCGGTGGACCCCCCCGAGCGAGCTCTCGCTCCAGGCGGCGTCCTGGTCGGGCGGGCCGATGAAGAGGATGTAGCAACGCGCCGCGTCGGCGCCGAAGCGCTCGACGATCGGCGCCGGGCTGATCACGTTGCCGGCCGACTTCGACATCTTCTGGCCATCGGGACCGAGGATCATCCCCTGAGTGAAGAGCGCGTTGAAGGGCTCCTGCACATTCAGCAGCTTCATGTCGGCCAGCGCCTTGACGAAAAAGCGCGCGTACATCAGATGCAGGATCGCGTGCTCGACGCCGCCGATGTACTGGTCGACGGCCATCCAGCGGTTGAGGATCGCCGGATCCCAGGCGGCGGAGTCGTCGCGGGCGTCGCAGTAGCGCAGGAAGTACCAGCTCGAGTCGACGAACGTGTCCATCGTGTCGGTCTCGCGGGTGGCGGGACCGCCGCAGCCTGGGCAGGTGGTTCTGACCCAATCCTCGGCGGTGGCGAGCGGTGAGCGACCCTTGGGCTGGTAGTCCTCGATGTCGGGGAGGATCACCGGCAACTGATCGTCCGGGACCGGCACCAGCCCGCACGTCGGGCAGTGGATGATCGGGATCGGGCAGCCCCAGTAGCGCTGGCGGGAGAGGAGCCAATCGCGCAGGCGGTAGCTGGTCGCGGCCCGGCCGATCCCGCGCTGCTCGAGCCAGTCGATCATCTCGTCGTAGGCGGTCCGGTTGTGGACGCCGTCGAACTGGCCGGAGCCCACCATCGGGCCGTCCCCGGTGTATGGCAATTCGCCGTCGGGGTCGTCGGGGTCGGCGACGACGCGTCTGATCGGGAGGCCGTAGGCCACCGCGAAGTCGTAGTCCCGGATGTCGTGGGCCGGAACCGCCATGATCGCGCCGGTGCCGTACTCCATCAGCACGTAATCCGCGACGTATATCGGGATCTCTTCTTGGGTGACCGGATTCGTCACGGTTCGTCCCAGCGGCACCCCGGTCTTGGGCTTATCCGTGTCACCGCGGACCTCTGCCGACTCGGTCATGGCGTGGTTGACGTAACGGCGGACCTCCTCCTCGTGGGGGGTTCCGGCGGCGAGCGTCAGGACATCGGGATGCTCCGGGGCCATCACGAAGAAGGTCGCGCCGAACAGGGTGTCCGGCCGGGTCGTGAAGACCGGGTAGTCGATGTTCAGAGCACCGCAGTGGAACGTCACCTCGGCGCCGGTGCTGCGGCCGATCCAGTTGCGCTGCATCGCCTTGACGTGTTCTGGCCAGCGGACCGAGTCGAGATCGTCCAGCAGCCGGTCGGCGTAGTCGGTGATCTTGAAGAACCACTGCTCCAGTTGACGCAGCTCCACCTCGGCGCCACAGCGCTCGCAGTGGCCGTCGATCACCTGCTCGTTGGCGAGGACGGTCTGATCGTTGGGGCACCACTTGACGGCAGCCCGCTTGCGGTAGGCGAGGCCGCGCTCGTACATCCGCAGGAAGATCCACTGAGTCCAGCGGTAGTAGCTCGGCTCGTCGGTCGCGAGCTCGCGGGACCAGTCGATGCTGATCCCCCAAGAGCGGAACGCCTCCTGGAAGGCGGCGATCGACTCGTCGGTCGATCTGCGCGGGGGAATCCCGGTACGAATCGCGTGGTTCTCGGCGGGCAGACCGAACGCGTCGTACCCCATCGGGTGCAATACCCGGTGTCCGGTACGGCGGTGGTAGTGCGCGATCGCGTCGCCGAGCGAGTAGTTCTTCAGGTGTCCGATGTGAGGCTCACCCGACGGGTACGGCAGCATCTCGCAGACGTACGACTTCGGCTGCTGGTCGGCGCCGCTGAAGTCGTTGCTCACCTCCCAGGTGCGCTCGCGGCTCCAGACGTCCTGCCACTTCTTCTCGATCGCGTGTGGTTCGTAACGATGCTCGGTCATCCGACCGCTGAGGTTACTCAGCCTCATCGTCAGACACCCGTGGCCCGTCCGGGGCGCATGGGAACATACGTTCTGGTGCATGACCTCAGTAATAACCAAAAGGGCGCGGTCGCTGAAGCAGCGATTGAGTTCGCGGCCCTTAAGGCTGGAATCGCCGTCTACAAGCCGCTGAGCGGGCATTCGCGCGCAGATCTCATCTTCGAGCTCGGCGATGAGCTCTGGCGCGTGCAGGTCAAGTGGGGCCAGCTCTCTGTGGAACGCGAAGTGGTGACCGCCCGTCTCAGTGGCGCGAGGTGCTCACCACGAGCCGGCTACTTGTCGACTCCCTACCGCGAGGACGAGGTCGATCTCTTCGCGATCTACTGCGGCGACCTCGATCGCTCCTTCTTGGTTCCAATCGACCTGGCGTCCCGCCGGCATATGATCCAGCTGCGGCTGACTCCGACACGGAATAACCAGCGCGCATGCATTAACCTAGCCGAGGAATACGACTTCGATGGGGCTGTAGCTCAGCTGGGAGAGCGCGTGACTGGCAGTCACGAGGTCAGGGGTTCGAGCCCCCTCAGCTCCACTGAGTCACCGCCGGCGATATCGCCAGCGGTGACCGTCGGATCGAACGCCCTGTGGGAAGATCTCGGCCACTGGATGGACCGCGTGGCCGCCGGCGAGGAGGTGATCATCACTCGTCGCGGCAGACCCCGGTTCCGAATGCTGCCGATCAACGGCGAGTCTCCCCCGGCCACGGACGACTCGACGGATATGGCACGATCGCGTGGTGGCGAATGGAGCCGACACCGAGCGGCGCCGGAGCGATCTGGTGTGGTTGCGTCGCGTGCGTGACCGGATCGACCGGGAGTACGCACAGCCTCTGGACGTCGAGGCGCTCGCCCGCGGGGCGCATATGTCGCCAGGACACCTGAGCCGGGAGTTCCGCCGCGCCTTCGGCGAGTCGCCGTACAGCTATTTGATGACTCGGCGAATCGAGCGCGCGATGGCATTGCTGCGTCGCGGCGATCTCAGCGTGACCGAGGTCTGCTTCGAGGTTGGCTGCAGCTCGCTCGGGACCTTCAGCACCCGCTTCACGGAACTGGTGGGAGTGCCGCCGAGCGCCTACAGGCGCGAGCAGGCGCAGGCGACGGCCGGAATCCCGGCATGTGTCGCCAAACAGATCACCCGACCGGTCAGGAATCGAGAAGCGGGCCGAGGCAGCCCGCGCCTAGAGTGATCGCCATGAACCTCACCATCAACGCAACGATGCTTCCGCACAACGACCCAGACGAGTCGCTCGCCTTCTACCGTGACACGCTCGGCTTCGAGGTCCGCAACGATGTGGGCTACAACGGAATGCGCTGGATCACCGTCGGCCCGGTCGACCAGCCGGGCACGTCGATCGTGCTGTATCCACCTGAGGCGTCGCCCGGCGTGACAGACGACGAGCGTCGCACCATCTCCGAGATGATGGCCAAGGGCACGTACGCAAGCATCAACCTGGCCACCGCCGACGTCGACGCCGCCTTCGAACGACTGCAGGCCAGCGGTGCCGAGGTAGTGCAGGAGCCGACCGATCAACCCTACGGCGTCCGCGACTGCTCGTTCCGCGATCCAGCGGGGACGCTGATCCGCATCAACGAGCAGTGATCAGCGGCCGGCGACGGCGAATCGAGGTAATCCTCTCGCCCCGCTGGTCCCGGCGATTCAGAGTGCCGCAGGTCGGGTAGCGCTTCAGAAATTCTTCGTCCTGCGGGCTGTGGGTAGCCTCGCGGCGAGCTCTGTCCACGACGCGAAGGAGAGTTTCAACCATGCGCGTCTCACGCACAACCGGGGCCATGAGCGGCCTGGTGATCGTCGTGCTCGGAATCTGGGGCGGCTTGATCCCGTTCATCGGTCCGTACTTCAATTACTCGTTCGGACCCAACACGGCTTGGCACTACACGGTGCATCGCCTGTGGCTGGACATCCTGCCGGGTGGCGCCGTAGTGGTCGGCGGGCTGATGATCATCAACGCCCGCAGCCGGATCGGCGGCACCTTCGGCAGTTGGCTCGCGCTCGCCGGAGGCGCGTGGTTCGCGGTCGGCCCACCGGTCAGCCGCCTGTGGGACAGCGCGGCGACGGCCACGAGGCCGATCGGCGCTCCGTACGGCGCTGTCAACCGTCAGATACTCGAGCTGGTGGGCTACTACTACGGCCTCGGCGTCCTGATCGTGGGCTTCGCGGCATTCTCGCTGGGTCGCTTCGTGTCTCGGCCTGCGATGGTCTCCGAGGAGGCCGAACTCAGGTCTCTCGCCGAGGTTCGCGCCGCCGAGGAACGCGAACCCCGGCAGCGCGTGCCCGAGCAACCGTCGGCCGACCAGCAGCCCGTGGCGGACCGACACGAGGGCGACGAGCGCGAGTCCGAGCAACCCGAGACCCAGCAAAGCGAGACCCAGCAGGCGGAGACCGAGCAGCTCGATACCGAGCAGCCCACGGCCGGCCGTGAGCCCGAGCCGGTCCACGGACCGCGGGATTAAGGTGTCCCGAGGCTGAGCCGCCGAGACGACGTGCGAGCCCGCCGCCGGTCTCGGCGACGGGCTCGGTTGTCGGTTTCAGCTGGACGCTGACTCCAGCGGTCTCGGGCTCAGCGGTGCGGTGCGCCCGCGGCGAGCTCCAGGGTCTGCTGCAGCGCTGTGTACGCCGGTTTCTGGTTTAGGTTCACGTCGTAGAGGTCCGCGTCGCCCTCACCGGTGAAGGTGCCGGGCACCCAGGACTCGGAGTCGTCGAAGCCCCAGACGGTGAACGAGATGCACGCCTTAACAGCCAGGCACGAGCTGAGCATCCCGTCGTACCAGTTCGCCTGAGCGGCGGGGGCGAGCCGGTCGGTGGGCATCTGCGTCGTTGGGTCGGTGACAAAGGTGCGGACATCCGCCTCGGTGATCGCGACCTTCAGTCCGAGGCTGGCGTATTCCTGAAGGTCCTGGGTCATCTGGTTCGGGTTGAAGCCGAACTGCAGGTCGAGGTGACCCTGGTCTCCGACGCCGTCGATCGGCACGCCCTCGGCCAGCAGGTTCTTGACCATCGAGAAGGCGGCGTTGAACTTGGCGTTGCTGCCATCCTCGCCGGCGATGTTGTAGTCGTTGTAGAAGAGCAGCGCGTGCGGGTCGGCCGCGTGCGCCCAGCGGAACGCGTCGGCGATGATGCCCGTGCCGAGGTGCGAGATCCAGAAGTCGTTCGGGTTGATCTGCGACGGGTTCGAGTCGGTCAGCATCTCGTTGACGACGTCCCACTGCCAGATCCTGCCGCGGTAGCGGCTCACCTCGGTGGTGATGTGCTGATGCAGCAGATCGCGCAGCTGCGTGTCGCTGATCGTGCCGGCGGCGACGCCGTTCGTGAGCCAGTTCGGCAGCTGGTTGTGCCACACCAGCGTGTGACCGCGCACGAGCTCGCCGTGCGCCTCGGCGTAGTTGACGAGGTTGTCGGCGCCGGTCCAGTCGAACTGGCCCTGCTGCGGCTCGACGACCTGCCACTTCATCTCGTTTTCGGGGGTGAGAACCGAGAACTGGTCAGATGTGATCGTCGAGAGGTCAGGAGTGCTGAGATCCGCCGGGGTGGCCGCCGTGCCGATGCGCAGGTGGACCTTCGCCGCGAGTGCGCGAAGCGAGCCCGCCGGCGGCTTGAAATTGGCGCCGGAGCCGGTCGCGGCGTTGGACGAGTTGCCGGACGCGGTCTCGGCCGCAACTGCGACCGATCCGCCTGCAAGGGCTAGTACGCCGGCCGCACTAGCGGCCATCAACCGGAAATTCACGACAAACCTCCCTCGGGTGACGTGATCAGGTGCGTTGGTGATGTGCAATCAGGCCCTTCACGGCGCGGAAAATTGCCGATGATGCTCCGCCAGGTGGGGGGTGACCAGCGCCAGTGCGGGCACCATCGACAGCGCGGTGAAGGCAAGGGTGCTGGCGCTGTCAGTGCGTGGTCGGTCTTGACCTTAAATCTGTCCTCCTTAACGTGTCCTCTCGAAGCGCGAGAACCGCCACGAGACCGAAAAGACGCTTACGGCGTAGAGCGCTCTAATGCCGGTCCGCCGACCAGTCTAAGATCCGAAGTTAGAGCGTGTCAACCCCGGAACCGTGGAGGGCGCCCGGGTCAGCCGGATGCGCCGGCTACGAGGCTTGCTTGGCAGCCTCGAGCGCCGCTCCGGGGTCGAGTGTCGGCTCTTCCCGCACCAGCAGCAATGCCCGGTCTGCGATCTCGACGGCCTGAGCGCCGCCAAGCGAGTCGTCACTGAGCGCCATCGCAACCAGGATCTGACGCAGCTGGTCGGGGCTTTGAAGATCCGGCGGCGGACCCGCCGGCGGCAGCCCACGGAGCGTCGCCAGCAGGCTGGAGACGCCGACGCCGCCACCGAACAGCCTGCCTGGCTGTTTGGCTGGGATCTGGGCGGCGATCGCGCCGGTCGCCGGGTTGATCACGCGGATCTTCGTGCGCAGGCCCTCCCGTTCCAGCCCGAGACGGTAGCCGGAAAGGCGTAGGTAGGCGAGCTGGGCAGCGAGCTGGGTGAACAGACCGGCCTCACGCTCGTCGCGCAGCTTCTGCTGGTGCAGCGAGATCTGCGTCCCGGGGTCGGGTAGGGCGGGGTCGGGCTCGGCCGCGACCACCAGGAACACCTGCGATCCGAGCCGTCCGGCGCCCACCCCGGCGACGTCGGCCAGCAGCTGGTAGCCGCCAAGCGAGAGCGCCCCGGCGATTCCGGGGGGAACCGGGTTGGCGGCCAGGTGTCCGGTCGGGAAGCTCACCGTGATCGTGTCGGTGCGGGCCGTGCGCGAGTCACCCGCGGGGTCTCGGCCGCGACCGTCACTTGTCGAGCAGGCCCCCGACGATCCCGCCGAGCAAGCCGCCAGGGGTCTGAGCGTTGCTCTGGCCGCCGCCGGCGCCGGTCTCGGCTCCGGGCGGGTGGAAGTACGCGCTCTGCAGACCGACGCGTCCTGGTCCCGTGAAGCGGTTGAAGACGAGCTGGCCACCGCCGCCGCCAAGTAGGCCGGTCTTGAAGCCATACAGCTCCTGGGTCATCTCGACCGAGTGGTCGCGGAACAGCCAGCCGCCGGGCTCGATGTCGATCGTCTCCCCCGGCTCCAGCCGCTTCTCGAACACATTCCCGTAGCCGTGCACCCAGACGACCCCTTCGTGACCGCCCGCGAAGAACTGATCGACGAAGAAGCCACCGCCGTAGATCATGTTCGCGAAACCCTTGATCCGGCTGTAGTCGTACTCGACGTTGCCGGTCGCGGCGAGGAACTGGTGCTCGCGCACGACGATGCCGTCGCCCGCCTGCAGGTGGAGCGCGACGATGTGGCCGGGAGCGTCACGGCTGAACGCGATCTCACCCTCGGATTCGGCCTGGAGCAGGAGCAGCGGCATCCCCCCAAACGCCCGGCGCTTGAGGCCTTTCTTGAGCGGATGCAGCCCGATCTGCATCGTCGGGTACTTCCAGAGGAGCACGTGGTGCTCGAAGTACACCGGGACGTTGCCCTCCAACGCCATGTGAAGCACCGGAACGAGCTCGCCCTCGAGCCGGTAACGTAGCCCGGGAGCCGTTCCCTCGGAAATCTGAGTGGGGAGGATCTGTGGAGCCGAGGGCATGACCATCTCCTGTCTCGCGCGGTCCGGGGATGACTTCGCCGGCCACGTCGCCGGCGATGGCGTGCCCGGGGCTGGGTGCGCAGCGGACGCTATCGCATCAAAGACGGGAATAATCCCCGTGTGCAACCCATCTACGTCACCGGGCACCGCAATCCGGACACCGATTCGATCGCGTCGGCGCTCGGCTACGCCGAGCTGAAAAGCAGGCTCGACCCGGCCAACGAGTACCTTCCGGTGCGGCTCGGAGACCTGAATCCGCAGACCAGCTGGGCGCTGGAGCGCAGCGGCGCGCCGGAGCCGAAATTTCTGCCGCACGTGATGCTCCGCGCCAGCGATGTGATGCAGACGAGCGTGCCGTGCATCGGCGAGGACGACACGGTTCGCGAGGCCGGGCTCGCGATGGCCCGAGCCGAGTACGACGTCGTGCCGGTGGTCGACGCCGCCGGCGCGCTTGTCGGAGTCGTGACGACTCGAGCTCTGGCGCGACGCTACATCCGCGAATCGCGCGAGGCCTCCAGCCTACGCGAGGCGACCTCCGTTCAGGCCGTCGTCGACGTCCTCGAGGGCACGCTGCTGATCGGTCATGACCGGCCGCTGTCGGGCCGTGTCTGGGTGCAATCGATGGACGTCCACACCCCCAGTGGGATTGCCGAAGGAGACGTGGTCGTCGTCGGCAATCGCACCGATGCCCAGAAGTTCGTGATCGAGAAGGGGATCGCGCTGATGGTCCTCTCCAACGGCGCGCAGCCGACCGAGGACGTGCTGGAGCTCGCGCGCGACCACGGTACGGCGGTGATCGTCTCGCCGCTCGACACGTACGTCTCCGGACGGATGATCACCCTGGCGGCGCCGTGCCGCGTGCTGATGGTCACCGATGCACCGGTGGTCTCGCCCGACGATCTGATCACCGACGTCTCCCAGCAGATTCAGGAGAGCAATCACGGCGCGGCGGTCGTGGTCGACGAGCGCCGCCATCCGACCGGGCTCATCAGCCGCTCGGACCTGGTCTCACCGCGGCCGCGGCGGGTGCTGCTGGTCGACCACGCGGAGCGTTCGCAGAGCGTCGTCGGAGTCGAGCACGCCGAGATCGTCGAGATTCTCGACCACCACCACGTCGGCTCGATCGAGACCCGGGTGCCCGTGAGAGCCACCTTCGACCCGGTCGGCTCGACCTCCACGCTCGTCGTCGAACGGTTTCGCTCCAACGGCATGGAGCCAGCCCGCCAGACGGCCGTGATCCTGCTGGCCGCGGTCCTGTCGGACACGGTGATCCTCAACTCGCCGACCACGACCGAGCGCGATCACGCGGTCGTCGAGTACCTCGAGCAGGTGTTGGCGGTCGACGCACAGGGGTTCGGCCGGGACATGTTCGAGCAGACCTCCGACGTCTCCGGAATCAGCGCTGAAGACCTGCTCCGGCGCGATGCCAAGAGCTACGAATCGGGCAGCGGCCACCAGTTCCTGGTTGCGCAGGTGGAGGTCGTCGGCAAAGGCCTGATGGACCGCAAGGACGAGCTGCTCGAGGCGATGCGGCGCGAGCGCTCCAACCAGGGGCTGGTGCTGTACGCGTTGATGGTCACCGACGTCCTCAGCCAGGGAACCGACCTGCTCGTCGACGGCGACGTCCAGGCGGTCGCCCGCACGTTCGGCGTCGAGCCCGACGACAGCACGCTGCAACTGCCCGGCGTGATGAGCCGCAAGAAACAGGTGATACCGAAGCTGCTGTCGGTGCTGTAACCGCGCCACCGACTTAGTGCTTGAATTCGGCGCACCATTTCTTACCACGGAAGGGGAGGACGATGCGCGTCAAGCATTTGCTCGCGATGGCAGGGACGGTTGCTGGGACCGCAACCCTACTGCTGGCTTGGGGTGCGCCCGCCGGCGCACAACCGATGGACGTGGTGGTGCCTCACGTGTTCCAACAGCCACCGACCACGAATGATTGCCAAACGCAGTTGATGATCAACTGCTACTCGCCGAATCAACTCGAGCAGGCCTACGGCATGCCAACGCTGTTCAACGAGGGTCTGACCGGGAAGGGCAGGACGATCGTGATCGTCGATTCGTTCGGTTCGCCGACGATCCAGAACGATCTCGCCTCGTTCGATAAGACGTTCGGCCTCGCGGCGCCTCCGTCCTTCAACATCATCACGCCCGACGGTCCGGTTCCGACGTTCGACCCCAATGACTCGACGATGGCGAACTGGGCGGTTGAGACCTCGCTTGATGTCGAGTACTCCCACGCGATGGCGCCGGGCGCGAACATCCTGCTCGTCGAGACGCCGGTCGCCGAGACCGAGGGCACGACCGGCTTCCCAGAGATCGTGGCGGCCGAAAACTTCGTGATCAACCACAACCTCGGCGACGTGATCAGCCAGAGCTTCGGCGCGAGCGAGCCGACCTTTCCGAGCCCGCAATCGATCTTCGGGCTGCGCAGCGCGTACATCAACGCGGCGGCTCACAACGTCACGGTGCTCGGCAGCGCAGGCGACGCCGGCCCCACCGACCAGACCGCGGATGGGAGTGATTTCTTCCCGTTCCGGATCAACTCGTGGCCCTCGAGCGACCCGCTCGTGACTTCAGTCGGGGGCACGATGTTGACGCTCGACGCGAATGGGAACAGGCTCGCACCCGATGTCGTCTGGAACGACACGTTCAACCAGAACATCACAGGGCCGACCCCGTCTCCGGCGGCGGGCGGCGGCGGCCTTTCAGCGGTGTTCCATCGGCCCTCGTACCAGGATCACGTGGCCAACGTCGTTCACGGCTCGCGCGGAACACCGGACGTGAGCCTGAGCGCCGCGGTGAACGGCGGTGCTCTCGTCTTCGTGAGCTTCCCCGGGTTCACGGGCGGGGCCTTCCTGATCGTCGGCGGCACCAGTGAGGCGTCGCCGCTGTTCTCAGGTCTGGTCGCGGTCTCCGACCAGGCGGCGGGCCACCGTCTGGGACAGCTGAACCCGACGCTCTACGGTCTCGGCGACAACCGAAATTCGGGGATCGTCGACGTCACCGGCGGCAACAACACGGTCGCGTTCACGAACACGACCCAATTCCCCGGATCGTTCACCGTCCAAGGGTTCAGCGCCGACCACGGATATGACCTGGCCACCGGTCTCGGCACGCCCGATGGGCCCCGCCTGGTCCAGGAGCTGGCCGACGGCAGTGGCCGAGGCAGGTGATCTAGGTCTAGGACAACACTCAGCTCGAGCGAGCGCCGGCGCCTGCGCCGGCGCTCGCTTTATTCGACCCCAACCACGTCCAGCGAGCGCGTTGGAGCCTCGCCCCAGAGCTGCTCGAGCCGGTAGTACTCCCGCGTCTCCGGGGTGAAGATGTGCACGACGACGTCGCCGTAGTCCATCAGGATCCAGTTCCCCTGGGCCACACCCTCGGCCCGGTCCGGGAGCAGCCCGTGCTCATCCTTCATTCCGAGGTGGATCCCGTCGTGGATCGCCCTGGTCTGCCGGTCGCTGCGGCCGGTACAGATCAGGAAGTAATCGGTGTAGGAGATGATCCTCCGCAGATCGAGTTGGACGATGTCCACGGCTTTCCGGTTGGAGGCATGCTCGGCGATCGCCAGCAACATCTCCTCGGGCTTCATCACTCTTTCGGACCTCCATAGAGACGGTGTTCGTCGATGTAGTTCGCAACTGCTTCGGGGACGAGGTACCTGATCGGCTTCCGCGACTGCACCCGACGCCGGATATCGGTCGACGAGATCTCGATGGTCGGCATCTCGAAGAACGCGGCGCGCTCGCCGCCGCTGAGACCCCTGAGGGCATCATCAATCGAGCGGCGAGGCGTCCCTCTGCGCGTGGCCACGGCCAACTCTGCCAGCGACAGGACCTGCTCCGGTTCCCGCCAAGTCGACAGCCCCGCCGCAACGTCGCCACCGACGATCAGGTAAAGCTCGCTATCGGGCTCACGGGAGTGCAGTTCTCTAAGGGTATCGACCGTGTACGACGGTCCCGGTCGCTCCACCTCCATCGAGGAGACCCCGAACCGTTCATCGGCCGCGGCCGCTAGACGGCACAGCGCCAGGCGATGCTCCGCGCCGGGGTCGTCCTCGTCTAACGGCTTGTGCGGTGACTGGGCCGCGGGGATCAGGATCACCCGGTCGAGCCGAAGCTGCAGATGGGCCTCCTGGGCGCAGATCAGGTGCCCTAGATGCAGCGGGTTGAAGGTGCCGCCGAGGATCCCGAGACGCAAGATGGCGATTTATGACTCAGGGCACTAGACGCGGATCTGACCCGCGCCCTCTACCAGGTACTTGAAGGTGCACAGCTCGCGAACGCCGATCGGTCCGCGTACGTGCAGTTTCTGGGTCGAGTTGCCGATCTCGGCTCCCATTCCAAACTCGCCGCCGTCGGTGAAGCGGGTGGAGGCATTGACGTAGATGCAGGCGGCGTCGACCGCCAGCTCAAACTCGCGTGCGGACCGCGTATCCGAGGTGATGATCGCCTCCGAGTGACCGCTGCCGTGAGCGTTGATATGGTCGATCGCCTCCTCGGTCGAATCGACGATCCCGACCGCGATCTCCAGTCCCAAGTACTCGGTGTCCCAGTCGGCCTCGTGGACCGGGTGCATGTGTAGGTCGGAGACCAGCTCGCGGGTGCGCGCGTCAGCGTGAATCCCGACGTCGGAGTCGTGCAGCGCGTGTAGGACGGAAGGGAGGAACTGAGCGGCCACGTCCGCGTGGACGAGGAGCGTTTCGGCGGCGTTGCACACCCCCGGGCGCTGGACCTTGGCGTTCACGACGATCTCCTGGGCCGCGAACACGTCGGCGCTGCGGTCGACATAGACGTGGCAGTTGCCGGAGGCGGCGTAGATCACCGGTACGGTCGCGACCCCCTTCAGTGCCGCCTTGAGGCCCTCGCCGCCACGCGGGATGATCAGGTCGACCACCCCGGCCTGGGTCGCCAGCTCGGCCAGCTCTTCCCGGCCACCGCCGGCGATCAGCGAGATACAACCGTCCGGCGCGCCCGCCTCGGTCGCGGCCTGCGCGGCGATCGTCGCCAGCATGGCGTTCGAGTGGGAGGCGGAACTCGAGCCTCTGAGCACGATCGCGTTCCCGGACTTCAGGCACAACGCCGCGGCGTCGATCGTCACGTTCGGGCGGGCTTCGTAGACGACCGCGACGACGCCAAGCGGCACCCTGACCTTGCGGACATCCAGCCCGTTCGGGAGCCGGAAGCCGTCGATCACCTCACCCACCGGGTCCGGGAGCGCGGCAATCTTGCGCGCGCCGGCGGCGATTGCGGCCACCCGGTGCTCGTCGAGCGCGAGCCTGTCGAGCAGCGCTGGCGACAGGCCCGACTCGCGTCCGTCCCGAACGTCTCGCTGGTTGGCCTCGAGGATCTCGGGCGTGCGGTCGATCAGCGCCTCGGCGATCCGCTCGAGCGCAGCGTTCTTGATGCCGGAACCGACGAGGGCGAGCTCGCGCGAGGCGCGCTTGGCTGCCCGACAGGTGTCCGATACCGATGCGGCGACAGTCGCCATGCTCAAAGACTACGCGAGCACGAAGTAGTCGCGGTGGATCGCCTCCGCGCTGGCTCGCGGCAACCGCTCGCGAACCGCCGCCGACTTCATTCCCAGCACCGACCGCAGCTCCACCGCCGAGTAGTTGCAGATCCCCTTCCCGACGGTCTTGGAGTCGTAGGCGACCTCGATCGCATCGCCGGCGTCGAACTCGCCGCTGACCTCGACGACCCCGACCGGCAGCAGACTGGTCCCGCCCTCGCGCAGCGCCCGGGCGGCGCCCGCATCCACGACCACCCGGCCCCGAACCGGCTTGGCGTACTTGAGCCAGAGCTTGAAGCTCGAGTAGCGGCCGGCCCTGGCGGTGAAGCGCGTGCCAACCGGCTCGCCACTCGCGGCCGCGACGACGACGCCGGGCTCGAGCCCGCTCGCGATCACCGTCGGAATCCCCGCGGCGGTCGCCATCTCCGCAGCGACGACCTTCGAACGCATCCCCCCGGACCCCAGCGGAGAGGTCTGATGGCCGATCTCGAGTGACTGCAGCTCGTCGAAGTCCTCGACCTGGCCGAGCAGCTCGGCCCCCGGGTCGTGCCGGGGGTCGGCCGTGTACACGCCGGCGGCGTCGGTCAGCAGCACCAGCAGCTCGGCCCCGAGCAGAATCGCCACCTGGGCCGCCAGGAAGTCGTTGTTGCCGAACGAGATCTCATCGGTCGTAGTCGTGTCGTTCTCGTTGATGACGGGCACGACCCGCCACTCCAGCAGCTTGCGCAGCGTCTGCCGCGCGTTCAGGTAGTGCGTGCGGGCGCTGATGTCGAAGAAGGTCAGTAGCACCTGCGCCGTCCTGACCCCGCGCGCCTGCAGCAGTTCGTCGTAGACGCGGTAGAGCTTTCCCTGCCCGATCGCGCTGGCCGCCTGCAGCTCGTCGATCGCTCGCGTGCGGGTGGTCGGCGCGAACTCCATCTCCCCCATCCCCCGCGCGATCGCACCGCTGGTGACGACGACCGGCTCCTGCCCGCTCCGGTGCAGCTCGGCGACCTGGTCGCAGATCCTCGCCAGGACGTCCGCGCGCACAGTTCCCGCGTCTTCCGCGACAACGCTCGACCCGAGTTTGATGACGATGGTGCCCACCGCGATCAGCTTAGGGGCGTACACAGTCAGGGGGCCCGACTTTGGCGGCCGCGTGGCCGCCAAAGTCACCCTGACACACTCAGGGGGCCCGACTTTGGCGGCCACGTGGCCGCCAAAGTCACCCCTCTGCGGGATCCAGCTCGAACTCGACGCCGGCGATCTCGACCTCGTCGCCCGGCGTGAAGCCGGCGGCCTCGAGAGCCCGGATCACGCCGATCCCGCGCAGCCGCCGCTCGAGGTGCGCAAGCGCATCCTCGTTGTCGAGGTCGTAGCGGGCCACAAGCCGCTCGACGCCATCACCGCTGACCCGGAAGCGCCCGGGCTCGACCTCGGCGACGCTGAAGCTCCGGCGCGGCCCAGGGCGAAAGACGCGGTGCTCGGGCAGCGACTCCAGGGCGCCGTTGTCGCTCACAGATTCGATCGGGATCGCGGTGCTCTGCACCGGGATCGCGCGGAGCAAAGTCGTCGCCAGCTCGTCGAGCCCCTGGCGAGTGGCCGCCGAGGTCAGCAGCACCGGCACCTCGTCGCCGAGCCGCCGCTGCCAGTCCCGCCGAGCCCGCTCGGCGACATCGGGGTCGACGAGGTCGGCCTTGGAGAGCGCCAGGATTCGAGGGAGCTCGGCCAGCCTCGGTTCGTGCAGGGCGATCTCGCGTTCGACCACAGCGTGGTTGGCGACGGGGTCCGAGCCGTCGAGCGGGGCCAGGTCGAGCACGTGCACGAGCAACCGCGTGCGCTCGACGTGCGCGAGGAACTCGTGCCCGAGCCCAGCCCCGGCACTCGCACCCTCGATCAATCCGGGAATATCGGCGATCACCAGCTGGCGGTCGGCCGCGTGGAGCGTGCCGAGCACCGGCTCGAGCGTGGTGAATGGGTAGCCGGCGACCTTCGGAGCCGCTCGGGTCAAACGCGAGAGCAGCGAGGATTTGCCCGCATTGGGAAGGCCGACGAGGCCGACATCGCCCAGGAGCTTCAGCTGCAACGTGAGCCAGCTCTCCTCGCCGCCGAGGCCGCGCTCCGCAAACCGCGGGGTTTGATGTGTCGGGCCGGCGAACCGGCGATTGCCGCGTCCGCCCGAGCCCCCGCGAGCGATGACGGCGCGCTGGCCCGGGCGGACGAGGTCGTGGGTGCTGCCGTCGGCTTCGACCAGCACCTCGGTTCCAGGTGGAATCGGAATCGTCAGCTCGTCGCCGTCGGCGCCGTGACGCTGGGCGCCCCGGCCGTGTCCGCCCCGGGTCGCCTTGAAATGGGAGCGGCGGCGGAAATGCTCGAGGTCGCGGTAGGAGTCGTCGCACACGAGCACGACGTCGCCGCCGCGGCCGCCGTCACCGCCGTCGGGCCCGCCCTTCGGGACGTGCGCCTCACGGCGAAAGCTGAGACAGCCATCGCCGCCCGCTCCGGCCTGGACGTTGATCCGGGCCCGATCCTTCACCCGACGGTCCCATTGCGGGCGGGTCTGCCGAGCCCGCGCATAGCCTTCGCACGTGCACACCCACTGGTAACGGCATGACCAACTCCAGAGGAGGTCTCTGCGATGGCATCGCTACTCGAGGATTTCAAGAAGTTCCTGTTGCAGGGCAACCTCGTGACGGTTGCCGTCGCGTTCGTCGTCGCGACCGTGTTCGCACTGGTCGTGAAGGCGTTCGTCGTCGACATCATCACCCCGATCATCGCACTGATCTTCGGCAAGCCGAACTTCGAATCCCTGACCTTCACGATCAACTCCAGCCACTTCTTGTACGGCGACTTCATCAACGCGGTGATCACGTTCGTGACGACGGCGTTCGCGCTGTTTTTCTTCGTCGTCAAGCCGTACGAGGCGTATCAATCGCGCAAGGACCCGTCCGTCAAGGACTGCCCGGAATGCACCTCCGAGATCCCGGCAGGCGCCAAGCGCTGCCCAAAGTGCACCGCGGTACTCGTAGTGTCGTGAGTCGAACGCTGGCGAGCTACGAGTCCGGGGCGACCGAGATCACCCGGCCGCGTCGACCGCGGGTGAACTGCACGGTCCCAGCCGACTTCGCGAAGATCGTGTCGTCCTTGCCGATGCCGACGCCGTCGCCCGGCTTGAAGCGGGTGCCGCGCTGGCGGACGATGATCTCTCCGCCGGCGACGGTCTGGCCGGCGAACACCTTGACGCCGAGCCGCTGTGCGTTGGAATCGCGTCCGTTGCGCGAGGAGCCTAGCCCCTTCTTATGAGCCATTGAGCTTGATGTCCTTGATCTGGATCCGCGTCAGTTCCTGGCGGTGACCGTTGCGACGCTTGTAGCCGCGCTTGGGCTTGAACTTGACGATACGGAGCTTGGGCCCGCGCTCGTGGCCAAGCACCGTCGCGCCGACGGCGACGCGCGAAACGTCGTCGCCGTCGATCACCTCGGCGCCGTCCACGTAGAGCAGCGGGGTCAGTGAAACCTCGTCGCCGTCCGCGGCGGCCAGACGCTCGACGAGCATCGTCTGGCCCTCCTGGACGCGGTATTGCTTGCCGCCTGTTTTGACGATTGCGTACATGTTCAGTCTTGTGAGGAAGATGGACCGCCGGGCGCGCTCGCGCTCGCCTCAGCCGTCGAACGGCGGCGTCCTCCACGCCGGCCACGACGCCGCTTGGTCGATTCTAGGACATCGTCGTCGTTTTCTTCGGGACCGGCGCCATTCGGGGCGCTCGCGCCCGGAGTCGGCACGTCGATCAGTCGCGCCACCGCCGAGGTCCTGCCGACCTCCTCGATCCGCACGAGACGCTTCTCGCCGACGGCCGCGGTCGCGTCCTTGACCGAAATGATGTAGCCGTCGACCTTCGCGACCGCGTCCCCCGGGCTGTACATGTGCGGCTCGACGATCTCGACGTGGACCTCCTCGCCTTCGCGGAACGGGAGGGCCCGCTCCAGGACATGCTCGCGGTCCGACTCCATCAGCACCGCGAAGTGGTCGAGCGGAAGCCCTTCGGACCCCTCGAAGTGGAACCACTTGCCGGTCTCCGCCTCGATCTGATGCAGTACGCGGCCGCCGTCGGAGGTGAATTCGGAGCTGACCCGCGGATTCATCTGCAGCAGCAGCGCCTCGGCCTCGGTGGTCGTTGCGAGCTCGCGCATCCGCCGCTCGAACTCGATCGCGATCGTCTCCTCGGACTTGATCACGCCCTCGCCGTCGCAGGTCGGACACGGCCGGGTCATGATCTCGCGGACACCCTCGGTCACGTTTTGGCGAGTCATCTCGACCAACCCGAGCGGCGAGATCTCGACCACGAACGTCTTCGTCCTGTCCTCGTCGAGCGATTTGCGCAGAGTCTTGAGGACGGCGTCGCGATTGCGGGCCCTCTCCATGTCGATGAAGTCGATGACGATGATCCCGCCGATGTCGCGCAGGCGCAGTTGCCTGACGACCTCCTCAGCGGCCTCGAGATTGATCTTGGTGATCGTGTCCTCCAGCTTGGCGCCCTTGCCGCGGCCGATGAAGCTGCCTGAGTTGACATCGATCACGGTCAGCGCCTCGGCGTAGTCGATCATCAGATAGCCGCCGCTGGGCAGGTCGACGCGCCTCGCGAGAGTCGACTCGAACGCGTTGTCGACGCCGAAGACTTCGAACAGGGGCCGCTCGTCGTCCCACAGCTCGACATGATCGACGAGCTCCGGTGCCGTCCGGGTGAAGAACGAGACCAGGCGGTGGTGCTGCTTCTCGTCGTCGACGATCGCGCGCTCGAACTCGACCGAATAGATATCGCGAACGACCCGAACCGACAGATCGGCCTCCTGAAAGACGAGCGCTGGACCGGTCGTCTCGGCAACTCGCTTCTGCAGCACCTCGCTCAGCTTGAACAGATAGACCAGCTCGCGCTCGAGGTCGTCGCGTTTGGCGCCCTCTGCCGCGGTGCGGATGATCGCGCCGGCCCCCTTGAGGTCGAGCTTTGCTGCCTGCCTGCGGAGGCGCTCCCGCTCCTTGTCGTCAAGCCTGCGGGAGACGCCGATTCCCTCGCCGTACGGGGCGTAGACCATATAGCGTCCGGCGATCGTGAGGTCCATCGACAGCCGCGCGCCCTTGGTCTTCAGCGGGTCCTTGACGACCTGGACGACGATTTCCTGGCCTGGCTTCAGCATGTCGGTGATCTGACGCGTGTCTCGCGCCCCGGTCCGTCCGCGACGAGGCGCCTCGACACCGGGCAGGACGATCTCGTCGACGTGCAGGAACCCGTTCTTCTCGAGCCCGATGTCCACGAACGCGGCCTCGAGTCCGGCGAGCACATTGTCGACCCGGCCGAGGTAGATGTTGCCGACGATCGAGCGGGCGCCGCGGCGCTCCAGATACAGCTCGGCGACGCGGTAGCCGGCGGCAGGGTTGCCGGACCGGCGGCGACGCCGTGGGGCCCCGGTCGACGGCTTGCGAGCCGCGACGGTGCCGGTTGCCTCCAGCAGCGCGACCCTGGTCTCCCCACGGTCGACGCTAACGAGAACTTGTTTCTTCAATTGTCCTTCAGTCCTTTGTGAAGTCGAAAACTGGTGCGGCCGCTTGCTAGGGCCGTCATATAAGTAGGGTTCTGGCCTTGGTGGCTGAGGCGATCCGGGCTTGCGCGTGAATCGACTGCAGCAAGCCGATCGCCAGGAAAGTGACGATCATCGACGATCCGCCGTAGCTGAGCAGCGGCAGTGGCACCCCGGTCACGGGCATGATCCCGACCGTCATGCCGACGTTCAGGAACACCTGGAACATCAGCATCGCGAGGATGCCGCCGGCGATCAGGGTGCCGAATAGGTTCTTGGACATCGTCAGGATCCGCAAGGTCCGCCAGATCAGCAGTGCATACAGCGACAGCACCAGCGCCGCTCCGGCGAAACCGTAGGTCTCGCCGACGACGGCGAAGATGAAGTCGTCTTGGTCATTGGGGATGAAGTTGAATTTCGCTTGGGTTGCGCCGGCGACCCCGCGTCCGGTCTTCTCGCCGGAGCCGATCGCGATCAGCGACTGGTTCAGCTGATAGCAGGTCGCGTCATTGGGGCCGCAGGTCGGCGGCGGGTCGAGGAAGGTCGTCAGGCGCTGCTTCTGGTAGGTCTTGAGCACGTTGACCCCGGCCTGCGGGGCGACGGTCAGTACCAGCGCGATCGCGATCACGAAAAGTGCTGCCAGCGCGGTGATTTGCTTCCAGTTGGTGCCGGCGAAGAACAGCACCGCGGCGGCGATGATCACGTAGACCAAGCCGGTGCCGAGGTCGGGCTGTTTGATCACGATCATCGCCGGAACCAACGCCAGCAGCATGATCAGGGCGGTCGTCCGCCGCTCGTACATCCGCCGTCCGCGATCGACCATGAACGCGGCGAGCGCCACGGTTATCAGCACCTTGCCGAACTCGGAGGGCTGGAACTGGAAGAACGGCAGCGGGATCCAGCGGGTGGCCTGCCCGCTCGCCGCGGATGGGGCCGTGTGCACCGCAAAGACCGCGAGGTTCAGGAAGATCACGAGCCCGTAGAGGACGTAGCGGTACTCCCGCAGGCGGGTGTAGTCGAACCGGCTGATCACAATCGCCAGCGCCAGCCCGGCGCCGGCGAAGATCGCCTGGTGCTCGTAGTAATAAGGGGTGGTCGTTCCGTGCAGCGTCAACAGCGAGCAGCCGACGAGCCCGACCGCGGCGATGAACAGCAGCGGGTCGAACCCCAGCAGCGACACTCTGGTGATGCCCGCCGCAGTCTCCTCGGTGGGGGTTAACGGGGTGACCGCGCTCACAGCGTCGTCGACTGTCCCTTGACGAACTGACCCGGCTTGCCGTAGAACCACTGCGACAGCATCTGCCGCGCTACCGGCGCGGCGGCGACGTCGCCGAAGCCGCCCTTCTCGACGGTGACGACGATCGTGATCGGCTTACTCGTCGCCGTCGGCGGCACGAAGCAGGCGTACCAGGCGTAGTCATTCTCGACGCCGTTCGCGATGTACTGGGCGGTACCGGTCTTGCCGTAGACCTGCTGGGGGAACTTGCCCATCACGTCGTCCGAGGTGCCGCCCGGCTGCGAGGCCGCGTCCCGCAGGCCCGTCCGGATCTCGTCCAGGTAGACCGGGTTGATGTTGAGGTGCCGCCTGGGCGCCGGGTCGATCTTCCGCATCAGCGCGCCGGTGCTCGACTCGACGTCCATCCCGACGTGCGGGGTGATGATCGTGCCGCCGTTGGCAAGCGCCGAATACGCGACGGCGAGCTGCAGCGGTGAGACCTGGACGTCGCCCTGACCGACCGCCATGTTGACGTTGTCGCCCTCGGTCCACGGCGTGCCGTCGGCGATCCCGCAGCCGCCCTGCGACGCTGGGTGCTTGGGGTGGCCCTTGAACTGGCCGGTGGCGTGCTCGCACTGCGACTCGAGCCTGTTGCGAGCAACGCGCCATGCTGGCGACGGGCGCGTGCCCGCGACCGCGCCAGGCAGGTCGATCCCCGTCGACCGCCCGATCCCGTAAAGCTTGGCCCACTGCTGCAGCGGGCCGCCGTTCGGATGCGTCGCGGGGTCGACGTTCGTCACCAGCCCGAGGTTGTAGAAGAACGTGTCGACCGAGAACTGGATCGCCTGTACGAGCCCGACCGCCCCGTACGACGCGTTGCCGGAGTTGTGCAGACAGTCCGTCGTGTGCGGAAAGCAGAACTGGCCGGTGTCGTCCCAGATCTGGTCGGGCGCCCAATCGCCGCTCTCAAGGGCGGCGGTGGCCGTGATCGGCTTGAACGTCGAGCCGGTGGGGCCGGCGCTCTGGATCGCGCGGTTCACCAGCGGACTGCCGCTGCTCGCCCCGAACATGGCGTCGTAGCGCGACTGGGTGATCGGGTGGGTGAACACGCCTGGGTTGAATGTCGGGTTCGAGCCCATCGCCAGGACCTGGCCGTTGGTCGGGTCGAGCGCGACGAAGGCGCCACCGTCGGCGCCCGGGTTGTCGGCGATGGACGTCGCCAGCGCCTGCTGGCCGACCTGCTGGAGGTGCGTGTCGATCGACAGCTTCAGGTTCTCGCCGGCGATCGGGGACCTGCCGGGGATGGTCTTCTCCACCTGGCCCTGGGCGTTGACGGTCACCTTCTCGGAGCCGTCGCGGCCCTGCAGGTACTGGTTGTACTCGAACTCGAGGCCCGCCTGCCCGACCGTGTCGGTCTGCGGAACCCCCTTGAAGCGCGGGTCATGTGTCTCTGGCACCGTGATCGGGCCAACGGTCCCGAACAGCTGCGCCGCGGTCGTCCCGAGCGGATAGTGGCGCAGCGACGCCTGCTGCATGACGACGCCGGGGAACTGCCGCTGGCGCTCGAGCAGATAGCCCTGGACAGCGGTGTCGACGTCGGTCTTGACCGTCACGTCCGCGTAGGAAACCTGTGAGACGCCCTGTGCCACGAGGCATGGGATGTACGCCAACCGGCGGTGATAGACGAGGATGTTGCCGCTCTCGATCAGCTGAATCCTGCACGGCTGGGGCTTGGTCGAGACCGACAGGACCCTGGCCAGCTTGCGGTACAGCACGAAGTCCGCGCGAGGCTGGTGCAGGACGTTGCCGTCGGCGAGGCTGACCGGAACCGGCAGGTTGGCGGGCGAGATGTCGACGACCGGGACCGGCCTGGAACCGACCATCACGTTGCCGCTACGGTCGAGAATCTCGCCGCGGGGCGCCTGGACCGGCACCGACCGCACGAAGTTGACGGCCGCTTCGCTGACGTACTTGCTGCCCGACAGAACCTGGAGGTACCAGAGGCGGAAGAAGATGATCGCGAACATCACCAGCGCGCAGGTGCCGACGATCGCCACCCGTAGGGCCAGCTGGGGGGTCATCGGCGGCGTCCGCTCCTCGTGCGGCGGAATCATCGCTGCCTCGCCGATCCCAGCCGCTGCGAGGGCTGCTGCAGCGGGCTGAAGTCGCCGGTCGTATAGCGGCGCCGGCGCCGGCTGCGCGGGTCGGCGGGCAACGCCGGGTAGAGGATCCGGCGCACGAGCTCGTAGACGGGCAGCGCGATCAGCGTGTTCACCAGCACCGACATGAAGATCTGCTGCAGCAGCAGCAGGCTGACCGGCGCGTCGACACCCAGGAGGAACTGGATCAACGCCATCCCGAGCCCGGCGATGGCGGTCGCGGCGGCTCCGCACGCCAGCGGCACGAGCCCGTGCGAAGGGTCACGCAGCTCTCGCAACCGCCCGGACCAATATCCGATCGCGACGTAGAGCAGCGACGTGACTCCGAGCGTCTGGAATAGCGCGGTGTCGACGAACAGCCCGATGAAGAACCCGGCGATCGCCCCGGGCAGTGAGCCGCACAACAGCCCGATCGACATCACCACGAGTGGCGTGATGTCGGCGTTGACGCCGAAGATCGAGATCTGCGAGATCGCCGCTTCCTGGATGACGACCGCGAAGAACCCGACGAGGGCGATGCGGACGATCAGCTTGACCGAGTGCTCCCCCATCACCGAATGCTGGCCGAGACCGTGTGCGACGGGTTGCGGGTCAGGATCTGCACCACGCTCAGGTGCCGCAGATCGACGGCCGGCGCGACGGTTACCTCCTGGTTGTTGATCAGCGTGTTCTGGTTGGCGTTGCTCACCTGGCCGATGGGGATGTCGGGCGGGGCGAACGACCTGACGAGTTGGTTGTGCGGATCGCTGAAGCCGCTGGTGACCACCTCATCGCCGACGTTGATCTGGGCGTGGGGCGGCAGGTATTGGAGCAGCAGGCTTCCCTGCTCGCCGACCGCGGGCTGCAGCACGCCCGAGTCACCCCGCGCGCCGCCCTCCTCGACCAGCGCGCCGACGGCGAACTTCGGCGCGGTCACCAGCGTCACTACCGAGTAGTCGGAGCCGACCGTCGTCACGTCCCCGACGAGGCCGCCTGCGCCCGCCCCGGAACTCGCACCGGCGATCACGGCGTCGTTCAGCGAGACACCGTCGCCCGCTCCGGCGTTGACCGTGATCTGGTCGTACCAGACCGAAGGGTTGGACGCGATCACGCTGGCGCTCACCGGGTTGTACGAGTCGATGTTGTTGGTCCGGTCGAGGTGGACGAGGTTGTTCAGCTGCCGGTTCTGGATCGCGTCGTACTGGTACTGCGCGATCAGCTTGTTGTCGCGCGCGACCTGCTTCTTCAGCTGCGTGTTCTCGGAGGAGGCGTTGATCGTCCGCGAGAACCAGCCGGCGACGTCACGGACCGGTGAGAGCACCCGGCTGGCGCCGTCCTGCACCGGGGAGAGAACGTCACCGACGCCCCGCTGGACAGAGTGCAGCGGACTATTCGGAGATTCGCCGAAGTAGGCGGTTAGGAGGATCAGGGAGACGATGACGAGCAGCGCGAGAACCGCTCGTCGGCGTCTGATTTGCTTGTCATGCACTGACAGCTCATTTCAAAGGATGCGCTCCGTCCGATCAATAGCGACGACGGCGGTTGCGCGAATTCTTACTTGACCGATGGATCGCCTCGAATTCCTCGAGGGACCTGCCCGAACCGACTGCGACGCACGTCAGCGGCGACTCCGCCAGATGAGCAGGCATCTGCGTCTCGTGTCGCAGGCGCTCCTCCAGCCCCTGCAACAGCGATCCACCCCCGGCCAGCATGATACCCCGGTCCATGATGTCCGAGGCGAGCTCGGGCGGCGTGCGGTCGAGCGTCTCCTTGACCGCATCGATGATCTGCGAGACCGGCTCCTCGAGCGCCGTGCGGATCTCCTCGCTCGTCAGCACGACCGTCTTCGGCAGACCGGAGACCATGTCACGCCCGCGGATCTCAGCCTGCACCTCCTCCGGCATCGGGAACGCAGACCCAATCTCCAGCTTGACCTCCTCGGCCGTCTGCTGGCCGATCAGCAGCTTGTACTCGCGCTTGACGTAATTCATGATCGCCTCATCGAGCTCGTCGCCACCGACCCTGATCGACTGCGACACGACGATCCCTCCAAGCGAGATCACGGCCACCTCGCTGGTACCTCCACCGATGTCGACCACCATCGAGCCGGTTGGCTCGCCGACCGGCAATCCGGCGCCGATCGCGGCGGCCATCGGCTCCTCGATCAGATACGCCTGCCTGGCGCCGGCGCTGAGACAGGCTTCCTCCACCGCCCGCTTCTCGACCCCGGTGACCCCGGACGGGACGCAGACGACCACCCGCGGATGCGCCCAACGGTTCTGGTGGACCTTCTGGATGAAGTGCCGCAGCATCTCCTCGGTGACCTCGAAGTCCGCGATCACGCCGTCTTTCAGCGGCCTGATCGCGGAGATCGTCCCGGGCGTGCGTCCCAGCATCCGCTTCGCCTCGATACCAACCGCATGGACCTCGCCGGTGCGCGAGTCGACCGCGACGACGCTCGGCTCGGAGAGGACGATTCCGCGTCCGCGGACGTACACGAGCGTGTTGGCTGTGCCGAGATCGACGGCCATATCGCGGCCGCCGAACCCAGTCAGGTACGTGAAGAAACCCATCAAATGGAGAGCGAGATTTAGGGACTGGCGGATGGGCGGCGAGTGAGCAAGGCCGCACCTGGCTGCCGAGTACCGTCCGCCAGCGAGTGTACTGGAGTTCCAGCACTTTTACCGTCTCGCGAGGAGGCTCGGCTCGAGGTCCAACAGCGTCGCCGCCGGCAGCCCGACGACGTTCAGATAGTCGCCCTCGATCGACGCCACCAGGGCCGCGCCGCGGCCCTGTATCGCGTAGCCGCCGGCGCGCCCGCACCACTCACCGGAGTCCAAGTACCACGATAGCGTCGGCTCGTCGATCCGACGGAAACTGACCCTCGTCGTCGCCAGCGCCGTGCGGGCGCCGGCAGCCGGATCATCGACCAGGCAGATCCCGCTGACCACGCGGTGAACCGCGCCGGACAGGGCGCGCAATGTGGACTCGGCCTCCTCGCGGTCTGCCGGCTTGCCGTACGAGGTCTCCCCCATCGCGACGAGGGTGTCGACGCCGAGCACGAACTCCAGCGGTGGCCGGGGCGGCCATGTGGACGGCCCAGCCGGGCCCCCAGGCGGGGTCTGTTTGCTGTTGCTGGCTAGCGGGCCAGCAACAGCGACACCAGCGAATGCCTTGCGACGGGCATTCTCGAGGACGACCTCCTCCGGCGGTCCGACGGTGAGCTCATCGACTCCGGCGATCACTACCTCGAACTCGATCCCGAGCTGCTCGAGGATCGCCCGCCGTTGCGGGGAGCGCGACGCCAAAAGTAACCGCATCCGGCTCATGGCCGGGGTCCGGCCCGGCCTACAGATCCGGAAAGAACAGCGCCACCTCGCGGGCGGCCGAGTCGGCCGAGTCGGACCCGTGGACCATGTTCTGGCCGACCGAGACCGCGTAGTCGCCACGGATGGAGCCGGGCGCCGCCTGCAGCGGGTTGGTTGCCCCGATCAGCTGCCGCGCGGCCTCAACGGCGGATTCTCCCTCGAGCACCATCGCCACCAGGGGGCCAGAGGTGATGAATTCGACCAGCTCTTCGAAGAACGGCTTGCCGTCGTGCTCCGCGTAATGCCGCTCGGCGATCTCGCGGGTCAGCGTGGTCCGCTTGATGGCCGCCAGTCGCAGGCGCTTGCGCTCGAACCTGGCGATGATCTCACCGGTCAGGTTGCGGGCAAAGGCGTCTGGCTTGACAAGGATCAGCGTGCGCTCCATCGGGGCGTTCCCTTTCGAGGTGGTGGTGGCGATGCAGCCGGCTCGCGGGCGGGTGCCGTCGGAAATTTCCGCTTCAAGACACTAGATCAGGTCTGAAGGTGGCACGCCGCCGACAGGCTGCCCGGGCGCTCGGCGGCGAGGACGGCGGGTCGTCATCGGTGCTTCTCCCACGACCTCGGTCTCGCAGTACGGGCACAGCCGCCAGCTTGGATCCAGCGGCTTGCCGCAGTTGGTGCACGGGTCCTTCAACTTGCGCATGCAGTGCGGGCATCGGACGAAGTCCTTCTCCACCTCCCGGTCGCAGTACGGGCACACGTGGAGACCGATCTGGGCCAGACGCGCCTCGGCTGCCTGGATCTCGAGGTCGCGCTCGTGGACGTCCTCGAGATACTCGGGCGGGCGCACGATCATGTACACGATGGTTCCCACGAACGGGAACAGCGACGCGATCGTGGCGCAGCCCACCAGCATCGGGTCGCCGATCCGTCGCCGGGCGTCGGCAAAGGTCCAGTAGACCAATGCCAGCCAGATCACCACGAGGAACAACAGCACCAGATCCACGACCAGGCTCAGCGTGCTGTTGTGGATCCCGAACACCGCGAGGGGGAGCATCGGGGCTCGAGTGTAGTGGTAGGGGCTACAGGAAAAGTCGCCCGAAGGCGTAGCCGACGCCGAAGAAGATGAGGATCGTCACCGCCACGCTGAGCGCGACGATCCCGACGATCGTCAGGAACCGCGGGTGATTTTCCTGCTCGTCCTCGTTCACAGCGTCGATGCGCGCCGACCGGTGTACCGGTCCGCGGGCGCCAGCAGGTCGGCGACGAGATACAGAGAGCCGGTGGCGACGACGACCCCGTCCTCGCCGGCGAGCACACGGCCCCGACGCAGCGCCCGGTATGGCTCGGCGAACATCTCGATGGTGGCGGGCGGCTCGCCCAGTCCAGCGACGAGCGCTCGGAGCTTGGCCGGCGACAGCGAGCGCGGGTTGCCGGCCGCGGTCAGGACGAGGGCGTCGACGCTCACGGGCCCGCCCGCGAGCCCGGCTAGCATCGTCGCGGCATCCTTGTCGTCGAGGATCGAGACGACCGCGACCAGACTTCGGTCGTGGACGACCTCCGGCAGTGCTTCGACGAGCGCAGCGATCCCGTCGGGGTTGTGCGCTCCATCCAGCACCGTCAGCGGTCGCTCGTCGGTCACCTGCATCCGCCCGGGAATGGTGACCGCAGCGGCGGCCGCGGCGACCGCTGTCGGGTCGAGCGCCCCGAGCAGGGCCTCGGCGGCCGCGAGGGCGACCGCGAAGTTCCGCCGCTGGAAGGCGCCGAGCGCGGCCACCGGAACCCCCGGGTCGGCACCCGCGCGGATCATCGTTGCCCCGCGCTCCGCCGCGATCTGCTCGGCGACCGATTCGGCGTTCGGGTGCATTCCGGGCCCGAGTACGAGTACGGCGCCCGGCTGCACGACGTCGAGCTTCTCGCGGGCGATGTCGGCGATCTCCGAGCCGAGCCAGCGCGTGTGATCGAGCCCGACGCTCGTCAGCACCTGCACCTCGGAGGAGATCACGTTGGTGGCGTCGTAGCGCCCGCCAAGTCCCGCCTCGATCACGGCGAACTCGACGCCCCGCGCCGCGAGCTCGGAGTAGGCGGCCGCCGTCAGCAGCTCGAACTGGGTCACCACGTCGCCCTCGGCGGCGCCGCGGTTCACCTGATCGGCTGCGCGCAGCGCGCGCTCGATCGCCGCCGCGAACCGATCCGGCGCGACGTCCGCGTCGCCGACTCGGATGCGCTCACAGAACGAACTCAGGTGGGGCGAGAGATACGCGCCGGTCGGGTGCCCGTGTCGCGTCAGGATCGCGGCGAGCATCCGGGCCGTCGAGGACTTTCCGTTCGTGCCGACGACGTGGACCGAACGGAACGCCCGCTCGGGATGGTCGAGCGCAGTCATCAGCCGCCGCATGCGGTCGAGCCCGAACCGCATCCCGAACAGCTCGAGCGACAGGAGCCGTTGCTCGGCCTCCAGCGGTGTCAGTGGCTTGGTCAAAGTGACTGGAGCTCCACGCGCAGCGCATCGAGCTTGTCCCGCTCGGCCTGGACGACGGCGGGTGGGGCCTTGGCGACGAAGCCGGCATTTGCGAGTTTGGCCTCGGCGCGCTTGATCTCGGATTCGAGCTCGGCTCGCCTGGCCTCGCGCCTACGGTCGGCAGCGCCGAGGTCGAGCTCGTCGGAGGCCAGCACCTCGATGGCGCCGCCCGGGATGGGTACCGACGCCACCGGGCTCGCGCCGTCGGTGGTCAACGTCACATGCCCCAGCCGCGCCATGGTCTCGAGCGTGTCGTCGTACCCCGCCGCCGCCAGTCGGGCGTTGACCGTCGCGCCTGCCCTCACGCCCGCGACCTCGCGCCACGCGCGCAGCGCCTGCACGGCCTCGATCACCCGCCCCACCGAGGCCTCGGCGCGCTCGTCGAGCGCCAACTCCTCCGGCTCCTCCTTGCCCAGGCCGGCGGCGAGCAGGCCCTCGACACCCGGCACGTAGCCATAGATCTCCTCGGTGACGAACGGGATCACAGGGTGGGCGAGCGCCAGCGTCTGCACCAGAACGTGCAGAAGTGTGGACGCGAGTGCCCGATCCCCTTCCCGCAGCCGGGGCTTGACGATCTCCAGGTACCAGTCGCACAGCTCGCCGTAGACGAAGTCATAGATCCCGAGCGCCAGGTGAGAGAAGTCGTAACCCTCGATGCGCGAGCGGGCGTCGGCCTTGGCGCGCTGCAGCCGCGACAGGATCCACCGGTCCTCGACCGTCGTGGGCGCCACGCCAGGGCGCGCGCCCTCCCCCACCCCCAGCAGAATCAGGCGCGCCGCATTCCACAGCTTGTTGGCCAGCTGCAGCCCCTGCGCGATCTTGTCCTCGGCGAACTTGACGTCCTGCCCCGTCGACATCGCCAAGAGGCCCCAGCGGACCGCGTCGGCTCCGTAGGGGGGGAACTCGCCGCCGGCGGAGAAAACGGGCGGGCGGGGGCCGCCATCGATCAGATCGAGCGGATCGATCCCGGTGCCGAGCGACTTCGACTGCCGGCGGCCGTCCGGCGCCTGGATGATCGCGTGAATGTGGACGTCGTCGAATGGCACCTCGCCGACGAATTCGATCCCCATCATGATCATCCGAGCAACCCACAGGAAGATGATGTCCCGCGCGGTGACGAGCACATCGGTCGGGTAGAAGGCGCGCAGCTCGTCCGTCTGCTCGGGCCAGCCGAGCGTCGCGAACGGCCACAGCGCGCTCGAGAACCAGGTATCGAGCACGTCGGGGTCACGTTCCCAGCCTTCCCCGTCGGGCGGGATGGTGCCGACGTACGTCTCGTTTGCGCCGCGGTACCAGACGGGGATCCGGTGGCCCCACCAGAGCTGCCGCGAGATGCACCACGGGCGGATGTTCTCCATCCAGTCGAGGTACACACGCGTCCAGCGGGGAGGCTGGAACTTGACGCGTCCACTCGTCACGGCCTCGATCGCCGGCGCGGCAAGTTCGTCCATGCGCATGAACCACTGCAGCGAGATCAGCGGCTCGATCCGCTCGCCCGACCGCTGCGAGAACGGCACGTCATGGGTGTATTCCTCGGAGTTCGCGATCAGCCGCAGCTCGCCCAGCTCCGCGACAACGGCGGCGCGCGCCTCCGCCACGGTCAGCCCGACGAACCGCTCGGGCGCCGCGGCGGTGATGCGCCCGTCTTCGCCTATCACGCTGATCCGCTCCAGCCCATGCCTGTTCCCGATCTCGAAGTCGTTCGGGTCGTGACCGGGGGTGATCTTGAGCGCGCCCGTGCCGAAATCGGGCTTGACGTACTCGTCGGCGATGATCTTCAGCCGCCGCCCGACCAACGGCAGGATCGCGTGCTCTCCGATCAACCGGCGGTAGCGGTCGTCGTCCGGGTGCACCGCGATCGCGGTGTCGGCGAGCATCGTCTCGGGGCGCACGGTCGCGACCGTGATCGAGCCCGAGCCGGAACTGAGCGGGTAGTCGATGTAGTAGAGGGTGTCGACGACTGTCTGGTCCTCGACCTCGAGGTCCGATACGGCCGAGCCGCTCCCGGGATCCCAGTTGACCATGTACCGGTCCCGGTAGATGTAGCCCTTTTCGTAGAGCGAGACAAACACCCGCACGACGGCCTCCACGTAGGACGGGTCGAGGGTGAACCGCTCGTCCTCGTAGTCGCAGGACGCCCCCAACCTCTCGAGCTGGGTGATGATCCGACCGCCGTACTGCTCTCGCCACTGCCAGACGCGGCGCTCGAACGCCTCACGCCCGAGTTGCTCGCGAGAGAGGCCCTCGTCGCGGAGCGCGTACTCGACCTGCTTCTGGGTCGCGATCCCGGCGTGGTCGGTCCCGAGGATCCACTTTGACCGCCGGCCGTGCATCCGGTGGTAGCGGGTCAGCGCGTCCATGATCGAGTCCTGGAGCGCGTGTCCCATGTGGAGCGAGCCGGTGACGTTCGGCGGCGGGATCGCGATCGAGTAGTTCTCGGCCGCGGTCCCGACCGGATCGGGATGCCAGAGCCCGGACCGCAGCCAGCGCTCGGAGATCCGGGGCTCGACCTCCGCGGGGATGTAGCGGGTCTTCGACTCGAGGTCCGTCATCGGACCGGGCAGTCTAGTGTCGTGACTCAGGGCACTAGTGTCGCTCAGGCGGCGGCTTCGCTGTGCTCGGCCGGCGCGGCGACCGTCACCAGCGTCGGCGGCGTGCCCTTGTCGATCGTGTCCCGGGTGACCACGCACTTCTTGACGTCTCGCCGCGAGGGAAGCTCGAACTGGACCTCCAGCAGAACCTCCTCGATGATCGAGCGCAGTCCGCGCGCGCCCGTCTCCCGCTCGAGCGCCTTGTCGGCGACCGAATGCAGCGCCTCGTCGGCGAACACGAGCTCGATCCCGTCGAACTGGAAGAACCGCTGGAACTGCTTGACGAGCGCGTTGCGCGGCTCGGTCAGAATCTTCATCAGCTCGCCGCGGGACAGCTGGTGGATCGCGGACATCACCGGCAGGCGGCCGATGAACTCGGGGATCAGGCCGTACTGGATCAGATCCTCTGGCAGGCAGTGCTCGAACAGCTCGCCCAGATCGCGCTGCTCCTTGGACTGGATCGCCGCGCTGAACCCGACCCCCTGATGGCCGATCCGCCGCTCGATCACTCGGTCGAGGTTCGCGAACGCCCCGCCGCAGATGAACAGGACGTTTGTGGTGTCGATCGACAGGAACTCCTGGTGAGGGTGCTTGCGGCCGCCCTGGGGCGGGACCGAAGCGGTCGTACCCTCGAGGATCTTCAGCAGCGCCTGCTGAACGCCCTCGCCAGAAACGTCGCGCGTGATCGAGGGGTTGTCAGCCTTGCGCGCGATCTTGTCGACCTCGTCGATGTAGATGATTCCGGTTTCGGCCTTCTTGACGTCGTAGTCGGCGGCCTGGATCAGCTTCAGCAGGATGTTCTCGACGTCCTCGCCGACGTAGCCCGCTTCGGTGAGCGCGGTAGCGTCGGCGATCGCGAACGGCACGTTGAGGATCTTCGCGAGCGTCTGGGCCAGCAGCGTCTTGCCGCACCCGGTCGGGCCGAGCAGCAGGATGTTCGACTTCTGCAGCTCGATGTCCTGGTCATCGGACTGCATCATCTGGACGCGCTTGTAGTGGTTGTAGACAGCCACCGACAGGGTCCGCTTGGCCTGCTCCTGACCGACGACGTACTCGTTGAGCACGTCGTAGATCTCCCGTGGCTTGGGGAGATTCTCGATGTCGAAATTCGGCGGAGCGGTGAGCTCCTCGTCGATGATCTCATTGCAGAGATCGATGCACTCGTCGCAGATGTATACGCCGGGTCCGGCGATCAGCTTCTTGACCTGCCGTTGCGACTTCCCGCAGAAGCTGCAGAGAAGTTGCTCGTTCGAATCGGTCGGGCGTGCCATTGCGATTCCTCTCCCGGAGTGCGACCTCAGGACCGCCGAAGCTCGGGCATCTAGATTAGCCAGTCAGGGTTGGCAGGAAGACACAAACCATTTCCTGCAGGCCCTAGTGCTTCGAGATCACGCGGTCGATGATGCCGTAGTCCTTGGCCTCCTCCGAGCTCATGAAGTAGTCACGCTCGGTGTCCTTCTTCACTTCTTCGACCGGTTTGCCCGTGTGGTGGGCGATGATCTCGTCGAGCCGACCGCGAAGGTCGATGATCTCCCGGGCGTGGATCTCGATGTCCGTGGCCTGGCCCTGGAAACCCGCGGACACCTGGTGGATCAGAATCTTCGCGTTCGGCAGAGCCATCCGCTTTTCGGCGGCGCCGCCGGCCAGCAGCAGCGCGCCCATCGACATCGCGATCCCGACGCAGATCGTCTGCACGTCGGGCTTGATGAACTGCATCGTGTCGTAGATCGCCAGGCCGGCATAGACCGAGCCGCCGGGCGAGTTGACGTACAGCGAGATGTCCTTGTCCGGGTCCTCTGACTCGAGGTGCAGCAACTGGGCGACGATCAGGTTCGCGATCTGATCATCCACAGGGGTGCCCAGGAAGATGATCCGTTCGTTCAGCAGGCGGCTGTAAATGTCGAACGCCCGCTCCCCACGGGAAGTCTGCTCAACGACCATCGGTACGAGTGGGCTCATGGTCCTCGCTCTTTCATCCTTCCGCGGGCGGATTCCTGCCGAATGTAGCAATCGGCTTACGGCGGCCTGATCGGTTGTGGCGGCAACGTTCCAGGCTACGAACCGGGGGTCCAGAGCTGCTGGGATGCCGATCCGGACTCACCGCGTTGCTCGGGAGTCCATAGCTGCTCCCGCGCCTGCGCCTGTCCGACGCTGATGGGCTTGGCCTGCTCGACGAGCAGCTCGAGGGCCTGGCGACTGGCCAGGTCGTTGCGAACCCTGAGCAGACGCCCGCTCGATTCCAGCTGGTTGAAGAGCTTCTGCGGCGTCGTTTTGTTGCGCTCTGCGCTGGACGCGAGCGCCTCGAGCACCTGTTCGTCGGACGGCTCGATCTGCTCCGCGTCGACCACCGCTGCGAGCACAGCTTCGCGCTTGAGCGTCCGTTCCGCCTCCGACTCGGCCTGCTGAGCGAGCTCCTCCTCGGTCGCGCCGGCGACCTGGAGATACGCCTCCTTGGAGACCCCCTGGCGCGCCAGCGACGCGAGCGTCTCCTCGACCATCTCGTGTGCTTGGGCATGGACGAGATGGTGCGGAATCTCGATCTGCGCCCCCGCAGCGACGGCATCGATCACATCGCGTTCGAACTCGTGCTCGATCTCGTGTGCCTCATGTTCCTGCAGCCGCGTGGCTATGTCCGCGCGCAGCTCCTCGAGCGTTTCGAGCCCGGCCGCCTCGGACGCGAACTCATCGTCCAGCTCGGGTAACCGCTTGGCCTTGACCTCGTTGGTCGTGACGTCGAACTTCGCGTTCTTCCCCGCAAGCTGCTCGGAGCCGTAGTCCTCAGGGAACGTGACCTCGACGACGCGTTGCTCACCGGCTGCGGCGCCGACCAACTGGTCCTCGAACCCCGGAATCAGCCGTCCTGAACCCAGCTCGAGCAACTGATCGCGACCTTCGCCGCCCGGGAAGGGGTCTCCGTCGACGCTCCCGGCGTAGTCGATGACCACGTGATCGCCAGATTCGGCGGGGCGCTCGACGGTGTCGAGAGTCGCGAGTCGCTCACGCAGACGCTCGATCTCTCGATCGATCGCCTCCTCGTCGGCGGCGGGCTCGCGCCGGCCTACCTCGAGGCCCTTGTAGGGGCCCAGCTTGGCGCGTGGACGTACGCCGATCTCGATAGAGAACGACAGCGGGGCGCCCTCCACGGGGAGGTCGCCGACGTTGATGTCCGGCTCGCCGACCGGGAAGATCCCCGACGCGTCAACCGCGTCGACGTACCAACTGCCGAGCGCGCTGCGCAGCGCCTCGTCGAGGACGTATTCGCGCCCCAGCCGCCGAATCACCACCGGGGGTGGCACCTTGCCCTTGCGAAACCCTGGAACCCGTAGGTTTGCGCCGAGTGCGCGAGCCGCCTGTTGAATCCGGCGCTCGACCTCCGCCGCGGCGACCTCGGCCTCCAGGCGCACGCGCGACTCCGGAAGCTCGGTGACCGTGGTGGTAACGGTGGGTGGCATCGCGCCCAGACGATAGCTTGACCACCATGTTGAGGGCCTTCGCGCGCAGGGCGATCGCCCATGCGCTCACCGGCCGGCCCGCATTCTTCGTGGCCGGACTCCTCGACGTCTGCTGCGCGCTGGCCAAGCTCGGGCAGGACGCGATGCATCGGGATTGGTGACGAACTTTCGGCCTCCGACCGCGTCTATGGCGATAACGGGCTGCGCCGCCGCAGGCCACCGGGGAAGGCTGAGCGAGGCGCCGCGTACTAGCCGAACAGGAGGCGCAATGAAACACGGAGAGAGCTCATGAAGAGGAAGCTGATTCCGCTCGTATCCGTCGTCGCCGTCGTGCTCGCAGCGCTGACCGCGCTGGCGGGCAACGCGATGGCCCACAGGGCCAACGACCACGGAGGCTGGTTTGGCCCTGGATTCTTCGCCCAGCAGACCGTGGTAAAGGGTACGGTTACGGCCGTGAACGCTTCGGCTGGCACGTTCACCGCGACCGTCGATGTCATGAACCGTGGTTTCGACGGCGGTCATTTCTTCAACGGCCGGGGCGATGACGGCAACTGCCAGGGCTGGGGTCCGGGCTTCCGCGGCAACGATGGCTTCGGCGGCAGGTTCCACGGCGATCAGATGACGCCGACGACGACCATGACGACGCCAAGCACGACGACGATGACGACCCCGACGACCACGCCGACACCCAGCACGGTGACAATCACCACGAATTCGAGCACCAAGTTCGACGTCAACGGCAACACGAGCGCCACGATTTCCAACCTCGCCGCGGGCGACAGGTTCATTGCGTCGTTCGCGGCCCTGCCGGGCCAGGGATCGGGAAACGAGGGAAACTCGGTGCGACGGTCGCATTCGGATCAGGGAGGGTCGACGACAGTCCCGACCACCCCGGCGCTCGAGGTGATCGCTGAGTCGCCGCCGCAGCTGTACGCGTTCGTCGGCACGGTGGCCACTGCCCCGACGGCTCTGCCCGGGTCGCTCTCGGTCACGGTCAGCCAGTCGCTGCCGGCCGGCCTCTTCACCGGCACGCAGACGTTCCAGATCGGTTCGCAGACGCTGGTGTTCGGCGGCTCGGTCAGCTCATTGTTTGGCGGGACGCCGACGATTTCGTCGGGCGACGTTGTCGTCGGTGGGGAAATCAACATGGGCGGCCTGACGGCGGCCCAGGTAGAGGCCAACCCGCTGCAGGTGCTGGTGGACTTCACGAGCACGACGTCGACCACCAAGACCCCCAGCACGACCACGCCGGCGGCCACGGAGATGGCCAAGCGGATGAAGACCGAGTCCTTCAATCGGGCCCTCAAGCGGTTGTTGAAGCACCACAGCAAGGCTCAGCGGGCCCATCACGCTAAAGCTCATCGTCACCACGCAAGGACCTAGCAGCAGGCAGGGGTGAACGAATGGGCATGACGGCGAGCGGAGGGAGGACGGCAGGCGCGCTTGCGCCTGGTTCCAAACCCCCGCTCGCCGTCCCCCGTCGGCTACTCAGACTACGGTCGGATGCCGCCCTCGCCGAGCGTTTTGCGCTCGGCGATGAGGCGGCCTTCGACGTTCTCTACGAGCGTTACAGGCCGGCGGTGCTATCGGTCTGCATGGGGATCCTCGGAGCCGCCCACGACGCCGAGGACGTCACCCAGGAAACCTTTTCAGCGTTGGCAATCGCGCTCCGTGGAAAGCCGCCGCAGGAGATGCGGCCCTGGCTCGCGCGCGTGGCGCGCAACCGGGCGATCGACGTAACCCGCCGAGGCCGCCAACGCGCGTTGACCCGCGATGGCGAGCTCCCTGAGGTCGCCGCGCAGCAACACACCGGCAAAGCCGAGCTGGCGGTCGTGCTCGAGGGCATTCGTGAGTTGCCCGAAAGCCAACGCACGGCGCTGCTGATGCGTGAGCTCGGCGGTCACTCGTACGCCGAGATAGCGACGCTGCTGGAGACGCACGAGGACGCGGTCCGAGGTCTGATCGCGCGGGCTCGGGTTGGCCTCAGGTCATACCGCGAGGCGGCTCAGCTGCCGTGCGCGGCGGCACGGGCGTCGATCGAGGCAGAACCAGACGGGCGCCGCCATAACCGCGCGGTCCGCCGCCACCTTCGCGGCTGTGCCGCGTGCCGCGCCTATCGGGCCGCGCTGCGCGATGACGCCCGTGCGCTGCGCGCGATCCTGCCGATCGAGGGCGGCATCACCGGGAGCGGCATGCTCGGCGGCGGCCTCGCCGCCGGCAAGGGAATGCTGGTCGGCGCCGGCTTGACGCAGGCGTCCGCCGCCTGCGCCGCTTCGGTGTGTGCCGCCGGCGCTGTCGGAGGCATCGTCCTGATCGGGCCACTGCACCAGGTGGCGGCTCCGATGCCCGTAATCGCCACCCATCGACACAGCCACCAGGCGCAGCCGGTCGCAAAGCCGGTCGAGGTGCCCCGGTCGGTCTACCCGGCGCGACCGAGGCACCTCACTGCGACGCAGTCAGGTACTCAGCACAGGGCGACCGCCAACGTCAGGGCGACCTACGTGATCCAGTTCCCGGCGGCGGAGGTTCGGAGTGGCGCGGGCAACGGGCACGGCGCTTCGAGCCGCGCTGTCCGGTCCCACCACTCGGGTGGTTCACGCACCCACGCGAGCCGACCGGCCCGCGTTCCGACCGCGCCGCAATCCCACGCGATGCGCCACGAGGCCGCGCCGTTGCGGCACGAGGCTCTGCCGACCCGCCACCACGGCGGCGCGACCCGAGACGAGGGCAGCCTGACGGGGCCGCAGGGCGAAACGGTGCGCCAGCACGGCGGGCGGACGAGCACTGGAACCACCCGGCACCTCCCGACCTCGACCCCCGTGGCCGCCCCAGCACAGACGGCCGCGCCCCCAGCCCAGTCACCGACCCCGGCACCGCCACAGACATCATCTGGCGCGAGCGGCAGCGACGGGAGTGGAACTCACGCTGGCTGGACCGGCGACCACGGCTCTTCAGACGGGCATTCTGGCTTGACCGGAAACGCCGGCTCCGATCACTTGAATGGAAGCGCGGGCTCCAATCAGGCGGCCAACGGCGATGGCAGCGCGTCGGGGCACGCTCGGTCGGGACACGCTCGGTCGGGGCACGCTCAGTCGGGTTCCGCGCAAGTCGGCCTGGCAGTCGCGAACCCCCAAACCTCGACCGGCTCCGATTCCCAGGGCAGCCGGAGTTCGACAACCAACGGTTCGTCGGCTCACCCCTCGAAGAGCTCGGCCGACAGCTCGCGGAGGGCCAAGGATTCGTCCACAACCGCCGATTCGTACACGACCGGGTGGCAGACGGGTAACGGATCCGAGAACGGCATCCCATCCCAGCAGTCGACCGGATCCCAGAAGGAGAGCGCGGACCAGGCACACTCCGCGACCGGGACAGACGCCCCGTCGCCGACGGCTACCGGGTCGCAGCAGGAGGCCGGATCGGGGACGGACACGAGTTCGGCGCAGTCCACCACCGACTCTCAGTCGAGCCCGCCGACGACCACCAGCGGCTCTCAAACCATCAGCACCTCGCCGAGCGGCTGAAAGCTTCGACGTCTGTCTGAACCCGGCGGCGCCAAACCCGGCACCGCCTCAGATAGCGCGCTCTCGCTCCAGCGCCTCGCGCGCCACGCTGAACGCCGCGTTGGCGGCAGGAACACCGGCGTAGACGGCCGTGTGGAGCAGCACCTCCGCGATCTCGTCCGGGCTAAGGCCGTTGCGGAGCGCGCCGCGGATGTGCATCTCGAGCTCGCCCTCGCGCCCGAGCGCCGTCAGGACGGCAAGCGTGATGGCGCTGCGGATCTGGCGGCTGAGGCCCTCGCGCGCCCATATGTCTCCCCATGCGTATCTCGTGATGAAGTCCTGAAAGGACGCGGTGAAGTCCACGGTCCCGGCGATCGCCCGGTCGACGTGGTCGTCCCCGAGCACCTCCCGCCGGATCGACATGCCCGTTTCATAACGCTCGTCAGTCATGGGTCTCCTCAAGTAGCTCGTGCGCGGCGAGCGCCCGGTCAATCAACTCGCCGACCGCTGCAAGGTCGGGCTCGAGTGCTTCGGACACCCTCGCCGCGCCCAGCCGGGCGAGGTTCTCGCGCATTCGCGCGGGGTCCACCTCCAGCCCGTCCAGCAGCTCGCGGCCCCAGGCCGCGGCGGAACCGGTCAGCGACAGCAGTTCGCTCAGAGTCCCCCATTCTGCCTGCCAGGCGCCGGCGGCACGCTCGTGTTCCTGCTCCATGGAGGCGAGGATCGTCGCGACAAGTCCCGGCACTCGCTTGGCGCAGGCCAGGACCGAGACGGCCGCCACCGGGTTGCGCTTGTGCGCCATCGCCGAGGACCGCCCCCGCCCTCCCCCGCCCGCCTCGCGCAGCTCCCCCACCTCGTCCTGCGCCAGCAGCGTCACGTCGCGGCCGATCTTTGCGAGCGCTCCGGCGAGCGTTCCGAGGGCGCCCGCCAGCTCCGCCTCTCGGGTGCGGTCGGTGTGCCACGCCAGCGGCGGCTCGGCGAGCCCCAACTCGGCCGCCACCAGCCGGGCGATCGCCGGCGACCTGGCGCCGACGGGCCCTCCCATCTGCACGGCCAGAACCCGCGTTCGGACGTCCCGCAGCCGCGTCCTGGCGAAATCGAGTCCAACCATCCACCCGGCGGCACGGAGCCCGAACGAGGTCGGCAGCGCCTGTTGGAGCAGCGTCCTTCCGGCGGTGGCGATCGACCGGTAGCGATCAGCCAAGGTGGCCGCGATCGCAGCCGTCGCCGAGACGTCGCTCAGCAGCGGCTCGAGCGCGCGGCGCGCGAGGAGCATCGCGGCGGTGTCGAAGACATCCTGGCTGGTCGCGCCGAGATGCACGTATTCGCTGACAGGATCGCCGAGACGCGCCCGCAGCGCTGCCAACAGCGGAACCACCACGCTCGCCTGCTCGCCGCCATCCCGGGCCAGGCGGGCAAGGTCAAAACCGGTCGGCTCGCAAGCCGCCGCGATTGCCGCGGCGGAGCCCGGTGGGATCAGCCCCTCGTTCTCACACGCTCGCGCGAGCGCCGCCTCGACTTCGAGCATCGCCGCCAGCCACGCCTCCCCCGAGACGGCCGCGGCCGCCGCCCCCCGTGCGTATGTCCCAGCGAACAGATCCGCCACTGAGCGGGATCCTAAGCGGCCGTACAGCCTCTCAAGGCGCGGGCGCGCCGAAGACGATCGTGAAGACCGTCATGAATGCCCCGAACGTGAGGCAGTACATGCCGAACGGGATCAGGTTGCGGTTGCGGAAGTACCGCGTCAGATAGTGCACCGTTCCGACCGCGAAGATCGCGGCGAACACCGCCGCTATGACGGCGGCGCCGCGAATGCCGTTGCCGTGCGGCCCTGTCAGGTCCCCGAACTTCAGAAGCCCGGCGGCCAGAATCGGCGGGGTCGCGAGCAGGAACGCGAAGTGGGCGGCGTCGAAGTTGTCAAGGCCTCGAACCAGCCCTGAGGTCATCACGACGCCGTCGCGGCTGATCCCGGCGATCAGCGCCGAGCTCTGGAACGTCCCGATCACCGCCGCCTCGCGGTACTGAAGCGTGCCGAGTCGGCGGTAGCCCTCCGGGTTGAGGCCCTCCTTGGCCGCGAGCTCCCGTACCTGGGCGCGCTTGCGGAACCGCTCGGCCCACATCAGGATGCAGCCGTTGACCATCAGAAAGATCGCGGCCGCGAGCGGCTTGGCGAGCGCCACCCGGATCGCGTGCTCCAGCAGCAACCCGAGGATCCCGACGGGGATGGTCGCGACGATGATCAGCCACGCCAGGCGCTCGGTGGGCGTCTCGATCCGCCGCTTGCCGATCGTGACGAAGAACGCCTTGATGATCGCGATCCACTGGCGCCAGAAGTAGATCAGCAGCCCGACGGCGCTGCCGACGTGGAGCATCACGACGAACGCCAGCCAGGGGGATTCAGGCTGGGACTGCCAGGCGACGATGTTGCCCCAACGGAAAAGGGTCGGGATCAGCACCGTATGTCCAAGGCTCGATACCGGGAACAGCTCGGTGACGCCCTGCACGATGCCGAGGACGATCGCCTGCCAGGTGGAGATGAGAGCGCTTGCGACTGAGAGCATTGCCGGGCAACCCTAGCTGGACTCTTCACGAGAAGATAAGGGGAGCCCAAAGGCGTATGTGGCTTCTGTGAAGATCGCTCTCCGGGAGGTTGTCGTACTCGGCCTGCCCGCCTACCCTGCTGGCCGTGATCGAGGTTCGTGGGCTTTCGAAGAACTACGGCGAGAAGCGGGCGGTGGTCGATCTCAGCTTCACCGTCGAGCCGGGAGTGATCACCGGTTTCCTGGGTCCGAACGGAGCGGGCAAGTCGACGACGATGCGGCTGATTCTCGGCCTCGACCGGCCCACCGCCGGGACGGCGACGGTCGCCGGTCGCAAGTACGTCGATCTGCCGGCCCCGCTGCACGAGGTCGGGGCGCTGCTGGAGGCCCGCGCGGTCCACACCGGTCGCTCTGGCTTCAACCACCTGCTGGCGCTCGCCGAGACCCACGGGATCCGGCGCTCCCGGGTCGACGAGGTGATCGAGCTGGTCGGCCTCGATCAGAAGGTTGCGCGCAAGCGCGTCGGCGCCTTCTCGCTCGGCATGGGCCAGCGGCTCGGGATCGCCGCGGCGCTGCTCGGCGACCCCGCCACGCTGGTTCTCGATGAGCCCGCCAACGGGCTCGACCCCGAGGGGATCCGCTGGATCCGCAACCTGCTCAAAGGGCTCGCCGCCGAGGGCCGGACCGTCTTCCTCTCATCGCATCTGATGAGCGAGATGCAGCAGACCGCCGAGCACCTGATCGTGATCGGGCGCGGACGCCTGATCGCCGATACCAGCGTCGAGGAGTTCGTGTCCCGGGCCTCGGCCGACGCCCCGGTCCGCGTGCGCGGCGCCGATCCGAAGGCGCTGCGCGAGGCGCTCACGGCGGCGGGAGCGAGAATCGAGACCCCGGAGGACGACGCCCTTGAGGTACACGGCCTGGCGGCCGAGCGAATCGGCGAGATCGCCGCCGATGGCCGACTGGTCCTACACGAGCTGACGCCGCTGCAGGTGACCCTCGAGGAAGCGTTCATGAGCACGACCGCCGACGCGGTCGAATACCGCACCGACCGTGTCGACATCCACGACGCGGCCGGGACCGAGCCGGACGATCGGGTGGCCGGAGCCGCCCAGTGAGCACCGTCACCGGACCGACGCCGGCCGGAGCCGCCCCAACCGATAACGCCCCGCCCACCCGCTCCGCGGTCACCCTCCCCCGAGTCCTGCAATCGGAATGGACCAAGCTCTGGTCGCTGCGCTCGACGCGGTGGTCGCTGCTGGCCGCATTCCTAGCGATGGCCGGGCTCGGGCCGCTGATCGCGGCGATCACGATGGCGCGCTGGAACCAGCTATCGGTGGGCGATCGTCTGAGCTTCAGCGCGATCGACCGCAGTCTCGGCGGGTACAACCTGGCACAACTCGCGATCGGCGTGCTGGGGGTGCTGGTCATCAGCGGCGAATACTCGACGGGGCAGATCCGCTCGAGTCTGATGGCCGTCCCGCGCCGGCTACCGGTGCTGTGGAGCAAACTGATCGTGTTCGCGGCCGTCGCCTTTGCGCTGATGCTGGTCGCGGGCCTGATCGCCTTCTTCTCGTCCCAGGCGATCTTCACCGAGCATCACGTAAACGTCACGCTCGGACACTCGCTAGCGCTCCGGTCATTGTTGGGTGTGGTGCTCTACATGACGGTGACGGGCATGTTGTGCACCGGGCTCGGCACCATCCTGCGGAGCACCGCGGGTGGGATCTCGGCGTACGTGGGCCTGCTGTTCGTCCTCCCTGGGATCGTCGCGATCCTGCCGAGCAGCATCGGGAACGCGATCAATCCGTACCTGCCCTCGAGCGCGGGACGGGCGCTTGCGAGCGCCCATCGTGACGCCCACACCCTGTCTCCGTGGGCCGGGTTTGGACTGTACTGCGGGTACACCGCGCTCGCAATCGCGGTCGCGGCGTATCTGCTGGTCCGGCGCGACGCTTGACCGATCCTCTCCTCCGACAACTCAATAGACGAACAGCGAGACCGATGACCAACACCCTCGATCCAGTCAGGATCGCGCCGGACCGAGCGCGACGCCGAGCGCTCGCCAAGGTCCCTGAGATCACGATTGTGTTCTGGCTTCTGAAGCTCCTGACGACCGGCATGGGCGAAGCGATGTCAGACTTTCTAGGGCAGCACAGCGTCCCGATCGCGGCCGCGATCGGGATCTTCGGTCTGACGGTGGCCCTGTGGCTGCAGATCCGTCAGCGCGAGTACAAGGCGCCGTATTACTGGTTCGCGGTGATGATGGTGGCCGTGTTTGGGACCATGGCAGCCGACGGCATCCGCGACGGCGCCGGGCTTTCGTACAGCGTCACGACACCGCTGTTCGCGGCGATAACCGCTCTGATCTTCTATGTCTGGTACCGCAACGAGGGAACGCTGTCGATTCACAGCATCACCAGCAAGCGACGGGAGCGCTTCTACTGGCTGGCGGTACTCGCGACCTTCGCGCTCGGCACGGCCGCCGGCGACCTGACAGGGATCCAGCTGAACCTCGGTTTCCTTCCGTCAGCGTTGCTGTTCTTCCTCGTGATCTGCATTCCGCTTGTTGGCTGGTATCAGTTCAACTGGAACCCGATCTTCTCGTTCTGGTTCGCCTACGTCGTCACTCGGCCGCTTGGCGCCTCGCTCGCCGACGGCTTCAGCAAGCCGACCAACGGGGGTCTCAGCCTCGGTGACGGAGCCGTTGCGGGAATCACGCTGGTGATCTTCATCGCGATGGTGACCTGGGTGACGGTGAAGGGGATCGACGTGCAACCGCCCGACGAACTGGCGCCGCATCCACACGAGCATCACCCGGTGGGACTGGGGATTTCGAGCCGGCAGCTTGCGCCCGAGCCCGAATGACCCGCGCCCGGTGACCCACGTCAGTTGACCCTTGACACCGGGTCGTCCGTGCGGCCATGCTTGCCGGACAGACCGGGAGAGTGGGTGGAGGTGACGGTGATGGGTCGTGGTGGAACCGGTCGTTCAACAGCTTCAGCTCGAACGCCGGCCCCCTCGGCGTTAGAAGCGTCGGCCGACTCGCCCCACGGTGGGTCGCAACAACGACGGGCGACGTCTCGGCAACGCCCGCCGTCGTCGACGGAGCCGCGACGGGACGGTCGACTGGGGCGCGGGCTACTCGAAACTCGGGCGAAGGTGGGCGACGGCGGAAAGAACGAATTCTTCGCGTTCAGCGCCAACGGCCGCTAGACCGGGACTACAGCCCGTCGACGCGCCCGTCGCTCGCTGAACGCGGCCATGGCGACGCCGACCTCGAACAACAGATACAGCGGAACGGTCTCGAGCAACATCGTCGTCAGGTCGCCGGGCAGCAGCGCCGCGACCACGACACAGGCGCCGATGGCATAGCGTCGGCCACGGCGCAGCTGGCGACTGGTCACTACGCCGGCGCTCGTGACGGCGATGATGGCTACCGGAACTTCAAACACGAGCCCCAGCGCAAGCAGCGTCGTCGCCGCGAACTTGTAGTACTGACTCGCCTGCACGAGAACGTCGAACTGATCGCTGTTGAAGTTCTGGAAGAAGTGGACGGCAGCCGGCAGGACGACGTAGTAGCCGAACACGACGCCCATCAGAAACAGTGCCGGAACCGCGGCGAGCAGGAGGCGTGCAAGCCGGCGGTGGCGGGGCGCGAACGCGGGGACCAGGAACCCGTACGCCTGACCCAGGAGCACCGGCAGCGCCAGGATCAGAGCAAAGAGAAGCGAAACGGTGACGGTCGTGGTAAACGGTTCCCCGATCCCCAACGTCACCGGCTGGTTTGTCCTCGGTGGCGCAGACAGGCGGGCGATGTCACGGTCGACCGCGGCGCGCGTCCGGGCGAGGCTCGCGGCGACCGCCGGCGGAGTACCGCGAGCATCGATCGCCCCGACGACGGCTCGTAACTGAACGCCCAGGTCACGTGCGCTTACCGCCACCGTGTCCACCGCGCCGAGCGGTCCGTGACCCTCACGGACCTGCGACTGGGACTGCGCCGCGAGCGGAGCATTGAGCAAGTTCAGTAGCAGGTGGTTCTGCCAGAAGCAGATCCCAAAGCTCACCGCCATCGCGAGCAGCGAGACGAACAGCCGCGTCCGCAGCTCGTCGAGGTGACCGACGACCGTCAGCCGGTCCTCGTGTCCGAGCGATCTCGCTCTGAGCGCTGCGGGCAACATCGGTAGCACGCGGCCTCTGAGCGCGTCACGCCTCCGTGCGGTCGCCGACGGGCTGCTGTGCCGCCTCGGTCGCGCGGGGCAATGTGGACACCTCGGCCTCGTTCGAGTTGGACACCTCGGCCCTGGTCGGCTCCGCGATGATCGATTCCTTGAAGCCGCGCAACCCCTCGCCGAGCGAGCGGCCCATCTCGGGCAGGCGTTTGGCACCAAAAATGAGCAACAACGCCGCCAGGAGGAAGAGAAGGTGAACCGGGTTATCTAGCCCAAGCATCTGACTGCTCCGATCGTTGGCTTTGGTCCTTCCGCTTCGTGTACGGAGCGACATCCGATCCGGATCAGTGATCCGGTTGTCGACTTGCTTCGTAACTGGCGCATTGGCTCAAAACCGCCGGCACTTAGCTGGTCGCAACAGGAAGGAGCAGCCATGGCTGCTGAGCAGATCGAGGGAGCGGGCGTAACCCGTCTGTCCTTTATCAAGACCTCCGCGGGTGTCGCGGCCGGAGTGGCGGCGGCCTCGGTGCCGATCGCCTCTGCTCAGGCGAGCGAACAGGCCGCCGTGGAAACCAAGCCGTCCTCGCGGATCCCATCCGATCCGGTGACCGCAGTCGTGCGCAATGCCAAGCACGGCGAGGTGACCGTGCTGTCGGGAACGGGCGAGAAGACCTACCGAGACCCCGCGCTCGTCAAGCGACTGCTGGCGGCGGCGCCGAAGCACTGACAACCGGAGATGATCAGAAATGTCCTCACACCGAGAAGCACCTGAAATCAGTAAGGATCCGGTCGCCGATAACACCGACGTGTATGCGTTCGTCAGCCCGGACAGGCCGGATACGGTCACGCTGATCACCAACTTCGTCCCGCTGCAGGATCCGCCCGGGGGACCGAACTTCTTCGAATTCGGTGACGACGTCCTGTATGCGATCCACATCGACAATGACGGTGACGGCGTCCCCGAGATCTCATACATGTTCGAGTTCGCGAGCACCCTCAGCAACCCCGACACGTTCCTCTACAACACTGGTCCGATCACCTCGCTCGACAGCGAGAACTGGAACCGGCGCCAGTTCTACTCGGTGACTCGCGTCGAAGGGGGTGACACGACGGCCTACGGCACCGCGAATGGATCTCAGAGGCTGCGGACGCGGGTGCTCGGGAGCGGGCTCGCGTGTCCGCCCTGCAACATCGGCCCGCGTTCAACGCCGAATTACGGAACGCTGGCCGAGGCCGCGGTGCACGTCCTCCCCGGTGGCAGGATGGTGTTTGCCGGCCAGCGGCTCGAGGGTTTCTACGTGGACCTGGGCGCTGTGTTCGACCTGGGCGACCTGCGGCCGTTCCAGAACCTGCACTTGATCCCGACGCCGGCGGCCCCGGGCGTGGACGCGACCAAAGCGCTGAACATCCACACGATCGCGCTGCAGGTACCGATCTCGGACCTCACCGCCAGCCACTCGGTTCCGTCGGACGCAACCAGCGCGCATGCCGTGATCGGCGTCTGGAGCTCGGCGAGCCGTCGCAAGGTCAGAATCATCGACGACTCGTGTGGCGCGGTGTCGGAGGCCGGACCGTGGACCCAGGTCTCTCGGCTCGGTAATCCACTGTTCAACGAGGTGATCACCCCGCTCGGCGAGAAGGACCAATGGAATACGCGCCAGCCGGTAGATGACGAGGCCTTTCGCCAGTACGTCGAACAGCCGGAGCTCGCCAAGCTTCTGCCGGCGCTCTACCCGGGAGTGTTCCCGAACCTCGCGGGGCTCACGAAGGCGCGCGCCGACCTGGTGGCGATCCTGCTGACGGGGATTCCGTCGGGGATCGTCCCGGGCTTCCAGAACTACACCGGGCCGGTGGCGGCCGATCAGCTGCGCCTCAACCTGGCGGTCCCGCCGGCGTCGAGCCCCAACCGGTTCGGTCTCCTGGGCGGCGACCCGGCGGGGTTCCCCAACGGCAGACGTGTATCCGACGACATCGTGGCGATCGAGCTGCGCGCGGTCGCGGGCGTCACCTACCCGCTGATCGACAAGAGCTACACGCCCGACGCGGCAGCCGGCCTGCTCGAGCAGTGGCAGCCGTCGCAACACGCCTCGGTGCCGGGACCGAACCGCTACCAGGGCACTTTCCCATACCTGGGAGCGCCGCTCGACGGTTACGGCACACCGTCGAGCTGAGTTGCTTTGTGTAGGGTCGCCGGGTGTCACGAGACCGCACCCGGCGACCGTAACCCTTTATCTCGAGGAGACACCCGTGGAAGATGAAGGCATTCACCACCTTCAGACGCACCCAGAGAGATATTCCAGCCGCCGGCACCCCGAGTTCGTGGTCCTGGACATCGGCGCCGAGGTCGGGTCGCTGATCGTCCACACCGACGGCGCATTGCACGGCAGCGAAATCGAGATCAGTCCGACCGGGGATGACGAGCACCGCACCCACAAGGAGGTGCTCGAGCGAGAGAGCTCCGGTCACCCGGCGTTCACCGCGGTGTTCGACGCGTTGCCGGCCGGCAGCTACACCTTGTGGTGGACCGGCCGCCCGCTGGCGCGCGGAGTTGGCGTCGAGGGCGGTCGCGTGTCCCAACTGGACTTGCGCGACGCGCCGGGGGCTGCCTGAGATGGCTTGCACCGGGCGTATCCGGCCGGGACTCGGACCGGCGGAGTGGCGCCGGGCCGGCGCGCTCGGCGCGGCGATCCTCGGCCTGCACCTGATCGGCTTCGGGACGCTCCTGCTGGCAGTCGTGCCCCGACATTTCAGCCTCGGCCACGGTGCCGTATTCGGCCTCGGGCTCGGGATCACGGCCTATACCCTCGGGATGAGACACGCTTTTGACGCGGACCACATCGCCGCGATCGACAACACGACCCGCAAGCTCATGTCCGAAGGTAAGCGACCGCTGGGCGTCGGCTTCTTCTTCTCGCTCGGCCACTCGACGGTGGTTTTCGGGCTCACGCTCCTGCTCGTGCTAGGTCTGGCCGCGATCGGCGGACAGGTCGAGAACGCGCACTCGACGCTGCACGCGCTGACCGGCATCGTCGGCGCCGGCGTGTCGGGCACGTTCCTCTACCTGATCACCGCGATCAACGTGACGATCCTGATCGCGATCGTGAAGCTCCTTCGCGGTGTGCGCGGCGGCCGCCTCGACGAAGCTGAACTCGAGCGCCAGCTCAGCTCACGCGGGTTGATCAACCGAGTACTCGGGCGGTTCGCGCGAAACGTTGCCAGCCCCTGGCAGATGTATCCGGTGGGCTTTCTGTTCGGACTCGGGTTCGACACCGCGACCGAGGTAACGCTCCTGTTCCTGGCCGCGGGCGCCGCCTCGAGCGGCTTGCCGTTCTACGCGTTGCTGTGCCTGCCGGTTCTGTTTGCCGCTGGGATGACGCTGTTCGACACGATCGACGGCTCGCTGATGAACTTCGCCTACGGCTGGGCGTTCGCCGAACCCGTTCGCAGGGTCTATTACAACCTGGCGACGACCGCCTTGACCGTAATCGTCGCGTTCGGGGTCGGCACGGTCGAGCTGCTCGCGATCGTGCCGGGCCAGCTAGGGCTGCGCGGGGGCATCTGGGACTGGGCGGAAAGCGTCAACCTCGGGACGCTCGGTTACTTCATCCTGGCGCTGTTCATCGTCACCTGGCTGTTGTCGGCGGCGATCTGGAGGTTCGGTCGGATCGGGCGAAGATGGCCGACGAACACGCAGTCCGCATAGGCGATGGGCGGGATGGACCGCCGGATCACGTCAGGCCGGGACGCCCGGATGACCGACAGCGAAGCTTGGGCGTATAAAGAGCCCTCAGACGATGCCGCGAGGACTGCGTTTTCGGTCGCGCCAGATGTCCGGCGCGCCGGGCTCCCTGAACCAGCTGCCCGACGGTGAGCTGCTCGCGCTCGCCCGAGACAACGACGCCGACGCGTTCGCGGTCATCTACGACCGCCACGCGACGGCGGCGTATTCGCTCGCCCATCGGATCTGCGGCTCTCGGGCGTTGGCCGAGGACGTCGTGCAAGAAGCCTTTCTGTCGCTCTGGAGGCGCCTCGATCGCTATGACGCCGCTCGGGGAGAGGTGCGCAGCTGGCTGTTGGGGATCGTGCACAACGGCGCAATCGACAAGCTGCGCCAAACTAGCCTGCACGAGCGCCGGCGCGCGGGTAGCGAAGGCCTCGAGGATCGCCTCCAGTCGCCGGAGCGAACCGATCTGGAAGTCGAGCAGCGCGAGCAGGCCAGTGAGGTCCAGGCCGCCCTGCGGACGCTGCCTCCCGAGCAGCGCCACGTGATCGAACTGGCGTACTTCGATGGGCTCACCCACACGGAGATCGCGGCGCGTCTGGAGCTGCCGGTCGGGACGATCAAAGGGCGCATGCGGCTTGGGTTGGCGAAGCTGGCCGGAATACTCGCAGCAGTCGAGCGCTCGACCGCGGACGCCGGAAGGGTGGCCCTGTGACCGATCCGCGGATCGACAGGCACGATCGCTGGGACGGCGATGCCGCCGCGTACGCCCTGCATGCCCTCGAGGAGGATGAGGTGCGTGCGTTCGAGGAGCATCTCGCCGGTTGCAAGCGCTGTCAGGACGAGCTCGCGAGCTTCCTCGAGGCGATCGCGGACCTGCCCGCGGCGGCGCCCGTGCTCACTCCCGCGCCCGAGGTGAAGCGGCGAGTGATGGCCATCGTGGCCGCCGATGCCCATGAACGAACAGGTTCGCCGGAGGCCTCCGCTCGGGCAGGGCGGCGAGCCGGACCAAGGTCGCGGCGGCCAACCGGGCTGTCGTCCTGGCTGCGGCCAGGGGTTGCCGTCGGGATTGCCGCCGTTGCGGCCGCGCTGGTCGTGGTGGGGCTGCTGACGTTCAGCGGCGGCAGCTCGACGCGAACCTACGCCGGCGTCGTTCACGCGGCCGGTGCCAGCGCGTCGGTCGTGCGGTCCGGCGACCAAGGCCAGCTGCGGTTCTCGCGGATGCCGGCGCCGCCGCCGGGCCGGATCTACCAGGTGTGGTTGCAGCGCGGGGGCAGCACACCGCGACCGACCCGGACACTGTTTGCGGCTCGTAACGGATCGGTAGCGGTAAAGGGAAACCTGCGCGGCGTTCAGGCGGTGCTGGTCACGGCAGAGCCGCGCCCCAACGGCAGCCGAGCCCCGACGCGAGCGCCGATCATCGTCGTGCGCCTGGCGTGAAGCGCGGCGCTACGGTGCCCACGGTCAGGTCGTCTTGATCAATCCGCCGTCGATCACCCAGTTCGCGCCGGTGACGTTCGCCAGTCGCGGCGATGCGAGGACGGTTACGAGCAGCGCGACCTCCTCGGGTGTGGTGAAGCGACCAGTAGGGATCCCCGCGGTCATCTGCTCCTGGACCGCCGCGGCGTCCGATCCGGTCGCCCGGGCAACCGTTGCGGCGACTCCCTGATCTCCCAGCCAAAGGTCGGTAGCGACCGGCCCGGGAGACACACTCGTGACGCGGATGCCCTGCGGACCGAGCTCCTGGGAAAGCGACTTGGCGACGTTGACGAGCGCCGCCTTGGCGGCCCCGTAGTCGATCACGCCGCCATCGGGCTCGAAGAACGCATTGACCGACGCGACATTGACGATAGTGCCCTGTCGGCGGCGGCTCATGTGGGCGACCGCCGCCCGGGTCGCGCGCAGGGCGGCAAAGAAGTTGAGTTGCAGGGATCGCTCGAAGTCCTCATCGGTCAAGGTCGGAAATCCAGAAGTGCGAACCTCGGCTGCTCCGACGTTGTTGACGAGTACGTCGATCTGTCCATGGCGTTCGACCGCCGCTTCGATCAGGCGCGCCGGTCCTTCGCGCTGCGCGAGGTCGACGGCTATGGGCGTGACACGTTCGAGTCCCTCGAGAGTGGCGACGCTGCGCGCTCCCGCGACGACCGCGGCGCCCTCCGCGGCAAGCGCCCGCACGATGGCAAGGCCGATGCCCTTGCTGGCGCCGGTGACGACCGCGACCTTGTCGTTCAGGTTCAGATCCATGTGCACACGGTACGGCCGGATCGCTGGCTGAGGTCGCGGCGCGCGGCGGACGCACTCGAGCGGGATAATTGCCGAGCCCCGATCGGGGTGCTGGGAGGTGATGCCGAGGTTCTTCGCTCAAACGGATGTCCGCAATCGCATACGGCACACCTGCAACGGCACCTGGTGACGCTTATGCTCGCCGCTGTGCTCGGCACGTGTGTGCTGACGGCGTCGTCGAGTGCAGGGGCGAACGCCAGCCGGAAGGCTGCCGGCACCCCGCGCCGGCCTGCGCAGAGAAGGCATGGGACAGTGACCGCGCATGATCCGACGTCCACCGCCACGGCCGCGCCACTCGTTTTCGGGATCTATCCCGGCGGCGCCGCGGGCACCGTCGGCCCAAGCGGCCCGACGAAGCCGGAGAATCCCGAGCTGCGGTTGGCGGCGCTCCGGCAGCTGCGCCCGGCGCACCGACCGTTCATTCTCCGTCTGTACGCCGGCTACACCGGCCCGAGCGGGTACTCGGCGCAGCAGCAGGTCGGCGAGGAGATCGGGGCATACGGCCGGGCGGGTTTTCAGACGGAGCTCGCCCTCGCGTATCGGCCGGCCGACGGCGGGTCCTCGGCCGACGTCGCCGGGTTTGTCCGGTTCGTGCGAGCGACGCTCGCATCACTGGCACGGGAGCCGGGATTTGTGTCGCTGCAGGTCACCAACGAGGCGAACGCAGGTGGCGCGCCGAATGCCGCCGACGGCTATTACAAGGGCGCTGCGGATGCGCTCGTCCAGGGCGTGATCGCCGCCGGGGAGACCGTCCGAAAGGATCACGTCCATCGCGTGAAGGTGGGGTTCAACTGGGCCTATCACACGGACCCTGGCGAGCGCGGATTCTGGAGCCATCTCGGTCGAGCCGGGGGCCGGCGGTTCGTGGCCGCAGTCGACTGGGTCGGCTTGGACGCGTTTCCGGGGACCTGGGGCCCGTCGCTCGGTAGTGGCGCTCTGGCTGGTGCGGCAGGCCGGTTCATCAACGCGGCGTTCACCAGGCTGCGCTCGGTCTATATGCCGCTGGCTGGGATCCCACGGACGGTGCCGCTCGTGATCACTGAGAACGGCTATCCGACCGGACCCGGTCGCACCACGGCGATGCAGGTGACGGTGATGCGGGCGGTCGTGACGGCGGTCTATCGCACACGTCGGGCGTACAACATCACGGGCTTCCGGTGGTTCGATCTGCGTGACTCCGACTCGTCGGCGTCGAGCTTTGAGAGCCAGTATGGGCTGATGCGCGACGACTACTCGCCGAAGCCGGCGTTCGACGTCTACCGGCGGCTCGTCGCCGACTACGACGGACACTGACTCCGGCTCGGGCCCGGCAGCAGCCCACTCAGCCGTAGCGGCGCGCCTGTACTCCGTGCCTGAGCGCCCGTTCGGCCGCGCGCGAACTCTGGATCGGCCAGTTCGTCTGCTTGTCGAGGTTGAACCAGATGAACGACTTGACCTCTGGGTGCCTCGCGAGGTAGGTGAACATGTTCGAGATCCAGGCGGCCTCGTTGCCGCCGGCGTCGGTGCTCGCCACCTCCGACAGCTCGATCGGCAGCCCCGGCGCGAGAGCGTGCAGCTTCTGCACCGACGGGCCACAGATCGCCGCGAGGCTCCGCCATCCAGAGTTGAAGGCCTTGGTGCCGCCGTTCAGGCATGTGACCCCGAGGCGGTCGACGTACCGAACGCCCGGGAAATACTGCTTCGGGGCGCCGGACACGGGACTCCACACCCATTGCACGTTCCTCGCGCCAGCGGCGGTGAAGATGTCGTGGATGTGGCGCCAGGCGCTGACGAACTGTGCTGGGGTGTTGCCGTTCGTGCGTGCGCCCCACGGATACCAGCCGCCGTTCATCTCCTGCGCGAAGCGGAGTCGCACCGGCCCGCCGTAGACGTCGAGGGCTCGGGCCCACTTTCGGATGTAGCCGTCGAACTTGCCATCGATGATGTTGCGCAGCGCGTAAGGCGGCTGGGGAGTGTGGAGTGCCTTGGTCGAGTCCCAGGGCTCCCACGTGATCTCGGGGATGCTCCCGCGCTGCCGCACGAGGCGCAGCTGAGTGAGCGATGGAGCGCTGTGCTTCCAGTCGGCGTACCACATGACGACGCTCGCGTGCTTGTGGATGACGCGCTCGAACGCATTGACGCTCCGCAAGTCGCTCGCGGTCCAGGGTCGTGATCCGTTGTCTGCAAGCGGGGCAGTGGTAACACCGACATCGACGGTCGCGCCCATCGAGGCGGTGACCGCCCACGGTGCGACAGGATGGGCACTTGCTGCTGGAGGCGCCGGCCAGGTGATGCCGCTGACGCCGGCGCCGCCGTGAAGGAAGGCGGCGAACACGAGCCCAGCAGCGACGAGCGAGATGGCGGCCGAGCGGACGGCGGCGAACCGCAGCATCGATCGCATCGTGGCGTGCGCCCGGTTCTCGGCGATGTGCAGGGCGACGACCGCGATCGCCACGGCGAGATACGCGAAGCCGTTGAGCAGTGCCCAGAAGTAGTAGCCGCGCGCCCGACCGGGGTCGGAGACGAGCAGCACCGGCAGGATCGACACTGCGGCGATCGCCAGATAGGGCAGGATCACCCGGAGCGGCAGCGGCTGTTCGGCGCCGCCTCGCTTCGGCGTGACCTTAAACCCGTTCTCCCGGCCGCTGACACAGCTCCACACCGCGTTCACGCAGCCAATCAGCGCCCACGGCCAGCGCACGAGCTGGAACAGGATCGATTCCCAGCTGATCACCGGGGCGTCCGCCGGTCGCAACAGCCCGCGCCAGCGCAACCACGCCGCGGCCGCCAGCAGCGTCAGGCCGACCGGCACGAAGTGCAGGTAGAACGCGCCGACGTCGACCCGCACGAGCGGCTCGTGCGCGAGCAGCGCCCACGCAGGCAGCAGCACCGTGATCAGCATGACCGCGGTATGCAGCGGATACCACAGCTGACACCCACCGAGCTTGAGCTTGGCGCGGAAGCTGAGCCCCTTCCAATAATGCGGGAAGACGGTCAGCAGCACTCGGATCATGCTCCGCGCCCACTGGAAGTCCTGAGTGACGCAGTCCGCCACGCAATCCGGGCCGTTGCCGTGGGCTTCGGCGTCGATCGCAAACACCCCCTGCCACCCGTGTGCGGTGAGGATCAGCGTGGTCGAGAAGTCCTCGGCGAGCTCGGGGCCGAGGCCGCCGACCTGCTCGAGCGCCTCGGTCCGCACGGCGTAGTGGGAACCGATGCAGCTCGGCGCGTAACCCGCGTTGCAGCCGGCCTGGGTCGAGCCGTGAAGAACCGCCTCGGCGTACAGTCGCCCGCGGGCCGACCACGACGAATCGGCGTTGCGGTCACAGATGCTCGGCGCCGCGACGTAACCGACCCGCCGGTCCGCGAACGGCACAACCATCCGGCGAAGGTAATCCGGCTCTGGGACGTGGTCGGCGTCGAGCTGGGCGACGACGTCGTAGTCCCGGTAACCCCAGTGGTCATAGAAGAACGCGAGATTGCCCTCCTTGCACCTGGTCCGCCGCGGCCAGCTCGCGTTGTGGTACTCGGCCACTCCCTCACGGGTCGACATATGGACGCCGTGCGATGCGCACCAATCGACGACCTCGTCGGTCAGCTTCTCGTCGGCCAGCCACACGTCATACGGATGCGGGAAGTCCTGGTCCAGCATCGCCTCGAGCGTCGTCCGCACGAGTGCCCAAGGCTCCGACGGCGCCTTGGTGACGATGAGCGCCGTTCGCAGCCGCGGAACCTCGAGCCCCCGCCGCTCCGGTCGCCGCATACGCAACAGGAAATAGAAGAACCACCCCGGCACCAAGACCAGGTCGAAAGCCAGCACGACACTGTTGACAACCAGGCCCGCGATCGTCGCCACATGCGACGGGTCGAGCCACCACCGCCAGAAGACGATCGCCGACACCAGCCACAGACCGGCGATCAACCCGAGTGCGACCCGGTCGCGAGGCCGGACGGGACTGACCAGCCGCTCGGCGGGTCGCTCGGGCCGGGGCCGCCGCCCGCGGACATGGCCGCGGCCGGCGACGCCAGGCGCGACCAGGTCCTGCGCAGCGGGCGCGACCAGGTCGCGCGCGGCGCCGTGCGAGCGTACACCAGTCGGAATGGCGGTAAATTCGTCCATGATTGGTCCTTGGCTGCTCGCGGAAGCGGCCGAGCAGCAGTCCGTTTCGGGCGGCGCCCACTCCGCCCCCCGGATCAACTGATCAACGCACGCACGTCGCTGACTCTTTCGAGACCTAGCAGTCAACGGACAAAACCCCAGCAGTCAACTGACGCAATCTGTTTAGACAAGCTGCGCTTAAACATTTCGTGTAGAACACTCGGGTACGTCGGGACAGCGCCCGAACTCGGTCGCGGACCGGAACCGTTCTGATGACTTGCGGGCCGGGCGTGTCGGGCCGGCGCGAGGGCCGCAGCGAAGGCCGGCGCACGCGCTCGCGCTCGGCGATGCCGAGTCGCTCGAGCTCCTTGGAGCTGTGGTCGGGCAGACCAGTCTGACTGGTGGCGGGTTCGTTCATAGGTAGCTCGCTGCCCGCCAGCGCTTGGCGAGCAGGGCACGTCGTGGCGCTGACACAGCGCCGGAATGTGAGGGGCCCGTCCGCTCCCCGGGTTCAAAGGCCGAGCGATGCTGACCTGACTGACACAGCCGACCAGCGGGCGTACTTCGATTAGAGCCGCGCTTTTGAAGAGTTCTTTGAGAGCGAGATTGGCGTTCGATGAACGCGTGCCGCCGACCCGGTCGCGACTGATCGACGTTCGCGATCTCGCGCGAAGGCCCAATGCTGGCGTCCGGCGGTTCCTAGTATCGTGGCGCGGTCAGTCCGGCGGATCGCGCCGGGCGGGAGAACAGCGAGGTCGAGGGGGTGGGCGAAGAGATCGCCCGGAGAGTGCGACGACGGTTGCCCGGGATCGCGACGAGTTGGCTGGCCGTGGTGCTGCTTTCCGGCGTCTTTCTGGCCTCGGCCGCGGCGAGCCGCCGCGAGGCGGCGATGCCGGCGAATGCCTCAACCGCCGGCCTGACCGTGGCGCTCGATCCCGCGGGCGGCCGTCAGTATGTGTTCTGGCGCGGCGGCGAGGGCCGCATCTATGAGGCCGACTACACACGGCGCTCGCGCGACCCGGTTGAGACGCCGTGGTTCTCGGGCTCCACGCCGAGTGCGGCGGTCGGTCTTCACGGGGTGCTGTACCTCGCCTGGCAGGGCGCCGGCGGCCATATCTTCGAGGCCGCCTACGACGGACAATGGCAGCCGCGGACGGACGTGACGAAGGCGAACCGCTGGGGCACGAACGGGCTGGCGAGTTCCGCCGTCAGCCTTTCCGTGAACCCACGCGATGGCACACAGCTCCTGGTGTGGCGGGGGACGGACGGGAGGATCCACGAGGCGTGGTGTGGTTCCAGATGGCACCGCCCGCTCGTCATGCCCTGGGCCCTGAGCGGGGCGCCCACGGCGGCGGTGACCAGCACGGGGCACCAGTACGTGTTCTGGGCGGGCAGCGGCGGCGACATCGAAGAGGCGTGGTACCGGGAAACCTGGCACGGGCCGCTCGACCTCACACGCGCCTACGGCTGGGGCGAGTTCGGGCAGACCACGACGCGCCCCGCCATCGCCGTCAACCCGGGCGACGAGAGCCAGTACCTGTTCTGGCCCGCCGTCGACGGCCGCCTCTACGAGGCGTGGTACTCGCACGGACTGTGGCACGGCCCGGTCAATACGGGCTGGAGCGCGGCGTCAGCGCCAGCGGTCGCCGTCACGCCTACATCCCGCCAGTACGTGCTCTGGCGGGGACCGGACGGCGAGACGTGGGAGTCCTCGTACGTCCACGGTTGGAGGGGGCCGGTCGCGCCGCTACAGCCCGACGGGGTCGGACCAGAAGTAGAGGTCACCCAGACCACCGCGGACTCCTCGGAGCGGCTCGCGCGGCTGAAAAACGTGAGCTTCGCCCAACCGCCACCCGCCGGTCTACCGCTCATCACAGTTGACGAAAGCCAGCGTTACCAGCGCTTCACCGGCGTGGGCGAGGCGATGACCGACAGCTCGGCCTGGCTGATCTACGACGAGTTGAACGCACCCACCAGAACCGCACTGATGAACGACCTCTTCGGCCCCGCGGGTGCGCACTACTCCTTCACGGTCGTTCCGATGGGCGGCTCCGATTTCACGCAGACAGGTCAGCCATACACGTACGACGACCTCCCTCCGGGTCAGAGCGACCCGCAGCTCACGCAGTTCTCGATCGCACACGACCAGCCATACATCCTGCCCGCGCTACGTGAGATGCTCACGGTCAATCCTCGGACTACGGTGATGGCCGTCCCCTGGACGGCTCCGCCGTGGATGAAGGCCAACAATGCCTACGACGATCTCGGTGCCGCCGGAACGCTCGACTCGTCGGCCTTCCAGCCGTTCGCCGACTATTTCGTCAGGTTCCTCCAGGATTATGCCGCCCAGGGGGTGCCGATCACGGCGATCGCGCCCGAGAACGAGCCCAACTCCGGCGCACCCTTTCCCGCGATGAACTTCCCGCCATCGAGCGAGGAGCAGTGGATCACCCAGAACCTCGAGCCCTCGCTCCAAGCCGCCGGCCTCGACCCGCAGGTGTTCGGGGGGGATCAGAGCTGGGGCCAGCCGTCCTATTCAAGCGGGCTCCTATCGAGCCCGGCCGCCGGTGCGCTCTCCGGGGTCGCCTGGCATTGCTACGGGGGTTTGCCCACGGTGATGAGCGATAGCCAGGCGCAGGCCCCCGGAGCAGAGCAGATCGTCACCGAGTGCTCCCAGGGCATCGAGCGGTACCCGGTGCCCGAGGTCCTGATCGGATCCTTGCGCAACTGGGCGAGCGCGGTGACGCTGTGGAACCTGGCGCTCGATCCCGCCGGCGGACCGGTGCAGCCACCCAACTCCGGCTGCCCGCACTGCATCGGTGACGTGACGATCGACGAGAGCACCCAGACCGTCAAGTTCCGACTTTCGTACTTCCAGCTGGGCCAGGTGTCGGCCTTCGTCGAGCCCGGCGCAACCCGCGTCGGCACGAACAGCTTCGTGAACTACTCCCAGAACAGCGCCAACCAGCCCGGGGCATCCCCCGGGCTGGACGACGTGGCGTTTGTGAACCCTGATGGGACGCGCGTGCTCGTCGCCTACAACAACTCCACGAGCGCGATCCGGTTCGGGGTGGCCTGGAACGGGCGAGGATTTCCGTACTCGCTGCCCGCTCACGCAATGGTGACGTTCAGCTGGAAGCCATGAGGAAGCGATGGTCAGGCCGATACCGCATCAACGGCGCAACAAGGACAGTTCAGCGCTCGAGGCGGAGGTTGCTGGTTGCGATCGCAGCGCGTGCGCGCAGGTTCGCGGTGTCGTTCGCGTCGTAGAGGGGGCCGGTGCCGTCGGTGAGCAACAGAAACGCCTGCGCCACGCCACGGGCGGGGACGGGGCCAGGAGCGGCGAGGGCGTCGGCGAGCCGGGTAAGTTCGTCTGCCGCGGCAATGACCCGAGCTCGGCGAGGCGAGATCCGCGCCCGAGAGGGTGGCCCCCCTCGGCAGGTGTCGCGGATCAGGCGACGCAGCGAGTGGGCGATGGCCCGTCGGCGGGACAATGTTGTCAGCCAGCGCGCCCGCAGCGCCAACGGCGTCGCCGTCTCGGGCGGCGTGCCCCGGGCCAGCGCTTCGTCGAGCTGGCGGCTGCGAAGGCGAGCGATCAGCCGCGCTGAGACACCCTCCCGCTGGGCGATTCGTGTTTCGTCTGTCGTCTGGATCGGCATTGGTCTTCTCCTGTCGCCAGGGCTTTTCATAGCGTCCAGGATGAGCTGCGACATCGGCTCGCACATCGGGACAATGGAGCCGATTTACACCGCGCGGGTCTTACTTTCAGGCCGAGCGTTCTTAGTAGGCGAAACCGTAGTGTCTGCGGTCATGTCGATATCCGAAACCGTGCTTCGCACAACGCTCCAGGTCCACGCCTTCATCTACGAGCACACCGACGGCCTGCTCGGCCATCGACTGCTCGGCGTTCCATGCCTGATGCTCCGCACCGCCGGTCGCAGGACCGGTCAGACTCGGACCAACGCGCTCGTCTACGCCAGAGATGGCGACCGCTATCTGGTCGTCGCCTCCAAGGGCGGTAGCCCCAAAGCCCCGGCCTGGCTGCTGAACCTCCGCGCCAACCCGGTGGTGGAGGTCCAGATCGGGCGCACTCGGTTTCAGGCGACCGCCTCTGAGTTCGGACCCGGCGACCCGGACTACGCACGTCTGTGGAAGCTCGTCAACGACAACAACGGCAATCGCTACGACGAGTACCAGAAGAAGACCACGCGGCCGATCCCGATCGTAGCTCTCGCGGGCCAGCAGTCGCCAAGTTGGTGAGCGGGGGGGCCCCGGCGGACCTCCTCCTGAGGCCCGCCGGGCCCCCTCGCCCTCCGTGCCTACCAACGCCGCGGCTGGTCTCGCCCACCGTTGGTATTTCTGATCCTGGCGCTGAGCGGCAGCCTGGTCTGGCTGCGAGCTTGTGGCCGCGGGGCAGATCAGAGAGAATGAGAGTGTCCGCTTTCGGGTCGCTAATCGATCGCCAAGCGGATGCAGTTTCGATCGCTAAACCGATGCAGTTTCGAATCCTCGGTCCGCTTGAGGTCGCTGATGGCGACCGTCTGGTTTCGCTCGCAGGAGCGCAGCGGTCGGTGTTGGCGCTGCTGCTGCTCAGTGCGAACGAGGTCGTGTCTGCTGATCGGTTGATCGACGAGCTATGGGGCCATGAGGTTCCCGAGTCGGGACGGGCCGCGTTGCAGGTGCGGGTTTCGCAGCTGCGAAAGGCGCTCGGCGGTGACGGCGGGCGGATTGCCACCCGCCCGCCCGGGTATCTGTTGCGCGTCGATCGCGACGAGCTTGACCTTTACCGCTTCGAGCGGCTGGTGAGCCAGGCGGACGGGGCCGAGCCGGCGGAGGCGGCGGCGAAGTTGCGCGAGGCGCTTGGGTTGTGGCGCGGGGCTCCGCTTGCCGATCTGTCCGACGCGTCGTTCGCGCAGCCGGCGATCAGACGACTGGAGGAGCTGCGGCTGGCTGCCTTTGAGAAGCGCATCGAGGCTGATCTTGAGCTCGGACGCCCGGCTGAGCTCGTCGGCGAGCTTGAGATGCTGGTCGAGGAGCATCCGTTGCGCGAGCATTTGCGTGCACAGCTGATGCTGGCGCTGTACCGGTGCGGCCGGCAGGCCGATGCGCTCGCCGCGTATCAGAATGCCCGGAGGGTGCTGGTCGAGCAGCTCGCGGTCGAGCCGAGCGCGCCGCTGCGCCAGCTCGAGCGGGCAATCCTTCGGCAGGAAGCGTCGCTTGACCTCGCAGCGACGGTCGGTGCGCAGGCCCCGTTGGTCGCTGCAGTATCGGAGTCCGGGCGCCCAGGCCTGCGCGAGGACCGGAGCGTGCCTAACAACCTGCCCGCCCAGGTCTCCAGGTTCGTTGGTCGAGAGCACGAGCTGAGCGAGCTTCGGCAGCTCCTGTCGCGCGCCCGCGTGATCACGCTCACTGGCGCCGGGGGCGTGGGCAAGACGCGGCTGGTACTGCAGCTCGCAGCGAGCATGCTGGACGGGCCGGGCGACGGGACCTGGTTTGTCGATCTCGCGCCACTGACGGACGCGACGCTGGTCGCCGCGCGGCTGGCGGGTGTTCTTGGAGTCCGGGAGCAGCCAGGACGCCCGCTGCTGGAGTCGCTGATCGCGGCGTGCAGGGCGCGACGGTTGCTCGTGATCCTGGACAACTGCGAGCACGTGATCGGCGAGGCGGCCAATGTCGCCGACCAGTTGGTGCGAAGTTGTCCGAGGATGATCATTCTCGCGACCAGCCGCGAGCCGCTCGCGATCGAGGGAGAGCATCTGTATCGCGTCCCCCCGATGTTCGTCCCGCCCGCCGACGCCGATCCCGACCGCCTGCTCGCGTGCGACGCGGTTCGGCTGTTCGCTGACCGGGCGCGCCAGCAACGCTCCGACTTTGCCGTCGATCCCGACAACGCGTCTGCGGTCGGAAGGCTATGCCGCCGCCTGGACGGGATCCCACTCGCGATCGAGCTCGCTGCTGCCCGGCTGCGCACGCTGCCGCTCGACGAGATCGACAATCGGCTCGATCAACGATTCCGACTGCTGACCGGCGGACATCGGATCACGCCGCCACGCCACCAAACCCTTCAAGCCCTGATCGACTGGTCGTATGACCTATTGAACCCGGAAGAACAAGAGATGCTCGAGCGCCTGTCGGTGTTTGCGGGCGGGTTTGACCTCTACACCGCCGAGGCGGTGGCGGGTGCCGGCTATGAGTCCCCGGTCGGCGTCCTCGATCGGCTCGCCGCGTTGGTCGACAAGAGCCTGCTCCAAGCCGACGACGTCGGAGTTGCGGTCCGCTACCGATTGCTGGAAACGGTCCGCGATTACGCGACCGCAAAGCTGCTGGCGCGAGGTCAGGCAGCGGCCGGCGCGTTGCGCGCTGCTCACTGCGATCACTACCTCGCCTTGGCCGAGACTGCGGCGCCGCACCTGATCGGCCACGGCCAGACCGAGTGGCTTGACCGCCTCCAGCTCGAGTTCGACAATCTCCGCGCCGCAATCTCTACGAGTCTCCAAGACTCCAATCCCGTCACCGGACTGAGGCTGGGCCGGGCGCTGTGCTACTTCTGGCTCTACCGAGAGCCCCAGGGTGAAGGCGCCGCCGCACTATCCGTCGCGCTTGACCGCCCAGATGCCCAGGAGCCCACGCTCCAACGCGGCCGCGCTCTCGTCGCTGCAGGCATCCTGCTCACCATGATCACGGGCGAGTACGACGCAGCAGCCGCCCGCGCCCAGGAAGCTCTGGCGATCGCCCGTGCGCTTGCCGATGAGCGCCTCCGTGCCGAAGCGCTACACGTGCTTGCCGTCGTCAACGGGTTTCGAGGCGACGCGCAGGCCCACCTCGAACTCACCGGCGAGGGCCTCGACCTCGCCATGGCAATAGCCGACCCGCATCTCACGGCGGTGTTGCTGATAGAGAGGGGATCCGCTCCGAAGCTGAGTCACGCCGAGCGAGCGCGCACGAACGAGACGAGCCTGGAACTGTCACGCCGAGCCGGCAACAAAGTGCTGCATCTCCGCACCCTCAACAACCTCGGTTACCTCGAGATGGAAGCCGGAGAGATCAGCTCAGCCCGCACCCGACTTACCGAAGGAGTCCGTCTCGCACGAGAGATCGGCGACCGACGAGGCTTGAGCTTCAACTCGTGCACCCTCGGCTTCGCTTCATACCTCGACAACGACGACGCCGATGCCCAGGCGATGTTCGATCAATCGCTCGCCATCGCGCAGCGCAACGGCGACCAGCTGATGGTCGCCTACGCTCGTCTCGGCCTAGCACTGGTAGCCAGTCGCGCCGGAGACGCGCAAACAGCCGCGACGCTCCACGGCGCCGCTGACGCGGTCCACGACAGGCTCGGTACACGCTTCGACAGCCTGGAATCGCGGCTGCGCGATGCTGACCTCGCCCGCGTGCGCGCGGCGCTCGGCGACACCGCATTTCAGACCGCTTACAACACCGGCCATGCACCTGAGATCCCTTTCGCGGCTGCCCCCGCGTGAACGCGACCGCGACCTCCCGATGAGCGGCGGGACGGCAAATACGTTTGACCGGAGCCCTCAGCGCCCTGACCAGTCCCGCCCCTCCGTCCGCCGCTTCACGGAAAGTCGCGCTCAGAAGCTGTTCCAAGACCGTGGCGGCCGGTGTGAGAACCGCGGCCGCCGGGGTATAACTACTCTCACACGGCTTGTCTCCTTCAGTGGCATAAGAGACGCGAGGCAGGGCCCATCCACGTTTCCCGGCCTGTGGAGGCACCAATGATCAACTCAGCCCGCCTGCTCAGGACCGTTTCGGTCGTGTGCGCGTTGGGGACGACCCTTCTTCTCGCGCCGATCGTCTCGAACGCGTGGGCCGGCGGGACGTCTTTGATCAACCTCAACGCGTGCAACCCCTCAGCGCTCAGCCAACCGTTCGCCCGATGGTCGGATTTCGCTGATTACGAACTCGCGCCGGGCGGCGACTTCGAGAGCTCGACGTGGACCTTGACTGGCAGGGCCGCGCTTGTCGCAGGAAGCGAGCCGTACGAGGCGACGGGCACCCTCGGCTCCTCCTCGCTCTCCCTGCCAGCCGGGTCATCGGCGCAGTCGCCGCCGACATGCGTGGACGCGGCCTATCCCTCGATCCGTTTCTTCATTGCAGGCAAGGGACTGGTCGCGGTCAACGTCGTGGACGGGGGTTTGGTAATCCCCGCCGGGATTGCCGTCGCCGGCGGCGAATGGTCGCCGTCGCCTGTGATGCTAACCCTCTCGGCAGTGTTGGGTGCCCTGTCGGGAGGTACCGCCGAAGTGTCTCTGACCTTCACCGGCCTCGCTGGCGACCCGCAGATCGATGACGTGTTCATCGATCCGTACTGTCATGGATGATCGCGGCGCACCGCGGACCCGTCTGATTTCCAAACGCTTCCAAGCGGCCCGCCTCCAGGCCCGACGAAGCCGCCACCGGACTGCCGAATCACCATGTTTGCAGGGCGTTCGTGGAGGGTGAGCGAGGGGACTCGAACCCCCGACCGCCTGGACCACAACCAGGAGCTCTACCAGCTGAGCTACGCCCACCGCGGACGCTCCGAATCTAGCAGCCGCGGCCGTAGCCGCCCTGCCCGACTTGACCCCCAGCGCCGACGGCGTTGCAGGCGCGCGGGCCCGGGGATTAACTAGGAGGCGCCTGTCGCGGGCGCCGGCCCCGACAGGCCGGCGCCCGCTGAAAACCGAAGAGGAGCGAGATGGCAGTCAGCGACACAACCACCAGCACACCGCTCTTGATCGACGGCGAGGAGCGGGACACCACCGACTCATTCGCGGTGCGCGATCCGCACGACGGTTCCGTGATCGGCCATGCCGCGTCGGCATCCGCCCAGGACGCGCTGGACGCGGTCGCTGCAGCCCAGGCAGCCTGGCCGGCGTGGGCGGCGATCCCCGTCGCCGAGCGGGCTCAGATCGTGCTGCGTACCCTGGAGGGGCTCGAGTCAGACTTCGGCGAGCGCGCCGAGATCCTCTCGCGGGAGAACGGGAAGATCCGTTTCGAGGCGGAGATCGACCTGCACGTGTTCGTCGGACGCTTTCATCAGGCCGCGGTCTTCGCGCCGGAGCTCGACGATGCCGAGCGCATCGCGGGGCCCCCGTTCAAGACGACGATCGAGCACGTGCCGGCCGGGGTCGTGACGATCATCTTTCCGTTCAACTGGCCGCTCGCGATCCTGGCCGCGAGCCTCCCCCACGCGCTGATGGCGGGCAACACGGTGGTCATCAAGCCACCCCCGACAAGCCCGCTGTCGTCGGTCATGACCCTCCGTCACCTGGCGCGCGCACTCCCGGCAGGCGTGCTCAACGTGATCACCGGCACGGATTCCGTGGTCGGGCCAATCGTGGTCGGTGATCCCAGGATCAAGCACATCTGCTTCACCGGCAGCGTCGGTGGCGGACGGCGGATCATGGAGATGGCGGCGGCGAACCTGACCAACGTGACGCTCGAGCTGGGCGGGAACGACCCCGCGGTCGTGCTCGACGACGCGGTCATCGACGCGGAGACGATCGGTCGAATCGCCGCCGCGACGTTCATGACCACAGGTCAGGTGTGCATGGCGATCAAGCGCCTGTATGTTCCCCGCAGCCGGTACGACGACATTGTCGAAGGACTGCGCGCCGCGCTCCAGGGCAGTCGCGTCGGGTGCGGGCTCAACCCCGAGGTGACGATGGGGCCGCTGAACACGGCCCGCCAACGCGATTACGTCGCCGAGTTGGTCGTGGAGGCGCGGGCCGCCGGCGCCGAGGTGATCGAGCTGGGCGAGTACGTCGACGCGAGACCGGCGGATGGCAACTATGCGCTGCCGTCGCTCGTGCTCGAGCCAGCCAGCGATCTGCGGGTCGTCACCGAGGAGCAGTTCGGCCCAACGCTGCCGGTGATCCCCTACGACACCGAAGAACAGGCGATCGCGATGGCCAATGACACCTGGGCCGGTCTGTGCTCGTCGGTGTGGTCTGGCGACGACGAGCACGCGATGGCGGTCGCGAGGCATCTGCGCAGCGGCGTCACGTTCTTCAACAATCACAACGCGACCGCCGTCGATGAACGGGCGCCGTTCGGCGGGTTCAACCAGAGCGGGATCGGACGTGAGCTGGGACGCGAGGGCCTGTTCGGGTTCACCGAGACCCATGTGATGGCCGTCCCGGACGGCGAGCCGAGCCATTGAAGGACGAACCGCCATTGGAGGGCGCAGCCCCGATACCGGGCGCGCTCACGTCGACGGCGGCTGAACCTTCAGTGGGGCGTTGAAGGGCCCGTAACTGTGGTGCATGAAGTGAGCGGGCGCGGTCATCTCGAGCTCGAGCGTCCGATCGTTGGATTTGTCGACCCAGATCGTGAAGAACCCGGGTGTCTGGGGATCGGCGAATGCGATCTCCCAGCACGCCCGGCCGTGCACTGAGACGGTCCCGAGAATCGTCGCATCCTGAACCAGCGGCGCCCAGTAGGGGGCGATCGGCTTGATCGGAGTCTGGGGTGAGCCCTGCCAGGTTCCCCCCAGGCTCTTGTCCCAGCGCCTGTTGCCGATGATGATCGATTGCTCCTCCCCCCGCACGACGAAGTGCAGCCTGTCCGGCGCAACGGCGTAGTAGGTCGTGTAGGCGACGTGGGTGAGGTCCGACCCGAGGCGTTCGTGGGTCACCAATGTGCGGATCCTGCGGTATTCGGCCCCGGCCGCGTGCACGAGACGCAGCGCCGACGCGCTCGGTCCGTGCGGGGGCAGCGTAAAGCCGACGCGACTGCGACCGTTGAAGGCAACGGTTATCCGCTTCGGCAGCTCGGATGTGCTGAAGACGGCCTGATAGCAGCCGGCCGTGCACGGGCTCGCCGACGCGGTCATGTGCTGGCCGTCACGCGTGGCAATCGCAAGGCTTGTCCGCAGACCGGCGGCACCGCTCCCGTCCTGCCCGAAAACGGTGGCGACGACCAACAGTTGGCCGTGGCGCGGCGCGGCGGCGATCCCCACCGCGAGGCCTCCATCCTCCTTGCCGAGCACCACCGCGCCGGCGGGCTGGTCGCCGAGCGTCGCGGGCCTGAAGCTTGGAGGAGGCAAACTGGGGCTGACGACCGTGAACAGGATCGCGATCGCGAGCCCCGCTGCGATCAGCGCCAGCTGGACGATCATCCACGGGCGCCTGAGCGAGGTGGCGGTCATCGCCGAAGCTGGGCAGCAGACATGCGCCCGAGGATAGGAGCGCGGGAACACCGGAGCGCCGGCTTGGTCAGGCAAATCGCACGGGTGTCGGCGATTCCAAGGGGGCCAGCTGCGGTTGCGATGGCCCCCTTGTCGCTGTATCCGCCGAAACGCTGTTAGCGCACCGCAAACACTATGCTTTCCTGAGAAAAACGCCGCATGCGTTATTTTGTAGGTTTCTGCGAGGCAGGGAAACGCCGGGCCGGTGCTGGCCCATCGGGACCCACCTCAGGAGTCGACCAACAGGTGGCGGCGCGCCACGAGGAGGAACATTGATTTCAGGACGTAGATTTTATCGGGTCGTGCCAGCGGTTGCCGCCGCGCTCACCCTCTCGGCCGTCGTCGCACCGAGCCTGGTTCAGGCCAAGGCCACGGCCCACACGGCCAGTAAGACCGTCACGGTGGCGGCATCCGAGTTCAAGTTCGTGCTGTCGACCAAGAGCGCCGCGCCCGGCTCGGTGACGTTCAAGGTCACCAACAAGGGCCATGTCCAGCACGACTTCAAGATCGACGGCAAGAAGACCCCGCTGATCTCGCCCGGTAAGAGCGCGACCCTCAAGGTCACTTTGAAGAAGGGAAGCTACCCCTACCAGTGCACCGTCCCCGGCCACGCCGCGGCCGGAATGAAGGGCACGTTCAAGGTCACCTGATCTTCGGAGCTCCCGGCGCCCCCTGGCGCTGGAGCCCGTGCAGTTCCAAGAGCAATAGCGAAACGGGCCGCCGATATCGGCGGCCCGTTTCGCGCAATTCGAGGCATCCCGCACCCGTTGGTTTGGTTGGATGCGTCGTCTCGCCCTAAGTGCTCTCGGGGTGGTGGTGCTGGTCTGCGGCTGCGGGACCGGCAGCCGCGCGTGGACGGGCGTCGACGCCGCCGCGACGACCTCGGCGGCACAGCGGTACGCGACGCTGCTGCACTGGTCGGGAGTTTCGACCTCAGGCCGGACGGGCTACCGCGTCTACGAGAATGGCTCGCAGATCGCCGAGGTGCGCTCGAGCCCGGCCGACGTCGCTGATCTGAGGTGCGGGACCAGCTACACGCTCGGAGTGGCTGCGCACGATGCGCATGGCAACAAGGGGCCGACCGTGACGACCACCTACGCCACACCCGCGTGCCCACAGTTCCCGCTGCGGGTGTCGTCGAACGGCCGGTATCTAAAAACAGCTCGTGGGAAACCGTTCCTGCTGGTCGGCGACTCGCCCCAGTCGGTGATCGGCAACCTGAGCGAGCCGAGTGCGGCTCACTACTTCGCCGACCGAGAGAGGCACGGATTCAACGCGCTCTGGATCAACCTGCTCTGCGACAACTACACCGCATGCGCGTCGAACGGTGAGACCTATGACCATGTCGCGCCGTTCATCAGCGGGTCGACGCCCGCGACCTACAACCTCTTGACCCCGAACTCGAGGTACTTCGCAAGGGCCCACGCGATGGTGGCGCGAGCCGGGCGGGATGGCCTCGCGGTGTTCTTGGATCCGATCGAGACGGGCGGCTGCACGTCCGGCGGTTGGATGACGACGCTCGAGAACAACGGTAACGGCACTACTTCGACGTCGACGAGGGACTATCGGTACGGCGAATACCTGGGCAACGAGTTCAAGGATCTGCCGAACGTCGTTTGGCTCTCGGGCAACGATTTCCAATGCCACACCGACGCCGGCGACGACAACGACGCGATCGCCGTGGCGAAGGGCATTCACGCGACCGATCCGACGGCGCTGCAGACGACCGAGTTGGACTACTGCACGCCGGCGAACGCCTGCGAGGGGACCAAGTCGACCGACGACTCGCGCTGGTCCCCGGTGCTCACTCTGGACGGCGTCTACACCTACGGCCCCACCTACGCGGAGGCGCGCACGGCGTACAGCTCCAACTCATCGCTTCCGATGTTCCTGGAGGAGGCGAGCTACGAGACCCAGCACAACGCCGAGACCGACGGCTGCATCGCCGTGCGGAACTGCCGGCTACAGGAATGGTGGACGATGACATCCGGTGCGACCGGCCAGTTCTACGGCGGGCCCTCCTACGGAATCAAGATGGGCTGGTCCGCCGCGACGATCGACAGCATCGGCGCCCGGCAGGTCGAATATCAGACGAGCCTCCTCCAGTCGATCGCCTGGTGGACGCTCGTGCCGGACACTTCACGCCGCCTGGTAACGCGCGGTAGCGGAACCTGCCCGACGTCGGGCTCGATCGTGAACGTCTCCTGCGTCACCGATGCCTACAGCGCGGATCGGACCCTGGCACTGGTCTACGAGCCACAGCGCGCAAGGATCACCGTCGAGCTCTCGCGGATGGCCGGATCCACGCGGGCCCGCTGGTACGACCCGATCGACGGGACCTACGTACGGATCTCCGGTAGCCCGTTTGCGAACTCGGGATCCCACAACTTCACGCCGCCGGACGACCATGGCGCCGGCGACCACGACTGGGTCCTTCTGCTTCAAGCGTCATGAAACCGACGCCTCGGAGATCCAGCGCCAGCTAGTGCAGCGTCCCGGATGTCTTGCGCCAAGCTGTAAGGAGGTTTTCGGTGGAAAGAGTCCTGAGGATTGGCGCGCTGGTGGCTCTGTTGGCCGCCGGGAGCGCCCTGTACCTGTTGTTGGCCGCCGGCGGTGCGGCATCCGGGCGAGCGCCGGCGCTGCCATTGCCGCAGCCGATCATCAGCGGCGCGACGCAGCTGACAACGTCGGAGACGCCGCCTACCCAGGCGCAGTGCTTCAGCGCCGGGCGTCGCTGCTTTACCCCGCAGGGAATCGAAGCGGCGTACAACCTCGCGCCGCTGTACGCGAAGGGCCGGAACGGCAGCGGAGAGACGATCGCGATCGTCGACAGCTTCGGCTCTGACACGATCGCGCACGACCTGCACGTGTTCGATCAGGCGTATGGCCTGCAGCCGATGTGTGGCGAGGAGGGCGTGACGTGCACGGCCGGGATGCCGACCTTCAGCCAGCTCTCGCTGCAGGGCTCGCCCGCGACCAAGGTGTCATCGAACGCCAAGAACGCCGCCGGATTGCAGGACAGGACGGCCTGGTCGCTCGAGGTCTCGCTCGACGTCGAGCGGGCTCACGCGGTCGCGCCCGGAGCCAACATCCTGCTGGTCACAACCCCAGTAGCCGAGACGCTCGGCGTGCAGGGCTTTCCGCAGATGATGGCGGCCGAGGACTACGTGGTACAGCACCACCTCGCGAACGTGATCTCGCAGAGCTTCGGCGCCGCGGAACAGTCGTTCCACAACACGAATTCGTTGCAAAACCTCCGTGGCGCGTTCGAGGACGCCGCCGCGAACGGCGTCACGGTGCTCGCGAGCGCCGGTGACGGCGGGACCGCCAACACGCTGAAGGCGCCCGTGTCGAAGGGTGGCACTCTGGTCCCGTTCCCGTCGGTGATCTGGCCGGCGTCCGATCCGCTCGTGACGAGCGTCGGCGGCACCGATCTATGCACCGACCCAAACGCGACAACGCGCGTGGTGGACAGCACCGATCCGCCTGCCCGCTGCCAGGCATTCCCCGGACAGGCGGAAGTGGTCTGGCAGCAGGGGACAGCCGCCACCGGCGGCGGCTTCAGCAGCGTGTTTGCCGAGCCGTCCTACCAGGCCTCGCTGCCCGCCGACAGCACCCCGATCACCGGGATGCGCGGGGTTCCCGACATCGGACTGAACGCGGCGCCGGCGACGGGCGTGACGATCTACGACTCGCTGCCGCCGCAGGGGTCGAGCGGCCTGATCTGCGGCGCCAGCCCGTGCAGCGCCGGCTGGTATGACATCGGCGGCACGTCGGCCTCCGCGCCCCAATGGGCGGGCATCGTCGCGATCGCCGACCAGGCCAACGGCGGCGTTGGCCTCGGCGAGATCAACCCGGCGCTCTACAAGGTGGGGTCGAACCCGACCGAGTACGCGAAGGACTTCTTCGACGTCACGGTCGGAGCGAACAACAACCCGTCCACCACGGTCACCGGCTTCCCGGCGACCACCGGGTGGGATCCGACAACCGGCCTAGGCACGCCGAACGCGGCAAATCTGGTTTCGGACCTGATCGCCGCATCGCACTAGAGCCGTGAGCTTTCCCGGGGCCGGCTTTCGGGCCGGCCCCGGGTCTTGCGGCGCCGCTTCGGTCAGACGGCTTGGAAGTCGATCTCGATTCTCAGGCCGCCGCCGGCTCTCGCTTCTGCATTGACGTTTGCGTCGTGGGCGTCGGCGATCGCCTGCACGATCGCCAGGCCGAGCCCGACACCATCGCGAGCGCCGCCCTTGTGAGCATTGAGTCGCTGGAACGGCTCGAAGAGCCGCGCCAGCGCGCTGGCCGGGATCGGCGGTCCCGTGTTAGCGATCGTGAATCTGGAGCGTCCCGCGGCGGTGTACGTGGCGACGTCGAGCCTGCCTCCCGGAACGTTGTGGTGGATAGCGTTCGAGACCAGATTCGCCACGAGGCGCTCGACCAGCTCCGGGTCGCCGATCATCCGCCCAGGGTCGAGCGTCGCGATCATCCGGAGTCCGTGATGAGCGTGGGCCTCGAGCACCCGGGCGGCGGTCTCGGCGAGGTCGATGGGCTCGCGCCGCAGATGTCCGAACTCGCTCCGGGCGAGCGTCAGCAGCGCCTCGAGCAACCGTCCCTGGCGCTCGCACCCGGCGGCGACCTGCGCCCCCATCTGGCGCAGTGCGACCGTGTCTGCCTCGGGGTCGGCCAGTGCGACCTCCGCGAGCGTCCGCTGGATCGTGATCGAGGCGCGCAGCTCGTGGGCGGCGTAGGCGACGAAGCATCCGTCCGCGTCGGAGAGGTCAGTGGCCGTGAACGTTGTCACCGTCCAACCGCCTAATGTCCGGCGATGAAGCGGGCCACGGCCGCCCTGGTCAGAAGCCCGTGCGTGACGCCCACGCATGTGTCAGCCGCCTGCAGCACCGCCGGCTGATGTAGGTCTATCCCCGCGCCGGCGATCATCTGGTGGGTCACATCGCCGGTGCTGGTCGGATCGGGGAAGGTTCGGAACCCGTGGCTGCGGATGCAACGGGCGAACGCCAGCATCGCGACGACTTGGGCGTGGGGGTGCACATCTGAATGGGTCGGTTGGCCGCCATTTGGCAGCAGGTGCCTGCAGTTGGTCTCCGCCGACGCGAACGCGGGTGACTTCGTACTGAGGGCGGTCTTGAACGCGCGCGGGGACGTGGTCGGGTCGGGGAAGTTGGCCACCCCGTGCGAGCGCATGCAGGCGGCGAACCTGACCGCCTCCTGCTGCGCCCGTCGGATCTGGGCCTGGCTCGGCTGCCCGGAGTTGGACGCGCTGGGCGAGCTCGGCGAGCCCGAGCCACCGCACGCGGCCACGACCAGCGAGATGATCGCGGTCGCGACGACGATGGGGATGGATGGATGGCGGCAATGCATGGTGTTCGGTTCCTGTCGCTAGAGAGGGTGCAAGTTGGTCAAGTCCGTGGCGGTCGGCTCTGGCTCGTGCCGTGACGGTGGCGCTGGGAGTTCTCCTCGCCGTCGTCCGCTTCCAGCACCGGCGGGACCCCCACCTCCGGCGCGACCTTGAGAGCGATCGGTTCTACCGCCCGCTGACGGGACCCGCCGGCTGCCGACCTGCGGGCGGCGCGCCGCCCGACCCGCCAGACCGTGACGCCGATCAGCGCGCACCCGGCGGCGAGGAAGATCCCGGTCTCGAGTGCCTGCAGCGGCCAGTAGTGGCTTGGCGGCTGGTAGGAGACGAGCTGCTGCAGGTGATGGGAGAGTCTCCGTTGGCAGGCTAGGACGGCGGCGCCCGCCGGGCCCCCCTTGGGCCCGCCTCCACCGATGCTCTGTGGCAGGCCCGCCGCAATCGCCGGGCAGGTGCGGACGAGTAGGTCGTGCAGCTGCGCGGAGCTGACAACGTTGTGGGCGCGATCCACGAGGGCCGCCGAGATCATCCACGCGTTCGGGATCGGCGGCGCGCCCGTGCCGATGCTGACGCCTGACCCGCTCGAGACATACCCGACCCCCTTCCCGGCTGTCACCGAGACGAAGGCCTCCCTGGCGTTGAGGAGATAAGGGCGCACCCAGAGTGTGAAGACGATCCGGGACGCGACGAACCCGAGCAGCGTTGTGGTCATCGCCGGTAGCGTGCGGCGCATCAGCGCGCCGGTGGCGACGCCGAGCGCGAATGCAAAGCCTGCGTAGCCGATCGCGACCACCCCGCGGGCGGTGAACACGCTCGGGTCGAGCCGGTTCATGTTGACGGCGTCGACCGGTGCGAACCACCAGCTGACGAGCCAGCTCGCGAGGCCCGCGACGACGAGCGCGGCGGTGCCGACGAGCCCGACCCTGACCGACAGCCAGCGCCGGCGCGTGACGCTCTGGGTCCACGCAAGGCGGAAGGTGCCGCTCTCGAGCTCGCGCCCCACCAGCGGGGCCCCCCAGAACATCCCGAGCATCGCGGGAATCGCGAGCAGGGCGAGTGGGAGGATGTCCGACAGCGCCTGCTCATAACCGTCCAGTGCCGGGCAACTACCGCCCCCGTGGCAGGTCGCGAGCGCGAGCGAGGTGTACGTGTCGCGTATGTGCAGGCCGGTCACGAGCACCAGCGCGGCGAACGCCGCCAGCAGGCCGAACGTGACCATCGCCTGCGTCCGGAACTGGCGCCAGGCGACCCAGGTCATCGGCCGTTCCTCGGCGGCTCGGCACCGTTTCCGGGGAGACCCATGTATGCCAGGACGATGTCCTCGAGGCTCACCGCGCCGACGCTCCAGGCCGGGTCAAGGATCGGCTCCTCGGTGCGCACCAGCAGTGTGCTCTGGCGGTCGGTGTGGGTTTCCTCGATCACCTGCCAGCTCGCGGGGAGCCGTGCCGCGTCACGACGGGGACCGCTTAGGCGCCGGTGGCTGGCGAGCAGGTTGTCGACCTCGCCGGAGAGCTGGACCCGGCCGTCGGCGAGCAGGATCAGGAAGTCGCAGACGCGCTCCAGATCGGCGACGAGGTGCGACGAGAGCACGACGGTGGCCGTGTGTTCGGCCGTGAACTCCATCAGGCCCTGGAGAAACTCGCGGCGTGCGAGCGGGTCGAGCCCGGCCACGGGTTCGTCGAGCACGAGCAGCTCGGGCCGCTTTGCGATCGCGAGCGTGAGCGCGAGCTGCGCGCGCTGCCCACCCGACAGCGTGGCGGCGCGCTGCTTGTGGTCAAGACCGAGCCGTGCGATCCGCGCACTGGCGAGGGCATCGTCCCAGCCCGGGTTGAGCTTGTCGCCCAGGCGTAGATGATCGCCGACAGACAGCGACGGGTACAGCGGCGTCTCCTGGGCGACGAACCCGACGCGTGCGAGCTGCGAAGACGTTCCGCCGACCTCCTCGCCGAAGACGACGATCGATCCCGCGCTCGGTTCGATCAGACCGACCGCCAGCTGCAGCAGGGTCGTCTTGCCTGCCCCATTCGGCCCAACGAGACCGGCGACCCGGCCCGCCGGAACCTCGAGCGTGCAGCCCGACAGCGCCCATTTGCGCCCGTAGCGCCTCCCGAGGCCGCCAGTCGCCAGGGCGTTGCTCACGCTACCCCCTCGATGCGGGCGGAGCGAACAGCGTCGCGAAAGAGGGCCTCGATCGACTCCTCGTCGAGGCCGGCGCGACGCGCCTTGACGATCCAGCCACGAAGCTCGCGCCGCAGCGGCCCATGCGCTGCGATCGCGGGGTCGGCGATCGACCCCGTGACGAACGTGCCGACGCCGGGTCGCGCGGCGACGAGGCCGGCGTGCTCGAGCTCGCGGTAGGCCTTCAGCACGGTGTTCGGGTTGATCGCGAGCCGCGCGACGACCTCCTTGACCGTCGGCAGCTGATCGCCCTCGCGCAACACGCCGAGACGCAAGGCGTGGCGAACCTGCTGAACGATCTGCATATACGGCGAAACGCCCGAGCGAGAGTCGAGGTGGAACTCGATCATAAGTCTCCCTATTTAACTATCTCCATAGTACTTTAGCTGGACAGCTATTCTCTGTCAAGCGTCCTCCCAGCGGACGTACGCGAACCCACCGGGCCCGAAGTCGGCTAGTGTCCGCGGCGATGGACCCCGAACGCGTGAATCTCGACCACCCGGCCGAGGTTCGGATGTTTGAGAAGGGCAAGTTCGAGGTCTACCGGCTCGGGCCCAGCACGCTCGGCCGCGCGACCTACGAGCCCGGCTGGAAGTGGTCAGAGCACGTCGGCAAGGCCACCGGCGAGACGTCGTGCCAGGTCGAACACGTCGGGTTGGTGTTGAGCGGCCAGGCGGTCGCGAAGATGGACAATGGACGCGAGCTGGTGATGCGCACCGGCGATTTCTTCTACGTGCCGCCCGGGCACGACAGTTGGGTCGTCGGCGACGAGCCATACGTCTCGCTCCACATCCTCGGCGGCGAGGATTACGCGACGTCCTAGTGCAACGTCCTCGAAATTCCTTTGCGTTCTGGCGGCGTCTGGACGCGCCTGAGTCGTGCCGTCGCAACGACAGATACCTCCAGTATCTGCTGTTGCAACGTCCCGCCTCATCCACGCCCAGCCACTCGCCCGAACATCAAAGGACTTCCGGGACGCTGCACTAGCAACTCGATGACTGGTCAGGCGACGATCGGCGGCGTGGTGATCGAGGTCTCCGAGGGCGACATCACGCGTCAGTCAGACGTCGACGCCGTGGTGAACGCGGCAAACGCGGCGCTCATGCCGGGGGGCGGGGTCGCCGGCGCGATCCATCGGGCAGCGGGGCCGTCGCTCGAGGAGGAGTGCCGCCCGCTCGCTCCGATCCGCCCGGGAGAGTGCGCGATCACCGGGGGCCACGGGCTGCCCAACCGGTGGGTGATCCACTGCCTCGGCCCGGTCTATGGCGTCGACGAGCCAGCCGCCGGGCTGCTGGCCTCCTGCTATCGGAGCGCACTCGAGCTCGCCGACGAGCGGGGGCTCGAGTCGGTCTGCTTCCCGGCCATCTCGACCGGTGTGTTCGGGTATCCGCTCGACGAGGCTGCCGAGGTGGCGCTGGGCGCCGTGATCGACGCCGCTCCCCATCTGCGGCGAGTCAGAAGGGTTCGATTCGTCCTGTTCGGGTCCCGAGCGGCCGAACTGCACGGCAGAGCGCTCGAACGCCTCGCCGGCGGCGGCCGGACAGAGCGCACCGGCGACTCACGCGACCTCCAGGTCTAGTCCAGACGCCGCCAGAACGCAAAGGAATTTCGAGGACGTTGCACTAGGTCCGCCTGGATCGTGTCGCGGGCGGTGCTCCGATCGCGGAGCAGCACCCCGCCGATCCTCCTGCTCCACGTCGCTCATCGCGGCCATCAAGACCGGGTTGAACGCCAGCCCGCCGCTGTTGCCGATCAGCAGCATCGCCGGCAGGACATCGACCACGAACGAGCCGTGCACCGGCGCGCGGGCGAACCAGATGAGCGCCGGCGCCGCGACGGCCAGGCCGAAGGCCGGCGGACCCCGGAAGCAGGAAGCATCCGTGTCCCGATCGCTGGCGTGTGAACTTGGTAGGGTCGGCGAATCGGCCGCGTTGTCGTCATCGGTGCCACCGGCCACGTCGGGACGTACTTGGTTCCCCGGCTTGTCCGGAGTGGACATGAGGTCGTCGGGATCAGCCGCGGCCAACGCGATCCTTACGTGCCAGGGCCGGAGTGGGGCTTCGTCGAACTGGTGACTGCCGACCGGGAGGCCGAGGACGCGGCCGGCGTGTTCGGTGAGCGGATCGCAGCGCTCGCGCCCGATGCGGTCGTCGACATGCTCTGTTTCACGCCCGAGTCTGCACGGCAGCTCGTGGATGCATTGCGGCCAACGCGCCCGCTGCTCGTGCATTGCGGCACGATCTGGGTTCACGGTCCGGTGGCACGCGTGCCGGTCACCGAAGATGAGCCGCGCACCGCCTTCGGCGCATATGGCATCGGCAAGGCGGCGATCGAGCGTTTGCTGCACCGTGAAACGGTCGCGGGCGGGGTGCCGAGCGTGGTGCTGCATCCCGGACACATCAGCGGCCCATGGCCGTCGATCACTCCGGCGGGAAATCTGGATCTCGAGGTCTGGCGGCAGTTGGCCGCCGGTGAACCGCTCGCTTTGCCTGACCAGGGCCTCGGCGTCCTGCACCACGTCCACGGCGATGATGTCGCTCAGGCCTTTGAGCGCGCGCTCAACCGCCCGGCCGCCGTTGGATCTAGCTTTCACGTCGTGTCCGAACAGGCAATGACCTTGCGCGGTCTGGCCGCCGGCGTGGCCGGATGGTTCGGACGTGAGGCGGCCATCGAATTCGTCGAGTGGGCCGAGTTTGAGCGCCGCGTCGGCGCCGAGAACGCCGAGGCGACGCGCGAGCACGTCACCCGCAGCATCGCCGCCAGCATCGACCGCGCCCGCGAGGTCCTCGGGTACCAGCCTCGGTACAGCTCACTCGATGCGCTACACGATGCGCTCGGCTGGCTCGCGGCGAACGGCCAGGTCGACCTGGGCGATCAGGAGTTTTGACGCCGCAGCCAGCTCGAACCGAGCGACAACTCGTTCTGCCCCGGAGCTAGTGGGGCTCTCGCAGCTGTAGCCGGTTACCGTCGGGGTCCTCGAACTGCGCGATGTAGCCCCATGGGAACTCGAGCACGTCAGACACGAACTCGACGCCACGTGACTTCAGCTCCTCGACCGTCTTGCGGCAATCATCGGTCTCGATCGTGACCGATGGTGGGCGGTATCCCATGGCAGGCTCGGTCGTGCAGGCCTTTGCTGCCTCGGGCTTCTCGATCGACTGGGTGGTCGAGGCGCGTCCGACCAGAGCCGAGCGGGCGTCGCCAGAACCGCTGAGTCACGGTGACGTCGGCCTTGGTCCACGTGTCGCTGACGAGCTCGTGCTCGAAGTAGCCGCCGCGCTGGGTCGGAAGCGCTGCAGCGCACGGATCATCCAGCGATATCACCGCCCAGCCGCCCGGGCGAAGTGCCCCAGCAAACGATGCAAGTGGGACTGACCAGCCCTCGAGATAGTGCAACGCGAGCGAGCACGTCACACCGTCGAGCGAACCGGGCTCGAGCGGCAGCGGCTCTCCGAGATCGGCGACCATGAGCCGCACTCGTTCGCCGCAGCGCTGTTGGGCCTGCGCGACCATCTTCGGGCTGAGATCGATCCCGATCACGTCGGCGCCGTGGTCGGCAAGCCATTCGCACTGGGCGCCAGACCCACAGCCGGCGTCGAGCACCGCGGCGCTGCGCAATGGCGACGGAATCGCAGAGCGCAGAGCGGGCCGCTCAAGCCAACCGTTCCAGGGGCCTTCGTCGGTGGTGGCCGACCAGACCCCCGCAAGCTGGTCACACCTCTCGGGTTCCAGTCCGATGGGAGTACCAGCGCGTTGTCCTCCGGGCGTGCTATCGAGCGGCGATCGTTGCAGATCGCACTGCGCCTCTGCCGCAACTCGAACGCCGGTCAGCCGGCGAGGGGCTCAGGACGATTCATTCCCTGGCAACAGGATCGCGACGCCCGTCTCGACGACCGGGTGAAAGCCGAGCCGCTGGTAAAGCCGGCGCGGGCGGTTATCGCGCTCCGCGCAGATCCAGACCTGAGGCGCGGCAACGCTTCCCACGCGAATCGCCTGCGCCGTCAGTGCACCGCCGAATCCCGTGCCCCGGCACTCCGGGCGGACGAACACCTGGGTGACCTCGCTCCCGCCGTCATGCGTCTCCACCTGCGCAAACCCACTCAGGCGACCGTCGTCGCTGGCCGCGATCACGCGCACGCCCGCGAGCTCAGCCACCTCGCGAGCCTGCGCCTGGAAGCTCTCGGCCTCGGTGTGACCGCCGAAATCCTCGCGATGCCATATCTCGCGGAGCTCCAGCACCTCGTCGTAGTCCACCTCGACGAGCTCGTGCCGATCCTGGGGGACCGCGCGGCCGTCGTGCCGCATGTAGATCAGCGGGCTCGCGATCCAGCCTCCCTCGCGCAACTCGCGCACCAGGCCATCGGGCATCGGGATCAACCACTCAACAAGGCGGTGAGCGCAGTCGGCCAACTCACGGTCGGACACTGCGATGAGCTCGCGCGCGTCCATCGGCCGCTCCAACCGGAGGCAGTTGTATTCCCAGAAATTGGGATGGCGCCGGCTTCGCAGCACCGTTCCGTGTGAGAACGGCCGCACCTCCTCGCAGACCCGTTCCTTCCACGGCACATACCAGCGCCGGAAAGATTCCTCGGCCGTCACTCCAGCCATGCGAGCAGACTAAGCGATGGCTGTCGCCGAGTGGGTTGCTCCGGCCGTACGCCCGCGGGGCGGTCCAGGTGGTTGCGCTACAAGTGGTCTGTATGCGGGAGGATGCTTCACGGGTCGCTGTCGTGACGGGCGTAAGCCGGCGTCAGGGCATCGGCTTTGCGATCACGCGACGCCTTCTTGCCGATGGTTTGAACCTCGTGATCCACTCGTGGTCTCAGCATGACGCTGAGAAGCCGTGGGCGCCCGGTCCGAGCGAACTTGACAGCGTCATCCAAGAGTTGGGCGGTCTGGGGGCGCGCCTCAGTCACGTCGAGGCGGACTTCGCGGATCCCGGTGCGCCGAGAAGGGTGATCGATCATGCCATCCAGCGGTTCGGTGGCGTTGACGTGTTGATCGCCAACCACGCGAGATCGGCGCCGGGCCGCCTGAGCGAGGTCAGCAGCGCGGACCTCGACCTGGCGTGGGCGGTCAACGCCCGAGCGTCAGTCCTGCTGACTCAGGCTTACGCCGAGCAACACGACGACTCACGCCGTGACGGTCGGGTGCTGCTGTTCACCTCCGGGCAGCACCGTGGCCCGATGGCCGATGAGCTGCCCTATGCGATCAGCAAAGGCGCCATACACCAGATGACCGGATCGTTGGCCGATGCCCTGGCGCACCGGCCGATCACCGTGAACGCGATCAACCCCGGACCGGTCGATACCGGCTGGCCTACCGACGAGTTCAGAGAGCAGCTGCGATCGGCGTTTCCGACCGGGCGCTGGGGTCGGCCCGAGGACATCGCACCGATCGTGAGCTGGTTGATCTCCCCGGAGAGTGCCTGGATCACCGGACAGGTGATCGACGCTGAGGGCGGCTTCCGGCGCTGAGATGGTCGGCACGCAGTCCGGCAGCCGCGCTCAGCCGGTGGCGTCGTCTTCGAACCCGATCAACCAGCGAAGCCCGTATTGATCGACGACCTGCCCGTCAAAAGCGCCCCAAGGTCGCTTCTGGAGATCGTCAAGCACCTTGCCGTCCTCAGCTAGACGCGCGAACCAGCGTCGTAGCGTCGCGGGATCCGCGGTGCCTAGCAACGAAAGCATGAGCCCCCGCGCTTGAAAAGCCGGCTCGTCGCCCGCCACGTCCGAGCCGAACAGCGCCACCGGCGCGTCAACGAGATAGCCGTGTGCGACGGCATCCGGCGGTCCGTCGGTGCGGCCGAAGTCGGCGAACGTGTGCAGGTGTGCAGCGGCTCCGAAGACCTCTGCGTAAAAGGAGAGCGCCTGCCGAGCGGTGCCCGCAAAGAAGATGTAGGGCGTCGGATCGGTCAAGCACGTCGAGCGTAGTGCAGCATGCGTTACCCAGGCGGATCGCTGATCAGTCCGCGCGGTCCCATCCTTGCTCTCCGTCGGAGTAGGGCACCGCGGTCTCACGCCGGAAAATGAGGTCGAGGCCGGGATCGTCAGAGAAGACGCCGACCTTGTCGCTGTCCGGATACACGGAGAACGACGGGCCTTCTGCGGTCGAGAACGCCAACGTGCGCGCCGGCGCCTCGCTGCGGTTCATGATCTTGTGGGCACCCTGAGGCCCGGCCGCAAAGCGGGCGATATCGCCGCGCTGCAGGATCTGCTCGCCACCCGGTCGGCGCACTACCACCGAACCATCGACCACCAAGAGCCATTCCTCACGGGACTCGTAGTGGTATGGACACGACGCCTGGCCAGGAGCCAGGTCGTACACGTACATCGCAAACGCGGACGAACCCAGAGCACCCGCGACGTCGATGCGTCCTTCGTGGTTCTCGGCGCTGTGAAGGTTGACGGTCTCGGCTTCTTCGGACATAGCGCTCCTGTCGGTCGATTCGATTGCGCCCGCGAGTTTCTCGCAATTCGGAGTCGAGCTGGCGCCTGGTATCGGAGTAGCACCAGGCGGTCCCGCAAAGCCAGCAACCCGGGCAATCGACGCCGATCAGGGATGGAGTTATGCTCGCGCGCGTGACCGATTCTGAGTGGCGGGACGTTATGTGGCAGTGCGAGCGGTGGCTGGGATCGGAGCGGCCAATTTCTGCGGCTGAGTCCCTACTGCTGGCTGCGGACGCTCTGGACGCGGATGCTCGCCCTGATCTGTATGGCGAAGGAGCGGTCGTTGAGGAGTTCGAGCTGCGCTTTGCCGGCCTGTTAGAGGTCGAGGCCGCGGCGCTGTTTCCGAGTGGAACGATGGCGCAGCAGATCGCGCTGCGCGTGCACTGTGAGCAGCGGGGTACGTCAACGGTCGCGTGGCACCCGACATGTCATCTCGCACTTCATGAGAACGCGGGCTACGCACATCTGCACGGGCTCAAGGCAGAGTTGATCGGGGATGGGGACCGATTGATCGAGCTTGACGATCTAGAACACCTGAACACGCGGGTTGGGGCGGTGCTGCTGGAGCTGCCTCAACGCGAGATAGGTGGTCAGTTACCCGAGTGGGCGGATCTCGTTGCGCAGATCCAGTGGGCAAAGGGTCACGGCGCTGCCGTTCACCTCGATGGCGCTCGCATCTGGGAAGCTGCGCCGTACTACCGAAAATCGCACGGCGAGATTGTCAGGTTATTCGACAGTACCTACGTGTCGCTGTACAAGGGCTTGCTCGGACTGTCGGGCAGCATTCTTGCCGGCTCGAGCGAACTGATCGAGCAGGCCAAGGTGTGGCGTCGCCGTCATGGCGGTACATTGGCCAGGCTGTTCCCGTTCGCAGCTGCCGCGCAGCGGGGGCTGGAGGTGCTGGTCCCGCAGATGCCAGCGTTCCTCGAACACGCGCGGCATATCGCTGCCGCGCTGGGCGGGGTACCGGATGTGAACGTGATTCCTGACCCTCCGCAAACGCCGCTTTTTCACATCCACGTGCGCGGCGATCGCGAGATACTCAGGCGACGCGCGCTCGACATCGCCCGTGAGCGACGAGTATGGCTCTTCGGGGCGCTCAGGCCGGCGCTTGTGCCGGGCACGAGCAAGGTCGAGATCAGTATCGGTGAGCCGGCGCTCGAGATCTCCCCCACTGAGGTGGCCGAGCTTTTCACCCTGCTGACCGACCAGTAGATGAACACACAGGCTTACCGGAATGACACCCGAGCGCTCAGGCCCGGCGTGCCGTCGGTCCGTATTGGTGTGCGGCTGCCAGTTAGCCTCTCTGGGCCACGGCAGACTCCCGTCTGGCGATCAGCGGGCCTCCAGGCCCTTGGCTCGAAGTTCGGCAATCGCCTGCGCGTTCTTGCTGAGGGCCTCGAGCTTCATCCCACGGAGGATCGCCGGCGCCTTGGTGAACTGGATGTCTCGGTAATCGACAACCTGGACGTGATTGCCCCAGGGGTCGCTGAAGTCAAGCGAGCCGCCCAGCGGCACACGGATGTCTTGGTCTCGCAAGCGTTCGCGCACGGCCTCTTTGTCGTCGACGACAAGGCCGAAGTGCCGAGGACCGTCCGGTGGCTGGGTGCGACCGGAGCTGAGGGCGATGAATTGGTCGCCCATATCAATGAACGCCATCTGGTCGCCGTGGCGGCCGCGTAGCTCGAACTCGAAGACGCGTCCGTACCAGGCGAGCGCCTCGTCGATGTCGCCGACTTCAAGCGCGATGTGGTTGATCCCAACCAGGCGTGCCATGGCTTCAGACAGGCACCGTAGCGCCCAAGCAAAACCCATGTCGGTTCGAGTGCGCCGTCGCCAGCGCGCTCGTCCGCAGTATGGCCGCGGCTCAGGCGACGGGCGGGGGGATCCCTTCCGCGCTGGCGGGGAGCGCCGGATCCCACTCGCACACCGCGCAGGCGTGGCCGAACGCCGAGCGAGCGAACTCGAGCACGGCGTCGTGCGGGTTGGGGCTGGCGCGAGCGTCGTCCCAGTCGAGTACGTACTCGCCGAGCGAAGGTTCCCAGCGACCGGCCGCAGAAGCCAGCGTCGCGGCCGCGAATCCCTCCGGCGCCGGGTACGCGTACGCGTAGAAGGCCGCCTTCTCGTAGCGTGCATCACCGGGCCACCAGCCAACCGCAACCTCTTGCGCGTCCATCGCGTTGCGCATGATGAAGTCGTCCGACGGCGGATCGGCAGGAAGTCCGGAAAACAGGTTCACGGCCAGGTCGAACGATCCCCACCAGGCGTTAACCGGCGTCGACCGTCCGCGATAGGGCGCGCGGAACTCCGCGAGCGCGAGCGACGCATGCGTCGCCGCGGTGAAGTACGCGGCGACCTGGCCTGGGTCATAGCGCGCGTGCTGGTCGTCTTCGTCGAGCGGCACTGTCCATGGCACCTCCTGCGGCGTGACGTTGATCTCGACCGGGCCGGCACAGCGGCCAACGGCCGCCAGCACCTCCCGCGTGACCTCGCCAACCGGTCTGTCCGGAGCCAGGGGGATGCGTTCCGCGCAACCGCCGGTGCTCTCTACCACGGCCTCATGGGTACGCAGATCGAGCGCCACAACCAGCGCTCCTGCGCCGTCCGGTGCCGGTAGCGGCGCCGTCTCCCAGCCACGCGCGGTCAGGCGCAACGCCGCGTGTTGCAGCTGCGGCTCGGCCGGGGCAAGCGCCGCCGCCAGCTTGCCAAGGACCTGGGTATGAGCGTGCAGCGTGTCGCAGGTAGCCTGCCACTGCTCGTACGGGAGCGCCGGCCAGTCGACGGACATGATGCGCACGCTACCGGTCATGCGCCTCGGATGCCCCACAAGCCGCCAATCGCGTCCGCCCCGACGCCGACTATCCGGCTTCGGGGGCTTGTAGCGCGAAGAGGTTCACCGCCTCCGGCTGGCTTCTCCTTCACCGCCGCCTGTCGCTGAACCTGCGGCATAAGCTGCGCGGATCGGCGACTTGGACCCCAGAACGTTCCTCGTGACCGGCGCCAACACCGGCATCGGGCGAGAGACCGCGCTCGCTTTGGCGGGATGTGGCGCACGTGTGTTCGTCGCGAGTCGCTCGGAGCAGAACGCGCGGCCCGTGATCGAGGAGATTGTCGCTCTGGCCGGCGTGAGCGCGGTCGAGTTCCTCCGTCTCGATCTGGGCGATCTTGAATCCGTGCGGGCGTGCGCCGAGGAGTTTCTGCAGGCCGAAGAGCCGCTCAATGCCCTCATCAACAACGCCGGACTCGCGGGCGGCCGAGGTATGACTGAGAGCGGATTCGAACTCGCGTTCGGCACCAATTACGTCGGCCCGTTCTTGCTGACGGCACTGTTGCTCGAGCGGCTGCGAGAGAGCGCACCCGCTCGAGTCGTCAACGTCGCGAGCGCCCTCCACTACCGCGCCCCCGGGATCGACTTCAACGCCGTACGGCGGCGCACCAGGAGCTTGACTGGAATCCCGGAATACGCGGTCTCCAAGCTCGCGAACGTCCTCCACGCTCAGGAGCTTGCCCGTCGGCTGGATGGAACGGCCGTAACGACGTACTCGCTACACCCTGGGGAAGTCGCTTCGGAGATTTGGCGTCGGGTGCCTTGGCCTGTGCGCCCACTGATGACGCGGAGCATGCTTTCACCGGCCGACGGGGCGCAGACGTCGCTGCATTGTGCGACCTCGTCCGACGTTGCCGCTGAAAGCGGTCACTACTACGACAACGGCCAACGGAAGGAGCCGAGCGCGGTCGCGACCCCCGAGCTCGCATCACAACTCTGGGACCGCAGCATCGAATGGGTCGGCTTGCCGCAGCTCTGACGACGTCCCACGCAACTGCAGCGCCGCTGGTTCGTTCTAGTTGAAGCTTGCGGTTGCGTCGCGCACAAAATCTGATCCGTGGCCGGTTCGCGCGATCGCGAAACGTCCTTCTCGTGCTGGGGGCTGGCTGGCTCGTCCTCTTCTTCACGCCAGCTGCTCATGCAGCCGCCCACGGCTACTCGACGATCGGTGGGAACGGAGACGGGGTCTTCGGCCAGGACGGAGGATCTGGCCAAGGCGAGGCATTCGCCAAATGCTCGTCATCCCAGCTGCCGTGTCCGTCGGGCGACTTGGTGATCGAGCCTCCGTTCACGTCAAGTCTCTTCAACAGCTTCCGGCAGCGCATTCTCACGCCCAGCGGGTCTACCGGCTTCATTCGCTTCTGGATTCCTTATGACGCGCTGGGCTCGTGTCCGGTTGGCGCGCTGTGTTCCAGCGCCGAGAGCGAGTGTGTCGCCTCTCCGTATTTCGCGAAGGGTGGAAACAAGCTGTTCGCAGCGCTCGTCTACGACATCCAGGGCGCCGAGCAGCTGCACCTGACGCCGGATGTAGAGATAAGCGCAGGCAGCGGCTACGACGACGACATCGTTCCGCCTTTTCCCGATCCGGCCTACGGGTCAGGGTCGCAATACCTCGCAGGGATCACACAGGCAGGCCAAGACTACTTCTGTGGAGTCTATGAACTGATCAGGACCCTGAACTCTGACCTCGGACCGGATGTGGTAACCCAGTTTGAAGCCTTCAATGAGGGCGAAGCTTACCCGCAATACAACGGCGCACTGTCGGGAAGCATCGGCGGCAGCCAATGCAGCGTCGATCCGTTGAATTCTTGCGGGCGCGGTTACAACCCGTATCCCTTTGCTCTCTGCGGCGACAGTACCTATTCGAACTGCGGTCCGCTCGAGCTTGCTGGCCTCTGGGAGCTAGCTGAATCCGTAGTTATCCAGAACCACTGGCCCGACGCGATTGCCGCATACACCGGGCCCGATCCGCAGAGTTCCTACCTCACGTCGTACGTCCAACAGCTGAGAGACCTCCAACTCGGCGACGGCAGATATGCCGCGCTGTGGCCGGGACAGTTTCCGCGCTACTGGTCCGTGCACGATTATGACGACGTCACCGGTGGGTTGGGCACCGCTGACCTCAGCTATTTCGCCTCGCGCCTACCGCGATCACCGCCGCTCCAAGTGTGGGTAACCGAATCAGCTGTGTACCTTCAGGATGGGAAGTCGGGCGATGCCAACGGATCAAGCGTGTGCGGCGCCGGCACCTCGTTCGGCGCCTGCGCAACCGGCAATACGGCAGTTCAGACGAATGCCGCGAACGTGTGGAAGGATCTCGGCGATATCGAAGATGTCACCGAGGTCTATTGGTACGGCTTCGACGATGTCGACGGTGGTGGTGGGACGTTCGATTCGGCGCTCGTCAGCAAGCGTGCAGGACAACCATTTACGACCTTTTGCGCCCTCATTCAGTGGGATGGGAGCTGCGCCCCGAATCATGCTGGTGATTTGGAACCGCATGCGCCCAACGGAGCGAACCTCAAACCCGATCACGATCTGACCACGTTCGAAGCTCTTGCCGAAGCCGCCGCGCCACGGCTCAACGAGTCGACCTCGTCGCTTGGTCTCTCATCAGCGAACCTGTGGTCGTTCGTACGGATTGTAGATCGACCCGAGCACGTACTCGTGCAATCCGAACCTCAGTAGCGCAGCACTGCGCTGGCTCGGGCTGATCGTTAGAACGTGATCACGGTCTTGCCGCTGGCTTGTCGCGACTGGGCCGAGCTCAGGACGGCGGGTACGTCGTCGAGGGATACACGGGTGATTGGCGGGGCGACGATACGCCCGCCAGCCACGGCTTCTGCCACCCTCTCGAACAACTCGCTCGAGGGCTGCAACGCGAAGTTGATCGCGGTGACCCCGTTTGCGAGGAGGGCACCCTCGTCAGCGACGTATCGAGTCGTCACCGCCTTACCCCCGGCTTTGACCAGCGACGCGAGCGCGGCAAAGCCGCTGGCGTCGCTCACCAGGTCCAGGAGCGCATCGATGCCGCCGGGGTGTGCCTGTCTGACAGCGTCGACCAGCGAGACCTCCGTGTGATCGATCGTCTGGGTAGCGCCGTAAGAGCGCATCCGCTCCGCATCCGGGCCCCGGACGTTTGCGATCACTTTCCCGCCGGCGCTGACGGCGAACTGAGCTGCAAACGAACCAACGCCCCCGCCGGCGCCGACGATCAGCACCGTCTTGCCCGTCAGCGGGTCGAGCAGGTCCACCAACTCAAGCGCGGCGCCACCCGCCGTCGGCAGCGCCGCCGCGAGAACATCATCGAGCTGCGCGGGAACTCTCGCCAGCGGCGCATCCTCGGTCACAGCCACGTACTCGGCGTACGTTCCCGCCGAGCCAAGCGGAGCGATGAACAACTGGCCGAACAGATCATCGCCGACCGAAAACCTCGACTCCCCTTCGCCAAGCCGCTCGACCACGCCCGCACCATCAGCACCGAGCACCATTGGGAACGCCGCAGGCATCGGCTTCCAGTCGCCCGAGGCGAGCACCGGATCCATCGGGTTCATCCCGGCCGCTCGCAGCTTCAGCAGAATCTGCCCGGGCCCCGGTTCCGGCGTCGGGATCTCCGCCATCGCGGGAGTAGCTCCATATTCAGTGACCGTGATCGCACGCATATCGGCCTGCTTCCAGTTGGGGCTTGGTAGACGACCATCGGCTCACACACCGACCCCCGGCTCGCGTGACCGACCATCGCGAGCCGGCCCGGACTCGTGCTCACCTGACAGACATAGTTCGATGCTCGCACACTCCAAGCTCCCTCGTTGCCCCGGGCAGCCGAACAGCAGCGACTAGCGATGCCGCACCCCTCGGCCAAACCGCAAATGACCCGTTTAGTCGCTGATGAGCTCGGCGAACCCTGGCTCGTGGCGCGGTGCCGCCAGATCCTCACTGGTAGGGCTCGCCATCTCGACGACCCGCTGGCGTAGCGGGACTTTTGCAGGCCCGCCACGCCAGGTTGGGTACTGAATCGGCCTCCTAATGGATGGTGAACGTCGGACCCGTGCCATTCGGGTCCAGCACGACCTGGTAGTCACCGGCCTGCACCTGCGGCGGCCCGTCCCCGTTGATGTCTCCCGGAGTCACTGCGAGCTGCTTGACCCGGAACCCGACAGAGAGCTGCTGAGACGCTCCCGGCGCCAGATCCACACGCGCCCAGCCGACGAGGTCCCCGTTCGTCGGCGTCAGGATCTCGCCGGTGTTCACCGGACGGTTGACGTAGACCGGGACGATGTCCACGCCTTCGCGACTGCCGGTGTTCGTCACCGTGAACGATGCGATCACGACGCCGGCTGCCGGGCCGGAGATGGACAGGCCGCTAGTCGAGAACGTCGTATACGAGAGGCCGAAGCCGAACGGGTAGAGCGGGTTGTAGCCCGATCCGGTACCGGAGTTCGTCCCCGGGAGCTGGTCGAAGAACTTCGGCTCGTCGCCCGGCGGAGTCGCTCCGGTCGTATTGAAGCTCGACGAATCGAGTCCGGGCGGCGTGGCGTCACTCGGCCAGGTCACCGGGAGCTTGCCGCTCGGGTCGTACTTGCCGAACAGGACATCGGCCACTCCGTTACCTGTTTGGGTGCTGCCCTCCCACGCCATCAGGATCGCGTTCGCCGACTCAGCGTCGGGACCGAGCCCGAGTGGACGGCCGGCCACGACGACCACGATCACCGGCTTGCCGGTGGCCTCCAGCGCCGCGACCAGCGCCTTCTGGCTGGTATCCAACTGCGGTGCCGGGTCATCGCCCAGTCCCTCGGCATAGGGCCTGGTCTCGCCGACTACCGCGACGTAGGCATCCGTGGTGGGCGCCGCGGCCACTGCACTCGACTGGCCGGAAGCAAGCGTTGCGTTCGCGTCGGCTGCCTGGATGCCCTTCCAGACCGTCACCGTCTGCGTCGGTATCTGGTCGGGCGGCCCGCCGCAGCACGCCTGCTTGTTGTTATCGAACGAGCCCTGCCAGCTGACGCTCCAGCCCCCGAGCGTGTCGGGGATCGAGTCCGCGTTCGGCCCGACGACCGTGATATGGCTGCTCGGGAGGAGCGGCAGCGCGCCGTTCTGGTTTCGCAGCAAGGTCATCGACTCGTCGGCGGCCTGGCGGGAGACGGAGACGTTGCCCCTGATCGCGGCATTGGCCCTGCTCGCGTCGACGAACGGATGGTCGAAGAGGCCGAGCTTGAACTTCAGCGTCAGGATCCTCGTCACCGCCTGGTTGATCCTCGACATCGGGACCAGACCGTCATGGACGGCCGCAATCAGCGCGGCGTCGTAGCTGGTGGAAGAAGTCGCATTCATCGCCATGTCCACACCGGCGTTGACCGCGTCGGCCACCGCGCCCTCGAGATCAGGAGCGATGTGGTACGTCGTCTGCAGGGCGAAGACGTCGTTGTAGTCGCTGATAACCACGCCCGTGAAGCCCAGCCGCTGGCGCAGCTCGGTCGTCAGCAGGAAGTGCGAGGCCGTGGCGGGGATGCCGTTGATCGACCCGGAGTCGACCATGACGGTGTCCGCGCCCGCGTTGATCCCGCCCGCGTACGACGGCAGGAAGAGATCCTGCAGATAACGGATCGGAATCTGCGCTTCGACGCGATCGTGGCCGTTGATCGACGACGAGTAGGCGGCGAAGTGCTTCACCGTCGCGGCGACCTTGAGGCCGGGGTCGGTCGGGCACGTCCCGCTCTGCATTCCGCGAATGTTGGCCCCGCCCATCGCGGCCGTGAGCGCGGGCTCTTCCCCCCAAGTCTCGTAGTAGCGGCCCCAGCGGTTGTCCCGCGCCACATCCTGAACCGGAGCGAAAACCCAATTGGTACCCACGCTGCAGACCTGATCACGCGTGGCCTGGCCGGCTTGTCTCGCCAGCGCGGTGTCCCAGGTCGCTCCCATCCCGATCGACTGGGGGAACAACGTCGCCGCGGTCGGATGACCGAAGCCGTGGACCGCATCGACGCCGTAGATGATCGGGATGCGTAGCCGCGAGTGGTCGATCGCGTAGTGCTGGATCGTGTTGTACAGATTCGCCCAGTCAGTCCCCGTGTTGCCGGGCGGATTGTCGGTCGCACCCGACAGGACCGAGCCGGTGGCATCGGTGACTAGCACGCTCTTCAGGCAGTTCGGCTGCAGCTGCGACGTGTTATTACCGTTGCATATACCATTTGTAGGATTGGTACTGTCGCGCAGCAAACCGACCACGGCTTGGTCCATCTGGCCGACCTTCTCCTTAAGCGTCATCCGACCCAGAAGGTCATCGACACGCGTCGGAACTGACGCGCTCGGGTCCAGGTAGGTCGGCGTGTTAGCTGCCGTTCCGCTAGTGACTCCGATGACGACGACCACCGCCGTCACTGCTGCTGCAGCGCCGAGAACTGCGTAAATACGTCGCACGGGTTTGACTCCCTGTGTCGAAAATCGAGTTACCTGAGGGTGACAGAACGACCAGTCGCCCGGGGGGTGCCCGTTGCCGCGGTTCGCGGAGGGGTGCGGAGGACGCTATAAGGTGCTCGGGCGCAGCCATGCCCGTTCCTCCTTGGCACGCTCGGAACTGTAGGGGGAGATGATCCCGGCCCTCCTCGCCCGACGATGCGCCAGGATTATCTCTCCGCGCTTGCTTTTGTCAAGGGCAAATCAAAAGACGCCGTCCGGTACTGCCAAAAACGCTACTTCGAACTGCACAAAACCGCCATGCCGTAGCTGCACATGGTCAAAATAGCCCTTGGCCACTCACATCACCTCGGTCGAAGTCACCGTCGTGCGCGAGTTCGACTGCGTCACCCTTAACGCTGGCCAACCGCAGACTGCAAGCGTCCTTCCCGGTGACTAAGGCGGAGCTTCCTGCTGCTCGCTGAGCGCGGCGCCCCGGTAACCGTCCTCGTCAATCAAGGCGCCGAGCAAGGCGCCCAAGGCAGACCGTGCGACGCCACTGCGCCGACCCCTACCGCGCTCGGGCCTGCTCCAGGTTCGAGTTGTGCGGGCCGGAGAGCCAGTCCGCATCCGGCCCCAGACGCGCGTCGACCGGTTCCTCTCCTCGCCGCAGCGCGTCGATGTAGGCGTGATCAGCGACGAGACGTGCCGCCACCTCGGGACCCTCGGCAACAGCGCCGTGGCCGGGGACCACGACATCGACGTGCCTGGCAGCCTCCCCCAGCCGGTCGAGTGCCGTCTCGTAGGCGCCCACCTGATCTGGCCGGCGAGCATCGAGGAGCGGGATCAGGACATCGGAGAGCATGTCGCCGGCGAGCAGGACGCCACGGTCCGCGAGGAGGACCGCGGCGTGGCCGACCGCGTGCGCCTCATGTTCGATGATCTCGCCCGGCACGGGTCCGCCGTCCGGGGGCAGCGGGGTGACGAGCCCGAACAGCTCGAGAGGGATGCCCGAGGCGCTCTCCGCCGCCATCCCCTGCCCCCGCTCTCGGGCTTCACTCGCAGTGTGGGCAGCGGCGGCGGTGGCGTAGCGCGGAACGTCGCCGAACCGGGAATGCCAGAGCAAGTGGTCCCAGTGGGGATGGGTGGAGAACCCGGCGACCACCGGAATGCCGAGCCGGTCCAAGTCGTCGGCGAGCTGGTTCAGATCGGAACCATCGATGCCGGGATCGACCAGGATCAACCCGCCCTCCCCGCGCAACACGATGGAATTGGTCCAGACCCACGCACTCTGCCGGACCCAGACGCCGTCGGCTACCTGAGTCAGCATCGACTGACCCTGTCAAGCATCTGATCGCGGCGCAAGAGCACAGCCCGCCCGCACCCATTGCGCGTCATCGTCGTCGCCCGCCCAGACTCGTAGCGGGCATCCTCGACGCGGCCGAGGTGACCGCCGTGTCAGCTGATGGTTCGGGGCGGCATGGCGGCGGTTGGGGCTTGCATGGCCCCAACCGCCGGCCAGACCGTTATGCGCGGCGGACGGGCTCGGTCGCGGCGGAACTCCGCACGACCGGCTGGCACCCGTCCATGCGGCCGGTCACCTCGACCGTCACGCGCTGACCGTGATCCTCGGGACGGACCTCGTACGCGGGGCCGGTGCTGCGGCCGTCGCGGGCGATGCCGCCGACGATCCACTGGTAGTGGAACCGGGCCTGGGCGCTCCACTCGCCCTTGATCACGTGCAGCGTCTGATCGACGCGCGGGTCCCCTTCGATCCGCGGCATCGAGGACTCGATCGTGCCGTAGCCGACCTTGACCGCGTCGGAGATCGTCTTGCAGGTGACGTAACCGTTGCGCTCGGCGGTCACCTGGAGGCTGACCTCCTTGCCGGCGCAAGCGGCCGGGACCACCAGCGTTTCCTCGGTGGCGCCGTCGATCCTCTCCCCGTCCCGCAGCCACTGGTAGCTGAGCGTCGGGCTCGGGGACCACGGACCGGCGATCGCGATCAGCGTGCCGCCGACAACCGGCTCGCCGCGGAAGCCCGGGCGCGACGCGGTCTTGAACACCGCGGCGGCGACGGTCTGCGGCTTGGAGATCACCGACTCGCCGTTGGCGGTGCGCTTCAGCTGTAGCTGCTTGCCGGCGTCGGCCGGGACCGGGGTGTAGGAGGCGGACTCGGCGCCGTTGATCTCGGCGCCGTCGAGCAGCCACTGGTGGGCGGCGTCCTCGGAGTCGATCTCGGCCTGGACCGCGACCCCAACGGTCGGCTCCGGTGTGAGCGTGGGGACCGTGAGCGCCGTGCCACCCCCCGACACCGACTGCGGCGCCGAGGTCACCGACACCGGCTCGTAGCCGTCGACACTCTCGGTGACCTGCACCTCAAGCAGATGGCCGACGTCGGAGTCGAGCGGATCGTAGGTGCTGTCGGTCGCACCGCTGATCGGCTCACCATCCCGCAGCCACTGGAACTTGCGGGTCGCGCCCAGCGCCAGCGGCGCCGCGACGGCCGCCAGCGAGCCGCCCACGGCGAGCTTGCCGCTCATCGTCACGAGCTTCGATGCAGGCAGAGCGGCGACGCCGACGACGCTCGCCGAGGTCGCTGTGTCGGTCACGTTACCGGGGATCGTGCCGGTGACCTGAACCTGCAACTGCTGACCGAGATCGTCCGCGGTGAGCGTGTACTTCGAGGAGATGGCCCCGGCGATCGGCAACCCCTCGCGCAGCCACTGGTAGCTGAGCCGGGCCGACTTCGGGGACCACTTGCCCGGGTCAGCGGTGACCTTGTGGCCGACGATGGGCCTGCCGACGATCTTCGGCTCGCCCGCCTGGATCTTCTGCGTGCGCCGGGTGAAGGTGAGCTTCTCCACGGGCGTCGTTGGCAGCGGGCTGCCGGTGGGTGGTACCGAGAACCACTGGAACGTGATCGAGGTCTCACCCTGGCGGTCGCCCGGGTCGACGTCGAAGACCCCGTAGCCATAGGCGTTGGCGGTGTCGTAGAACCCCAACCACGGTGCGTCCTCGATCGCCTGAACATTGTTGCCGTTGGAGGAGGCGAACGGGTGGGCCTGTGTGAACCCGGTCACGGAATCGATCGTCTCGCCGATCGTCGAGCCGGCGCCGCCGCCACCCACCACAAGGTGCACGGTACCGAGCGAGGTGTCGAAGACCTGCTGGCCGTCGATCGAGATCGGCTCGGACTGGCGCACGGTCGGCCGACGGGTATCGATCGTGTCACCCTTGGCGAAGGTGCCGAACGGATTGGTGATGGCGCCGGTCGCGACTCCGGACGGCGGGTCGTACCCGCGGACCGGCAGCGAGCGGCAGTAGTTGTGGTTGTGGCCGCTGAGCGTGATGTCGACCTCGTACTTGTCGAACAGGGGCCCCCAAGCCACGCGCTCTCCCATGTCACAGCTGTTGCCGGTGTCGACGCTTGCGAACGGGAAGTGGAACTGCACGACGATCATCTCGACGCCGGAGTCCGGCTCGCGGGCCTCGCGGAGGGTCTTCTCCAGCCACTGGATCTGCAGGTTCGGGGTGCCGCTCGAGTCGTCGGGGACCAGCGCCATGTTCTTCGGATCGGCCTTCAGATCACCGCTGTACTGGGTCACGTTCGGCGCACTGAAGTCCGATGTCTGCCAGATCATGTCGTTGCCGTAGAGGTTGACGAACAGCACGGTGCCGACCTGGAAGCTGTAGAAGTTGCCCTGCAGCGTGTTCCCGTCCCAGTTGGTCAGCCCGTTCTCGGGCAGCAGGTAGCGGGCCATGTAGGTGCCAATGCCGTACGGACCGTTGTAAGCGCCGCCGGGGGCACCGTGGATGTCGGTCGCGCCCCGCTCAAATTCATGGTTGCCGGGCACCGGCATCCACGGGAAGGTCGAGGCTGCGGGCGCGACCTGCAGCGCCCACGGTCGCCAGACGGCCGGCGGGTTGGACCCGTCCGCGTACGCCAGGTCACCGACCATCAGATGAAACAGCGGCCCGCCGGCGCCGTCGCCCGGGTCCATCACGCCCGCGGTGGTGGCCGGCGAGCGAGGCGGGTTGATCCCCAGGTCCCCGAACGCGGTGAAACGGAACGAGGCACGCCCAGTCGGCGCGGTCCGGAACTGCGCCGAGGCGGTCGAACCGGCACCGTCGGAGACCTCGTAGTGGTAGGTCGTGTCAGGCCGCAGGCGCTTGAGCGGGACGTGGTAGTGGAAGGTCGTCTGTCCCGTCTGACCATCGAGGAAGCTGGTCGAGCTCGGGCCCCGGCGGGGTCCCTTGGTCAGATCGAGCGGTGCCGACTCGGGCAGGGCGATCACCTTGCCACGGTTCGTGGCCGAGATCGGACTGGTCGAGTAGGCGAGTGTCGGCGCCGGCATCGGCACCGTGCCAGGCGCGCTCCACGAGACGGTCATCTCCGTCTCGGGGTTGTTGCCGAACTCCAGCCGCAGCTGTTCCGGGGCGGTGGTGGTCGGCAGCGCCGCGTCGGCCGCAGGGACACCGACGGCGAGGCCGCCACCAAGCATCAGGCCGCCGACTCCGACAGCGCCGGCCACGAGGGCCGTACGCCGCGTGACGACGATGCCCTTCGACTCCTGCTCCTGACCGAGTGCAGCGCCCGCTCCGGTCGGCACCTCGCCGCCCGGCTTTGGGTCATGCTCGAGCATTCGACCGCCTCTCTTTCGTGCGATTCCGTGCCGTGGCGGCCCCTGTGCCGCGGCGATTCCTTGCCGTTGGAGCCGCGGGCGCCGGCCCGCTACTGCCCAAGGCCTTACGGGGTGACAAGCACGGGACAGCTAATCGGCAGGCCGTCTGGATTTGGTGTCCATGCAATGACCAACCTGTGACGATCGTGTGATCGTGACCGCGGCGGGCTGGTGCCGACCGACGCGGCGGCCAGCTTGCCCCACGCCGTCACAGGGAGTAGAACGAAACAATGAGAAGACGGGCAGCGGTCGTGCTTTATGTGCTCGCGCTCGTAGCCGTCGTTGTCGGCGCGGACATCCTGTTCTTCAGGCACCACTTCTGGGAGCGGCTGATAGCAAACGTCGGAATTGTCCTGGTATTCGGCTTGTTTTACTTGACGTTCCTGAAACGCCGATGGGGGCAGCCGCCACAGGAAGCGGCCAGCGGACCGAGATAACCCGTCGAGGCGTCGAGCAGCAGCCGAACCGACCGACCGCCCCCGGCCACCGGCGGCCCACTTCCGACCGCGGACCGATTGTCGGGCGCGCCGCGATCGCAGTTCGTGGGTCGCTATGCGGGGGACGGTTCCGGGTCGAGATCCGGGTGCTGGTGGCCGCGATTTGGATGGATTGCTCGACCGTCCTCGTGGTCGTCGTGCTCGACGCTGCCCTCGACGTTGAGGCGAGGAATAATTCGATCGAGCACCTTCGGCAGCGCCCAGTTGGCGTCGCCGATGACGAGCATGAGCGCGGGCACGAGCACCGCGCGGACGATCAAGGCGTCCATCAGCACCGCCGCGGCGAGGCCGAGGCCGAACATCTCGATGATCACCTGACCTCCGAGGATGAACGAGCCAAAGACGAGGACCATGATCGCCGCCGCGGCCGTGATCGTCCGCCCGGTCGCTTCCAGGCCCCGGGTAACCGCGAGCCGGTTATCGCCGGTGCGATGCCACTCCTCATAGATTCGGCTCACGAGAAAGACCTCGTAGTCCATCGAGAGGCCGAACAGGATCGCGAACATCATCACCGGGATGAACGCCTCGATCGGTCCGGTATGGTCGACGCCGAGCAATGAGCCGAGCCAGCCGAACTGGAACACGGCGGTGATCACGCCGAAGGCCGCGGCGGCGGAGAGCATGTTCATGATCGCCGCCATCGCCGGAATCACAAGACTCCGGAACACCGCGGTTAGGAGCAGGAAGGACAGGACGACCACGACGCCGATGAATAGCGGCAGCTTGCTCGAGAGGACGGAGGAAAAGTCGGCGAATATGGCCGTCTGCCCGCCGATCAGGACGTGCAGGCCGGTTCCGGCGCTGGCACGCGGAACGACGGTGTTGCGCAGTGTTGTCAGCAGGGCGCTCGTCGATGCCGCTTGGGGCGAGCTCTGCGGATAGACGTCGGCCCTCGTCACCGGCGGCGCGCCCTGCTTGCCGGGAAGCGTGACCGGCGTCGTGACCTTTACGACGCCCCTGGTGTTCGCGGCCGCCTGCGTCACCCTGAGGAACGCTGCTTGCTCACGGGGGTTGTGGATCTGGGCAACCAGCTGCAACGGGCCGTTGTATCCGGGACCGAACCCCTTGGCGAGCAGGTCGTACGCTTGCCGAGTGGTGCTGCCGGCTGGATCTGAGCCGGCGTCAGAGGAGCCCAGACGCATCGACAGGAATGGGATCGCGATCACGGCAAGCAGAACGGTCGCGACGGTTGCGATCAATGCGGGCCGTGACTGCAGCACGCCAGTCCAGCGCACCCACCATCCGGAACCGTCAGAGGTCTTCAGCTCACCGGCTGCCAGGCTGCGCCGGGCGCGTCGGCCGAGCACGCGTGTCCCGAAGAATCCGAGCAGGGCCGGGAGGAGGGTCAGGGCCGAGAGCACTGTGAAGGCCACCACGATCGAGGCGGCGATCGCGACGCCGTAGAGGAAGCTGACACCAAGCGCGAACATCCCGAGCAGCGCGATGCAGACGGTTATCCCTGCGAAGAGAACGGCACGTCCTGAGGTGTCGACCGCGTCGACGATCGCGTCCTCGACGCTCTTGCCGCGCTGCAGGCCCTGTCTGTAGCGCGTGACGATGAACAGCGCGTAGTCGACGCCGACGCCGAGCCCGATCAGCAGCGACAGCTCTGAGCTGAACGACGCCATGTGGATCACGTGAGACAGCAGGCCGACCGTCGCCGTTCCCGCGCCGAGCGCGAACCCGGCGGTGATCAGCGGCAGCACGGCCGCGAGCAGGGACCCGAACACGATGAACAGGACGATCAGCGCCGCGAACGCCCCGAAGCCGGCGCTCGACACGTTGGGCTGGATGGTCTGCTCGGCGACCTGACCGCCGACGGCAACCTCCAGACCGCGACCCGCTCCCGCCTTCGCGGTGTTTACGAACTGCGTCGCCTTCGCGGTCGAGAACTTCGACGCCTGCTTGCTCATCGTCACGACCGCGAACGCGACCTGACCCGAGCGCGAAACCTGGCCAGCGCCCGCGGGAGAGTACGGGGAGGTGATCGACGCGACGTCGGGGAGCCTGGCGACGCGGGCGAGCATCGCCTCGGCGCGGGCCTTGACGGCAGGGTCGGTGATACGGCCATTCTTCACCGCGATCACGATTTGCTCGCGGTCGCCGGATGCCTTGGGAGCGGCGTGTTCGAGCAACTGCAGCGCCTGGAAGCTCTGCGTGCCGTTCAGGCTGAAGCTGTCGTTGTATGAGCTGCCGGCGGTCTTGCTGAGCACGGCCAGCCCGATCAGGGCCACCAGCCAGGCCGCCAGCGCGACGCGGCGATGAGTGACGCACCATCTGGCAATAGATCGCATGAAGTCTCCGGACCCTGTCGGTCGACGCGGCTTGCTGAGAAGAGAGTCGGCGGCGCGAGGCCGCAGACCAGCTCATGGTGGCGGCATCCTTACCGGCTGTCAAGTAATGACTTACTAAACGACAAGCCAGCACTTGCCGGACGGTAAGTAGCGTGGTAATGTGTAGAACGTGTCCTCAGTTGCAGCGTCTGCCTCCGCCGCCGCGCAACCTTCTGACACGCGGGCGCGCATCCTCGACGCCGCGCTCGAGCTGTTCTCCGAGCACGGCTTCGACGGCACGACACTCCAGCAGATCGCCGACCGGCTGGGATTCACAAAGGCGGCCCTGTACTACCACTTCCGTTCCAAGGACGACCTGCTTCAAGCCCTGATCGCTCCGGCGGCCGTGGGGCTCGACGCACTCTTGGGCACCTACGAGGGTGAGCCCGACACGCCCGGACAGCGTCGGCGGTTCGTGACGGACTACGTCGACTTCCTGCTCGAGCAGCGCCGGCTGATCTCGTACATGGCCAGCGACATCGCGATCGTCGCGCACCCCATGATCGCCACCGGCGCCCGCGAGCGCCAGGCACGAATCAGGGCTCTGCTCGCGGGTGAGGGGCTCGAATTCAGCCAGGAGGTTCGCGTGGCTGTTGCCTTCAGGGCGATGGCTGGAGTCGTGGCGCAGTATCCAGATGCCGACGTCGCCGAACTCAGGCGTGCGTTGATCGATCTCGCCAGGGACCTGCTGCGGCCCGGCCGGCGTCACCGCGCTCCGTGACGAGCTCCCGCTGACCTCGGCTGACGCGTTATCCGTCAGCGACCGCCCGCAGAACCGTCCAGAGTGCGCCTCAGTTTTCCGACGAGACCCTCGAACAGTGGATACGCGCCTGGCCCGAATGCCTCGTGCAGCGCCGGCCTCCACATCTCCCACCGCTCGATCAGAGTGCGCCCCAGCAGGATCTTGATCAGCTCGAGGTCGAACGCGCCCTGGCTCTCGAGCGCGGCCAGCTGCTCGAAGAAGTCGAGCTCTCGGTAGAGCACGTATGCCTCAGGGGCATCGTTGGCGACGTAGGCGCAAAACGCGTCGCGCAATTCGTCCGGCGACTTGAACCGTCTGACGAGTCGACGCGCCTGCACGAGGCCGTCCTCGTTCCACCGCCGAAAGAACTCGGCCGCCATCTGCGCCTCGCGGCTCCTGCGAGCCTCCCGCACCTGCTGTGCAGCGAACACCGCGGCGACGAAGCCCCCAACCAAGCCGATGGCCAAGATCGAGGTCGCGATCGCGGTGACCTCCGCCCAGTTGACTGCCGTGACTAGCAAGCTTCATCTCCCATCTATCCCGTGCGACCCCGCGGTCCCGAAGTAGGGAGCACGATACGAACGGCGCGCCGGAACGGCTCGCGGGTTTCGCCGCCTCGGCAGTCACGTCGACGCCGCTGCCGCTGTCGGAGCCAGCCGGCTCGGAGCGGAAGTCGCGAACCCACGGCCTGGTTATCGAGGGCTGCGGCGACGTCTTCGGTTCCGGAACGGGACGGTCGTGCGCGGCGAACGGAACACCGAGCGCGACGCCGTCCGGGTGTCAGGAGCGGCGTAGCATCCACCTCATGGAGAAGCCGCGTCTCATTTCGCACGCAGAGGTCGACCGTGTCCTGCGACGGGCCGGTATTCCCCCACAGCAGATCGAGGAAGCGCTGCGCCGGTTTCCGGATCCACTCGACGAGCGCGATTGCGCAGCGCTCGAGCGACAATTTGGAATCTCTCGCGAAAACCTGATGGATCGTATGGGCGGCAGTCCCTGAGAGCCCGTAGGGAGACGACGACTGTGTGGGAGGGCCGTGACCGCGACGGCGAGCCGATGCGCGAATTTCCTAAGCCGGCCAGGTCTTCGCGGCGCCCGGGCGAGCGGGCTTTTGGCGGCTCCTGACCGCTGACGCTAGGCGACCCGCTCGGCCTGCCCCGGGTCGGCCTAAAGGTCGGAGATGGCAGTTGGTGCATCGTCGCTTGGACGGAAGCCCAAGGGTCCTCTGCCTCAGTTTGCGGGCATTTCTCTGAGTGCCCCCGGCAGGACTCGAACCTGCGACCCACGGCTTAGAAGGCCATGGTTAACCCCTGTATCTGCCGTGGATCCGGCGCTCATGCGACCCAGAATGCGACCTTCATCGGCGCTTCATCCGATCGTCTGCCTGATCTGGTCATAGCTGGTCCGCAGAGCATGGCTGTAGACGCGCGTGGCGACATCCTCGCCGTGGCCGGCGACATCCGCTAGGTCCGCCCGGTCGATACCGGCGGCGCGGAGATGAGTGACCCAGCTATGGCGGAATTCGTGCGGCGTCGGGTCGATCCGTGCGGCCTCGCATGTCGGCTGCCAGACCGAGCGGTGCCAGTTCGAGTACCGCCAGAGCTTGCCGGTGGGCGACGGGAACAGCCACAGCGTGTCGACCCGCGGTGGGACCGCCCCCAGCATCGCGACGAGCGACGGTGGGATCGGCACCTCGCGATCGTGGTTCTGACGCTCGCTTGACTCCGTCACCTCTCCTTCCCACGCAGTGGCCGCCACGGTCAGCATCGCGCCGGGAAGGTCGAGGCCCGCGGGGCGAAGCGCGAACAACTCCCCGACGCGCAGACCGCAGTCGGCCAGGACGCGAAGCATCGGCGTCCACACCGGCGCCGGCTTGGCCTTCGGGATCTTCTTGCGCGGGTCATGTCGCGGATGGAGCGCGACGTTCGGGCTGGTCGCATTTTCGTCTCCTGAGGCAAGCGCTCTCCCTATCCCGTGGCTGGTGTGGGTTTCGTCTGGGCGCCTGGTTGCACGGTCGGGATCCCTCGGGTGAATGGGAGGGCGATGAGCGCGAGGAGTGCGAGGACGGCCTCCGCGGTGCGCAGACCGTCGATCTGGCTCCGCTTGTTGACCTTGACGATCTCGTTCGCGGTCGCGGAGGGCACGTTCGCCTTGGAGAGTGCGGCTTTGACGTCGGCCTCGGACATGAACGGAACGCCGCTTGCGAGCTCCGTGTTTGCCTTTGCGACGACGCTGGAGGGAACGTTGGGGTTGTTCTGGATGCCGGTGAAGAACGCGGCTGTCATCGCGGAGATGAGCACCGCGCCTGCGAGGGCGGTGCCGATCGACGCGCCGAGCTGGGTGCCGGTGTTCTGGAGGCCACCGACCTCGCCGCTCTTCTCGTCAGGCTCCGCTGAGACGGTCACGGCGCCGAGCTGGGAGGCCATCGCGCCGAGGCCCGCGCCCGCGAGGAGCAGCGGCCACGTCACGATACCTGGGCCGACGCCGACGTCGAGCAACGCGACGAGCAGCACGAGACCGGAGAACAGCAGCATGAAGCCGATACGGACGACTCGCCGCGGGTTCGCGTTGGGGCGCAGCTTCGGGACGCCAATGGCGAACACGAGCAGGGAGAGCGAGAGCGGCAGCAGCCGGACGCCGGTTTGGACCGCCGAAATTCCGAGCGCGACCGACAGGAACAGAGCGATGGTGAAGAAGATGCCGGCTTGGATCAGGAACATGAACAGGAACGACATGACCCCGCTGCGGAGCTGGAGGTTTCGTAGCAGCGCGGGTTCGACCAGCACGCCCTCGCCGCGCTTGATCCGCCGGCCCTCCCAAGACACGAACCCGACGAGCACAAGGGCGCCTGCGAAGATCAGCCAGATCACTGGGGAGAGCCCGAGCCATGCCGGGGCGTCAGGCTTCGGTCTGACGAAGCCCCAGGTCCCCGACTTCAGGATCCCGAACACGATCGCGCCGAGTCCGAGCGCGGACAAGGCCGTTCCGACCAGGTCAAGCCGCGCTCCTTCCTCGGCGGGCGTGTCGTTCATGCGGCGAGCCAGGGCGAGGATCACAAGCACGATGAGTACCTCCCCGACGAACACCCATCGCCACGAGGCGTAGGTGGTGAAGATGCCGCCGATCAGCGGCCCGAGTGCGGCGGCGATCGCGGCGGACGCGGCGACCAGCCCGTAGGCACGGGGACGCTCGGGCTTTGCGAAGTTCGACGCCACCAGCGCCACGATCGCCGGCATGATCAGCACCGCCCCCAGCCCCTCAAGGAACGACCAGCCGAACATCAGCACCGCCAGGCTATGAGACAGGGCGGTGGTCAACGAGCCGCAGGCGTAGATGATGCATCCGATCGCGAACGCGCGCTTGCGCCCGATCATCTGACCGATCTTCCCGCCGGTGATCATCAGCGATGCCATCACCAGTGTGTACAGCGTGATCGCGGTCTGGATCCCGGTCACCGTCGTGCCGACGTCCTTGGCGACCGTCGCGATCGCCGTGTTCATGACCGTCGTGTCCAGCGCCATCACGAACTGCCCGGCCGCGAGCGTGATCAGGGCGATCTTCGCGGCGCCACCGCTCTTCGCCGCGGTGCCCGTTCCCATCGATGGTTCAACATGCGCGTGGGAGCTCATCTCGGGACCCGACCCCTCTCAAGCGACGAGCTCTCAAGTTCGTCGATCTGCCGCTCGATTTCGATCTGCCCGCCGGGCCTTCGTCGATCGACCAGCGCGGGTTCCTGAATCAGCGCCATCGCGAATCCTTCCGGCTCCTGAGCACGCGACCACCCGGAAGGAGGCCCGCGCTTTCGGCTAGCTTCACTGCTTCGGCTCGTTTGGTGGCGCCGAGTTTCTTGTAGATGTTTTGGACGTGCGTTTTTACGGTGGGACGCGCGATGCCGAGCTGGCTGCCGATGCCGGCGAGCGTTTGATACGTGGTGAGGAGCGTCAGGACGCGTGTCTCGGCTGGCGTAAGCGAAACAGTCTTGCGGGCCTTGTTCTTGTTGGGCGGCTTCGGCTGGCTGGTGATGGTGCTGTCAGGGTACGTCGCGGGCGCCCGATTCGTTATCGGCCAATCTGGCTGATATCGCTTTGCCGAGCTCGCTCGCTCAGGTGGATCTCGTGACCGGCGACGGTAGCCGGCGGTGTTCGTGAAGTACGAACCACAAGGCGGTCGTCGCCTGCGACTCCTCGGTCGACTCGAGCGGGAGCTTGCAGCAGTGGTCGCCGGCGATTGACGGTTGCCCTGGCTGAGCGGAGACGGGGCGCGATCGCCCCCCAGCCCTCCGCGCGGGTGAGACCCGCCGCCGACATCGCAGCTTCCCGACAGGGTTTATGCGGGTTTTCACGGACACCACAGTCCCATCAGGCGCGGTATCATCGAGCTTGTCCATATTTTGGGCAGCGAGAAGTGGCATCTGGTGATGCGGCGGACCGCCTGTTGCTTGAGCGTTGGGTAATGGGATCTGGCTCCTCCAAAGGAGGTCACTGGCTTGTCCGAGATGTTTCCGCAGTCGGGCGCTGTGTTCAGTGCGGCGATGGCCATAGACGCCTGCGTCGTCAAGACAGTTGAGCACCAAACGGCGTGGGGCCCGTCGTCTACCGGTCGGCGTCTGAGACTGGCGGGTCGCGGCCTGCGTCGAAGTCGCACTGGTATGGGGAACGGGGGCGTTGGGGGGCCGAGCGATGAGTAGCGTTGCCCCTGCCGGGACCAGGCCGCTGTTGCGGGAGTCGAAGCTCCGAGTTCCGACTGTCCCGCCGTGGGTGGTGGGTCGACCTCGTCTCTCTGCGTTTCAGGAGACCGCCGTTTGCAGCCGGGTGGTATTGGTTTCTGCGCCGGCGGGTTATGGGAAGTCGACTGTTGTCGCGCAGTGGAGTGCCCTGGATCCGAGGACCAGCGGGTGGGTGCAGCTCGGCCCCGGCGACAACGACCCAGTCTTGCTGCTCGCCCATGTCGTGGCGGCTCTGGAGCGGACCGGCCCGGTTTGCGATGAGCTGCTCGAGGAGTTGTCAGGACGGGCGCCGAGGATCGATGACGTGGCTATTCCTCTCCTCGCGGCCGACCTCGGCGAGCGCGACCCATTCGTTCTGGTGCTGGACGACGTGCACGTCATAACAGCCAGGAAGAGCTGCGCGATTCTCGCGTGTCTCGCCGACGAGGTTCGATCCGGGTCTCAGTTGGTGTTGGTCACGCGCGGCGATCCGGGGGTGCCGCTCGGCCGGCTGCGCGCGAGTGGTGATGTGGTCGAGATCGGGACCGCGCTGCTCGCCCTGGATCCGGCGGAGACCCGCGACGTTGCCGCGAGCGCAGGACTGGAGTTATCGCAGGCGGAGGCCGGGGCCCTGTGGGAGCGGACCGAGGGATGGGCCGCCGCGGTTGCCCTGGCCACGCTGGCGCTGCGTGGCCGCGATGATGGCGCCGTGAGGGCTGCCGATCTGTCGGGCGATCAGCAGCAGATCGCCGATTACCTCCTAGAGGAGGTGCTCGAGCGCCAGCCGGACCATCTCAAGCGTTTCCTGCTCGGGACGTCGATCCTCGATCACATGACCGGGCCGTTATGCGATGCGATGCTCGGCACAACGGACGCGGCTGGTTCGCTTGAGGAGCTCGCGCGTTCCAACGCCTTCGTCATCTCGCTCGACGATCACCGCGAGTCGTATCGCTACCACCATTTGTTCAGCGACCTCCTCCGGGCGGAGCTCAAGCGGCGCCACCCGGAACTGCTCCCCGTGTACCTTCGACGGGCAGCCGGTTGGTGCGAGGAGCACGGATCGCCAGGCGAGGCGTTCGCCTACGCGCATGAGGCCGGCGATCTCGCTCACGCCGGCCGAATCGCGCTTGCGAACCGGGACGAGTTTGCAAGCCGCGGGCAGATCGAAAGCCTGCGACTCTGGCTCAACCGCTGCACCGACACGGAGATCGAGTCAGACGCGCAGCTGTCGATCGCGGCCGCCTGGGTGTTCGGCTATCTCGGCGAGCCGGCCCGGGCAAGGCGGTTCTTAGTCGCCGCCGAGCGGGCTACGCTCGACTTGGCATCCGCCGACGGGGCAGCTCCGCTTCGCTCGGCGCTCGCGAACCTCCGAAGCTCGATGGCTCCGGACGGCATCCCGCAGATGCTGCGCGATGCTGAGCTCGGCTGCGCATGCGAGGAGCAGATGGGCACCCAATGGGTTCTCAGCGCCCGTCGCGCCATGGGTGCGGCGTATCTTCTCCTGGGGCGGCCGCAGGAGGCAATCGCCGTGCTGCGGGAGTCACTCGCGCTTTCTGCAGACCGACCCGAGCTCAGCCACACTCGGGTCTTCACGCTTGGCTATCTGGTGTTCGCGGCCGCCGAGCTGGGCGAGCGGCGAGACGCGCAACGATGGGCGGTCGAAGCGGGCTGGTTGACAGCCCAGCAACACCTCCACGACACGATCTACGGCGCCATCGCGTACACGGCAGGAGCGCTCGCGCACAACCAACGCGGCGACCAGACGGAGGCCGCGCGCCAGCTCGCGAACGTGCGCCGGCTCCGCCCACTGCTCCTCGTGGGCCCATGGCTCAACGCCGATCTCGCGCTGCGCTGCGCCGACATCAGCCTCGACCTGGGCGACGTTGCCAGCGCCCTCGACCATGCCCAGGTCGCGAGCGACGTATTACAGGGATATCCCGATGCCGGAACGCTCCCGGGCCGCTTGCAGCGTCTCCAAGCACGGATCCGGCACGGACAGCACTACGGACTCACACCTGCCGAGCTCCGGCTCATCGCTTTCCTGCGGACGCATCTCTCGCTCCAAGACATCGGCGATCGTCTTCACCTCGCACGCCCGACCGTCAAGACACACGTCGCGTCGATCTACGACAAGCTCGGCGTCACAGGCCGATCCGACGCCGTCGAGATCATCGAGCAGGCCGGCCTCGAATCGACAGAAACCCGGGTCACGATCCCAGGCCTAGAGCTCGACTGGATTCGCAATACCGAATCACCGTTGGCTGACGGGACAGGCGGTGCGTTAGGGTTCGTCCGCGGGTGACGCGCCCGCCATGCCTCGCGCCCGCCCCCATACCCCGAACGTAGCCGCCTGACGGCTACCAGCCTAGCCGCTAGGCCCAAGAGCTTGGTGTTGGGTGTCGCGTAGGCGCGTTCTGCGAAGTTCAACGACACTGAGTCCAGCGTGTGCGGATCTAGTCGAATTCGATCAGCGCGAGGCTGGCTTTGGTGCGCGTCGAGGAGGCCTTCGCAAGCGACGATTCCGTTCCCCACTTGGCGGCCGAGCAACCCGATCGTGCGGCCAGCAGAGCGACGACAGCAGCACTGCCTCAACGATCGCGACCCAGCGGTCCTTCTGAGCGTGCTCGGCTGTCGCGTGCTCACGACGCTCGGCGATGTCCTCGCCAACCTCGCTAGCCGACAGACCTTGAGGCACACAGATGCTCCGCTTTCTGTTGATGACGATTTGACTGCCAAGCGGAGACCCGACAGCTCATCCGCACCCGGGGGAGAGTCGCAGGCGGCAGCGGCGAGTTGCATCAGCCAAAAGGGATGATTCGTTTGTAGCCAACCGGTGGCGGACGCGATCGCCCACCTGGCGCGGGTCCGGTCCTGGTGTCTGATCCGAGTGGCACCCGGGCGTGCCGGGGGATCTCGACCCGGCGCCCGGTGAGTCACATATGGTCGGGCTTCGAGGGGGTGCCGCTCGTCGCGCCGGACGCGCATCGGCGTCCGGCTGGGCGTGGGTATCGCGGCAGCGCAGTTCATCCTTTTTGGTCGATGTGGGGTGAGGGTTGCGGGCCGTAGGCTCGTGTTTCTGGCGGCCATGGCCGCATCGTCGGGGAAGGCCCGAGCGGGGCGTCGCCTCCTGCCGTGATGGCAGTCGCCGCCGTCCAGTAAGCCAACCGGAAAAGGAGCAGGACGATGAGCAAAGACGACCCTGTATTTGTGTATGGAGCGGTGTACGCGGATCGCGATGACGCCGACGCCGATTACGACACGCTGCTTGACCTGCATTCCGCTGATCTGGTCGGTACCTATGACGTCGCGCTGGTGTACAAGGACGACGACGGCAAGGTGCACGTGACCAAGCACGAGAAGCCGACCCAGCACGGCGCCTGGACCGGTGCCGCTGTCGGCGCGCTGGTCGGGATCATCTTCCCGCCCGCGATCCTCGGTTCGGCGCTCGTCGGCGCCGCCGCGGGCGGGGGGATCGGGCACGCCATGGGTGGCATTCCGCGCAGCGATGCCAAGGAGCTCGGCGACTACCTCAACACCGGCCAAGCCGCGCTGGTCGTGATCGGCAAGTCGCGTGTACAGGAGCAGCTCGACAAGGCGCTCACGCACGCGGAGAAAACCCAAGAGAAGGAAATCAACGCCGACGGCAAGGAGCTCGCGAAGGAACTCAACGCACTACCCGCCTAACAACCTCTCGTCCTGGCCGGCACGCTTTCCCCCAGGTGGCTTGGGAGCGCAGACGATTCCTGGGAGCGGTTGATCGGCGCCGAGGTGAGCGGACCGTCTTCGAGGGAGAACTGCTAAGGGAAAGCTCACTTCACCGGTTGGATATCGCGTCGCGCATATGAGCGTCGCGAGGTGGACACATCAAACGCACCCTGGGATCAGTAACGGCCCCGGGGGTTATCCCCGAAGGGCGGTGGACCAGATGACCTTTCTCTGGATTCTGTTGGGCATCATCTATGTGGCGTGCTGGGTTTATTTCGGGCTGTCAACGTTCCGCAAAGGGCACTACTGGATGTTTGGGATCGGATTCTTCTTCCCGTTCCTCTGGATCATTGGCGCATTGATCGGCCCGACTCCACGCGCCGCCGGCATGGCATAGGCGCGACCGTAGTCGCCAACTAAAGCCGGTTGGTTGAGTGTTCACTGCTCGGCCAACCGGCGTCCTGTTCGGTGACCGGAGTGAAGCAGCGGGCGACCTGAGGGCAGCACGTACGAGTCTCTCGCCGCCGACGGAGGGAAACCGAGGTTCCCGGTCGTCGCAGAGAAACCAGTCGGTCCAAACGCATCCCGTCGTCGGCGACTCGCGGAGCGGAGAGCAGCTTGGGTTGGAGAGGATCGCGCCCGCTTAGGCCCGTTTAGGTTAGTCAACCATTTCGGCTGATGACAGGCGACCCAGGCGCAGTTACCGTCACGTAGTCTCGTGTGAATCTCGCTCGCACGCGTCCCGATGAGCTGCGCCGGCTATTTGCGCTTCATGGTCCACGACAAAGCCGAGCGACCAAAGACCAACGGCGCTCGCACAGACCGCCAAGACGAAGGAAGGTTCAGATGACCGACAAGCAGATGACCGACGAGCAGATGGTCGAAGAGCTCCAGAGCGAGCAGTCGATGTTCGTGCAGACCGCGAGCGCCATCACCAGCGACGGCACGACCCTGACACTGAAGGCGGTCACACCATCAACGCTCTACTTCTCCGATCGCCCGAAACGGATCGTGGGACACATGACTACCGTGGACTTCGTCGACCTCTGGGCCGAAGGAGACAACAGCTTCGAGGAAGACCCGCCGAATGCGGTGCTCGCTTTCCTGGAGGCCGGCGCTGAAGCACCCCAAGACGCGGTCGTCGTGATCCAGCAACCGCGTCTTGAAAACGGCCAGCTCTCCTATTCCATCAAGACCCTCGAGGGTACGGTTCCCACGCAGGCTGGGCCCGTCACATTGTTCATCGACCCATTCGGACGGCCGCTATCGCCCGTATCGGTATGCGGGATGAGACGGCGCGAGCGGCGACGCGGCCGCTGACGCGATACAGCCGGTAGCGATCCAACCGCCACGCCCGACCGGAGTGGGCGTGGCGAGGCTCACACCGCTCGTGAGCAGTCCCAAACCCGGGCTCCCGTGATCGCTCGCGCTCCGACTCCGCCATCGTCGCGGCAAGCGTGTCAACGAGGGGTCTCTGACCGATGCGTCTGTCAAGGCGTCCTTTGGAATACGGGCACTGTCCTTTGGAATGCGGGCAGGTTCGATTCCCAGAGTCCTTACAAGTCTCGGCCGTCGCATCACCCGGATAGGGTGACATCACGACCGCACGGGATCAGCCATCACGCGGCCGCTGGCCGGCAGTCACTAGCGAGACCTCCCTGGGACGCCCTGGTCGCAGGCGCGGTTCACCGGCGGTTCCTCAACTCCTGCATTTTCGGGTGCGGTGTCGCAGAGGCGGCCGGATTCATCGACATTGGCCGATGCGAGCCGGGCACTCCCAGCTGTAGCGTCGCAGATGCCTGGTAGCTCGGCCGGGCCAACCGTTTCGGGCTAAGCGTCAAATCGCGGATCAACCGTCCGATGGAGGAATCCATGAGCCTGAGCGCAAGTCACCTGGAATTGATTACGACGCGCGACACCGGGCAGACAACCCTGGACGCGCTCGAGTTCCGCGATAGGGCGCCAACAGCAGACGGGCCCCACCCGCTGCACCAGCGTCTGGACTTCATGCGCGGCAACGAGTCGTTCCGGTGCAGCTACCGGGGCGCTTCGATCCGGTACATGCGGACGGACCTCCTGAGCGTGGGCGGCGAGCCCGGACAGCTGCGATGACTACGAGTTCTGCGAATACCAAGGGTGCCGAACACAACCGTCTGGAGGAGGCGCGCACAGGCGCGGCGCCGTGGAAGGCCTGGGGCCCGTATCTGAGCGAGCGCCAATGGGGGACGGTGCGCGAGGACTACAGCGGCGGTGGAGATGCGTGGGACTACTTCCCCCACGACCAGGCACGATCGCGCGCGTACCGCTGGGGCGAGGATGGGATCGCCGGCATCTGTGACGATCGCCAGCGGCTGTGCCTTGCCCTCGCGCTCTGGAACGGCGCCGACCCGATCCTCAAGGAGCGGATGTTCGGGCTCACCAACAGCCAGGGCAACCACGGGGAGGACGTCAAGGAGTACTGGTTCTACCTCGACAGTACCCCCACGCACTCCTACCTGAAGTGCCAGTACAAGTATCCGCAGCGGGCGCGAGGAGGCAGCCGTGCCGCTGAGGTTTGCAGGTAACTGGTCCGCTCGTCGAAATCCATAAGGAGCTCGGCACGGGTCACCGAGAATTGGTCATGCTCTGCCGCAGCTCGTCAAGTCCTGGGTTGGCGAGCTCCCAATCGCCGGGGCAGGAGGCCCGGGCTTTCAGCGAGCTTTTCCGCTCCGGTGAGTTTGGTGGCCCCGAGTTTCTTGTAGATGTTCTGGACGTGCGTTGTCACGGTGGGACGGGCGATGCCGAGCTGGCCGCCTATGGCGGCGAGCGTTTGATACGTGGTGAGGAGCGCCAGGACGCGGGTCTCGGCTGGCGTCAGCGAAACAGTCTTGCCGGACTCGTTCTTGTTGGGCGGCTTCGGCTGGCTGGTGATGGTGCTGTCACAGTACGTCGCGGACGGTCGATTCGTTATCGGCCGATCTGGCCGATAACGCCGTGCCAAAACCCCCGTTGGGGTCGAGCAACTGACCGGAGACTCCACCCAGCGTGTTCGTGAGAGGGAGCGATAAGGCCGCCGTCGAGGTCGCCAGCGACTCCCCGGTCGACTCGAGCAGGGGCTTCCAACGGCGGTTACACGTAGTTCGATTGAAACTCGGTCTTGCGCTGATGTTCGTTTGCGTCTGGCGAGGCCGCCGAGCGATGTACCCAACTGCGCCCGAGGACGTGGCGGGTGGCGTGGGGCGCCGGAGGTCGCGTGCGAGTTCATCGGGCGCAGGACGGTCGAGGGGGCGATGACCGCCACGCAGGCCGACGCTCGTGGCGATACTTGAGACGGCCGGCCGACGCCGTGGCGAGATGCGGCCGGGCACCCACCCCCCGACACTCGTTACGGCTTCAGGTGCTGCTTCACGACCGGTGCCTGCGAACGGGCTCGGGTTGCGCGAGCTCGCGGCTTGGTCCGCTTTGCGCGGGCGATGTCTGTGATAGGCCGCCGCCGTGAGTGCCTGTGACCGGCTTGTGCGACAGGCGGTTGAGCTCGGCGTCAAGAAGATCGACGAGGATGCTGTTCCCGGCAACTCTGCGTAGCATTTTGAGGCTCGCTCGGTAGTGGGCGAGCTTGGCGCGGGTCGTTGTTTCGCCAAGGCACGAGGTCGGCAGCTGCGTGAGCTCTCGGACTTTGGAGATCTTGTCCGCTGCGAAGATCGCGACCGTGTCAGAGCCCGCGTGCGCTACGCGATCGCGCAGCTCGCGCTTCCTCGCGCTGTAATCGTCAATCGATGGGTCGTCTGAGACCGACTCGACGAGCCCGGCAACGCGGGCACCGAACCGGCTCTTAAGCTCTGCGCGAGAAGTCCCGGTCTTCTCGAGCACGTCGTGAAGAAGGCCGGCGGCGATGACTTCGTCTGGCTGCCCGTCAGCGCACAGCAGCGAACCAACCTCGATCGGATGGGCGATGAACGGCGCGTGGTCGACCTCTCGGCGGTGATTCGCGTGGCGGGCCGAGGCGAATCTGAGCGCCGCCCGCGCCATCGGCAGCCCGTGGAACGAGTCGACCGCGCGACGCGACCCCACGCTGGTGGTGCCCGAGACCCCATCGTTCACGACGCCGTGGCTATCTTCAGGGTTCACGCCCATGAGGTGGCGGCTGTCTCCGATTACGAGCCCCCGGGTGCGCTCGTCTGATCGAGCCCGGGCGGCACGACGGTGCCGTCGCCGAGCTCCTGCGAGAGCTTGTTTTTTCTTCCAAGCGGCCTGGGCTCAGCACACCGGCCCAAGCGGCGTGGGCGATCGGGTCACCGCCACGGCCGCGCAGGTTCATCGCGCAGCCGACGGCGATCGCCGCGCCGAGCACCGACCCGGCGACGGACACCCAGTAGGCGGTCCAGTCGCCGCTCACCCGCGCCGGGCCGAACAATCGCGCTGGGTTCATCGAGGTGCCGCTCGGCGGCGCCGCCCACGGCAAGTCGTGATTCGAGAGATCTGGCTGTCCTTGAACCGGCATGACTTGTTAACTAGTTGTGAAGGATGATCGTCGGACGCGCCCGGGATTCCAATCATCCAAATCGGATGATTGGAATCGAGACGTCCATGCGGACCACAGCCCCCGTCTGCGCTTTGACTCGCCAGGTCCTGACGGCGGCGCTCAGGACGGCAAGGTCGATTTCGTTCTGGTCGGCGCAGAGCTCGGCGGAATCCCAGCGCGCTGTCCGGCACATCGCGTGGCCCTGATCGTGACAGCATCCCCGGAGCGGGCGTCCGCGCGAGCCCGCGTCCGACCGCGGATCTCGGCGTGGGCGCCCTGCTCTTCAGGGTTTCATGCCTTCGATCACCGCCGAGCTTTGTCGTCCCAGAGCTGACGGAAGTGTTAGTCGCGCTTGAGCTCGTCGATGCCGGTCACGAGGTGCCAGCCGAGCATGGTGCCCGTGGCGGCCGGGATCAGCCACTACTGGCCGCGCACATAGTCCGCTGGATCGGCCTCCGGGATCGCACGGAACACCGCGACCATCGCGTCGCTGAAGAACTTGGCGTCGACCCGGCAGGTGTCTGCATCGCGGCCGCCGCCACGACCTGCATTAGATGGTTGACGACCACGTCGCGCAACGCGCCGACCGGATCGTAGAAGTGCCCGCGATCCTCGACGCCGAAGTCCTCCGCCAGCGTGATCTGGACGCACTCGACGTGGTTGCCGTGCCACACCGGCTCCGGTATCCGGTTCGCGAACCGCAGGAACATGATCTCCTCGAGGCCCATCTTCCCGAGGTAATGATCGATCCGATACAGCTGGGACTCCTCGACGTACTGGTGCAGCTCGTCGGCCAGCGCCCGGGCGGAGGCGCGATCATGACCGAACGGCTTCTCGACCACGACCCGCGCGGAGGCCGTCAGCCTGGCTTCGCCAAGCCCCTAGACGACCATCCCGAACAGAAACGGCGGGATCTCGAGATAGAAGACCGGCGTCGCCGCGCCCTCGATCGCTCGACGCACGCGCTCATAGGTGGACGCGTCGGCGAAATCGCCCTGCACGTACGAAAGACGCGCCGCGAACCGCTCGAACACCTCCGGATCGAGCCCCTCACCGGTGGCCACGATCGACTCGCGCGCACGCTCAATCAGCAGCTCCACGCTCCAATCGTCACCCGCCACACCCACGATCGGACACGAGAGCAGACCACCCTTCTCCATCCGATACAGCGAGCGGAAGGTCATCACCCTGGCGAGATCGCCGGTGATCCCAAACACCACCAACACATCGGCAGGCTGCTCGTCACCCGGCCTCGCGGGTCCCGTGCCGGTCTCGACGTCGCCACGTCATTCACATAACGTCGCCGACACGATCACGTCTCGCGGCCTCGGGGCGCGGAATGAGGCCAATGCTGCGATTCTCAAATCCCCAATTGGCACCTTGCGGGCGTAGCCGCGGTGGCCGCAGACGCCTGTGCGTTACTGCACTTCCTCCTCGGCTTCGAGCTCCTCCTCGAGCGCGACGATGACGATCCCCAGCGCCTCGGTGATGTTCAGGGCGGCGTCCAGCGTTCGCGGCGTGCCGACAATCGGCGCGACGGCGATGAGGATGTTCTGGATCTGGTCAACCGTGACGCCGGCGTCCATAGCTGGACCGACGTGCATCAGATAGGAGGCAGCCGGTGCGTCGACGGCCGCCAAGGCGGCGATCCGGGCGGCAACGAGTGAGTTGGGATCCAGTTTGCACCGCGCCAGCGACTCCGCGGTCATGGCGGCGAGCGTATCGAGGACGGGCGTTTCGGGTGCTTCGGTCGTCATTGCGATCCTTCGGATTGCGGGCAGGTCGGGACTAAATATCGCGGTCAGGCGCCGGTGTCGCATCACCCAAACGAGGTGACATCCCGACCGCAGGGCTTGCGAGTTCGCCCAATCTCATCCTTTTTGGCCGATGCGCTGCGTCGCGCCGCGGCATAGCCTGATGCCATGGAACTCAGCAACAGGGTGGACGTATCAAGGCGTCGCATGGGTCGCGCCGCGATCCGCACCGCGGTCGCCACGGTAGCCGCCGGGACGCTGATCGCGCTCGCCGGTTGTGGCAGCAGTAGCAAGCCGGCGTACTGCACTGATCGCACCAACCTCGAGAATTCGGTCAAGAACCTGCCGAGCGTCACCTCGAGCAGCGGCGTCAGCGGTCTGAAGTCACAGATCAACACGATCGTGAGCGATGCGAACACGGTTGTCAGCTCTGCCAAGAGCGACTTCCCGAGTCAGACCAGCGCCGTCAAGACGTCGGTCGACTCGCTCCAGACCGCCGTCAAGGCGCTCCCAGCGAGCCCTTCAGCCAGTCAGATCGCCGCGATCGGACTCGACGTCAAAAATGTCGTGAGCTCGGTCAAGAGCTTCACGGACGCCAGCAAGTCGAAGTGCAGCTGACACGTCAGTCCGCCACGGCGGGTCGTGGCGTTTGCCGACTCGTTGCTGGCATGCTTGTCGAGCGTCTGCGCTGCTTAACCCGTTGTCGCGCTCGGTGGGGGACCACGAGTGCGGTCAGGACCGCCGGGAAAGCGGTCCGATGACGAGTGTCCTCGACTGTTGGAACGTGTGCCTTGAGGTGCTTTGGGTGCTGGGGCCGTGCGGCGAGAAGATGGTCAAGAGGCCGATCGTGATGCCGGGCGTTCCGATCAGCGGTCGCTCAGCCCGCTTGCTGGGCCGGGGCGTGACGTGGCGGGAATGAAACGGCCGAGGACGATCGAGCGCCGTCTGAACCGGTTCCTACGCGAGCCGATTTCGGTACGCAACGCCGCGAGCGTGATCGTGACGGCGACGTTCATCGTCGTGGTCGCCGGCGGGATCGCGATCAGGGCGATCGACCATCGCGAGTACTCGAGCATCTGGGAGGGCATGTGGTGGTCCCTGCAGACGGTCACCACAGTCGGGTACGGGGACGTGACGCCCAAAGACACGGCCGGCAAGATCGTCGGCGCGGTCGTGATGCTCGAGGGGATAGCGTTCCTCACGATCGTCACCGCAGCGATCACCTCGGCGTTCGTGACACGCGCGCAGCGTGAGCAGAGATCCGGAGCACCGGCCGAGGAAACCGCCGCGGACGCACCAACCGACCCACAGCTCACACAGATCGCAGCGCGGCTGGAGCGAGTCGAGTCGCTACTGCTGGAGCTCACTAGACCGTGAGTCGCATCGCCACCGGACCCCAATCCGCAACAGCACCCGCCCCGATGGCCGGCATTCGGCCCCGCCACGGGGGACGTGCTCATCCTCCTGCGAACCGGATGATTCCAAACGCGTGGCCTTCCGCGATATTGGTCTCCATGGCCCGAGTGGCGAAAACCGTTCAAGCTGCACCGGGAAGCGCTCAACGTGCAGCGCGGGCTCAGACATGAGTCCTAGTCCCGGCGATCCAAGCTTGCCGCCGTCAGCGGGTGTCGGCGACCTCGCGAAGGATGGAACGTCGCCGGCGACTGGCACCTCGCCGGATAGCCCCCCGGCGGGTTCCAGAAGACGGATCGGGCGCACCCTGTCAGAAGGGTGGCACCTTGCGAAGGTTGCCTATCGCGACCCCGAGCATGTCGCCGAGCGGATCGCGCTGAACAGCACGCAGAGCCTCGGCGAACCATCCCTGGAGTGGGCACAGCGTGTCCGCGAGGAGCGTGCGGGTGTTCCGCGCGCGGTCATAGCCGAGCAGTTGCGCACCGACAGCGCGAAGGTCGCGGCGATCGACGGAGCGGTCGCCGGCACACCCTTCCTGATCGCGCTGATCCCCGGCTACCTGCTCTACCTCAGGCAGAACGCACGGATGCTGCTGCGCACCGCCGCCCTATACGACCGCGACCCAAGGGACCTCGAGACCACCGCCGAGATGCTGGCGCTCCGCGGCGTGCACCCGACGGTCGACGCGGCCCGCTCGGCCCTGCTCCCCGTGCAAGCCAAACCGATGCCCGAGAAGCCGACCGCGCGCCGCCCATGGCGTACGTGGGTCCGCAGCGTCTACGTGCTGCTGATCTACGGCGGGTTCCTCTCCGCCCCCTCCGACAAGGGCAAGGAGGGCGCCCACCCGTGGCTGAAGACCGCGATCGGGGTCCTGTTCGGGATGACGGTATGGGTGGTCACGTGGGTGTTCCCGCTCAGCTTCATGATCGCGATGGCCTGGGGCTGCGACAGCAACGCGCGAGCCCTCGGGCGGCGAGCGCTGATCTTCTACGACAGCGAGCCCGACAGCGCGCACGCGGCGATCGCCGCCGCGAAACAGCAGAGGGACGCCGGGCAGACAAAGCGCCGGATCCTGCGCACCACGCTGCTGATTCTCTCGGTTGCTATCCCGATCGCGTTCATCGCGTTCGTCGACCACGAGCGCCAGAGCACCGGCATCACCCCGCTCACGGGCGTCGGGGGCCTCGTCGCGCTCTCACTCGTGATCGCCACCGCCGTCATCGCCACCCGCCGCTAAGCGCGGACGGACGGCTTTTCTTTCATCGCAAGCGCGGCGATCCAGGCGTGAGCAAAGCGCGAGGATCTTCTCCTGCGCGGGGTGGCTTCCGGGTCTGGCCCGGCAGGAGTTCGCCGGTGGGAGAGGTTCTGTCAGAGGCCCGTTTTGGCGGTGATCCTGCCGGATTTGACTGCCGCGGCGAGATCCTGGTAGTCGCTGTCGTTTTGTTCGGCGTAAGCTTTTGAGAACTCGACGATTGCGCGGTCGAAGCTGTCGCCGTTGCCGAGGTACGCTGCGATCGCGATCCGGTCGCCGCTGCGGGCGTGCGCACGGGCGAGCGTCCAGCCGCACAGCTTGCCGTAGGTGGCCATGGCTTGAGGGACCATCTGTTCGATCTCGGCCGATCCCTTCCAGTCCTTCAGTTGACGGCCGTAGAAGTCGCGCGGCTTGCCGTCAAGCCCGGACTCGATGTGCAGCCAGCCGAGGAAGATGTCGCTGGCGGCCTGCATCAGCCGCTGGCCGACGACCACCCGCTCGCCGTGGTTTGAAAACTCGCTCGGGTCCAGGAACTCCTCCAGCACTGACGCCTCGGCTTCCTTCATCTGCAAGAAGAGCGGGTCCTGGCCGTCGCGGCCGATCAGCAACGCGATATACGCGCGGGTGCCGACGCTCCCAACCCCGACCACCTTGCGTGCGAAGTCGGTCAGCTCGAACTCCTCCAGCAGCAGCCGCCGATCGAACCCGAGCGTCTCCCGGTAACCGCGCAACAACTGGCGAAGGGCCTCGAACATCTCATCGCGCTCTCTGCCTTGCGCGAGCTGCTCGATCGGCACGATCAGCGGCGACTGATCCATGATCCGTGCGTTCCCGTCGACGACCTGCGTCAGCTTCGAGAACGCTGTCATGCTGTCCTTCGTCCGCGCCTTCGCGACGTTCTTCTCGGTTCGCTTGACCATCTTCGGCTTGAACTGCGATCCGTACTCCTGGATCGCGCTCTCGATGTCGAGGTGCGAGTACCACACTTCGAGGTTCTTCATCCCGGCGAAGTTGGCCATCGCGGTGCGGTAGGAGCCGACCGTGTCGAGCACGATCCGTTCCTGCTCCTTCGCTGCAAAGCCGTTGTCGCGCGCCGCGATCAACATGCTCACCGCCAACCGCTTGACATCCCACTCCCACGGACCCGGCAGCGTCTCATCAAAATCGTTGACATCGAACACCAAGCGCCGCTCCGGCGAGGCGAACACCCCAAAGTTCGACAGGTGCGCATCCCCGCAGCACTGCACGTTCAGTCCCGACCGCGGCGTCGCCGCGAGGTCACTGGCCATGAGCAGCGCCGCCCCGCGATAAAACGTGAACGGCGAGACCAGCATCCGCCCGTAGCGGATCGGCACGAGCTCCGGTACCCGCGTTTTCGCCTGACGCTCCAACAACGCGACCGGATCAGCGCGACCCAGCGGCGGCTCGAACTTCGCGTGATCCGCGCGCGGCACCTCACTCCGCGCCGCCTTCCCACGCGCAACCCGCTCAGCCACCGACAAATGCCGAACGGCCGGGGGCTCCGACCCATTCCCCAGCGCGGCTGTCCCGTGGCTCGCAGCGGTCGTACGGTTACTTGGAGTTGTGGTCGCCATCGCCGTTCCTTCCCTCAATCAGTTATCGCACCAGCGCGTTTCATAGCTACCGGCATTTCACAATTGGTGTCGCATCAGGCTATGTCCCAGAGCGAGGCGGCGCATCAGCCAAAAAGGTTGAGATCACGTCGCCGATCATGATCTGCAGAGAAGACGCTCCGCGATCAATCTCTCCGCGGACGGATTCGTCGTCCGCCTACCTGGGAGTTGTGGTCGCGGCGACTCCTTTGAGGAATCGGTCGCCGGGCACGCCGATGGCGTCGTCGCCTCCGGTGAACGCCAACCCCGCTCGTTGGCGCTCATCTGCGGGCGGCCCCCGCCAGCGTCAGGCGGTGCTGGGTTGTGGGGCTTGTGGGGCTTGTGGGGCTGCTTTGGCGGCGTGCTTTTGCAGCCAGTCCGCCACGAACATGACGATGACCGCGATCCCCACGCCAGCGAGCGTGAACAGGATCCGGCGTCCCTCGCTAGCAAAGTTGGAGGGGTGGGGCACGTCCATCGCGATAAGGAGGCCCGCGGCCACGGCTGCGGTGTACCAGGCGTAGTTGACGAAACGGATCGACGCCGCCACCGCGAACAGGACGACGATGATCACTTCGAGGGCGGTTTTGTTGTCGACGGCCAGCAGGAAGAGCGCAGCCACCGCCGCGCCCATTATCGTCCCGGCGACGCGCTGTACGGCAAAGAAGGTGGACTGCTGCAGGTCGGGCTTCATCGCGATAATGACGGCGATCGGCATCCAGTAGGCGTTGGGCAGCTGCAGCCCGAAGGCGATCGCGACTGCGATCGACACCGCGGCGGCTCGGATCAGCGCGAACAGGATCATTGGCCGGGTCAGCGGCCTCGGCGAGATATCCCCGGGTATCTCGGTGGCAGGCTGGGGCGCCGAGACGCGTCCGCGAGCCAGCCACATGATGAAGGTGTAAGCAACCCAAACCGCCGCTCCGGTCAGCCACGCCAGCGCCTGTTTCCACGGTTCGGTATGGATCAGGCCGGAATGGAAGGCGCCCGGAAGGCCGAAGGAGAGGAGAGTCGGCAGGCCGAGGACGATGATGAACCAGATGTTGAGAAGATAGGCCGCGACGAATCTGTGCGTGCCGTATTTCACCGCGAGACCGGCCAGCGACGTGGCCACGAAAGCGGCCAGCACCACGAACCCCCAGGGACCGCCGCCGATGCCGAACCCCAGGGCCGTCAGCAGCGCACCGGCTCCGGCCATGGCGGCCATCGCGAGCACCCGTGGGCCGTATTTTCCGCCAGGGTCGCTAAACGCCACGAGCAGCGCCCCGAATATCGCACTCAGGAAGTACCTCCGGTCGTGCGGGAGCACGCCCACGACGATCATCAGCCCCAGCACGACCGCAAAGACCGCACCTCTGCGCAGGTTGAATCCCTGCCACTTAACCTCGAACACTTTCTTGAGCTCAGTCATGCTGGTCCTCCATCCGGATTGCTGCTGTGGCTACTCTGGTGAGGCAGCCCGACCGCAGGCGTCCGGCTGCGCCCGCCGGGCATCATCCTGTCGCTCGTCCCGATGCCGATCTGAACCAAGCGCCGTGTCGGTGCGCGCACGCGCGCCGCTGCGAGGCGTTGGCGCCACGGGCCGTTCAAAGGTCGAAGGAACACAGTCACTCCTGCCTCGTGTTGGAGGGAGCCGTGGCGCCCTCACACCACCAAGCCAAGGGCGGTGCGAGAGCGGGCCGGCCAGGACGAGGCGCTGTTAGGCGGGTAGCGCGTTGAGTTCCTTCGCGAGCTCCTTGCCGTCGGCGTTGATTTCCTTCTCTTGGGTTTTCTCCGCGTGCGTGAGCGCCTTGTCGAGCTGCTCCTGTACACGCGACTTGCCGATCACGACCAGCGCGGCTTGGCCGGTGTTGAGGTAGTCGCCGAGCTCCTTGGCATCGCTGCGCGGAATGCCACCCATGGCGTGCCCGATCCCCCCGCCCGCGGCGGCGCCGACGAGCGCCGAACCGAGGATCGCGGGCGGGAAGATGATCCCGACCAGCGCGCCGACAGCGGCACCGGTCCAGGCGCCGTGCTGGGTCGGCTTCTCGTGCTTGGTCACGTGCACCTTGCCGTCGTCGTCCTTGTACACCAGCGCGACGTCATAGGTACCGACCAGATCAGCGGAATGCAGGTCAAGCAGCGTGTCGTAATCGGCGTCGGCGTCATCGCGATCCGCGTACACCGCTCCATACACAAATACAGGGTCGTCTTTGCTCATCGTCCTGCTCCTTTTCCGGTTGGCTTACTGGACGGCGGCGACTGCCATCACGGCAGGAGGCGACGCCCCGCTCGGGCCTTCCCCGACGATGCGGCCATGGCCGCCAGAAACACGAGCCTACGGCCCGCAACCCTCACCCCACATCGACCAAAAAGGATGAACTGCGGTCCCGCGATACCCACGTGTCGACGGCCGGTTGCGCGGTGGCCCTCGGGCAGAGCACAGCTCGGATTCAGAGCGCCACGCGGAAGAAGGGTCTGGCTCGAGCGTCGCAGCGGCACGGCCGAGTTGCGTCAGCCAAAGGGGATGATTGGTCTGTAGCCATCTTGTTGCGGACGCGATCGCGTATCTGGGCGCGGGTCTCGGTCTAGATGCATGACGGGCGCCCGGGCATCCCGGCGGGAGCCCGATCGGGTTACGCCGTCGGCTGAGTGCCGCTTGCCGCGCGCGACGCGCCGGCCCGCGTAGGGCCGGAGGGGGTGTCACGCCTGCGCAGTTCATCCTTTTTGGCCGATGCCTGGTGGCGGGCCTGCATGCGAATCTCTCGGTTACACCAACCAGATACGTGGAGTCGCCGACAGCGTTTCGTGGCGATTGATGCCGGAATCGGTTGCAGCGGGTTCTCGGCCGCAGATCGGAGGCAAGACATGGCCGATATCAAGGCTGACGAGCCGCGATGAGCTCTCCCGTGGCACCGAACCTGAGCGGTATCGGGACCCCGGGTCGGCGAACGGTCTGTCGGCGAACGGTCTACAGGGGGTGCGCGGTCCGGTGCCCAATGGAGGTGACGGTCGAGGACTGTCGGGTGACGTGGCTGCAGGGCCACACCCACGACCCGGTGTGGAACAGCAACACGTCGAGTGCGTCGAGATCACGCTGGCGGAGGACTTCGGCGTCGAGGGTCGCGGGGACTTCTACGATCCAGTCGGCGCGTTGCGCGACGTGGTCGTCAACCATCTGATGCAGGTCGTGGCGGCGGCCGCGATGGAGCCACCTGCCGGGGGCGACGCCAAGTTCTTCAGCGACGCGATGGTCGCGGTGTCCCGTGCGATCCCGGAGGCCGATCCGGCGCACTACGTGCGCGGCCAGTACGACGGGTATCTGGACATCGACGGTGTCGCGGCCGGCTCGAGCACCGAGACCGACGCGGCCCTTCGGCTCTCGATTGACAACTGCCGCTGGTCGGGCGCGCCGGTCTTCGTTCGCACGGGTAAGCGTTTGCCAGTAACGCAGACCGAGGTGCGCCTGGGTTGCGGTACCACGTCGGGGGATGATCGAGCACGAGTCGGATCTGCTCGTCGCGAGCCCGCAGCTGTTTCGCGGGCATTTCCGATTGACTGCCGGACCGGGATTCGAGGTGACCGTGGTCGAGCTGGCCGACCAGGTCCTCACGCCGCTCGACCCCAAGCGGGCGCGGCGTCGCAGAGTTCCTCGAGCTCCACGGGGTGCACGTCACCCTGGGCGACGGCGTCACCGGCCAGTGGAGCCTGATCGCGCTCACGCGGCCGGCTGACCGCCAAGCCCGGATCGCAGCCGACGTGATCGCCGGTCGCGACTCCCGCTTCCGCGGCACGCAGGGCACTTCCATCATCGAGCTGTTCGGCTCCGCGGTCGCCTGGACCGGCGCCAACGAGAAGACGTCCAAGAGCCTCGGTGACACCGACTTCGACAAGATCTACATCTATCCGAACTCGCACGCCGGGTACTACCCGAGCACCACGGCGATCGCGATGAAGGTGATCTTCCGCAAGTCCGACGGACGTGTGCTCGGAGCCCAGGCGGCCGGCTCGGACGGCGTGGAGAAACGAATCAGCGAACTCGCGCTGGCGATCCAGATGGGCGCGACCATGTACACCCTCGAGGAGTGCGAGCTGTGCTACGCGCCGCCGTTCGGAAGCGCGAAGGATCCCATCAACTTCGCTGGAGTGGTCGCAGCCGATGTCTTGCGCGGCGACATGGCTTTGAGCCATTGGGATTCCGGCCCAGGACGGGTTCCTGCTCGATGTGTGCGAGTCGGTGGAGCGTCGTCTCCGGAGGGATGGTCTCGCACGCGATCCTGGCGCCCGCGGGAGAGGTGATGCGTGAGGTACCCGCGTGACTACGCGCCCTGACTAATCAGACAACGAACCGGGGTGATCCCCGCCCTGCTGTGGCCGACCCGACGGATACGGACCCCGCTCTGGGAGGGGGCCGGTGGGACGCCGCCACAACGGCCGCTACCGGCGCGGACCGCTGAGTGGCTGAGTGGCGTCGGCCGAAGGTGGTCGGCTCGCTCGGTGGACCCCGCTTGCTCCCCGGTCCTCAGGGCCGGGTCGGTCTCGCAGTCGCCAACGGTTGCATATCAGTACCGCACCCGCTCCTGGCGAGCCGACTGTCTGTGGTGAATACGATCGCGCCTATGCCGCTCCGGCGGCGCGTGGAGTCGGGCCGATCAGCGCACCGATGATCCAGAGAAACGGGAAGAAGAATCCGACCCAGAACATCCAGTAATGCCCTTTTCGGAACGTTGTCAATCCGAAATAGATCCAGCACACCACGTAAATAATGCCGAACAGAATCCAGAGGAGAGTCATCTTGTCCACGCCTTTCAAGGTAAACACCGGAGCCTTCGCTGACCCCGGTCAGTTGCAGAGGTGTTTGACCCTTCTAGGGTCACATCTGAGGTCGCTGCGTCCAACGGAGTAAACCTGCGGTTTGACTCAGTAGTCCTCCCCGGTCGCGCGACCACCTTCGCGTACTCGTGCACCTCCACCGTCGACCCAACCCCGGTGTCTCGTGTCCGTACTGGAGGTTCTTATGCAACGCCGTCACGAGTGGGGGGCTCGGGTGGCAACCTCCCGGTCGCGCAGCCGGCGCGGATCCCATTCGACGGTCAGCTGCTCGGCAAATTGGCGGGCCCCCGTGTTCGGTGCTCGTGCATCGGCTTGCTCTCCATCGCAGGGGGGCGCTTGCCCGCGGCGGTTTTGTACCAGTTGGCATAACGGCTCACCAGCGGCGCCGCCGAGAGCCCGTGCACCAGCACCGAGAGGCCGACGGTCAGGTAGGTGGCCGCGACGATCGTTGGGGCGTGAGCGAGATGAGCATCCTCGACCATCACTGCGAACACGATCGATGCGAGCCCGCGTGGCCCGAACCAGCCCATGAATGCCACCGTCGGACCCTTCGCGTGGGTGCCCCAGAGCGAGATTGCCACAGGCAGCATCCGCACGATCGTCAAGCTGAGCACGGCATACAGCGCGATCTGCCATGTCACGTGCTCGAGCACCGGGCCGAGAAGCACGGCACCGAAGACCAGGAACGTGACGCTGTCGAGCGCCGCGCCGGTCTGCTCGCTGAAACGCATTATCGACGCAAGATTCTCACGGGCGATCAGGCCAAACAGCGATCCGGCCACGAACGCGGCGATGAACCCCGACCCGCCAAGGTCGACCGCGATCCCGTACGCGAGCACCGCCGCGGCCACCGGGATGATCTGTCGCCAGGCATCGTCAATCAGATGCCGGCCCTCGGCCACGTTCGCGACCACCGCGGCGAGAACGCCCGCCACGACGCCTCCGAGCAGTCCGTAGCCGATCTCCTCGACCACCACGCGCACCGGGTGGGACTCGCCGCCAGTGCCGGAGACGGTCGCCAGCGCGATCAACAACAGGGGAACGCAGATCCCGTCGTTGAGGCCGCTCTCGACGTTGAGCGACTGACGCACAACCTGCGGAAGTCTCGCGTCCGTGACGACCGCGCTGCCAAGCCCCGCGTCGGTCGGCGCGAGGATCACGCCGAGGATCACCGCGTCGCTGAGCGAGAACGACCCAAACAGAAGCACCGCCCCCAGCCCTCCGAGCACGACCGTCAGCGGCAGACCCACACCAAGCAGACGTACCGGCATCGAAGCCTCGCGCCGCAGCGCCCGCAGATCCACGCGCGAGGAATCCGAGAACAGCACCACCGCGAGCGTCGCCTCAGCCAAAGTCCGCACAGTCGAACTCGTGGGACGCACAGAAAGGTCATCGAGCACCAGCGGCCCCACGAGCACACCAACCGCGGTCACCACCATCGCAGGCGTCACCGGCGTGCTCGATAGACGCCGCGATACTGCCGCGACTAGCAGCAACGTGAGACCGACAATCGCAAGCCCGGAATTCACCGCTCATTCTCCCGGGCCGAGGTTTTCCGGCACGACATACGCTGCCTCGCATGCCACGCGGTGTGCTGGGCTTCACGAGCAGGGGGTTGAGAGTCCACTGGTAGTTCACCACCCGAGAATCGTTCGCTGCTGAAAGCGATTCCGTGCCCTTCGCGGCCGAGCAACCCGATCGTGCGGCCAGCAGAGCGACGACAGCAGCACTGCCTCAACGATCGCGACCCAGCGGTCCTTCTGAGCGTGCTCGGCTGTCGCGTGCTCACGACGCTCGGCGATGTCCTCGCCAACCTCGCTAGCCGACAGACCTTGAGGCACACAGATGCTCCGCTTTCTGTTGATGACGATTTGACTGCCAAGCGGAGACCCGACAGCTCATCCGCACCCGGGGGAGAGTCGCAGGCGGCAGCGGCGAGTTGCATCAGCCAAAAGGGATGATTCGTTTGTAGCCAACCGGTGGCGGACGCGATCGCCCACCTGGCGCGGGTCCGGTCCTGGTGTCTGATCCGAGTGGCACCCGGGCGTGCCGGGGGATCTCGACCCGGCGCCCGGTGAGTCACATATGGTCGGGCTTCGAGGGGGTGCCGCTCGTCGCGCCGGACGCGCATCGGCGTCCGGCTGGGCGTGGGTATCGCGGCAGCGCAGTTCATCCTTTTTGGTCGATGTGGGGTGAGGGTTGCGGGCCGTAGGCTCGTGTTTCTGGCGGCCATGGCCGCATCGTCGGGGAAGGCCCGAGCGGGGCGTCGCCTCCTGCCGTGATGGCAGTCGCCGCCGTCCAGTAAGCCAACCGGAAAAGGAGCAGGACGATGAGCAAAGACGACCCTGTATTTGTGTATGGAGCGGTGTACGCGGATCGCGATGACGCCGACGCCGATTACGACACGCTGCTTGACCTGCATTCCGCTGATCTGGTCGGTACCTATGACGTCGCGCTGGTGTACAAGGACGACGACGGCAAGGTGCACGTGACCAAGCACGAGAAGCCGACCCAGCACGGCGCCTGGACCGGTGCCGCTGTCGGCGCGCTGGTCGGGATCATCTTCCCGCCCGCGATCCTCGGTTCGGCGCTCGTCGGCGCCGCCGCGGGCGGGGGGATCGGGCACGCCATGGGTGGCATTCCGCGCAGCGATGCCAAGGAGCTCGGCGACTACCTCAACACCGGCCAAGCCGCGCTGGTCGTGATCGGCAAGTCGCGTGTACAGGAGCAGCTCGACAAGGCGCTCACGCACGCGGAGAAAACCCAAGAGAAGGAAATCAACGCCGACGGCAAGGAGCTCGCGAAGGAACTCAACGCACTACCCGCCTAACAGCGCCTCGACCCGCCGGCGCGGTTTTCCGAGCCAACGAGGGGTGGGCATTGCGCGGCAAACGCCGCGTACGAGCGTGACGTCTGCCGGCAGCGAGTGACGCGGCCGCTACGCGAGTGATGCGGCCGCTACTTGACCCCACTCGCGGGTGCACGAGTAAGCGGGACCTTGGGGATGCAGGCCGCGAAGCAGGTTCCTGAGGATTAGCGGAGCTGGCATGAACTTTTTGGAGGGCTTGATGAGCACAACAGCAAAGAGCAAGCGCGAGCATGGTAACGGCGCCCAACCCGCGGTTGAGAAGAAGAAGCAGGCGGCCACGATGCCTCAGAGTGCCGCGGCGCCGATGCCGCAGAGTACCGCGGCGCCGATGCCGCAGAGTGCCGCGGCGCCGTCGCCGTTTACCCCGATCGCCAAGTACGCGTTCCTGTCTAACTGCCATACAGGCGCCCTAGTTGCGCCGGACGGGGCTATCGACTGGCTCTGCGTCCCACGCTTCGACTCGCCCAGCGTGTTCGGGAGCCTGCTCGATCGCGGAGCGGGGAGCTTCCGATTCGGTCCGTTCGGGATCAACGTTCCGAGCGACCGGACCTACGAGCCCGGCACGAACACGCTGGTCACGTCGTGGAAGACGACGACCGGCTGGGTCGTCGTGCGTGACGCGCTCACGATGGGACCACGCCGCGGCGAAGACACGACGACCCCGCACACGCGAGCGCCGGCGGACGAGGATGCCGAGCACGTGCTCGTTCGGACGGTCGAGTGCCTAGAGGGCAGCGTACAGATCGACCTGGTCTGCGAGCCGGTCTTCGATTACGGCCGCCAAGCCGCTGAGTGGTCGCTCACCCCGGATCGCCACCGTGCCGAAGCGACCGGCTCGGGTCAGGCGATCGCACTCCAGACCGACATGTTGATCGGAATCGAGGCCGGGACCGCTCAGGCGCGACACGTCGTGCACGCCGGGGAACAACGCTTCTGTGCGGTCTCGTGGGCCGCCGAGGCTCAGGTGCCGACGACGGTCGAGGAGGCCCAGCAGCAGCTAGCCGCCACCACACGGTTCTGGCGCAACTGGCTGGCGAGGGCACGGATCCCTGACCACGACCTGGGACCGCTGATCCAACGGTCGGCTCTCACGATCAAGGGCCTCACCTACATGCCGACGGGCGCGACCGTCGCTGCGTTGACGACCTCGTTGCCGGAGACGCCGGGCGGGGAGCGTAACTGGGACTATCGCTACACGTGGATGCGCGACTCGACGTTCACGCTCCAGGCGCTGCACTACCTCAACCTCGATTGGGAGGCCGCAGAGTTCATGCAGTTCATCGCCGACCTTCAGTGCAACGACGATGGCGCGCTGCAGATCATGTACGGGATCGACGGGCGGCGGGATCTGACGGAGTCGCTCCGCGAGGAGCTGTCGGGCTACGCCGGCGCCCACCCGGTACGGATTGGCAACGGCGCCTTCGATCAGCGCCAGAACGACGTCTTCGGCGCCGCGCTGGACTCGGTGCTGCTGCACACGCGTCGCAGCCAACGGCTGCCGCGCCGGCTGTGGCCGCTCGTGCAGTCGCAGGCCGAGTGCGCCACAGCCGTGTGGCGCCAACCCGACCAGGGCATCTGGGAAGCGCGCGGCAAGCCGCAGCAATACGTCTCATCGAAGCTGATGTGCTGGGTCGCGCTAGATCGTGCCGCCAAGATCGCGGAGATCCGCGGAGAGCCGGACCTCGTCGAGCGTTGGGGGGCGACAGCCGCGGAGATCAAATCCGACATTCTCGAGCACGGAGTCGACAAGCGCGGGGTGCTGCGCCAGCACTACGCCACCGACGAGCTCGACGCCTCCACGCTGCTGGCCGCCATCTTCGGCTTCCTCCCCGGAACGGACGAGCGGCTGCGGGCCACCGTGATGGCCGTCGCCGATGAGCTGACCGAGAACGGGTTCGTGCTGCGCTATCGAACCGGCCAGACAGACGACGGGATGTCCGGAAAAGAGGGCACCTTCGTGATCTGCTCCTTCTGGCTCGTCTCGGCGCTGGCGATCATCGGCGAGATGCAGCGCGCGCGCGACCTGATGGAGAAGCTCGTTCACATCGCATCCCCCCTGGGACTGTATGCCGAGGAGTTCGACGTCGACACAGCCCGGGATCTGGGCAACTTCCCGCAGGCATTCTCGCACCTCGCGCTCGTCGAGGCCGCGTCGCGGATCGTCCTGGCCGAGCGACTCGCAGAGATCAGCTGACCGATAGGAGGTTTGACGATGGCCGATGGGGCCGGGACCCACAATGGACCGCCGACCGACGTATCGTTGGGCGAGCTGGTCAAGCAGCTGTCCGAACAAACGAGCCGGCTAGCTCATCAGGAGGTCGAGCTCGCCAAGGCAGAGCTCGTGGTGGAGGGTAAGCGCATCGAGACCGGCCTCGGGATGTTCGGGGGAGCCGGCGCGATCGGTTTCTATGCGCTCGGTGCGCTGGTTGCCGCCGCGGTGCTGGGGCTGGCTGCCGCCGTGACGGCGTGGCTGTCGGCGCTGATCATCGCCGTGCTGCTCGGCGTGATCGCCGGCCTGCTCGCGCTGCAGGGCAAGTCCAAAATGCAGGTGGCGACGCCGGTATCCGAGCAGATCACTGAAAGCGTGACGGAGGACGTGAAAGGGGCGAAGAGCCGAGTACAAGCAGGTCGGCAGCAAGCGGAGCGACAGTGACCCGAGCAGCATCCGACCCGGAAACGATCCGCGAGGATATCGAGGCGACGCGCCAGCAGCTGGGCGACACGATCGAGGCGCTGGCCGAGAGGACCGATCTGAGGGCGCAGGCCAAGCACAAGCTCGATGAGACCAAGGCCTACATCAGCAAGAAGAAGGACGACCTTCTCGCCAAGAAGGAGTACCCACTGATGGAGCGTCCCTCGCCGGCGAGCGTCGCGTCGGCCGCCAACCAGGCCGCCCGAGACGGCTCGCGACAAACCTGGTCCCGCTCACGGCGATCAGCGCCTTTGCGCTCGGCTGGGCGGTCGCGCGGCGGTCGAGGCGCTGCCCTTAGACCTCAATGGGTCACCTCCTGCCACCAGTCGGGGTCGGGCCGGAACGGCGCGGCCGGCAAGCCGGTGGCGTCGGTGTCGTACCGGTAGACGAGGCCGGCGGCGGGGTCGGCGCTGCGCTGCTCGTCGGTCCAGCCCTCGGTCGCGGTGGTGACGAACAAGCGGTTCAGGCCGGGTCCGCCGAACGCGCAGCATGTGCATTCCCGGGCCGGGATGGGGTACGCCTTGCGCAGCGAGCCGTCGGGAGCGTAGCGGTTGACCCTGCCACCGCCGTAGATCGCCACCCATAGGTCCCCGGCTGCGTCGACTGTCATACCGTCGGGCGCCCCGACGTCCTCAGGCACGGTGACGAGGATCCGGCCATCGGAGATGTTGCCGTGGTCGGGGTCGAAGGCGAACGCGTGGATCACCCGCGGGCCGCTGTCCACCAGGTACATCGTCCCGCTGTCGCGGCTCCAGCCGATCCCGTTGGAGATCGTGAGATCGCTGAGCATCTGCTCGGTGTGGCCGGTCCGGTCCAGCCGGTAGAGCGCGCCGCCTCCGGCGTGGTGGTCGTTGGCCAGGGTCCCGCCCCAGAACCGGCCCTGGGGGTCGCAGGCGCCGTCGTTCATCCGGGTCCCCGCGGGGGAAAGCTCGGCGATGGTCCGGTGGGTGCCGTCGGGCGCCAGGTAGACGAATCCTCGCCCGGCGCCGAGCAGCCAGCCACCGTCGCGGACCTCGACGGGCGCGATCATCCCGACGGTCCAAGGCAGCTGGTATTCGCGGACGTAAGCCAGCGAACCGTCGTCGGTGATCCGGGCGCGGGCGACGCGCCCGGCGATGATGTCGACGCCCAGCATCTCGCCGCGACGGGCGTCCCAGCGAACGCCCTCACCGAGCTGGGTCTGCTTGCTGGAGCAGGCGACGGCGCCGGTTCTCGTGCTCATGTTCGGTGGTTTCCATCGTCAACCTCCGAAGTCGACGACGACCTTGATGTCGTCGGGGCTGCGCTTGAGTGCTTCGGCGATGTTCTGGGGCGCCACGCGACGCGAGATCAGCCTTCCCAGCCACGCATTGTCGGCGGCGGCGAGCGCCTCGGCCGCCCGGTAGAAGTGCCGGCGGTTGGCGTTGACCGAGCCGACGACCACGTTGTTAGCCAGGACCAGCGCCTTGGCCACATCGGCGGGTAAGAGCCCGCTGGTCTGCCCGCCGCTGCCCACGCCGGTGAGGCAGACGACCCCGCCGGCGCCGACGTTGCGGATCGAGTCGATGATCACCGAGCCGACCCCGGTGCACTCGATGATGACATCGGGATCGAAGCCGATGTCGGCGATCGCCCCGGAGTGGTAGGTGGCGCCGACGTCGTGCACGAGTTGTGGCTTGGCGCCCTCGGTGACCCGGTCCAGGACGTGGACATCGAGATCGTGCTGGACGCCGATCATGGCGGCGAGCATGCCGATCGGGCCGGCTCCGGTGATCAGCACCTTATGCGGCACCCAGAACGCCCGCGCTCGCATCACCGAGACCAGCTCCCAGGCCTTCGCCACCACGGTGGTCGGCTCGAGCAGGACCGCGTGGAGGCCGAGTGACGGGTCCATTTTGGTGTAAAAGCCCGGCTCGATCCGCCATCGCTCGGACATGAAGCCGTCGATCTGTTTGATGCCCCGCTCGGTGTATTGGCCGTTGCGGCACATGTCCCACTCCCCGACGGCGCAGTTGGGGCATGGCACGGGGTCCGGTCGGCGAACGATCCCGACGATCAAATCACCCTTTTGCAGGTTGCCCGCGTTGGGGCCGGGGTCGAGGACCTTGCCCAGCGACTCGTGCCCGAGGATCAGTCGCTCCCGCCCGGGGGGCGCCCAGCCGTAGGCGCCCGAGGTGATCTCCTCGTCCGTGCCGCAGATGCCCACGGCGACCGCCTCGACCAGGATCGATCCGGTGCTCTCGTCCGGTTCGGGGACCTCCTCGAGGCGAACGGACCCCGCAACCCTCGGCTGAACTGTGACGGCCTTCATGATTCCTCCTCGACTAGTCTGCTTCGTTGCTCGCTAGGCGCGATCGCCGGAATCACCGAGAGTTGACCGCTCGGTCGCGGGAGAGCGGGGACTGCCCCTCGTCCGGCAGCGCTTTCTGCGGGACGGTCGGCCCGTAGCCGTGCGCATGACGGGCAGAGCTCGCGGTCCAGGAGGGCTGCCATGTGATCGGGCAGGCGATTGCGGATGAACTGCCGGTGCGCGGGCGTCTGCGTCGGCGCACCGCATTCGCTGCAGGTCAGCAGCGGCTGCTCGCACACGACGGTTCCGGTGATAATCGTGCGCCGCACGAGGTCCGGCGTGCCGTCGCCGAGCGTGCCGCCGGCGAACAGCCCGACCTCGTCCTCGATCCGGATCGCGCCGGTCGGGCAGACCTGGCTGCAGGCGCCGCAGCCGATGCACAGCTCTGCCGGGCGGATGAAGTCGAAGTAGGCGACCCGGCCGGCGTTGGTGTCGGCCATGCGCAGCGCGTCGACGCCCATCTCGCTGCAGGCCGCCATGCAGAGCCCGCAGCCGATGCAGACGTCGCAGCGCAGGCAGCGACGCGCCTCGTCGTGCGCCATCGCGTCGGTCAGGCCCTCCTCGATCTGGACGTAGTTGCCCAGGCCGAGAACTTCTTCGACGGTCCGCTCGGGCATCACGGCCCGCGGTAGATGGGTGCGCTCATCCGCCGTGACCTGCAGGGGAACGACGTCAGCCCGGCGCACCGCCGTGCCGATGGCAGGGTCCATTACCGTCCCCACGCAGCCAGGCATCGATCGCGTTGGCGGCGATCTTTCCGGAGCGGATGGCCTCCACGACCGTCCGCGGTCCGTGCTCGACGTCACCCCCGGCGTAGACGCCCGGCACCTTGGTCATCAGACTCTTCCGGTCGGTGAGGATGAAGCCGTGGGTCGTCTCGACCCCGCTGCCGTCGAGGATCGTCAGGTCGGTGCCCTGACCGGTGGCGAGGATCACCTGGTCGCCCTCGAGCGTCAGCAGCCGGGCAGCGTCGAACTTCGGATCGAAGCCGCCGGTCGCGTCGTGGACCTGCTCGCAGAACTGGAAGGTCATCTCGCCGTCCTCCCCGATGCTGACCGGGCCCCAGCCCGGGTGCAGCTGCACGCCTTCCCCGACGGCGTTCTCGATCTCGTGGGCGCTGGCCGGCATCTCGCGGCGCGTTCTCCAGCGAGACCATGTCGACGTGCGTTGCGCCTTGGCGCAACGCGGTCAGGGCGACGTCGATCGCGACGTTGCCGCCGCCGATGACGATCACCCGCGGCCCGACCCGGACCGGCTCGCCGCCGCGCACGTCGCGCAAGAAATCGATGCCCCCCAGCACGAAGGACTGATGGACACCTTCGATCGGGATCAGGCGCGAGCGCTGGGTACCGAGCCCGAGGAACACCGCGTCGTAGTTCTTGCGAAAGGCCTCGAGGCTGCCGACCTCGGCGCTGGTGCGGATCGTGATTCCCAGCTCCCGGATCTGGTCGAGCTCCTGGTCGAGCAGATCGGGCGGCAGCCGGTAGGCCGGAATCCCGTAGCGCAGCATGCCACCGGCCTGCTCCTGCTCCTCGACGATCTCGACGTCGTGACCGAAGGTGCGCAGGTAGTAGGCGGCGGTGAGACCGGCCGGCCCGGAGCCGACGATACCGATCCGCTTGCCGCTGTCCGGCGCGATCTCGGGCTTCGGGTAGCCGCCCGTCAGCGAGGCAGTGCTCGGCCGCCTTGGCCTTCAGCGGCCGGATGAACACGGCGCCGTTGCTGCCGCCGCGAACGCAGGCCGACTCGCACGGCGCCGGGCAGACCAGGCCGCAGGTCAGCGGCAACGGGTTATCGCGCCTCATGACCTGGATCGCCGCCCGGTAGTCGCCATGACCGACGTGAGCGACGAAGCTAGGGATGTCGATGTTGGCCGGACAGGTGCCGTGGCAGGGCGCGGCCTGGTGCTCGAAGCAGAGCCCCTCCGGGCAGGACTCGCGCCGGGCGTGACTCTCCCACTGCTCGCGGTAGTGGCGCAGCGAGCTGCCCAGCGGCCAGGCGGCCGCCAGCCCCTGCGCGCCCAGCTTCAGCACGACTTCGTCGAGCGCGCGGAGATGCGCGGCATCACCGCGGCCGAGCGTTAGCTCGGCCACCAGCCGCCCGGCGCGGGCGAGCAGGGGGCGCACCGGATCGCCCTCGGCGTTGTCGGCGAGCTGCCAATGCCGGTAGAGCGCCCGGCGCGTCTGGCGCACAAGGCACGCGCCCTCGGCCATCACCATCAGCGTGGACGGCACGGGTACGACACCGGCGGCGGCGAGTGACAGCGGTCGGCACGACACGTCGGCCGCCGACAGCGGAAGAAAGCCGCCCAGGCCATCGTCGAAGACGAGCACCGGGTCCTTGCCTTGCACCTCGATGCCGCCGCCCCAGCCGTCGATCTGCGCCCGCAGGCTCTGCGAATGGGCAAGCTCGACCAGCCCGCGCTGCTTGATGCCGCGCCGCAGCGTCAGCAACGATGCATCGAGGCCCGACGCGCCGGCGAACAGCAGCGCGATCCGACACCAGGTCTCAGGCGTATGGACCAGCCGCGAGGCGTCGTCGAGTCCCTCCGCCCACGGGCCGGGGTGGCTGTCGCGCTGCACCTCAAGCTGCATGCGGGGCGTACTGACGTGGGCGAGCGACCGGATCGCGTCAACGGCGTTCAGCAGCGCGGCTTCGTGACCGGTCAGCTCGGCCGGGAGGCGCAGCCGGACCTCGCGGCTGTCGCGCAGGCCGGCGGCGATGAGCACGCCCTCGACCAACAGCCGCGGAGCGCCCTCCAGGACCGCAGCTGTGCCGCGGGTACGCACATCGAGGTCGGTGGCGTCGATCACCAGCACCGCCGGGCCGGCGCCGCGTAGAAACCGGCGCCACGCCAGATAGATCGGCTCGCCCGCACCGCTGCTCTCCGCAAGGCCCGACTCCTGCACGCGCTGCAACCGCTGCAACGGCGCCAGCTCCCTGGCCTGGGCAAGCCCCGGCAACGCGCCGGCGAGCGTGGGCGGCTTCGCCCCCGCCACGGCCGCGGCGCCCTCGTCAAGCCAGCTCGGCAGCGTCCCCAGCGCGCTCATGCCGAGGCGTCATCGCCGCCTGAGGGCTCGGCGAGGAGCTGGCGGGCGTAGCGCTCGCGGCGCGGGTCCGGCACCTCGTTGGCCTCACCGAAGGACAGGCAGCCGGTCACGCACTTGGTCACGCAGGCGGGCTCCAGCCCAACGTCGATCCGGTCCATGCAGTAATCGCACTTGACCACCTTGTTCGTGGCCGGGTCCCACTGCGGAGTGCCCCACGGACAGGCCGCGATACAGCTCTTGCAGCCGATGCAGAGGCTGTCCTCGACAAACACGATGCCGTCCTTTTCCCGTTTCTGCATCGCGCCGGTCGGACACGCCCGCACACACCACGGGTCCTCGCAGTGAAAGCACGGCATGAACACGAAGTGGGACCGAGGCAGTCCGTCGACTTCGACCGGATCAAGAGCGATAATCCGGCACGGATCGGGTCCGGGACCCAGCTGCTTGTTGGTCTTGCAATGGACTTCGCAGGCTAGGCAGCCGATGCAGTTGGCCTCGTCGTGGCGAAGCTCGTACTTGCTCATCCCGCAACTCCTTCCGGTATCCGAGGCGTCACCCGCACGACCGTCTCGGTGAGCGCAGCGCCACCCCCGGCGGGATCGAAGTCATTGAGCTTGCCGTGCTGCAGGCGCTGGTCGGCGACGCCGAGGCCCAGGGCGCGGGTGGCGACCGGCACCGTGGCACCGTAGCCGTGCAACATGAACACCGCCTCGGGATGGATCCAGCGCGTGACCTTCGCCGGCAGGTGGCCGCTGTAGCGGCCACCGCCGTTGACCTCCACCTCGTCGCCATCGGCGATCCCGAGCGCCGCGGCCCGCTCGGGGTGGATCCAGAGCACCTGTTTGGGCGCTCGCTCGTTGAGGAGAGGATTGTTGAGCGACTGACCCTGCGCGAGCGTTGCCGTCTTCGCGAACAGCAGCGTGAACTTCTCGCCGGTCGGCGCCTCCTTGGGGACGTACGCCGGCAGGTTCTCAAGCCCCGCCTGCTTGAGGACCTCGCTTTCGATCTCGATCTTCCCCGAGGGCGTCGGGAACCTGAGCTCGTCGCGGGGGATCAGCTTCGGCGCCGCCGCCAAGCCGACGATGCCGGTCTCGCGCATCTCGGAGACGGTGACGCCGGTGCCGTCGAGCTGGTAGTTCCACAGCTCCTCGATGGTCTCGAAGTCAAGCGCCTGCTTAATCCCCATCCGGTGCAGGATCTCGCGGAAGATCCACCACGCCGGACGGCTGTCGAAGCGCGGCGCGATCGCCTGGTCGCGCATCGCGAAGACCGGGACCGGGCCGTTCATCTGACACAGGATGTTCGCGCGCTCCAGGTAGGTCGCCTCGGGGAGGATCACGTCGGCGAACCAGCCCATCTCCGAGTAGCGCACGTCAATCGAGACCAGCAGCTTCAGCTTCTCGATTGCACGCTGCGCCGCCTCCGGATCGGGCAGGCCGGTGAACGGGTCGTGGCGGTAGGCGAAGTACGCGCCGATCCCGTAGGGCTGCTCCGTCTCCATCGCGGCGAACGCCCGGTGCACCACGCCGGTGGCCGGATCCCACTGCGGTCGCTCGCCGCCGGCGCCATCCACGCGCGGCTCGGTGACCTCCGGCACTCGGTCTGCCAGATGGTTGAGGCCTTTGCGCCCGTAATGCTCGGGCGCCTTCGCGAGGACGCATCCGCCCGGAACCTCGATGTTGCCCATCAGCGCGTTCAGGATCAGCGCCGAGCGGCTCACGTAGAACGACTGCTTGTGTCGAGCAGACATCCACCCCGGATGGAAGATCACGTGGGGTGCGTCGGCGGCGATCTCGCTGACGAACGCGCGAAGCTCGCCGGCGGAAACGCCGGTGTGCGGCTCCTGCCACTCGGGTGTCGTGTCCTTGACCGCCTTCCGCAGAGAGTCCATGCCGGACACGAAGCGGGCAACGAAGTCCTGGTCATAAGCCTCGCGCTCCAGTACCTCGTGGATGATCGCGAGGTTCAGCGCGTAATCGCTCTTCGGTCGCACCTGCCAGTAGCGGGTGGCCTTGCACGCCGTGATCGTCGCGCGCGGATCGATGTAGGTGCAACGCATCCCCCTCGACACCGCGGCCATGAACACCTTCGCCTCCTTGACCATCAGCGACTCGACGACGTTGCGGCCGAAGAGCACGAGATGCTTGCAATGCTGGTAGTCGAATATGAGCCCGGCGACGCCGAACCCGTACAGCGAACGCATCGCGTTATGCACATTGCCGGCGCACGCGGCATCGTGATTGAAATAGTTCGGCGAGCCAAGGGCCTTGACGAACGTCTGGGTCAGATCAACAAAGGGGCCGCCGCGATCAGAAAGCGCGACGCCGCGGCCGCCGAAGACATCGATCGTCTCCCCCAGCTTCTCGGCGACGTAGTCCAGCGCCTCATCCCAGGACACCCGCCGCCACTCGCCACCGCCACGCTCGCCTGCGCGGATCAGCGGCGTCTGCGGCCGCTGATCGTCAGTCTCCAGAAACAGACCCGCCGCGCCCTTCGCGCACAGGCTGGCACCGAGCACCGGGTCGTGCGTATTGCCCTGCAGCCACGTCACCCGACCGTCCTCGACCGTCACCTCCATGGGGCAGCGCACCGCACACATCCCACACATGCTGTGGACAGTCCGCCGGCCCGGGGTTCCAATACCGCTGACGTCCGGCGCCGCGGGAGAGCTCATCGCAGCTCATCAACCTTGATATCGGCCATGTCTTGCCTCCGATCTGCGGCCCGAGAACCCGCAGCAGCCAATTCCGGCATCTCTCGCCACGAGCGCTGTCGCCGACCCCGGGTATCTGTGCATCCCGGAGACTGGCATGCGTGCCCGCCGCCCCGCATCGACCAAAAAGGATGAATGCAGGATCACCGCGAACGCTCCCCACCGGAGCCGACACGGCTACAGACTCTGCTACGTCCGCGGCCCCGAGGGAAGCATCATCGAGCTGGCGGAGCAGATTGGCTGACCGGCCCTCGCGCGGCCCGCGTCGAGGTGGTCCCGCCTTTTCCCGACGTGCCGTGGTCTCCCGCTCCCTTCGGAGTTACAGCCATTACTGGCCGTGGTAAGTCGGGTGCACATGAGGCTCTCCAACAGCCTCAACCTGATCGGATGAGGCACTTACACTGGACGCCGTTCCCGGCGCACTGTGACGCCGCGGATCATCGAGACGGTCATCCGCTGCTCCTGCCCCCCGTCCGGTAGCTCGTGCGCATTCGCGCCGGCGACCTGCTCCAAAAAGCGCGGTCATCGTCGCGTCGGGGTAGCGCCGCTCGTGGGCGTGAGCGGCGCGGTACACCGAGCACAGGTCCTCGGGCACCCGCTCGGCGTCCCGGCGACGGGCACCCGACCGCGCGCGGTCGCAGCGGGCCTGGTGGTATCTGACCAGCCCGCCGTCCAGCGTCAGCGCACCTAGCACGGCTGACCGAGCGACCGGCCGGAGGCCAGCTCGGCCCGGATCGCCAGCCGCTTCGCCCCGAGCTTCGGCAGCTCCTCCCTAGCCGGCTTGGAACGAACGCCGTCGAGCGTGGCGCTCGGTCCGTGCAGGCGGCGAGCAGGTCATCGCCGTGCCGATCCCTAGCGGCATGAACCTCCGTGGCGACGGTCTTACCGACGATTCTCGACGACACCACGAACCATGACTCGACTCGGACGAAGGAAAAGAAAGGAAATGGCGACCGCTGAAACATGGCCTTCAATGGCCTGCCATGACCCGCTGGGAGTCCTCCGCCTTCGGTGCTCGACCAGCGCGCCGAGGCGACTAATTGCCCGCATATGCCTCGTTTACAGCCTGTATGGTTGATTACGCTCCCGCCCGGAAGGGTGGCAGAGCGGTTGAATGCACTGGTCTTGAAAGCCAGCGTCTTCGCATGATGGCCGCGGAGACTGGGAAACAATCCACCGGATTCGATTCTGGACTCTTGGAGCGCCGTTAGCGATCCGCCGATGCGACCAAGATGCGACCACAACCCTTTCCGCGACGTGCATGATCTCGCGCGACCTCGCCGTCGACTCACGACCACGCTGCGCCCCGAACCGGCGAATTTGCAGGCCTTTGCGCAACCTCGCGTCGAGTCGCACAGTGCCCCCGGCAGGACTCGAACCTGCGACCCACGGCTTAGAAGGCCGTCGCTCTATCCAGCTGAGCTACGGGGGCTCGCGGAGCGCCGAGGCGCCATTGTCGCAGTCTGGGAGTGGATCGGGCCGGCGCTGGTCAGGCGTCCTGAACGATTGCCCACTCGGGCTCACGATGGCAGAGCCGCGAGAGCAGGCGCTGGAGGACGGCGCGCTCGTCATGGTCGAGCCTGGTGAGGATCTCATCCTCGACGGCCTGCAGCGCGTCGTTGACCTCGCGCAGCGCCAGCTCGCCCTTGGCCGACAGCGCAACGACCCCGCGACGGCGGTCCGAGCGGTCGCGTCGCCTTAGCACGAGGTCCTCGTCCTCGAGTTCGTTGAGCAGACAGACGGTGCTGCTCGGGTCCATGCACAGCTCTTCCGCGAGCACTTGCTGCGGAGTTGGCCCATGGCCCTGCAGATAGCTGAGAGCGACAACTTGCCGCTGGCGCAATCCGAGCGGCGTGAGCGCCTGCTCGAATCGCTGCCGCACGACGCGGGAGATTCGAGCGATCAGCACCGTCGCATGGGGCGGGACGACGTTTACGAAGTCCCCGTTTCGGGCGGTCGATGCGGCGATCATCGCGGTTTTAGCGTAGCTCGGCTATATCCTTTAGAAAAGCAGAATTCTTTAAGAATCCACAAGCATCTCATCGATTCGGGAGTCGACTGGTAAGGAGGTCTTAATGACTTTGGATTATCGCGTTGGAGCATCCAGACGCAGTCGCTCGTTCGTTGCCGCACTCGTGACACTCCTCGCAGCCGCGCTCCTAGCCCTTCCCGCGAACGGCTCGGCGGCGCCGTTCAAAGCGGTGCTGCACGCCCCCGACCACGCTCCCACCGTACAAGCCAAGTGGAGGATCACGGTTGACGTCACGCGGGGTGCGCAGAAGCTCAGCGGCAGCGTCAGATACGAGTTCCTCTTTGCCGGACAGGTGGTCAGTCACCAGTCCGGCCACAAGTTCAGTGGTGGTGTATATCGGGACGCGCTGGTGTTCCCGGCCAGCGCGGTCGGGATGACGCTGACCCTGGATACGATCGTCAAGACCAAATACGGGACCGTCAAGCTTCCTTGGACAGTCACGACCAAGAAGTAACGTATCCGGGCTCGCGAGTGCTTGTCGAGCACGTCTCGCGGTCATACGACGATGCTTTCGTCCTGAGAGACGTCAGCTTCGAGGTCGCGCCAGGAGAGCTGATTGCCCTGACGGGGCCGTCGGGCTCCGGTAAGACAACGCTCTTGCAGCTGATCGGCAGCCTCGACCGTCCAACGAACGGATCGATCCACGTCGACGACACCGCGGTCGAGACGCTGAAGCGCGCGGCCCGGTTCCGGCGCGATGTCGTCGGTTTCGTTTTCCAGCTGCACCACCTGCTGCCGTCGTTGAGCGTTCAACAGAACGTGGAGCTCCCGCTCATCGCCGGCCACGTGCCCAAACACCAGCGCAATGAGCGCGCGCTTCAACTGTTGGCCGAGGTCGGACTGGAGGCTCGCGCGAAGAACCTACCCTCGGACCTGTCCGGCGGCGAGCGCCAGCGGGTCGCGATCGCCAGAGCGCTCGCCGGCCGCCCGACACTGCTGCTCGCGGATGAACCAACCGGGGCTCTCGACTCCGTCGCCTCCGAGCTGATCTGGCAGTTGCTGCTCGATGTACGCCAGAACTACGGGACGACGATCATCGTCGCCTCGCACGACGTCACGCTGCTCGAGCGCGCCGACCGCGAGCTGAACCTGATCGACGGCAGATTGGCCGCCGATCGTCGGCCAGTCGCACGCGAGCAAGTTGCGTGACGGCGATCTCCCAGACGCTGGCGAGCCTGCGTCACCGGCCCCTGCGGACGTTCCTGACCTCGCTCGGAACCGCGCTCGGGATCGCCACGATCGTCGCGCTGTTGGCTGTCGCGGGCGGTGCCCAGCGGAGCGCGGGCAGGTTCCTTGACCTCGGCGCGTCCGACCTGGGGCTGTTTCAATCGGACGCCGCCGATCCGACAACGTCGATCCTGCCGATCAGCCTGGTCTCCAGGCTTCGAGCGGCGCCGGGCATCGCCGATGCAACGCCGTTGATCCTGCTCGTTCAGAAGCTGCGGGCATCACCGGGAGCGATCGTGTTCGGAGCCGACCGCCACGGCTTTCTCAGCAGGCGGCTGGTGTTCACGAGCGGGCGCATGTTCAACCGGCCCGACCAGATCGTGATCGGCGACGCGCTCGCCTCGCAACTGCACCTGAAGCCGGGCGCGTCGATCAAGGTTGGACATCGTCGGCTGTTGGTGACCGGTACCTACCACATCGGAGTCACCTTCCAGGACACCGGCGCGTTCATCCCGCTGGCGACGGCCCAGGCGATCAGCGGCCGTCAGGGCGAGACCACCACGATCGCGGTGAAGCTCGGCGACAGCACGCGCCCGGCGGCCGCTCGCCGGACCATCACCCATCGCTTCCCAGGCATAACGGTGATCGCGGAGGGGCAGGAAGCCGCGCGGGCGGGCGTGAATGCCGAGCTGCTGTCGAAGGCAGCACTCGTGATAGCCGTGCTCGCGCTGCTGATCGGCGGCATCGGCGTGATGAACACGATGCTGATGTCCGTGATCGAGCGGCGGACCGAGTTCGCGCTCCTGTCAGCGGTCGGCTGGAGCGGCCCGCAGATCGCGACCAGGGTCGTAGTCGAAGGCGTTGTGACGACCGTCATCGGCGCCGCGCTCGGGCTCTTGCTGGGGACAATCGGGGCACACTTCCTGGTCCGAGCGCTGGGAGCCCAGTTGTTCGTGTCGCCCGACGTGACGGCATGGGTTCTCGGCCGAGCTCTCCTCGTCGGCGTCCTGCTCGGACTCCTGGGAGGGCTCTACCCGGCATGGCGCGCTGCCCGGGTCTCGCCGGCTCAGGTGCTTGCCCAGCGCTGAGACCCTGCTTCGTCGGATCGGTGACGCGAACCCACGCCACGAACCGGCTCCTTAACTGAGCCGCGTCCCGTACCCGGCGGGATATGAGGCCGGGCTAGGGACGCGCTCTGAGGGAGAGAGGGTTGCTACGTGAGTGATTGTGCCCGAATTCGTCTAGAAGTCCAAGACGAGATTCGACAGATACTTATAAGCTACGACTATGGAAGTCCGGCAACTTCGCTACATGGTCGCGCTCGCCGAGGAACGAAGCTTCACCCGAGCGGCGGAGCGGGAACACATCGCCCAGCCGGCGCTGTCCCAGCAGATCCAGCGCCTCGAGCGGGAGGTCGGCTTGGCACTCGTCGAGCGCACCACGCGGCGCGTGACGATCACGGAGGCGGGCGAGTTGCTCGTGGCCCGCGCCCGGCGGATCCTCGCGGAGCTCGCGGCCGCCAATGACGAGCTGCAGAGCCTCAGGGGCGTGCAGGCCGGCCGCGTCACCGTCGGCGCGATTCACACGATGGGACCTGTCGACCTCTCCACGGCGCTCGCCAGCTACCACGAGCGCCACGCCTTCGTCGAGCTCACGGTCCGCGAGCATTCGAGTGAGGAGCTGGCTGACCTGCTCCGCGTAGACGAGCTCGATCTGGCGTTTCTGTCGGTCACCGAGCGGGTCGAGAGCCATGGGTTGGCGCTGCACCAACTGGTGTCCGAAGAACTCGTCGCAACTGTTCCGGGCAACCACTGGCTGGCTGGCCGCGACCGGATCCGAATGGCCGAGCTCGCCCGTGAGCAGTTCATCAGCTACCGCGCGGGCGCGCGACTGCGCGAGCTGCTCGAGGAAGGGGCGCATCAGGCCGGCTTTGAGCCTAACGTCAAGTTCGAGTCCAACGAAAGCCAGCGAATCAGAGCGCTCGTTGCGCGCGGCCTCGGCGTCGCGATCATTCCCCGCTCAGACGCGATCGCTCCCGGCCCGGTCGTCGCGATTGCGAGCCTGATCGAACCCCAGCTCAGCCGCGACATCACGCTCGCCTGGCGTGCCGACCGTCGGCACTCTCCCGCCGCCGCGGAGTTTTTGGACCTTGCGCGCGACCTGTTCGCAGGACCAGCCGCTCCGTCCGCGCCATCCGTCGTGACCGTCGAATGACCGACGACGGGCTCGAGAGCGGCGAGCTGCGCTGCGACAACTGCGATACGCGGCTCGCGCAGTGGAGCACCACCTGGCGGTGTACGTGTGGCGGGACCTTGAGCTGGCGTCCCGGCGCCGACGCTCGCTCAAGCCCAAGCGGACCCGGAATCTGGCGCCGACCGGAGCTACTGCCGCCGGTTGCCACCGAGAACCGAGCCCTGCTTGGCGAAATGGTTACGCCGGTGCTCGACCGCGGCGGCGTGGGCTACAAGCTCGAGTACCTGTCGCCGTCCGGGTCATTCAAGGATCGCGGAGCCGCGTGCGTCGCCAGCTGTCTGAAACAGATGTCCGTGCAAACGGCGGTATTCGACTCCTCCGGGAACGCGGGCGCTGCGATGGCCGCCTACCTCGCCGCCGCCGACGTCGCGGCGTGCGTGTTCGTACCCGAGCACGCGAGCGCCGGCAAGCGCCGACAGATCGCAGCCTACGGCGCACGCGTGTTCACGGTCCGGGGCGACCGCAACGAGGTGACCGCCCGTGCGCAAGCGCACGCCGAGCACACCGGCGCTGTGTACGCGAGCCACCTCTGGTCGCCCTTCTTCATCGCGGGCATGGCGACCCTCGGAGCCGAGCTCGCCGAGCTACGGGCGCTTGACGCTGTGATCTTCCCGGTCGGTTCCGGAAGCCTGGCGATCGGCGCCTTCCAGGGGCTTGCGGCCGCCTCGGATGGGTTCGGGGGTGCCGGCTACGACGGGCCACGACTGTTTGGCATCCAGGTCCAGGCCTGCCGGCCGTTGGTGCATGCGTTCGACGCCGGTGAGGACGACGTCCTCGCGACTACGGCCGTCGGCGGTAACTCGATCGCCGAAGGCATTCTTGTCGCCCGTCCGCCGCGTGCCCGCGCCGTCCTCCGTGCGATCCGCGAAAGCGACGGTGCGCTGCTTGACGTCAGCGATGAAGCCGTCGAGCACGCGGCGACATCACTCTGGCGGCAGGGCATCTACGCGGAGCCCACCGCGGCGACCGCCGAGGCTGGTCGCCTCGAGCTCCTGCGCCGCAACCTGTTGAGCAAGAGCGACCGGGTGGTCGTCGTGCTGACCGGGAGCGGACTGAAGAGCGGCTGAATTCGGGCCACCCGGGAGGGCCGCTACGGTGCACCCGCGCTGGTCAACCCGCCTGAGGCGAGGTTCCGCGTCGTAGCCTGACTCGAGGGGTGCTGGGGTACACTTCGGTCAAAAGCGATTGTGGCATATGCGTTGCATAGGCACAATTTTGGTGAGCTCTGCTCAATGGCCTCACCGATTCAGCGGACGCGAAAGGACTCGGTCGTGCATTTGACCGGTGTCGGTGGGTATGACGTCGCTGTTGACCTCGGCACCACGAACGCGGTTATCTACGTGCGCGGACGCGGGATCCGGCTTTGTGAGCCCAGCCTTGTGGCTGTCGATCCCCATCGGGGCACGGTTTCTGCGGTGGGTGCGGACGCTAGGACAGATGCGCGTACGCGGGGATCGCGAGCGAAGATCGTCCACCCCGTGGGCGGTGGGGTCATCACCGACTTCGAGCGAACCAAGGAGCTGCTCACCTGGCTCATCCAAAAGGCGTGTCCAAGCCATCGGCACCGCCCTCGGCTGGTGGTGATGAGCATGCCCGGCGTGGCTACGAGCGTGGAAAAGCGCGCGATCGAGGAGGTTTGCCTGTCCGCTGGTGCCCGGCATGCATCGGTGATCGGAGCGGCGATGGCGGCCGCAATCGGAGCTGGGCTCCCGATCGGCGAGCCGGCGGGTTCGATGGTGGTGGATGTTGGCGGTGGCACATGCGAGGCCGCGGTGATCGCGCTCGGGGAGATCGTCGTCTCACGGTCGATCCGGGGGGGCGGCGACGAATTCGACGAAGCGATCATCAAACTTGTCAGGCGTGAGTACGGGCTCTTGATAGATGCGCCAACCGCAGAGGAACTCAGGGTGGCGATCGGCTCCACCCATCCGATTGGTGATGTGCTCGAGGCCGAGTTGAGTGGGCGCCAGCTTCGCTCGGGGCTGCCGAAGGCCGTGACGGTGAGCAGCCCCGCGATCCGAGCAGCGCTCGAGAGGCCGGTGGGCCGAATCGTCGAGACCGTGACCGAGACGCTTCGCGAGACGCCCCCCGAGCTTGGTGCCGACATCATCGACCGGGGGCTGATGCTGACCGGAGGCGGTTCTCGGCTGCGAGGGCTGGCGGAGCGGCTGCGTCAGGAGACGCAGCTGCCGGTGCATCTCGCAGAGCTGCCGATCACCTGTGTCGCCGCCGGTTCGGGAGTATGGCTGGAAGAGCTGGCGACCGATCGAAGATTCGACCAAGAGATTGTCGAATGGGCTGCGTAGACCCCGACCGAGCTGAAGGGAGATATCCGCGATGACGAGCTTCGACACGCGTAAGCGCGATTCGGACGAGCGGACGGGCAGGACCGCCGACCCCGATCGGGATTCGGCGCCGCCGGAGCAGACCAGGCCTACCGGCGAGCCGTCAGCGCGCCGAAGTCGGGGCAGGGTCCTGGGTGCGGCAGACCGGGATCGTATGCTCAAGGAGGCGCGTGAGAGTGACTTCCCAGTCGCGCTGCGCGGATACGAGCGGGCAGCGGTCGATCGTTACGTCGAGAGCGTCAGCCGCGTAATCGCGGAGCTCGAGATGACCGCGTCGCCTGAAGCCGCGGTCAGGCATGCGCTCGACGAGGTCAGCGAGGAGACCCGCGACATTCTCCAACGCGCTCACCAGACGGCCGACGAGATTACAGCCCGCTCGCGCGCGAAGGCGGACGAACGGCTTCAACAGGCAGAGGGCGAGGCGGAGCAAACGTTGGCTGCCGCCCGGCACGCGGCCGAGGAGTCGCGCGAAGCGGCCGAGCGCGAGGCGTCCGAGCTGCGGGACGCGGCGATGCGCGAGATCGCGGACCTGCGCAAGACGGCGGCGGACCAAAGCGAGAGACTGGAGGCGGAGGCTCGGCGCGAGGCCGACAGGCTGCTCGGGAGTGCTCGTCAAGAGGCCGGGGAGATTTCCGGGGAAGCCGAGACCCGCGCGCGCGAGCTTGCCCGCAGCATCGACACGATGTGGCGAGAGCGCCGACGGCTGCTGGACGACATCCGGGCGGTGGGAGAGCAACTCGTGTCAATGGGCGAACTCGAGGCAAGGCGCTTCGCTCACCTTGCCGAGGCGTTGACAGCGAGCGACGAGAACGGCGAGGGCGACACGGCAGTCTTTCCCACCCCGGCGGCGCAGGACATCGTCAAGCCTGACTGAAGCGTCGGGGCACCCGAGGCCGAAAGCGGCGGAACGCCCGAGTCTGACTCCGAGTGGTCCTCAAGAGAAGTTCCAGTCTGGGAATTCGGCTTTCAATTGGCTCCGGTGACTGGCGCCTGCAGCTCCAACTGGGGCGCTGGTTGGGTTTTCAGGCGAGACGATCCGCGGCTCGCGTCGGTACCGCGTAGGCTCACCTCGCCATGGCTGATGTCACTCATGCGGGGATCGACGAGCTCGACGCGATCCAGGGTTTCTTGGACGGGTTCACGTTTCGCCGTGTCGGAGCCGAGCTGGGCGTGACACCGTTCGGGATGTCGATCATCGATATGCCCCCGGAAACGACTGCCTACCCGGAGCACGACCATTCTTCGGGGGGACCCGGGAATCCGCCGGCGCACCAGCTCGGGCAAGAGGAGGTCTACATCGCGTTGCGCGGTTCGGCCGACGTCGAGGTCGATGGCCACCGGTACCCGGTAGACACCGGTCACGTCGTCCGGGTCGGGCCGACGGCGAGGCGCAAGATTCTGCCGGGCCCTGATGGCGTCCGGCTTTTGGCGATCGGCGGAGTACCTGGCCGAGCGTACGATCCCGGCTCCACCGTTTGAGGCGCGCTGACTTAGCCGCGCCGACTACCGCCGACGCGCTCGAACCCCAGCCGTCTTCGGTGACGTCAGCGACACTGGTGGGCTCCTGCCTAGGGGCTGCGATCAGCCACTGCAGGCCGCAACGGCCGTTCCCGGGAGGCGATCAACCGGTAGCGCGTCCGTGGACCCGACCAGCCCCCGTGCCAACCCTTTAGCGCTCGCCGCGTTGGTCTGCCTGTCTGAACGGCCGATGCACGCCTACGAGATCGCGACGGTCCTGCGCGAGCCCAACAAACACGCGAGCGTCCGACTCAACTACGGCTCGCTGTACTGACTCAACTACGGCTCGCTGTACTCAGTCATCGGCTCGCTGGAGGGCCGAGCCAACTCGAAGGAATCGACTGGTGGTACCAGATCCACGACGAGCCGGCATGAGAGCGGCACACGACCGCAGCGGCTCGCTGGCCGTCGCCGTGGATATCGTCACGGCGGATGGCGCTCGCCCTGATCACCGGCAGCTCTCGCGGCATCGGCGCCGCGACGGCGGTCCGTTTGGCGCGCGATGGGCACGATATCGCCGTTGCCTACGGGTCCGGCGTCGAGGCGGCCGAACGCGTCGCGTCAGAGGTCCGCGGGCTGGGTTGCAGGGCCGGCATGTTCGCCGCGGACATGGCCGACGACGAGGCTCCGACCGCGCTCGTCCGGGAGGTTGAGCGCGAACTCGGACCGGTCGAGATCCTGATTGCCAACGCGGGCATCAACGACCCGCTGGAGCAGGATCCCCGGAAGATCGATGTTGCCGTCTGGGACCGGACCATGGCGATAAACCTCCGCGCCCCATTCCTGGTCGTCCGATCCGCGATCGGCGGGATGATCGAACGTGGCTTCGGACGGATCGTCCTGCTGTCTTCGGTCGCCGCCTATACCGGCGGGATCGTCGGGCCACACTACGCGGCCTCGAAGGCCGGTCTCCATGGGCTTGCCCACTCGCTCTCGCAATTCGCCTCCCCCCTCGGCGTCACTGTCAACGTGGTGGCGCCTGCGCTGATCGCCACTGACATGATGTCTGCCGACGAGCAGGCCTTGCGGGAGCTAGCTCGACGGATCCCCGTAGGGCGCCTCGGTCAGGTCGAGGAGGTGGCCGACCTGATCGCTGCGATCGTTAGAAACCCGTACCTCACCAACCAGTCGATCCTGATCGACGGCGGCATCCGAGCTTCGTAGAAGTGACGGCTGCCTCGGCCGCCATCACAAGGCGGAGTGAGTGCTTACAGCAGCCCCTTGACCGGGGAACGCAACAAGCGGTGTCGCCGGCGAAGAAGCCCCTGACGCGGCCCGTAGAGAACGAGCTCGATCCTACCCGCCAACAATTCAGCCCCGTCCGGATACGCAATCTGCAGCGCGTCGAGGTCGTAGTAGCTGACCGTATGGGCGGCTACCCGCGCGCGCTCGAGCGGCCCGGATAACCCCACCGCTCCCGTCACTGACGAGCGCAGGGTGAGCATCTCGGCGTCTCCGCCCCAGTGCTCCAGCACAACCTCCGGGTTGTGTTCGGCGACCCGACCCTTTGTGACGGCTGACCCCAACCCCGGCTCTGTCACCTTCACACGGTACTGATCGGCTGACGCGGAGCATTGCCCGCGGTCGGCCTGAACGGTCGCAGCACGAGAGAGCCGACCACACGTGACGGCCGCCAGCGCGACGACTAGACGGTCCTGCTCTGCTTTCGCCGACATCACGAGGACGATATCTGCCACCGATCGCCGAAGGTCGGTCTCCGGACGCCAGCGGCGCGGCCTGGCCGACGGCGCACTCTAACGGGGCAACTGTCCGCCGCGCTTGGCTTCGAGCTTCTGGCGCTCTCGGCGCGCGCCGTGAATCTGGCCGACCGCATACCCGCCGCCGAGGGCGATGATGGCCGGCACGAATGCGAGTACGAGTGCGCTGACTGCCGCGATGACCTTCAGAACGACGATCACGACGATGACGGCCGCTACCACGAGGAGAACTGCTCTCATAGTGCGACTATAGGACCGGCCTCGACCGGGCGACGTCTCCCGGGCGAGCACCGACATCCACCCGCTCCAAGCCAGACCGTTGCCGGCCCGGACGGTCAGTCCCGTTTCCACAAAACGCGAGCCGTCTGGCCGGGCCGTTGTGGCCCATCCGGGGTGCTTCTTCGGATGTTCGGCCGACCGAAGCAGCAGCGGACAGCAAGCTTCTGCGGGCAACAGCACCATTAGCCGCTGCCGACTTTTGCTCTGCATGTCTAACCGGCGCGAGCGGCAGCCCACGGCTGGGTTCTCCAACGGAGACGGCCGAGGCGAGGAGGGGCAGTGCGGCGGGACCGCCGCGAAGCGCGTGGCACGTGCGTGCGACCGTTGGGCGTGATTTGCTTTGAGGATGCCCGTCAAGCGCGGCATCTTCGTGGCGCCGTTCGACGAGCTCGTCGAGCCGCGCCTGATGGCCGAGCTCGCGCAGCTTGCGGAAACGCGCGGCTGGGATGGCTTCTTCGTCTGGGATCACATTCGTTACCGAGCACCCGTGAGGGCCGTCGCCGACCCGTGGGTGACCCTTGCCGCGGTCGCGTACGCGACGAACGCGGTGCGGCTCGGGCCGATGGTGACGCCGCTCGCACGTCGGCGCATTCACAAGGTGGCGCGTGAGACGGCGACGCTCGACCGTCTGAGTGGCGGGCGTCTGACTCTCGGCGTCGGCCTCGGCAGCGACCGCAGCGACGAGCTCGGGCCCTTCGGCGACGAGACGGACCCGCGCGAGCGGGCGCGCCTGCTCGACCGGGGCCTCGAACGCCTGGCCGAGTTCTGGGGTGGCGAGTTCGAGCCGGCACCGCTGCAGCGGCCGAGGATCCCGGTCTGGGTCGCGTCGCGGTGGCCGAACCGGCGCCCTGTTCGGCGCGCGGCCAAATGGGACGGTCTGTTCCCGATTGAGCTGCCGGGCCCGGACGAGCTTGCGGTCCTCGCCGCCGAGGTACGTGCCCTCAGGGACGGCAACGGCGAGCCGTTCGACTTCGTGATCGAGATCGCGCAGGGAGAGGACCTCGGGCCGTGGGAGGCCGCCGGCGCGACTTGGGCGCTGAACGGCTTTGGCCCAGAACCGCGTGAGGGTCAGGTCCGCGCCCAGATCGAGGCGGGGCCCGGCTCGTGAGCCCCGCCACGCGCGGCCACCGCCCAACCCCGCGCTTGTCACAGAAGCCGGGGCGCCGCTCAGGAGACCGCTGCGTTCATGTCGACGATTCAGGCGGTCGGGACGCCGCGCGCTACAAGCTCGTCAGCCGACGCATGCGGGCAATCTCGAATATTCGATGGCGAAGGGGTTGTCTGCAACGCGCCATAGACTCGCTGGAACGCCTCGCCATCGTTCTCCGCTTTGGTCCGACTGAAGCCCGGGATCGGTTGACCCTCGCGGGCCTTCAAGGACGCTCTGATGTCCTCGGCGAGCGTGTCCGTGGCGACCGAGAGCTGCTTTTCAAGCTGTAGCTCACGCGTCGAGCTTGAGATCACGGCCAAGCATGTGCCTGAGAAGCCGCGTTTGGTCGCCACGGTGTGTGCGGCAGCGTCAGCCGTGTAGGAAGCGCGGCCATCTCGCGCGAGCGCGTTGTACAGCGAAACCTGACACAGCAGCTTGCGGGGCATCGCTTGACCGCACCTAGCGTTCGCGGACTGAAACGTGAACAGCACTCGCAAAAACAGGGCATCCGCCTCACACGAACTCCTGATGCTGACAAGAAGGGGAGTTGACGTCTGGCCGGCCAAGCACGCGGCCCGCATCGCCGACCAATCTATGGGCCTCGCGCGCGCCCGTGCCTTCACCGAGGCGATCATCCTGCCGAGACTGCTGTATTCCGTCGCGGTCAACTTGCCGCGAGACAACTGACCGCTCGCGGCAATCGCGACTCCCCCGCAAGTCGCCAGGAGCACGACCACCACTGACAAACAGCACAGCCTTCGCATTACGCCGCCTCTTCGTCCCGTGCTTCAGTCAAATCATCCCACCAAACGGCCTCTCGCGATCCGTTGGCACGAGGAACCTCCAGCCTCCCACCTCCGTCCGATCACAGCACACGGGAGGAGGTCACAGGGTTGGCTTCGCCAACCCGACGTCCGAGGTCGACTGCTGCTCAGCGCTACACACAGCCGCCATGCTCACCGGCCGAAGACCGCTGGTCCCACCGGCGACCAGCCGGAAGTCTCGGCTGCTCTTCCGGCTTCCGGGCGCACCGAGAGCCCGCCAGACGGCACCGGTCGCCCTCATCTCGGCGCTGCCCGGGCAGGTATCGGCGGTATCAAACGACGGAGTGCGTGGTCTTTCCTCGGCCCTGCGTATATGAAAGTCCGCGCTTGCGCGTCGTCACCAGGCGTAGTGTTCAGGCGCGGTCTTGTAGCCGGGGAAGATTTCGTCGAGTCGCGCCAGCGCCGTGTCGTCGAGGTGCACCTCGAGGGCCCGGATGGCGTCGTCGAGTTGCTGCTGGTTGCGGGGACCGATGATCGGGGCGGTGACGGCGGGCTGGTGAAGCAGCCAGGCCAACGCGACCTCGCCGGGCTCGTGCCCGAGTTCGGCGGCGAAGTCCTCGTAGGCCTCGATCTGGACACGCTTGGCCTGGATGGCCGCGGCAGCACGTCCTTCCAGCCGTCGCTTGCCGTCGCGTTCCATGCCCAACACGCCGCCGAGCAGTCCGCCTTCGAGCGGCGACCAGGGGATGATTCCCAGCCCGTAGTACTGCGCGGCCGGGATGACTTCAAGCTCGATGTCGCGGGTGATCAGGTTGTAGAGCGACTGCTCGCTGGAGAGGCCGGTCAGGTTGCGTTGGGCGGCGGCTGCCTGGGCTTGGGCGATATGCCACCCGGCGAAGTTGCTGCTGCCGGCGTACAGAATTTTGCCCGCCGTGATCGCAACGTCGATCGCCTGCCAGATCTCGTCCCATGGTGTGTCCCGGTCGATGTGGTGAAACTGATAGAGGTCGATGTAGTCGGTCTGCAGGCGCTCGAGGCTGGCGTCGAGCGCGCGGCGGATGTTCAGCGCCGAGAGCTTGCCTTCGTTGGGCCAGTCGCCCATGTCGCCGTAGAGCTTGGTCGCCAGGACGGTCTTCTCACGGCGGCCGCCGCCTTGAGCGAACCAGCGGCCGATGATCTGCTCGGTCGAGCCCTTGCCCTCCCCGAGACCGGAAACCCCAGCCGAACGGAGCCCGTAGGCGTTGGCCGTGTCGAAGAAGTTGATGCCGTGCTCGTGCGCGGCGTCCATGATCGCGTGCGCGTCGGCCTCGCTGGTCAACGGGCCGAAGTTCATCGTGCCCAGGCACAGACGGGACACGGACAGGCCGGAACGGCCGAGGTGAGTGAACTGCATCATGAGGACAGGTGCCTTTCTGGTGATGTCGTGGCGCCCGTCGACCAGGGAGCCTAGTGCGGTCCATCTGCAGGGACCTTGGAGCATATTTGTGCGCGGAGGCGATTAAGCCGAGCGGCGGCGTAGCACGGCGTTGGTGAGCGCCGACGGGTCAAACCAAGCTCGCCCTGGGCGAGATTTACGCCGGGGAGACGCACGCCCGAGGGAGCAGTCGACCCGGGGAGCGCAAGAAGACCTGGCGGGTGCATCCACGTGTGGTTACTCTGAACACGATGTCGCCGATCTCGCGTGGGTTTTTCGGCCGTCGGCAGCCGGTCGAGGATTCGTCGCGCGTCCCGCCTGGTCAGTACGTGACCCGGGACTTCCCGGTGCTCTCGGCGGGCCCTACCCCGCACACGGCGCTTGACGAGTGGAGCTTTGCGATCAGCGGGCAGGTGGACGAGCCCGTGTCGTGGACATGGGAGGACTTCCTGGCGCTTCCGTCGGAGACCCCGACCGTCGACATCCACTGCGTGACGAAGTGGACGAAGCTCGACACGAACTGGAGGGGCGTTTCGCTCGACACGCTGCTAGCGGCCGTCAATACCGACGCCCGGTATCTGACAGCGCGATCGGACGGCGGGTACACGACCAACCTGGCGCTCGAGGACGTGACGGATGGGAAGGCGTGGGTGGCATACGAGTTTGGCGGCGAGCCGCTCGAGTCCGAGCACGGCGGCCCGGCTCGGCTGCTAGTCCCGCACCTCTACTTCTGGAAGAGCGCGAAGTGGATACGCGGACTGGCACTTACCGCGGACGACGAACCGGGGTTCTGGGAGACCTACGGCTATCACAACCACGGTGACCCGTGGCTGGAACAGCGTTACCAAGGCGACTGACCTGGCAGCTCGGGCGCGTGGTCGAGCTGGCCGACGAGACGTCATGGACGAAGAGCATCGTGCTCGAGATCCCCGGCTGGCAACGTCACCGCGCGGCGCAGCACGTCGACGTGGCGCGACGGGCTCATGAGACCAAGAAACTGTGAGGAGCTATGGACGCACTCGACGGCAACGCGATCGCCGGGGCCCTATTCGAGCACTTCGGCAACGAGATGACGATGGCGCAGGTCCGATGTTCGCACTGCAAACGCACGTCGCTGATGGCCGAGCTCCGCGTCTACATGAACGCACCGGGCGCCGTCGCTCGCTGCCCGGAGTGCGGTGATGTCCTCATCGTGATCGTCGACGTTCGCGGCGCTCAGCGCTTCGACATGTCAAATACGGAGATCGTGCCCTCCGCCTGAGCGGGTGAGCTGCTGTGTCTCCGATGTTCGCCGAGGCCCAAGCCCGCCCGCTTCTGAGCACTTCCAACCGCGCCTCGAGCCAACTGAGGGGCGCGCTGGCGTCTGCTCGCCTCGAGAGCGAAACGGTTCTTCGAGTAGTACAGTCGTTCGTTAGCTAGCCCCGCGGCCCGGATACGCACCCCAAGCCCGACAGCCACCAACGACGCGTTCCGCGTCACGAGGCGTGAGGCATGGGTCACTGGTTTTGACCGCGGGGCCGGTGTCGTGCAGCGGGCGTTACCCCACCGGCCTGGTGGCTTCGTCCCCATTGTCGGAACGCCCCGGGGGGTTTCGTCTCCACCTTGTCAGTAGCGGATTTTCAGGAGTTTGAGGAGGTCCGGGGTCTGATCGCCCGCGGGCAGCTGGTCGGGATGCTCACATACGTCGAGATCGCGACCGCGACGGCCGAGCTCGAGCTGGACGAAGACGACGTTGAGGAGTTGCACGGCTTTCTCGAGCGGGCCGAGATCGAGCTCGTTGAAGCGGTCGGTCCCGCGCTGGCTGCGGCGGAGATGCAACGCGCCCCGGTCAAACGTGGTCGGCGCACTCGCAGCGTCGGGCCCTCCCTCGAGCCGGAGATGACCACCGACTCGTTGCAGCTGTTTTTCAAGGGCATCGGCAAGGTGCGGTTGCTGACGGCTCCCGAGGAGGTCGAGCTCGCGAAGCGGATCGAGCGGGGCGAGGTTGACGCGAAGCAAAGGATGGTTGAGTCCAATCTGCGGTTGGTTGTCTCGATCGCGAAGAATTACCGCAATCAGGGGCTGCCGTTTCTCGATCTCATTCAGGAAGGCACGATCGGGCTCGTGCGCGCGACGGAGAAATTCGACTACCGCAGGGGGTTTAAGTTCTCGACGTATGCGACTTGGTGGATCCGGCAGGCGATCGCTCGATCGCTCGCGGACAAGGCGCGCACGATCCGGATCCCGGTCCACATCGTCGAAAAGCTCAACCGGATCGGGCGTGCTGAGCGCGCGCTGGTGACTGGGCTTGGTCGTGAGCCGACGACTGAGGAGATCTCGGAGGTGGCAGGGATCGAACCAGAGGAGGTCGAGTTGATCAAGCGCTCCGCGCGAGTGCCCATCTCGCTCGAGAAGCCCGTCGGGGACGAGGAGGAATCTGAGTTCGGCAATCTGATCGCCGACGAGCGAGCTGAGTCTCCCTACGAGCGCGCCGCCGAGGTCCTGACCAATCAAGCGCTGCGAGACGCACTTGAGAACCTGTCCTACCGCGAGCGTCGCGTACTCGAGCTTCGCTACGGACTCGGCGACCAGCGCCCGCGCACGCTCGACGAGGTCGGGCGGACGTTCAACGTCACCCGCGAGCGCATTCGCCAGATTGAAACTCAAGGGCTCAGGAAACTCCAGCAACTCCCCGCAGCCCAAAAGCTTCGAGACGGCGAGATCGCTCCGAGCTATGTGCCCCGCCGCCTCGGGCGCCGTGCGTAGACGCCGCTCGACCAACGGCTAGAACGATCGCCCGCGGCCTCCCGCACGAGCGCAGCAATCCGGCGCCCTAGCGGGCCAGGCGTGGTCCCGATGCGCGTCTGGCGGCCGCGAGGATTCTTCGCGCCCAATAGCCGCCCCCGGCCGGTAACGAGGTGTCCGCCACACACGTGAGCACTTCTTGCCAGCCTCTCGGCAAAGGCCGTGCCCCGTGTCTTCCAAGCGCGCGGTTTTCTAAGATCTTGCCGGCCCTCCCGGTGGCTTCGCGAAACTTGATCGTGGCCCCCTTTTGTTCGGCTGCGCCGTTCATCGAGGTGAGCAGCCCTTGCAGCTGATCTGACGTTGTCAGCTCGTCTGCCATCCGTTCGAACAGCGACGCGAGGCCACGTTTTGCCTTGTCGAGCGAATCGGCTTGGAGTACGTACTCCCATGCGATGTCTCCGGCGAACCCGTACTGCACGAGTCGGTCATAGACAGCTGCGGCGTCGGGTACTTCTTTACGCTTAGCACCGCCGAGAACGTCCAAATACTTCCACCATTGAAGGTCCCAGCGATACAGCGGGTCATCGGGGTGGTCAGCGTCCATTGCGTCGCGGTGGCGATCTCCAAATCAGCGCGCCGGGGAGTATGTCGCCCGCCTCGCCGAGCCGGGGACCGTTGAGGCTTGGCCATCGCAGACCGGTCCGCGGGCCCGATCCGGACGGCCTCTGTTGGGTGGATCCGATCAGCACCGCCGTATTCCCCGCGATCGGCTCGCCGTCAACATCATGAATTCCGCCCCTCATGAGGGCGAACAAGCGTGGGAATTCACACCAGTCCGACGCGCTATTGGCACGCCGTCCGGCGGCCCTGACATTCGCATCGCCTGGCAGTATCGGCCAATGGCCAAAAACAAACCAACGGGACCCACGGTCGAGTCGATAGAGAAGATCAAGTGGCTCGATGATGTCGCGTCGCACGACTACGACGCCGCCGAAGCCTATCTGTCGCTCAAGCTAGACACCGAGGCCGTCACCAAGGCCGTCAAACGCCTACACAAAGCTGCCCTCACCCGAAGACGCGCGAACGACATCCTCCGTGCCGCCGGCCTGACCGCCGCGCCGCTGGACGATCCCGGCGTCATGAAAGACCTGATCAAAGTTCTCGAAGGGCAGCGTCTCAGCCCAGTTCTCGTGATCAGCAATGAAACGAGCGCCGACATCGCCGATGGCTACCACCGAGTCTCGCTCGCATACCGCATTGACCCCTACGGCGAGGTCCCACTCAAGCTCGCCTAACAACACCAGATCGGTGCCCTGAGTGGAAGTCGCGGGCGGTTAGCCCTGACCTCGCAACGGAGGCGGGCAGTCTGCTGCGGGTTTTTCGCGCGAAGCGGTATAGTCGAACGTGGTTGGCACTCTCGGGCCAAGAGTGCCAAAACCTCCTCAATCGAGCCCTCACTGGAGGCCGCATCTTATGAAGCTCAAGCCCCTCGGCGACCGCGTGATTTTGCGCGCGATCGAGGAGGAAGAAACGACCGTGGGCGGGATCGTGCTGCCTGACACCGCGAAGGAAAAGCCCCAGAAGGGGAAAGTCATAGCCGTCGGCGACGGCAAGATCAGCGAGGACACCGGCAAGCGCATCCCGCTGGACGTCGCCGAGGGCGACGAGGTCCTATATAGCAAATACGGCGGCACCGAGATCAAGGTCGACGGTGAGGAACTGCTGGTTCTGCGCGAGTCCGATGTACTCGCCAAGGTCCAGTCCTAAGGAGATCAGGGACACATGCCCCACAAGGAACTCAAGTACGCTGAGGACGCCCGCAAGGCGCTCGAGGGCGGAGTCGACGCGGTAGCTAACGCCGTCAAGGTGACGCTAGGCCCGAAGGGCCGCTACGTCGTCCTTGACAAGAAGTTCGGCGCACCGACGATCACCAACGATGGTGTGACGATCGCGCGGGAGATCGAGGTCGAGGACGTCTTCCAGAATCAGGGCGCCCAGCTCGTCCGCGAGGTCGCCACGGCGACCAACGACGTCGCCGGCGACGGCACGACGACCGCAACGGTGCTGGCGCAGGCGATGGTCCACGCCGGCATGAAGAACGTCGCCGCGGGCGCTAATCCGCTCGCGCTCAAGCGCGGGATCGAGAAGGCCGTCGACGAGGTCGTGAAGAACATCGAGTCGCAGTCGAAGGAGATCTCGGGCAAGGATCAGATCGCGCGTGTCGCGACGATCTCTGCCGGCGATGACGAGATCGGCGACGTGATCGCCGATGCGATCGAGAAGGTCGGCAAGGACGGGGTGGTCAACGTCGAGGAGGGTCAGACCTTCGGCATGGACCTCGAATTCACCGAGGGCATGCAGTTCGACAAGGGCTACATCTCGCCATACATGGTCACCGACCAGGATCGGATGGAGGCAGTCCTCGAGGACCCGTACATCTTGATCGCCAACCAGAAGATCGGCTCGGTCCGCGATCTGCTGCCGGTGCTCGAGCAGACGATCCAGTCCGGCAAGCCGTTTCTGATCGTCGCCGAGGACGTGGAGGGCGAGTCGCTCGCCACGCTCGTCGTCAACAAGCTCCGCGGCACGTTCACCGGTGTCGCGGTCAAGGCGCCGGGTTTCGGCGATCGGCGCAAGCGGATGCTTGAGGACATCGCGATCCTGACCGGCGGTGAGGTGATCACCGAGGAGATGGGCCTCAAGCTCGAGAACACGCAGATCTCGCAGCTCGGCCGCGCGCGTCGCGTGGTCGTCGCCAAGGACACGACCACGATCGTCGACGGCGCCGGTGGGAGCGATGCGATCAAGGGTCGGATCAACCAGATCAAGAACGAGATCGAGAACACCGACTCGGACTTCGATCGCGAGAAGCTCCAGGAGCGCCTCGCGAAGCTCTCGGGCGGTGTCGCCGTCGTCAAGGTCGGCGCGGCCACTGAGACCGAGATGAAGGAGAAGAAGCACCGCGTCGAGGACGCGCTGCAGGCGACCCGCGCCGCCCTCGAGGAGGGCATCGTCCCCGGTGGCGGCATCGCACTACTGCACGCGCAGAAGGCGATCCAGCTCGACGGGTTCGCGGACGAGGACGAGAAGACCGGCGCGAAGATCGTGCTGCGCGCGCTCGAAGAGCCACTTCGCCAGATCGCCCACAACGGCGGCCTCGAGGGCTCGGTAGTCGTCAACGACGTCCGCAAGGCGAAGAAGGGCCAGGGCCTGAATGCAGCCACCGGCGAGATCGTCGACCTGGTCAAGGAGGGCATCATCGACCCGGCGATGGTGACGCGTTCCGCGCTCCAGAACGCGGCGTCGATCGCCAAGAACATCCTCACGACCGAGGCGATCGTCGCCGAGATCGCGGACACGAATGGCGGTGGCGGCGGAATGCCCGACATGAGCGGGATGATGTAGCCAGAGCGCGTTGACTCCGCACGACCGTCCAGCCCGATCTCCCCGTCACTCAGATGAGCAGGTCGGGAAGGCCGGTCGTGCGGGGTTCTTACCCAAACGGTTGATGATCTTCTTCGGTTTTGGTCGCCGCGCCACGAACGGGAGCGCGACCGGATAGGCCAGCCCCCTATCTTGGTGTTCTGTCTCGGCAGCTGGCGGGGCGCCCGAGCCCTTCTGCTCTTGGTTGAACTGAGCCGGGGGCGGAACGAACGAACGCGGTGGCGACCCCTGCCAACCGCGCAAAGAGAGGCCGCGGTCGTCTGTGGGGACGCCGGCGAGCTACACCACGTTGGCGCGACGCGACAGGTAGCTGGAGACAGCGGAGCTATGCGCGAGAGCGCCCGCTCTAAGGACGGATGACCGCCTTGCCCTTGAGGCCTCCGTGGCGAAGCTTTTGGAGAATCTGCCCGGCGTCGTCTAGTTGAGTAGTTGAGTCGATGCGCGCAGTGATGGTGCCGTCAGCGAGCATGCGCGCAACCTCGCGCAGTCCTTGCGGCGACACGTGCAATGGCGAGCCGACGGCGCCCGGATCGAGCTCATAGACATTGGCGGCGAGCTCCCGAGCCCCCGCCTGAGCGCCGACGGGAGCGACGTGGCGACCCGAGTATCTGGCCGCGTCCCAGCTTGGCTGCCGAAGTCCACGGGCATCAGACGACCGTAGCCGACCACCGCAAGCTGGTGCGGGCTCGGGCCGATCCCGTGGCAGCCGAGGCTAGCCGGCGTTCGCCAAAATCGAGTCTTCAACACTCGTCCGTTGCCGGATGACGAGCGCCCTGCAACCTACCGTGCTTCAAAGGCGTTGCTCGGCCTCCCCGCAGGCACTACGACGGCGGCGGTCCGGGCAGCCCGAGCAACTGGATCACCGCGAAGGCCAGGAGCAACCCTGCCAGGCCGATCAGCCCCAACCGCGCCGCGACAATCCGGAAGTGGCCGCTGATCCCGACCAGAAACAGCACGGTCGCCAGAAACACGGTGTCACGGATGTACTTGTCCGCCGTGGAACCCGCAGCGGAGCCTGCCGCGAACTCCGCGTCGGCCTTCGCGTCGTCTGCTTTTGAGAGGGCCTCCTGGGGTATGCGGTACTGCGGCATGTACGCCGGCCCGAGAGGAGCCTTGGGATTGTGTGCCGGGTCAGTCGCCAGCCACGCCTTGAACGCCGGACGGTAGCCAGGACGCATGCGCCCTACCGCTAACCGCTCGTCATTGGCGTTGCCCGCGACGAAAGCGGTGAACCAGGCATTGAACGACACCGAGTCAAGCGTCCGGGTCACGATCCCTTCGTTGTCGGCGCGGTTCGCTTTCGTGCGCGCAGCCGAAGCCTTGGCGAGGGTCACCGAGGACTCGGTACTCCACTTGGCAGCCGCGTAGCCAGAGTACGCGGCGAGGACAGCCACCAGCGACAGCAGCACGGCTTCGAGGATCGACAGCCAGCGATCGTGGTGGTCGGCTTCCTCGTCGGCCCCATCGTGCTTCTTGTGTTCGGCGATCTCCTTTCCAACCTCGGCTGCCGAGAGTCCTTCAGGCACGGTTCATACGGCCCCGTTCCCATGCACCGAAAACACCTGCCCGCGCTTGGCGCGCCGATGGACCAGTGAGTTCGTCATCCTCAGCGTGAGCCTAAACACGTCCTTCGACATCACATCACCCGGACCGGATGAATCCGAGGACCTGGCTCGACCGATCAGACAGGGGTGCCGGTTCGCTGCGGAGCACCAGCCGTGGGTGTCGCTTGAACGCTCTTCACATGCCACCCGGCGTCGGGCGTCCCAGCTGGCCCAAAGATCAAGCCATGCGCGCGAGGGAGCGACCTCATCGGCGGTGCCGGGCGCTGAGGTTCTCGCCGAGAACCGTTTCCTTGCTGCTCGCGACGGGATGGATGCCCGCCTGATCGACCCGGCCGCCAGGTCGTTGGTCCCGGTGCGAGAAACGCTCGAAGCGTTGCTGGCCGACTGTCGCCCGCATGCCGCCGCGCTCGGGTGTGCCGACGCGCGGGCGTTCCGGTACTCCAGCGAACATAACTCCCGGTCGCTGTTCTACATCGCCGATGTTCCGTCGCTACGCGAGCTGTCCCCCGACCGGGGGGACTTCCGGGAATTCTCAGACGACGCGCGGCTGATCGTCTCCGAACCCTCGGTGAGGTCGCCGGAGTCTGGAACGAGGTCCCGAATCCAGCTATGGGGTTGTCGGTCCCGATCACGCCGAGATGCGACCGTTTCGGCCCACAGCGCGATCGATCACCGTTCCCGCCGCCGCATGAGGTGACGCGCGGCCGGGATGCCGCGTGCCACGAGTTTCTGCGGGACGGCGGGTGGCTGCTCGATGCTCGCACCCAATTCCACTACCTCGCGACGGTGATCATCCCGGCGGTGGCTCACGCTCGAGTCGGCGCCGGCTCGGCCCACGCTCACACCGTCCGCAACGCCAAACGGCGACCTCGGTGGCAGACGACTCGGCATGGCATCTGGGCGCTGGCCTACTATCGCCCCGCATGTCCATCGAAGAGATCGTTGCCAACATCGATGTGCGGATCGCTGCGCTGCAGTCCGACATCCAGCCGCTGCTTGACGCCAAGGTCGCACTGCAAAACCAACACACAGCGCCCAAGGTCAGCAGGCGTCGGCGGGGCAAGGCTCAGCGCACGCGCACGGCGAGGTCGGCTGCGAAGCCTGGGCCGGCCAAGACCGCCCCTATTCCGAAGCGTCGTAGAGCCGTGCGTCGAGCGAGAGTCGGCCCGGTTTCTAGTGACCAACTGATTGCGCTCCTTCAGGGTTCCGACGGTCTGGCTTCAACGGCGCTGGCCAGAGAGACGGGCGGGGACGGGAATCAGATCCGTGCGTTGCTGAAGCAGTTGGCCGATGCGGGGCAGGTGCGCAAGACCGGTGAGAGGGCGGCTACGCGCTGGCATCTCATCACAGAAGAGGAGCAAATCGCGGCACGGGCGGCCGAGATCGAGGGTCAGATGAAAACCGCGCGGACCACTGAGGGAGCCGGCAGCCGAACACGACCGGTTCGAGCGGCGCGAGCCCGCGCTCGGCGCTCCTGAATCGCCACAACCGCCGCACGGCGGTCAGCCGCGGACGCGTGTCGTCGGAGCTCGCCGACGCCGTCACGGCGTCGGGACAACCTGGATCGTGTCGCCGACCGGCCGCAACGGCACGCTCGAGGCGTCGTTCAGCAGCTGGCCATCGGACGCGAACTGGGTCGAGCCGCCGCCGTCGAGGTTCATCGCGTCGACCGCGCCGAGCGACTGCATCACGGCCGCCTCCTCGCTCAGCGTAAGCCCCTCGCTGACGCCGTTGATCCCGTCGGCCGTCGCCAGCAGCAACCGACCGCGGCCGTCGACCCCGACGAACGTCCGGGCGTGGCGGTAGGCGGAGAACGTGTAGTCGTTGAGGTCGCGCGGGTCCAGGACGCCCTCGTCGACCGCGTCGATGTCGGGGCGACCGTCGCGGAGCAGCACCGGCCCGGCGCTCGCGATGCTCGTGTGCGTGTCGAGCCGGACCGGCCGGCCATGACCGTCCCGGATGTGTTCGGACACGGTCAACGTCCGGCCGACCTGGGCGTTGGCGGTCAGCCATGCGGCTTCGGTGCCGATCGCCTGGACCGCCGAGTCGCCGGCCGCCAGCGTGCCGCCCGGGGCGCCGACCGAGACGACCCGGCCGTGGCCGTCGAACACCGTCTGCACGGCCGGGCCGGTCGTCGGCGCGGGCGGCAGCGGCGCGCCGAACATCGGCGTGAACAGCACGATGTCGTTCGGGCCAGCGCACAGCGTGTTCTGGCGCGACTCCGACGTCGGCGCGAAGCCCTGCACGCCGCAGTCCTCGGCGCTGCCAGGCAGCCGGTTGAGTCCGAGGATCCGGATCGAGCTGCGACCGGCGCTGAGCGTCGCGGTCGTCGTCAGGTTCTCAATTACGGCCCGCCCGCCCCGGCCGCCGTCGAGCACGAGCGCGGCGCGGTTGCCGTTGGCGAGCGACTCGAGCTTGCCGTTATAAGCCGAGATGCCGGTATTGACGCCGTTGACGGCGGTCAGCGCGCCGCCGTCGATCGTGAAGAAGCCGCCGTTCGTGGCGGCGACCGAGTCCAGCGCCGCTGACACAGCAGGGACGGTCTGCTTGGACGCGATCGCGGTGCCGTGATACGCGATCACGTGGCCGTCGAACCGGGCCGGATCGACGATCGCGACGTGCAGCAGCTCGACGTCGGGCGCCGGGGTCGGATCGAATCCGGTCCACTCGACCAGCGGTGCGAACCCGTCGGCGGTCAGCGTGCCGGCCTCGGTCGTGGCGGCCGCCTGTGTCGGAAAGTCGCCGACGCGGACGCTGACCCCCATCTCGCCGCGCGGGTCGTCGGCGTATTGCGGCCACGGAAGCACAGTCGCGGTCGGATCGAAGCCGTCGGCGCGCAGCGCCGTTTCGGTCTGCGACGCCCAGCCGAAGCTGCCGGCCTCGGCGACCCCGGGGCTGCCGTCGAACGGGCTCGTCGCCGGCGACTGGATCGTGACCGTCCAGTCCGGGTGCGAGGTCGACTCCGTGAAGCTGCCCGCCAGGAGCGTCACGCCCCGCAGCGGCGAGCTCGAGCTCCACTTGATCTGTCGCACCCACGCCGTGTCGGCGGGCCCGCCGGCTCCCGGCAGAAGCGAGGGTGGGACGGGTCGGCCGGATAGGTGCCTCTTCGCGTGCCCGTGGGCCTCAGCTGTCGCCGCGCCCGCCAATGCCACCGCGGTGACGGCGCCGACCGCGCCCGTCCGCAAACACACGCGCTGGAGCGCGTCCAACTTCGCACCACAGATAGCCGCCCGTCGCACCGCTTGCCTCCGGATGTTCGCTGTCAGGTAGGCCTTCAAGGTAGAGGTCGGATCGCACGGCCATGTGACCCGGTAGTGACCGTGCCGTGCCCTCCGGGTCACGCTCCTTCCGGCGCGGCGTCAGACCTCCAAACCGTCGCGCTCACCCCCGGCGGGTACCAACCTTCCCTTTGAGCCGCTCTGCTTCGTGGTTAGCTTGCCGCGCGTCTCGAGCAGCCCCGCCGCCCGCCGCGTTGAGGATCGTCGCGCCTTCCCCATCATCGCGTTGGCGATCGACAGCCGGGCAGTGCCGGCAAGCGCATCATCGAAATGCGGCCGGCGCCGGGCCGAGTGCGTCTCCCAGGTCGTGTTCGAGGAGAAGCACATTGACTCGCGCGGCGATCGGGTCCCAGCAATTTGCCCGCGCTCGATCGCTGAGACGACGAAACCGCCCTGCCAGTGGGCGGTTTCGCTTATCGGGGCGCCCGGATTCGAACCGGACGCTACGGGGTGCGCTCAAGTGCCTCCCCTGTGTTTACGGGCGATCAGGTGCCCTGAGTTTCCTCAGGTTCGCTCAGAATGGAACCCTGAATGGAACCTTGTGGATCGAGGCGGGCGAACGCCGCCGCGATCATCTCGCCCTCGCGCCCGCTCGGCGCATAGTCGGCATATCGGAGTGTGGTCGAGATGTGCTTGTGCCCGAGCCACTCCTGCAGCGTCCGGATCGGCACACCGGCGGCCGCCATCCGTGTCCCGAACGTGTGGCGCAGGTCGTGGAACACGTGCGTCTCGTCAAGCCCGGCGTCCTCGAGCGCCTTGTGCAGCCGGCGGGTGACGTTCGCCTTGGTCATCGGTCCTCCGGTCGCCGGGTGAGCGAACACGAGCTCGTCCTCGCCGGTGTAAGGAGAGCTTTGGAACAGCCGGTCGAGTTCGCCTCCGACCTCGTCGGCCATCGGCACCGATCGCGTCGAGCGCCTGGACTTCGGCGAGCCGTAGCGGCCTCGGACGTAGTTCTGCCGCACCCGGATCCGCGCTGCGGTCCAGTCGACGTCACGCCACCTGAGCGCGACCAGCTCGCCGAGTCGGAGCCCGGTCATCGCGGCGGTCAGGTACAACGCCCGGTCGAGCGTCTGGAACATGCCGGCGCGGGCGTGCGCGATCAGCAGGTCGATCTCCTCGAGTGTCAGGAACCGGATCTCTGACGTCTCGGCGATCGCCGGAAGCTCAGCGCCGACGCATGGGTTCGTGGTCGTCCAGCGCCGGCGTGGCGCTTTGGCGAAGTTGAACAGCGCCGAGAGCGTGCCGAGGATGTTGTGAATCGTTTTCGGCGCGAGCCCGGAGCTCTCGAGACTGGCAATCAGGTCGGCAACGTCCTCGGGCGTGATCCGGTCGAGCGAGCGGTCGCCGAAGAACGGGGCGAGATGGACCCGCACCTCCGACTCGATGTTCTCGAGCGTTGAAGGCTTGCGCCGCATCCGTTCGGCTGCGAGCAGGTAGCGCCGAGCGACCTCGGCGATTGTCAACCGCTCGCCGGTCGCCTGGACGGTCGTCTCGCCGATCAGCTCGCGCAGCCGCGCCTCGGCCTGCGGGCGTGTGAGCCCGTCGTGCGAGCCTCGCGAGCGTTTGGCTCCGAGGCGGCGTTTGACGCGCTCGCCGCCGGAATACCAGAGCCCGTACCAGCTCTCCGTGCCCACGGCATCGGTTTTGACGGTGAGTGAGCCGGAGCCGTACCCCCGGCGAGGGGTAGGTTTCGTCTGCATCGGTCCTCCTAGGGGGTCGGTGTCAGGCCCCGGGGCGCTCTAACGTCGCCGGGGCCACCTTGTTCTGTACAGGATAGGCTGGTCCGCGCGCCCGGTTACGTGACCACGCGAGGAGTCGTTCGGCGTCGAAACGCACGTAGTGCCCGAGCCTCACGTGCGGGATCTGATCGGCGCGTGCCTGACGCAGGATCCAGGTGTGCGGAACGCCGAGCAGCTCGCCGGCGGCCTTGGCATCGATCAGCCGCGCGGTCACGGTGCGAACTCCGGATCCTTGAACTGGCTCCAGCGCGTATTCGCTGCGGACTCGGCGACCAGCCCGCTGATCTTGGCCGCTCCCCTGGTGAGCGCCTGTCTCGAGCAGGCGGCCGGTTTCCTCCGCCGGTCCTCCGGGACTTCGGCAACCACCTCATCGTGCACGTAAGTGATGACGGGGACGCCAGCGTCATGCAGCTCGATTGCGGCGAGTTTGAAGAGGTCAGCGCAGCCGCCGGACACCAGCCGGTTGAGCAGCATGTGATTCGGGCCGCTCCGGGAAATAGTGGCGCCTGCCGCCGATCGCCTGCAGGTACCGCAACTTTCTCGACCTTCTTCCACAGTCGGTGGCGGAGCCGCAGCACCTCGGGGTGGGCGGTCTTCCACCGCTTTAGCAGCTCGGCCGCCTGGGCGGGCGGCAGCCGAGCCTGGTGGCGATCAGCGGCGCCCCGGCGCCGTACAGCAGGGCATAGTTGAGTGTCTTGCCGCCGTCACGGTCAATCCCGAGCTCGTCGGCGGTCTGCTGGTGCGGGTCGATTCCTTGCGCGAACGCCTGCGCCAGCTTCCCGCCTGGCGCGTAGTTAGCCAGCACCCTCATCTCCACCGCGTCGAGATCGGCAGCGACCAGCACGTTGCCTTCGGCGGCGGCGATGCAATACCTGACCCTGAGGTCGCCCTTCGGAAGGTTCTGCAGGTTCGGGTTGGCGCTCGACATTCGCCCCGTCTTGGTTCCGATCTGCCGGAACTCGCCGAACAGCCGGTCGCCGTGGGTGCGCTTCCACAGCCCGGTGACGTAGTCGAGCATCTTCTTCTCTTCCCGCCACCGGATCAGCACCTGGGCGAACTCGTCATCGATCGCGGTGAGAACCTGTTTGGTGAACTGCGGCCTGTCCGCTTTCGGGGTTCGCGGCACCTTCGCGAGATCGACACCGCGTTCCCGATGGCGCGGCCAGGTCCGTCAGGGGGTCATCCCGGCATTGGCTAACCGGCGCGGCGAGCCGCGGTGAGACGAGTCGCCGCGCCGAGAAGTCTGCTTGGTCCTAACCTTGGCTCACCTTGGCGCACGCGACGTGGGTCGCCAATTTCCAGGGCGGACGTATGGTGGTGAGCGCCTCGGCTTTGGCGAACCAGCCGTTGTCGCGGGGGTAGCTCGAGACAATAAAGACGCCCAGCGTATCCGCGGGGATGACCTCGCCGCCGCCACCGAGCGGGACCGTGCCGTTGGGGCAGTCGACCTGGACCGACTTGACGGCGACATTGTTGCTGTTTCCGGAATTGTGGACTTCGAGGGAGTAGTCGGAGAGTCCGGGTGGTCCCGCAGCCCCGGTGTCGCCCTTGCCACCTTGCGGTCCCCTCGCACCTTGCGGTCCGGGCGGTCCCTGCTCACCTTGCGGTCCCGCAGGTCCCTTCTCACCCTGCTCTCCCGGAGATCCCTTCTCACCCTGCGGCCCCGGAGGTCCCTGAGGACCGGTGGCCGATCCCCCGCCACCTCCCGTTCCGGCCGGTCCCTGCGCGCCTTGCGGTCCCGCAGGGCCCTGGGGACCAGCGGGACCTGCAACCCCCTGCGGACCGGCGGGACCCACAATCCCCGAGACTGGGTACAGAGCGAGCTTCAGATGTTTCTGACCCTTGGCACACGCGGTCGGGAGCAGGACGTTCAGGTCGCCGACGCTCTCGCTCCCCCCCGTCCTCTGAACACATGCAGCCACGAACGTAGGACCCTTCGCCGTGGGTCGCGCGCCGGTTGACCGTGCCTCCCCGCTCGTTGCCAACAAGGTGATGCCAAGCAGCATCGAGCCGCTCGCCGCCGCGACAAACACCTTGGGATAAAACTTTCGCATCCTTACACCCCCATCCGGTCCTGTTCATGAAAGCCGACAATCGACTCAATTCGTCGCCTGGCCACCGGTTCCTCTCGGTCACGGGCACCCGGGATGGTCGCCGGCGTCAAGTGCGACCAGGACGTCGTCCTGCTTCGTCGCCGATCCGGCAGCAAGCCGCAGAGTGACGGGTTGATCGAAAAGCGGCAGCAGCTCGGCCTGTCGAGCACCCACCGTTACCGGCTGGTCGGCGCGCCTTCGCTCAGGGGTCATCCTCCGAGTAACTGGCGCGGCTTGGCCCCGTGCGCCGCGCGGTGGCAGCGCCAGCACAGCGCGACCAGATTCCCGATGCTGTCGTTGGCCGAGTTGCCGTCCACGTGGTGCACGTCGGTCGCGAGTGCGCCGCACTGGCAGCGTCCGCGTGCGTTGCGCAGCACGATGCGTCGCAGGCGTCGCCAGTTGCCTGTGGTGCCGCGTTCGCCGGTGAGTCCGAGGTCGGCGCGGCGTGCTGTGTGCGCGGCGCAGTAGGAACGGCCGTCGACCGCGTACTCGGTGCAGCGCGGCACCAGGCACGGCTTGCGAGGCATGTTGCGAACCGTAGCCGTCCCGCGACTCGTCGCGTCCAGCAGTGGCCTGTGTGTCGCCGGCGTCGCAAGACGGAACCCTATTGGAACCCTGAGCGCCTCCGAAACGAGCGAATCCCCTGCGGTGGCAAGGGATTCGCGTATCGGGGCGCCCGGATTCGAACCGGGGACCTCACCGACCCAAACGGTGCGCGCTACCAGGCTGCGCCACGCCCCGAGGCAGTCGGCCGAGTCTACCGCTCGTGGCGCCCGACCCCGACCGCCGGAGCGGACTCGTTCGTTCACGAGCTGGACAGAACCGGACCACGACGCGAGCGATAGCCTGCGGCCAGTGGCCAACGTCAAACCCCTGCGAGCGCTGCATTACGAGCCGTCGAAAACGGGCGGGCTGCAGGCGGTCGTGGCGCCGCCCTACGACGTGATCGATGACGCACAGCGTTCGGCGTTGTTGGCCCAGTCCGATTACAACGTGGTGGAGATCGATCTCCCCAAGCCGGTCGACGGCAGGGACCCGTACGAGCACGCCGCGGAGGTGCTCGATCGCTGGCGGCGGGAGGGTGCGGTCGTCAACGACGACCAGCCCGCGATCTGGCCGCTGGCGCAGGATTACGTCGGACCGGACGGGCGGCCGCAGACGCGTCGCGGGTTCCTCGCGCGCGTCCGCATCGAGGACTACGGCCCGGGCCGGATCCGACCGCACGAGCGCACGCATCCCGGCCCGAGAGAGGATCGTCTACGACTGACGCGGGCGACGCGCGCGAACCTGTCTCCGATCTTCTCGCTCTATTCGGATCCAGGTGGCGCCGCCTGGAGCGCGCTCGCGCCGTTCACCGAAGGCTCGCCGTGGAGCCGGACAACGGATGCGGACGGCACAGTCAACCGGCTCTGGCGGGTCACCGACGAGACGGCCATCGAGCGCGTCAAGCTGGCTGCCGGCGATGCGGAACTGCTGATCGCGGACGGCCACCACCGGTACGAGACGGCGCGCGTCTACGCCGAGGAGATCGGCGGCGAAGGGCCGCACCGCTACGTGCTCATGTGCCTGGTCGCGCTCGAGGACCCTGGGCTGACCGTGTTTCCGACCCACCGTCTGGTGCGGGGACTCAGTGCAGGGCAGTGGGAGACGCTGTCGCGGGTGATCGAGCGGGACTTCGACGCAGCCGAGTTGGCAAGCGCCGATCAACTGCCGCCGCCGGCCAGCGACCGCCTCCAGATCGGCTACATCGACGCCAACGCTCGAGTTCCGTATCGGCTGACGCTGAAGAGCCAGGCGATCGCCGACGCAGCGCTGCCGGACCGCTCGGTTGCTTACAGAAGGCTCGACACCGCGGTCTTGGAGGCGCTCGTGCTGAAGGCCGCGCTCGGCTTCAGCGACGAGCAGATCGACCACCTCGAGGGCCTCGGATATGCCCGCGATGCCGCCCAGGCACTGGAGCTCGTCGAGTCCCGCGCTTACGACGCCGCCTTCTTCATGGGCCCCACTCCGGTGCGGCAGGTCCAACTGGTCGCCGCCTCAGGTGAGAGTATGCCCCCCAAGTCGACGTTCTTCTTTCCGAAGGTGCCCACCGGCCTCGTGTTCAACCCGCTGACTGGCGAAGACTGCTAACGCATGCTTACAAAGATCTCCTAAAGCCGGCGCTACGATCGAAATGTCGAACCTCACTACCATTTAGAACAAGCGCTTCGAGGGAATCAGGGGAACCACCAATGAAGGCAATCGCACACCGCAGCAGGCACGCCGCCTACAAGCACACGATCGACATCCGCAGCCACAATCTGACGGTCGACGAGTCGCCCGAACGGGGCGGCGAGGACGACGGCCCGTGTCCTCAGGAGTTGCTCGCGGCAAGTCTCGCGTCGTGTACAGCGATAACGATGGAGATGTACGCCAAGCGCAAGGGTTGGGACATCGGCAAGGTCGAGGTCGAGGTCGACTACACGCCGGCTGAGCGAGGGTGTCCGACCCGCTTCCGACTCGAGCTGCGTCTGCCCGCCGACTGCACTGAGGAGCAGCGCGAGCGGCTCCAGGTGGTCGCGGCGAAATGCCCCGTGCACCGTACGCTCGAGGGCGAGGTGATGTTCGAGGACACCGTCACACTGGTCGAGCCGAGCGCGGCGGCCGAGCCGGCGAGCGAGACACGTCGCCGCCTCTCGCTGACTCGGAGCTGAACAGGAGCCGCAGCAAGGGCCACGCGGGATCGGAGCCGTCCCATCGGCAGGGCTGGCGCCGATCGGCTCTCGGCTACTAGAGTCGTCCTGTGATCGAGGATTTAGACACGATCGAAACGGCGCTAAAGCGCGTCCTGCTGAACCCCGACCGAGCGGTTGCACTCGACGTGCTTGGCGCTGTTGAGGCGGGCGTTCTCGTTCCGCTGTTCGTCGAGGACGGGGAGCTTCACGTCGTGTTCACCCTGCGTCGCGACGACCTGCGCCGACATCCAGGCGAGATCTCGTTCCCCGGTGGACGCCGCGAGCCGGAGGATCCCGATCTGCTGGCAACGGCCCTGCGCGAGTCACGCGAGGAGATCGGCCTTCTGGCGGATGCAGTCGAGGTGATCGGAGCGTTGCAGCCGACCTCGACCTTCGTGACCTCATATTCGATCTACCCATTCGTCGGGCTGGTCCCGGCGGGGTCGCGCTGGACCGCCCAGGCCACCGAGGTCGCCGAGGTGATCGAGCTGCCGCTGCCGGCGTTGAGGGCCGGGTACGCGCGGCGACAGATCTCTCGCCGCGGTGTGCCGATCCGAACCGACACCTATGTGGTCGACGACCATCTCATCTGGGGCGCCACCGCTCGGATCCTGACTGACCTCCTCGAGCGGGTCAGTCTGATCTGACGCCCAGGACCCGCGCGACGGCCGCGGCGGTCGCGAGCGTCAACTCTGCGGGCTCGGCGAAGACGAGTTCGTAGGCGATCCGCGAGCGTGCGCAGGCGTTCGCGACCTGTTCCGCCCCAAGAGCCAGTACCGACTCGTCGACCATGCCGCTGGCCTCGTAGACGACGCCGCGGACCGGCGTATCGATCAGCTTTTCGAGCAGCGCGACCAGCCGGGGTCCGTGGAGAGCGCTGACAAGCTCGGGCGTGCCGACGGCGCTCCCGAGCGGCAGCACGACGACTGACACCTGGTCCAGCGCCGGCAGCAGCGTGGCGAGTCGATCCGGGTCAGCCAGCACGCCCTCGGCGCCGCCGTCGGTGATCGCCGCCAGCCGCCGCGGGTCCCGCGTGGTTGCGCGGACGACATGGCCGGATGCGCGGATCAGGGCGGCGAGGGCCTGTCCCCGGCAACCACATCCGACGATCAGGCATCGAGCCACGGACTGACCGTAGCGATAGATCCGCCTCACCTCCCGCAACTTTGGTTCGACGAGTGGTGTTTAGGAGAGCGAAACCGTGGCCGGCGGCTTCGAGACGACAAGCAATCAGCAAGGGAGGTTCCCATGCGCAGAGGTCGCCTTGCGCTGTTGTCGGTCGCGTTGTGTGGAGTGGTCGCCATGCTCGCGCCAAGCGTTTCCGCCGCGCGGTACCACCACCAGTGGCCGCACCACAACCACAATCAGTGGCGTTACCACCACCATCCCAGACGCCACCACCGTCCGCCCCACCACAACTACGGACTCACGATCGCGGCAACGCCGAATCCGATCGGTGCCGGTGAGGGGGTCCTGATCTATGGCAAGCTCGCGGGATCAGATGTGGCAAACCAGCGGATCGTCCTGTATCACCGGATCACTCCGCAGTCACAGTTCACTCCGATCACGGTCACCCGTACGAACTCGTTCGGCTTCTATGAGATCACGCGCGCGGAGGGCATCGTCGAGTCGAACCGAAGCTGGTTCGCCCTCGGGCCGGGCCGAAGCCACAGCCGTACGATCAATGAGTATGTCTTCTCGGCCGTCACGCTTGCCGCGTCGACGACCACCGTTGACACCGGCACGCCGGTCCAGTTCAGCGGCACTGTCACTCCCGCTCACCCCGACCAGCGAGTGCTGCTGCAGAAGGAGGTCAGTAATTCCGGCGACGGGTGGCAGACGATCGGGACCACCCTCACCGGCAGCGACTCGAGCTTCAGGCTGACGCGTGCCTTCCTGAGGCCGGGCAGCTACACGGTGCGAGCGCTGTTCCCGCGTGACCCGCGTAACCTCGCCGGTCAGTCCGATCCGGTGACGATCACTGTTGCGCAGCCGCAGAATCCGTCATTCACGATCGCGGTGTCCGCGCCGGTGATCACCGACGGGCAGAGCGAGACGATCTCGGGCACGCTGTTCATGCCCGGCTCGACAACCACGCCTCGGCCATCGATTCCGGTCATCCTGTACGGCTCGACAGACGGCAGCCCGTTCAGGGCGCTGGCGGCCACGACAACCGGTAGCGACGGCACCTACAGCTTCACGCAGGCGCCGCAATTCAACACCGTCTACCGGGTGTTGATCCAGGGTGCGCCACCACAGTCGATGGGGCCGCGACCGAGGAAGACCGCCGACGTCCCCGTCGGCGTCCAGGATGTCGTCTCGATTGGGGCGAGCGCGATGACGGCGCCCCAGGGCGGAACGGTCACGATCAGCGGGACAGTCACGCCAGACAAGAGCGGCCGCCCGATCTACCTGCAGCGGCTGGATGCGACAGGTCACTGGCAGGTCGTCGCGGTCGGCACGATCAACGGGGGTTCGACGTACTCGTTCCAGTACACGTTCGGGCAGCCCGGAACCGTGCAGCTTCGAACGAAGGTCCCCGGCGGCCCACTGAACCTCAGTGGCGCGTCCGCTCCGTTGACGTTCACGGTGTCGGGCGTGGCGCCCGCCACTTCGTTGCCACCCGCCCAATAAGCGGGAGCCGCGCTGGCAGCATGAGGGAGGAGCCCCGGGTTCTTGGACCCGGGGCTCCTCGGCGCGTCGGGTCTTCTCGACGGTCCCCGGCGCAGACGGGGCTACTACTAGGCTCTCGTGCCGGTGCCCGTCCCCCCCAGGCTGCTCGCCGTTCTCGTGACCATCGCCGCGCTCGCCGGGGTCGCTCCGCCAGCGCTCGCAGGCAAACCGCAGCGGTCATGCGCGAACGCGGGCCTCCTCGTGACGAGGCCAACCGCTCGACCGCAAAAGCGGCGATCGTCTGTCTGATCAATCTTGAGCGCACCTCCCGGGGGCTTCCCGCGCTGCGTGTCAGCGTTCGGCTCGACCGGTCCGCCCAGCACTGGTCATTGTCGATGGTGACCGACAACGACTTCTCGCACGGCGCCGACTTCGGGGCCCGGATCCGGATGTTTGGCTTCGACTGGTCGACGGCCGGGGAGAACATCGCGACGGGCTATCCGACCGCGGCCGCGGTACTCACGGGCTGGATGGCCAATCTCGGCCACTGTCAGAACATCCTCAGTGCGAGATTCGCGTTCATCGGTACCGGGATCGCGCCGCAGGGCATCAGCTCCGTCGGCACTGGCAGCGTCACGTGGACCCAAGACTTCGGATTGCCGATCGGTTGGCGCGCGCCTTCGCGCAAATTGGGTCCGGCGCACGGCTGCCCCTACAGGGTGTAACGGTCCCTAGGACACCTAGGACCTTCCTGCCGGAACGGCCGCGCGCCCCGTGAAGTGGTGAGTCTCCCGATGCGGCGATCAGGCCGGCGCGAGCGCGTCGTCGGAGCCCGTCGCGGGAGCCGGACTATCGCGCAGGTACCACTCGGCGTCGAGCGCGGCCTCGCAGCCCGAGCCGGCGGCGGTGATCGCCTGCCGGTAGGTGTGGTCGACAAGGTCACCGGCAGCAAACACGCCGGGTACGCCGGTCTGGGTCGAGCGCCCCTGGGTGACGACATAGCCGTTTGCGTCGAGCTCAACCTGACCGGCGACCAGCTGCGACTGTGGCTCATGGCCGATGGCGATGAATGCGCCGCCGATCTCGAGCTCGCGAATGCTGTCGTCGACTGTGTTGCGCAGCCGGGCCACAGCCAGCGAGCCACCGTCGCCCGACACGAACTCCTCGACCGCGTACGGGGTCAGCCACTCGATGTTGGGGACCGCACGAGCACGCTCGAGCATGATCTTGGACGCCCGGAACTCGTCGCGACGGTGGACGACCGCGACCCTCGAGGCGAATTTCGCCAGGAACATCGCCTCCTCCATCGCCGAGTCCCCGCCGCCGACGATCAGCGTCGGCACCTCCCGGAAGAACGCGGCGTCGCAAGTCGCGCAGTAGCTCACCCCACGACCAGCCAACCGGTCCTCGCCGGCGACGTCGAGCTTGCGGTGCTTGGCCCCCATCGCGAGGATCACAGCTCGCGTCAGATGCGCGTCACCGCCGACGTAGACGCGATGCAGCCCACCGTCCTTCGCGAACTCGACGGCGGTCGCCTCGTCCGTCTCCAGACGCGCACCGAAGCGCTCGGCCTGGTCGCGCAGGCGCTGCATCAGCTCGGGTCCCATGATCCCCTCGGGGAAGCCGGGGTAGTTCTCGACGTCGGTCGTCTGCTGGAGCAGACCACCCCAGGCCCAGCCCTCGATCACCAGCGGACGCAGATTGGCGCGGGCCGCGTACAGGGCAGCGGTATACCCGGCCGGTCCGCTCCCGACAATGACGACGTTCTCGTAGGTTTGGTCGCTCATCTCATCTTCAGTGTAGAGAGAGGCTGCCCCGGGGGACCGGGATTGCCTCCCCTGGGGGCCCGGATTTGCCGGCCACGTTGCCCGGCAAATCCACCCCTGGAGCCGGCCACGTTGCCCCGCAAATCCACCCCTAGAGCCGGCCACGTTGCCCGGCAAATCCACCCCGAAAGGGTCACCCGGCGGCCGGGGCCGAGACGGGCTGCTGGCGCCAGCGCTGGACCGTGCGGCGCAGCTGCAGATACGCGATCGCGCCGGGGATCGTCGGCAGCCAGAACGAGATCGCTCGGTAGGCGAGCACCGCGAGCACGGCCGACTGGACGTTGACGCTGAACGCCGAGAAAGCGCCGATGAGCCCCCCCTCGACGCCGCCGACGCCTCCCGGGAGCGGCAGCGTGTTGGCGATCCACCCCACGAAGTACGCCTGGACGATCACCGCGTGGGGCGGTGAGGCGCCGAACGCGTGAAAGCAAGCCCACAGGGTCGCGATGTCGAAAGCCCAAAAGCCGGGTGCGCCGAGCAGCCCGGGGTCGCGGCTGCGGATCAGGTCGAGCGCCGTTCGCACCCCTGACGCGGCGGCGGCCGGAACGGCCGCCGCTCGGCGGGCGACTACCGCGATCCTGCCGGCGCCGCGGGTCCAGCGAGCCACGAGCCTGTCGAAATCGGACGGAACGGCTGCGATCGACAGCACCACCAGGATCACGACGCCGCCGATGATCGCGGGTACGACCGTGATCGCAAATGGCGCGCGGCCGGCGAATATCCCCAGGTAAAGGCCCGAACCGCAGACCACGAGCGTAAGCATGTAGACCCCGTACATCAACACCAGGAACGCGACCATCCGGGCTGCCACCAGCCGCCGCTCGAGCCCCGCCCCGAGCAACGCCCAGACCGTGAGCGCGATCCCGCCGGCGCCGGCGGCCGCGAACAGCCTCGTCGCGGCCAGGCCCGCCATCGTGATCTCGTAACTGGCGCGCCATCCGATCCGGGCGGTCCGGTGGACGAAGACCGATCTGAACAGGGCCATGTAGCCCACGCGCGAAACGACCTGGAGCAGGACGGCAACCATCAGCCACCAGGGGTCCCCGTCGCGCAGGCGCCGCAACTCGGTGCCAAAGCCGACCAGCCTCGGCAGACCGAAGTACAAGAACGCGACGATCGCGACGACGAAGATGACCGAGCCGATCACGCGCCGGCGGGTTATCCGCACTCGCGGAGGCTGCGCCGAGCCGCGGGACGGATCTGGCTCCACCCCGCCCCGATTCTCACCGTCATCCGGTCGCACGGACCTCCAGCGTTCGCAGAGCGCGCTCGACCAGCCGCGCAGGACCCGTCGCCGGTCCTGCGCCCAACCGCACGGCCTCGGCAAGCGTGGCACCGGCGATCAGGTCGATCGCGTAGTGCTCGCCGAGGTACACAAGCGCTAGTCCAAGCGCCGCGGCATAGCCAAAGCCCACAGCCCCCGATACTGGCCCGACCTCCGCGAGCAGGTGGGCGGCCATCAGCGAGGTGGCGAAGTGCTGCGATGGCATCGCAGCCAGGGGATTTCCACCGAGAATGTCGTAGAGCTCGTTCCAGCTGTCTCCCCAGAAGCGCTCTCCATACTCGCTCATCATCCGGCGGACGGGAAGGTGGTCTCCCTCTCCCAGATGTCCGTGGCTGGCCGCCCACCAGGGCGGCGCGGTCGGGACCAGCCAATAGACGACGGCGCCAACGTCGAAGACCGCGTACATGCGGGCGGCGGCAGCGTCGAACCGCTCCGGACGCCGCAGCCAGACGTAGCCGACACTCAGGTGCGGAACCGCGAACCAAAGCCAATGGCACCAGGTGAGCACGCGCGCGACCCGGCTGACCTGCCCGGGACGGGCAAAGCGACGCTGGAGGCGCACGGTCGGCAGCTGCCCGAGACCGAGCGCGCGGTCGATCACGATCGGGTAGCTGACGTGGACCCGAGTCCGCAAGGCTTCCGGGTCATCGTTGGGCATCTTGTAAGCGGCGGTGTAGCCCCACATGTTGAGCGCGCAGATCGCGGCGTCGCGAACCCTGGTTCGGGGCATCGCCACGCTGAGGGCCGCCGGCGCAATCGCGGCGGCGCCGAGCACCGCTCCCCGAGGAAGCCGCAAGCGGTGCCGCAGCACAGGAGCCGCCACGCCCGCAACGACGAGCGCCCATGCGGATCCTCGGATGGCCCTCGACACACGCAAGCGCGCCGAGTATAAGAAAGGGACGGTCGGGCCCCCCGCAAGCCTCGAGGCGCGCCAGGCCCGCGACGTTTCAGCCTCGGGGCAGCGACTTCGAGCCCGCTCGATATATAGAATGCCGCCCGCCGTGAGTGTCAACCGACCCGCCAAGCACCTGCTTCGTCGCGGCCGCTGGATGGTCGCACTGCCGCTGGCGCTCGTCGGACTCCTGATCCTGAGCCCGGACGCGCTGGCCAACTGCTGCACCGTCAAGTCGGGCGGGTCGCCGAATGCCATCGCGATCCACGGCCTCTACAACATCATCTTCTACATCTCGCTCGTCGTGTTCTTCGCGGTCGTTGGCGTGCTCGTCTACTCGATCTACAAGTTCCGCGCGCACAAGCACCCGGTCGCAAGCCAGATCCACGGCAACGCCAGGGTCGAGATCGGGCTGACGGCGACGGCCGCCGGTATCCTCGTGATCCTGGCGGCGGTCACCTTCATCAAGCTGCCGAGCATCCTCAACCCACCGAATTCCGAACCGGCCGCCTACTCCGCGCTGACGGCGTCGCTGACGCGGCCGACGCCGCCCAACGGGAAAACGCTGATGATTTGCGTCACCGGTCGCCAGTTCATCTGGCGATACACCTACGGCAACAAGTGCAACGAGAGCGCCTGGCAGGACAAGCTTCCCTACTCCTACCAGGAGATGGTTGTCCCGGCCGGAGTCACCGTCAGCTTGGTGATCCAGTCGAGCGACGTGATCCACTCGTGGTGGGTCCCCGAGCTCGGCGGCAAGGTCGACGCAGTTCCCGGTTACACGGTCTATACGTGGTTCAAAGCCCTGCATTCCGGCGAGACGTACCGGGGGCAGTGCGCGCAGCTGTGCGGGCGCCAGCACGCGTTCATGACTGCGCTCGTGAAGGTCGTCACGCCGACGGCGTATCGGCATTACCTCGCCACCCTCAGCAACGAAATCACCAAGCAGAATGACCTGGTGGGTCCGCTCCGCCAAGAGCTGATCCGCAACGGCGAGCTGACCCCGAGCGGGAACTTCTAAAGGAGACGGACCGAAAGACATGGGTACGACCGATCAAGCGCTTCCTCGGCCAGTCCCCCAGATCCTGGTGCATGAAATTCACGCGCCGCGGACGAACCGCAAATGGATCGACTGGGTCCTGACGACCGACCACAAGAAGATCGGGATCATGTACCTGGTCCTCACGTTCGTGTTCTTCATCATGGGCGGCGTCGAGGCGTTGATGATGCGCTCGCAGCTGGCGGTCCCGAATAACACGCTGATCAGCGGCGAGCACTACAACGAGCTGCTGACCCTGCACGGCACGACGATGATCTTCCTGTTCGTGGTGCCGGTGATGGCCGGCTTCGGTAACTACTTCGTGCCGCTGATGATCGGGGCCCGGGACATGGCGTTCCCGCGGCTGAACGCGATGTCGTTCTGGTTGCTGCTGTTCGGGGGAATCGTGTTCTACGCCTCGCTGTTCTGGCATCCGCCGGAAGCCGGCTGGTGGAGCTATCCGCCGCTGTCGAGCATCCAGTACTCGCCGAGCGGAGGCCAGGATGCATGGATCTTCCTGATCCACCTGACGGGCATCTCGTCGATCCTCGGCGCGGTCAACTTCTACGTCACGATCGTGACGATGCGCGCGCCGGGGATGACCTGGGGGCGGATTCCGCTGTTCATCTGGACGGTCCTGATCTACGCGGTGCTGCTGATCATCGCGCTGCCCGTGATCGCCGCCGCCGTGACGATGCTCCTGGCGGACCGGCACTTCGGCACGCACTTCTTCGACCCGACGTTCCACGGGTCTCCGCTGCTCTGGGAGAACCTGTTCTGGTTCTTCGGCCACCCCGAGGTCTACATCATGATCCTGCCGGGCTTCGGGATTATCTCCGAGGTCATACCGGTGTTCTCGCGTAAGCCGATCTTCGGCTACAAGGCGATCGCCGCGTCGACGATCGTGATCGCGTTCCTGTCGGCGTTGGTCTGGGCGCACCACCTCTTCACGGCACCCCTGCCGCTGACGGTGCTGGCGTTCTTCATGCTCAGCTCCTTCCTGATCGGGATCCCGACCGGGGTCAAGGTGTTCAACTGGACGGCGACGCTGTGGAAGGGCTCGCTGATCATGACGACCTCGCTGATGTGGGCGCTCGGCTTCATCGCGATCTTCCTGATCGGCGGCATCACCGGGATCTTCTTGGCCGTCTTCCCGGTTGACTGGCAGCTGAACGACACGTACTTCGTCGTCGCCCACTTCCACTACGTGCTGATGGGCGGCGCCGTATTCGCGATCATGGCCGGGATCTACTACTGGTATCCGAAGATGACCGGCAGGTTGCTCGACGAGCGGCTCGGAAAGATCTCGTTCTGGGTGACGTTCGTCGGCTTCAACGCGACCTTCTTCGTCCAGCACGCGCTCGGCCTGTCGGGGATGCCGCGGCGGATCTATACCTACCAGCCCGGACTCGGCTGGTCGACGTACAACCTGATCTCGTCGATCGGATCCTACATCCTCGCGCTCGGGCTCTGCATCTCGTTCTACAACTTCGTTCGCAGCGCCAAGAAGGGCAAGATCGCCGGCCCGGATCCATGGAAGGCGAACACGCTCGAGTGGTTCACGAGCTCGCCCCCACCGGTCAACAACTTCGACACGATCCCACGGGTGCGCTCGGTCGAGCCGATGAAGGACATCCGGCGGCAGATCGAGGTCGAGACCGGGGTGATCCAGAAGACCGGCGGCGCTGAGCAGTTCAGCCGCGCCCAGTAGTGTCGCGTACCCATGCTTCAGAGCGCTGATTCCTCGAGCGGTGCCGCCGTCCTGGGCGGTGCGCGCGCATCACGCACGAGGCAGGTCGTCTCGGACTACATCGAGCTGACCAAGCCCAAGGTTCAGTCACTGCTGCTGCTGACGACCGTGGCGGCGATGGAGGTCGCCGGCGACCCGAAGATCGGACGGATCGCGCTCGCCTGCGCCGGCGGCTACCTGTCCGCCGGCGGCGCCGGCGCCGTCAATCACTACTACGACCGCGACATCGACGCCCAGATGGAGCGGACGGCCTCCAGGCCGATCCCGTCCGGACGGGTGTCGCCGCGGGCTGCGCTTGTCTACGGCTGCGCGCTGGCAGCTGCGTCATTCGTGTTGATGTCGTGGACCCTGAACCTCTTGGCCGCGTCATTGGCGCTCGCCGGTTTCGTCGGCTATGTCGGCATCTATACGGTCTGGCTCAAGCGCCGATCGCCGCAGAACATCGTGATCGGCGGCGCCGCCGGGGCGATCCCGCCATTGGTCGGCTGGGCCGCTACGCGCGGCTCGCTGTCGTGGACCGCGGTCTATCTGTTCGCGATCGTCTTCTACTGGACGCCGCCGCACTTCTGGGCGCTGAGCCTGCTGATGAAGGACGACTACGCCAGGGCCGGGATACCAATGATGCCCGTCGTCAAGGGCGAGAAGGCCACCCGCCAGCAGATCATCCTCTACTCGCTGCTGCTCTACGCGGTCACGCAGCTGCCATTCTGCGCGGGGGCGTTCGGCGCGATCTACCTGGCGGCCTCGATGGTCCTGGGGCTGGTTTTCATCGCGCTGGCCGTGCGGCTGTATCGGCGGGCCGACCGCGCGAGCGCCCTGCGGCTCTACCTCTACTCCCTGGCGTATCTTGCACTGTTGTTCGCCGTGATGGTTGCGGACGTCAAGCTCTAGTCTAGGAGACTGTCTCAAGGCCAGACGCGTGCCCGGGTTTTGAGACAGTCTCCGAAGCAAAAAGAGGTAGGATTCGGTTCGTGGACAGGAAGCTCGCTCGCAAGAACATCCGCATCGGGCTGATCGCCGGAGCAATTTGCGCATTCATGTTCGGGTCGACCTTCGTCGTAGCCGCGATCTACCTGCACTCGTGAGGCGCCGGTCATGAGCACCACCGAGCACGAAGCGCAGCGGGAGCAGCCGCTGCAGTCGGCGACCGAGTCCGCGGCGCCGCCGGTCGGCGAGGAGATCCACCTTCCCGGGCCGTCGGCGCTCCCGCTCGTGACCGCGGTCGGGGTCACGCTGACCGTGATCGGGACGACGATCGACTGGAAGGTGTGGTCGACGATGGGAGTCGCGATCACGGTCGTCTGCATCATCCTCTGGATCCGGGGCACCCGTCGCGACGTGGCGTCCCTGCCAGAAGAGCACCACCACTAACGCCCTGATGCGCGACGGTCAGAAGTACCGCATGCGGGCCCCGTCGACGGGTCGCGAGGTTGTCGTCGAGGCACAGGAGGGCCGGGAGTACACCGACCGTCAGACGGGCGAGAGACTTCAGGTGGTCGCCCAACTGCTACCGCTGGCGCCGACCCCGTCGGAGCTGCCATGGGCAATCGAGAACCTGCGGTTCTGCAACCACTGCGACCAGCTCGCGCAGAAGGACCTCAACGATTGCCCGCACTGCGGCCGCCGGATGGATCCGCTGCCCGCCTAGTGGGCGTCCCCGCTGTTCCGTCCGTAAACGCCGTCAAAGTTTCAAGGGTATGGAAGTTCGCCGTTTTGCCAATCGCTTGATCCCCGCCGCATTCGGCGCGCTGATTGCTGCGCTCGCACTGGCAGCCTGTGGCGGCGGCGGGTCGGGCACCGTTGCCACCGGGGCGATCCCGACCTTCACGGTGCCGACGACCGGGCGCGCGACGCCGCCGACGGTAACGACCTCGACCCAGTCACGTACGTCGACTACCGCCGGATCGACCTCAACGACGACGACACCGTCGTCCTCTGGAGGGACGAGCACCGCTTCGACACCGCCGGCGGCGAGCGGAGCCGTCTCAGCCAGCGGCGGCTCGGGCGTCGGTACGTCGACAACACCCGACGCAACCGGCGGGACCGGCACGACGGGCGGCGGCGCGACCGGTACCGCCCCGCAGACCAACACGACGGGCGGGAGCGCGGCCGGCACCTCAAATGCAACCACGCCGACGCCGACCCACGCGTCAACCACCGGCGGCGCCGGGATCGGCGCGGCCAGCGCGTGCACCCAGCAGAATCTGGCGGCTTGTTAGGCTGGCGGCGGCCCTGTTAGCGCGCTCCACCAGACACTGAATGCCCACGGAAGATTTCAAGCGGCTCGGTTCACGGCTCCGAGCTGCCCGTCGACAACGGGGACTGTCGCTCAGCGAGGTAGCGGGAGCCACCGACATGTCGGCCTCCTTCCTCTCTCACGTCGAGAACGGGAAGGGCGACATCACCTTCATGCGGCTGCGGCGGCTCGTGGCGCTGTACGGCATGCAGCTCGTCGATCTCGTTGCCGCGCCGCATCCGGCAGACGAACGCGTTGTCAGGGCGAGCGAGCGCGAGGACATCAACCACGACCAAGAGGACCTCGCGATCTTTTTACTGGCGCCCGACTCGAAGCGCTCGATGATGCCGATCCTCTGCGTCTGGAACCGCGGCGCCAACTCGGCCGAGCCGCTGCGGATCGAGAGCGAGGAGTTCCTACACGTCGTTCATGGAGCGCTTCAGATCACGTTCGAAGACGGCGAGGAGATCCGGCTTGAGGAGGGCGACAGCATCTACCTGATCGAGCCACACCGGATGCGGACCTATCGCAACGTCAGCCGCGGGCGCACCGTCACGCTGAGCGTCGTTTCGCCGCCCGCGCTGTAGGCGCAAACACGTGGCCGGCTGGCGCCGGCCGGGGGTCGACCGTCGGCTACTTGTTGATGGCCGTCGGAACCGGCGTGGTGATCTCCTGCGCGCTGTACTGAACACGGGTCCCCTGGTAGCTGCATCCATAGCGCGCCTGCTGTCCGATCGTCATCTGGGCCTGAATCACGGTGCTGGCCCCCGCCTTCGTGCAGTTCGTCATGCGGCTCTGTCGGTAGGCGAACTTGTTCCCGGTCAGGTCGTAGGAGAGGATCGGCGCCCAGGTCGGCACCGTCAGAGCGACCATCTCGCGCGGTACCACCGGGAGCGGCGTCGCGAGCGGGAACTGGACGACCTGCGAGCGGTATGGCTGCAGTTGATAGGCCGGCGACTGGGCGACGAGCGACCAGCGGAGCTTTGTCCGCGGGCCGACCTGCCGGAGCACTACAACCTCCGCCTCGGCCGGACCGCCGTAGGTCTTGTTCAGGTACGAAATGTCCGTCCTGAGGGTCTTGGCATCGCTGCTGATCGCCGAGATCCCGATCTTGACGGACACGATCTCACCGGGCTTGTGGATCATCATCGGATTGCTGACGCCGTCGCTGGTGGTGTTGAACACGCTCATTTGCGGCACCACGATGTTGCACTGGTTCTGCGCCACGCCGGGCGGGCAGACCGGGGCCACCATCGGTGTCTTGGTCACACCGAGCTGGATCTCCTGTGCAGAAGCGACGTTCGCAAAGATCGCGCCCGCCGCCAGTGCGCCGACAATAACCAGGGGAAAGGATTTCATCACGTGCATTGAACACGAGTCGGCGTCGACAGTTGCGCCTCGCATTGCAGCGCACAACACCGCCGCGCCCGAAGCGCGCTCCAACAAAGCCTACACGGCACCGTACAGAGAGTCGAGCGGGCCGGCCAGCCCGCCGCACAACCGGCAGCTAGATCTTGACGACGTTGACCGCCTTCGGTCCCTTCGGTCCGGCCTCCTCCTCGTAGGTCACCTTCGAGCCCTCCGCCAGCGACCGGTAGCCGTCCCCGTTGATGCCGCTGAAATGCACGAATAGGTCCCGACCGCCGTCGTCCGGCGTGATGAAGCCGAATCCCTTGTCGTCACTGAACCACTTGACGGTTCCCGTAGCCATGTGTAGCTGTTCCCCTTCGGCGCTGCTATGACACCGGGCTTCCTAAAGACCCCCGGTCGAACAGGCAAACCGTATCAGGCATGGTCGGGCGGGCTCTGACAGCCGAGGCTCCGTCCGGTCGAATAATCGCGACCGGCCCCCTCGCAATTATTCGACTCGCAGTCCAGCGGCGGCAGCGGCGATCTCGCTTGGGTCGCCCGGTGTGGGCACCCACGGGAGTCGCAACGGATCGCCCTCGTAACGCGGGATCACGTGCACGTGAAAGTGGAAGACCGTCTGCCACGCAGCCTGTCCGCACGAGTTGATCAGGTTCACGCCATCGGCGCCCAACCGCTCACACGCCCTCTCGGCCAGGCGCTTGGCCGACCGGACGACTGCCGTCAGCTCGTCGTCGTCGATCTCGAACAGGTCGCGCGCGTGCCGGCGCGGGATCACCAGCGCGTGGCCCCGGGTCGCCGGAGCGATATCCATGAAGGAGATCGTCAACTCGTCCTGCGCAACGATCTGCGACGGGATCTCGCCGGCAACGATCTTGCAGAAGATGCAGTCCTCGGCCGCGGCCACGCCCGCAGCGTACCTCTTACGCGCTACGGCTCGGCCGCGAGCCACGCCCGCGCGTGCGCAACCGCCTGCTCCTCGGTCAGGATCTCGTCGGCGTAGGCCGCAACCGTCAGTTCCTCAAGCAGCCGGCCCAGCTCGGGCCCGGGTTGCACGCCGACAGCCCAGCCGAGCTGGTCGCCGCGGATCGGGGGTCGCGGCCGGCTCGCGCGCCACGCCAGCGCGTCGGGGACGATCTCCCGCGCCAGCTCGAGGTGAAGCTCGACCGCCCGATCGGAGTTGCGTCCGCGGGTCGCAAGCCGGTCCGCGACGCTGAATACCGTGACGTCCACCTGGACCGGCTCACAGGCGGCAAGGTAGCCGTAGACGTCCCGCCGCGACAGCGGCCGGTGGTGGACCAGGAACCCGAGCCTGAGGTGGTGGCGAGTCAGCGCGGCGACATGGGCGATCAGCCGCTCGCTCGCCCGCAGACGCGTGAGGATCTCGGCGGTCATCTCCGCGCCGAGGACGTCGTGGCCTCGGAAGCCCACGCGCCCGGACTCGGCGACCGATCTCGTGGATGCCTTCGCGATGTCGTGCATCAGCGCCCCGAACCGCAGCCCGCCGCCGCGCGTCAGCTCGTTCGCCAGCGGCTCGGCAAGCACGGCCGACACGCGGTCGGCCGACGCGCCAAACACCGGCGCGGGGTCCCGCTCGAGCTCGATCGCCTCCGCGAGCACGGCGAGCGTGTGGTCGTAGACGTCGAGGTGGTGGTAGTCGCTCTGTTGCACCCCGCGAAGCGCGATCAGTTCGGGGAGAACTGCCCGCGTGACGCCGATCCGCTCCATCAGCTCAAATCCGGCGACCGCCCGATCGGCCGAAACGATCTGGCAGAGCTCGGCGAACACCCGCTCCGGGGCGACAGCCCCCAATTTCAGCGCGCTCGCCACGGCTTCGCGCGCCGTCAGCGCGTCGACCTCGAACTGCAGCTCGACGGCGAGGCGCACCAGCCGGACGGTGCGAAGCGGGTCCGCACGGAACGACTCGGGACCGACCATCCGCAACCGCCGAGCCTCGAGGTCCGCAACGCCGCCAAAGGGGTCGATCAGCTCCGCGCCGTCCGCGGCGCCGGCCTGGATCGGACGCGCGATCGCGTTGATGGTCAGATCCCGGCGCGCCAGGTCCTGTTCCATGGTTTCGCCGAACAGCGGAGTCAGATCGATCTGCCAGTGGCCGTCGCGCGCCTTCACTCGCCAGGCGCCGAACGCCTCGGAGAGGCCGAACGCGTGTCCACGGGCGGCTCGCGCGAGTGCTCGCGCCAATCCCTCCACGTCGCCCGTCGACGGCGACGTCGTAGTCAACCGTCTTCCGGCCGAGTAGCTCGTCGCGAACCGCGCCGCCGACCAGCCAGGCCCGCCCGTGGCCCGGCGCAAGCTCGGCGAGCGCCTGCAGGTGCGGCGGAGATGGGGCTCTGCTCATACCGGCGCGCCGTCCCGGTGATAGAACCGCGGCACGCGCCCCGAGACGCCGCACATCACCTCGTAGCTGATCGTCCCGATCCGGCGCGCGAGGTCCTCGGCGGTTTGGCGCTCGGCCCCGTCTGCCCCCAGCAACGTGGCCCGCTCGCCCCGTTTGACGGCTGGGTCGGGCCCGACGTCGACGGTGATGTAGTCCATGCTGACGGTTCCGACCAGTGGGAAGCGGCGTCCGGAGATCAGCACGTCGCAGTTGTCCGACAGCGCCCGTCGAACGCCGTCGGCGTAGCCGACCGGCAGCGTCGCGACCCACGTCTCCACGTCGGCGATGAAACGACGGCCGTACCCGGCGCTGTCCCCTGCGACGGCGCGCTTCAGCGCCGCGACATACGTGCGGAGCGCCATCGCGGGCTCGAGCCCGTGCGCGGAAGGATCCTCGTTCATCGGGTCGCCACCGTAGATCGCGATCCCGCAGCGGACCATGTCGAGGTGGCTCTCGGGGGTGAGCAGCGTCGCCGCGCTGTTGGCGGCGTGAACCGTCAGCCCGCGGTCAGGACCGGCCAGCGCCCGGACCCGATCGGCAAACGCGACGAATGCTTCGAGCTGGCGGGCAACGAAGTCCTGATCGGAGTCGGCGGTCGCGAAGTGGGTCATCACCCCCACCAAGTCGAGGCTCGGAGCCCCTCGCAGGATCGCGGTGGCAACCGCCACGCCCTCCTCGGGTTCGCGCGTGCCGAGCCTGCCCATCCCGGAATCGAGCTTGACGTGGATGCGCACGGGATGCGCCGGACCAACCTGGGCGACGACGTTCTCGACCGCGGCGACCATCCGCAGATCCCACGCGACCAGTTCGGCGCCGGCGGCGAGCGCAACCGGAAGCTCCTGGAGGCTCACCGCGCCAAGGACCATGATCGGGGCCGTGACACCCGCGCGCCGGAGCTCCCGAGCCTCGCCCGCCGTCGCCACGCCGAGCAGGTCCGCTCCCGCCGCGAGCGCCGCCGTGGCGACTGCCGGGGCACCGTGGCCGTAGGCATCGGCCTTGACGACCGCACAGAAGCGGGTACCAGGACGCAGTCGTCCGCGCAGTAATGCGATATTTCGCTCGATCGCCGCCAGGTTGATCTCTGCAAGGGCGCGGATCGCCACTGCTACCCCGCCGGGCCTGCGGCGCCGCCGCCGGGCTCTGCGAGTGCCCGTGGAAGCTGCGCGATCACATCCCCGGCGATCACACCGTCGACGCCGCCCACCTCGAGGGCGGCCAGCTGGCCGGCCCTGACGTGGACGTGGACCGCGGCGCAGGCGGCGGTGAACGGCTCCATCCCCTTTGCGAGGAACGCCCCGACGACCCCCGCGAGCACGTCGCCCGTTCCAGCTGTGGCGAGCGCGGGCGCGCCCCCCGGGCTGATCGCCACTCGGCCGGAATGGCGGTCAGGGTCGCCCCCGCCCTCCTGCCGACCGGGCTCGACGATGATCGTGTCGTCGCCCTTCAGCACAACGATCCCGCGCGATCGCTCCGCCGCCTCGCGAGCGTTGGCCAGGCGCCGCGCGTCGACCGCGTCGCTGTCGATCTCGAGCAGGCGCGCCAACTCCCCCGTGTGGGGGGTCAGCACCGTCGGCTCCTCGCGCCGCGCGACGAGCTCGATCTCCCCCGCCACGGCGCTGAGCCCATCGGCGTCGAGCACGAGCGGACGCCGCGTCTGCGCGAGGAGAGCGCTGGCGAACGTTCGCGCTCGATCGTCCCGACCCAGCCCGGGCCCGAGCACGACGCTGTCCGCTCGCTCCGCGCGCGCCAGCGCTTCCAGCACCTGCGGGCCCGAGCCCGCGTCGGTCTCGGGCAACTCGGCAACCATCACCTCGAGCAGCTTCGCCTGCAGTGCAGGCACGATCGAGGCAGACGCGGCGATCGTGACGTAGCCGGCACCAGCCCGCGCTGCCGCGAGCGCGGCCATCGCCGGCGCCCCCGTCAGGCCGTGCGATCCACCGCACACGAGCACGCTACCGGCGGTGAACTTGTTGGATCCCGAGCCGCGGCGCGGGATCTCGGCGATGATCTCAGGACCGATCAGTCCGGTCAGCGGCTCGACCGGCCCGCGCCGCCGGGGAATGCCGATATCGACGATCGTCACGATGCCCGCGTGACGTTTGCCCGGTGAGATCCACAAGCCGGGCTTCGCCGCGTGGAACGTGACCGTTCGCTGGGCGGTGACCGCAGGCCCGGACGCCTCTCCGGTGGATGCATCGACGCCGCTCGGTACGTCGCACGCGACCACCACCACGCCGGCGGCGCCGGCCGCGTTGATCGCGCTGATCGCGCCGGCCGCCGGCTCGCGGGGTACGCCGACGAAGCCGGTGCCGAGGATTGCGTCGACGATGCACGCCGCGCCCTCGAGTCGCGAGCTCTCAAAAGGTTCGGGCGGCGCTCCCGCCAGCCTCTCCAGGTTCGTTCTGGCGTCACCGCGGAGCTGGTCTGGTTCGCCGAGCAACAGCACGCTGAGTTCGCGGCCCTGCTCCCGTAAGAGCCGGGCCGCGACGAGACCGTCGCCGCCGTTGTTGCCGCCGCCGCAGACGATTACGATCGGGCCCGAAGTCACCCTTGTGCAGACCTCGGCCAGGCCCGACCCAGCCCGCTCCATGAGGTCCAAGCCGGGCATCCCGAGCTGTTCGATCGCCCATTCGTCGAGGCTGCGCTGCTGCACCGCGTCGGGCAGCGGTTCGAGCCAGCCGGGCAGAGCCATCAGCCTGGGCGAGGCTCTCACTCGACCGTGACGGTCTTGGCCAGGTTGCGCGGCTGGTCGACGTTGAGCCCGCGCTGACGAGCGATGAAATACGCGAGCAGCTGCAGGGGAACCACTGCCAGCTGCGGCGCCAGCATCCAGTCCGTACGCGGGACGCGTACCACCTCGTCGGCGTACGCGGAGATAGTCTCGTCGCCCTCGGTCGCGACAGCGATCACGCGGGCGCCTCGCGAGCGGACCTCCTGGATGTTCGAAATGATCTTCTCGAGGACCGGCGACTCGGTCGCCACCACCACCACGGGGGTGCGCTCGTCCAGCAGCGCGATCGGGCCGTGCTTCATCTCGCCGGCCGCATAAGCGTCGGTCGCGACGTAGGAGATCTCCTTGAGCTTGAGCGCGCCCTCGACGGCCACCGGCAAACCAACGTGGCGGCCCAGATACAGGAAGAACGGGGCCGCGTGGAGGTCGGACGCGATCCGCTCGAGGTCGGCAGTTCCGGCCGAGAGCATCTCCCTGATCAAATGCGGCAGGCGCTTGAGCTCGGCGATCAGCGCTGCCAATTCGGTAGCGTCGAGCGTCCCGCGGAGCTCTGCGAGCCGAAGCGCCAGCAGGTACATCGCGGTCACCTGGGCGGTGAACGTCTTGGTCGCGGCGACCCCGATCTCCAGTCCGGCCCGGGTGTAGAGGACGGCGTCAGCCTGACGGGTCATCTGCGATCCCATGATGTTGGTGATCGCGAGCACGGTGGCACCGGCGTCGCGACCTGTTCTCATCGCCGCGAGCGTGTCGGCTGTCTCACCCGATTGGGAGATCCCGATGACCAGATCGCCGGGACCCACCACCGGGTTGCGGTATCGATACTCCGAGGCGATCTCGACCTCGACCGGGATCCGAGCCCACGCCTCGACCGCGTAGCGACCGATCAGGCCGGCGTGGTACGAGGTACCGCAGGCCACGATCACGATCCGCTTCACATCGGCGAGCAGCGTGTCGTCGACCGGCTCGCCGCTCGCGTGGCCTTGCGGGGTCAGGTCCCCGAGATCGATGCCTCGCTCGTCGGGGGCGCGCTCGCCGATCGTCTCGGCAACGGCGTCCGGCTGCTCGTAGATCTCCTTGAGCATGAAGGTCTCGTAACCCTGCTTTTCGGCTGTCTCCGCGTCCCAGTCGATCTCGTCGATCTGGCGGGTCAGTGGCTCGCCGACGGCCGTCATGAAGTCGACTCCGTCAGGACGCAGGACCACGATCTCGTCGTCGTTCATGTATTGGACGAGCCGAGTCTCCTTTAGGAATGCGGGGATCGCCGAGCCGATGAACTGCTCACCCTCGCCGCGACCGACGATCAGGGGGCATTCCTTGCGGGCGCCGACCAACAGACCCGGCTCGTTCGCACTCATCGCGACGAGCGCATAATGGCCGCGAAGTTCGCCGTAGGCCAGACGGACCGCTTCGACCAGGTCGCCGTCGTAATGGCGGGCGATCAGGTGCGCGATCACCTCGGAGTCGGTATCCGACGTGAAGACGGCGCCCTCGTCGATCAGCTCCTCCTTGAGGGCCGCGTAATTCTCGACGATTCCGTTGACGACCACGTGGATTCTGTTGCGCGTGTCGCAGTGGGGATGGGCGTTTGCCACGGTGACTCGGCCGTGGGTCGCCCAGCGGGTGTGACCGATGCCGGTGCCGACCGGCGTGAGCGCCCCTGCGCCTCCGCGCACTTGGTCCGGTTCCGCGAGGGCCACTCCGCCGGAGTCGGCGCGGCCCACGACCGCGTGTTCGACGCGTCCGTGGTCGTGGGCTTGTTCGGTCTGCGCCGCGATCGCCTCGCGCAGCTGGCTGAGGTTGCCGACGGCCCGTACCGTCCCGATCTGCCCACCGCTAAGGACCGAGATACCCGCGCTGTCATACCCTCGGTATTCGAGCTTCTCCAGGCCGGCGAGCAGCAGCGGCTGGGCTTTACGGGATCCGACGTAGCCGACGATGCCGCACATTCGGGGTGCTCCTTCTCGGGTGAGGGGTCGAGTCGCATCGGCGACACGCGTCCGCCGCAACCTCCGTCTTGCGGGGAACGAAACCCGGATGTTACTTGCCCGGTGCGTCGCTGCACCTGCGAGTAAGTGGCCGTCAAGCGGTGGCGAGGGCGTCTTGCACCACGCGTGCGAGCTCCGCGCAGACGTGGTCGGTCTCCTGCTGGGTCGAAGCCTCGACCATCACTCTGATCAGTGGCTCGGTGCCGGACGCGCGGACCAGCACGCGGCCGCGGCCGCTCAGGCTCTCGTCCGCTCGGGCGATCGCCGCCCTGACCGGCTCTGAGCCCATTGCCGTTGTCAGGCTGGCGCGGTCCTGGCCGCGGATGTTCACCAGCCGCTGGGGAAGCTTGTGCATCGCGCTCCGGGCGGCGAGGTCGCTGTCCCCGAGCGCCTCCAGGGTCAGCAGGGCGCTGGCGATTCCGTCGCCCGAGGGGCCGAAGCCAAGCTCGATGATGTGGCCCGACTGCTCGCCGCCGAACGTCCAGCCGCGACGGCGGAGCTCGTCGAGCACGTAGCGGTCGCCGACCGCCGTGGTCGCGACCTCGATTCCGGCGTCTCGCATCGCCGTGTGAAAGCCGTAATTGGTCATCACGGTGACGGCCACCCCGGCCCCGGCGAGCCGCCCGCTGTCCCGCAGATGCAGCGCCGCGAGCGCGATCAGCTCGTCGCCGTCGACGAGGACACCGCCGCGATCGACGGCGAGGACGCGGTCGCCGTCGCCATCGAAGGCAAACGCGATGTCGTGATCCCCGCGACTCATCGCCGCGACGAGCTGCTCGGGATGCGTCGACCCGCAGCCGTCGTTGATATTGCGGCCGTCTGGCTCGTCCGCCAGTACGCCGACGTCGGCGCCGAGCCGGCGGAAGATCTCGGGCGCGGCTCGGTAGGTGGCGCCGTTGGCGCAGTCGAGCAGAATCCGGCGGCCAGTCAGGTCGAGCCGCGCGAATCGCGTGTGCAGGGCTTGAACGTAGTCCTCGAGGGCGTCGCGCATCGGCCTGACCCGGCCGATCCGCTCCGGCGCCTGGACGCGACGGTCGAGCTCCGCCTCGATCCGGTCCTCATCGTCATCGGCAAGCTTGAATCCGTCGGCGGCGAACAGCTTGATGCCATTGTCGGCATACGGGTTATGCGACGCGGAGATGACCGCTGCCAGTGCCAGCCCGTGCCGCTGGAGCAGCAACGGCGCGGCGGGCGTCGGCAGCACCCCCGCCAGCAGGGCGTCGCCGCCGGCTGCGGTGACCCCGGCGGCCATCGCGGCCTCGAGCATCTCCCCGGACTCGCGGGTGTCACGGACGATCAGCACCTGCGGGTGCGCGCTTTGGGCCGAGGAGTTCTGGTCGGCTCCGAGGGCCACGGCGGCGCGGGCGAGCGACAGCGCCAGGTCCGCGGTCAAGAACTCCCCGGCACGGCCGCGGACGCCATCCGTGCCGAATAGCTGGCGTGCCATCTAGCCGCTGGGTCGCGTCAGCGCTTGGAGAACTGCGGGCGCTTGCGGGCCTTCTTGAGACCGGCCTTCTTACGCTCCTTGACCCGCGGATCGCGCGTCAGGAAGCCGCGGCGCTTGAGCTCGCCACGCAGGTTTGGATCGGCCTCGAGCAGCGCGCGGGAGATGCCGTGGCGCAGTGCGCCGGCCTGAGCCGAGACGCCGCCACCGTGCATCCGCGCGACCACGTCCATCCGCGCGTCATAGCCAACGGTCTCCAGCGGCTGGCGGATCACGCGCTGCAGCGTCTCGCGCGGGAAGAAACTCTCCAGCGGCTTGCCATTGATCTCGTAGGCGCCGGTTCCAGGCTTGAGGATGACGCGAGCGACCGCGGTCTTCCGCTTGCCGGTCGCCCTGTAGCGGGCGCCGGACGCGAGGTCGATCGTCGCGTCGGCGATCGGCTGGGCCTCGAGCACCGGATCTTCGTCGCCGGCACGGGCCCGGGCCTCCTCGGCTTCGGCCTCGGCGGCGGCGCGCGCTTCGGCGTCGAGAAACTCATCGGACTCCAGAACGATGTCCGGAACCAGATCGGCACCCGGGATCGCGGGCTTCACGCGCGGGGCATGCTCGTCGATGTACTCGACGGCCTCGGCCGGCTCAGCGGCGGGCGTCGGCTCGGGCTCAGCGGCGGCGGGCGTCGGCTCGGGCTGAGCGGCGGCCGGCTCCGACTCGGGCTCAGCGGCGGCCGGCTCCGGCTCGGGCTGAGCGGCGGCCGGCTCCGGTTCGGGCTCGGGCTCGGCGGCGGCCGGCTCGGGCTCGGGCTCAGCGGCGGTCGGCTCGGGCTCAGCGGCGGCCGGCTCCGGTTCGGGCTCGGGCTCGGCGGCGGCCGGCTCGGGCTCGGGCTCAGCGGCGGCGGGCTCGGGCTCGGGCTCAGCGGCGGCCGGCTCCGGTTCGGGCTCAGCGGGCTCCTCGCTCGCCGCCTCCGGGGTGGTCAGCGGAGTGGTCGCCTCGTCTGCCTCGCGGGCCGGCTCTGCGGCCGGAGCCTCATCAGAGGCACTCGCGTCAGCGTCCGGTGCCTCTGCGGAGGCATCGGCTGCGGCGTCGTCTAATTCGTCAGAACGTTCGTCGGTCACGACTCGATCTCCATCGGTTGCGGCTGCTGGGCCGCGTGGGGATGATCGGGCCCCGCGTAGACCTTGAGCTTGGTGATCTGCTTGCGCGCCAGCCGGTTGCGGGGCAGCATCCCCTTGACCGCGATCCTGATGACCTCCTCGGGCCGGCGTTCCAGCATCTCCGCCAGCGTGCGGGACTTGAGTCCGCCCGGGTAGCCCGAGTGCCGGTAGTAGCGCTTGTCGGAGAGCTTCTTGCCGGTGACCGCGATCTTCTCGGCATTGATCACCACGACGAAGTCGCCGGTGTCGATGTGGGGCGTGTACGTCGGCTTGCGCTTACCGCGCAAGGCGTTGGCAATCTGCGTCGCCAGGCGGCCGAGCGTCTGCCCGGTCGCGTCGACGAGCAGCCAGTTGCGCTCGCGATCGGATGGTTTGGCTACGTAGGTCTTCATTGCACGCACAAAACCGCGCCGGGTGGCGCGGCTGCGACGATGATAGGACATCGTCGGCCGGATGACCGGAGAAGTTCAGAGAGAGCCGGTCGTCCCGGCGGACGCTACTCCCACTCGATCGTGCCTGGGGGTTTGCTCGTGATGTCGAGCACGACCCGTCCGACAGGCTTGATCTCGTTGATCATCCTGCTCGCGATCTGCTCGAGCAGGTCGTGCGGCAACCGGGCCCAATCCGCGGTCATCGCGTCGTTGCTGGTGACCGCTCGGATCACAACCACGTTGCCGTATGTCCGCTCATCGCCCTGGACTCCGACGGTGCGGATATCGGGTAGCACGCAGAACGACTGCCACAGATCCCTGTAAAGGCCCGCCTTGCGGATCTCGTCCTGGAGGATCGCGTCAGCCTCCCGGAGGATCTCGAGCCGCCCCTTCGTCACCTCGCCGCCGACGATCCGGATCGCGAGCCCTGGACCCGGGAAAGGCTGGCGCCAGACGAGTCGCTCGGGCAAGCCAAGCTCGGCTCCCACGGCCCGCACCTCATCCTTGAACAGCGTCCGCAGCGGCTCGACGAGCTCGAACTCCAGATCCTCGGGCAGTCCGCCGACGTTGTGGTGGGATTTGATCGTCGCCGCGCCGGTACCGCCACCGGATTCGATCACGTCCGAGTAGAGCGTCCCCTGGACGAGGAACCTCACGTCCTCGAGCTTGGCCGCCTCCTCCTCGAACACGCGGATGAACTCGGCACCGATCACCTTGCGCTTCCGCTCGGGGTCGTCGATGCCCCGAAGCCTTTCGAGGAATCGCTGCTCAGCGTCCACAGCCACGAGCGGGACACGGAAATGGTCGCGAAAAGCCGAAATGACCTGGTCGCCCTCGTTCTTGCGCATCAAGCCGTGGTCGACGAATACGCAAGTGAGGCGGTCGCCGATCGCCCGGTGAACCAGGAGCGCCGCGACGCTCGAGTCGACGCCGCCCGACAGACCGCAGATCGCGCGGCCGTCGCCGACCTGGGCGCGGATCCTCTCGATCTGCTCGTCGATGACCGAGCTGGCATTCCACGACCCTTCGCAACCGCAGATATCCTTGAGGAAGTTGTCGAGCACCCTATGTCCGTATGGGGTGTGCACCACCTCCGGGTGGAACTGAATCCCATAGATCTCGCGCCCGACCGACTCGAACGCCGCCACCGGCGATGCGGTCGACGACGCGAGCGGGGTGAAACCGGGTGGCGCCTCGAACACGGTGTCGCGGTGGGACATCCAGCATGTCTGCTCCTCGGGCGTGCCCGCCAGCAGCCTCCCGTTGACGCCGACGCTCAGCTGTGAGCGGCCGAACTCGCCAACGTCGGCTCCCTCGACGCGACCGCCGAGCCCAAGCGCCAGAAGCTGCATCCCGTAGCAGATGCCGAGGATCGGGATCCCCAGGTCCAACAGGGCCGGGTCGAGCCGCGGCGCGCCGTCCGCGTAGACCGATGCGGGTCCGCCCGAGAGGATCAGGCCCTTCGGGAGCCGGCGGGCGATCTCCTCGGCCCCGACGTGATGTGGCAGCAGCGTCGAGAAGACGCCGCTCTCCCTGACTCGCCGCGCAATCAGCTGCGAGTATTGGCCGCCGTAGTCCAGTACGACGACCTCTTGGACCGTCGGACGGCGATCGGCCGTCGCCGCTGCCTCGTCGCGCTCGCTGTCAGTCAGCACTGCCGACGGTCGCGACTTCGCTCGCTGCGCCCATGCCCACTCCCTGCTCGCGCTGAAGTTGCTTGCCCTCCGTCTGCAGGGCCGGAGCCACCATCAGCTCGGCCCGGTTGAACTCCGCGATGTCCCGATAGCCACACGTGGCCATCGAGGTTCGCAGCGCGCCCATCAGGTTGAAGGTGCCGTCGTTCTCGCGGGCGGGACCCTTGATGATCTCCTCGAACGTGCCGTTCTGCTTGGTCGAAACTCTGGTTCCCCGCGGCAATGTCGGATGGAACGTGGCCATCCCCCAGTTGTAACCGCGGCCCGGGGCCTCGTAAGCCCGCGCCAGAGCGGAGCCGAGCATGACCGCGTCGGCGCCGCACGCGACCGCCTTGGCGATGTCGCCCCCATTGCGCATGCCACCGTCGGCGATCACCTTCACGTAATCGCCAGTCTCCAGCATGTGCTGTGAGCGGGCAGCCGCGACGTCGGCGATCGCCGTCGCCTGCGGCACGCCGATGCCGAGTACGCCGCGCGTTGTGCAGATCGCCCCCGGGCCGACGCCGACCAGCACGCCGGCGGCGCCGGTCCGCATCAGGTGCAACCCCGTGTGATACGAAGCGCAACCGCCGACCACAACCGGCGTCGGCGCGAGCTCGCGGATGAATTCCTTGAGGTTCAGCGGCGGGCGGCTCTCGTCGCGCGAGACGTGCTCGGCAGAGACAACCGTGCCCTGGATGACGAGGATGTCGAGACCCGCTTCCAGCGCCACCTCGTAGTAGCGGCGGACCTTCTGAGGGGTGAGCGAGGCGGCCGCGACGACGCCCTGCGATTTGATCTCCTCGATGCGCCGCGCGATCAGTTCCGGCTTGACCGGCTCCTGGTAGATGTCCTGGAGCTCACGCGTCGCAATGTCCTTCGAGAAGGTCGCGACCCGGGCCAGGACCTCGTCGGCGTCCTCGTAGCGGCACTGGATCCCCTCGAGGTTGAGGACGGCGAGTCCGCCCAACTTGCCGATGACACCTGCCGTGGTCGGCGAGACAACGCCGTCGAGCGCGGCCCCGATCAGCGGCAGGTCGAACCGGTAAGGGCCGAGCGTCCAGCTGACGTCGACATCGTCCGGGTCACGCGTCCGGCGAGACGGCACGATCGCGATGTCGTCAAACCCATAAGCCCGTCGGGCCTTCTTTCCACGACCGATCTCGACTTCCATCAGCGGATCCTAGACCGTCGAACGGATGACACGATGAACCCCACTTTCGGACGACGACGCGGCAACCATCGGTCTCCTTCAATCTAGCAGCGGCACAGGGGGTTTCGAGCCACCCGGCGCCGCCTGGATGGACGGCTCTACGGTACGTTCGCGGGCAGATCGACCCGCTCGACCGCGACAGCGTCGACGAGCCGCTCGACCTTCCCCGGTTCGACGATTCCGGCCCCGATGTGCTGAGTTGATTCGGCTCCACACGCGACGCCGTGCCGGAGGCAGTCCACGGGCTCGCGCCCGGCGTAACGGAAGGCAACAAAGCCGGCCAGGAACGCGTCACCGGAGCCGATCGGCGATCGCGCTTCGAGCGGCTGGATCGTGGCGCGGTACAGGACCGACGCGCCGTCCTCGCGCAGGTTCGCGTAGCAGCCATCGGGCATCGTCATGATCGCCTCCGATGCCCCCTGCCTGCAGATCTCCAGAACCGCATTGGCGCGGTCATCGTCGTCATTGAATTCGTGGCCGACGAGCTCCTCGGCCTCCAGCTCATTTGGCGACACCACGTCGGGCTCGGCGCGAACGGCGAATCGAAGCGGATCGCCGTCGGTGTCGATGATCGTCGTCACGCCGAGCTTGCGCACGCGGCGAATCAGGTCGGCGTACGCGTCCGGCTCGACTCCGCGCGGCAGGCTGCCCGCAAACACACACATGCTCGCCCCGCGCGCGAGATAAAGCAGCTTCTCGTGGAACATGTCGAACTCGTGCGCGGACACCGACGGGCCGCGCTCGTTGATTTCCGTGTGAATCCCGGTGGTCGGATCCAGTACGGCGGTGTTGGTCCGCGCCTCCTCCCGGATCCTCACGAACGCGTTTAGGATCGCTTCGTCGTTGAGCGCCTCAACGATCCTGATCGCGGTCGCACCTCCGGCGAGGCCGGTTGCGATCACGGGCTGTCCAAGGCGCTTCAGAACCCGGGCGACATTGACCCCCTTGCCGCCCGGCATCGTCCGTTGATCGACCGAGCGATGGCGCCGACCCGGTGTGAAGCTGGGGACCTCGAGCGTCCGGTCGAGCGCCGGATTGAGGGTGACCGTGATGATCATCGTTCCTCCAGGTGGCCGGTGGCCACCGCTCGTGGTCGACGTCGCCACAGCCTGGTCGCGGCTATCGCCGCTACCAGAGCCAGCGCGAGCAACATCAGCGTAGTCGGTCGCCGCAGAATCTGACCAGCGCGGGCCGCGAGCGACACGGCGGGCAGGGCGTGGCCGAGCTCGAGTGGAATCCGCGCGGCAGTTAGGCCGCCGACGACCACCGATGCGCTGCCGACGATGGTCCCGCGCCGCATCGGTCCGCTCAGCCGGGCGGGCGCGTGCACCTCGATCGACACCGGGTCGCTCCTTGGCACGACCTTCTGAAACCCGCCCCCGGCGATGACGACAGCCTTGTCCGAAGACCAGCTCACGGCCGGCCGCGCCAGCACCTGCCCAGTCCGGACCGGGCTCACCGGGCGGAACTCGCCGAAACCGTAGTTCAGTAGCGCCAGCGCATTGTCGTCGCGCGACTGCTCGCTGTCCGTGCCCAGGACCGACCCGATCAGGGTCATTCCGTCCCGAGTCGCCGATGACACGAGCACATAACCGGCGTCATTGGTGTGACCGGTCTTCACCCCAGTGATCCAACGGACCCGACCGACCAGGTCGTCTGTGTTGGTCACCTGCCTGATGTAGCGACCCGTCTGAAGCGTGGCGCGCGGGAGAGCGACCGCATGCCTGATGAACGGCGAGGACTGTAGGGCGTAATCGGCCAGCCTCACGAGATCAGCGGGGCTCGAGTGGTTGCCGGGCGTGTCGAGGCCGCTCGGAGTGGCGTAGTGGGTCTGCGTCAGGTGCAGGGCTCTGGCTTCCGCGTTCATCATCGCCACGAACCGAGCGACCGAATGCCCGCCGACGTTGTAGGCAAGATCCATGGCCGCGTCGTCCGCGCTCGGCAGCAAGAGCGCAACAAGCAGATCGTGGACGCTCATCCGCTCGCCGGGGACCAGCCCTATCTGCGAGTCATCCGGCGCTGGATCCCAGTCGTACTGGGTGAACATCTCGTTCAGGTTTCGAACGTGCTCGAGGGTCACGAGCGCGGTCATCAGCTTCGTCGTGCTGGCGATCGGGAGCTCTCGCTTGGGATGAACGGAATAGAGCTGCTCGCCGGTGCCGGCGACGATCAGACTGGCGCCCGTGACCGACAGCTCGGGAGGCGCGATCGCGAAGGCGGGCATCGCGCAGACCAGCGACGCGACAGCGCAGGCGGCGAGCGCACCGAGGCGTTTCATCGACGCAGCCTCAACCTCTGGCCGACCCGCAGCGCGTTGGCCGCGACCCCGGGGTTGAGCCGTTCGATCGTCGCGATCGGCACGTGCGTTCGCAGCGCGATCGCAGACAGCGTGTCGCCAGAGCGGACCACAAACGTCGTCGCCGTGGTGTCGGTTGTCGAGGTCCCGGTCCGGGGGGCACGCGACGTGCCGGTGCGGGCGCCCGAGGGGTTGCGCTGCGACGTGTTGGAGGAACCGCCGTGCGGCGTGGAGCTGGAGCGCAGGCCATGGGACACGATCAGATAGATACCTGCACAGGTAGCGGCGAGCGCCAACGGTGCGAGGAATCGAGACGGGCTCCGACGCGGCCGCCAACGGTCAGCCATCTGTCACCAACCCTTCCGGATGCACCCTCAACCGTTCCCCCGCAATCAGGATACTGGGGCGCCGATCGTACGAGCCTTGGGGTGCCTGTGGCGGCCACGTGGCCGCCACAGGTGGGTCCCCAGTGGGAATTCCACGGGTTGCCTGTGGCGGCCACGTGGCCGCCGCAGGTGGGTCCCCAGTGGGAGTTCCCCGGTCAGCGGGCCACTCTCCAGGCGAGCTCCCGCAGCCGTCCCGCTTCCCGCCGAGCGCTCTGGGCCGGGTCGCCACCATCACGTTCGTGCGCGGCCACGACCGCGCGCGACACGCTGACCAATCCTGCCGCCGGGCCAGGCGCAAACACCGGCGCCAGATCTTCGACTCTTCCTCCCTGCGCGCCAATCCCCGGAAGCAGGATGACCGCGCGCGGCATCAACTCCCGCAGGCGGCTGAGCCTGTGCGGGGCGGTGGCGCCGACCACAGCGCCGACGTCCGACAGGCCAGAGCGTCCGACCCGCCCTGCGCCCAGTTCGGCGATCAGTCGGGCAAGCCGTTCGCTGACGGTCTCGCCGTCGGCGAGCTCCAGCTCCTGTACGTCGGCGGCTCCGGGATTGGAGGTCCGGGCGAGGACGAACAGACCCGCGCCGCGCCGCGCTGCGGTGTCCACAAAGGGCGCCAATGAATCCCGGCCAAGTAGCGGGTTCACGGTGAGCGCGTCCGCGCCGAGGCCCGCCACGGGCCCGAACGGGGTCGGAGTCTCGCCGAGGAAGGCCTGCGCGTAGGCGGCGGCGGAGACGTCGATATCGCCGCGCTTGGCATCGGCGATCACGAGCAGGCCGGCCCGGCGCGCAGCGTCGGCAACCTCGTGCAGAGCCGCCCAACCAGGCGCCCCGAGACGCTCGAAGCATGCGGTCTGAAGCTTGACCGCGACGCACTCGGGCGCGGTTGCCTCGATCACCTCCCCGCAGTGCCGCCTGACCGCGGCTGCCGCGCGTACCGCCGGGGAGGCCGACTCCGCCGAGTCGGCCTCCCCGGCCGGCGGACAGATTGCACCCGGCCAGAGCCGGGCGGGATCCGGATCCAAGCCGAGCACCAGTTGCGACTGCCGCCGCCCCACCAACTCGGCCAGCCGGTCAGCGAATGTCTCAGACGGCTCGCGAATCTCGGAGTCGCCTACGAGCACCGGATTGGCGCCGCTCGGGCCCTTCCGGCATCCATCCGCGAGTGTCCCGGTCCGGGCATTTCGGATGCAGGATGGGTAACGGTTGGACGCGGCCAGACTGCGCGCGATTGCCCGAATCTGGACACCCGTCCTCGCGACCGTGGTCACATGCGACGTTCGATCAGTTGACGGCTTTCTTCAGCGACGCGCCTGCCGTGAACTTGGGGACCCGGCTGGCCGCGATCTGGATCTTCTCGCCGGTTGCGGGGTTACGACCCTCACGAGCGCTGCGCTGCGACACGCTGAACTTCCCGAACCCGGAGAAGACCACGTCACTGCCGCGCTTGAGCGCCCCCTCGATCGTCTCGAGGACCGCATCGACGGCCTCCGAGGCGTCCTTCTTGCTCAGACCGGCGCGGTCGGCGACCTGGTCTATGAACTCCGCTTTGGTCACTTGGTCCTCCTTCGAGGTGGTAGGAACCGCCGAAGCTAACACGCTTTGCGGACGTACAGGGCCCAAATGCGCCGTAGCGATGCGGGATTGCTGCAAGTTCCGCAGTCGTGACGACGCCCGGGCCGACCCGCGTGGCATGCTGCGCCCGTGCCGGACCCCGGCGATCATCAAGACGGGCAGGTCAAGCTCGCGCGGGTCGCGTGGTCGGTTACCACCGTGATCTGCCTCGTGACAGCGGTGATCCTCGGTCTCGATGGGTACTACGGCTACGGGTTCGTGACCTTTGCCGTGGCGGTGGCGGCCGCGATCAACCTCGGCGACTGAGTCAACCCATCTCGAGCCCCATCGGCAGACGATCGACGCGACCAGGTCAATGCTCGAGTGGACGACTTCGGTCAGAACCGCGACCGAGCCGGTCAGCGTCCCGGCGACGAGCTTCAACAGGATCAGCCCCGAGTTGGAGGCGACCGACAACGCCGCCGTGCTCTGCTTGTCGGGGGGAGCCTCGGTGGTCATGTCGCCGCCACGTACCACTCGGCGAACGCCCGCAGCGCACGCCCGCGGTGACTGATCGCATCCTTGTCGCGATCCCCGAGTTCCGCCATGGTCAGCTCGGCGGGGCCGTCGTCGGGCAGGAACGCCGGGTCGTAGCCGAACCCGTGGTCACCCCTCGGCCGAGCCGCGAGCCGGCCGCGGGATTCGCCCAAGAACACGCGCTCGCCGCCTCCCGCGGCCGGCAGCGCCGGATCGACGTAGGCGAGCGCGCAGACGTAGCGCAGCCGGCTCCCCGCCGGTGCCTCGGCCAGCAGCTTCGTCAGGTTCGCCTCGTCGCCGGCATGCTCGCCCGCGTAGCGGGCCGATCGGACTCCCGGTGCTCCGCCCAATGCGTCGGCCTCGATTCCCGAGTCGTCGGCGATCGCGCGATGCCCGAGCTCGTGCGCGGCCGTACGAGCCTTCGGCAGCGCGTTGGCGGCAAAGGTGTCGCCGTCCTCCGGGGGGAGGGCAACGCCGTCCGGCACCGGCTCGACGGCAATTCCGTACGGCGCCAGGATCCGGCTGACCTCCCTGACCTTGTGCGCGTTGCCGGTGGCGAGAATCAGCTTCACTTGGCGGCTGGTCATCTACCCGCCGGCCGTGACCGCCTGATCCTGAGCCGCGCGCAGCTGCTCGATCCCGCCCGCCGCGAGTGCGAGCAGGTCATCCAGGTGCGCGCGGGACAGCGGGGTCCGCTCAGCCGTTGCCTGGACCTCGACGAGGCCACCGGTTCCGGTCATCACGACGTTGGCGTCGACCTCGGCAGCTGAATCCTCTGAGTAGTCGAGGTCGAGCAGTGGCACGCCGTCGACAATCCCGGCCGACACCGCCGCGACGGTGCCGGTCAGCGGCGAGCGCTCGAGCAATCCCTCACGGATCAGGCGGTCGGTCGCGAGTCGCAGCGCCACCATCCCGCCGGTGATCGACGCGCAGCGCGTGCCGCCGTCGGCCTGGAGAACGTCGCAGTCGATGTAGATCGTTCGCTCGCCGAGCGCCTCGAAGTCGATGACGCCCCGCAGCGAGCGACCGATTAAGCGCTGGATCTCGACCGAGCGGCCGTCGGCCCGGCCCTTGGTCACATCGCGCTGCTTGCGCTCACCGGTCGAGGCCGGGAGCATTCCGTACTCGGCGGTGACCCAACCCCTGCCGCGCCCGGTCAGCCAGCGCGGGACGCTCTCCTGCACCGAAGCGGTACAGATGACTCGCGTCTCCCCGACCGAGATCAGCGCCGAGCCCGACGCCGTGCGGACGAATCCCGGCTCGATGGTGACCGGACGCAGACCGTCGTGGCCACGCGTGTAGCTGCGGTCGCTCATCGATGGGACCCCACGATAGACGGCGGCAGTGCGATCTGTTCGACCCGGCCGAGCGGCATCTGCAGGAAGCGGGTGCCGAGCTCGCGAAACAATTCGGGGTCGCCCGTGCATTGGAAACGATAGGTCCCCTCCCACCCACCCCCAGCCACCGCGGTGCCCCCCCACCCGTTCTCGGCCGCCGCTGTCCCGGCCCGGCCCGCCCGTTGATTCAGCCGGTCGCGCGCGGCCAGCGCGCGCTCCACCGACCGCGCGACGCCGGCACCGGCGGACACCAGCGTCACTCCGCGGCCGAGCATCCGTTGCAGGATCGGGGCGCACAGTGGGTAGTGGGTCGAGCCGAGGATCACCGTGTCGACGGCCGCTGCCCGCAGCGGCGCGCAGTATTTCCGAACCGTATCGACCACCCCGTCATCGAACGGGAAGCCAGACTGGATGATCGGCGCGAGATCCGGGCACGCGACGCTCTCCAGGTGCACGTGCCGGTCGGCGGCCGCGATCGCGCGCTCGTAGCCGCCGTTGGCGACCGTCGCCGGCGTCGCGAGCAGGCCGATCCTGCCGTTGTGGGTCGCGACCACCGCGAGCTGCGCCGCCGGGCGCAACACCCCGATCACGTCGATCTCGGGGGCAACTTCCTCGAGCCATCGCTCTAGCGTCTCGAACGCGGCGGCGCTGGCCGAGTTGCACGCCACGACCAGCAGCTTCGCGCCCTGCACGAGCAGGTGCTCGGCGATCCGCAACGAGAACTCCTGCAGCTCGGCGTCGCTGCGGTCCCCATACGGGAAGTGGGCGGTGTCGCCGAGGTACAGGTAGTCCTCGGTAGGCAGCGACACCAACAACTCATGCAGGACCGTGAGGCCACCGACGCCCGAGTCAAACACGGCAACCGGGCTGCCCGGCGAGATCGGCGTGATCCGTTGAGACAGGCTCCTAAACGCGGCCATGCGGTTTGATGGTGGCAGGTGTCCACGTCGCCAGAGCCTTCGCCGATCAACGCACTCGTCGTCACGAACATGTGGCCGACGCCGGAGCGACCCGCCTTCGGCCGGTTCGTGTACGACCAGGTGCGCGCGCTGAGGGCGCTCGACGGGATCACCGTCGAGGTCGAGACGATCACCGGCGGCAGCCTCGGCCGCTACGTCCACGCTGCGCGGAACCTCCGCCGACGGCTACGCGGCCGGGGTTTCGACGTCGTCCACGCGCATTTCGGACTGTCGGCGTGGCCGGCCCTGGCCGTGCCGGCTCGCGTGCACGCGGTCACGCTCCACGGGACCGACCTGGCTGACCCGCGCTCGCGGGCGATCACGGTCGCGGCGCTGCCGCTACTCGACTTGGTCGCCGTCGTCTCGGCGGACCTTCGCGGGCGGGTGCCTGGCTGGGCTCCCGCGCGTGCCCGGCGTCACGGCCCTGGCGTGCAGGTGCTCCCGTGCGGCGTCGATCTCGAGCGCTTCCGGCCGCTCGACCGCCGCGAGGCACGACAGTTGCTCGGACTCGATCCGGATCGTCGCTACGTCCTGTTCGGCGCCGACCCCGCGCGACCCGAGAAACGCTACGACCTGGCTCGGCAGCTGGTCGACACGATGGCAGCTCCGCGCCCGGAGCTGCTGGCGCTCGGCGCGGTCGACCCCGAGCGGGTGCCGCTGTGGGTCAACGCCGCCGACGTGGTGCTGGTGCCATCGGACCGCGAGGGATTCGGCCTGGCCACGCTCGAGGCGCTGGCCTGCGATGTTCCCGTGCTCGCGACCCCCCACGGCGTCGCGCTCGAGGCCTTGGCGGGCGTCGAGGGCGCGTACTGCGGAGCGTTCTCGCTCGAGGAATGGGGCCACGCACTCGCTCGGCAGCTCGCGACCGCAGACCCACGGGTGTCTGGCCGCGCCGCCGCGCAGCGCTACTCCGCCACAGCGATGGCGGCGCGGGTTGCCGACAGCTGGCGCGCGGCCCTCGCTGGCGCCGGCCACCGTGACGACTGATCGGGGCGCCATGGTGCTCCCGTGAGCTGCCGACTGGAGATGTCGGGGCCACAAACGTCGAGAACCTGCGCGGACCGCCGGAGGGTCGCGCCGTTTGCGCCCTCCAGCACTCTCTTCTGCCAGAACCCCCTCTAGGAGAAGCTCGCTCTTGACGTTTTGGTTCTTCGGCGCGCTCGCGGCGGCCCGGCCGGCGCCATCGACGCGCGGGTCTCAGGCGTACCGCCGTCAGCCGATCGGCGGCCAGTCAGCGCGCACGAACATGACCCGCGGCCATCCTCCCGAATTCGAAGGTTGCAATTCCGCTCGTCACGACCGGGTCCTGCGCGGCGAACTCCCCCAGCGCCTGCTCGTCGTCGGTCTCAACGACCGCAAGGCCGTAGGAGTCCTCGTCCGTCAGGATGGGTCCGAAGACGACCATGTCGCCACGGTCGAGATACGGTCGCCAATGGGCGGCGTGGCGGTCCATCATCGCCCGCTCGGAGTCGGTCAGCGTCTCGGCGAATCTCGGCCGCGGAGCGATCAGGCGGAGTACGAACGTCGGCACGCACCGGACTCTACGCGAGGCCGCGGTGCGGGCGCCGCTGAATCGGCGATCACTATTCGCTGACCAGCGCCTCCATCGAAGCGACCACCGACCGCGCCAGCGCGGCGAGGTCGTAGCCGCCTTCGAGCACCAGCCCGAGCGGGATCCCGAGCTCGCCGCACAATGCCCGCACGAGGTCGCTCATCCCGGCGAAGCCCTGCTCGGTGACGAGGCAGGACGCGAGCGGGTCGTCGCGGTGGGCGTCGAAGCCGGCCGAAACGAGCAGCAGCTGTGGTCTGTACAACCGCGCGAGCGGAAACACCGTGTCCTGGAGCAGCGACAGATACTCGTCGTCCCCGGTGCCGGCCGGAACCGGCAGGTTGACCGTGTAGCCGCGGCCGGCGCCAGAGCCGATCTCGGAGGGGCGGCCGCTGCCCGGGAACAGGGGCGACTGATGGATCGAGACGAACAACACCCGGTCGCTCCCCCAGAACGCGTCGCTTGTGCCGTTGCCGTGGTGGACGTCCCAATCGACGATCATCACGCGCTCCACCCCGAGGCGGTCCGTCGCGTATGCGGCCGCGATCGCGATGTTGTTGAACAGGCAGAAGCCCATCGCGCGTGAGGACAGCGCGTGGTGGCCGGGAGGGCGATGCGCGCTGAAGCCGATCGCGCCGGCTCCCGCCTCGAGCAGCCGTCCCACCATCTCGACGGCTCCTCCGGCGGCGTGCAGCGCCGCCACGAACGAGCCCTCGCTGAGCAGTGTGTCGGCGTCGAGCTGGCCGCCGCCGGCGGCGGCCAGCCGTTGGATCTGGGCGACGTATTGCTCGTCATGGACGAGCTGCAGCACGTCCCGTGGCACCTCGGGTGAGGTGACGCGTTCGAAGCCGAGCCAATCGCGGGCGGCCAGCGCCTGCTCGATCGCCACGATTCGGGCGCTCTGCTCTGGGTGCCCGCGGGTGTCGTGGTCGAGCGACGACGGGTGCGAGTAGAACGCGGGCCTGGGGGCCATTCGCCGGTACCGTACCGGCGAATGCCGCCGCTGACCGGCCATGGCCCACCCAGGGCACGAACACGAATGATCGCGCATTCATGCCCGTGCCCCAGCTGATCGTCGTCGGCGCCGGGGCAGCGGGCCTTTACACCGCGATCTGTGCGGCTCGAGCCGGCGCTCGGGTGACCCTGATCTCGGCGACGCCGCTGGCGGAGTCCTCCAGCTACTGGGCCCAAGGCGGTCTGGCGGCGGCGATTTCGGCGCAGGACAGTCCGGAGCTCCACCTCGCCGACACAGTGCGCGCAGGCCGAAACGCGGTCCGCGAGTCGGCGGCCCGCGTGCTGACGAGCGAGGCGCGAGCGGCGGTCGAGGACCTGGCTCGGCTCGGCGTCAACTTCGATGCCGACCGCAGCGGCCGGCTGGCACTCGGCCTCGAGGGCGGTCACAGCGTCCGCCGGATCGTCCACGCCGGCGGCGCCTCGACGGGGCGGCGGATCGTGCGGCAGCTGTCCGCCGTCGTCGCCCAGCAGCCGCTGATCGACGTGGTGGAGGACCGCTGGGTGACGGCGCTCGTCGTCGACGAGGGGCGCTGCACCGGGGTCGTGCTCGGCGACGGCGAAACCGTCGCGGCGCCGGCGACGGCGCTTGCGACGGGCGGCTCGGCCGCCCTCTGGGCGCGGACGACAAATCCACCCGGCGCGACGGGCGGGGGCCTATTGCTCGCCTACGACGCCGGCGCTGCGCTCGCCGACCTGGAGATGATGCAGTTCCACCCGACCGCGTTGGTTGCCGGCGACGGCGCCGGCGGTCTGCTCGTGACCGAGGCGATCCGTGGCGAGGGGGCGCGGCTGCTCGATGCCACCGGGGAGCGGTTCGTCGACGAGCTTGCTCCGCGCGATGAGGTGGCCCGGGCCATCTTCCGGCAACTGACCCTCACAGGCAGCGAATCGGTTGATCTCGACATGCGCGACGTCGACCCGGCTCTGTTCCCGACCGTGGTCACCGCGCTGCAACAGGCCGGCCTGGACCCCGAGCGCGAGTTGATCCCAGTTGCGCCGGCAGCGCACTACATGATGGGCGGAATCGCGACCGACCTCGAGGCCGGCTCGAGCCTTCCCGGCCTGCTGGCGATCGGCGAGTGTTCCTGCACGGGATTGCACGGCGCCAACCGGCTCGCCTCGAACTCGCTCAGCGAATGCTTCGTGTTCGGTGCCCGGGCGGCACGGTGCGCGCTGGAGGAGCCCCCGCTCGCTCGCGCCGCCAAGGCAGTCGCGATGGGACCACCACCTCGCTCGATGGCGGTACCCGCGCTGACGCAGTCCAGCCGCGAGGCGCTTTGGCGCCACGCCGGGATCGAGCGCAGCGCCGCGGGGCTGCGCCTCCTGCTCGACGACCCGCACCCGCTCGTGCGGCTGGTGGCCGAAGCCGCGCTGACCAGAGAGGAGAGCCGCGGTGCCCACATCCGCAGCGACTTTCCGGATCGCGATCCAGCGCTCGATCACCGCCACGTGGTGCTGACGGCGGGGGGCGAGCCCGGCTTCGTCCGCTGGACTTAGTGGCACTTAGAGCTCGTCGCTCAGAGCCTGCGGAGTCGAAAGCCCGACATCTGGCTTAACACGGAGTTAATCGCCAGGCAACTCCGGAATTCACGTTCCGCCGAAATACTCGGGGACCACCCGGCGTCTTCCTGAGAAAGCCCTTAGCTCGCGGCCGCGTCGCCGCAAGACGGCGCCAAAAGGAGAGAAATCGGATGTACCGCTTCAGTCGAGCGATTTACCGCGAACTTGCCAGCGAGATCATCGAGGATTCGTACCAGGGTCGGTACGTCAACCACGAGCGAGTTCTGCGGGCGTGTGAGGCTGCGGTCGAGCGGTTGGCAACTGACCGTCACTACTTCGCGAGGCCGGCGCGAAGCCTGTTCTGCGACGTGAGGACGTACTTCCCGATGTCGGCGCAGCGACGCGTCTACGCCGTTGTCGAGCGGTACCTCGCGTTCGCCGACGAGTTCCTGCGCAACCAGCCGCAGAACGGTTTCGACATCTACGGCAACCCGTTGCAGTGCCGGGCGAGCACCCGCAAGGGCACGCCCTGCCAGCGGATCCCGCTACCTCGCAACGGCTACTGCCCCTCGCATCAGCACCTGGCGGAGACCGAGGACCCGGCCGACGTGCAGCAGATGGCTGCGGCCTGAGCGCCTCGGAACAGCCGGGGCGGTGGTTGACGGTAACGTCGGCTGATGCTTCTCGGCGTCGACGTCGGCGGAACCTTCACCGACGCCGTGCTGGCGTCTGAGAACGCGGTCTTCACGGCCAAGACGCCAACGACTCCGGCCGACCAGTCGCGCGGTGTGCTGAGCGCGGTCGGCGCCGTGCTGTCGCAGGCCCGATGCCCGGCCGCCCACGTCCGCCGGTTCGCGCATGGAATGACGGTCGCGACGAACGCGCTGCTCGAGGGACGCGCCGCCCGAGCTGCGCTGGTCGCGACCGAGGGCTTCACGGACCTGATCGAGCTCGGCAGACAGAACCGGCCGGAGCTGTACCGCCTGTGTGCGACCGGTCCGGCGCCGCTGATCCCCGCGGAGCTGCGGCTCGGGGCCCCGGAGCGGATGACGCCTGAGGGCCCGCTGCTACCGCTTTCGGCGGACGCCGCCGAACGGCTTGCCGAGCGGATCGCCGAGCTCGGCGTCGAGGCGGTCGCAGTCGTGCTGCTCCATTCCTACCGGCACCCCGGGCACGAGCAGTTGCTCGGCGAGGTGCTGCGGACCAGGAACTCAGGGGTGCACGTCTCGCTATCGCACGAGACGGTCGGGACCTTCCGCGAGTACGAGCGCGCCGCAACGACGGAGATCGACGCGGCGATCTCACCGCTCTTGTCGGGCTACCTGCGCGAGCTGTCGAGCGGATGCGCGGAGGCCGGCGTGCCCGAGCCCGCGATCATGCAGTCCAGCGGCGGCCTGATCTCACTGGATCAGGCCGCCGGACACGCGGCGCTGACAGTTCTTTCAGGCCCCGCCGGAGGCGCCGCCGGCGCGGCCTTCGCCGCGAACGCCGCCGGTGTGGACAACGCCCTCTGTTTTGACATGGGTGGCACCTCCTGCGATGTCTCCGTCGTCGACGGTGGTGCGGTCCAAGAGCGCGGTGCCGGAACCGTCGCCGGCCGGCCGTTGGCCCTGCCAATGCTGGCGATTCACACGGTCGGCGCGGGTGGCGGCTCGATCGCGTGGCGTGATGCCGGCGGCGCGCTCCGGGTCGGCCCCCGCTCGGCGGGGGCCGACCCGGGCCCCGCCTGCTACGGCCGCGGCGGCACCGAGCCGACCGTGACCGACGCCAACGTCGTGCTCGGATACCTCGACCCGGCCTCGCCGCTGGCCGGCGGCGTCGCGCTCGACGCAGCCGCCGCGGAGCAAGCCGTCGCGCGGCTGGCGCGGTCGCTCGAGCTCTCGGTTCCGGACTGCGCCGACGGGATCCGTCGCGTCGCCTGCGCCGAGATGACAGCCGCGCTCCGCGTCGTCACGGTCGATCGCGGCGTCGATCCGCGCGGCTACACGCTGCTGGCATTCGGCGGCGCCGGCGCGTTGCACGCAACCGACATCGCCGAGGAGCTCGGGATCGAGCGCGTGCTCGTCCCGAGCCAGTGCGGCGTGCTCGCCGCGCTCGGCCTGGTCGTCGCACCGCAGCGTCGCTCGGCTCAGAGAAGCGTGTTCCTGTCGGGTCGCTCGCTGACTGCCGGACGCATCGCCGGGCTGACCGGGGAGCTCGCGAATCGGGTGCGTGGGTCGCTCGGCGAGCGACCGGCTGCGATCCGCGCGACCTACGAGCTCAGATACCGCGGCCAGTCGTTCGAGCTTGCGGTCGAGGCCTCGCTCGAGCCGGAACCCGGCGAGCTCCGAGCCGCGTTCGAGTCCGAGCACCAGGCGCGCTATGGCTACCACGACCCCGACGAGGGGATCGAGCTCGTGACGATCAGGGTCGCCGCCCTCGGGGCGGCCTCGACCGTTCCCCTGGGGCCCGGGGTTGGTGTACCCGACCCAGGCACCGCGCTCCGCGGTCCGACGGTGTTGAGCCTCCCGGAATCGACCGTACTGATCCCGAACGGCTGGAGCGGGATCGTGGACGCGAGCGGCGCGATCGTGCTGGAGCGCTGCGCGTGATCGATCCGGTCGAGCTGCAACTCGCCGCAGGCGCGCTGCGCGCCGCCTGCGAGGAGATGGGCGCGGTCCTCATCCGATCCGCGCACTCGCCGAACATCAAGGAGCGCCGCGACGCCTCGACCGCGCTGTTCGACGCGGAAGGCGAGATGGTGATGCAGGCCGAGCACATCCCGGTCCACCTCGGCGCGATGCCGGCGGCGGTGGCCGTCGTCCGCGAGCTGACCGCGGAGACATCGCCCGGGGGCCAGAGGGTCGCATTCATTCTCAACGACCCGTACGCCGGCGGCACGCACCTTCCGGACATCACCGTGATCACGCCGGTTTTCGCCGGCATCGAGCTGCTCGGCTTCGCCGCCGCCCGGGCCCACCACGCTGACGTCGGCGGCCCGACGCCGGGATCGATGCCGGCGCACAGCCGAACGCTCGCCGACGAGGGAGTCGTGATCGCACCGCGCGTCCTCGACGACGCGACGATCGCCGAGCTGACGGCCCAGATGCGCCGTCCCGATCAGCGCCGCGCTGACCTGCGAGCGCAGCTGGCCGCCTGTCGCCGCGGCGAGCGGCGCTTGCTGGAGTTGCATGCTCGAATCGGCGGCGAGCGGCTGCGGACCGTCTACGCCGGGGTGCTCGATTACGCGGAGCGCCGCACGCGCGCATGCCTCGATGCGATGCGAAACGGCGTTAGAGAGGCACGGGACGTGCTCGAGCTCGACGGCGACCGGATCGAGATCGTGCTGCGGGCGACGGTTGACGGCGATCAGCTCGCGCTCGACTTCACGGGCTCGGCACCGCAGCACGAGGGCAACCTCAACTGCCCGCTGGCGGTCACCCGCTCGGCCTGCTACTTCGCCGTTCGCGTCTTGACGGATCCGGACATTCCGGCGAGCGCCGGGGCATACCGGCCGGTCGACGTGATCGCCCCACTGGGCTCGCTGCTGAATTCGCGCTACCCCGCCGCGGTTGCGGCCGGCAACGTCGAGACCTCCTCCAGGGTCGCGGACGTCGTGCTCGCGGCGTTCGGCCGGGCGCTCGGCCAGGGGACGATGAACAACATCACCCTCGGGTCCGACGAGGTCGTCTACTACGAGACGATCGGCGGTGGGCAGGGCGCCTGCGCGGATGCGGACGGACCCAGCGGCGTGCACGTCGCGATGAGCAACACGCTGAACACGCCTGTCGAGGCGCTCGAACTCGAGTACCCGCTGCGGATGGTCGAGTACTCGCTGCGAGGCGGATCGGGGGGAGCCGGCGCGCACCGGGGGGGCGACGGCGTCGTTCGCGAGCTCGAGGCGCTGGCGCCGCTCGAGTACTCGCTGATCACCGAGCGCCGGCACGTCGCGCCGCCCGGGGCTGCCGGCGGTGACGCCGGCAGCCCCGGGCGCAACCTGCTCGACGGCGAGGAGCTACCGGCGAAGGCCACCGGCCGGATCGAGCCCGGCCAGCGACTTCGGATCGAAACGCCCGGCGGGGGCGGATATGGGCCGGTGCCCTGAGCTAAGGTGTGCGGCGGTGACCATGGACGTGCGGCGATGAAAATCGCGTTCCTAGGCCTGGGGATCATGGGCTCCCGGATGGCCGCGAACCTGGTTGGCGCCGGGCACGAGGTGACCGTCTGGAATCGCACGGCAGCCACCGCCGAAGCGTTCGTCGCCCGGCATCCGGCAGCTCGGGTCGCGCCGACGCCCCGAGACGCCGCCGCCGAGGTGGAGGTCGTCCTGACGATGGTCGTCGACGGACCGCAGGTCGAGACGCTGCTGCTCGGTGCCGACGGCGCCGCTGACCGCGCGGACGCGGGCACGCTGTTCATCGACTCCTCGACCATCGGGCCCAGCGCCGCGCGGCTGATCGGATCCACGCTCGGCAATCACGGTTTCGCGTTTCTCGACGCGCCCGTGACGGGCTCCTCGCCGCGCGCGGAGGACGGGACCCTGACGTTCATGGTCGGCGGCGACCGCGGCGAGTTCGAGCGCGCGCGGCCGGTGCTGGAGGCGATGGGCAAGGTCATCGTCTACGCCGGCGCGCTCGGCCAGGGACAGGTCGTCAAGGTGATCAACAACACGGTCGCGGCGGTCAACGCGGCGACCCTCGGTCAGGCGCTCCTGGCGGGCGCCGGTGCGGATGCCGACCTCGACGCCCTGGTGGCCGTGATGGCCGCCGGGTCCGGCGGCTCGGCGATGCTCGACCTCAAGGCCAAGCCGATGCGCACGCACGACTACACGACCCTGTTGAAGGATGATCCGGCACATGCTGGGCGGGTTGGCGTCCTTTTCAAGCTGGCCCATATGCTGAAGGACGTTCGGCTCTGCCTGGATATGGCAGACGTGCCCTTTCCCGCTGCCGAGGCGGCCGAACGACTCTACGCCCGCGCCGACGAGCTGGGCCACGGTGAGGATGACTTCTGCTCGATCATCGATCCGCTGGAGCGGGACGCTGGGCTAGTCCTCGACGGTCCAGACGACGCCCGGACGGCGAACCCTCAGCCCGGCCCGGAGCGCCTCGGCCACGGCCTCCCGTAGCTCGGCGTTCCCGACGGGCGGCGCGCCGCTGGCAGGCGGCGATGGTGGAGTCAGTTTCATGCTCATGGCGCCCACGCTACCGGCTGCCCGGGACGCAGAAACGGCCGCCGAAGGACGGCCGTCCGCACACCTTGAGCTGGGGCCGCAGCTCAGCCCAGCTCGGTCAGCGCCTCCTCGGCGGTCGGAATCGGCCAGCCGTCGCCCGCCAGCTCGTCCAGCCGTCGCCCGCCAGTTCGTCCAGCGCGGCGTTCAGGAGCGCTTCTCTAATCCCCTGGACGCAGCGCGCATCTGGCTTTTGGCCGCGTCCGTGTCCAACAGTTGGACACCTGACTCGGCCTGACGTCCCCTCGGCGAATTGGCCGAGTCCGAGGACTAGATACAACCGTCGCCGTCGTCGACGCCGCCCGCGTTCTGGTCGCCGTCACCGTCCTGGTCGGTGCAGACAGGGATGGGGATGGTTATGGTCGCCTGGTTGCTGCTGGGCGCGTGCGTCGTGTCGCCCGCGTATGACGCCTGGACGGTCAGCGCGGTCCCCGCCGGTACGTTGACGGCTTCCGTCAGGGCGGTGAAGTCCGGGTCCGTGAAGCTCAGCAACCGCTGCCCGGCGGCTGAGATCGTCCAGGTAATCGGCATGTTTGGCATCGGCGCCCCGTTCGCGTCGTGTACCTCGGCGGCGATCAGGATGGGATAGCCGCCCTGGAGCTGGCCGGAGAGCGCCTGCGCCGTTGTGATGAGCGTGGAGGTTGCCAGCGGTGCTGGAGCCGGTACCGGCACAGGTGTGGGGGTGGGCGTCGGTTTGGGCGTCGTAGGGGTCGGAACGGGCTTCACGATAGGGACCAGGAACAGGCCGACCTTCGCTCCGTGCGGCAACGTGCGTCCCGGCCGGACCTGCTGCACGTGGACGCGACCGGACGCGCGGTTCGCCCTCCAGCCACAACCTCGCGCGCGCAGCGATTGACGCGCCTGCTGGAGCGTCTCGCCGACGACGTTGGGGACGTGGCACGGCTTCGGCCTCGCCGGTGCTGCGCTTGCGACTCCGGCAATGGATGCGACCGCAACGGCCGCGAGAACTGCCTTTTTCAGCATGGTTGCCCCAGGTTGGGGTGGTCGGTTGCCACCTGCCGTGTCGGCGAGTGATTATCGCTTAGCCGCGCTCAGCCGTGCAAGAAAGGTGCCGCGTCCAGGACGCCGAGAGCGTCCATCCACGTCGCCGAAGAAGCGCGGCCGTCGCGGCCGGGGCTACATGCTGCCGGGCGTCGATCTGGCCTAACTAAGAGGTCGTCCCAAAACGCCGGCACGTGTCCGGCGGCGGCGCCGTTTTTGAGTTTGTAACTCCAAAAGCCTGCGGTTTGCAGGAACATTTGGGATTTTGGACAAACTGCCATAGAATCGCAGAGGCCCGGCAGCCAGGCTTGTCCCCAGCGCGTCGGGCATGTCCCACAAACCCTTCATCTCCCCCCAACTTCAAATGCCGATTGCTTTCAAAGAATGGGCCGTCACCGTTCGCGCGCTCGCCGAAGGCGAGCAGCTGGTGACGCTCCGCAAGGGCGGAATCCGCGAGCCGGAGAAGCACTTCCAGCTCGAGCACGACCGCTTCTTCCTCTACCCCACGTTCGATCATCAGCGTGCCGATCTGGTTCGCGAATCGCACCGCCCCGAGCTAACACGCGCCCTCGAAGAGGGTGTCTGGGCCGACGGCGAGCCGTCCGCCCAGGCGATACTTCGCGACCTCGAGATCTCCCAGCCTGACCGCGTGCGGATTCGAGCCTGGGCCGAGGTTGCGGCCCACTACACGATCACCGACCGCCGGGCGGTCGACGCTCTGTCGCCGTTCTACGTGTGGACGCCCGATTACGCCGAGAAGCGCCTCGCCTGGAAGCGTCGGCATCCCCTCCACGTGATCCTGCTGCGGACCTACCGGATCCCGCGGCCCGTGACGGTCAAGGTCCGGGACGAGTACGGCGGCTGCCGCTCGTGGCTGGAACTGACACGCGAACTTCCGTTCGAGGGTACGCCCGTGCTCTCAGACGAGGAATTCGAGCGAGCCTCGGAGGAGATCGCCGCGATCGCCTCCGACGATCGCCAACCCGTGCTCGTTTAGAGGCGACCTTCAACGGATGGGGCGGGCCTCAGCCCGCCCCATCCGTTGAACCCGCCTCGCGTCAGCCGCCACGGCCCAGCGCCTTTAGATGTCCTCGTGGGTCGAATCGACCTCCGCGTCGTTTGAGTGCCGCCATTCATCGGACTGCGGCGCCGATGCGCTGCGTGTACTGGAGTCGCTGGAGCGGACCCGGGAGCGGTTGGGCCGGTGGTTCCCTCGGACCGTCGATGAGCTCACGGTCGTGCTCCATGACAGCGTCGCCTCGTTGACGCTCACCAACCCGCTGCTCCCGCTGGTGTGGGCGACGACGGCGCCTGCAGCCCGCCGGTACGTGACCGGGTGGGTGGGTCGACGCGAACTGCACGTGCTCGCGCCCTCGATACTGCGGGCGAGATCCGCGGGGGTACGGGGATCGTTGGAGATGCTGGCGCGGGCGCCCGCGTCGCTGTACGCCCGCCGCGTGATCGCAGAGTGCAACCATGAGATCCAGCATTCGCGGTTCCGGGGTCGTGGGCTGCCGGAGCTGCGATGGGCTTGGCTGCTCGAGGGCGCAGCCCGTTGGTTCTCCGGCGAGACCGCGCACGCGCGCACCGCGATCGGCGTGCGCATGCGCGAGCCGTCGCGCCCGTCGTTCCCTCCCAGCGTGCGTGACGCAACGCTGCTTGGCGGCACCGTGATCGACCTGCTGGTCGAACGAGAAGGCGAGATCGCCGCCACCCAACTCGCGGCCCGGCGGCACCCGCATGGCGCCCGCGCCGCGCTCGCCAAGGCGTTTGGCGGGCGCTCGCTCGACACCGTCGAGTTCGACTGGCGAGCGCACCTCGAGAAGTTGACGCGATAATCGCGACGTGGCCTATGACACCGAGCTCGCAAACCGGATCCGCGAGCTGATCTCGGCGGAGGCGAACCTGACCGAGATGAAGATGTTCGGCGGACTCGCGTTCCTGCTCTCAGGCAACATGGCCGTCGCGGTGTCGGGCCAAGGCGGACTATTGCTGCGCGTGGATCCGGAGCAAACCGACGCGCTGCTGGCTAAGCCGCACGCGTCGCCGTTCGTGATGCGAGGCCGGGCGATGGACGGCTGGCTGCGGGTCGTGCCCGAAGGCGTGAAGACCAAGGCCCAGCTGCAGCGCTGGGTCGATCGCGGAATCGCCTATGCCCGGACGTTGCCGCCCAAGCGGGCCTGACGTAGGCGTCGCTAGTGTCGTGAGTCGTAAATTCGGATGCAGGATGGGTGATGGTGGGCGTGGCTGACGGGAGAATTTCTGACTCAAGACACTAGACGACCGTCAGATCCGCCTCGGCAACCTGGCCATCACGGATCGTGTACGCCCGGACCTCGGGTTCGCTCGCCGCCACCCCGACGATGATGTACAGGGTGTCGGGATAGAACGCTAGATTGATGTCGGTCTGGGAGGGGTAGGGGGCGCTGCGCGTGTGCGAGTGGTAGATCGCGCCGAGGTCCAGACCGGCGTCCTCGATCGCCATCTGGATCCGGTATTGCTCGACGCCGTCGATCTCGTAGCGGAGCGGGCTCGCCGCCTGGTTTACCGCCGAATGGACCGCGACAGCTTCACCATCTCGACTCGCGATCATCCCGCAGCACTCGTTCGGCGCCTCCGCCTCTGCCTCGCGAACGATTTGCTGATAGAGCTCACGCGCGATCCGCATCGGGGGCCCGACTACCACCACACCGTGGAGTCCAGGTCGGCGATCTCGTCGATCGGTCGCGTGTAAATGCCCGAGGAGAAGTACTTGGACCCGTCGTCGGCGACGATGAAGACGACGTTTCCCTCGTCGAGCTCGCCGGCGATCCGGACCGCGACCCGCGCGATCGCGCCGGATGACACGCCCGCGAACAGCCCCTCTTGGTCGAGCAGCTTGCGGGTGAACAGGATCGCGTCCCGATTCCTGACGAAGATCTTGCGGTCCAACAGCGACAGGTCGATGATCGGCGGGATGAAACCGTCGTCCAGGGAGCGCAGGCCCTGCACCGGTTCGCCCTGCATCGGCTCGGCCGCGACGATCTTGACGCCATCGCCGAGCTCCTCCTTGAGCCGCCGGCCGTTGCCCATCAGCGTCCCGCCGGTGCCGAGTCCGGCGACAAACGCGCTGACCTCGTCGAGCTCCTCGAGGATCTCGAGCGCGGTGCCGTTGTAGTGCGCGTCCGGATTCGCCTGGTTGCCGTACTGGTAGGGCATGTAGTAAGAGGAGTCCTTCGCGGCCATGTCGAGTGCCAGCTCGACGGCGCCGTTGGACCCCTGTGCGCCCTCCGAGTAGACGATCTCGGCGCCGTACATCCGCAGCAGGTCGGTTCGTTCCCGGGTGACGTTGTCGGGCATCACCACCTTCAGGTCGTATCCCTTGCGCCCGCAGATCATCGCCAGCGAGATGCCCGTGTTGCCCGAGGTCGGCTCGAGAATCGTCTGTCCTGGCCGGATCAGACCCTTCGACTCGGCGTCCTCGATCAGTGCCCGGGCGACGCGGTCCTTGACCGAGCCGGTCGGGTTGCGTGACTCCAGCTTCGCCCAGATGCGCACGCCCGGCTTGGGACTAAGCCGCTTGAGTTCGATCAACGGGGTGTGGCCGATCGACTGGACGATGTCCCCGTAGCGCCCGCCGCAGGGCTTGTTCCGCAGACCTTCGGTCGCCATACTTTACGAAGGATAGTGGTAGCCGCGCCCGGGGACAGCCGCCCGCCCGGCAAGAGCGGCCTGCGTTGCCCTCGGACCGATTCAGGCGGCGCCGCCGGCCATCGCCGGCAGGATCACGAGCGTGTCGTCGTCACTGACGGCGGTCTCGAGACCCTCGAGGACGCGCACGTCCTCATCGTTGAGGTAAACGTTGACGTATCGGTTGAGCTCGCCGTCGAGATTGAACAGCTGTGCCTCGGTGTCCGGATGGCTGTCGACGACGGACCGCAGGATCTCGCCGACGGAGCTCCCGTTGGCGCGGATCTCACGCTCGCCGCCGACCGACGCGCGGAGCACCGGTGGGATTCGGATCGTGGCCATTGGCAGGATCGTAGTTGCGATCGGGTGGGGGCGTACTGTCGCCGCCGACGGGCGGGCGGGCGCTCAGTGGGCGCCCGCGCAGAACGCCTCGTAATCGGGGAACGCGCCCATCTCCTCGTCGCTGATCTCGTCGGGATCACGCGAGCAGATCGGGCACGCCGGATCGCGTCTGACCTTGACCTCGGTGATCGTCGCGGCCAGCGCGTCGTACATCAGCAGCCGGCCGATCGCCGGGTTGCCGACATCAAGGATCAGCTTGATGACCTCGGTCGCCTGCAGCAACCCCATCGTCCCGGGGAGCACGCCGATCACGCCGTTTGCACCGCACGACGGCGCCAGCTCGGCCGGCGGCGGTGTCGGGAACAAGCAGCGATAGCACGGCCCCTCGTAGGGCTTGAAGACCGACAGCTGACCGTCAAAGCCAAGGATCGCGGCGGACACGACCGGGATCCGCAGCCGCACCGAAGCGTCGTTGAGCAGATACCGAGTCGGGAAGTTGTCGAGCCCGTCGACGACGATGTCGTAGCCCGGAAGGATGTCCATGATGTTGTCGGGCCCGAGTCGCAGCTTGTGCTTGACGACCTGGACGTCGGGGTTCAACCCCGCGATCGTCTCCTCCGCGGAGTCGACCTTGCTGACCCCAACTCGCTCGGTCGTGTGGATCACCTGGCGCTGCAGGTTGGAGACATCGACGACGTCATCGTCGACGATCCCGAGAGTGCCGACGCCCGCGGCCGCCAGGTACAGCGCCGCCGGCGAGCCGAGCCCGCCCGCCCCCAGAAGCAGCACCTTCGCGTCGAGTAGCTTCTGCTGACCCTCGATCCCAACCTCCGGGAGCAGAAGGTGCCGCGAGTAGCGGTCGCGCTGTTCGGCGCTCATGAAGCGAGGAACGTCGACCTCGTAGCCCCGATCCTTCCAAAGCGTGAAGCCGCCGGTCATCGACGCGACGTGCTCGTAGCCGAGGTCCTCGATCAGCGTCCGCGCCGCCCAGGCCGAGCGCTGGCCCGAGGCGCAGTACAGGATCACGCGCTGAGCGCGGTCGGGAGCGGCGCCCTCGATCCGTGACTCCAGATGGCTCTTCGGCACGTGAACGGCGCCGGGAATGTGGCCGGCTGCCCATTCTTCGTCCTGACGCACGTCGACGACGAGCGCCTCGGGCGGGGGGGCCCCGTCTGAAAGCTGCTCACGCACGGCCGCCGGATCCACCTCTTCGATCCGGCTCTTGATCTGTCGGAGAAGCTCGGCTCCGGACGGGCTCATGGCTTCAAACTCCTTAAAGGCACTCAGGAATTGGTACTTCAGAGAGTATAGCCATGAGCAAACGCCCGGAGCGGCGGTTTGGCGGCCACATCGCGCCCGGAAGTAGTCGCGGCCGAAGGGTGTGGCTTGTCCGTACCATCGGCGGCGCGTGCGCGCCCCTGTCGACCATATTCCAGCCCCCGCGTTCCCGCCAGGCCTGCCCTGGATAAACGCGGCGCCCTTACGGATGGACCAGCAGCGCGGGCACCCCGTCCTGGTCGAGTTCTGGGACTTCTGCCGTCCCAATTCGATCCGCACGCTCCCCTACATGACCGCCTGGCATGAACGCTACGCGGAGCAGGGGCTGCGCGTGATCGGGGTCCATTCACCCGGCTTCGAGCCGTCGTCGCAGCAGACGAACGTCGAGGCGGCGGCGGCACGGCTGGGAATCGAATACCCGATCGTCGTCGACGTCGAGCTGGCGATCTGGCGGGAGTACGAGAACATCGGCTGGCCCGCACGCTACCTGTGGGGACCCGAGGGGCGGCTGTTCGAGTTCCACTACGGCGAGGGCGCTTACGCCGACACCGAACTGGCGATCCAGGAACTGCTCGGGGTCGCGCGCGAGCCGGTCACGCCGATTCGCCCGGAGGACGCGCCCGAGGCGCTGCTCGTGCGCCAGTCCGACGACGTCGCCGGGCCGTACTCGGGCCCCTACGTCGCCGGGGCCGTGTGGGCGGTGCTCGACGGTGCCGGCCTGATCCGTGCCAACGCGGACGAGCTGACGGTCGATCACCCCGGCGCGTATGAGCTGATTCGCCACGAGCGCTCCACCGCCGGGACCCTCGAGCTGGAGGTCGGCGATGGCGTGCGATGTCTCGCCGTCTGCTTCAGCCCTGGGCTGAGGGGTGACTTTGGCGGGCCCCCAGAGGGTGTTTCAGACACAGGCGTCGAGTGACGCCTTCGGTCAGGCCCGAATCGGGATGCGGCGGTAGCTACGCCCACCGTCTTGCGTGTAATAGAGCCGATAGCCGCCCCGGAACTGGCCGACGGCAACCCCGTGCACGGCGTCGGTGAACCCGAGATATGTCCACCAGATCGCGCCCTTCGTGCCCGGGATCCGGCGCCAATGCGCCCCAGCATCGCTCGTCCGCCACAGCTGCTCATAGCCGTACACCGCGACCGTCGGCGAGACGGCGGCGAAGGACGCCGTGTTCGGCTCCGGCGGCACCCCTGAGCGGGTCGCATCGCCGCCGACTCCACGGAAGTCGGCGCCTGGGTCCCGCGAGCGCCAGACGCCGCTCTCGGTGCCGGTGGCGCAGTACGCCCAGATCACGGGGAGGATCGCCTGCAGGTCGCAGGCGACCGACGGCGGCGCGTTTCCAGCGGGCTTGAAGTGGTCGCCAAAGTCCGTCGAGATGTACACGCGGCTGCCCGAGCCGCGGCGGTTCTGGGTCTCGACCAGCACCGTCGCCCCGTTGGCCCAAAGACCGGCGAAGGGGAAGCCGGCAAACTTCCCGATCGAACGCCAGGCATCCCTGCCGACCGGCGAGCGAAGCAGCCGGCCGGCGCCGTTGGCGGCGCGCACCACGGCGTAGGCCCGGCCCTGGGAGGTCGTGAGGTCCGTGACGCTGCCGCCCACATCGACATGCTTCCAGGCGTGGGCACCGTTGTGCGTGCTCCACAGCTGGGGTCCAAACGCAAAGCCGTCCTCGGAGTCGGCGAAGCGAAGTTCGTGAACCTGCGGGGTCTTCGGGGCTGAGAGCGCCGAAAAACTGCGGCCCGCGTTTTGCGTGGTCACGATCGCGGTACACGGCGGCGATTTGCACGTGGCGCTGCCGAGCAGCCACCAGTGTCTGTCGCTGATCGCGCTAAACGACACAGGACCGAAGTTGGCCGGCGCCGGCCGCCCCGCCGCACTCGCCGCGGCCGCGCAGACAAACAGGGCGACCGCCACGAGGGCAGTCGCCGACCTTGCCGCAACAACGACAGCTGACCTTGGCGCGTTCAATCGAGCAGGTTGACGAGCCGGGGCGGCCCGTCGTCGTCGAGTTCGACCGCGAACCCTGCGCGGTACGGGCTATCGGGCTCACCGCCCGTGTGCGTCGGCTCGTGGAGCCAGCAGCCACTGTTGAACAGCTGTGCGCCCGTGGGCGTTCGCCACTCCTCCGGGAGATCCTGTGGCAGCGGGCCGGCGCGATGGGTATGGCCGAAGATGGCGTAGGCCGAGACCGCCGAGATGGATTCGAGTACGCCGCCAAACGCAACCAGAGCGGCGCGACGGAACTCCGCGGCCGTCAGCTCTCGATGAACCGGGCCGATCCGCGCGGCGTTGAGCGCCACGATGACCGCAGCGACGGCCGCGTCCCACCCGAGCCGCCGGGCGCCCCGAGCATCACGGATCCGCCGCCAGAGACGATCGGAGCCCTCCGGCTCGCAACCATTCCGGGATACCTGCGCGCTCGCGTACATCCAGGCGTAGATCGGCGCCAGGACCGCCTCGTAGTCCTCGACAGCGGCGATCTCGCGCAGCGGCCGGCCCAGCATCCTCGCCATGACGCCGGCGCCGAGACGCTCGAACGCCGGCACCGTGGTGCGACGTTCGAGGTAGTGCCCGTGGGTCGCGTAGACGTCGTCGCGCAGCCAGATCCCCGGATAGCTGGCGCTCACCTTGGCGCCGGCAGAGCCGAGCAACCCCGCCAACACGGCGAGCGGCTCCCCGTCGCGCCAGTCGACCGCCGCCGAAAGGCCGAGTGGTTCCGGCGGGTGCTCGGCCGCCCGGCGCTCGGCCCAGGCCGTCAACAGCGCGTGATCGTGGTTGCCGGGGACGATCACGACCTCCCGGCCGGGCCCGAGTCCTTCAGCAAGGCTCGGGAGGACGCGCGAAGCCGAGGCGAGCGCGTCTCGGGCAGGACCCTGCCGAAATTCCAGGACGTCGCCGAGGAGGATCAGGCGATCGGCGCTCTCGGCGGCGGCCCTCAAGGCCGTGCGCGCGCGCGGGTCCGCGAGGCGAGCCCGCTCTCCCCGCACGCCGATGTGCAGGTCGGAGACGACCAGAGTTCGCACGCGGGCTCAGGCGCTGGCTTGGCGAATCGCCTTCGGGAGCATGAAGCGCACGCCCTCGTGAATTACGTGCAGCTCCTCGACGGTCTTGGTGCCACGCGCCCGGAAAAAGTCGATCAGGCGCTGGACCAGTTCCTCGGGCGCGCTCGCGCCCGAGGTGATGCCGACGATCCGCTTCTCCTCGAGCCACTGCTCATGCACTTGCGATTCGTTGTCGATCAGATGGGACTCGGCGCCGTGCTCACGGGCGACCTCGACAAGCCGGTTGGAGTTCGAGGAGTTGCTGCTGCCGATCACGAGCACGAGATCACACTCGCGGGCCAGCTGTTTGACCGCGGCCTGTCGATTGGTCGTCGCGTAGCAGATGTCATCGGTGCGGGGCCCTTTGATCGCGGGGAAGCGCTCCCGCAACCGGTCGATCACCGTCTGCGTTTCGTCGACCGACAGAGTCGTCTGGGAGATGTAAGCGACCCGCTCGGGATCGGGGATGTCCAGCTCGTCGACGTCCTCTTCGTTCTCGACCAGGACGATGTGCTCCGGCGCTTCCCCCATCGTCCCCTCGACCTCCTCGTGGCCATCATGGCCGATCATCACGATCGTGAAGTCCTCGGCCGCGAACTTGACCGCCTCGCGATGAACCTTGGTGACCAGCGGGCAGGTGGCGTCGATCACGTTGAGCCCGCGCTGCCGCGCATTCGCGTAGACGGTCGGTGCGACGCCGTGAGCCGAGAGCACAGCGGTCGCGCCCTCCGGTATCTCGGTCTCGGACTCGACGAAGATCGCGCCGTTGTCGCGCAGCTGCTCGACGACGTGCTTGTTGTGCACGATCTCCTTGCGAACGTAGACCGGCGCCCCGTACAGGGCCAGCGCCCGCTCCACCGTCTGCACGGCGCGGTCGACCCCCGCGCAGTAACCGCGCGGGGACGCGAGCAGGAGCTTCTCAGGGGTAGACCCCATCGCGCCGTCCAGTGTAGAGGCGCGCGGGGCCTCGCAAGCCGTCCGATTTGCTCCCTCACAATCCCGCAACAAAAACGCCAAGGCGCGTCGCGCGGCGTACTCTTGTGAACGACACTCGGGCTTCGGGAGGCACTCGTTTGGCTCAGCAGCACCTCGATCGGCTGACCGCGATTGACGCCACGTTCCTGCATCAGGAGACGCCGGCTGCGCACATGCACATCGGTGGTGTCCTGGTCTTCGCGGGGCCGGCCCCGAGCCTCGAGGAGCTGATCGACCACATCGACAGCCGCCTGCACCGGATCCCCCGCTACCGGCAGAAGCTGGCGTTCCCCCCGTTGGACGCCGGCCGCCCGCTGTGGATCGACGACCCGGCCTTCAACATCTCCTACCACGTCCGCGGCGCGGCCCTGCCGGCGCCCGGGACGGACGAGCAGCTGATGGACTTGGTGGCGCGCGTCGCGTCGCAGCCACTCGACCGCGCGAAGCCGCTGTGGGAGTGCTACCTGATCGAGGGGATCGCACCGGAAGCCGGCAGCGAGGGGGAGATGCGCTTTGCGCTCGTCTTCAAGACCCACCACTCGCTCTTCGACGGGGTGTCCGGCGTCGATCTCGCCACGGTGCTCCTGGACGCGACTCCCGAACCGGTGCCCGACCGGGCGCGCGAGGGTTCCGAGCCGTGGCAGCCGCAGCCCGAGCCGACGCCGGCTGAGCTGGTGCTTGCCGGGCTGCGAGGAACCGCCGGCGCGACCACCGGGCTCGCGCTCCGCGCGGTCGCGGCGACGGTCCAGCCGGACCGGCCGATGGGGGCGTTCCGAGACGTGGTCGAGGGGCTCGGCGAGATCGCCTGGGCGGCGCTGAACCCAGCGCCCGCCACGCCGCTGAACGTCGAGATCGGTCCACACCGGCGGCTGGCGGTGGTTCGCCAGCAGCTCGCGGACTACAAGCTCATCAAGAACGCGCTCGGGGGCACCGTTAATGACGTCATCCTGTCGGTGGTATCGGGCGCGCTGGCCAACTGGTTGCACGGGCGCCGGGTTCCGACGGCCGGTCTCGAGATGCGGGCGCTGGTGCCGGTTTCGGTCCGCACCGAGTCCGACCACAACACGCTGGGCAACCAGCTCACCCTGATGCGCGGCCCGCTCCCGGTATATGTCGACGACCCGGTCGCGCGGCTGGCGGTCGTGCGCGCCGCGATGAATGGTTTGAAGGAGTCAAAGCAGGCGCTCGGCGCGGCAACGATCGCCGCGATGAACGATCTGGCGCCGCCGGCGGTGCTCGCTCAGGCCTCGCGCCTGCAGTTCTCGACTCGCCTGTTCAACCTGCTGGTCACGAACATCCCGGGCCCGCAGTTCCCGCTCTACGTGCTCGGCAGGCCGTTGCACGACATGTTCCCGCTGGCGTTCCTGCCGAAGAACCATGCGCTGGCGGTGGCGATCATGTCCTACGAGGGCAGAATCGAGTACGGCCTGCTGGGCGACTACGACGTCCTACCCGACATCGGCGTGATCGCCGACGGCATCGACTCAGGGCTGGCCGAACTCGTGGCGGCCGCGAAGAGCGGTGGCGCCGGCCGTCGGGCAAAAAAGCGGCCGAAGCGAGACGCCGCCGCGCCAGAGACCGCCGGACAAAATCCCGCCCGGCGACGGGCCGGCGGACCAGACAGCGCCGCCAACGGGGACGCGCTCCGGGCAACACCGCGCAGGGCGGCCGGATGACCCGCAGGCGGGCGTCCGGCTGAGGATTGACCATCGCGTCGGTCAGCGCGGGAAGATCCTCGATCGGCGTCTTAGAAAAACTTTTTTGACCACCGGCCAACCTTCGGGCAGTTGGTGCGTCATATAAGGCATATAGCGGGAGCCCTCCGTGCCTTTTCGGTTCTCGCGCAAGTGCCGCCCACGTCTCGGCTGGTGTGCGCCGTGTGCCCCCCTGAGCGTCGCCAGCGGGCGGACCTTAGTTGAGCGGGCCCGATGGATCGGGCCCGCTCAACGTTTTTCTGAGTGTCTCCAGTGCAAGCTGGCAGACCAGCCGGCGCCGGCCGCCCGCCTAGCGGAGGCCAATGAGGCGAGCGCGCGTCGCGTCGTCTGGCGAGATCAGAAGCCGAGCGCGAACTTGGCGTCGTCGGTCATCCGCTCGGGCGACCAGGGCGGCGAGAACGTCAGCTCGGAGTCGACCGAGTTGACGCCCTCGATCTCGCCGACGAACTCGGCGATCTGATCGGCGACCTGCGGCCCGATCGGGCAGCCGGGCGTGGTCAGCGTGTACGTGACCTTGACCGCGCCCGCGTCGTCGATCTCGACCCCGTAGATCAGGCCCAACTCGACGAAGTCCAGCCCCAGCTCGGGATCGATCACCTCACGGAGCGCGTCGGTCACCTCTTCCTCGGCGATCATGACGCAAAGTGTAGAGAGCGCCGCGCTAGTGGGTCTCCCGCCAGGCCCAAAACCGGATCTTCTCCGTGCGCGCACACTTCTTTTCCACGCGTTGCCAGATTTAGGTAGGTTTCCTGAATCCTCGAGTTCCTCGAAAGCCCGTCGGTCCTGGTCTGCAGGGGCGACGAGGACCGCAGCACCCAGAGCATCCGCCGGCGCGCGCTGGCGAGGGCGCTCGGGGCACAGGGCGACGTCACGGTCGACCTCCGGGAGCTGGCGTTCACCGACACCTCGCTGATGCTCGACCTAGCGATGCTGTCCAACCGCCTTCGGCGACGAGGTCGGCAGCTGCAGCTGCTCGGCCCCAAGCCCCAGATCATGTCGATGATCGAGCAGGTCGGCCTGCATCGGCTACCGGGCGTCCGCATCGACGGTGGCCCCGCGCCGGCGCTGGCGTTGTAGGTCCGATTCTGACGCTGGCGTAGCATCTGCCGCGCCGATGAGCCAGGACTCGGCCGACAGCTGGCTGCTTGCCGCATTCGCCGACCCCACACGCGAGCTGTGGGGGTTGATCGGCGGCGGCGCCGAGCATCGCGCGGCCGTGCGCCGGCTCGGCCCGGCCGCCGCGGAGCCCGCCGACGAAACGGCGACTCGAGAGTGGAGCCCGGCGCCGCAGCTCGCACTGAGCGCTGCCGGCGCCACGGCGGACGCCGTCTCGGCGAACGCCGGCGCAGCCGATGTGCTCCGGCTGCTGCGGGTCAGCGGCACTCACAGCGCAGGCGGCGAACAACTGGCGCTCGAGGCGCCCGCGGTCGTTTACCGCGGCCCGACGCTCGCCAAGCTCGACTCGATCAGGATCCTTGTGGCGTGGTTTCCGGACGACAGGACGGTCGCCCTCTCGGCGTCGCGTCCCCGAGGCGGGCACGCCGACAAGGACGTGGTATCGGTGCTGGTCACCGGCGCCGGGGTGGTTGCGGCCGACCCTGTGACTCCCGGTGAGCCCGAGCCGCTGCAGGTGTTCGAACCGCGGCTGTCGACCACCTACGACGGGCAGGGCGTCCCCCTCCGCGCCGGTGTCGAGCTGTGGCTCGGTCCCGACGAGGACAGCGACCAGCGCCCGCTGCGCGTGTCATCCGAATCGACCGGCGACCGACTCGCCGGAGAGCTCGGCAACCTCCGTGTGGAGGCGTTCGGTCAGCGCTGCCACAGCCGAGGCGAGACTGGCATCGGGATTTACGCGCTCCTGCGCCCCAGCTGACCATTCAGGAAATCCGGTTGATCTGCGCGGCTAATTGTCAGAGCCGCCGAGGCGGTCCCAGCAATACAGCTCGAGGCACTCGCTGGCCAGCTGTAGGCAGCGCTCGTCGGACAGCCACGGCAGGACCGTGTCGAACGCCTCCTCTTCGCCGACCCCCGCCTCGAACGCGTCCTCGCCGCGAAAGCCTGCGGCGATCCGCAGGGCCTCGCGCCGGTTCTCACCGAGGGACGGGAACACTGCGGTGAGGAACTCCTTGGTGGGGACGGGGTGGCCGACCTCGAGCGACGCGTGCCAGGAGGCGAGCAGCGACAGGTCGTGCTCGTCGAGGTCTGCGATCGCCTTGGCGTAGTGCGACTGGAGGTCGCGCTCGGGGATCTCGTCGACCCACGCGCGCACCACCTCCCCGAGAATCTGTCGGCGCGCCTCGCGCCCAACGGAGTCTGCGATGACCCGGATGGCGTTCTGCGGTTCGATGAAGCACAGCGGCATGGGCAGAATTTAGGCACCGCTCCGGACGGAGCCCCAGCGCCGTCTCCGCCGATGCAGGGGTCCACGCAACCCACCTTGCCGCACAAGCGTTACGGACCTATAAGCCCAGCGCCTCTCGCACCTGCTCGACGAGGTCGGGGTCGGCCTCGACGCCGACCGCAAGCCCGCCCCTGATGCGCTCGCCTGTCCCCCAGTTGCGCAGCCCGAGATCGATCGACGCGAGCGGTAGCCCGCACGCCTCGGCGAGGTCGGCTGCTCGCCGCTCGAGCAGCATCGGGTCGCCGATCCCGAGCGCCCGCTTGGCCGCGACCGTCGTCTCGTTACCTCCACCGAGCCGTAGCGTCCCTGCTTGTACCTCGTAGACCGACAGGTGCCCCAGCAGAATCAGCAGCTCAAAACGGGCATCGCGATGCAGTCCGGGCAGCGACAGCCGTTCGAAGACCCGCTCGAACCGCCGCTCGCGCGTCCAGGCTTGCTCGCCGCTATAAGCGGCCGCCTGCGATCCGGCCCGCTCCGCCCAGGCCCGGTAGGCCTCGATGGTCGCGGTGCCACGCGTCTTGTCGTAGGCGCTGCGAGGCCCGGTCTCCACTCCGTCAAGGGCCGGCAATTCGCCGGATGCCCACGGAACCCGAGCCGCCTCGATCGCCGCGAACGGCCGCCCATCCTCGAGCGGCGCCAGGTAGGCGACCAGAAACGCAAGCCAAGTTCGTTCCTCCAGATCGGCGGCTGGATCGGCAATCTCCGCCCACAGACCGACCGGCTCTGACTCCATCGCGTCGAGCCGGGATGCCGCGAACGCCAGCTCTTCGGCCAACCGCTCGGCGTCCTCGCTGGACTTCAGACCCGGCAACAGGCCTGACCGGTAGCCGTCCTCGGTCCCACGCGCCAGCCGCTTGACCGTCACTCGCGTGCCACGGCCAGCGCCAGAGCCATCGCGCCGCTGACGCGTGCCCTCGCGGCCGGCAGCACCGCCGGCCGGCCCCGCCGCGGCACTGGAGCCCCGGGGTGGGCGGGTCCGTGTCCCCGAGGCGGCACCACCGGGCGCGCCGGATGACACCACTGGCCGCAGCTCGATGGCCTGCTCGCGAGCGCAGATTGGACAGTTCTGGACCAGCCGGTTGTGGCGACAGAAGCTTGGCACAGCCAGCAATCCTGTCACGCCCACGGGAACACGAAATTGTCGGGTTGTTACCGAGCCTCCGAATGTCCGGCGCCGGAGCGCGCCGGGAGGCCCAGATCCATCCAAGCCTCCCGGCGCAGTCAGGGAAGTGGGGGCGCAGTTCCCTGACCGTGCGGGCCACGGGTTTCCCGTAGCCCACGTTTCACGCTTCACTGTGCGTCAGCCCATATGAAACGGACGGGTGGTTAGGTCTCGCGATCTCCGGGGCCGGTGAAGAACTGCTCGCCGGGACGCACGGTGCCGGCCGCCTCGGCTTCGTGCCTCAGGGTGCGGTCCGGTTCGCCGCTCCAAGCACCGATCGCGAGCAGCTCGCGATCCTGGTCCATCGGCGCGCCGCCGAGTGCGTTGTTGACGACCCGGGCGCAGGTACGGCCCTCGGCGATCGCGGTGACGACCAGCGACTGTCCGATCCTGGCGTCGCCGCAAGCGAACACGCCCTCGGTGGAGGTGCGAAAAGTCTGGTTGGTGCTGATGTTTCCCGCGGGAGTCGAGCTCCATCGCGAGGTCCCGGATCAGGCCATCGTGCTCGGGATGCGCGAAGCCGATCGCGATCAGCACGAGGTCGGCCTCGAGCACGAACTCGCTCCCGGGAACCGGGGTCAGGTCGCGTGAGGAGGTGCCGGTCACCTGCCGCGCATAGACGTGGGTGACCCGGCCATCCTCGCTCCCAAAGCCGGTGACCTCGGTGCCCCAGCGGCGTCTGCCACCCTCCTCCAGCGCATAGGTGGTGGCAGTCCGCTTGGGCGGCAGCGGCCACGGATGCCGGGGATCCTCGTCGCTCAGCTCCTGATAGACGTCGAGCATCACGACGCTGCGGGCGCCCTCGCGATTGGAGTTGGAAACGCAGTCCATTCCGGTATCGCCTCCCCCGACGACGATCACCCGCTTGCCCGCCGCTGAGATCTCGCGGCCGGGCTCGGTCGCGCGGGCCGGACGCCCCTCGTGCGCGGCGACCCAGCGATTGCGCTGGTAGAGATAGTCCATCGCGAGGTGAATCCCGGCGTTGTCCCGACCTGGGACGACGATGTCGCGCGAGGCGCGCGAGCCGATCGCGACCACGACCGCGTCGTGCAGGCTCTGGAGCTCGCCGATCGGGACGCCGTGACCGACGTCGACGTTGTAGACGAACTCGATCCCCTCCTGCTGGAGGATCTCGACGCGACGATCGATAAGTGCCTTGGGAAGCTTCGCGTCGGGGACACCGAAGCGCATCAGGCCGCCCGGGCCCTCGTCGCGCTCGTAGACCGTGACGAGATGGCCGCAGCGGTTGAGCTCGGCAGCCACGGCGAGCCCGGCAGGCCCGGATCCGATCACCGCCACTGTCTTGCCAGACCGCCTGGGGGGCGGCTCGGGCACGACCCATCCCTCCGCGAAGGCGCGCTCGGCGATCGCCAGCTCGATCTGCTCGATTGTCACCGGCTCGTCGTTGATCGCCAGCACGCACGCGGACTCGCAGGGCGCGGGGCAGATCAGGCCGGTGAACTCCGGAAAGTTGTTGGTCGAGTGCAGCTGGTCGATCGCCTCGCGCCACTTGTCGCGGTAGACGAGGTCGTTCCAATCCGGGATCAGGTTTCCGAGCGGGCACCCCTCGTGGCAGAACGGGACGCCACAGTCCATGCAGCGGGCGCCCTGGCGGCGAAGCTCGTCCTCGCCCTGCAGCCCGAAGTACTGCTCGTAGTCGCGAACCCGCTCGGCCGGATTGCGTTTGTCGAAGCCGACCCGGTGGATCTTCAGGAAGGCGCCAAGCTCACCCATCGATAGACCTACGCTGCGTCCTCGCGGGCGCCGCTTGTCAGCGCGGCACCCGCGCCGCCGGGCGCGGCTGCGTCGGCCGCGGGGCGCTCGGCCAGCACCCGCTTGTAGTCGCGCGGCATCACCTTGACGAAGCGCTGACGGGCAATCCGATCCCACTGCGCCAACAGGTTCCGGGCGACGACCGAGCCGGTCCGCTGCGCGTGCTCGGCGATCAAAGCCCGCAACTCATCGCCATCCTCGCCGTCGGTGACCTCCTCGAGGTCGACCAGTTCGGTGTTGCAGCGACCGGCGAAGCCCCGGTCGACGTCGTAGACGTAGGCGACTCCGCCGCTCATCCCGGCAGCGAAGTTGCGGCCGGTCGGGCCGAGAACGACGACTCGGCCGCCGGTCATGTATTCGCAGCCGTGATCGCCGACCCCCTCGACGACGGCGTATGCGCCGGAGTTCCGGACCGCAAAGCGCTCTCCCGCGAGGCCGCGGAAGAATGCCCGGCCCGAGGTGGCGCCGTACAGGACGGTGTTGCCGACGATCATGTTCTCTTCGGCGCGGAACAGCGCGGTCTCCGGCGGGCGGACCGCGATCACGCCGCCCGACAGGCCCTTGCCGGCATAGTCGTTGGTCTCGCCGCGCAGCGCGAAGGTCACGCCCGACGCCAGCCAAGCGCCGAAGCTTTGCCCGGCGGAGCCGCTGAAGGCGATCTCGATCATGCCCTCGGGTAGGCCGCGTTCACCCCGACGCTGCGCGATCTCGCCCGACAGAATGCCGCCGACGGTGCGATTGACGTTACGGACCGGGATCGGCCCGAGCCTCACCTGCTGGAGCCTCTCGATTGCGGGAGCGCAGCGGCGCAGCAGCTCCCAGTCGAGCGCGTCATCGAGCACCGGCTGCGGCCCGCGCGTCCGGCGCCGGTCGACGCCGACCGGAACGTCCGGGGTCTGAAGGACGGCAGAGAGGTCGACCTTCCTCGCCTTCCAGTGGTCGATCGCCGTGTCCATGTCGAGCAGGTCGGCGCGGCCGATCAGGTCCTCGAGCCGGCGCACCCCGAGAGTGGCCATCAGCTCGCGGACCTCCTCCGCCACGTGCATCAGGTAGCCGGTCACGTGCTCGGGGATGCCACGGAACCGCTCGCGGAGCACTGGGTCCTGCGTCGCGACGCCGACCGGGCAGGTGTTCAGGTGGCAGACCCGCATCATGATGCAACCCATCGCGATCAGCGGGGCGGTCGAGAAGCCGAACTCGTCGGCCCCGAGCAGAGCCGCAATCACGACGTCGCGACCGGTCTTCAGCTGGCCGTCGACCTCGACGGTGATACGAGAGCGTAGGTTGTTGAGCATCAGCGTCTGCTGGGTCTCGGCGAGACCGATCTCCCAGGGGACGCCGGCACCGTGGATCGAGGACTGCGGCGAGGCGCCCGTGCCACCGTCCCCGCCGGAGATCGTGACGTGATCCGCGTTGGCCTTCGCGACGCCGGCGGCGACGGTGCCGACGCCGACCTCGGAGACGAGCTTGACGGATATCGACGCGCGCGGGTTTGCGCAGCGTAGGTCGTAGATCAGCTGCTTGAGGTCCTCGATCGAGTAGATGTCGTGGTGCGGCGGTGGCGAGATCAGCCCGACGCCTGGGGTCGAGTGACGGATGTGCGCGATGTACTCGTCGACCTTGTGGCCGGGGAGCTGCCCGCCCTCGCCAGGCTTCGCGCCCTGCGCCATCTTGATCTGGAGCTGGTCGGCGTTGACCAGGTAGTGGGCCGTGACCCCGAACCTTCCCGACGCGATCTGCTTGATCGCCGAGCGCCTGAGGTCGCCGTTGTCATCGGGCTCGTACCGCGCCGGGTCCTCGCCGCCCTCGCCTGTGTTCGACTTCGCCCCGAGTCGGTTCATCGCGATCGCAAGCGTCTCGTGCGCCTCGCGGCTGAGCGCCCCGAGCGACATCGCGCCGCTCGTGAACCGCTTGACGATCTCACCGGCCGGCTCGACGTCATCGATCGGAATCGGAAACGAGACCGTCCGCAGCTTCATCAATCCCCGTAGAGCCGCCTTGCGAGTCGCCTCGCCGTTGGCCATTTCGGCGAACTCCCTGTAGGTCTGCCACGAGTTGCCGTTGGCGCCGCGGACCGAGTGCTGGAGCTTGGCGATCGTATCCGGGTTCCAGATGTGGGCCTCGCCGTCACGCCGCCACTGCAGGACGCCACCGACCGGCAGGAGGTCGCGCTCGGTCGGCGGATAGGCCCTGAAGTGGCGCTCCATCGCCTCTGTCGCAAGATCCTCGATGGCGACGCCGCCGATCCGCGAAGCGGTGCCGGTGAAGTGCTTGTCGATCAGCTCACCGTCGAGCCCGACCGCCTCGAAGATCTGCGCACCGCAGTAGGACTGGATCGTCGAGATCCCCATCTTCGAGATCGTCTTCATCAGGCCCTTGCCGATCGCCTTGACGATCCGCTCCTCGGCCTCTTCGCGATCGAGATCAGCCGGCAACAGCGAGCGGTCGGCGAGCTCGTCGAGGGATTCGAACATCACGTACGGGTTGATCGCCGAGGCCCCGTAGCCGATCAGCGTCGCCATGTCGTGGATCTGCCGCGGTTCCCCGGACTCGATCACGAGCCCCGTCCGAAGCCGCGTCCCCCGCCGGACGAGGTGGTTGTGGACCGCGGAGACCGCCAGCAGCGACGGCATCGCGACGCGCTCGGGCCCGAGATTCCGATCCGACAGGATCAGAATGTTCGCGCCGTTGTCGACGTAGCGGGCCGCCTCCTCACAGAGGGCGTCGAGCCGTGCCTGCATCCCAGCCGTCCCTCGCTCGACGGGCCACGTGATGTCGAGCGTCGCGGCGTTGAACACGTCGTGAGAGACCTGCCGGAGCTTCTCGAGCTGATGGTTGCGCAGAATCGGCTGGTCCATCACAAGCTGGTGCGCCTGCTCGGGCAACTCGGCCAGGAGGTTCAGTTCCGCGCCGACCCCCACATGCAGGCTCATCACGACCTGCTCGCGGATCGGGTCAATCGGCGGGTTGGTCACCTGGGCGAACAACTGCTTGAAGTAGGTGAACAACGCCGGCTGGCGGTCCGATAGGACCGCCAGGGCCGCGTCGTTGCCCATCGAAGCGACCGGCTCCTCGCCCTTGGAGGCCATCGGAGCGATCACCAGCTTCAGGTCCTCCTGCGAGTAGCCGAAGGCGAGCTGCTTGGACCGCAGCGGCTCGACCCGCGGCGTCCGAGGCTCGCGCTCGGGTAGGTCGTCGATGTGGATCACCGAGTTGCGGTACCACTCGCCGTAGGGGCGACGACGGGCGACTCGTAGCTTCGCGTGCTCGTCGTCGACGATCTTGCCCTCCTGCAGGTCGAGCAGGAACATCTTGCCCGGCTGCAGCCGGCCCTTGCGCTGGACGTGCTCGGGCGCGACCGTCAACACGCCGGTCTCGGACGCGAGGACGACGTAGCCCTCGGTGTCCTGGATCCAGCGGCCGGGACGAAGGCCATTGCGGTCCAGCATCGCGCCGGCGGTGCGCCCATCGGTGAAGACGACTGCGGCGGGACCGTCCCACGGCTCCATCAGGCAGGAGTGGAAGTCGTAGAAGCCCCTGACATCGGGGTCCAGGTCGCGCCGGGTGCGGTACGAGTCGGGGATCATCATCATCACCGCGTGCGGGATCGAGCGGCCGCTCAGCACCAGCATCTCCAGCACGTTGTCGAACACGGCCGAGTCGGAGCCGCCCGCTTGGACGACCGGCATCAGCTTCTGCAGGTCATCGCCGAAGAGCTCGGACGCCAGCTGCGACTCGCGCGCCCGCATCCAGTTGGTGTTGCCGCGCAGCGTGTTGATCTCGCCGTTGTGGGCGATCATCCGGAACGGGTGGGCGAGGCCCCAGCTCGGGAACGTGTTGGTCGAGAAGCGCGAGTGGACCAGCGCCAGGCGGGAGGCGACGCGCGGATCCCGCAGGTCAGTGAAGTAGCGGGGCAACTGCGGAGCGGTGAGCATTCCCTTGTAGACGATCGTCCGCGAGGAGAAGCTCGGCAGGATCACGTCGTCGGGAGCCGACTGTTCGATCAGCCGACGGATCACGTACAGCTTGCGCTCGAACTGGTCCTGATCGAGCTGATCGGCGGCGGCGATCAGCACCTGCCGGATGCGCGGTTGCGATGCGCGAGCGGTGTCGCCGATCTGGCGGTCGTCGATGGGCACGTCACGCCACCAGATCACCTGCTGGCCTTCGGCGGCCACCGTCTCCTCGATCAGCCGCTCGATCTCAAGGCGCCGTTCGGGATCGGTCGGGAGGAAGCAGACGCCGACGCCGTAGCGTCCGGCGCGCGGCAACTCGACGCCCGCGGCGGCGGCGCGGAGGAACGCATCGGGGATCTGCAGCAGGATTCCGGCGCCGTCACCGGTGTTCGGATCGGCGCCCTCGGCCCCGCGGTGCTCCAGGTTGCCGAGCGCGTCGAGGCCCTTCTCAATGACCGCGTGCGTGGCCTCGCCCCAGAGCTTCGCGACCAGCGCGATGCCGCATGCGTCGTGCTCGGTTGAGGGGTCGTAGAGGCCGCTGGCCCCGCTTGGCGCTGATGCATGCTTCATATTGAGGAGGGGTCGGTCGCTGTCTGCAGGCGGCGCCGCTACAGACCCGTCCCAGCTTCGAGCAGGGAGGCGGCTGTGTTCTTAAGACTACCGGCTTTTTGTGTTCGCGACCGAGCGCGACGGCTTGGATTTGGCCGTCCGCGGCTTCGCCGGCGAGCCGCCCTTTGGCTTGGCCGTGGAGCGCCCATCATCGGCGTCATCCGAGTTCCCGCTGGTAACGGCCGCGAGGCTCGCTTCGAGCGCGGCCATCAGATCGGGAGCGGCGGACGGCGCCTGTGCGGCCGCCGGCGCCGGAGTGATCTCCTCACCGGCCGCCTTGCGCTCGATCAGCGACAGCACCTGATCGCGGTAATCGTCGCGGTAGTGACTGGGGTCGAACTCACCCGACAGCGACTCGATCAGCTGCTCGGCCATCTGCAGCTCCCGCGGGGAGGTCTCCGTCTCACGGATCGCGTCGAGCTCGTCGAGGCGGTCCGGGGAGTTCACCTCGTCGCCGAACAGCATCGTCGAGAGCATCAGCACGTCGCCGGTCGGCCGCAACGCGCACAACTGCTGCTTGGAGCGCAACACCACGCGGCCGATTCCGACCCGACCCGACTCCCGCATCGCCTCCAGCAGCAGCCTGTAGGGCTTGGTGCCGCCGGCCGACGGCGCGATGAAGTAGGAGCTGTCGTAGTAGATCGGGTCGATCTCGCCCAGGTCCACGAACTCCTCGATATCGATCGTGTGGGTCGTCTTCGGGTCCAATGCGTCGAGCTCTTCCGGCTCGATCACGACGTAACGGTCCGGCGCCAGTTCATAGCCCTTGACGAGATCCTCGAAGGCGACCTCTTCGCCGGTCGAGGCATCAACTCGCTTCTGCTTGATCCGGGCACCCGTCTTGGCGGACAGCTGATGGAAGCGGACGGTCTTCGGCGAGGTCGCCGAGTACAGCTTGACGGGGACGTTGACCAACCCGAAGCTGATCGCCCCGCTCCAGATCGCACGTGGCATGAAGCTGTTGTACCGGCGATCGGTGCATTTGGCAACGTTCGGGAAGCGTATTGCCGGTCTCTTCCGCCCGGACACGACGATGGTGCGCCACTAGATTAACCACCGAATCGCTCGCGACGTCGATCCGGGGCGTGCTGACGTCGTTCTGTAGGCCAGTTCGGCGCCAGCGATCTCACACGACGGCGCGCCCGTTCGTTTTCTGAAAAGAGATGTCGCTTCCGCCGTTCCAGACGCTGCTCGACGCCCACGCGGGCGATGTCCACCGCTTTCTGGTGGCGACCGTCGGGCGCCCCGAGGCCGACGACTGCTACCAGGAGACGTGGCTGGCCGCGCTGCGCGCGTATCCGCGGCTGCACGATGCGCGCAACCTTCGCGGATGGCTGTTCACAATTGCCAACCGCAAGGCGATCGACCACATCCGCGCTCGCAAGCGGGCGCCGCTTCCCGTCGGAGCGGAGCTGCCGGTGCTGGCGGTCGAGGACGCAACGGCTCGGGGATGAGGGCGGCCTCCGCGCCGCCGTCAGAGAGCTCCCCACCAAGCAGCGAACGGCGGTCGCGATGCGCTACGAACTCGACGCCGAATACGCGTTGATCGCACAGACGATGGGGATCAGCGAGGAGGCGGCGCGCCGGAACGTCCACGAGGGGTTGAAACGGCTGCGCCGGGAGGTGCGAGATGACCGACCTGCCTGATCTGACCGAGGCTTTCGCCGCCTCGGGACTGCTCGACGTCGCCTACGCGATCGAGCAGACGCCCGTCGGGCGGCTGCTGCTCGCCGCGACGCCGCGTGGCCTCGTCCGCGTCGCCTACCTCGATGGCGACGCGGACGAGGATCAGCTACTGGCTGCCCTGGCCGAGCGGATCTCGCCCCGCGTGTTGGCGGCGCCCGCCCGGCTGGACCCGCCACGCCGCGAGCTCGATGAATTCTTCGCCGGCCGGCGGCGATCGTTCGAGACGCCGATCGACTGGCGGATGACGCAGAGCGGATTTGCTCAGCGCGTGCTGCGAGCGACCAGCCGGATCCGGTTCGGGGAGACCGCGAGCTACAAGCAGGTCGCGAGGCGAGCCGGGAGTCCGCGGGCCTACCGGGCGGCCGGGAATGCGCTCGGCGCCAACCCGCTGCCGATCGTCGTCCCCTGCCATCGGGTGCTGCACGCGGGCGGAGGCCTCGGTGGCTACACCGGTGGACTCGACCGCAAGCGGGCGCTGCTGGCGATCGAAGGGGTACCGGCGGGCGAAGCCGAAGTCGCGACGGTGCCGGGCGCCCCCTCCCGGCACCGCCTCGACTAGCCCCCGGCTCCCGCTTGTGCGCGTGCGCACACGTGCTCGCGTGTGGTCACGCGCTGGACGATCTCGGCGAGCTCGAGCCAGCCCCAAAACTCGCTGCGCTCGCCCGTCGGCAGGGTCGCGGTGCCTCGAACCGGATCCGAACCGATCACGATCTGCACAGACAGCTCGCTGAACTCGCCTTGATCGTTCACAGGGCTGAATACTCGCGCCGATCGGAGGGATTCGCATCGGGAGCCCCCCCTGAACTTTCGACCTGTCGGCGCGGCCGCCGTTACCTCTCCCGGCGAGATCGTCACTCCAGAGCCGATGTGGTCGGGACGAGCAGCAGGGATGCCCCGATAAGCGAGGTGAGGATGAGACGACGATTGCGCATTGGCTCTTAGGCGGTCGTCACGCGTTCGTCGGCGGAGCGCATGCGCTCGCCCAGCAGATCCCGGGCCCGTTGCCCCTGGAGTCCGAGCTTCTGGTAGATGTGGGCGAGGTGGGTCCCGACCGTCTTGGTGGTGATGAACAGCGCCTGCGCGATCTCACGATTCGCGTATCCGGAGGCGGCCAGCTCGGCGACCCGGCGCTCGGATGGCGTCAGCGACTCCGGCCCGGAGACGCTGCGCCGGCGCAGCCTGGCGCCGGTGGCCTCCAGTTCCTGGCGTGCGCGCTGCGCGAGCAGCTCGGCCCCACAGCCTTCGGCGATCACGAGTGCCTCCCGGAGCGGCTCGCGCGAGTCGGCTCGCCGGCCGGACCGCCGCCAGGCGGAGCCGAGCTCGCACATCGCGTCGGCGAGCTCGAGCCGCGCGGGGGAGTCACGCAGCGCCTCGACCGCCTGCTCGAGCAGCGGGATCCCAGCCGCGCCGCCGGTGATGATTCCGCAGGTCCGCAGCGCGACTCCGATCCCACGCGGCTGGCCGAGCTCCTGGGCCCGCTCCAGCTCGACCCGCGCCAACGCCAGCGCCTGTTCGGGATCGTCGGGCGCGAGCGCAACGGCCAGCCGCGAGCGCCAGGGGGCGAAACTGGGGTTGTTGACGATCACGCTCTCCTCCGCCCGGCGGAGGTCCTCGATCGCGCCCGCTCGGTCGCCCCGGGCGAGCCTGATCGAGCCGCGGGCGATCAGCGCGTGCAGCGCCGCCGAGGTACCCAGGACACGCTCGATCGGGGCCTTTGCGATCGTCTCCGCCGCCTGGTCGAAGCGCCCGAGGTATCGCAGGGCATCGGTGAGGCAGGCCATCATCCAGATCGCGATCCACATCACCTGGAGCCGTTGTGCGAGCTCCAGCGCATTGCCGGCATCGATTGCGGCGGTCTCCAGGTCGCCGCGACGCAGCGCGAGAAAGGCACCCCATGCCAGGTCGATGAGGTGCGAGCCGATCGAGCCACGCGACCTCGCGTCGGCGCGGACCTCTGCCAGCAGCAACTCGGCGCGGCGGACCTCGTCGGCCATGATCAGCACCATCGCCGCGTAGACGACGATCGGCGTGCCGCCCGTGCGATCGGCGACGAACCTGCCGCCGTCGAGGCCCTCGTCGAGCAGCTCCCGCCAAACTCCGTCGTACGGTCCGCGTTGGGCCTCCCAGCATGCCTCGAAGACCTTCAGCGCACGCCCCTCCGGGCCCGCCTCGTCGGCCAGCGCGCGCAGGCTGTCGAGCTGCGGCTCGAGGGTCGCCACCAGGCGAGCGTCGACCGACGCGGTCGCCGCTCTGATCGTCTCGAGCGGCACGCGCAGCTGCGCCGGTGCCCCGTCGCCGAGCTGCGCGAGGGTCCGGGTCAGCATCGCGTGGGCTCCCACCGCGTCGCCGCCGGTCCAGATGAGCAACTCCCCAAGTGCGCACGCCGCCCGCACCCGCGCGACCGGATCGATCGCGAGGTCGAGCGCTTCGCGGAGGTGCTCGACCGCGGCCGGGTCGTGGTCGATCGCCTCGGCCTCGCCCAGCTCCTGCAACACCACCCGACGCTGTTCGGCGCCCGGGGGCTCCGCGAGCGCTCGGCGCAGAAGCAGCGCCGCCGAGCGCGGATCTCCGCGATTCACCGCCGCGCGAGCCGCGCGCCGCAGCAACCACACCGCCTCCGGCTCGCCGGCCGGGGCCGAGCGCAGCAGATGTGGGCCGACGGCGGTGGGCGACGCGCCGCCCGCCGCCAGCAGCAGCGCCGCCTGGTGGTGCTCGGACGCCAGCTGGGCGGGCGGAATCTGCTCGTATACGACTCTCCGCAGCAGCGGGTGCACGAAGCCGATCGGCTCGGGCGTGAGGATCTGAGCCGCGACCAGTTCGTCCGCGGCCCGGCGACCGTGCCCTGTGTCGATCCCAGCGAGAGCGATGGCCTGGGATAGCGAGGCCTGTTCGAAGACAGCGACGGCGCGCGCCAGCGCGGTCGCCGCGCTCCCGAGCCGCACCAAGCGCGCGAGCACGGCGCGCTCGACCGTGGCCGGCGAGACGAGATCGACGTGTGCGACGTTGTCCCGGCTGGGCCTGACGCGCTCGGCGTCGAGTTCGGACAGCAGCTCGCCGAGAAGGAACGGGTTGCCGGCGCTGGCGCGGGCACACGCGGCGCAGAACGCGTCATCGGCATTTGCGCTGAGGCCTGCTCGAACCAGCTCGGCGACCGCGCCCGATGTCAACGCGTGCGGACGTAGCACCAGCAGCTCGGGTTCCGAGCGCATCGCCGCCAGCACACCCTCGTCAGTCGCCGGCTCGCCGCCACGGACGGTCAGCGCGACCACCACACCCAGCTCGCTGCACCGTGCCGCCAGGTAGGCGATGAACTGCAACGAGGGGGCGTCCGCGTGCTGGGCATCGTCGAGCGCCACCAGCAGCGGAGTGTTCTCGGCGAGGTTCGCGGTCAGCCAGTAGAGCCCGTGAACGAAGCTGAAGCTACGGTCCGCGACCGGTGCCGCCTGCGCAAGCTCCTCGGGCTCCAACAGCGGCCGCGCGAGGCCGGCGGCGCCGGCGAGCAGGGCTGTCCGGCGCCGCGGGCCAGCCCGCGCGATTGGCCCCTCGAACAGCTGGCGCGCGACGCCGAACGCGAACTCGCGCTCGAGCTCGCGCCCGCGAGCCACCAACGCGAGCATTCCGGTGTCCTCTGCGATCGCGCGCGCGGCGACGAGCAGGGCTGTCTTGCCGATCCCCGCCGGTCCCTCGATCAGTACGAGCCCGCCGGCTCCGTCGCGCGCGGCGGCGATAGCCCCGCGTAACCGATCCAGCTCGTCGTCGCGCTCCAACAGCGGCCCGCCGCCGGTCATATCCTCCAGTGTCCATGAAATCGGCGACGACTGCGCCCTCGCTGCCCCCGGGTCCCCGCCAGCCGAGCGCCTTCCAGTTCGCCGCCACCTGGCTGCGACCCGGGGCCGCCCTCGGTGGACTGCGCCGCCGCTATGGCCACAGGTTCACGGTCAAGCTGCCGTTCGGGCTGCCGTTCGTGATGCTTTCCGACCCGGACGAGATCCGCGAGCTGCTGCAGGCGCCGCCCGAGCTGCTCCACCCGGGCGAAGGGGGCCGGATCCTCGAGCCGGTGGTCGGGCCCTGGTCGCTGCTACTGCTCGACGAGGAAGCGCACCTGGAGCACCGCCGGATGCTGCTGCCCGCATTTCACGGCGAGCGGCTGAAGCTGTTGACCGGCCTGATGGCGGAGCTGACCGATCGCGAGCTCGACAGCTGGCCGACCGGTGAGACGGTCGCGCTACATCCGCGCCTGCAGCGGCTGACGCTCGAAATCATCCTACGAGCCGTGTTCGGCCTCGAGCGCGGAGAGCGGCTCGACGAGCTGCGCGCTGCCCTGACCAGGGTGCTGGCGATCTCCGAGAGTCCGGTTTCGCTGATGCTGCCGACCGTCCAGCGCTGGGCGCCGTGGCTGGGCGTCGTGCGGCGGCTCCGGCGGCTGCTGGCGGACACCGACGAGCTGATCCTGGCGCAGGTGCGTGAACGGCGCGAGGCGTTCGAGCGTGCTGAGCTCGGCGACGTCTCGCCGGACGTGCTGGCGATGTTGCTCGCCGCACAGCACGCGGACGGCGAGCCGATGAGCGAGCACGAACTCCGCGACGAGCTCGTGACGGCGCTCGTCGCCGGCCACGAGACGACCGCCTCCCAGCTCGCCTGGCTGTTCATGCAGCTCGCGAGGGAGCCGCGCGTCGTCGAGCGCCTGCAGGCGGAGCTCGACGCGGGCGTCGAGGACACCTATCTCACCGCGACGATCCATGAGATTCAGCGGCTGCGCCCCGTGCTCCCCAACGCGATGCCACGGGTCACGACCGAGGCCGTGCGGATCGGTGATTGGGAGTACCCCGCCGGGACGGCGCTGCTGGTGTCGAGCTGGTTGGTCCACCACGACCCGACGCTGTATCCGAAGCCGTACGCGTTTCGCCCCGAGCGATTTGTCGGGGTGGCGCCGGGCACCTATACGTGGTTGCCATTCGGCGGCGGTCGGCGCCGCTGCATCGGCGCCGCGTTCGCCCAGCAGGAGATGAAGATCGTGGTGGCGGCCGTCCTGCGCCGGTTCGCGATCACGGCAGAGAGGCCGGAGTTCGAGCGGACCGCGCGCCGGAGCATCACGTTCAGCCCGGCCCGAGGGGCATCGGTCATACTGAGGCCGCGACAGGCCAGCGGTTGACGGGGACACCGAAGACCGGATCGGGGTATCACACGGGACATGGACCTGAAGGCGCGCGCGCAAGCGTTCGATCGTTTCCAGCAACGTCACCGTGTTCCGGCGGTGGCGGTGGCCGTAGTCAAGAAGTTCGACGACGACCAGGCGGGCAACCTCTCGGCGCTGGTTGCCTACTACGCGTTCTTCTCGCTGTTCCCGCTGCTGCTCGTGTTCACGACGATCCTGGGTTACGTCCTGGCCGGCGATCACTCGGCGTACGAGTCGTTGAAGAACTCCGTACTCGGAAAATTCCCGGTGATCGGCGACTCCCTGTCGACGAACCGTCTGAGCGGGAACGCGGCGGGGCTGGTCATCGGTCTCGCCCTGGCGCTGTGGGCGGGGCTCGGCGTCACCCGGGCCGCGGCAAACGCGCTCGATCACGTCTGGGGGGTCCCGCGCACGGAGCGCCCGGGCTTCGTGGGCTCGAGGGTGCGGGGGCTGATCCTGTTGGTGGCATTGGGGGCGATGTTCGTCGTCGCCTCCGCCGCCTCTGGGCTCGTCACCGGCGGCCTCGGAGGGCCGGCGCTGCAGGTCGCCGGCTACGTCATCTCGCTCGCCCTGAACTTCGCGCTGTTCCTAGTCGCCTTCCAGATCCTCTCCTGTCAGATGCACAGATGGAGCGAGATCGTCCCGGGAGCGCTGCTCTCGGCGATCTTCTGGACGATCCTGCAGACGATCGGCGCCGTCTTCATCAACCACACCAGAAACTCGAGCCCGGCAAACGGGGCGTTCGCGCTGGTGATCGGGGTGTTGGCGTGGCTGCACCTCGGTTCGCTGCTGACGACCTATTCGATCGAGTTGAACTCCGTCCTTGCAAAACGGGCATGGCCACGCAGCCTGTTCAGCGAGGCGGAGGAGTCCTCGCAGCCTGCACAACGGAACGCCGCGTGAGCTCGGGGGGCCAGGAGCAGAGCCCAGCTTCGGCCGGACAGCCGTTGCAGAGCCCGAGCTGCGGTGTCGGGGAGACTTCGAAGGTGCCGGCACGCAGGCCGGCGCTGGCCTGCTCGAGTTCCCCCTCCAGGGCGGGGACGTCGGCCACGTCGTAGTTGGCGCGGGCCGGGTCGTCGGGGGCCTCGAGGAACAGGTGGACGACTTCGACGGTTGGATGCGGACCCGCTCCTGCGTTCGAGGCTGTGCGCAGCGCCGCGATCGCGTAGATCAGACGCTGAATCCCGTATCGCACCTCCACTTCGGCCGGGCTTGCGCCGTCCAGCCGATCGCTCTTGTAGTCGACGACCAGCAGCCGGTCGTGCGCCTCGAGTGCGAGCACATCGAAGGTTCCGGTGACCAGGGTTCCGGCAAATGGGAAGGCAAAGCGCTGCTCGCGTCTGACCTCGGCGGCCGCCGCCAGGCGCCGGCGCGTGTCGCTGCCGGCGAACGCGCTCAGCAGCGTTGCCACGTCGGCAGGGGCCTCAGAGGGGATCACCGGGCGCCGGAAGTCGAGGCGCTGGAGCAGCCGGTGGACCTCCGTGCCTCGTTGGCGTCCGCCGGTCCCCTCCGAAGCCGGCTCGGAGGTCGGCGGAACCCCGAGAACCCTCTCGACGTAGAAGCGGTAACCGCAGCGGGCGTGCTCGGCGATCGTGGAGTAGCTGAGGGTCCGGAGGGGGACCGGGGATTTCGGCGCCGGCGAGGCCGGCGCCGAAATCCCCGGTTGCGCGCCGACAACCGAGCGCTCCGCAGTCCGGACCACCCGCCCGTCCCCACCGTCGCGACGCTGAATGTGGTGGACGTCCTCGGAGTCGTCCGACAGCCAGGTGTAGCGGACGCCGGGCAGATCTCTGAAGGCCGGGACGATCCAGTCAGCCGGGGTGGAGGAGCCTCCGGATTCCCGCATGGCGCCGGACAGGATCAGTCTTTCCCGGGCTCGTGTCATCGCCACGTAGAAGAGCCGCCGCTCCTCTGCCTGCTCGGCCGCCCACCGCTCCTCGGCGAGCTCTTCGTAGTCCAGCGAGCGGAGCTTCCCACCCGTCCCGGGCCGACCGACCAGCAGGCCAAGGCGTTCGCCGTCGCGACTGAGGCGGATCAGCTCGTGCCGGAAGGTCGGCCCCCGCCCGAGGTCGGCCACGCAGACGACCGGAAATTCCAGTCCCTTCGCGCGATGGATGGTCATCAGCCGGACGGCATCGAGGCCTTCGCTCTCCACCGGCGCCTCGCTCTCTCGTTCGGCGCCATCTCGCCTGCGCCCGATCGCCTCGACGAATCCGGCAAGATCGGGCCCGGCCACCGCCTCCCACTCGCGCGCGAAGCGCATCAGCTTGCGGACGTTGGCGAGCCGCCGGCGACCATCGGGCAGCGACAGCAACGCGGCGTCGTATCCGCTGGCCGTCAGCACGCGGTCGATCAGCTCCTCGGCACCGATTCGCGCCGCGGCCGCCCGCTCCCTCGCCAACCACCGCTCGAACCGCTCGAGCGCGGCCCGGTCGGCGGGCTCCATCTCGTCCGCCGCGCCCGCTGCGTACAGCACCAGCCCATCGAGCGAGAGGCCGGCCACGGGTGACAGGAGCGTCCCGTAGAGCGCCTCCTGATCGAGCGGGTTGGCGAGCGTGCGCAGGTAGGCAACGAGCTGCACGACCTGGGGATGGGTCCAGTAGCCCCGCCCCCCGATCACGTAGGTCGGCACCCCGGCGTCCTCGAGCGCCCGCTCGTAGGCGCGCAGGTCAGTCGTCGCCCGGGTCAGGACGACGATCTCACCGGCCGGGCACCCCTCGCTGCCAATCAGCGCGGCCAGCCGGTGGGCCAGCGCACGCGCCTCCGCCAACCGCCATGGCGCCGCCAGGCCCTCCTTCTCCCAGTCGGCTCCCTTGTCGATTACGCGCAGCTCGACCCTCGGCTCCGAAACGGCGAAAGACGGCTCGCGGGCCGGCGCCAGCGGCCGGAAATTCTCCATCAGCTCCTCGAACCCCGCGCTTATCACGGCCAGGATCTCCGGCCGGGAGCGGAAATTGACGGTCAGCGACGCCCGCCCTCCGACTCGCTCGAGCTCGCGCCCGCGCTCCTCGAACAGCTCGACATTGGCATTCCGGAAGCCGTAGATCGACTGCTGCGCATCGCCGACCATGAACAGCGCGCCGCCTGCGGCGACCAGTTCGATCAGCTCGAGCTGCACCCGATTCGTGTCCTGCAACTCGTCGACCATCACGTGCTCGAACCGCTCCCGGTAGCGGGAGCCGATCTCCTCGCGGCTGAGGAGGTCGCGGGCGAGCAGCTCGAGGTCGTCGAAGTCGAGCGCGGAGGAACGCTGCTTCAGTTGCCCGTAGCGCTCCCCATAGCCCCGCAACAGCTCGTCGAGGGCATCGCGCATCGGGATCGCCAGCTCGCTCGCAAGCCCTTGCCGGAGCTGAGCGAGCCCGGCTCGGTAGGCCTCGCACGGATCGCTGGTCAACGCCCCAGCGCCGCCCGGGAGTGAGATCGCCTCGAGGTCGCCGGGCCACGGCAGCTCCCCGGCGAGCAGCTCGCCGGCCCGCGTCAGCGTGTCGAGCGCCTTCGCGACGGTGACCCCGGGCTGGTCGATCTCCCCAAGCCCGCGGGCGGCCGCAAACGCCAGCTCGCGAACCCCGCCCGCCAGCTCGTCGGCCGCAACGCTCGGGCGCTGCACGGGCAGCGTCGGACGCCGCTGCCCGATCGCCCGCAGCTGGCCGTAGACGGCGACAACGGCCCGCCGGAGCACGGCCGGCTCGTGTGCGGCGACGAGCTCGGCGCCCTGGGGCGAGCGCGCGAGCTCCGCCAGCGCCCCGTCGAAGGCCGCACCCGACAGCTCCGCGGCGCGGTTGTCGTCGAGCACGGTGAAGGCCGGATCGAGCCCGGCCGCCAGCGCGTGCGTATGCAGCACGCGCGCGCAGAACGCGTGGATCGTCGAGATCCAGGCGCCCTCGGTGGCGGCGGCCGAGGTCTGATCATCGAGGTCTCTGAGCCTCGCCCGGACCCGGTCGCGCAGCTCAGCCGCCGCCTTTTCGGTGAAGGTGATCGCGAGGATGCGGCCGACGTCGACGCCGTCATCGATCACCGCCCGGACGAAGCGCTCGACCAGCACGGCGGTCTTGCCGCTGCCGGCGCCCGCGTCTAGCAGCAGGTCGCCCTCACGGCGCTCGATCGCCCGCAGCTGCTCTTCGGTGAACTCCATGACCACTATTGGGCCCAGCAGATCCCGGGATGCCGGCATCCGCTCCGCGAGCACGTCTCCGGGCACGGCGTCAATTCGCCCGTCCGCAGCTGCGCCGCCAGCCCCAGCGCCTGGGCCTCGATCTCAGCCAGCAGCTGCTCCAGCTCCTCGCCGTTGACGGCATCGGTGTGGTACACGTGGCGGCCGACCGGCACGGCTGACTCGAACACCCCCCGCGGCCGCAGACCGCCGCCCCTCAACGGCTGGTAGAAGCCGGCGACCGGCTCGAGCTCCAACAGTTTGCGAACCGCGAGCATGTACAGGCCGACCTGCAACTGATGGTCGGTTAGCCAACGGCCGCCGGCGCGCTCACGGCCCACCGTGCCGCTCTTGTAATCCCTGATGATCGTCCGGCACCCGTCATCTGGGTCGACGTCGACGCGGTCGATCACCCCGCGCAGCGCGATTGCGTCCGGGGCGCTTCCGATCTCCACCTCGAACGCCAGCTCGAGCTCGCGCGGCGTCCAGTCGTTGCCATCGTCGGACTCGAACCGGAGATAGCGCCGCAGATCCGCCTCGATCCCGCGCAGGATCGCGGCCCTCACCGGCTCGGGCCGTCCGGGCAAGAGATCAGCCGGAGGCTCGGCGGTCAGCTCGGCGAGCGCCAGCTCGGCGTCCGGGAGGGTCTGGGGGGTCAGCGGGCCAGCGAGGCCCGCGATCACCTCCTGGAGCACCCGGTGCATGAAGCTTCCGCGCGTCAGCGGCTCTGCCCCGGGCGCGAGCTCCTGCGGCTCGAGCTGACGCTCGACCAGCCACGCCACCGGGCAGGCGGCGAACTTCTCGAGCGCCCCCGCCGACACGACCCGGGTGTGCCGGACGTGCGCCATCGCGGTTGCGCCGAGACGGCGCGTCAACCCGGGACCGCCGGGGTCGACGGCCGGCGACCCGGCCGCCGTCAGAGCCAGCTCGCGCTCGCGAGCCGTCGGCGCATCCTCGGGGCGCCAGACGACGTCCGCCAGCAACCGGCGGCGCCGGCGCTCGCGCCAGCCGGAGTCGAGCAGCTGATCGAGATCGGCCAGAAACGGCGAGGGGAGCACGAGGTTGCCGTCCTCGTCGGAGCTGCGGTAGCTGAAGCTGACCCGCTCGGTCGCGCGGGACACGCACGCGTACAGCAGATAGCGCTCGCGGGCGAGCGGGTCGGGCTCGCCGCGCAGGACGAGGCCGGACGCTAGCGCCAGCTCGCGGCGCCGGTCCTCGCCGAGGAACGGGTCGCCGAAGTCGGCCGAACTTGGGAATTCTCCCTCGCAAAGCCCCGCAACCAGCACCCGGCGGAAGCGGCGCGCGCGGATCGCAAGCGGTTCGGCGACCAGGACCGCTTCGGGATCGGGGTCGGCATCGAGATCGACCTCGAGCGTCTCGAGCAGCTCAACCAGCTCAGCCCCGTCGAGCGGGTGAAGCTCGGTGAGCTCGGTGAGCTCGCCGAGCGCCCGCACCACGGCGGCCGCCGCCCGGGCGTCGACGGCCTCGTCGTCGCTCAGCAACGCCGCCGCGCCGGGGCGGGACGCCGCGAGCAGCCGGCGCGCGTGGAGCGCGAGCGCCGCGGCCGGGTCAGATGCGAACCGGAGGTCGTCGATCGCGTCCAATGGCAGGCCGCGAGCCAGCGACCGAGCGTCTGCGGCCGAGACGAGCCCGCGGCGGGCGAGTTCGGCCGCAAGCTCGTCGACGGGCGCGGGCGAGTCGAGCAGTCCCGGCGCCCGCAGATACGCCAGAACGTCGGACGCGAGAGGCTCCCTCGAAAACGCACACCGGGCCAGCGCGAGCAGCGCCCGGCCGAGCGCGGTGTGCGTCACGCCGGACCGGATCGCTCCCGCCGCGGACACTCCGTAGCGCCGCAGCGACCGCAGCAGCAGCGGGCCGGAGCGGCGCAGCGACCGGCAGACGACGACGATCTCGCTCGCCGGGACGCCGTCGTGCAGCGCCGCCAGCACCTCGGACGCGATCAGCTCGGCCTCGGCGCGTTCGCCGCCCGCCTCGAGCAGGCCGACGGCTTCGCCGGGATCGACACGACCTGGGGGCCCAACTTTGGCGGCCACGTGGCCGCCAAAGTCACCCCTGGGCGGCGGCGAGGGCTCGAACAGGTGCCGTTCAAGGTGGTGAAGCGCGACTCGCGACGCGGGCTCGTAGTACGCGTCGAGCGCCGGCAGCTCGCGGACGGACGCCGCCTGCCCTCTGAGCTCCTCGACCAAACCTGCGCGGGCGGCGAGCGCCGGCCGCTCGCGCTCGTAGGTGAGCGACACGGTTACCCCGGCGCCGGCGATCCCGGACAGCGTCTCGACGGCATCCTGCTCGATCGCGGTCAGGTCGTCGAACCCGTAGAAGAACACCGGCGTTGCCTGCCAGCCGTCAGGTTGCGACCGCAGCGCATCGAGCGCCCCCCAGGCAAAGCCCTCGGCGTCGGTCCGCCCCAGACCGACCGCATCGAGAGCCTCGAGGTAGGCGCGGTATAGCGAGGCGAGATCGCGGGCGTACGCCGCGCGCTCCTCGCTTCCCTGCCGGGCCCAGCCGCGGAGCGCGGCCGCGAACCGCGGCGCCGAGACACGCGCGCGGCGCAGATCGGCGACGAGCGCGCCCGCGGCGATCGCAAACCCGGGTCGCGCCGCCGAGTCGGCGACCGCGCCCAGCCGCAGCGAGGAGATCGCGCGGCCGATGACCCGCTCGCGCTGCAGCCGCGTCAGTCGCTCACGCTCGTAGCCCGCGCGTCTGGCGATCTCGTCGACGAGCGCCGCGAAGGTCAGCGCGCGTCCGAGGCTGATCCCCGGGGCAGCCAGCTCGCGGTCGTAGTGGGCGGCGTCCGCCGCGGTCGGCACGACCAGCAGCGCGTCACGCCTCGCCGCCGCCACGTAGGCGCCGAGCACCTCCCCCGCCTTCGCGGAGTTGGCCGGACCGAGGATCAGCGTCAGAGGCATCCTCGCTATGGTGGCGCCCGGCTCCGACGTCCGCCACCGGCAGCGGGACAGGATGAGGCGCGCTCACCGCGACGCGCGGAGAGACTCGAGTGCCTCGGCGGCCGGCGGGTGGCTCCAGTGCCCACGCCACTCGGAAGACAACCGCGGCCGCCGCCACACCGATGCATACCCACGTGAGCACGATCAGCCAGACATGCCCTGCCTCCAGGTCGTTGCCCAATCCGAGCGTGTGCCCTACCGCAGTCGCCCAGCACGCGTAGGCGAGCCAGTGGATCGCCCGCCACAGTCCGTAGCCGAGTCGAGCACGGACCAGGCTGGTGATCAGCACCGCGAGCAGCAGGTCGAACGAGACCGCGCCGATCCCCAACCACAGCACGCCGTAGGCGCTGTGGATCGGGATCACCGCGTAGACGAGGCTGATCAGGGGGTAGCCATCGAACACGGTGACGAGGACGTGCAGGGTCGTGAAGGAGACCGCCAGCAAGGCCACGTTGCGGTGCAGACCATGGATCACCAACCGCGGCCACCGGAGGGTCGCCAAGCGGGACTCGTTGAGCACGCCGAGCACGAGCACCAGCGTCAGCAGCACCAGCGCCACCGCGCCGGTCGACCGGTTCAGATATCCGTATACGAAGTGGGCCGAGGCATTGGTCAGCGGCTCCCCGGGGGTTTGCGTGACGAGGTCGGTCAGCAACCCCGCCGCGATCACCGACCCGGCGACGATCAAGCTGCTCACGCGCCAGAGCCGGCGCCGCGCCGCGGCGTAAGCACTCGAGAGCACGACCGCGATTACGTTACCAGCGGCCGGAGGCCGTCAGCTGCGCGTCACCGCCGGCGCGCCGCCGCGATGTCCGCCAGTGCCAGAGCGACCGTCGGGCAGGCCGCGACCGCGCGGCGCGCCAGTGGCTCGAGCTCGGCGGTCAAGGGGTGGTCCTCGATCACCGGATAGCCCCAGTCGTCGAGCCAGATCAGCTCGGGAAGCAGCTCGGCGCAGATGCCGTGGCCCGTGCACTTGATGGGATCAACGCGCAGCGGTGGGGTCATGCCGACACGCGCTCGCGGTGGGCGACGGGAAGCAAGAAGCTCCTCGCACAGACCTCGCACGCCCCGCATTGGGCATGGTCCTCGAAGTCTTCGCGGAAGGTGCGCAGCGCACTGAGCACAAAGCGGGCGGCGCCGTCCGGCAGCGCGCACGCTCCCCGTCCGTTGATCAGCTTGCACCAGCGCTCGAGCCGGCCGTAGGCGCCGCTGCGGTTGCCCTCGCAACAGAGCTCCTCGAGCGCCGTCGCGATTGCGCCCAGGCCGTGGATGCATGGCCCGCATTGTCCGGCGCTCTCGTCGGCCAGCCAGCGCGTGGCGCGTGCCACCTCGGCGACCGGGCAGCCATCGTCGCCGAGAACGAACACGATTCCCGGCCCGAGCGTGGCGTGCCGCTTGCGCAGCGACCACTCCCCGAGCTTGAGTTCGCCAGCGCCGGCGCCCACCCAGACGCCGCCATAGCCGCCCAGCAGGATCCCCTGGACCGAGCCGCCGACCCCTCCCGCCGCTCGCAGCAGCATCGGCAACGGCGTGCCGCAGGCGATCTCGATCACGCCGGGCCGGGCCACGGCGCCGCTGATGGTCACCAGCCGCGAGCCCGGATCGCGGCTGCTCCCCAATTCGCGGAACCAGCCGGCGCCGTAGCGCGCTATCAGCCCGACCTGGGCCAGCGTCTCGACGTTTGCGACAAACGTCGGCTTGCCGCGAAGGCCTCGCTGCGCGGGATAGGGCGGCGTCGTCGTCGGCTTACCGGAGCCGCGCGCGAGCGCGCTCAACAGCGCCGTGTCCTGGCCGCTCAGATAGCCGTCGGCGACCTGCGCCGTGGTCGCTGACAGACCCCGCGGCCCGATCTCGGGACGCTCGGAGATCGCACGGTTGACGGTCCTCGCGAGGTCGGTCGCGCTCGCGTCGAGCGCGACCGTTATGTCCCAGGCTCCGACCGCCAGCGCGGTCGCGACCGCGCCGTCGAGCACCAGGTGCGGGAGATAGCCGATCAGCAGGCGGTCCTTGGCGCTGAGCGGCTCTCCCTCGGTGGCGTTGACAACCACGACCGGACGGCCCCGCTGGGCGGCGACGGTGCGGAGCTTGGTCGCGGTCGGAAACGAGGCGCCACCGTGTCCGTAGAGCCCGGCCCGGTCGACCTCGGAGATCAGCGGATGCTCGCGGCCGCGAAAACGGCGGGGCACCGGCAGCTGCCCATGGATCGCTTCGTGCGCGATGAGATCGAGCGGCCGAGAGAAGCTGCAGCCCGAAAGCAGCCGGGGCAGCTGAGCGGGGTCCGACGCGCTCATCGCGACGACGCGGGCGCCACGGATGCGGCGCCGCCGATCAGCGTCACCGGTGTCCCCGAGCGCCGCGCCCAGTCCGAACCGAGCGGGCCGAGTGGCAGCCATATCAGGAGCGCCAGCACGAACAGCAGCGGAGTCGCCGAAACGGCGAGCCTGCGGCGGACCGGCAGCTGCGGGGTCCACGCCATGCGGGCGGCGATGGCGGCGCCGACCGCCCCGATGCAGAGCCACGTCAGCAGGAGCAGCCAGGCCTGCTTGACGTCGCTGCCGGTTCCCAGCACGTGCAGGATCGCAATCGGCCAGGAGGCGTATGCGAGCCAATGGACCGCCCGCCACGCTCCGTAGCCCAGCCGAGCCCGAACCAGGCTGGTGATGAGGACGGCGATCATCAGGTCGAACGCGACCGCCCCGAGGCCCAGCCAGAGCGGGCGATACGCGCTGTGGAACGGAAGCACCGCGTCGAGGAAGCTGATCGGCGCGAAGCTGTCGAGCACGGAGGTGAGGATGTGCAAGCCGAGGAAGGACACGGCGAGTAACGAGGCGCTGCGGTGCAGGCCGTCGATCACGAACCGCGGCCAGCGGGGCGTCGCCAAACGGGAGACGTCGAGCACCCCGAGCACGAGCACGAGCGTCAGCAGCACCAGCGAGACCGCGCCGGTCCCTCGAGTCAGATACCAGTAGGTGGTCGAGCTGACGGCGATCGGCAGCATCGCCTACGACCCTCCGGAGACCACCACGGGGGCGGGAGCTGGAGCCGGAGCAGGGGCCGGTGCCGGGGCAGCGGTGGGTTGGGTGACGGTACGGCCGGGCGCACACACGTGGCAGCCGCCCCCGGAGTCCGACTCGGTGCCGGACTGTTGGACGGTGCGGCCGGACGCACACACGTGGCACTGGGTGTGGGAGCGCGCGTGCGCGGCCGCGGTGGCGCGCGCAGCGGCCGTTTTGAGCAAAGCCGGCGAACGCCCTGGAAAGGCGTTGGCGGCGACGTCCGTCAGCAGCCCCGCGAGGACCACCGAGCCGACGACAAGCAGTTGGTTCGCTCCGCCGAGCCGACGCAGCGCCGCGTCGCGGACGCTCGAGTGCTCGTTCGGTCTCAATGGGCCACCCCGTGGGCGTGAAACGACGTCCAGACGGAAAAGTCCGGAAGGAACAGAACCGCGAGCACGAGGCCACCGACGAGCGCGGCCACCAGCGCCAGCCAGCGGGCGGTTGCGCCGGGCAGGCGGCGGTAGCCGCGGTCGGACCGGAGCAGGTTCCTAGGCAGCTCGACCAGATGGCCGAGCACGTGCGGGGCCATCGCGACCAGCCAGAGGATGAACGTGACCTTGTGCAGTAGCCCCAGCGCCGGCCGCGAGCCCGCGTTGGGGCCGACAAGCAGCAGCAGCAGCCCGGTCAGGAACACGCCGACGGTCGACAGCAGCACCATCGGGCCAAGCGCGCGGAGAAACAGATGCGGCGGGCCCTTGTGGCGATACGCGGGCGCGTTGGCGTAGTACCTGATGAACCTGTATCCGGTGCTGGACAGCTTCAGGGCGACCGGTCCGAACAGCACGATCCCGAGGAAGAGGTGCAGCCACAGCAGCTGGCCGATGAAGAGGATCGTGACGCCGAGCACCGCGAACAGCACCAGCAGGACGAATCCCGTGATCGCCGTCAGGCGCTCGTTGCCGTCGATGCCGCCGCTCAGCAGCCGGCCATCGGGTGAGGTCGTTGTGCTCGATTCTGCGACGGACATCTGGACCGCAGTGTTTGATCGTGCACTTAAGCGTCCCTGACCCCCGCCTTAGAGATCTCTCGGAATGCCGCGTTCTTACAGATTTCTTGGATTTCCGGGGATAAGTGCGCAGCCGGCCCTCCTCACCGAGCTGCACCACCCCTATGATCGCGCCATGGTGCTTGTGGTCGAGGACGAGCAGGGCATCGTCGATTTCGTCGAGCGTGGGCTGCGCAGGCACGGGTTCGAGGTGGACAGCGCAGCCGACGGCGAGGCCGGGCTCGCGCGTGCGCTGAAGCCCGACGTCGAGCTCGTCGTGCTCGACCTGATGCTCCCGAAACTGAGCGGAGCCGAGGTTCTCAAGAGGTTGCGGGAGATCCGGCCGGAGCTGCCGGTGATCGTCCTGACCGCCCGCGGGGAGGTGTCGGATCGGATCGCCGGCCTCGACGCCGGTGCCGTCGACTACCTCGTCAAGCCCTTCTCGGTCGGCGAGCTCGCCGCCAGAATTCGGGCGCAACTGCGGTCGGCCAACCGCGGAGCCACGACGATCCGCACGGAGACACTCGAGGTCGACCTGATCTCGCGGCGGGTGACCGTGGCCGGCGAACCGGTCCGGCTGTCCTCGACGGAGTTCGAGCTGCTCGTCTATCTGCTGCAGCACCGCCCGCACGTGCTCAGACGCGACCAGATCCTGCGGGCCGTCTGGGGTTACAACCACGATCCCGGCACGAATGTCGTCGAGGTCTACGTCGGGTACCTGCGCCGGAAGCTACGAACCCCGGATCGCCCGGCGCCGATCAAGACGGTCAGGTCCGTCGGATACCGCTTCGACGAGGCGGGCCAGTGAACGAGCGCCTGATCGGACTGGTCCGGTGGTTGCGGCTCGACGGGCTCAGAGCGCGCTTGACGATCGCAGTGGCGTTCGTCGTGATCGCGACCCTGGTCGTCTCGTTCGTGTTCGTCTACAACGACGCGGCCAGCCGCCTGCAGGCCGACCTCGACCACGACATCCGCGGCAGCACCGGTCAGCTGGCCCGCGCCCTGACGCTGCCCCCCGGTACCTCGTCGCGGGAGCTGATGGCGACGGCACGCCGCTATGTCTCCTCGCAACCATTCGGACGGGCTTCGGCGCTGCTGTTTCTGCTCGTGCCCGGGGTGGGCACGGCGAGTAACCACCCGGAGCTCTTCGGCCGGGCCCGACCCGACAACGAGAGCCCCGCTCAACAGGCGCTCGAGAGGCGCGTGGGCCAGCTGCTCGCGGTCCCGCGTGGCGGCTACAACACCCGCGAGGCTCCCGACGTCGGGTCGCTGCGGTTCTACGAGCAACGGTTCATGACCGCCGGCAGGGTGGCGTATGCCGGCGCTGCCCAGCCACTGTCGACGATCCGCCAAACCGAGGCAGGAATCGCCCGCTCGTTCCTGCTCGGCGGCGGCATCGTGCTGCTGCTGGCGCTCGCGGCGGCGTACCTGATCGGTACCGGGATATCGGCGCCGATGCGCCGCCTGGCGGCCGTCGCCGCGCGGGTCGGCGCGGGCGACCTCGCCCCGCGGGTGCACGCGTCGCCGAGCTCGAGCCGAGAGCTTCTGGTCCTGGCCGAAGCCTTCAACCACATGCTCGACCGCCTGTCGCACGCCTTCGAGGGCCAGCGTGAGTTCATCGCCGACGCCTCGCACGAGCTGCGCACGCCTCTGACGGTGATCCGCGGCCAGCTCGAAGTGCTCGCCTCCGACGAACGCGCCAGTCGCTACGACCTCCTGCACGCCGAGCGGCAGATGCAGGCCGAGGTCGCGCGGATCACGCGCCTCGTCGATGACCTGCTGCTGCTCGCACAGTCAGATCAACGCGAATTCCTGCACCTGGCCGACGTCGAGCTGAACGAGTTCGTGACCGACCTGTGGGATTCGCTGAGCCTGACGGCGGAGCGCAACTTCGAGATCGGCAGGGTCGCTCCGGACACCACCTGGGGGCCCAACTTTGGCGGCCACGTGGCCGCCAAAGCCACGCCTGTGTGGGTCCGGGCAGACCCGGACCGGCTCGCGCAGGCTCTGCGCAACCTCGCCCGCAACGCCATCGAGCACACCGAAGCGCCCGATGGCCTCGTCCGGATCGACGTCGAGGCCGGAAGCCCCGGCAAGATCGTGCTGGCGGTCAGCGATGACGGCCCCGGTATCCGCGAGGAATTTCGCGAGGACGTGTTCGAGCGCTTCTACCGGACCGACCCGGCGCGCACCCGCGCTGCCGGCGGCGCCGGCCTTGGGCTGGCGATCGTGAAGGCGATCGCCGAAGCCCACGGAGGGACGGTCAGCGTCACCGACTCGATCTTCGGCGGGGCGGGCGGGGCTCGATTCATCCTTCAGCTGCCGATCTCGTCGAGATCGGCGGCGGTCAGCTCGAGAGCCGCGGCCGCGAGGATCGGATCGACCTGATCGGGGCGCCGGAAGCCGACGATCGCGGCGTCGACCGCCGGGTTGCGGAGCGCCCACGCGATCGCCACCGCCCCGGGCGTCGTCCCATGACGGTCGCCGATGGTCCGCAGCCGCTCGACCAGCGCCAGGTTGGCGGACAGTTGCGGCTCCTGGAAGCGCGGGCTGCGCTTGCGCCAGTCGTTATCGGGAAAGGCCCCGATCCGCTCGCGGGTCATCCCGCCACTGAGCAGCCCGGAGGCCATCGGCGAGTAGACGATCACGCCGATTCCGCGCTTGCGCGCGAACGGGAGGAGCTCTCCCTCGATCTCGCGGTGCAGCAGGGAGTAAGGGGGCTGTAGCGACTCGACCGGGGCGATCTGCTGGACCCGGAGCAGCTGCGCGACGTCGAAGTTGGAGACCCCGATGTGACGCACCAGGCCCTGCTCCTTGAGCTCGGCGAACGCCCCCCAGCCCTCCTCGATCTCCGGGTCGGGGATCGGCCAGTGGATCTGGTACAGGTCGATCGCGTCGACGCCAAGGCGCTCGAGGCTGGCGTGCGCCTCGCGGATGACCGAGTCGTGCTCGAGGCTGCGGATGACCTCCCCATCCGAGCCCGGGAGTGTCCCGGCTTTGGTGAAGACGTGCGGCCGCCTGGAGGCGGGAAGCTCGCGGAGGACGCGCCCCACGATCGCCTCTGAACGTCCGAACCCGTAGCCGGCCGCGGTGTCGATCCAGTTGACCCCGAGCTCGACCGCTCGGTGGATCGCGGCGACCGATTCCTCGTCGTCCTGTGGCCCCCACCCGAACGGCCAGTCACCGCCGCCGATTGCCCAGGCCCCGAAGCCGACCCGGGTGATCTCCATGCCGGTGTTGCCGAGCGGCTCAGCTGCGAGGGTACCGGCCGTCACACCGCTCAGTGCCCTCAGGCCGCTTCCTGCGTCGACTGCGATGCGCCAGCCGTGGCCGCCTCGGCAAGCTCGGCGGCACCGTCGAGCGACGCCTCGGCGTCGGGCGGTTTCGCGCCCTCCTTGGCCCAGGGTTCGTCGAACTCGACCCGCCAGCGCCCTTCCTCGGTCTGCATCAGCGCCAGCCGCGCACGGAAGCTGCGGCCGGCACGGTTCTTGAAGCCGGTCACGGGACGTTCGGTGCGACCGGTCTTGATCAGCTCGCGCGCGATCTGAACCGGCAGCGTCTTGCCGGCCTTTGCCTTCCAGATCACGAACCCGCAGCCCGGATCCGATCGTGACCAGCATGAGTAGCCCTTGCGGTTCTCGACGATGTCCTGTCCACAGACCGGGCACGGTCCCAGGTTTGCGCGGGGGATCCGAACGTCCTTGAGCTTGGCGTCGAGGTCGGCGACGGTGTCCTGCGCGAACTTGGCGATGTCGCCCATGAACGCCTCGCGCGAGTCCGTGCCGGACTCGATGTTCTCGAGCCGGTGTTCCCACTCCCCGGTCAGACTCGGCGAGGTCAGCGGACTCGCGGCCAGCAGCTGGATCACGTTGAGACCCTTTTCGGTGACGACCAGCGCCCGCGCGTCACGCTCGATGTAGCCGACCTGCAGGAGCCGCTCGATGATCGCCGCGCGAGTCGCCGGAGTGCCGATCCCGGACTCCTTCATCGCCTCGCGCAGCTCCTCGTCGTCGACCAGCTTGCCGGCCGTCTCCATCGCCCGCAACAGCGATCCATCGGAGTAACGCCGCGGCGGCTTGGTCTCCTTGGCCTCCAACGCGATCCGGTGGACCTTCGAGCGCTCGCCCTGCTCGAGCTTCGGCAGTTGCTGCTCGACTCCTTCGTCCTCATCCTCGGCGCCCGCCGGGGCGAGGTCGGCGCCGGTGCCCTCGCCGTAGACGCCCCGCCACCCCGGCACGAGCAGCACCTTGCCGCGCGTGCGGAAGATGTGCTCGGCAACTGTGGTCTCGATGCGCGTGTTCTCGAACACCGCCTCGGGGTGGAAGACCGCCAGGAAACGCCTGACGACGAGGTCGTAGATGCGGCGGTCGTCGTCATCCATCTTCTCGACCGGGTGACGTTCGGCGAGCGTCGGGATGATCGCGTGATGGTCGGTCACCTTCTCGTTGTTGACCACCCGCCCGAGCGGCAGCACGTCCAGCCCCGTCACGTAGGCGGCGGCGCGCGCGTACTCGCGCTGGCCGCCGACCAGCTCGGCGATCGGCTTGATCTCGCCGATCATGTCGGAGGTGATGTACCGAGAGTTGGTGCGGGGGTAGGTCAGTGCCTTGTGCTCCTCGTAGAGCCGCTGGGCGGCACGGAGCGTGCGGCTCGCCGTGAACCCGAAGCGCGAGGAGGCCTCGCTCTGCAGCGAGGTGAGGTCGTAAAGCAGCGGCGGCCGGTCCTTGCGCTCGGACTTCTCGAGCTTGGTGATGGCCCCGACCTGACCCTCGCACGCGGCGACGATCGCGCTCGCCTCGGCCTCGGTCGCGATTCGGGGCTTCGCGCCGGCGTGGAAACGGCCGTCGTAGGCTCGGCGCGGTTCTTCGGGCAGCGCCAGAAAGCGTGCGTCGACGACCCAGTAGGGCTCGGGCTTGAAGGCGCGGATCTCCTGCTCGCGCCGAGCCAGGATCGCAAGCGTCGGGGTCTGCACCCGACCCAGGGACACGGCCCCGTCGAACGACGAGCGCAGCCTGATCGTCGCCGCCCGGGTGGCGTTCATGCCGACGATCCAATCTGCCTCTGAGCGCGAGCGGGCGGCTGACTCGAGGCTCGCGAGCTCGCCGGCCGGACGCAGGTGCGCGAAGGCCTCACGGATCGCCGATGAAGTCATCGAGTTGAGCCAGAGCCGCTTCACGGGTAGCTTGCTGCCCGCTTTCTCGTACAGGTAGGCGAAGATCAATTCGCCCTCGCGGCCGGCGTCGCAGGCGTTGACGACAAAGTCGATGTCGTCGCGGTCGAGCGCCCGCTTGACGACGTTCATCTGTTTCTTGGAGCGCTCGTCGCGCACGACCAGCTTGAAGTGCTCGGGCACGATCGGCAGGTCGGACATCCGCCACTTCTTGTACTGCTCGCCGTATTCATCGGGATCAGCCAGCTGCACCAGGTGCCCGACGGCCCAGGTGACGACGTGCTCAGGCCCCTCCAGGAAGCCGTCTCCCTTGGTGAACGGCCCCGGGAGCACCCGCGCGAGGTCGCGGCCGACAGATGGCTTCTCGGCGATCACGAGGGTCTTGCTCATCGGGGCGAGAGCGTAGCGGCCTGTCAAGACCGGCTCCGCGGTTTCCCTTCGGAGGGGACCCAACTCAGCCGTCGCACTGACCGGAGCTGACCGTGCCCTGCTGCCGTAGAGCTTTGGCAAGTTCGCTGCTCACGACCGAGTTCGGTACGGCCAGGCCGCCGGGCCCATTCGCGGTGTCGTCGGTCAGAGTCGCGAACACGGTCCCGATCACCTGGCCCGCACCGTTGACCAGCGGCCCACCGGAGTTTCCGGGACGCACGAGGCCGCGCAACGAGGCGACCTCGCGCAGCACCGGGCCGTTGCCGTAGGCGTCATCGGTAGCCGTCAGCCGGGTCTCGCCAAGACGCCCCGGCCGCGCATCGAAGGGCCCATCCTCCGGAAAGCCCAGGATTGCGGCGGCTGTTCCTGCCGCTGGCTGACTGGCCAGCGGCAGGACCGGAGCGCTCAGCCGGGCGACGCGAAGAACGGCAACGTCGTTGTGTGCGTCGAACAGGACCAGCCGCGTTGGCAGTCCGGCGCCGATCCCGCCCCGCTGGACCAGGGTGTTGGTCTCCCCCGCCACGACGTGGGCGTTGGTGACGACGACGTCCGGGGCCGCGACCCAGCCGCTGCCCTCGATCCCGACGCCGCATGCCTGGCCGGTGATCCTGACGACGCTCGGTATCGCGCGCATGACGCCGGGTGCGTCGAGGACCGCTTCGGTCGGCGGGGAGACATCGGCGGGAGGCCCGGTGATCGACGGGAGCGGGTCGATCTTCGCCAGCGCTCCGAGGATCGGACCTGACGGCGGCAGGTTGCTGTCGAGCGCGCGCAGGATCCTCGACTGCTCGATGTCCCGGCGCAGCGAGCCGCTCCCGAGCGACTGGACCAGCTCCGCCCCGGCGATCCAGACAATCCCGAGCGCGATCGCGGCGGTCAGCAACGCCCCGAGCAGACCGTCGAGGAGCCTGAATCCCGGAACCCAACGGATCACCCGAAGTCCGCGCGACCCCACTCGCTCGAACCCGGCGCCGAGGAGACCACCGAGCAGCAGCGCGCCGGCGAGGCCGAACAGCGGCGCGTATTCAGACGAGGAGTCGGGCAGTACGAGCGGCCCGACTCGGGAGCCGATCAGAGCGCCGACGGCAAAGCCCACAAGCGACAGCGCGCCGACGACGAACCCGCGTTCATAACCGCGCAGCGCCAGCAGCAGCACGAACGCGACGATCAGCCAATCGACAAAGGTCACCAGCCTGGGAGCGTAAAGTTTTCGGAATCTGGAGTCAGGGGCCTGCTCGCTCTCGCGTGCGCCGCCGACGTTCACGTCGGCGGCGATTGATCACGCGTGCCCTACCGCTGGCGGTGCTCGTGATCGCGGCCGTCGCGTTCGCGATCTACGAGGCCGGAGCCCCGGGGCGGGAGCAGCGCCATCTGCTCGAGACCTACGCCGCGGACTGGGGGCGCGGCGACTTCCACCATATGTACGCGCTGCTGACGACGGCCTCGCGGAGTCGGATCGGTCAGGCCGAGTTCCGGTCAAAACTCGAAGGCGATGCCGACACTGCCACCGCCACCTCGCTGCGGGCCGGCCGGCTGATCTCGATCTCGGACGGAGTGGCGCGCTTGCACTTCGTCGTCCAGACGCGCGCGTTCGGCACGCTGGACGAGATCCTTCAGTTGCCCCTGGCAGGCAGCGGCGGCGATACCCGGATCCGGTTTGCGCCGACGATCCTGTTCCCCGGCCTGCGCTCGGGCGAGACGCTGCGACGGGACGCGCTGCTCGGGCCACGCGGCACCCTCCTCGCCGCGGACGGCACGCCGCTGGCGCAGGGACCGAGCCGAACATCGCCGATCTCGTCGGTGGCCAGCGCGATCGTCGGGACGCTCGGGCCGATCCCCGCCGATCAGCGCGCGGCCTACTCAGCCGAGGGTTACCCGCCGAACGCCCAGGTCGGCCAGGACGGCCTCGAGCTGATCTTCCAGACCCGGCTCGCCGGGCGGCCGGGCGGCCGGTTGATTGCCGGACACCGAGTGCTGGCAAGCAGGGCGCCCACGCGCGGCCACACGGTCAGGACCACGATCGTGCCGCGACTCGAGCAGGCAGCGATCGACGCGATCGGCACCTCTTACGCCGGGTTGACGGTGCTGAGCCGGACAGGGGCGATCGAAGCGGCCGCCGGGATCGCCTTCACCGACGTCCAGCCGCCCGGCTCCACGATGAAGATCGTCACCGCGACCGCGGCGCTACAGGCGGGACTCGTCAAGCTCACCACCCAGTTCCCCTACGAATCGAGCGTCAACCTCGATGGCTTCACGATGCAGAACGCGGCCGGAGAGACGTGCGGCGGCTCGCTGTTGGACGCCTTCGCCTCGTCGTGCGACACGGTTTTCGCGCCGGTCGGCGCAAGGGTCGGCGCCAAACGACTTGTGCAGATGGCGAAGCGATTCGGATTCGACGAGCCGACGGGGATCCCGACGGCGATCGAGAGCACGATTCCATCGGCGGCCACGATCGGCGATGCGCTCGCGGTCGGTGCCTCGGCGATCGGACAGGGCCGGGTCCAGGCGAGCACGCTGGAGCTGGCCGACGTGGCCGCGACGATCGCTGACGGCGGCCGGCGCCCGCTGCCGAGGATCAGGGCGCAGGAAAGCCCACGGTATGTCCGGGTCACCACCGCCAAGGTCGCGGCTGAGGTGCAGCAGATGATGGAGGCTGTCGTCAGCTTCGGGACCGGCACGACGGCCCAGATCCCGGGCGTCGACGTCGCCGGCAAGACGGGGACCGCCGAGCTCGGAAACACGGTGAACCAGGCCAACAACAAGGCGCTGACCGACAGCTGGTTCGTCGGGTACGCGCCGGCCGGATCGGCGAAGGTGGTCGCCGCCGCGCTGTTCCCGAGCTCCGGCTACGGTGCGAGCGTTGCGGCCCCGGCCGTAAAGCAGGTGCTCGAGGCCGCCCTCGGGGTGAGCGGGTAGGACACTAGAGATCGAGCGAGATGAGCGACGGTCTGCGGGCCCCGGGTGCGTAGACCCTCAACGTCAGCGGCCGGTTCGAGTACACCGCGTTGCTGAGATCGAACAGAACCAGACCACCCCCGGTCGGGCCGAACGAGGCGGTGCTGTCGATGGCCGGCTCCGTCGCGTTGGGCCCCAGACGCTGCCCGGTCCACGCGTACGGATTGATCGAGGCGTTGAGCGTGACCGGGTGGTACACCGTGCCCGCGGAGTCGACCAGCTCGAAGTGGTTGGCGGTCGGCTCGGGCTGGCTGGCTTGGTTCTTGGCCCACAGGAAGACGCCGAACCAGAGTCGGGTCCCCGGAAGCGTCTGGGCGTTCGAGACTCCGGCGAGATATCCCACGTCCTCGGTCGAGAACGGGTTGAGCTGGCGGGTGATCTGGATCTGGTAGGTGACCGGACCGACCTCGAAATAGGGCTCTCCCCCGGCCGCCAGGTCGGCCTGTGTGACGTCGCTGATATTCGTCCGATGTTCCACCGCGCAACCGCTGAGTGACACAACCAGGACCACCGCCAGCGCGACCAGCGGCAGGCGGAAGCCGGTGCTGAGACGGTTGCGTGGGATCCTGGTTTTAGACCCGAGGCTCACGGCGCGCGAAGTCTACCCATCCCGCGTCGGCCGTCGGCCTGTCATCGTCCGGCGATCGTCGGGCGGCGGCCCCGGCGGCGATCCTCTTCCAGGATCGCCCGCAGACGGCGCATCGCCCGGGCGGCCTTCCGCCGGGTCCACCAGCGGCCGCCGAAGATATCCATCAGGCGATCGGAGGGCAGTCTCGTTTCGCTCTCAAACGTGTATTCGACGCGGGAACCTCCGCCGGACGTCTCGTGGATCTCGTAGGTGCCGATCATCCGGATCCGGTTGAACTTCCCTCCGCGGCCACGCTCGACGATCCTGAACGGGGGCAGCGCTTCAGCGATCGTGACGTCCGCCCAGGCGAAGCGAGCCAACGGGGCCTTGATCCGGAAACGCGCTCCGGCTCCGGGCCCGTAACTGTCCTCCCGGGTCAGGCGCCAGTCGACCAGGTAGTGGTCGGTGAATTCAGCGTGATTCGCTATGTCCAGCAGATACTCGTAGACCCGCTCCCGCGGCAGGTCGATGTTCGTCGAGACCGTGAACGGATCCACTCAGGCCCTATCTCGATTGGGGGGTGCGACCGGGGCGGCAGAGGATCGAGCGAGACGAGGATGCACGGGGTGAAGGCGTGGCAGCGCCACGTCGCACCCCGGAGGACGAAGTATCGCGAAGGTCATATGTCGCATCCGGGCGTGCACACCGATTGAGATAGGGCCCTAGCGCGGAGTCTATGTGCCCGTCCTCGCGGCCGCGTCGCGGCGCTCGCGCCGCCCTCGACGAACGCCGTGGGGCGATCGAGACAGGCCGTTACGCGGCGCGCTTGATTGGCCGCCGGTCGACGATGCGCAGGGAGTGGCCGAACGCCGGGCCGTGCACGATCCGCGTTTCGTCCGGTTCGGCGCGTTTACTCGCGCGGCACAGCTCACAGACGACGTGGCCCGCGTAGTCGTAGACCCGCTCGCCGGTCAGCAGGCTGCGACGACAGCGGCTGCAGCGTTCGCACTCGTCCGCGAGGCCGGCGATGCTCCGGCGCAGCAACGCCAGCTCGAGGTCGGGCGTGTCGCCCACTGTCGTCTGGGGGATAATGAGCTCCATGGCGCTGGTTTCGACGGCGCGCGCACCGTTCCTGCGACGCGTCCGGCCCGGCCCTGGAAACGGGTGAGACACTTCATCCCGTCTTATCCGTTTCTTAACGACACGGATAACATAAAGCCGGTACCAGGATCGGTACATGTCCTCGTAGCAAGGAGATTGGCCCCATGAGAGCGTGGTTGTCGGGGAGCGTTGCTGGGACCGGGACGTTCCGTTGCACCGATTGCGACTACGTCGTGTCACTTGACGCCGTGGACGAACTGCCCGTCTGTCCTAACTGCGGGGGGACGGAATTCGTACGCTCGTCGCTGTTCACGACGGCGCAGAATGCGCTGGTCGAACCAACCGGCCCTGAGGTCGTGCTGGAGGATCGCGGCTGGATCGGCGAGCTTCACGACAACATCCCCGAGTCGGGCCAGTATCTCGGGTATCGCGATAGCACGGGCGAGGTCATGGCGTTCGCCCTGAACCGCGAATGGACGCGGGTCGGTCGCAGCCTCGCCGCGGACATCCGCTTCGATGATCCGACGGTCTCGCGGCGTCACGCACTGATCGTGCGGCAGCCCGATGGCCTCCGAGTGCTGGACGACCGCAGCCTGAACGGCGTGTTTGTGAACGGCGAGCGGGTCGAATGGAGCACGCTGGCCGATGGCGACGAGATCGTCATCGGCCGTCACCACCTTCACTTCATCGATGTGCCGGCGGTGTCCGGAATGCACGTCAGCGGCGCGGCCGAGCGCGGCGGCGCCTGACCCTCGACCACCGGCTCGCGTTCGACGGCGATCAGGACCTCCCGCGGCGCCAGGAACCTGGTGATCCACTCGGCCAGCTCCGGCACGAGCCCGATCAGGTCTGGCTGGGGTTGCTCGTCGAGTCGCTCGGATGCGGCCTGCCGGACGGCGTGGACCACCGCCAGACACGCCGCTTGGCTCGGTGCCGTCCCGCCGGATCCTTCGCCGAACGCCTGCGCGCAGCTGGTCCCCACGAACTCGGCCAGCTGACGCAGCGCGCTCCGCCGCCGTGCGCGCGCCTCGCGCCCGAGCGCGTCCATCTCGACCAGGAACGCTCGGGCAACCGTGGGGTCCTCCTGCAGGGCGCCCAGATAGGCGCTCAGCATCGAGGTGACGAACGTGTCCCAGTGGCCGTCGCGATCGACCGTGGCCGCCAATCGGGCATGCAGCACCATGACGAACCGATCGTGGGCCGCAAACACACATTCCTGCTTGTCGGCGAAGCACTCGTAGAACGCCGCCCTCGAAACCCGGGCTCGGCTGGCGATCTCGCGGATCCCGACCGCGAGATAGCCGCGCTTTGCAAGCAGCTCGGTGGTCGCGATCATCAGCCGCTCGCGCTGAGCCGCGAGGACCTGGTCGTGGCTCAGGCCATGCCGCCCGCGCGGCAGCCTCTTGGGTACCTGAAAGAAAACGCCGTCTCGTACGCGCTCGCCCACGGCGGGAGCGTACCCCGGCTAGTGGGGCTCCCAGAAACATTTGCCATATCAGCTGTCGTCGGTGACGGTGACTTCGACTACGGTCGCTCCGCGCGGCTCGAACGGGACCGACAGCACCTCGGCCCAGTCGCCAGCCTCCTTCTCGAGCGCCTCCGCAACCGCGCCGGCCACGCCGCTGCGGGTCCACACGAGTACGGTCGGGCCGGCACCGGAGATCGTCGCGCCCAGCGCGCCGATCTCGAGCGCACGTTCGAGCAGCGCCGCCGACCGCGGATATAGGTGCGCGCGATAGGGCTGGTGCAGTCGGTCCCTGAGGCCCGCAGCGATCAGCTCGAGGTCACGGTTGGCGAGACCGAGAGTCAGCGTCGCGATCGCCGCGAGGTTGGCGGTCGCGTCCGCCAGCGGGACCTGACTCGGCAACGCGCCACGCGCCTGGGCGGTCTGCACCGCGGCCGCGGGGATGACGAGCACCGCCTGCAGGTCCGCAGGCGGCTCGAGCCGGTGGCTGCGGGGACCGTCGCAGATCACGATGCCGCCGCTCAGCGCGGCGCCGACGTTGTCCGGGTGTCCCTCCATCTCGGTCGCCAACGACAGCAGGTCTGCATCGAGCCGAGCCACCGAGGCGGCGGCCATCAGCCCCGCCACGATGGCAGCCGCGCTCGACCCCAGACCTCCGCTCAGCGGGATCGTCGAGGCGATCCGGAACTCGAAGGCATCCGCCGGCTGCAGGCGCTCGAACGCGCGCACCACCAGGTTCTCCCGGTCCCGGCTGACGTTCAGGTCGGTCTCAACGGCGAAGCTGCCGGTCTCGACCACCTCGACCTCGAGATGCAACTGCAACGCGGCCGCGAGGACGTCGAAGCCGGGCCCAAGGTTGGCCGACGAGGCCGGCGCGCGGACGCGGCAGCGCCGAGCCGCATTCACCGCAGGATGGCGCGCTCGATCGCGCCGATCTCCGGCTCGCACGGGATGACGCCGCCGGCGAGCGTTAGCGCCGTGTCGGGATCCTTCAGCCCTTGCCCCGTGAGGACGCACACGATCCGCTCCGCGCCCTTGCTGCCGTGCGCGAGCAGGCCGGCGACGCTCGCGGCCGAAGCCGGCTCACAGAAGACGCCCTCGCCCGCGGCGAGGAACTTGTAGGCGTCGAGTATCTGCTCGTCGGTCACAGCCGCCACCGCCCCCCCGGACGAGGTCGCCGCATCCATCGCCTGCTCCCAGCGGGCCGGGTTCCCGATTCGGATCGCGCTGGCGACCGTCTCCGGATGCTCGATCGGCCGGCCTTCGACCAGGGGTGCCGCTCCCGCTGCCTGGAAGCCGAACATCATCGGGCGCAATCCGATCTCGTTGAAGCCGCGCCAGTACGCCGTGATGTTGCCGGCGTTGCCGACCGGGATACAGAGCGCGTCGAGCTGATCGCCGAGATCGTCAGCGATCTCGAACGCGGCGGTCTTCTGTCCTTCGATCCGGAACTCGTTGATCGAGTTGACCAGCGAGATCGGGTGGCGCTGGGCGATCTCGCGGACCAGCCGCAGCGCTTCGTCGAAGTTGCCCTGGATCGCGACGACCTGGGCGCCGTGCATCAGCGCCTGGGCGAGCTTGCCGATCGCGATCTTGCCCTCGGGCACGATCACGACACCGCGCAGCCCGGCCCTGGCCGCATAAGCCGCGGCCGAGGCCGCGGTGTTTCCGGTCGACGCGCAGACGACCGCCTTGGCGCCCTCGCGAAGGGCGGCCGAGACGGCGCAGGTCATCCCCCGATCCTTGAACGAACCCGTGGGATTGGCTCCCTCGAGCTTCAGCCACACCTCGGCTCCGACGCGCTCGGACAGGCGAGGCGCATGCACCAGGGGCGTCGAGCCCTCGTTCAGGGTGACGACCGGATCAGCGTCGGAGAACGGCAGCCGATCCAGGTAACGCTCGATCAGGCCTGGCATGCGGCGCTGAGCATGGCAGAGCCGCGGGCTGGGCGACGGCACGCGCTCAAGCGACGTCCAGCACGATCTTGCCGGTAGCGCCGCGCGACTCGATCAGCCTCAGGGCATCGGCAGCGCGCTCCAGCGTGAAGCTGGCGCCGACGATCGGCGCGACGTCGCCAGAGGCGATCAGATCGTCCAATGCCCGCGCGGTCTCCCGGAGGTACTCGAGCCGGCCCACCGCGCCCGAGCCCCGGCCCGGAAGGACGTACGACCCCCAGCCGGCACCGACGACTTCGGTGTTCCCAAGCAGCAGCCGGTTGACGCGAACCTCCGGGATCGAGCCCTCGGTGAAACCGACGACAACGAGCCGGCCACCGGGGTTGAGCGATCGCAGGCTGTCGGTGAACCGGTCTCCACCGACCGGATCCACCACGACGTCGACGCCGCCGAGCTCTGTGGCCTGGTCCTTCCACGGGCCGTCGGAGAGGAGCACATGGTCGGCGCCGGCAATGCGGGCGACAGCCGCCTTGGCCTCGGTCGAGACGACGGCGATGGTCCGGGCGCCGAGACCCTTGGCGACCTGCAGGCAGGCGGTGCCGACGCCGCCGGCGGCGCCGTGTACCAGCACCATCTCGCCGGCCAGCAGGCGGCCGCGAGTTCGAAGCGAGAAATACGCTGTGTGGTAATTGAGGATCAGTCCCGCCCCCTGGCGGAAGTCGAGCCGATCGGGCAGCAAAAACGTGACCGCGGCCGGAGCGACGGCCACCTCGGCGAAGGCGCCGGTCATCGGGAATGCGACGACGCGGTCACCCGGCCGCACGGAGGCGCCCGCCGGCGCGGTGCGGACGACCCCCGCCACCTCGCTTCCGGGGATGAACGGCAACTCGGGCTTGATCTGATAGAGGCCGCGTGTCTGGAGCAGCTCCGGGAACGAGACGCCGGCGGCGCGCACGTCGATCACGACCCCGTCTCCGGGCGTCAGCGCGTGCGAGGGCTCGGGTTCGGGCACTTCGACAAGCTTCAGCGCCGTGTCGGGCCCGGTCAGCTCGGTGATCTGGACCGCTCTCATTGGGACACGCCGAACTCTTCCTCGATCACCCTGATCGCACGCGGCGGCGACCGCAGCACCGGCAGCTCTGCGATCTCGGCCATCGCGCCCATGAAGAGTGATTCGAGGACCGGATGGACGACCATCACGAGCCGCGCCTGGGCGCTCAGGCCCTTCTGGACCACTGACTTGACCGAGACGTCGTGGGCAGCGAGCACCCGTGCCACCGTCGCCAGCACGCCGGGTTCGTCTGCGACTTCGAGGTGTAGGTAGAAGGCGGACACGACGTCGGTGACGAGGGGCAGTTCTGCCATCGCCATCGCCGCCGTGGCCGGCGGGATCATCGCCGAGACGACATCGCCGAGGACGGCCGTCGCGGTCTGCGGACCGCCCGCGCCGGGTCCCGACATCGTCACCTCGGTGATCTCTGGCGATTCGACCGTGACCGCGTTGAGCGGCCCGTTGATCGACGCGAGCGGATGCCCCGGGTAGAGAAAGGCCGGATGCACCCGCACCGACAGTCCACCGTCGATCCGCTCGGCCGTGCCGATCAGCTTCAGACCAAGACCGAACTCACGGGCGTATTCCATGTCATCGGGCGTGATCTGGCGGATCCCTTCGAACCGCACCTGGTCGAGCCGCACCGGGGTCTCGAACGCCAGGCGGGCGACGATCGCCATCTTCGCGGCGGCGTCGCGGCCGTCGACATCGTCTGATGGATCGGCCTCGGCGTAACCGAGCCGCTGCGCCTCCGCCAGCGCCTGCTCGAAGCTGATCCCCAGTCGTGCCATCTCGCTGAGGATGAAGTTGGTGGTGCCGTTGACGATCCCGTGCACCCGATCGATCCGGGCGCCGGCGAATGACTCCTGCAGCACGCGGATCACCGGCACGACCCCCGCGACCGCGCCCTCAAAGCGCAACTGCACACCCGCCTCGTGGGCCGCGGCGAACAGCTCGTCTCCGTGCTCGGAGAGCAACAGCTTGTTGGCGGTGACCACGTGCCGCCCCGCTCGCATCGCCGCGAGCACGTAGCCGCGAGCAGGCTCGATTCCGCCGATCAGCTCGACGATCAGGTCTGATGTCGCGAGGATCTCCTCGAAGGACCCGCTCGATCGGGAGAGGACGCCCGACAGCTCCGGATGCAGGCCCGTGACCCGCTCCACCCGGTCCGCGTGCTCCTCGAGCAACCGCGCGAACGCCCCGCCGACGGTGCCCCGGCCGAGCACCCCGATCCGAAACGGCTCAGCCACCCTGCAGTCCTGACTCGGATTTCCCCATCAGGAGACGTCGCGGCTCATCAGGTCCTCATAGGTCTCGCGCCGCACGACGACCTGCGCCCGCCCGCCGCTGCAGAAGATCACCGGCGGGCGCGGGACGCCGTTGTAGTTGCTCGCCAACGCGTAACCGTAGGCGCCGGTCGCCGGCGTCACGATCACGTCCCCCGGCGCCGGATCAGCCAGCAGGACGTCGCGCGCGATCACGTCGCCCGCTTCGCAGTGTTTGCCGGCGAGCTGGCACCGCTCGCCTCCCACGGCCCCCATCCGCCCGGCGATCGCCGCCTCGTAGCGGGCGCCGTACAGCATCGGTCGCAGGTTGTCGGACATGCCGCCGTCGACCGCGACCCAGGTCGAGACGTTGCGTTTCACGGTCTGGACCGTGTAAAGCGTCACCGTCGAGTTGGCGACCAGCGCGCGCCCCGGTTCGAGCAGGAGCCGGCCTTCTGAGCCAAGCGCCCTGTGGACCGTCTCGGTCAGCGTCGTGACATAGTCGGCGATCGACGGAGCCTCCTGCTCGGCCAGGTAGGCGACTCCGAGGCCGCCGCCGAGGTTGTAGACGTCGAACTCGCCGAGCTCAGCCAGCGCCTCGACAGCGCGGACGAACGGTTCGAGCTCGAGCAGTTGCGACCCGATGTGGCAGTGCAGCCCGACCAGCCGCAGGTGCGCCGAGCCGCCGGCGCGATCGATCGCCGCGTGAGCCTCGGCCAGACCGAAGCCGAACTTGGAGTTGGCCTGGCCGGTCGAGATCGCGGCGTGCGTGTCGCCGGATACGTCGGGCGTGATCCGCAGCAGGACATCCTGGACCACGCCGAGCGACGCGGCGAGCTCCTCGAGCCGCTCCACGTCGTGAAACGAATCGAGCACGATATGGCCGACGCCCCGATCGAGCGCGAACCGGAGTTCGTCCGGTGATTTCGCGTTGCCGTGAAGGTAGATCCGTCGCGGGTCAAAGCCGCCGCGGAGCGCAAGCGCGAGCTCGCCGCCCGAGGCGACGTCGCAGCCGAGACCCTCCTCAGCCAGAACCCGATAGATCGCGGTGCAGGGAAATGCCTTGGAGGCGAACAGAACCTCGGAACCAGACCCACCCACCCGCGCGGAGAGACCGTCGACGAACGCGCGCGCCCGTGCCCGGAGGTCCTCCTCCGCCACCACATAGGCCGGCGTGCCGAACTCGCGGACGAGCTCGATCGCGTCACATCCACCGATCTCCAGATGGCCGCGCTCATTGATGCGGCTTCCGATCGGATACACGTGCGACAACGAAGTAGTCACCGAATTAACGGACAATCGCGCGATCATGTCATGCATGAAATGCCGGCGAGCTCATGTCGTGGTGCCATCAGCGACGGTGGCGCGCAGCGCCGCCCCGGCGGTCGTTGACGCCGCACCGCCGTCGCCGCCGCTCGAGCAAGCGGGTGCCAGCCACAAAGGCAACATCGTGGTGACAGGGGGAGCGCCACGGTCGCGGAGCCGATCTCGTTCAGGGTCGACCGTAGAAGCCCGAGACAGACCGTATTACTGGACAATGGGGCGATCATGTCGTGCATGAGACTCAGGCGAACTGGCGCCGTGGCGCTGGTCGTGGGCCTGGCCTGCAGCTCCGCCTCGGCGATCGCGAGTGACGTAGCGCCGCATCCGGGCGCCACCTATCGAGGCAGGATCACCGAGACCTCGGGGAGCAAGGTGCTTGCCAGCCAGCGGATCTTCTTCACGGTCGATCGGCAGGGCAAGACGGTCAGCAACTTCACGTTGCCGGACGGCTATCCGGTGTACTGCAAGCCGAAGGGCATCGGCGAGGTCCAGTCGACGACGGCGAGGGTCTTCAGGTCGGGCAAGTTCAAGGCGAAACTGCCGATCTACGCGAAACATCACCAGCGTCAGGGCAGCCTGATCGTGACGGGCATGTTCGCCCGTCCCAACCTCGAGAGCGGCACGGTGAAGACCGACTTCACGGCCGCCTCACGGCATTCCTGCAACGGCAGTGCCCGCTACAAGACCATGTCCAAGGTCAAGTAGCGGCAGCCGGCCCGGCTGCGCCAATCCGACTCAGGGCACTAGTGTCCTGAAGCGACCGCCGGCTGGTTCCCCGCTCCCAGCGTGCTTGCAACCGGGATGCCGATCAGCAGGCACGCTGCGGCGGCCAGCCCCAGCGCCAGGTGCATCGTCGAGGCGGTCGGCCCGCCCGACAGTGCCGCGCCGGCAAGCCCGGCACCGAGCGCGGCGCCAACCAGGCGCGCCGCCGACAGCAGCGATGACGTGCGACCGAGGGCGGCGGCCGGAGTCGCGTTCAAGGCGGCACGCGAGGTCGGCACGAACAGCATCCCGAGCCCGAGACCGACCGGGATCAGCGCCAGGGCAGTCCCGATCCCGTCCAGCGAGACGTCGGGAATCGCGAGAATCGCAAGCCCGACCCCGGCCGCCAGGAAGCCGGCGAGCGCGGGCAGCCGCTCGCCGTTGCGGTCGGCCAGCCGGCCGGCGAGCGGTGCCGCCGCGCCGACGAGCAGCGCCACCACCACCAGGACCGCGCTCGCGCCGAGCGCGGAATAGCCGACCACCCGCTGCAGGTACTGCTCGGCCAGGTAGAAGGTGCCGATCATCACCGCGAAGGTCAGCCCTGCGGTGACCGCCGCCGCGACGACGGTCCGGTTGAGGATGCTTCGGCGCGAGCGCTCCCCCAGCTCGTGGACGATCGAGGGGACGTGCCGAGCGACCGCCAGGCCGCTGGCGAGCGCGAGCGGCACCAGCGCCCACCAGGCAGCGCGCCAGCCGAAGGCGACGGTCAGCAGACCGCCGAGCAGCGGGCCCACGAGGTTGGCGACACCCGCGCTCGCCCCCCAGATCCCGAGCGCGGCGCCCCGCCGCTCCGCCGGAAAACCGCTGACGGCGCCGGCGAGCGCGGCTGGGCTGACCAACCCGGCGCCGGCACCCTGAAGCACGCGGGTGGCGATCAGAAATCCGAGCGTGGAGGCGACCGCGCCGAGTGCGGCGCCGACCGCGAATACCGTCAGGCCGAGCAGCGCCACGCGCCGGGCTCCGAGGCGATCGACGAGCCGGCCGCCCGGGAACAGGAGGAGCGCGTAGGCGACGAAATAGGCACTGAGCAGCGTCGCGGTCGATGAGCTGGACACGTGCAGTCCGCGCGCGACCGAAGGGAGCGCGACCGTGATCACCGTGCCGTCGAGCTGCAGCAGCGCGGCCGCCGCCGTGCAGGCTGCGAGCCGTGTCCACGCCGAGCGCGGCAGGGGCTCGCGGACCGTGGTCGTCATCGAAGCTAGTAAAGCTCAAACCGCAAGCACTCCGACCGCTTCATCAAATGCACGCTCTAGGGTGCTTTTGATGCGAAACTCGGGCTCGGCCGACGTCGACGTGTGGGCCATACGGCTGGGTAGGCGCGACCGGCGTCTGGCAAGAGACGCGATGCGATTGATCCTCGGCCGCTACCTCGACACCACCGTCGATTCCCTCGAGATCGAGGTGACCGCCGCAGGAAGGCCTTACCTGCGTGGCAATCCGCTGCACTTCAATCTCTCGCACTCGTGGGATCTGGCCCTGGTCGCGATCAGCAGGGATGCGCCGGTCGGGATCGACCTCGAACACCCCCGCGAGTTCCGGGCGCCCGACCGGATTGCAAGGCGGATCTGCAGCGAGCGCGAGTACGCGTCGCTCCAGTGTCTTGGCGACCCACCGGGCGCCTCGCCCCAGGCACAGCGGCAGCTGTTACGCCTGTGGGTCCGCAAGGAAGCGGTCCTGAAGGGCACCGGCGAGGGGCTCGGCCGTGACCCGGACGGGGTCGATGTGCTCGACGACGAACTGCCGGACGGGTGGCGGTGCCTCGACCTCCCGAGTCCGGCCGCCGGCTTCCAGGCAGCGCTCGCCGTCAGGGCTGCCGCGCCCGCGCTCTCCCACCACACGTTCGTGCTCGGCTAAGCCCTCGGCGGCTCACGCGGTCAGCCGGTGGATCTTCAGGCCGAGACCGAGCCGCTCGCGGTCCTCGTGCACGGTCGCGTCCAGCCCGGTCAGCTCCCGGATCCGGTCGAGTCGATGCGCGACCGTGTGGCGGTGGGCGAAGATCGTCTCGGCTGTCACGTTCATGTTGCAATTGGTCCCCAGATAGGCCTCGAGCGTGCGCACCAGATCCGTCCGATACTGGTCGTCATGGAGCACCAGGGGCGCGATCGTCGCCTGGTGGAAGCGGTCCAGCTCGTCGGGGTGCGAGGCGAGCAACCTGAACAGCAGCTTGTAGGTGCCGTCGACGATCTGCTCCCCCATCCGGTCCGCGACCTTGCACACCACCTCCAGCATCAGCTCCGCCTCGTCGATCGCCCGTGCCAGCTCGGTCGGTTCGGAGTACAGGCGCGATACCCCGACGGCGCCGTACTGCCGAAGTCGCGCCGCCAGACGCTTGGCCGCTTCGTGCTGATCCTCCGGGTCGCGGTCAGCGCGCGCGGGCAGGAGCGCCCAGACCCGCGGAGGTGCCCCCGGCTGAGTGGATTCGAAGGGCTCGGCAAAGGCGCCGGGGTACTCGTCGAGGATCGCAGCCGTCACCAGCCTCGGCCGGTTGGCATCGACCTCGACACAGAGCACCAGCGCGCCCCGCGAGAGGTCGCACCCGAGCCGAGCGGCACGCCTGACGATGTCGGCCCGGGAGAGCGGCTCTCCGCCGCGGAGCCGCTCCAGAAACGACCCGCGAAGAGCGTGCTCGGTCTCCAGCCGGGCATCCTCGATCGCAACGGCGGTCACCGAAGCGGCGGCGGCCACGTCGAGCACCCAGCACGCGTCCGGGCCTGGTTGGGTATTGCCGATCAGTCCGACGACGCCGGCGGCGCGGCCCGCGAGCGCGATCGGCGTCTCGGCGACGATATCGTCACGGACCGCCGCCGGGCGGCCGCTGGCACGCTCCTTCACCCAGCTTTCCAGTCTCGCGAGGTCGATCCCGTCGGGCTTGCCCGAGGCTGAGGCTGAGGCGACCACCGTCCCGATCAGCTCCGGGACGATGATCATCACCGGTGCGCCGATGGCGGTCGCGGCCAGCCGCGCCACCCCCTCCAGGCCGTCCCCGCCGAGAATCTCGCGGATCATCTCGTCGTGCAGGCGCCTCAGAGACTCCCGCACCGACCACAGGTGCGGCCGCTGCTCTGAGTCGCTGCGGCTGCTGAGATGCTCGGCCAATGCGGCTCGAAGTCTCTCGAGGTCTCGCCGGATGGTCTTTGGCCCTGTGTAGAAAGGATCGCGGTCGGTCTTCGCCAGATTGCGGGGAATGCGCTCAAGAGGCCCCCCGGCCAAAAGGCGCGGAGCGCGGCTTCTTTTGGAATCCTTCGGCGGTTCTGCCACCATCTGGTTGACGATGCGCAAGAACCGGAATTTTGGACGTGACCCGCGCCTTCAGGCGAGGATGCTGATGACCCTGTTCCTGCTCGGCCTCGTCTACGCCGTCCTCGTCGGGGTGCTGATTGCCGCCGGCGTCGGCGCGGTCGCGGTCGCGGTGATCGCGGGCGCCTTCTTCCTGATCCAATACTTCACGTCCGACAAGATCGCGCTCGCCTCGATGGGTGCTCGCGAGGTGAAGCCCGAGGACGGGCCCTGGGCCCGGGAGCTGATCGGGGTGGTCCAGCGCCTCTGCATCCAGGCAGACATCCCGATGCCGCGGGTCGCGATCTCTGAGACCTCGATGCCGAACGCGTTCGCGGTTGGACGCAGCCCCAAGACCGCGACCGTCTGCGTCACCACCGGGCTGTTGCAGCTCCTGGAGCCGGGAGAGCTCGAGGCGGTGATCGGCCACGAGCTGACGCACATCGCCAATCGCGACGTGATGGTCATGACGCTGGCGAGCTTCTTCGCCTCGATCGCGTCGTTCATCGTCCAGATCGGGTTCTGGTTCGGCGGGATCTTCGACGACAATGAGAATGGCGGCGGAATCAGCGCGCTCGCCGTAATCGCGATCTCGGCGATCGTCTATCTCGTCTCCTGGCTGCTCCTGCAGGCGTTGTCCCGCTATCGCGAGTTCGCCGCGGATCGTGGCTCGGCCGTGATCACCGGCAGGCCGAGCGCGCTGATCTCGGCGCTGATGAAGATCGAGGGCCAGATGGGCCGCACGCCACAGCGCGATCTGCGCGCGGCCTCGAGCCAGCTCGCCGCCTTCTACATCGTCCCCCCGCGGGCGAAGCAGTCGATCTCGGCGCTGTTCGCCACGCACCCCACGCTCGAGCAGCGGGTCACCGCGCTGCAACGGCTCGAGTCCCAGTTGCAGGGCACCGCGGCCTGAGCCGTGGGCCTGCTCGAAATCCTCACCGGCCGGCGCAAACTGGCGGGCCCTGCGCCGGACCGGCTGTTCGCGATGAGCACCGCCTACGTGACGCTCGAGACCGGGCTGGGGATGAGCAACCGCGGCGCGGCGGCGATCGTCTTCCAACCCCTGGCGACCGTCGACTTCGACCAGGTCGTCAAGGACATGGAGGACGTCGTAAAGGCGACGGCGGCCGACAGCGCCACGACCGTCGACCGCTCCGATGACAGCTACGGGTTCCGGTGGCTGATCCTGCGCGGCAACGACTTCGAGAGCCTGGTCGTCGGGATCAACGCGATCTCCAGCGCGCTCAAGGACGGCGGCTACGGCGAGCGACTGCTCTGCGCCGTGTTCGGCTTCTCGGATCGCGACTCCAAGCGCGTGTACTGGATCTACAACTACAAGCGCGCCACGTTCTACCCGTTCATCCCCAGCGGCGGCAGCGAGCAGCGCGACAGCGAGCGCGAACTCGTCGTAAAGGCCCAGGTCGGCGCCGAGCTGCCGGTCGAGCCCGAGCTCGAGCGCTGGTTCCCGCTCTGGGGTATACCCATCTAGGGCACTACTAGCCCCAATACCGTTTCCTTAGGCTGCTAGGACGGTGACGGCGTCCTGCGGTCGTGTGGTCGGCATGGGCGGGTTGCGGTGTTCGGGTCGCTTGACTGCCCAGTTGCTCATCTTGCGCTTGATTACGCGCGGGTTGGTGCGCAGCCGGCGTGGTCCGAGTCGCTCGACGAGGATCTCGGTGATCGCGTGCTCATGAGCGGTCGCGATCGTCAGGGGGGGAAAATCCCGGCTGGGTGCGAGCGCTGCGGCGGGCGGCCCGGAGGCTTCGGGTGAACGACAATCGGTCTGGGTCGAGGTCGTTGTGCAGTGCGGCGTCGTGCATCAGCCAGCGGATCGCGTAGTGGGTGCAGAGGTATCCGTAGGCTTCCTGATAGACGCCGTCCGGTTGCTTTGAGCGCAGCACCACGCGCGGGCCGCGCTGGTGGACCTTGAGCTCGTCGAGCGCGTTCTCGATCTCCCAGCGCTCGTGGTAGAGCACGCCGAGCTCAACGCCCGGCGCGTGCTCGGGATCGAGGATCGTGGTCAGCAGCCGGTAGCGCTGCTCAGGGTCGCTGAGGCCGTCATCGAGCTGGTACTCAACGACGCGGACCTGGTGACCGTCGCGGTGGGCGCGCTGATCGGGCTGATCGGCGTAGATGCGCGTCAGATATGAGCCGTCCGGGAGTTGGCGCTCGCGCGGAAGGACCATGTTCACCGGCACGCGCCAGAGCAGCTGCGCCCCCGTCTCGCGGGCCGTTTGGAAGCGCTGGAAGCTATAGAAGCCACGATCGGCAAGGCACAACATCTCCGGCGTAAGCCCACCGAGCAGCTCATCGGCCAACTCCCTCTCCGAACGACTGAGCGCTCCCATCGCCGCCGCGCAGATCGCGTGCGTACCGGTCTCTGAGAGCGCGACCAGGCGCAACTGCGGAAACGCACCGCCAGCCTCACGCCGCGAGGAACCCGGCCGTCCGAACTCCTGCTCGTTTGCTGGAGTGTCCGCGACATCCAGGCACGTACCATCCAAGCTCATCAACCGCCACTCCCGGTAGAACGCCCCGACCGTTCGCTCATCAGCCAACGGACGCGCGACCGCCTCGAACAACCGCTCGAGCGGGTCGCGTCCCAACCGCGAGCGCGCCTTGAAAATCGACCCCTTCGCCGGCACCTCCCACACCTGGGACCACCCCGACGACCACGCCAACCCCTCCACCAACGCGCGCATCACCTCCTCATACGAGGCGTCCGCGAACAACGCCATCGCCAGCACGTAATACACGACAACACGCGCCGGCAACAACCGATGGCGCTGCTCCACCCGCCCCGCCTCAGCCACCACCCGATCAACCAACTCCGGCGGGAACACCCTCGTCAGAACACCGATCGAGATGTGATCAGACAACCGCTGATCAGTCTCAGGCTTGACCCAACCAGACCGAGGCACGCCGCAACCATAACCAGCCCCGCGGACGCTAAGGAAACGGTATTGCTACTAGCCCGGCAGTAGCCCCTCGCCGGTGAACTCCTCCCGGGCCTCCGCGAGCGTGACGTCCGGCGGCGGCAGGATCAGATCCGAGCCGGCGAGCACGTCATCGCCGACCGGATGTCCGCTGCTGCGGACGAACTCGAGCAGCCGCGCATAGGCCGCCTGGAACGTCGCCTCGGACCCCCCGTCGCACGCCGACACGGCGGCGTTGTCGAGTGCGTTCAGCTCGTCGATCAATCCCTCGCCGTCGAGCTCGTACTGGCCCTCCGTAGCGATCCTGATGATCACTGCCCCTGCTCCGGCGCAGCGGCTTCTGACCCGCTGGCGGCGGACTGCGACTCGGTCGCGGCGGGCTGCGAGTCGCCGGCCGAGAGCTCACCGGCCGCCTGCCCGGTTCCGAGCTCGGACTTCAGCTTCGCCAATTCGCCGTCGACCTCGCTCGAGCTGGATAGCGCTTTCAACTGCCGATCGATGTCGTCGTCTCCGGAACCGAGCGTCGTCAGGTCCTCGAACGTGCCGGCCGCCTCGAGCTCTTGGACCGCGCTGGCCCGCGCCTTCATGTTCTCGGTCTTGTCGAGCGCCCGCTGCATCGCGAGCCCGACGTCGGCCATCTCCTCTCCGACGCCGGTCGCGGCCTCGGAGATCCGCACCTGGGCCTCGGCGGCCGAGTACTGGGCCTTGATGACCTCCTTGCGAGTGCGGAACTGCTCGATCTTGGCGCGCAGCTTCTGCTCGGACTGGGTCAACTGATCCTGCTGGTCCTCCAACTGAGTGACCTGCTGGTCGAGCGACTGCAGCTCGGTCTGCGCGACGTTCTTGCGCTCGAGCGCGGTCCGGGCAAGGTCCTCCTGACCAGCGGCAACCGCCTGACGGGCCTGGGTGTCGAGCTTGACTACCTGCTGGCGCAGGGTTTCCTCCTGAAGCTGAAGTCGCTTCTTGGCGGTGACGACGTCGGCGATCCCCTTCTTGACGTTCTGCAGCTGCTCGACCTGCTTCTGGTAGCTGTACTCGAGCGTCTCGGCCGGATCTTCTGCCCGGTCCAGCAATTTCGAAATCTTGGCTTTTACGACTGTCGACATGCGACCGGAGAGTCCCGGCATCGCATCCTCCTTGGCAAGGGTCAGGGCTATCAGTGCAAGCGTACCGCCGCCGGGGTCTACGGTTCCGGGAAGTGGACGCGAAATCGCCTTCGGAGTCGAGCGCCGTGCTCGCCCATTGGATGGGCGTCTCGGATGCCAACGCGCTCGGCACGATCCACGGCGGAGCCGTAATGAAACTGGTCGACGAGGCGGCCGGCATCGCGGCCCTGCGCCACGCTCACCGTCCGGCGGTGACGGTCGGCGTCGACCGGATGACGTTCCTGGTCCCGATCCACGTAGGCGAACTGGCGACCTTCAGCGCTACGGTCAACGCCGCCTGGCGGACGTCGATGGAGGTCGGCGTCAGGGTCGAGGCAGAAAATCCGCGCACCGGCGAGGTTCGCCACACCAGCACCGCGTACGTGACGATGGTCGCGCTCGGCGATGACGGGCGGCCGGTGCCGATACCGCCGCTGGTGCCCGGCACCGCCACCGAGCAGCGCCGGGTGCGGGAGGCGGAGCTGCGCCGCGCGAACCGGCTGGCCGAACGAGCCGAGATCGCGCTGGCCCGGGCCGCTGAGTAGGGTACGGTTTCGGCGGATGAGCGAGGCCGAGAACCCGGAGCGTCTACAGAGCGACCATCACGTGACGCTCGAGGACGTGCAGGTCCTGATGGGCGCCTCCACTCCTCACTTCGCGCTGCAGCTTCGTGCCCGGATCAGAGCCCTGATCCGAGACCTCCCCGCCGACGATCCCGCGCGAATCGAGGGCGAGCTAGAGATCGTGCGGCTCGATCAGATCGCGTTTGCGGGCGAGGTCCGCGGGCATCCGGCGGAGGACGGCCTGGCGCCGCTCGCGAGCCTCGAGCCACTTGATCAGCCCAGCTCGGCCGGCACGATCTGAAGCCGACGCTCGAGGCCGTCCCGCAAGAGCGTGACGATCAGGTGGCTGCCGATCACCTCATGTTGGAGAAGCCGCTGCAGGTCGGCGACCCGGTCCAGCCGCTTCCCGTCGAGGTCGACCAGCAGATCGCCGGCGCGGATTCCCGCGCCTTCCGCGGGCGAACCGGGCACGACCTCGAGCACCTCGATACAGCTCTCCCCGCCGTGCTCGGCGCGAGCAGCGCGAGGCAACGGCCGGACCGAGCCTGAGATCCCGAGGTAGCCACGGCGAACCCGGCCGTCGGTCATCAGCGCGCCGATGATCCCACGGGTCGCATCGTTGATCGGAACCGCGAGTCCGAGGCCGAATCCGGCGACGGCTGTGTTGACGCCGACCACCTGGCCCGCGTGATCGGCCAAGGCACCGCCCGAATTGCCCGGATTCAGGGCTGCGTCAGTCTGGATCACGTCGTCGATGAATCGCGTGACCCCGCTGGAACGCGCCGGCAGCGAACGTCCGAGCGCGGACACGACCCCGGACGTCACCGAGCCGGCGAACCCGTTGGGGTTGCCGATCGCGACGACCAACTGACCGACGCGCAGGGCCGACGCGTCGCCGAGGGCCGCCGGCTCGAGGTCACCGTCGTCGCAGCGCAGGACGGCAAGGTCGCTGAGGGGATCGGTGCCAACGACAGTGAACGGAAGCGTCCGTCCGTCGGGAAAGCTGGCCGTCCCGGCACGCCGGGGCCGGCCGCGACGGCCCGAGACGACGTGGGCGGAAGTCAACAGGAAGCCATCAGCTGTGAGCGCGATGCCGCTGCCGGCGCCGACCTGGACCTCGCGTCCGTCAGATCGGCGACCGAGCAGCTGCAGATTTGCGACCGACGGCGCCAGCACCTCGACGACATGGATCACCGCGGCGCTGTACGCGTCGAGCGCCGCGGCCTCCTGCACCGGAGCGCTCACGACCGGTCGCCCGACTGGTTGAACACCGCCTCGAGCTCGAGCTCGTCGACGCCCCGGACCACGCCCACCGGCACTCGCCCGGCGATTCGCTCGAGCCCGCCCAACAGCTCATCTGGCGTGGCGACGGCCGCCTCGCCAAGGCGCACGATCAGATCGCCGACCGACAGGCCGGCACGCTCGGCGACGGAACCGGGGAGCACCTCCCGCACCAACAGACCATCCCGCTCGGGAAGGCCGACGGCCTGGCGCAGACGGCGGGCGACCCTGGCGGGAGCAATCGCGACGCCGAGCGGCTCCGGCTCCGAAGCCCCGGCCAGCATCCGCTCGATCGCCGGGCGTACCGTCACGGCGCCGCTGGCAACCAGGAAGCCCGGATCGGTTCGCAGCGCATTGAGGCCGACAAGCGCGCCGTCGGCGTTCACCAGCGGCCCTCCGCCGCAGCCGCGGGGAAGCGGCGCGGTGTGCTCGATCCCGCTGAGCGGGCGCCCGCCGAGGCCGCGAAGGTGGACCGGCGCCGCTGACACGCGGCCCTCGGTGACCCGGAGACCGGTCCCGGGATCGCCGAGCGCATAGACGACTTCTCCAGGCGCGGGGATCGCCTCCGCCCACTCGAGCGGGCGAGCATCGCCGGTCGTCACCTGCACGAGCGAAACGCCCGCGGAGCGGTCGGTGCCGACGACCTGGCCCGTCTCGTGACTGCCGCCGAATACGACCTCGAGGTCGTGTTCGGCCGCGAGCGACCGCGACAGGACGACAACTCGGTCGGGCGCGACGACCACACCCGAACCGCGGCGCGAGCCGCGGCCCAGGCGGGCTACGGACGGACCGATTTGAGAGATAACGCTTGTAAGTTGCAACATGCAATCATCATACACATGCCCGATCCGATCGACGTACGCTTCACCCGGTGAGTATCGATACCGACCTCCTTGACGGCGTCTCCGAGGCCGCCGGTGTCCTCGGCGACCGCTGGTCGGCGATCATGATCGCTGCGCTGCTCGACGGCCCGCTCCGCTACGGCGAGCTCAGGGAGCGCGTCGCGGGGATCGCTCCGAACATCCTCAGCGCCAAGCTCAAGAAGCTCGAGAACGACGGACTGGTCGTTTCCTCCCCCTACTCCGAGCGGCCGCCGCGGTTCGAGTATCGGCTGACCGAGACCGGCATCGAGCTGACCGACGTGCTGCGGCTGATGGCGGCTTGGGGCAGCCGCCGGCTGACGTCTGCAGGGCGGACGGAAGGGCCGGTCCACGCGAGCTGCGGGACTCCCCTTCAGGTGCAGTGGTGGTGTCCCACCTGCCAGCAATCGGCCGACCCCGATCGCGAGGCGATCATCTAGTCGACGGTGGTGCCGGGCAAGGCGTAGTACACGCCGACGAGGGCGCAGATAGCGAGCGTCAGGTACGGGGTCACGAGAGCGCCTGCAGTCGCGATCGCGTACGGGACGAGTCCGGTCGCGTTGCGGCGCAGCACCGCGCGGCGCCGCTCCGGCGTCATGCGGTCGACGAGCAGGTTGGGCCTGGCCAGCATGCAGTAGAGCTGTATCCCGAAGAACGCCATCCCCATCAACAGAAACGATCCGCCGTATACCGCCGCCGCCAGCTTGTCGCCTTGCCCGGAACGCAGATAGCTCGCCATCAGCGACGTCGAGAACGGCAGCAAGACAACCGCCATCAGCAGGACGAGGTTCAGAACGAGGACCGTATGGTCGACAGCGCGCAGTCTGGTGAACATCGCCCGGTGGTTGATCCAGATGATCCCGATCGTCAGGAACGACACCGCGTAGGCCGCGTAGTTCGGCCATTTTTGGCCGAGAAGGCCGGCGAGCGGGCCGTGGCCGGGACCGGGCACCGCGAGGTCGAGCGCCAGCAGCGTGATCGCGACCGCGATGACCCCGTCGGAGAAGGCCTCCGGTCGCGACTTGTCCATAGCACGGCAAGTGTCGGCCACGGGGCGGACGTTTTCCTCCAGGGCAGTGAGTAGCGTTAAACGCATGAGCGACGAGCGGACACTGGCTGTGATTGGGCTCGGGCGGGTCGGCCTGCCGCTCGCCCTGTGCTTCGCCGACCGCGGCACCCGCGTGCTGGGGATCGACCACAACCCGGCGATCGTCGAGAGCGTTCGCGCCGGCAGGATGCCCTTTTCGGAGGAGGGGACGCAGAGGCTGCTGCAGCGGGTGACGGCCGCCGGGATGCTCGAGCTGAGCGATCGCGCCGCCGACGCGACAGGAATGCGCGACATCGTGATCACGATCGGAACCCCGTCGTTCTCGCACATCGAATCCGACCTGCGGCAGGTGCAGTCGGCGCTCGACGACCTGCTGCCGCTGCTGGCCCCGGGTCACAGCCTGCTGCTGCGCTCGACGATCGCGCCGGGGACGACAGAGTTCGTCGCCGGCTACGTCGAGAAGCGCCGCGGGCTGCGGGTCGGCGAGGACGTGTTCGTCGCGCACACGCCGGAGCGCATCGCCGCGGGCCGGTTCCTGGCCGAGATCGGCACCCTTCCGTGCATCGTCGGCGGCGTCGGCGAGGGCTCGACCGAACGCGCCGCCGAGGTGTTCAGCGTGTTCGGAGCGCCAATCGTCAGAACCACGCCGGTCCAGGCGGAGCTCGCGAAGATCTGGAGCAACATCCTGCGCTACACGATGTTCGCGCTCCCGAACCTGCTGATGATGGACTGCGAGCGCTACGACGCGAACGTCTTCGACGTCATCGACCTGATCAATCACGATTACCCACGCGGCGGGATCGCGTTGCCCGGCATGACGGCCGGCACCTGCCTGCGCAAGGACTTCGCATTCTCCGAGGAGCGCTCGAACGCGCCCGGGATGCTGCTGGCGGTCTCACGGGTGAACGAGGCCGTGCCGCTGTTCCTCGTCGAGGGGATCAAGCGTCGGATCGGCACGGTTGCCAACCGTAAGGTCGCGGTCCTTGGGCTCACCTTCAAGCGCAATACCGACGACGAGCGCGACTCGCTCTCGCCGAAGCTGATCAGGCTGCTGGAGCGCGAGCTCGCCGACGTCGCCGTGTGCGATCCCCACGCGCCGACGCCGACGGCGTCGCTGGCCGACGCGCTCCAGGACGCCGACGTGATCGTCGTCGCGACCAACCACTCGGAGTTCGAGGGGCCGGCGATCCTGCCGGAGATCGCCGCGCGCGCACGAGCGGACTGCCTGCTCGTCGACCCGTGGAACGCGCTCGGCTCGGCCCAGGTGTTCGTGTATGCCGCCGAAGCGGCGGCGCTCCTCGGAGGCTCGCTGACAGCGGTGACGCGCACCGAGGCACCCGGCATTGTGAGCCGGGTGCCGAACCATGCCCGTGAGGCTCGTTGACCCGCGTCCTGGTGACAGGCGGCGCCGGAACGATCGGCGCCGCCGTGGTCCGCCGCCTGCTCAGCGACCCGAGCTACGAGGTTCGCGTCTCAGACCATCGAGAGCCGGCCGATTGGATCCGGGAGAGCTGTGAGGTCCGCAGCGGCGACCTGCGAGACCTGAACGCCGCGCGAGAGGCCGTGTCCGGCTGCTCGCATGTGATCCATCTGGCGGCAATCGTCGGCGGGATCGCCAACTTCCACAAGCTGCCGTTCACCCTCACCGAGGTCAACAACGCGCTGACGGGCGCGGTCGTGCACGCCTCGCTGGATGCCGGAATCGAGCGGCTTGTCTACGTCTCCTCATCGATGGTGTTCGAGAACGCGACCGAGTATCCGACGACCGAGGCGCACATCCGCGTCTGCCCCGCGCCCTGGTCCGCGTACGGGTTCTCGAAGCTCGCGGGCGAGGTCTACACCCGCGCCGCTCACGCCCAACACGGACTGCGGTACACCATCTGCCGGCCGTTCAACGCCTACGGCCCGGGCGAACTCCCGGACCGCGAAGAGCCCGGGATCGCCCACGCGGTGCCTGACCTGATCGCGAAGGTGCTGTCGGGCCAGCGCCCGCTGCAGATCTTCGGTTCGGGCCAGCAGACGCGGACGCTGACCCATGTGGACGACATCGCCGACGGGGTCGTCACCGCGATGGCGGCCGCCGCCGGGGAGGGCGAGGACTTCAACATCTCGGCCTCGCAGGAGCTGACGGTGGCGCAGATCGCGACGCTGATCTGGGAGGCGTGCGGCGAAGACCCGGCGGAACTGCGGTTCGAGCACCTGCCGAGTTTCGAGATCGACGTTCGGCGGCGCTGGCCATCGGTCGAGAAAGCGAGGCAGCTGCTGGGCTGGGAGGCCAAGATCGACCTGCGCGACGGGATTCGTCAGACGGTCGACTGGTTGCGCTCGACGCAGACTGCCGCTTAGGATCCTCCCGGCAACCCGACAGGGAAGGTGTTCGTCGCTGTGGATTCCAACGTAGTCAGCCCACCCGAGCCCGCCGCCGATCCGACCGCCCCCGGCGCCAAGGGACTCAAGACCGACGCGATCGGGTACATCTCGAACCTGGTCATCTCGGTCGCCTCGACTGCGCCGGCATACAGCCTGGCGGCGACACTCGGATTCATCGTCGCCGTGGTCGGCGTCGGCCCACACTCGCCGGCCGTCCTGATCGTCTCGTTCATTCCGATCCTGTTCGTGTCGGTCGCCTACCGCTTCCTGAACCTGGCCGACCCCGATGCCGGCACGACGTTCGCGTGGGTCACGCGGGCGTTTGGTCCGCAGATCGGGTGGGTCAACGGCTGGGCCATATTCCTGGCCGACATCATCGTGATGGCCTCGCTGGCCGTCATCGCGAGCCAATACACGTTCGATCTCTGGAACGGTCATCCCCACACCTGGGCGCTGATCGTTGGCGCCGTGATCTGGATCTCGGTGATGACGTGGATCTGCTACCGCGGGATCGAGCTGTCGGCGCGGATTCAGACGATGCTGCTCAGCCTCGAGATCTTCACGCTTGCGCTGTTCGCGGTGGTCGCGCTGGTCAAGGTGTACACGGGCCATCCTGCGGCGTCGATGCACGTCTCCGCCGAGTGGTTCAACCCGTTCAACCTGAGCTGGGCGGCGCTCATCGACGGTGTGCTGCTCGGGATCTTCATCTACTGGGGGTGGGACTCCGGTGTCGCGGTCAACGAGGAGTCCCGCGATCGCCACCGCGGTCCCGGCAAGGCGGCGGTCATCTCGACCCTGCTCCTGCTCGTGATCTATGTCGTGGTGAGTACCGCCGCGCAGGCCTTCCACGGCACCAAGTTCCTCTCGGCCAACTCGGCCGACGTCCTCAGCCCGCTGGGACACGGCGTGCTCGGGTCGCCGCTGTACAAGCTGCTCATCATCAGCGTCCTCACCTCGGCCTCGGCCTCGACGCAGACGACGATCCTGCCGACGGCCCGGACCACGTTCTCGATGGCGCGCTGGGGTGCAATCTCGCCAGCGTTCGGCCGGGTGCACCCACGCTTCTATACGCCCACCTTCTCAACGGTGTTGATGGGTGTCCTGTCGATCGTGTGGACGGTCCTCCTGCTGGCCCTCAACCCCAACCAGAACGTGCTCGGCGACACGATCTCGGCACTCGGGTTCTCGGTCTGCTTCTACTACGGATTCACCGGTCTGGCCTGCGCGGTCTACTTCCGTCGCGACGTCTTCAAGAGTCTGCGGAACTTCTTTTTCGCCGGTCTGATCCCGGTCGTCGGCGGCCTCATGATGGGATATGTCGCGATCAAGGCATTCAGCTACTACAACACCGCCGGCAACAACTACTCGAAGGCGGTGCTCGGTATCCAGACACCGATTCTCGCCGGCGTCGGCGGACTGATCCTCGGTGTGATCCTGATGTTCGCCTCCTGGCCGTTCTTCACCGGTTACTTCAGCCGGCGCTGGTGGGAGACCGCCGACCCCGCGGTGCTCATCGACGACGTGGCGCACGGCGAGCCTCCGCACTACCCTGGCGAGCCCGACACCCCGTAGCCCGCGCGGCGACCCGGGACACTAGTGATGTCGCTCTTCGAGCTGATCGCAGAGCTGCCGATCGAGATCGACGGCTATCGACTCGAGGACCTGCGGGGGCCGATGGCGCCTGACCGCGAGCGCGTCTGCACGCTGATCCGGATCAGCGGCCGCGGGCACGAGGGAGCCGGTGAGGATGTCGTGTATGACGCCGAGGAGCAGCTCGCATTCCAACGCGCCGGGGCGGTTCACGACCTGTCCGGGCGCTGGACCCTGGCGGGGGTGTGTGAGCGCGTCGAGTCGCTCGATCTGTTTCCAGAGCCCCCGGCCAACGAGGTCTCGCGACGCTACCGAGTGTGGGCATTCGAAAGCGCACTCCTGGACCTGGCGCTACAGCAGGCCGGCCGGTCGTTGGCGGAGGTGCTGGGCCGGCCGGCGCGCTCGATGCGTTACGTGTGCTCGCTGCGGCTCGGGGAGCCGCCAACCCTCGAGCCGGTGTGCCGGCGGCTTGCGCTCGACCCGGACCTGCGCTTCAAGCTGGACGCGACCAGCTCCTGGACCGAAGAGCTGATCGACGAGCTGGTCGCGACCGGAGCCGTCGACTCGATCGACTTCAAGGGCTTCTATCGGGGCACGATCGTCGACCAGCCGGCTGACCCGCTGCTGTACCGGCGGGTCGCCGCGGCGTTCCCCGATGCTTGGCTCGAGGACCCCGACCTGTCGTCTCCGTCCACGGCGGCGGCGCTTGTCGAGGTGCACGACCGGATCACCTGGGATGCGCCGATCCATTCGGTTGCCGACATCGAGTCGCTGAAATCAAGCCCGGGATTCATGCCAAAAATGGTCAACATCAAGCCCTCGAGGATCGGCGCAGTCCGCGATCTGCTCGCGACCTACGAGCACTGCGCCGCGCATGGAATCGGCGCCTACGGAGGCGGCCAGACCGAGCTCGGGCCGGGTCGCGGCCAGGCGCAGTACCTGGCGGCGCTGTTCCACCCCGACGGTCCCAACGACCTGGCACCCTCGGCTTACAACGATCCCGACCCGCCGCCCGGGATCCCGTCGAGCCCGCTCGGACCCCCCGTCGAGCGGCCGGGCTTTCGCTGGGACTCCTAGCCCACTGGGGCTCCTCCCGGTCCCATGTCGCTAGGGTTCATAGAGAGCGCCGCGGCCGCTCAGGAGAACCGCAGTTCACGGCGGCTGCCAGATGCTCCGCGCGGACCCAAAACAGTTTCTGCGGCTAGCCCTAACAAGAATTTAACCTTGATTGAGGTCGCCGTCGCATTATTCCCTCTGCGACGTACCTCATAGCAGCACCTCCTCCCCAGAAGCGCGAAGCCGGCCCGTCCCCAGCGGGCCGGCTTCTTTTGGGAGGACAAGCGTCGGCACTGCCTCCCAGACGCTGAAGCCGGCCACGAGTGGCCGGCTTCATCTCTCTCCTCTCAACCACCGGGAAAGCTCTCGCGACGACACCTGAACCGGTGTTGCCGACTACCGGCGTTGCGATCCGGGCATTGTAACTAATGCCTCGAACGCTGTGCAACTAAATACTGGAGGGACTCTCGAAGGTCGGGGGATTCTCGTCCGGGGGGTATTCCGTGGACGGATGCTCGGTGGGGGGTTTCTCGTGCGGGCGCTCGCGGATCCTGACCGCCTCGATCCGGTTGCGGCGGACCGACTCGACTCGGATCGAGTAGCCGTTGGCGTCGACCGAGTCGCCGCGTTTGGGCAGTCGCCCGAGCTCCGCGAAGACGAACCCGCCGATTGAGTTGTAGGCGTCGGTGTCGACCGGGAGGTCGAGGCCGTAGTCCTCGAGATCCGCGACCGGGACGTGGCCACGGACGAACCAATCGCCGTTCGCCAGCCTCCGGATCGCGCCGCCGGTCGGATCGGTCTCGTCCGCGATCTCGCCGACGATCTCCTCGATGATGTCCTCGATCGTGACGATTCCGGCGGTTCGCCCGTACTCGTCGATCACGATGCCCAACTCGGTTCGCTCACGCTGCAGGTCCGCGAGTAGGTCGTCGAGCGGCTTCGTCTCGGGGACGATCGGCGCCTCGCGCACGCGCGACTCGAACGATGCCTCCTCGCCATGCTCCATCAGCACCTTGACCAGCTGGTTGACGTGGACGATGCCGCGGACGTGGTCCTGATCCTCGTCCTCGGTCACGACCAGCCGCGAGTGGCCGGTGGACACCGCTCGGCGGATCGCCTCGCCGACCGTCTCGGACACGTCGACGGTGACGACGGCCGGAATCGGGGTCATCACCTGTCTTGCCTCATGCTCGTGGAGCTGGAAGACGCCGGTCAGCATCTCGGCCTCGCCGGCATCGAGGTGGCCGCCCGTCCGAGACTCGGCGATGATCCGCTTGAGGTCCTCGGTCGTGCCGTGGTCGGGCTCGGCGTCGGGATCGGTGCCAAGCCGCCGCAGGACCCACTCCGAGCTCGCGTTGAGTGCGACCACCAGCGGCCGGACGAGCGTCATGAACAACCGCATCGGCGGCGCGGTCCGCCTCGCGAGCCCCTCGGCGTGCTGGATCGTGTAGAGCTTCGGGACGATCTCCCCGAGCGTGCTCTGCACGAAGGTGATCAATACGTAGCCAATGACCACCGCCAGCACGACGGCGACGCCGTGCGCGACGACGTTACCGAACAGTGGCTCGAGGGCGTGGGCGAGCGCCGGTTGGCCGAGCGCGCCGATCCCGATCGACGCCATCGTGATCCCCACCTGGCAGGCGGCGATGTAATCGCCGATCTCGTCGAACTGCGACAGCGCCAGCCTCGCCCCTCGCGCTCCCTCCTCGGCCAGCGCCTCGAGGCGCGTCCGCCGCGACCGCACGAGCGCATACTCGGCGACCACGAAAAAGGCGTTGACCAGGACCAGCAGCCCCGCGAGGACGATCAGAAGCGCCGTCACCGGGATATCCCCTGGGGGCCCGCCGTTGGCAGCCACATGGCCGCCAACGTCACCCCTCGAGTCCCCTGGGGGCCCGCCGTTGGCAGCCACACGGCCGCCGGCGTCGCCCCCCGAGACCCCACGGGCGGGGTCCCCGGATCGGCGTTGTTACTTCGGTAGGGGTCGTCGTTCATGAAAGGCGACGACGGGAACGGTAGCAATCGCCCCCGCCGTCACAGAGGGCATATCCAGCGAGCCGGACCGTGGCGGCCAAGAGACCGCCACGGTCGCCCTGGCGCGCGCGAGCCTACGGCGGGCGCGCTGGCGCGCTTGTGACCCGGCTGTTGGCCAGACGTGAACTGTTTGTGAAAGCGCGCCTAGAGAAAGCGCGCTAGATCAGCGCGTCGAACTGCTCGGCCATCTCGAGGTCCACTGCGGTGAGGCCGCCGGCCGCGTGATTGGTCAGCGACAGGCGCACGTTGTTCCAGCCGTGGACCAGGATGTCCGGATGGTGGTTGCGCTGCTCGGCGGCCTGGGCGACGCGATTCACCAGCGAGATCGCGCCGGCGAAGTTGTCGAGCTTGTAGTCGCGAACGATCTCGTTGCCCTGGCGCACCCAAGCCGAGCCGCGCAACTGGGCGTCAACTTCGTCGTCAGTTAGCAGCGGCGTTGTCATATCGTTCCTTCCATGCGGATCGTCAGCCTCGTTCCGTCGGCCACCGAGATGCTGTTCGCACTCGGGCTTGGGGACGACCTTATCGCCGTCACGCACGAGTGCGATTACCCGCCCGAGGCGCTGGAGCTGCCGCGGATCACGCGGCGGACGCTCCCTGAGGATCTGACCGCGGCCGAGATCGACGCCGCGGTCAAGCAGCGGGCACTGGCCGGCGAGGCGCTGTACGTGCTTGATGCCGACCTCCTGCATGAGCTGCGGCCGGAACTGATCGTCACGCAGGCGCTGTGCAGCGTGTGCGCCATCTCCGACGCTGAAGTCCGAGCGATCGCCGAGGAGATCGACAGCCAGCCGCTAGTGATCTCACTGGACCCGCGGACCGTCGGTGAGGTGCTGGGCGATGCCCGAACGCTGGCGCAGGCAACCGATACCAAGGACGAGGCGGTCGACCTGATCCGGGAGTCCTCCGCGCGAATCGACCGCATCCGGCTCGCGGTACGCGGCGCGGAGCGGCCGCGCGTCGCGGCTCTCGAGTGGCTTGACCCGCCGTACGCGGCGGGTCATTGGACGCCGCAGCTGATCGAGTACGCCGGCGGCGAGGACGTCCTGGGATTCGCCGGCGAGCCCTCCGAGCCGCGCAGCTGGGAGGAGATCGCGGCCGCCGAGCCCGACATCGTGATCGCGATGCCGTGCGGATTCAGCGCTGAGATCGCTCATCGGGAAGCTGAGATGCAGCGCACGCACCTGCAGCGGGTTGGCGCCGGCCAGATCGTCGCCGTCGATGGTTCCGCGTACTTCTCGCGGCCCGGCCCGCGGATCGTCGACGGCCTCGAACTGCTCGCCGGCATCCTGCATCCGGATCGGGTCCCTCCCGGGCCAGCCTCGGATGCGCTGATCGTCGACCTCTAGCGGTCAGCGTTCAGCGGCTGAAGATTCGAGGTAGCGCAGCTCAGAGAGTCAAGCCGTGGGGCGCCAGTCCCGGACCGCCGGCGACGGCGACCGCTGCGACGGCACTGACGATCGCGACCACGAGACAGCCGAGCAGCGCCACCGCCTGCTGGTTGCGCTTCTCCGCGAACTCCACGACGAGCCAGCCTGTGATGAATCCGGCGACGAGTCCGCCGAGGTGGCCGCCGACCGAGATTCCACTGACGGTCAGTGTGAACACCAGGTTGATCAGGAGCATCGGCGCGAGGCCGCTCTGCCAGATCGGGATGTGACGCGCGTGGGCGACGACGATCAGGGCGCCGAACACGCCGAAGATCGCCGTTGACGCGCCCAGCGTCGGCAGATCCGGCGTGAACAGCATCGCCCCGAACGAGCCCGCCAGCAGCGATGCGAAGTAGATCGCGAGGAAGTTCAGACTCCCGATCGCCGGCTCGAGCGCCCTGCCGATGAACCACAGCGACAGCATGTTCAGCCCGATGTGAATCAGGTTCGCGTGCAGGAAGCCGGTCGTCAGCAGGCGCCAGTACTGGTGATAGCCGTGTGTCATCGCGGGACCGAACAGGACCCCGTTGTTGAACGCCCACCCGCCATAGCGGCTGCCGAACAGAGACACGCCGGTCGCCACCTCGGCGAGGAACACGATCACGTTGATCGCGATCAGGAACTGGGTGGCGCTCCAGTCCCGGATCGGGTTGCTCCAGCTGACGCTCGTCCCCGGCTGACGCCGCGGCAGCCGTCGGACGCGAGTGCGGTCCCGCGCGCATTCAGGACAGCGCATGCCGACGGAGGTCGGCGTCATGCAATCGGGGCAGATCGACCGACCGCAGGAGGAGCACGAGACGCCCGTCTCGCGCGAAGGATGTCTGTAGCAGACCGCCACGCGAATCGAACGCTAGCGATCCGGAAGGATCCGCCTGGTTTCCTCGGCTAGGTCGTGAATCGTCCGGCCGGCGAACTCGCGTAGGCTGCTCGATCGCTCGGTCCGGCTTCGGTGTCGGGCGCGAACGCGCAGCAGCACGAGCGCCGTGCCGGCAGTTGCGGTGACGGCGATCGCAGCGGCGGGCCGGACCCAATTGCGCGGATCGCGCATGGCCGCCAGTTCCCAGCCCTCGAGCTCGTCTTGGGCGAGCTCGGTCCAGCCGGCAAGCGTCGCTTCGAGATTGGTGGCGAGCGTCGCTGGTGGATCGACCGGCGCGAGCGCCTCGCGCAGCAGCGCCTCGACGTCGGAGCTCATGGCTCGCTCCCATTCGGGCTGTGATCCTTGAGCAGTCCCTCGAGCTGGCGGATGGCACGGTGCAACAGCACTTTCGTCGCACCGTCGGTCCGGCCCAGCGCCCGGGCGATCTCACGATTGTCCATCCCGAGCGCGAACCTCATGATCAACGCTTCGCGGCGATCGTCGGGCAGCTGCTGCACGCGGTCGAGGATCGCCTTCAACTCCTCGCGGCCCTCGACCAACGACTCGGTCGTGTGGGGCGCGGAGATCATGCCGGCGTCCTCGATGGCCGACTGCGGTTTGCGCGCGCGGTCACGGTAGAAGTTCGCGGCCAGGTTGTGGGCGATCCGGATGAGCCACGGACGGAGCGGCCGCCCCTGGGATTCGCGCAGTGCGCGCTCGAGATGACGATAGGCCTGCAGGAACGTCTGCTCGGTGAGATCTTCGGCGTCGTGGTGATTCCCAACCCTGTAGAAGCTGTACGAGTAGACGTCTCGTAGGTGCGCGCGATAGAGCTCGCTGAAAGCCCTGTCGAGCTCGGCCTTGGACATCGGTGTGTTTGTCGCCACCTCATGAGCCTACCGCCGGTCGAGATAGGGCCTAAGCCGCCTGAGAGGCGTGCAAGGCAACGACCTCCGTGGAGGGGTCGTCGCGATCGACGAATCCGCCGAGCCACTCCCACTGCAGCGTGACCCGCTGCCAGACGCGCTGGGTGGCGGTGCCGGCGACCTGCGGAGAGGCCTCCGGCATCAACGGGAAGCGCATCGGCGCCCCCGCCCTCACCCGGATCTTCTGGGGACGGATCCGCCAACCACGACGGATCGCCTCGGTGCCGATGATCGCGATCGGCACGACCGGGGCTCCGGTCTCAAGCGCCAGCCGGCCGATGCCGCGGTGGGGTTTGCCCAGCCCGCCCGGGCGGATCCGATGGCCCTCCGGGAAGATCAGGACGATCTCGCCGCGAGCGAGCAGTTCCTTGGCGGTGCGGATCGTCTCCGTGTCGCCGGCACCCCGCTCGACGGGGAACGCCCCGAGCGACGAAAGGAGCCAAGAGAGCACCGGGTGGTACTCGAACAGCTCGCGCTTGGCGACGTAGTACAGGGGACGGCGCGCCATCGTGCCGAGCACGAACGGGTCGAAGAAGCTGCGATGGTTGGCGGCGATGATCGCGGGCCCGGTTGCGGGGACGTGCTCGCGCCCGGTCCGGCGCATGCGCAGGTAGGTCAAGAAGAACAATTGGAGGATCGCCCGAACGGTCCAGTACACGAGCGGGTTCACGCCCCGGGTCCGAGCCCGGTCATGCAGCGCTGCTTGATCCATCGCACTGGTTACCCGCCGGATGCACTGCCGTTACAGTTGAGGTCCATTGAGCGGGTACCCCGAGCTCGACCGTGCACCGACGCTCAGAGGCGCTGTCTGCGGCGTGGTCGCGGCGGCCGTCTGGGCCATACAACAACCGCTTGACAAGCGGCTGTTCGCCTCCCGATACGACGACGTCGAGCTGGTCGGCCGAGGGCTGACCCGCGGCCGGGGCTGGCACTCGGTTGGACTCGCGGCCCACCTGTTGAACGGCGCTGTGTTCGGCGGGCTCTACGCCAACATGGCGCCACGGCTGCCGATCCCGGCTGCGCTCAGAGGACCCGCCGTGGCGACCGCCCAGCACCTCGCGATGTGGCCGCTGGTCGCCGTGACGGATCGCTGGCACCCCGCCCGGGCCGAGCTCCCGGTCCTGGCCGGAAATCGCCGTGCGCTGTTGCAGGGACTCTGGAGGCATCTCCTGTTCGGCCTCGTGCTCGGCGAACTGGAGCGGCGTCTGGCGGCCGACGATCAGCCCGACCCCCCGGCAGAGGAGGCCGACTTCTCCTCGAACGGCCATGGCCGGATCGAGCACGCGATCGGCGTCAGCGCCGCGTCGGGCGCCGGGGCGGACGACGACGCTGCCTGAGCAGACCAAGCGTCCGCGCGCCGTCGCCGCTGTGGCCGGAGCGGGGCGCGGACACAGCCTGGGGGCCCCGACCCCGGAAGGTTCCGGTACGTTAAGTCGCAACGGCTTATGCCCGTGGTCCCACTCCGCGAGATCCTCGATCCGGCGTTCGCGGATCGGTACGGCGTAGCAGCGATCAACGTCGTCGACGACCTCACGCTCGACGCGGTCCTGCGCGCAGCGACGGAACTCGAGGCGCCGCTGATCGTGCAGACCTCGTTGAAGACGGTCAAGGAGATCGGCGCTCGCCAGCTCCACGGCATCTGGCGGACGCGAGCTGACGAGCTGCCGGTCCCGGTGTCGCTGCATCTCGACCACTGTCCGGATCGAAAGTGGATCTCGACCTGCCTTCAGGCGGGCTGGAACTCGGTGCTGTTTGACGGATCCGGTCTCGATATCCGCGAGAACACCCGGCAGACGATCGAGGTTGTCGCTGAGGCGAGGCACTACGGCGCGGCCGTGGAGGGTGAGATCGAAACCGTGTACGGCGTTGAGGACGGCATCGGATCCGACGAGGAGGGCGAGGTCCATCCTGTCGAGGTATCGGCGAGGTTCATCGCGGAGACGGGCGTCGACGCGTTCGCGCCGGCGATCGGGACCGCGCACGGGCTGTACCGCAGAAAGCCGGAATTGAGGCCCGAACGAGTCAGCGAACTCGTCGCGCTGCACCCGATCCCAATGGTGCTGCACGGCGGGACGGGATTGACCGAGGAGCAGTTCAGGGGCCTGATCTCGCGAGGGTGCGCGAAGGTCAACATCTCAACGGCGCTGAAGATCGCATTTGTCGACGCGCACCGCGAGTACCTGCAGGCCAATCCGGGCAGACACGACCCGCCCTCAATGCTCGCCCACGTGCGCGAGGCGGTGAAGCAGACGGCGATCCGGCATATCTCCATGTTCGGCTCCGCCGGACGGGCGCGACCGATCGCCAGCGCGGCTCACTGAGCGATGCCGGCGCTGATCTTCGACTGCGACGGGGTGCTCGCCGACACCGAGCGCGACGGCCACCGGGTGGCGTTTAACGAGACGTTCGCCGAGATGGGACTGCCAGTCTCCTGGTCTGTCCAGGAGTACGGCGAGAAGCTGCTGATCGCCGGCGGCAAGGAGCGGATGACGTCGTTGCTGACGCCCGAGTTCGTGGCGGCGAACCGGCTGCCGCCCGATCCCGACGGGCAGCGAGCGCTGATCGCCGAACTGCACCGCCGCAAGACGGCCAGATACACGGCGATGGTAGCCGAGGGCCGGCTGGCCACGCGACCAGGAGTCGCTCGAATCGCCACCGAAGCGAACGACGCCGGGTGGGTTCTCGCCGTCGCCTCGACCTCGGCCGAGGAGTCGGTGCGCGCCGTGCTGCAACTCTCCGTCGGAACGACGATGGCGAGCCGCTTCGGGGTCTTCGCGGGTGACATCGTTCCGGCGAAGAAGCCCAACCCGGCGATCTACGAGCTGGCGCTTGCGCGGCTTGGGGTGCGTGCCGCCGACGCGATCGCGATCGAGGACTCGCGCAACGGGCTGTTGGCCGCCGAGGGAGCCGGGTTGCGGTGCGTCGTCACGGTCTCCGGCTACACGCGAGAGGAGGACATGTCCGAGGCGGCCCTCGTCGTCTCGAGTCTGGGGGATCCCGGCGAGCCGGCGACCGTTCTCGCCGATCGCATCGACATTCGGCCAGGGGAGCTGGTTATGCTGGCCGACCTCGACGCGTGCCGAACTCAACCCCTGCGAAATAAGGAGGCTGTATGAGCGCAGTCGCTCTGAGCCGTGGAGAGCTGGTGGTGCGGGCGATCGCTCAGACCGCGGTGGACAACGAGGCTTACTTTTGCGAGCTCGACGCCGTGGTCGGCGATGGTGACTTTGGGTACTCGCTCGCACGAGGGTTCGAGATCGTCCTGGCTGACTGGGACGCGCTCGAGTACGACGACGTCGGCGGGTTGCTGAAACGGACGGCCGTGGTCCTGACCAAGCGGATCGGCGGCACGTCGGGGCCGATCTGGGGCACCGCCTTCCTGCGCGCCGGGGCGTCGCTGGCGGGGGTCGGTGATCCAGACTCCGCCCAGGTGATCGCGGCGATGCGCGCGGCAATCGAGGGGATCAAGCAGCGGGGCGATTGCGAGCTCGGCGACAAGACGCTGCTCGAGGCGCTGGTGCCCGCGGTCGATGCTCTGGAGGGGGCGCTCGGCGCTGGACTCGATGCAGGGTCCGCTCTGGAGCGCGCTTCAAGCAGGGCCCGCGCGGGCGCAGAGGCGACCAGCGGAATGGTCGCCAGGCGCGGCCGCGCGGCGTACACGGGCGACCGCAGCCGGGACTCGGTCGACGCCGGGGCGCTCGGCGTGGCGGTCATCGTCGAGGCGGTCAGCCGCGCCTGGCAGGAGTCCACGATCAGGCTGCAGGCCTAAGGGGGCCACTTAGTGGTGCCTTTCGGAAATACGGTGAGACCGAGAGGGGGGTCACCGGCGGATGCCGGGGAAGGACGCAGGAGCCGTGGCGCAGCAGCGCTGCGCGAGGCGACGAGGACGCCCCCCGGCGCCGCCGGGGGCGACTCGAATGTCAACGTATTTGCGAAAGGTGCCACTTAAGGTGAAGAAGTTCGTCAACGACCCGCAGCTGTTCGTACCCGAGATGCTGCGCGGAATCGAGCTCGCGAGCGCCGGGCGCCTTCGGTACGTGCCCGAGTACAACCTGATCATGCGGGCCGACGCTCCTCGCCATGACAAGGTCTCGATCGTCCAGGGTTCCGGGTCGGGACACGAGCCCGCACACGTGATGGTCGTCGGCCCTGGCATGCTCGACGCGGCCTGTCCGGGCGACGTGTTCAGCGCTCCACCTTCCGATTACGTTTACGAGACGACCAAGCTTCTGGCCAGCGACAAGGGCGTCCTGCACATCATCAACAACTACACCGGCGACCGTATGTCGTTCGACATGGGACGCGAGCTCGCCGAGGCCGAGGACATCCGAATCGCGACGATCGTCGTCGACGACGACGTCGCGGTGAAGGACTCGACGTACACGGTCGGACGTCGCGGGGTCGCCGGCAACTTCTTCGTGATCAAAGCCGTCGGCGCGGCCGCCGAGCGTGGCGCCGAGCTGGAGGAGCTGGTGAGGATCGGCAAACACGTCAACTCCGTCACCCGGACGATGGGGATGGCGCTCACCTCGTGCACCCCGCCCGCCAAGGGCTCGCCCCTGTTCGAGCTGGGCGACGACGAGATGGAGATGGGCGTTGGGATCCATGGCGAGCCAGGCCGGCGGCGCGAGAAGCTCGCCTCGGCGAACAAGATCATCGACGAGCTCCTGGAGGCCGTCATCAGCGATCTGCCCTACGAGTCTGGCCACCAGGTCGCCCTGATGATCAACGGGCTGGGCGGAACTCCGATCTCGGAGCTCTATCTCTGCTACGGCCACGCGCACGAGCGGCTCGCCGAGCGCGGCCTCGAGGTGACGCGGAGTTACGTCGGGGAATACTGCACGTCCCTCGACATGGCGGGCGCATCGTTGACGCTCGTCAAACTCGATTCGGAGCTGAATGAGCTGTTCGATGCGCCGGCCGCCGTCGCGGTGCGCGTCTTTTGAGCGGCACGGCGGACCGCCCGGCCGTGTTACCGCGCCTATGTCTGGTGTGCCGATGAAGTTTCGGACCCGCTCAACCGATAGTCAGATGTACGACCGACCCGCAAGATCGGAGGCTCCATGATCCTGTGCGTAGCCGGCAACCCCGCCGTTGACAAGCTCTTCGAGATCGACAGCATCTCCGTCGGAGGCATCCACCGGCCGAATGCGCTCGTCTCGCGCCCGGGCGGGAAGGGTCTGAACGTGGCCTGCACCGCGGGCCGGCTGGGAGCTGATGTGACCGCCGCGGGCCTACTCGGTGGCCACGCGGGGCGGTGGATTCAGGACGCGCTCGAGACCGAGCCGGTCGACGGTCGCTTCGTCTGGACGCACGCGGAAACCCGCTCCTCCCTGTCCGTCGCCGACCGGCAGACCCACCAACTAACCCAGTTCTACGAAGAGAGTCCCCCGATCGCCCGTGGTGACTGGGACAGGCTCGTCGCCGCCGTCGGCAGGCTGATGAGCCGAGCGAGCTGGATCACGGTCTCGGGGACGCTCCCGCCGGGCGCTCCGGCCGACGCTTATCGCCCGATCATCCGCGCGGCTCGGGTCGCAGGCATTCCGGTCGCCCTCGACGCGTGCGGGCCGGCCCTTGCGAAGGTCCTCTGCGAGCGCCCGACACTGGTGAAGGTCAACGCCCATGAAGCGGCCGAGGTCGTCGGCATTCCGGTCGAGGGTCCCGATTCGGCTCTGACAGCGTGCCTGCAGATCAGGGACATGATTGGCGGCGACGGGCACGCGGTCGGGGTGACGCTTGGCGAGCGCGGAGCCGTGATCGTCGACCCGTCAGGAGATGCTCGCCTCCTTACGCTCGATGTTCTGGGCGCATACCCGGTCGGCAGTGGAGACGCGTTCCTGGCGGGGTTGGTCGTCTCGCTCGAGCAGGGCGACAGCTGGAGTAAGGCGGTCCGACTTGCCGTCGGGGCGGCCGTGGCCAACGCCGAGTTCCGCGGGGTCGGCTTGCTGGACCCCGAGCGGGCGCGCGAGCTCGCCGAGCGTACCGTCGTCGAGCCGCTGCGGAGCTTCTCCGCGTGCGCCGTCGCCGGCCGGTCAGCGCTCGCGGCCTGACCTCTGCGCTCGCGCGCTTGATAGCCGGACAGCGCTCGCGGTTAGTGTCTTGAAGGGGAAACTGGTATCGAATTTCGCTTCAGGGCACTAGCCGTCAGTCCGCCGGAACGAGACTCGGCGCGGGTTCCTCGTGCGGCGCTACCCGCCCACGCGGGAGTCCGCGGACCGCTATCACGAAAGTCGCCGCCATCAGCCCGGCCATGATCTGAAAGATCGTCTGGGTGGAGTGCGCGAACGCGATCTGGACCGCGTGCACGATCGCGTGCGGCTGACCGTGTGCCGAGGCGCTGCCCGTCGGCGAGAACCCGATCGAGGTCGCGACCCGGTGCGCGACCGATGGCGGAACCCCGTGCTTGGTCAGCGCGCGGGTGATGTTCGTGTCGTTTCGGCTGATCAGGATCGCACCGAGGACCGCAAGCCCGAGGCTGGCCCCGAAGTTTCGCGCCGTCTGGGTGATGCCGGTGACTTCGCTGTAATTCGCGCTTGGCGCGCGGTTGACCGCATCGGTGCTGGCCGTTCCGAGCATCAATCCGAGACCGGCGCCGGCGAGCGCGATGTACAAGCTCTGCGAGCTCAGCGTGAGGTGGGTCAACCGCCCGGCGAGAAGGTAGAAGCCAACGGCGCTGAGCGCACTCCCGCTGACGACCGCGAGCTTTGCTCCGCGCCGGTCGAGGATCCGGCCACCGACCTGGGCCATGACCACGAACCCCAGGAAGAACCACATGATGTAGAGCCCGGCGCTCGAGGCACTCTTGGCGAGTGAAACCTGTGCGTACACGCTCGCGAAGAAGAAGAACGGGACGAACACAGTCGACATCAGGCCGAGCACGAGCGTCTCCACGGAGAAGGCCCGATTGCGGAAGATCTGCAGACGGATCAGTGGCTCGGTCGTTCGCCGTTCTACGGCCACGAACGCAACCATCGCCAAGGCGCCGCCCACGACGCAGGCCCAGGTGGCGATGCTTCCCCAACCCCAGACGCTGGATTGCTGGAGACCGAGCACAATCAAGGCCATCGCGCCAGTGATCAGCGCCGCTCCGCGGTAGTCGAGCTTCTCCGGTCGGGCAGGTGTCTCGACACACGATCGCCAGATCAGCAGCAGCGCCACGATCGCCACCGGCACGTTGATCCAGAAGATCGAGCGCCACGTCCACTGCGTCAGGTAGCCGCCGGCGATCGGGCCAATTGCCGTCAGACCGCCGGAGATGCCAAAGAAAAGCGCCATGGCTCCGCCACGCTCCCGCAACGGGAACGCGGCGATGACGATCCCGACAGCCGCCGGAAAGAGCATCGCGGCGGCGGCGCCCTGGAGCACCCGAAAGCCGATGATCCACGGCTCGGCGATGCTTCCCTTGGGCGTGAATCCGCAGCAGGCCGAGGCGACGGCGAACCCGGTCACGCCGATCACCACCATCCGTCTACGGCCGAGTACGTCGCCGAGCCTTCCGCCAAACGCGAACAGCGCCGCCAGCGACAAGAGGTAGCCGTTGATGACCCACTGCGCCCCAGTTGGCGACAGCCCCAGCTCTCGCTGGATCTTCGGAATCGCGATCGCGACGATCGTCTGGTCGATGAAGGTCATCGCGACGGCGAACACCATCGCGGCCAGGACCAGGTTCTTGTTGCTTGAGGATCCCATCCCGTCCGTCCCCCTCTGGTTCGTCCGTCCCCCTCTGGTCGCTGCACTGACGGACAGCCAGTCGCAGGCTATCGCTCGCGGAGAATCGCGGAGGATATTCAGCCGGGTCCCTGGATCGTCAGGACTTGGGGGCGGCCCGGACGGTGAGCAACGACTCTGGATGCGCCGCGCCGTCGCAAAAGAGAACGTAGCGCCCCGGATGGAGGGTGACCGTGAAGCTGCCCGAGATTCCGGGGGTGACGTTCTCCATCTCGCCGACGACTCGTGTGAGGTCACCCGTGCGCAATTCTGCAGCGGAGACCGCGTCCGCATTCCGGTTGACGATGTGGACCGTGACCTTGCCGGCGGGGATCGCCGCCGGTCTCGGCGTGCAGCCTGCCGGCGTCAGCACGACCTTGACGCCGGACCGCACGGAGTTGCCGGCGCCGGAGCCCCCACAGGCCCCCACCAGCGTGACGACCGCGAGCAGCACGGGCACGGGCCAGAGCGGATGTCTTCGCCGGGCGACTGCGGGTCTGGGAAGGCGAGCTCGGGTCACGTGGAGACGATATCCCCGACGAGCGCACGGACCTGGCGATTCCGCGTGGCGAAGTAGCGACCGTGCGTCGGTATTCGCTCACGCGCGCTCGATCCTCCGTAGCCCGCGCGTGGGATTCCACCAATCCACGACGAGCATCGTGGCGTCGTCATTGAGGTGAGTGTGGACAACCTCGGCGATGTCGGCGTGGAAACGGTCACCGTCGACGCCTTCGGTGGGCGGGCCGGCGTCGACCGCGCGACCGGAGATCTTGGCCTCACCAGGCCAGTCCGCCTCGGAGCCTTCGACCGGGTCGATCGTGGCGCTGTGCAGGGCGAACCGAGCGTCCCGTCGGAGATCCGCGCCCTTCCGTGCATTCGGCATCGAGCCAAACACAAGTTCGCCATGCTCGAAGACGGCCTCGATCCCCGAGATCCGCGGCGAGCCGTCGGCTCGCAAGGTGGCAATCGTCTTGTGCCTGCGAGAGTCGAACACGGACCTGACCCGTTGCGCGAACTCGGGCGCCGCACTCTCGAAGTCCTGCCACGACGTCATGCCCGCTCACCCCGTCCTTGGGTTCGGTGCTCGGTCAGCGGACCAATGGCGGCTGCACGACAGAGACCGACACTGGTCGCATCCCGTCGGCGTTCTTGGAGGTGTTCACGCGAGATCCCAGACACGGCAGCCTCGACTTTCGACGATTTGCGGTTCTCTCGACACGATGGTCTACCGGCCGAGCGGCCGATCCGCAAAGGTGAGATGCCTCACAGCTACAGTTCGGTCGAGCCACACACGAAGGGAGCCATCGGTGCCAGTTGATCCGAAGCGCACGGCAGTCGTCCTGATCGAGTACCAGAACGACTTCACGTCTGAGGGCGGCGTATTGCACGACGCCGTCAAGGACGTAATGGGCCAGACCGGCATGCTCGAGAACACCCGCCGGCTGGTCGAGGCGGCGAGGGCGGCGGGAGTGACGGTCGTCCACGCGCCGATCACCTTCGCGCCCGGGTACTTCGAGCTCTCGCAGCATCCCTACGGGATCCTCAAGGGAGTCGTCGACTCGACCGCGTTCGTCAAGGGTGAGTGGGGTGCCGAGATCGTCGACGCGCTGGCACCCCGGGCCGGGGACGTCGTGGTGGAGGGCAAGCGCGGCCTCGACACATTCGCGACCACCAATCTCGACTTCATCCTCCGCGCCCGCGGGATCGACACGATCGCGCTCGGAGGGTTCCTCACAAACTGCTGCGTTGAGTCGACGATGCGGACGGGTTACGAGAAGGGTTACCGCGTGATCACGCTGTCGGACTGTGTCGCCGCGACCTCACCCGAGGAGCACGACAATGCGATCCGCTTCGACTACCCGATGTTCTCACAGGTGATGGACTCGGACGCGCTCGTAGAGGAGCTGACCGGCGCGGTCGCGCCCGTCTAAGCTGATAGTCGTATCCCACCCACGCCTGCCCTGCCCGCCGCGTGTAGAGCGCAGCGTCCGGCCCACAACCCCGGGCTCCAAGGGGCAGGTGGGACGCTCTCCGCGGGTCGCGGTCACGATTAAGCTAGTGGGACTAGGCCGGTGAGAGCCTCCTCTTCAGCCCGGCGCCTGGTCAAGCAAGCGCTTGGCCGGATGGGGCTCGCCCTGGTCCCGACGGCGCGCTATGCCGTCGTGCCGAGACATTTCTACAGCCCGATTCCGGACCTCGAGCGGCTGGATGAAGCCTTCTGGAACACTCCGCGCCCGATGCCGGGGGTCGACCTCGCGATCGAGGAGGCGATCGAATTGCTCACCGGACGGTTGGCGCCGTACATCGGCGAGTTTGAACGCCCAGCAGACCGTCCCGACTACACGTTCGCCACTGGCTCGTACGGGATCGTCGATGCCGAGATCCTCTATGCGGTCGTACGGTGGCTCAAGCCGAAGGTGCTGGTGGAGTTCGGCTCGGGTGCGTCGAGCCACTTCGTCGCGATGGCGGCAAAGCGCAATGCGGACGAGGGACGGCCCCTGGAGCGCAGGATCTTCGATCCGTACCCGTTCACCGCGTCGCCGCTGGGTCCGCTGGATGGAGCCGTCGTAACGGAGGTCCGAGCCGAGGAGGTAGACCCGAAGCTCGTGAGTGACCTGCTCGGTCCTGGCGATGTCCTGTTTATTGACACGACGCACACGGTGAAGACCGGCGGAGACGTAGACCACATCTTCTCGACGATCATTCCTCGGCTGACGCCCGGGGTCTGGGTACATATCCACGACGTGTTCCTTCCCTACGAGTATCGGCGCGAGTGGGTGGTCGACGAACAGCGCCTCTACGCCGAGCAGTATCTGGTGCAGGCCTTCTTGGCGTTCAACTCCGCCTTCCGCGTCCGTTTCCCCGCTATGGCGGTTTCTCGGGCTGCGCCTGAGGCGCTCGGCCGGCTGATGCCCGGATTCTCGCTTGCGGCGCGGCCAGGGGCATTCTGGTTCGAGCGGGTCGCAGCACCGTGACAGCCGGCTCCGGAGTCGCAGATCAGAGTGACGAGGGCAGGAGAAGACTGTCGATCTCGATCGTGCCGACCGGTCCGGGCTAGCGCCAGGGGTGAGCCGAACCGTATCTCGAAGGGGTCAGGGGGCGCCGGCAGACGTCTGGGCAACGTTCAGGACGCGATTCCAGCCGCCCGGCAGCGGCTGGTTGACGCCCGAGTTGACCTGCCCGCTCGTCACGTCTTCGATCTTGACGCCGAGCGCGCTCAGCGTCAGCTGCTCCAGCGGCTCGGCACCGGCGCTGGACGTGACGTGATCTGAGGTGATCACGACATCAACCAACTGCAGACGCAGATCCTGCCCCTTGCCGCCGGCCGACGGAACCACGATCAGGCCCTTACGGAATACCTGGTTGGCGCCCGTGGCCGATAGCAGCGTTGGAGACAGCTTGTCCAGCAGTTTGGTAACGACGATCGTCGCTGGCTGGGCCTTGCCGGCCCCGGCGCCACTGCCCGACGAACCAATCGAGGAGCTGCCCTTCGCCTCATAGTCAATATTGACGGCATCGAACCCAATCACGGTGCTGGAAGGAGCCGAGCCGATTGGGACCTGCGACTCCCCAACCGGAGCCGGGGCGCCGGGGTTGGACAACGCGACTGCGGCGACGCTCGTCCCTGACTTGCTGTTCGACGTCGGGCTCGGCTTCAGCTCAACAGTGCTTGTAGTACCCGCCGGACCCTGAGACCCAGCCGCGCCCTGTGGCCCAGTCGCGCCCTGTGGCCCCGTCGCACCCTGAGGCCCGGTCGCACCCTGTGGCCCAGCCGCACCCTGAGGCCCAGTCGCGCCCCGAGGTCCGATCGCGTTCCAGCTGATCGGCATCTCAGACTGATTCGAACGCGGCTCCCGACGGTCGCCGTCGCGAACGTGGCTACACGACTGGCCGGCGCTCGGATCGATCACGTTCACGTTGCCGCCGTAGGCGCTCGTGTCCGGTGCAGTCACGGTCGAGACCGTGGTCCCGGCGGTCACGACGTGCGTGTCCATCAACACGCAGGCGTTGAACACACCACTCGAGTCGGGAACCGATGCGACGGCGAAAGCCGCGGCGCCACCGAGCAGGCCGACGGCGATCAACGCGGCTGCCTTCGGCACTCTCGCAAACGGACCCCCCATCGCGCGCAGCAGCCTACCTCGGGCGCGGTCAGGAAATCAATGAAGAAAGGAAATTCCCGCCAGAACCGTACCGGCACGCCCGATCGCGCCCCAACCCCGAGCGTGCCATGTGCGTTCAGGTCCGACAGGTCCGGTCGATCTCGCGTGCTCGCCATGATGCTCACCGCCGGGTCATACGAGTGCTCCGACGGGCAAAACTGCGGGCGAAATGGCAGTTCAGTCCCCGCCGTTCCTCATCTGATCCGACCGAGCGTCCGGGTTGCGGGCGGCGGCCCCCGCGACGAGGTCACGATTTCTTGCGGCAATCATCGCCCCCCGTGCTGCAAACCAAGCCCGGAGCCTGAGGCCTTGAGTCATTGCGGCCGCGACTGATTTCCGCAGCTCGCCGAGCGCCCCCGCAACCGCGGGACGGAAGAAATGCGCCACAATGGCGAAAACGATCAGCGCGGCGGCAAAGGGCATCTCTCTATTCGGACCTCCAGCGACGCCGTCGACTGACTCCTTGAACACGGCGGCCGCGATCATCGTGTCGCCCGCGAAGTTGGGGCTTGATCGGGCTTTGCGGATCTTCGTGCGAGGCGCCGCGAAAGCGCGGCGGACACCCCGGGCGACTGAGCCGATGACGACCAGTGTCAGCAGCGTCGAGCCCTCCGGCGAGACGCCGAACATCCTCCCCACAGCGCGGACGAAGAGTCCCCACGCGACTATCAGATAGCCGACGAGGAGCCGCTCGGGGCCGATGGTTTGTTCGCGACGGTGGTGCGGGCGGCGGGAGGGCGGGTCCATGTGCGCCGGCCGTCAGCCGCGCTCGTCGGAGAACTGCGGTGTGAACTGTGCAGCTGACATCGAAGCCTGACTATAAGCTTCCTTACCCCGTAAGGGTCGATGGCGCCGAGGTGCGAGACTACGCGCGTGCCGTCCGAGCGCCCGCCGGTGAGCGAAGCCCAGCCACGGCCCGAGAGCCAGCGAATCCTGACACCGCTGACCGAGGCCGCGATCTTCTTGGTCCTGACGGTCGCGCCGGGAGGCGAGGAGATCGTTCGCGAACTGCTGGCCGACGTCAGTGGGTTGAAGCGCTCCGTCGGGTTTCGCATTCCCGAGGGCGAGCTCGCGTGCGTTACCGCAATCGGCTCAGGACTGTGGGACCGACTGTTCGGAGCCGGCCGCCCGCGGCCTGCCGAGCTGCACCCGTTCCCCGGCTTCAGCGGCAGCACCCACACGGCGCCAGCCACGCCGGGCGACCTGCTGTTCCACATTCGAGCCCACCGCCTCGACCTCTGCTTCGAACTGTCCGCCCGACTGATGGACCGCCTCAACGGCGTCGCCCACGTTGTCGACGAGGTCCACGGCTTTCGCTCCTTCGACGAGCGCGACCTGCTTGGGTTCGTGGACGGAACCGAAAACCCCGACGGGCAGGCAGCAGTGGAAGCCGTCACGATTGGCGACGGGGATCCGAAGTTCGCCGGCGGCAGTTACGTGATCGTGCAGAAGTACGTGCACGACATAACCGGCTGGAATGCGCTGACCGTCGAGCAACAGGAGCTGGTCATCGGCCGCACCAAGCTCGACGACATCGAACTGACCGACGAGATCAAGCCGCCCGATTCCCACGTCGCGCTCAACACGATCGAGAACGAGAACGGCGTGCAGCAGCAGATCATGCGCTTCAACATGCCGTTCGGCCGCGTCGGCGCCGGCGAGTTCGGCACCTACTTCATCGGATACGCAAAGACCGCATCGCTGATCGAGCAAATGCTGACGAACATGTTCATCGGCAGCCCGCCCGGCACCCACGACCGCGTTCTCGACTTCTCCACAGCGGTCACCGGGAGCCTGTTCTTCGTGCCGGATGCGGGCTTCCTCGACGATCCCCCGCCCGCCGCCGCGCCTGCCTGCGCGATGGCAACGGACGCCCCCGACCACACCGACCAGAACGCCGCAGCCGAGCAGTCGGCGTCAGGCGCCGGCGCGCCGGACGACGGCTCGCTGCAAATCGGCGGCCTGAGAGAGGACCGATCATGAATCACCTGCTGCGCTCGCATGCTCCGATCAGCGACCTTGGTTGGAAGCAGATCGACAACGAGACACGGGGACGCCTAGAACCGGCGCTCGGCGCGCGGAAGCTGGTCGACTTCTCGGGCCCGCTCGGCTGGCAGCACTCGGCGACGAATCTCGGTCGCACGGTGCCTCTGGCAGCTGCTCCGGTCGATGGCGTCGGGGCCCTCGCGCGCCAGGTGCTGCCATTGGTCGAGCTGCGCGCCGATTTCACCGTCTCGCGCGCGGAGCTGCGAGACATCGACCGTGGCGCCGCCGACGCCGACTTCGGTGCGCTCGACACCGCCGCGCATCGGATCGCGATAGCCGAGAACGCCGCCGTCCTGCATGGCTGGCCGGACGTGGTCCGGGGGGTCACGGAGCGCTCGCCCCATCAGCAGCGGCCCCTTGGCAACGACCCTCTCACCTTTCCGCAGGGGGTCAGCGCCGCCGTCGGCGACCTCCGTGCAAGCGGGATCGACGGCCCCTACGGACTCGCGCTCGATCCCGAGAACTACCGGCTGGCGACGCAGACGGCCGAGCACGGCGGCACCCTGTTGGTGGAGCATCTCGGTGAAATCCTCGGAGGCCCAGTCGTCTGGACCCCCGGCCTGAGTGGTGGCGTCGTGATCAGCCTCCGCGGCGGCGACTTTCTGCTGGAGTCGGGGCAGGACCTGTCGGTCGGCTACGACTCCCACGACGCCGGGGAAGTCCGACTCTACATCCAGGAAAGCTTCAGCTTCCGGGTCGCCACACCGGAGGCCGCTGCGATACTCGCGCCCTGACCCGGTCGACGCGAGACACGAGTAATCGGACAATCGGTTAGCGGGCTTCAGCCGCGTTCGACCGCCCGCCCGGCGACTCGAACCTCCAGCCCGATCGTTACACGCGAGAGCTCGGCTCACGCGGGTCACCGCGTTTGGGATCGTGAGCTTCGGTTCGGATCCAGTCAAACGCGACGGTCGGGCATTCGACCTGCGCGTCGACCTGCATTCCGGCCAGGAACCGAACGATCGAGACGCCGGTGCACTGAGCGCCTTGCGCGGAGGAGTTGCTCGCTGTTCCAACGGGCGCGGCCGTCGCCCGCCACCGTACAGCGACCCGGTCTTCCTCTGCGATCTGGTCCTCGATCTTGATGTAGATGTCAGCGTATGAGCTGCGGCCCCTGGACACGAGCCGCCGCACTTCGGCCGGCCCGACCACGGGCGATGAGACACCCGTCATGTGTCCTACGAAGTCCGCCGCCACCAGCTCCTCGATCAGTTCCAGCCGGCCTTCGTTCAGCACGGCCTCCACGAACAACCGCACCTTCTGTTTGTTGCGCTCGGTCACCGACTCCACCTGGCGTAATGATGCGCGTCCCCGGCCCGGTCACAAGGGAGGAACCCCGAGGGTTTACCCTAGGGTTTTGAGGGGGACGACCCTCGACGCATGCGGGTGTATCTTGAAGATGTGCCGCGGGCGCCGGCAACTCTGCTTGAGCGAGAGCGCGAGATTGAGACGCTGCGGGAAGGGCTCGGTCGCGCTCGCGCCGGAGATGGGACTCTTGTCCTGATCGAGGGGCCCGCTGGCGTCGGAAAGACCGAGTTGACGCGCCAGGCGCGCATCGCGGCCGAGCAGGCGGGGATCGCCCGGCTTCAAGCGCGGGGCTCGGAGTTGGAGCAGCCGTTCGCGTTCGGAGCCGTCCGTCAGCTGCTCGAGCCCCTGATCGGAGATCCGTCCCAGCGCGCGGATCTGTTCGCTGGCGCCGCCGGTCCAGCAGCGCGGTTGTTCGAACTCGACGAACGCGAGTCGGCCCATACGGACCACGCATTCGAAGCTCTCCACTCCCTGTACTGGTTGCTGGTCAATCTGGCCGACCAGACACCAGTGCTCCTCTTGGTCGATGACTGTCAGTGGGTCGACCGCGATTCGCTTCGCTTCCTGGCGTATCTGGCCCAGCGGATCGAGGACCTGTCGATCGCAATGGTGCTGGCAGGCCGTCCACCAGAGGCGGCGGCAGGCGAGATGGCAACGCTCTGGGCCCAGATCGCCTCACGTCCCATGGCTGTCGCGATGTATCCGCGACCTCTCAGCGAGTTTGCCGCGATCTCACTGACACGCCGGCGTTTGGGGGCACAGGCCGCCGACGTGTTCTGCCGCTCGTGCTACACCGCGACCGGCGGTAATCCGCTGTTTCTCGAGGAGCTGCTGCGAGCTCTGGAGGCCGCGCGGGTGGTCCCGTCTGCGGAGGCCGCGGGCGAGGTGCAGGCGGTCGGGCCCGCTGCAGTCAGCCGCTTTGTCCTGCATCGGCTCGCCGCGTTGGGAGCACCGGCGACCGCGCTCGCCAGAACCGTCGCGGTGCTCGGGGACAACAGCGAGCTGACGCTTGCGGCTCACGTGGCTGGTGTCGGCGAGGACGCCGCGCGCCGGGCCGGAGACGAGCTCGTTCGAGCTGACATCTTTGTTCGCGCCGAGCGCCTGGGTTTCGCCCATCCGATCGTGCGCGCGGCGCTGTACGACGACCTCACTCCGGGCGAGCGACAGGCGCTGCACGCGGCTGCGGCGCAGGCACTGGCGTCCGAGGGCGCATCGGCCGAGCGCGTAACCGCCCACCTTCTGTTGACGATCCCGGCCGGGGACCAGCAGCGGGTCCAGACGCTCAGGGTGGCCGCGAACAGCGCCGCGCGACGCGGCTCGCCGCAGGCAGCCGCAGCCCGGCTGCGCCGGGCGCTGCTGGAGGATCCAGCAACGCAGGAACGCGCCGAGATCCTGACCGATCTCGGTCGCCACGAGGTGGCTGCGATGGATTTCGTGGGCGCCGAGGAGCACCTCAGAGAGGCGCTCGATGCGAAAAATGCCGCGCTGACGACGCGAGCCGAGGCGGCGTCTTGGTTCGGACGCTGCGCGATCGTCTCGGGTGGCCGTTCGGGGGACGCCGCGGCCGAGACACTGACGGCGCTTTCCGGGGAGCTTGCGCCGCTGGACCCAGAGCGCTCGCTTCAGCTGGGTACCGAGCTGTTGACGCTCCGGCAGCTGCTGCCGCACCTCCGACCCGGTGTCGCCGAGCAACTCGAGCAGTTTCGCAATCGCGCGCGGGGCCACCCGGGGTTCGAGGCGGTCGGGCGGATCTTCCAAGCTCACGGGCTGCTGCTGGGCGGAGGCTCAGCCGAGCATGCGGCAGACGAGGCGCTGGCGGCACTCGCGGTTGGGCTTCCACCCGCCTCGGAGATCAGCGCGGGCCTACTAGCGCTCATGACGCTGGCCCTGGCGGAGCGCTACGACGTCGCCACGCGGTTGCTCGAAGCCGCACTCGAACGAGCGCGGCGCGAAGGCCATGCGACGCGTCAGGGCATTATTCTCGGCGCCCGCGCCGCGATTGCGCTAGGCCAGGGCTCGCTGGCCGACGCGCAGGTCGAGGCCGAGACAGGGCTGCTGCTTGTCGAGGAGCCGCACTTCGTCGTGCTTTGGCTTGTGGCGACCGCGATCGTCGTGCAGGTCGAGCGCGGCGCCCTGGAGACTGCCGCCGAGCTGGCGCAGGCCGGCGAGCGACTCGCGGTCTCCGGTGATCAGATATTCGGAAGCGAATACCTGACCGCGCGAGGACGCCTACGGATCGCCCAGGGAGATGTGGAGGCAGGAGTGGCGGATCTGTTGTGGTGCGGCGAACAGCGCGAGGCGATGGGCACGGTCTGGCCGAGCGACTGGAAGGCGTCCGCGGCGCCGGCACTCGCCTCGCTGGGCGAGAACCTCCGGGCCACCGAGCTCGCGCGCGAGCAACTTGCAGTGGCCAGGCGCGTCGGCGCGCCCGGGGCGCTCGGCATGTCGCTGCGGGCAGCCGCGCTCGCGACCGACGATGGGCAGCGGTTGACGCTGCTCGAGGAAGCGGTCGCGGTGCTCAAACGCAGTGCCGCGCGGCTGGAGCTGGCTCACGCGCTCGCCGACCTGGGCGCAGAGCTGAACCGACGCAACCGGCGCCGCGAGGGCCGAGAGGCGGCGCGGCGGGCGATCAAGCTCGCCGGTGAATGCGGAGCGGCCGCGCTCGCCGAAAGCGCGCGAGCGGAGCTGAACGCTGGGCCAGGACGGCGCGCACGCGCCGAGCTGACTGGGCCGGACGCGTTGACCCCCGCGGAGTGGCGCGTGTGCCGGCAGGCGGTCGAGGGACGCACCAACCGAGAGATCGCAGAGGCATTGTTTGTGACCGAGAAGACGGTCGAGCGCCACCTGGGCAGCGCCTACCAGAAGCTCGGGATCCGCTCCCGTTTTCAGCTTTCGGCGGCCATCGATCAGTCGCTTCGCGCCGATTCAGGCGACGCGACTTCACTCACAAAAACGTTGGGGTAAAGACGGGGGTGCCCCCCCTTGTACGCGACATCGTCGCCACCGACCATGTCCGACAGTCGATGCCGTGAATAATTGGCGGAGAGGAAGGGGCCGGTAATGACAGGTGTGCTCTACGGAGTGGCGCGGTTCTGCGTGCGACGCCGTTTGGTGGTGCTGGGCGTTTGGTTGGTGGTCGCGGTCGCGCTCGTCGCGGTCTCGCACCGGATGGGGGATAACACCAACGACAACCTGTCTTTGCCGGGGACCGGTAGTCAGCTGGCGACGAGTGCGTTGTCGAAGTCGTTTCCAGATCAGGCAAACGGCAGCAGCCCGATCGTGATCCATACCAAGAGCGGGAAGTTGACCGACCCCAGGTACGCGAACGCGATCAACTCCGCAGCGTCTGACGTGGCGAAGGCAGCAAACGTGGGCTCGGTGGTCAACCCGCTGACCCCGCAAGGCGCTTCGCAGTTGAGCAAGGACCAGACGACCGGGTATTTGGCGGTGACCACGTCGGTCAGTCCGGGATCGCTGTCGGTCGGGCAGGCACAGGACATCATTGACTCGGCCTCAAAGCCCTTGACATCGGCCGGTCTGGAGGTTCAGACCGGCGGCCAGCTGGGTCAGAAGGTGTCATCGCCTTCGACCGAATCGAGCGAATTGATCGGGATCATCGCGGCGATGTTCATCTTGGCCTTCACGTTTGGAACGTTGGTGGCGATGGCTGTGCCGATCATCACCGCGATCTTTGCGTTGGCGTCGACCTTGGCGATCATTCGCATTTTGGGGCATGTGGTCTCGGTGCCGACGGTGGCGCCGACCTTGGCGACGATGATCGGTCTGGGTGTCGGGATCGACTACGCGCTCTTCATCGTCACGCGGCACTTCCGCGGGATGAAGCAGGGACTCGACGTGGACGAATCGATCGCGCGGGCCGCCGCGACCTCCGGCGGCGCGGTGTTTTTCGCCGGCGCGACGGTGACGATCGCACTGGCGTCGTTGGCTGTGGCCGGGATCCCGCTCGTCACCACGATGGGGCTCATGGCGGCGATCGCGGTGGTCGTCGCGGTGCTTGGGGCGCTCACATTGCTGCCGGCGGTGCTCGCGATCATCGGTCCGCACATCAACTCGGTGCGGGTCCGGAACCGCCACCCCGAGTCACACCCGTCGGAGGGTGGACTGTGGGCGAAGTGGGCGCACGAGATCGCGTCGCACCCACTGATCGCGGGGCTGGCCGCGCTCGCGATCCTGATCCCTTTGATGATTCCGCTTCTGTCGTTGACGCTCGGGCAGCAGGACACCGGCGCGCTGTCGACCTCGACCACGGCGCGCCAGGCGTTTGACCAGATCTCGAATAACTTCGGACCGGGCGTAAATGGTCCGCTGCTGGTCGCGGTCAAGCTGGGCACGCCGGCGCAGGCCCCATCCAGCAGTTCGAGCTCGAGCTCCTCGTCGAGTTCGACCTCGAACCCGTCGGGCTCCTCGAGCTCGTCGGGCTCATCGAGCCCGCAGAGCGATCCGCGTGCCCAGGACCCCCGGCTGCAGACACTGCAGAAGGACGTCGACTCTACGACCGGCGTGGCGGTGGTGACCCCGGCACATGTCGACAAGGCAGGCACGACGGCGTTCTTCAACGTGATCGCGAAGACGGCCCCTTCGGACGCCGCGACGGCCAATCTCGTCAGTACGTTGCGCGACAAGGCGATCCCCGAGGCGGAGAAGGGGACCAACATGACCGCCTTTGTCGGCGGGCAGACGGCCGGATACGTCGATCTGGCGGCGAAGATCTCGAGCAAGCTGCCGTTGCAGATCGGGGTCGTGATCGTGCTCGCGTTCCTGCTTTTGATCCTCGCGTTCAGAACCGTCGTCGTCCCCGCCCAGGCGGCGGTGATGAACCTTTTGTCGATCGCCGCGTCCTACGGCGTGCTGACCGCGATCTTCCAATATGGGTGGGGGATCGGAGTGCTGGGCCACAGCAACCCGGTCCCGATCGTCTCCTACGTGCCGCTGTTCATGTTCGCGATCTTGTTCGGCCTCTCGATGGACTACGAGGTGTTCCTCGTCTCCCAGATCGAGGAACACGTGCACGCCGGCGAGGACAACAAGACCTCGGTCGTGTCGGGCCTCGTCACGAGTGCGCGGGTGATCACCGCCGCGGCGACGATCATGGTGTTCGTGTTCGGGAGCTTCGTGCTCAACGGCAACCCGACCGTGCAGCAGTTCGGCGTCGGGCTGGCCGTCGCCGTGCTGCTCGACGCGACCGTGGTCCGTTGCCTGCTGGTCCCGGCGCTGATGATGCTGACTGGCAAGATCAACTGGTACATGCCGCACTGGCTTGATCGCATCGTTCCGCAGGTCAGCATCGAAGGCGCCGAATACTTCGAGGAACGCGACCGGGTCGACCCCCCAGCACGCGAACAGGAACCACAGCCGGTCGCTTAGTGGTGCCTTTCGGAAGTACGGTGACACCGAGAGGGGTCACCGGCGGATGCCGGGGAAGGACGCAGGAGCCGTGGCGCAGCAGCGCTGCGCGAGGCGACGAGGACGCCCCCCGGCGCCGCCGGGGGCGACTCGAATGTCAAACGTATTTCCGAGGGTGCCACTTAGGAGGGACCGATCATGTCGGCCGGGGAGCGGACCCGTCGACACATCTCCATTCGCAGACTGATCCCGCTCCACGGTCCGATGAGGAGAGCGAATCGACCTCCGCCGGCGCCAGTTAATGCATCCGGATGCCCAACACGTCCGACAGCGACGATCACGATCGATTCCGCGCGTGGACCGCGTTCGACGAGGACTCCGGAAGTGGCGCCGACCAGGAGGCCAGGCGGTTCGCTGCCGTCGTCTATTGGCGGCGCTATCGCCCATCGCTCCGTGGTAAGCGGGCCGTCCTCGGACCGACCGACCGTCCCGAGGCGACGGCGACGCTGACCGGTGGGCGAGGCAACGAGCTCTTCAGGGTGGCTATCAGCGAGATTCACTGCCGGCGCAGCTGGCCGCTGTGCTTCACGATCGAATGCGAGGCCGGCGCTGGCGGCTGTGCGGGCTCGCGGTCAACTCGGTACACGGCCAGCCCAACGTGGCTCGCTGGCGACACTTCCCTCCTGCCGCCTCGAGCTCGGTGCTTGTGGCTGTTAGCGCTCACATTCGACGCTTAAGGCCTGCGCAAGCGAATCCGGCGAGAGTGCAGCACCGTGGCAAGATAAGGCGCATTGATCCGTCCTCGCGTTACGGAGAGTTTTGTATTTGACAGACCTCTTGTTAGCGTTAACATCATGGTGGCAACGTTCGCCCGGCTTGTAGTTGGGTGCCAGTTCGTTCCCGATCGCGAACGGCGACTACTTGGAGGTTGAGGATGAAACCGGTCACAAGGCGTCATTTCCTGGAGATGTCCGCTGCGGGCGTCGCCGCGGCAACGATCAAGCCGTCGTTCGCCCAGGCGTCGCCGGCGCAAGCCGCCGGCGCGCGGGCCGTGACCGCTGACGTCGGGGCGGGCAGCACGGCGCCGGTCCGGCCGTTTCCGCTCTCCGTCGTGCGACTCGCCGACGGCCTGTTCCAGGAGAAGCGGGATCGGATGAAGAATTTCATGGCGAATTTCGACGATCGTCGCTTCCTCGTCCTGTTCAACAACAACGTCGGCCTGCCCAACCCGCCCGGCGTGCAGGTGGTCGGCGGTTGGGAGGACGGCGGCATGCTGAGCGGCCACTGGACCGGGTACTACCTGAGCGCTTTGGCTCAGTGCTACGCCGACCAGGGCGAGCAGATCTACAAGGACAAGATCGACTTTCTGGTGAGCGGGCTGGCGACGGTCCAGGCTGCCATCACCGCCAAGTTTGAGAACCCGGGCCAGGCGCCGACACCTCCATCGATCGGCCGGGTCGCCGGGCAATTCGGCAGCGGGCTGCAGCTCAACGGTTCCAGCAGCGCCGAGTACGTGGCACTACCCGCGGGGACCATCGCGCAGCTCACCGACTTCACCGCCGCCGGCTGGGTGAACCTCGGGTCGACCGACACCTGGATCAGGCTGTTCGACTTCGGCCAGAACACCGGCGTATACATGTTCCTCACGCCGGCCGCCGGGATCGCAGGAACGCCGCCGCGGTTCGCGATCACCACCGCTGGCTCCGGCCAGGAGCAGCAGCTCACCGGGAGCTCGGCGCTGCCGACCGGCCAGTGGGTGCACCTGGCCGTCACCCTGTCAGGGACCACAGGGACGCTGTACGTAAATGGCCAGGTCGCCGCGACCAACACGGGCATCACGCTCAACCCGTCGAGCCTGGGTAACCCGGCCAACCTGTGGATCGGCAAGTCGGAATTCGGAGACCCGTTCCTGAACGGCACCGTCGACGAGTTCCAGATCTTCAACAGGGGGCTGAGCCAGGCCGAGGTCTCCTCGCTGCTCGGCTCCGCGGCCGGGACGACCGGTGGGGGCAACGTCGCCTGGTACCGGTTCGACGAGACCGGTGGCGCCACCGCGGTGGACTCCTCACCCAACGGCCGCGACGCCACGATCGTCCCCGTGCCGAACCCGGCAGACTGGGTGCCGACCTTCGCGGGCTACCTGGGCGCGATCCCCGATGACCTGGTATTGCGGCTTGGCCCGCCCCGGTTCGCGACCTACGGCGGTGACAGCGGAACCTGGGCGCCGTGGTACGTCCAGCACAAGCTGATGCGCGGCCTGCTCGATTGCTACGAGATCGCCGGCAGCGAGCAGGCGCTGGAGGTCGTGAAGGCCATGGCGGACTGGGCGAATCAGGTGCTGTCGATCGGCGACAAGAACAACCCCAACTACCCGGGGCCGATCACCAGGGACAACCTGAACCTGATGTGGGACAACTACATCGCCGGCGAGTTCGGCGCCTCGAACGAACCGCTCGCGGAGATCTACGGGCTCACCGGTGACCCGAAGCACCTGGAGACCGCGAAGTTCTTCGACAACAGGGAGTCGCTGTTCGGCGCCTGCCTCGCCAACGCCGACATCCTGGACGTCACCGCCGCGAACAATCCAGGTCCGCGGCGTCCGAACCGGCTGCATGCCAATCAGCACATCCCGCAGAACCTCGGCTACCTGCGCATCTTCGAGCGAACCGGCGAGCGCGACTACTACCAGGTGGCGAGGAACTTCTTCGACATGATCGTCCCGCACCGCATGTACGCCGTCGGCGGCACCGGCGGCGACTACCCGGGCTCCAACGACAACATCGAACAGTTCCAGAACCGGGACAACGTCGCGAACGCGCTTACGCAGAGCGGCTCGGAGACCGAAGCGACCCACAGCCTGCTGCAGGTGGCCCGCAACCTGTTCTTCCACGAACCGGATGCAGCGCTGATGGATTACTACGAGCGTGGCACGGTCAACCAGATAGCCGGCTCGCGCGCCGATTCCGACAGCACCGCAGACCCGCTGATCACCTATTACCAGCCGCAGTCGCCCGGCACCAGGCTCAGCTACGACAACCTCGGCACCGGCGACGGCGGCGCCGGGCTGATGGACCAGACCAAGTACCAGGAGGCCATCTACACCTACTCGGCAGACGGTTCGGAGCCCGAAGCGCAGCGGCAACCGCTCGCCCACGGCCATCACCCCGGCGGACACGAGCCCAATGGGCGCCACAACGACCGGCAGCCTGTTCTGTGGGTCAACCTCTACATCGCCTCCACCCTCACCTGGGCCGAGCAGGGGTTCACGATCACTCAGGAGACCGCCTTCCCTCGCGGTGACACGTCCCGGCTGACCATCGGCGGCCGGGGGCCGCTCACGATCAAGCTGCGGGTGCCCGCCTGGGCGGTGCGGGGATTCAAGGTCAGGGTCAACGGGATCACCCACCACGTCCGGGCCAGGCCGAGCAGCTACCTGACGCTGAGTCGGAGCTGGAGGCAGGGGGACACCGTCGATATCTCGATGCCGTTCAGCATCCGGATCGAGCGCGCGATCGATCGGCCGGACACGCAATCGATCTTCTGGGGCCCGGTGCTGATGCCGATCCTCGGCAACTCGAGCGGTGGCGCCTTCCAGCAGCTGAGCCTCTACCAGGATCTCAAGCTGGACGGAGACTACTCGCGGGCGGCCATCACCTCGGCGGGCACCAGCCCGGCGGGCGACCAGCTGTTCGCCACGCAGGGGCTGTCGCTGCGCCCGTGGTATGTCGGGGATTCTCAGCCACGGTCGGCGTACTTCCGGCGGGTCGAGCCTGAGATCGTGTTCGGCTCAGTCGACTCCGGCGTCCCGAACGTCAAGCGGGACGACGGGCTGCCCGACTACAACGTCCCGGTCGCGGGGATCACCTCACCGGGGACCGACGGACTGACGTTCCTCGATGTCGTCTGGGACCGGGCGCCGTTCTCCAACCACGGGCAGTTCGTCTCGACGGTCAGGCGCGTCGCCGCGGACTTCGCGGGTCAGGGCCTGTTCACCACCGAGCAGCAGGACGCCGTGGTGTCGGCGGCCGAGAGCGCGCGAGCGCAGCTGGCGCCGTAACCTCGAGCGGTCCTGAGAGTCGGCCTCGCCCTAGAGCCGCTTGGCATCCGGGATGTAGTGCGCTCGGAAGCTGCGTTAGGCCAGCCGGCGAGAATCGGGTCCCGGCAAGCGCCGAAGTGCCAGCCGTCTCACGAGAGTTGCCTTCCTAACATGGGCCCGCGTTGCCGATGGCCTCGAGGGTCGGCCGTTGCTGCACTCGGATATCGTCCTCGATCGCCCGCCGCTCACCGTCTGTGAGACAGGCGTGGTGAACCGCTCCGATAGTGCCGTCATCGAGCGTTGCGGCCGCCCGGTCGATCGTGACGGCGATAGCGTAACCGTCGAGTTCAACGCTGACATAGGCAGCACCGGAGCCCATAGGTGGCAGACGGCGCCCACATCGCGCACACGCTTCCGAAGTGCTCATGTCTGGGCTCCTTTCTGCCGAGGGGCAGCGGAAGCCGTTGCCCTCCGGAGACCGCAGGCCCGAGACGCGGCCCCGCTCCGGACGACTGACAGACCGTCCCTCGACGTCGTAATGGGAAAGACTCCTTTCTGGTGTTAGGAACAACGGGCCAACGTCAGCAGGGCTTACGCGGGCTTCGATGCCGCGCGGCGGTCGGCACCTGCGAAGACTCTCGTGAGGCGGCCGCCAATTGGTAGCGCCCGAGATCTCGTCGACCGCCTGCGGACGCACCGACAGCGCCCACGTGAATCGCGTTGACGTGTTGGCTCGTTTATGCGCAGAACGGTTGTTTTGAGGACTGCAATCGGACAGGATTCTGGCTGTGAGGTCGGGGTGCTGGAAATCGTCGGCCGGCCGGGGTCTGGCGGCTGCGGCTGTGGGGCTGTTCCTCCTTGCCGTGTGTTCTCCGGCGCTCGGGCGCACCGCGGATGCGTCGGTGCAGCGCGGTCTTCAGCGTCTCGTGTCGACGCCGGGCGGCCCGATTGGCGCGATCGCGACGCTCTACCGGAATGGACATACGACCGTCCTTCGAGCCGGACGGGCCCAAGTGTCGCGCGCCGGGACCCCCCGCCTCCGCGATCACATGCGTATCGCCAGCATCTCAAAGGCGTTCAACGGCGCGGTCGCGCTGCACCTGGTGGCTCAGCGGCACCTGAGCCTGGATGACACGATCGGGCGACTGCTCCCGGGAATGCTGCCGCCAGCCTGGTCGACGGTCACCGTGCGCCAGATGCTCAACCACACCAGCGGACTGCCCGACTACACCCAGTCAGATGCCTTCCGCGAGCAGGCGGCCAAGGACCCGAGGGGATACGTCTCGCCGATGAGGATCATCGACTGGGTGCGCGGTGACGGTCTGAACTTCAGGCCGGGCTCACGCTATGAGTACTCCAACACCGACAACATCGTCGTCGGACTGATCGCAGAGCGAGTCAGTGGCGAGTCCTACGATCGGCTGCTCTCGAGGATCGTCTTCCAGCCGGCCAGGCTGACTCAAACGACATTCCCCGCACGGAGGCTCTCACTGCCGGCGCCGTTCCTGCACGGCTATCAGGTCACGCCGGGCAAGCCGCCCGACGACGTCACGACCTTTCTGAGCCCGAGCGGCGCGTGGGCATCGGGCGCGATCGTTTCCTCCCCCGCTGATCTCGGCACGTTCATCCGGGCCGATCTGGACGGCCGGTTCTTCGGCAAGGCGCAACGACACCAGCAGATGCAGTTCGTCCGCGGCTCGTCGAGCCCGGCCGGCCCCGGCACGAACTCCGCGGGTCTTGCGATATTCCGCTACCAGACGCGCTGCGGCACCGTCTACGGTCACACCGGCAATTTCCCAGGCTACGTGCAATGGGCCGCCGCCACGGCCAACGGCCGGCGATCGGTGACGACTTCGCTCAACATCCCGGCACCGACCGGCGCGCTGTTGGCGCGACTGCGCGCGGTCCAGGTATCGGCGATCTGCGCGCTGCTCGGCAGGTAGCCAGAGCGCCAGGCCAGTCTTGCGGAGCGGCTCGTCGAGCTATGCGAGCACAACGTGTGCAGCCGCCGCACGCTCCTCGTAGGCGCACTGTCCGCGCGCATCTCCGGGGGTGGCCCCGGTCGAGGTCGGTTACGCGATCCCCGCATCTCCGTGATGAGTTCCGGGGATATTTACTTAAGTATTTACCAGTGTTATACTTACCGCCGTAAGCAAACAAAGGAGAGAGATGGAATCCATCTCAGAACCCACCCCCGTGCGGTACAAGCAGGTCACTGTCGACGTTCCGGAGGAGCGCTTGGCGGAGTTCCACGCGTTCTTCGCCCGGTTCCTGGCAGGCCGCGGCCGGCGGGGAAGAGGCGGCGAATATCGCCGCCACGCCCACGGACACCGCCACGGGTGCGCCTCCCGGCACGATCGGGCGGAGCGGAGCGAAGCCCACGAGGGAGCGGCCGAGACCGCAGGACAAGCCCCGGAGACCACCGAGGTCTAGTGGATGGCGGACAAGCAGATCACAGTTGCCGTACCGGAGGAACGCGTCCCGGAGTTCTATGCCTGGTTCGCGGACTTCCTGACGGCCGAGTCTGGGACTGCACCGCGAAGTGAGCGGGAGCGCCACGGCCATCGCGGCCGTCGCCTCCGTCCGCACGCGAGCGCCTGGTCGGCAGACGATGCTGACCAGGCCGCTTGGCTGTATCGCAAGCTTGCGCCCCCGGCGCGAGAGCTGTTCGACCTTCTTCTCGATACGCCCGGTGAGCGGTTCGCCGGCGAGACGATCGCCAAACGGCTCGGCCTCGACAAGGGAGCCCACGGCGTCGCCGGAATCCTGGCATGGCCGGGCCGCTATTCCCGCCACCTCGACCGGGTTCTCCCTATCGACACCGAAGGCCGAGCAGACGGAGGCACCGACTACTACATCGACCCCGAAACCGCTGCGATCTTTGGAGCAGCCCGCAAACAGCCAGACGGCCCGTGGCGGAGGCGACGAACCCGAGAAGCACCTTGACGCGGGATAGCCAGCGCCACCAGTTACGCTTGCCGGCGATGCCCGTGTTCGTGATCTGACAGGCGGAATCGTGTTGCATCCGCTTTTATTCCTGGTGCTCGTCCTGGCGGCGGTTGTCTTGTTCGGTGGTGTGCGCCGGGTTTAGTAAGTTCAGAGACCTGCCGGTCGCCTGGCACGTGCGGGTCGTGGCGCACTCGATCGCGTGGGACCAGGTGACGGACACCGAGGTCGTGCGCGCGTTGAACCGTTCGGAGGATGCCGAGGGTCTATTGGGATGAATTCTCTTTCTCTTTGAAAGGACCGAAATGACCCACTTGAGCGCCAACCTTCACATCGCCTCGGAACGCCCCGACGGCGCGCAGCGCGCGACCTTCGCCGCGGGCTGCTTCTGGGGTGTCGAGGCTGCATTCCGCGAGCTCAACGGCGTGCTCGACGTGACCGTCGGCTACACCGGCGGCACGACCCCTGATCCGACCTACGAGCAGGTATGTGGCGGCGCCACCGGCCACGCCGAAGCTGTCGAGGTGATCTTTGACCCGGCCACGGTGACCTACCGGCAACTGCTCGACACGTTCTGGCACATCCACAATCCGACGACGCTGAACCGCCAGGGTTGGGATCTCGGCAGCCAGTACCGCTCCGCGATCTTCTTCCACGATCCGGAGCAGGAGCGCCTCGCCCGCGCCACCCTCGCGTCCGAGCAGGAGTCGCTCGTCAAGCCGATCGTGACCGAGATCGTCCCGGCAACGATCTTCCATCGCGCCGAGGAGTATCACCAGCGCTACTTCGAGCGCTCGGGCGCGGCATGCGGCGTCACGATCGAGGTGCCCTCGACTCACTGAGGACTGGTTAGTGCGCCTGCTCGAGCCGGAGGTACGGCTCGAGCAGGGCACGGAGCTGCATTCGCCCGCGATGCAGGCGGCTCTTGAACGCCGCTTGCCGGACCCCGGCCACGGCCGCCGCCTCCTCGGTTGAGAGCCCTTCGAGGTCGCGCAGGACGACGGCAGCTCGCAGATCCGCGGGCAGTTGTGCCAGCGCCTGCTGCAGCATCTGCTCGAACTCGCGCTCGAGTGCGCGGGCTTGGGGGCCCGGACCAGTCGCATCCGGTAACGCGGCAATCGCGTCCTCGTCTGCGGGCCGGCTCGACGCGGTCGCCGGCGGGCGGCGACCGAGCCGGCGCTGGGCCTCGTTGAATGCGATCCGGTAGAGCCAGGTCGAGAACCGGGAGCGCTCCGCGAACCCCGGGAGGCCCCGCCAGGCGCGGAGGAACACTTCCTGCGCGACCTCGTCGGCCTCCTGGGAGTTCAGTCCGAACCTCCTGAGCGCACCGTAAACGCGGGCTGAGTGCTCGGTCACGAGCTGGGCAAAGGCACTCTCGTCCCCAGCGCGGGCGCGTGCGATTACGGCGAGCTCCTCGGCTGGATCAGTGGTCGGCTGGCTCATGCAGCCGTCGCAGGACGGCGGTGGCAATGGCCGGCCCGTCGGCGAGTGGTTGCGGCCGAGGCGCGCCGCGCAGCAGCGCGAGGATCCGTCGAAGGTCGTCGAGGACGCTCCGGCACTCGAGACACTCCGCCGTGTGACGCTCGAGCCGCGCCAGAGCCCCGGCCGACAGGTCGGACTCGAGGTACGCGGACATGTGCGGGGGTGCCCACCGGTGGTCGCGCCGGAAGCGCAGCTCGTGCCAGAAGGTGCTCATCCTGTGTGTGACCTCGTCATCGCCGCAAAAGGTTCGCAGACTGCTGCTGTGTGAACCGTTTGCGCGACGACCGGGTCAAAGCTGGAACATGGATCCCGAAAGGAGCACGATGACCAATCGAATCGAGAAGACCGACGAGCAGTGGCGCCAGGAGCTGGCGCCGGACGCGTACAAGGTGCTTCGCCAGAAGGGAACCGAGCGACCCTTCACCGGCGCGTACGTCCACACCGAGGCGGACGGCATCTACCGCTGCGCGGCCTGCGACGCGGAGCTGTTCTCCTCAGACACCAAGTTCGACTCCGGCACCGGGTGGCCGAGCTTCACCGATCCGGCCAACCACGCCAATGTCGACCTGCACGAGGACCGCAGCCTCTTCATGCGGCGCACCGAGGTAACCTGCGCCACCTGTGGCGGACACCTCGGGCACGTCTTCGACGACGGCCCGGCCGGCTGCAACCGGTACTGCATCAACTCCGTCGCCCTCAAGCTCGACCCGATGCCGGTCGAGTAAGACGCCGTGGCCCACGGGCGTCCCCACACGGGGTCAGTCAAGGTCAGGGGAGCCGCTGAACGGCGAGCGCGAGGCAGCGGCCGGCTCCGGCGGGGCGCGCAGCCGCCGCCCGGTAGCGGCTTCGAGCCGCCGGGGCCGCTGCCGAACCGTGTATCCGCCGTCGACCACACGCCAGTTCCGCGCAAACCGCGTCGCTGGTGACCGCGAGCCGGGTGACCGCGGAGGAGCGACGGTAGGGCTTCTCTGGGTTTGCGCTAACCACCGTCAGGAGCTTTGGGGGATCGCCCTGGACGCGAGTGAGACGACGGCGCTCCCCGATCGCTCAGCGGATCGCACCCGGCAGCCGGCGGCAATGACTTCACGTAGAGGGCGAGATCGCACGGGGTGGCGAGCAGCGGCGCCAGGTGTGGATACAGGTCGTCGAAACGGCGGGTTCCGATGGGCCGGTAGGCCATCCGGGCGTACCAGGACTTCAGGAACTCTTTGCTGGGGTGCGACCAGTCGCGTGGGACGAGCAGCTCGAGTTGCATGGCTCGCAGCCCGCGCTCGCTGCTGTGCTGCTCGGCGAAGTCCACGAGAGCGCGGCCGACGCCGATGCCGCGCTGGTCGGGATCCGCGACCAGCATGCCGAATTCGCTCGCGTCCTCCGCGACGTCATGGATGCGGATACAGCCGGCAATTCCGCCCTCTCGCCTGGCGACTGCGATCTGTCCAGCAGCGACCAGCTCGGCGAGTTCGGACGGCGTCGTCCGCGCCGCGCCGTCGCGCCAGAGCCCACTCTCGGCCGTCCGGAAGACGTCGTTTATGAGGCGGGTCAGTTGATCGATCAGCCCGCGCTCGCGACTGTCGGGCGCGGCAAGCATGCCGACCACGATCTCGGCCCGCGGATCGGTGGCTGTCATGCGCGTGATGATGCCTGTCGAGACCGAGGGGCGCGCTTGGATCGCTCGAGTAGGCAATGAGCCACCACGGAGCGGGTTGGCTTTCCGGCTGGCGTGCGTAGCCAACAGGCAGACTGTTCTGATCACCCCGGCAAGGCGGCCAAGGGGCAGCCAGCCGGCGACCGCCCGTGCGACGAACCGGGAGCGCCGGTCGCCGGCGTCGTTGCAATCAGCGCGTCCCGTAACCCGCGCGTAACCGCGCCGCACCTAAAGTGGCGCCACACGAGGCCGCGATTGCTCCGCTCCAAACGCCAGATACCGAACCGCATCTACGCCGGAGCCGTCGCGCTCGTCGCGGTCGGTGTTGTCGCTGTGGTCGTGTTGGTCGTGACCGCGAGTGGTCCCACCACGAAGTTCCCGTTTGCGTCGCTCGGCGGTCCGGGGATGTCCGGGACCTCCACAGCCCCTGTCACCGCCGGCTCCTCCGGAACTTCCGGCGCGGGAACCGTCGCATCGCGGTCGTACCTCGAGCTGGCCAAGGCCGGGATCGAGAGGACTTCGGAGTGGTGGGACGGTTCGGCCGACTGGTTCTATGACCAGCTCGGGCCCCCAAACCGCGCGGAAGTGACGTTGTGGGACAGCAACGGGATGTTCGAAGCGCTGGATGAGATCGCGACCGCCGACCCGACAGCAAAGACCAAGGCGGCGGTTGAGACATTCGCCCGAGGCGAGCATCGTTACTGGAACCCGAACCTGAAGCCAGTCCCCGGCTACTCACCGCAGGTCGGTGAGCAGAGCTCCTCACAGCCGACCTGGTACGACGACAACGCCTGGATCGGCATCGCGTTCCTGGACGCGTACCGCGCCACCGGCAACCACACCTACCTCACTGACGCCGAGCGCGCGTTCGCGTTCATCGCCGCAGGCGGCTGGGACGCCAAACAGGGTGGCGGGATGTGGTGGAGCACCGAGCACCAGTGGCTCTCCGGCGAGGCGCTTGCGGCCGCGTCGGACCTGGCCGCGCGGCTCTACCAAACCACCAACCAGGCCGAATACCTGACTGACGCTGAGACGTACATCGGCTGGGCCAACAAGAACCTGCTCACGCCGCAGGGCGTCTATCTCCCGGTGGCGAGCACACCATTTCCCTACCTGATCGAGTCGGAGTCATATGTCAATCGCGGTCGAACGGGCTCGCCGGGGACTCAGATCTGTATGGAAGGCAGCGGTACCTGTAAGGCCGACTCGACCGAAATTACGCCGTGCAAGTCCAGCTCCAAGAGCTGCACGCCGGGGACGCTCGTGATCGTGAAGTGCGCGGCGGGAGCCAAGGGCTGTAAGCCGGGCAGCACGATCAGTGGGCTGGCGAGCGCCAACGGCAACTGCCCCAACGGCGAGAAGAACTGCAAGCCGAGCCATTCGACACGTGGCGGTGCGAGCTTCAACACGACCGAGCCTGGCAGCCGCGCGGCTACGGGCGGCCCCGCCGCCGCGGCCAACAAGAAGGCCGGCGCCGGCCCCAAGCGGGTCGCGATGCCACACGACGGCGAGGGCGCGATCGTCGCCGCCATGACCGCCCTGTGCGAGGCGACCGGCAAGCAGTCGTGGTGCACCGAAGCCGATCAACGTGCCCGCGACGACATCAAGTGGCTCGCGCCATTCGCCGACGGACCGCAGTACGACTCGGTGCTGATCCGGGGGCTGCTGGGGCTCTACTCCACGAACCACGACGCGCGGCTCTACGACTTTGCGGTCAAACTCGCAGGGCTGATTACCAAGCACGCACCGACTTCCGCGAACGTCTACCTGCGCGGCTGGGACAGCCGCGCGGTCCCGAGCACCCCGTACGGCTCGCTACGCAGCGATGCCGGGAGCATCGGCGTGTTCGCAGACCTGGCGACGGTCAAGCCTCCGTCACCCGCGGCGATGCGCGCGGCTGACGGTGCCGCCTCGGGACGCGTGCCCAAGGGCCCGGCCTGATTCTCAGCCCGCGCCGATCCGCGCCTCGAACGCTCAAGCAGATCGCGCAGGTCATGGCATCGATGTCGTAGACCTCATGGGTCTCGTTGACCACAGCGTGCAGATTCGGATCGGTGATGTGAGGCTGAACCGAAACCGGGGTGGTCACCTCTCGACTTCAGCTTCGGGCGTTCAGGCGACCCTCTCGGCCTCGAGGAACGCTTGAATCCGATCTAGCGCGAGCTCGAGCTGATCGCGCGAGTTCGCGTAGGAGATCCTGAGGTGCCGCTTGCCGTGGGCGCCGAACCCCCCGCCGGCTAGCAGCGCGACGCCGGCCTCTTCGAGGAGTCGGTCGGCAAGCTCCTCGGACGGGATTGTGGTGCCGGAGACGTCGGGAAACGCGTAGAACGCTCCGTCAGGTGTCCGACAGGAGACGCCGGGCAGCGCGTTGAGTCCGGCGATGACCAGGTCGCGACGCCGGTGGAACTCCTCAACCATGGTGTCGACGCTGTCCTGCGGGCCGGTGAGTGCGGCGATGCCGGCAGCCTGGACGAACGCGGGGACGCAGGAAACCGAGTTCGTGATCAGGCGCGTCAGCGGATCGACCAGGGCCGCCGGGACCGCCGCGTACCCGCAGCGCCAACCGGTCATTGCATAGGTCTTTGACAGGCCATCGAGCAGGACGCAGCGCTCGAGCATCCCCGGGACGCTGGCGATCGAGGCGGGCTCAAGGCCGTAGACAACGCGTCGGTAGACCTCGTCGCTGAGCACCCAGGCAGAGGTCTGGAGAATGAGTTCGGCAGCGCCGCGCAGGTCGCCGGGCGAACTGACACCGCCGGTCGGGTTGTTCGGCGAGTTGACGATCACCAGCTTCGTTCGCTCGGTGAGCCGGTCGCTGAGTTCGTCCAGCGAAAAGCTGAAGTCCAGCTCGTCGTGGAGCCTTAGCGGCACCGGCACGGCGCCGGCCCACCGGATCGCCGACTCGTAGATGGGGAAGCCAGGGTCTGGATAGATGACCTCGTCGCCCGGATCGCAAACCGCGAGGATCGTCAAGAACAGCAGCAGCTTGGCGCCATTCGCAATCAGCACCCGATCGGGGACGACGTCAATGCCCCGGGTTCGGGCGAGCTCATCGGCCACGATCTCCCGAAACTCCGCGATCCCGGCACTCGGCGTGTAGCCGGTCTCGCCGCGCTCCATCGCTGCGCCCGCGGCGTGGATCACGTGCTCCGGCGTCGGGAAGTCCGGCTGACCGATCTCGAGATGAACGACCGACCTACCCTGTCGCTCCAGCTCTCGCGCCCGAGCAAGCACGGCGAACGCAGATTCGGTCCCAAGCTGGTCGACCCGCGACGCGAGGCGCAGCCCCGCGTCCAACGTCACTTCGTCCCGCACGCTGGGATTAGAGCAGTTCGGTCCCGCCCCCGCCGGCCGGTCCGCTTGAACGAGTGCACGGAGAGGCCTCAAGCATCCTGCGAACGAGCTGTTCGGTCTCGCGCTCGTGCCCGCACGAGCGCGAGCACGTTTTCTCCGTGGCGTTCGACAAAAGTCGGTCCCACGCCCTTGATCGTTGCGAGCTCACCGAGCGAGCTCGGTCGCAGCGCGGCGATCGACTCAAGCGTGCTGTTGTGAGCGACGGTATAGGCGGGTTTGCCGTTGCTGGCGCGCACACGCCACTCCCGCAGCGTCTCCAGCAGTCCGAGGTCGGCTGGATCGACAGGCGCGGCGCCCTGTGCACGGGGCTTGAATCGCACCGGCGTCAGCGACGCTGGGTCGGGCAGACCGATCGTGTCGGGATCGCACACGTCACAACAGCGCCCCAAGGGCGCGCCGTGTCGGCCATCGCCGAAATGGTCAAGGAGCGTGCGCCGCCGACACGTCGCCGAGTCCGAGCTGAACGACTCGATGGCACGATAGGCACGCCAAGCCCGATCAAGCGCCATCCGACAGATCGACGCGACCTCTCGGGCGCCAGACGATTCTGCAAATGTCACCTGCAGCCGTCCCCCCGGCGCAGGCTCGAGCGCACACAGACCCCCGCGCTCAGCGATGCCGAGGCAAACCCTGTCGCGATCGGCTCGAGGCGCGTCGATCACGACTGTCTCGCCCTCGCGAGATGCATTCAGGCGCCGCGCATAGGCCATGACATCGTCAGTCTCAACTGCGTCGCCCTTGATGAAGTTGATCAGGCGCCCGAGGTCGACGCGGCTGGCCAAAAGGATCGCGCGCGCGGAGCGCCCGTCGCGCCCGCCGCGACCGACCTCCTGGTAATACGCCTCCACACTCTTCGGAATCGCCCAGTGCACGACCGCGCGGACGTCCGCCTTGTCGACCCCCATCCCAAACGCGTTGGTGGCAACAACAATCTCGGCGTCGCCCTCCATGAAGCGATGCTGCGCCGAGGCGCGCTCATCGGCCGGCATCCCGGCGTGGTACCCGACAGCGAGCAGGCCCTCGGACCGGAGCCGCTCTGAGACCTCCTCCACCTCACGGCGAGTCCCGCAGTAGACGATGGCGGGCCGGTTGGCGGGATCCGAGAGCGCCAGCGAGAGCAGCATGTGCTTGCGCGCCTTGGACCCCTGGCCCTCGAGCGCGATCACGTCAAATGACAGGTTGGGCCGATCGAACCCGGCCCGCAGCACGTGCGGATCGCGCAGCCCGAGGCGCGCCGAGATCTCCTCGGCGACCTGCTCGGTCGCCGTCGCCGTGCAGGCCATCACAGTCGGCGAGCCGAGCCGATCGATCACCCCGCGCAGACGCAGATAGTCGGGACGAAAATCATGACCCCACTCCGACACGCAGTGAGCCTCATCGACGGCGAACAGGCCTACGCGACGCTGCGACAGCGCCGCCAGGAACGCCGAGGACGCAAAGCGCTCGGGCGAGCACAAAACGATCCGCGCGCGGCCGCCGCGGACATCCTCCAGGGCACGAACGGCTTGGCCCGCATCCATGCCCGAGGCGATCATCGCAGCCGGATGCCCACCAAGCACGAGCCGCCGGTACTGATCTGCCATCAGCGCGATCAGCGGCGAGACCACGACGGTCAGCGCATCAGAGGCGATCCCGGGCAGCTGATAGCAAAGGCTCTTGCCGCCGCCCGTAGGCATCACCACCAGACTGTCCCGACCAGCCAACGCGGCGGCAACGGCCTCGCGTTGTCCGGGCCGGAACTCAGCTAGGCCAAAATGCGTCAGCAGCGCATCGGGGTCACGGGGCCCGTCGTATCGACGCTCCGGAGGAGCGTCCACGTCGATACGGTCCAGACCGCTGAGCGCGAGCTGAGCGGCGGCATCGTCATCGCGGAGCGTCGGACTTGGCGCAGCCCCCGCCTGAGCCTCGGCCAGCGCGCGCGCCGCGTCGGCAGCCTCGACGCGCTCCGCGCTAGGAAGCGACCGCCACAGAGCCCGCAGCACGTCTAACTCCTCGGCCAGCCCCGGATCTGACCCGTTGGACGCAACGCGGCGCGCGAGCGAATATGCGCGGGCGGAAAAGTCATTCACCGCGCGCCAGCGTAGGCGCTAGCTAGGACGATGCGATCGGGTTCTTTTCGGGAAATGTTGACAAGCAGCCGCGCGGCTGCATATGATTAGCAGCCAGATGGCTGCCTATTCGCATCTGGATGAAGTTTTCAGGGCACTGGCTGACCCAAGCAGGCGGCTGCTGCTCGACAGCCTGAACGAGCGCAACGGCCAGACGCTGCGAGAGCTCTGCTCGCGGCTCGACATGGCTCGACAATCGGTGAGCAAACACCTGGCCGTGCTCGAGGCGGCCAGCCTCGTGACCACCGTTCGCCGCGGCCGGGAGAAGCACCACTACCTCAACGCGGCGCCCATCAACGACATCGCCGAGCGCTGGATCACGCGGTACGAGCAGGACCGTGTCAACGCGCTCGCCGACCTGAAAAGAGCACTGGAGGACACCCCCGTGGAGCCTGAGAAGCCTTCGTTCGTCTACGCAACTTACATCCAGACGACGCCGGAGAAGCTGTGGCAGGCGCTGACCGAACCGGCGTTCACCGAGCGTTACTGGTCGATCACGTTCGAGACCGACTGGAAGTCGGGCTCACCGATGACATGGAAGACGCGCGGCCTGGCGATTGCCGACCCCGACCAGGTCGTGCTTGAATCAGAGCCCTACCGCCGCCTGTCATACACGTGGCAGACGCATTCGCCGGAGTGGGCGCAGGCGCTCCACCTCACTGACGAGGCCCGCGACCGGCTCTTCTCCGAGCCGCGCTCGAAGGTCACCTTCGAGATCGAGCCGCTCAGCGATCAGGTGAAGCTGACGGTGATCCACGACGATCTGCTGCCCGGCGGACTGACCGGCTCAATGATCAGTAACGGTTGGCCCCGGGTCCTGGCCAACCTCAAGACCTTGCTCGAGACGGGTGACACGCTTCCGGACGTCAAGCTGGGCACACCGGCCAAGCTCGGACTGACGCGGTGAGCGGCATGCCAATACCGGGAATGCCGACGCCAGGGGTACAAGACACGGCGATGAGCGGCATGACGATGGCACTCCCGCTGTGCATGGTGATGATGGTTGCAATGATGCTACCGAGCGTGATCTCCGCGATCCTGCGGCGGGCAGGTGACGGCGCGGGTTTGCTCGCGGCGCCACTGTTCGCTGGCTCCTATCTCGGCATTTGGGCGCTAGCCGGCCTGGCGATGTGGCTGCTCTATCAGCCGCCCGGCGCCGCCGCCTCCGGGGCGTTGCTCATCGGCGCGGGCGTCTACGAGCTCACGCCGCTGAAGCGCGAGTGCCGCCGGCGTTGCCGCGAGCACATCCGCTCAGGCGCCCAGTTCGGCGTCCTGTGCTTCGGCTCGAGCATCGGGTTGATGCTCGTGCTCGTCGCCGTGAACGTGATGAGCGTCTCACTGATGGTCGCGATCGCAGCCGTCGTCCTTGCGCAGAAGCTATGTCCGCCACGTCGCGCTGTCGACCTGTCGCTGGCGCTGGCAATCGTCGCCCTCGGCGTCGCTACCGCTGCATCCTGAACAACACGAGAGGACATCCACATGACCACCTGTACCCACACGATCGGGACGCGCGAGCAATGGCTCGCCGCCCGCGTCGACCTGCTCGAATCCGAGAAGGAGCTGACCCGCCGCAGCGACGAGATTGCCCGCCAGCGCCAGCAGCTTCCCTGGGTGCCCGTTGAAAAGGAGTACCGCTTCGACACCGACGAGGGCGACGCGTCGCTTGCTGACCTCTTCGGCGGGCGCTCGCAGCTACTGGTCTACCACTTCATGCTCGGACCTGGCTACGAGTCCGGGTGCCCGTCGTGTTCGGCGATCGCCGACAGCTTCAATGGCTTCGCCATCCACCTCGAGAACCACGACGTCGGTCTAATCGCGGTCTCGCGCGCCCCCATCAACCAGATCCAGACCTACAGGCAGCGAATGGGGTGGACGTTCCGCTGGGCCTCCTCACACGACACCGATTTCAACTACGACTTCAACACGTCGTTCACCGAGGAGCAGCAGCGCTCGGGCAACACTGAGTACAACTACACCGCGAGGGACATGCGTGGCGCCATCGCGGCGCCGCAGCCGAGCCCGCACGCCGCGATGGCCGGTACCGACAACGCCACCTTCATGCGCGAGGCCCCCGGAATGAGCGCCTTCGCACTCGAGAACGGCGTCGCCTACCACACCTACTCGGCCTACGCGCGCGGTCTCGACTCCCTCTGGGGCATGTACCAATGGCTGGATCGCGCGCCGCTGGGACGCAACGACAACGGGGCCTGGTTCCGTCACCACGACCGATACTGATCCACAAACCACGGAGCGCAACCACCTCGAATCATCAAGGGAGCAACGCGATGCATGACATCCGCCATCGCGTAGGTATCAAGGCGCCCGCCGAGCGCGTCTACCAGGCGCCGACCACAACCGAGGGAGTAGCGTCGTGGTGGTGATAGGACACCGCGGCGACACCCGAGCCGCCAGGCGGCTTGAGTGCTACTACAGCGAGAACCCGATGGTCGTGATCGAAGTCGCCGTGCAAGACCGAACTGGCGGGTGCGCTGGCACTCCGTCGAAGTGGCACCCGAATGGCTCGAGACGACGATCACCTAACACATCGACACCAGCGCGGACGAGTTGGCGGTCACCTTCGTCCATGCCGTATGGCGGTAGCCGACCGTTTTCATGGGTCGGTGCACCAAATCGGCGATCTACCTCGTCGGCTTCAAGCGGCTGCTGGACGGCGGAACGGCAATCCTATTCCCGACCTGCCCGCCGGTCAGCAGCCTAAGGCTGACCGGTGATGGCCACGGCCCAACCCCCCGAGCTATCCCGCGCGCAAATAGAAGCTGGCGTCGACGGGATCGACCCCGTCTTTCTCAACACGCCCCAGTTCGTCAGCGAACACATCTCGGCGGCACTGAATCGCGAGGTGATCGTCAAGAACGAGACAGAAACGCCGATCGGCAGCTTCAAGGGGCGCGGGACAAGCCTCCTCGCTCCACAGCTCGACCGCGAACGAACATGGGTGTGCTCGACCGCAGGCAATTTCGGCCAAGGGCTCGCCTACGCCGCCCGCGCCCGCGGCGGCAGGGTCGAGGCGTTCGTGTCTCCGGAAGTCCCGGCAGCGAAGGTCTCGGGCATGCAAGCTCTTGGTGCGCACGTCCGCGTATCCACGCGCCCCGCCCGGGCGGCGCGCGACTACGCAGCGGAAACCAATAGCCGTGTGCTCGTCGTAGACGGGCTCCATCGAGAAATGGCCGAAGGCGCCGGGACGATCGGGCTCGAACTAGAAGCGTTGGGCCCGATCGACCTAACGATCGTGCAGGTCGGCGACGGCGCACTCATTTCCGGCGTCGCCTGCTGTCTGAAATCCGCCCAACCGAAGACGCGAGTTGTCGGCGTCTGCGCGACCGGCGCTCCCGCGATGGCGGAGAGTTTCGCCGCCGGCCGAGTCATCAACACACCTGGCACGAATACGATCGCGACCGCGATCGCGGTCTCCGAACCGATCCCCGAATCGCTCGCGCGCGTAAGAGCGCTCGTCGATCAAATCGTCCTCGTCGACGACGAAGACCTCCGCTCCGCCCAACGGCTGATCCTTCAAGTCCTCAAGGTGTCCGTCGAACCCGCAGCCGCAGCTGGCGTGGCCGCCCTCGCCCGGCACGCTGCGCGCCTGCCGCCAGGACGAACTGCCGTCCTGCTCACCGGCGCGGGCCCGACCTGACACCAGCGCTGCTGTTGCGCGCCGGACATCGCAGAAGCGATGTGTGACTGCCGATGCACGCAGCCTCCGGTTCGTGCCTCGACGCGCGAGCGGACGTGCCTGCGCAGCGTCCCGCCGGCTCCTGCGATGGCTCGACGTCTGACCCGCAGGCGCCCAGAGGCGCGCTATGCGGCCGACAGTGACCCGCTCTTTCCTTCGACCGCGGGCACCCTTCAGGATCCGCGCAACTGGCGAGGTACGTGTTCGCTCCCGCTGCCCGTGCTGCTGGCGTCCCGTGGGCGACCCCACACAAGCTCCGGCATGGGCTGGCGTCCCTGATGGCTCGGGAGAGCTACTCGGCCGCCGATATCGCGCTCACCTGGCCATGCTGATGGCGGGGTGCTGGCGCTACGCACGTACATCCATCCGAGTGGGCTGGACTCGGCCGAATTCATCGACGCCGCCTTGGGTGTTGACCCGAACGTTGACCCCGAGGACGCCGAAGCGGTGAATCCCCAGAGCCCGCCCCGGGATTCGAACCCGGAACCCCTTCATTACAAGTGAATCCTCAGCTGTTGTCAGGAGTTGCCAAGAGTCGTGTAAAAGCCTGCAAACTGGTCGTTTCCGCCGAGCATGATGTCGACTCACGCCTACGCGTGACGCCAATCTGAGTTGCCCCCAAGGTGCCCGAACTCCCAGGTCTCCATGTGAGCTTGCCTTCCCGCTCGGGGTCCCGTCTATCAACGCCCCGGCCGAGCAGACCGTCGCCGAGGCAAGGCCGAGGTTGCGGCCGCGCGACGACGAATGGAATTGTTCGCGAGTCCTGTCGGCCGGGCGTCGTTGTCGTGCCCAGATGGAAGAGCGAGTGTGCTGGTCAGAGACCCTGGCTGATGTGGAAGACAGTGTCCGTCGGGATGTCGGACGTGGCATTCGCGCACGCCCCACGACTCATCGGTCGGCGGATGGGTGATGTCGAGGCCCTCGCTGACGGAGCGCTCGTGGACGGCGACGGCGTCGTCCACCCAGATCGGCGTCCAAGCGCCCCCGTCGGCGGTCTCGTCGCCGTCGGGGCAGGAGGTCCCTGGTTGCTGGGTCGACGCGCTCCGCCGGCACGACCCGAACCGGATCGCCGATCGCTCGCCGTTGAACGAGCTCCCTAGCACCGCGGGCGCGGTCGAGTCGAAGCGGACAAGTCGATGCCTCCGACCGTCTCTCCAGGGAGATTTTCGCGACCATGCAGGCCGGCCCGGTCCCGTCGGACAGCCCCCACGCCGGCCCCGACCGCCGACCCGGCGCCGTCAGCAGCGCCCGCCGCCTGAACGATCTCGGCAGGGCTCGCCCCACCGAGACACACGTCAGCCGTCGGCGAACTCTGGCCGTCGCCGCCCCATCCCGCAGGCCACCTCGAACGCCTTGGCGAGCTCGAGCACGCCAAGGTCGTCGCCCGGGCGGCCGACGATCTGGGCGCCCACCGGCAGCCCGCTATCGGTGAAACCCGCCGGCACCGAGATCGCCGGCAGGCCGGTCGCGCTGATCCACGTGCACGAGCGCATCCAGTCGCGGTAGGTCGCGACCGGCTCGCCGGCGACGGTGCGCGGATACGGGTCCTCGACGTCGAACGGCGCCACCTGGCTAACCACCGTGACGAGAAATTCGTGCTTAGCGAAGAACGCCCGCATCCGCTCCCACAGTGCGGTGAGCATCACGTGCGCGCGGCCGACATCCTCGCCGCGCAGCTGCCGGCCGCGCTCGACCTCCTCGCGGACCACCTCGCCGACCTGATCGGGGCGCTCGCGGGCGAGCTCGCCCAGCGCGAGCGCGTAGAACCAGACGCGCAGCGTTACGAACGCCTCCTCGGCGCCCCGCAGGTCCGGGTCGGCCGTGCGCACGTCGCAGCCAAGACCCTTGAGCACGCCCGGCACCGAGGCCGTCGCCGACCGAACCGCCGCATCGACCGGCAGACCGCCAAGCGCCGGGCTCCAGGCGACTCGCGTGCCCGCAAACTCGCGCTCCAAAGACTGCGCGAAGCGCTCAGGACCGCCCGAAGCTGCGAACGGCGAGCTAGGGTGCGGTTCTGAGAGCACCCTCAGCATGAGCGCCGCATCGGCGACCGTGCGCGCGATCGGCCCCGCCGTCAGTAGCGTGAAGAAGGCCGCGCGCAGCGGCCAGCTCGGCACGCGCCCGACGGACGGGCGCAGGCCGACGACGTTGCAGAAGCTCGCCGGATTGCGCAGCGAGCCGCCCATGTCCGAGCCGTCGGCGAGCGCCGCCATGCCCGCCGCGACGGCGACCGCGCCGCCTCCGGTCGAGCCGCCGCAGGTCTTGCCGAGGTCGTACGGGTTGCGTGTCACGCCGAAGACGGCGTTGTAGGTCTGCGATCCGGTCCCCCACTCGGGCACGTTGCTCTTGCCGATGCTGACGGCGCCGGCCGCGACGAGACGCTCAACGACGAGCGAGTCAAACGTCGGCACGAAGTCCGCGAACGCCGGCGAGCCGTAGGTCGTGCGGATGCCGCGCGTCTCGGTGAGGTCCTTGTGGACAACGGGCAGGCCATGCAGCGGCCCCAGCGGCGCCCCCGCCGCGAGCGCGCGGTCGGCGCGCTCGGCGAGCTCGACCGCGCGCGCCTCGGCGAGGGTCACGATCGCGTTGAGCCGCGGGTTCAAGCGCTGAATGCGCTCAAGGTGGGCGTCGAGCAGCTCGCGCGCCGAAAGCTCGCGTGCGAGCAGCAGCGCGAGCTGGCCGCGCGCGCTCATCAGGCAAACCTGCTCGGCTACCGCGCCGCTCATTGCGACCCGTCTCGCGCTCCCGCCCCGGTCACGACGCATGCGCACGCACCCCCCGCGCCGGCCCCGATGCTCACGCGCACGCCTCCCCACGCTCGTCCGCGTCCGCCCGGTCGCCGCGATGCCCACCTACGCCGACGCCCTCCGTCAGCGCGACCAGCGTGGCCGCGCTAGAGGCGCCGAAGTCGACCGCCGCGCCGAGGTCGCCGAGCCCCTGCGCGTCCGTGGTCACGGACCGGCGGTAAGGGTGAATGCTGGCTCTCGCATGTCGGATGCTCTTTGTCCCTCGTATGTGGGTTGCGCACGATGATTGCGCGCGCACGCATACCGTCGCGGCCTCACGACGCGGTCCCCTCGCCCGCCGGCCCGCCTGCGCCGCCGCGCCCCAGGACCCCCACCGCTTGCGTTCGCCTGCGCGCCGGCGCTGTGCGCCGCAGCTGGTGGCGGTAGAGCAGCCCCATGATCGAGAGCATGACGAGGGTGAAGGCGAGCATGATCACGGCGATCGCGTAGGCGGCCGGCGTCGTGCCGAGGCGCACCGTGCCAAACAGGTACACCGGCAGCGTCGTCACCGTCGGGGTCGAGAGGAAGAACGAGATCACGACGTCGTCGAAGGAGAACGTGAAGGCGAGGATCAGGCAGGCGACCATCGCCGGCCGCAGCTGCGGGAAGATCACGTCGCGCAGCACGTACCAGCGACCCGAGCCGAGGTCGGCCGCCGCTTCCTCGATCGTGCGATCGAGGGCGAATACGCGCGAGCGGATGATCAGCGCCACGAGCGCGATCGTGAAGGGCGTGTGGCCCGCGATCAGTGTCGCTAGTCCGAGCGACACGTGCAGCTTCGTGTACCAGAGCAGGAGCGCGACGGCGAGCACGACCTCGGGCACGATCAGCAGCAGGTAGACGAGCACCTCAAGCGTGCCGCGCAGCACGCGGCCCCTGTGACGTACTAGCGTGATCCCCGTCAAAGTGCCGATCGCGGTCGAGATCAGCGCGACGACCACGGCGGCGCGCAGGCTGATGCTGACCGCGCTGCGCAGCTCGGTGTTGTTCCACGCCGCCGAGAACCACTGTGTCGTGAAGCCCGTGAACGTCGACGTCTGCTTCCCGAGCACGCCCTGGTTGAACGCGTAGAGCACTGTCGTCACGATCGGTGCGAAGAGGAACGCGAACACAACCGCCGTCCACGTCCAAAGCACTCGGTCGCTCCAGCGGCCGCCGCGTGCTCCGCGCAGCCACCGCCTCATGACGGGATCGCTTCCGTGAAGCTGCGCGAGACGCGTGTCAGGAGCAACACCGCGACGCCCAACACGAGGAGCAAGAGCACCGCCATCGCCGCCCCTAGCGGGTAGTCGAGCGAGTCGAGGTACTGGCCGGCAATGATGCCGCCGAGCAGGATGCCCTTGTTGCCGCCGAGCAGGCTCGGGATGATGTACTCGCCCGTCATCGGCACGAACGTCAGGAGCACGCCGGTCGCGACGCCGGGGCGCGCCATCGGCAAGGTCACGCGCAGGAACGTCCGCAGCCGTCCCACGCCGAGGTCCTTGCTGGCCTCGATCATGTTCGCCGGGATCCGCTCGAACGCGACGTACAGCGGCAGCGCCATCAGCGGTAGGTACCCGTAGACGATGCCGATGAACACCGCGGTCCGCGTGTCGAGCACGTTGAGTAGGCCGTGGTGCAGCTGCAGGAAGTTGAGGACGTCGCGCACCGGCCCGTCGGCGGCGAGCAGCGTCTCCCACGCGAGCGTGCGGATCAGGAAACTAGTCCAGAACGGGACCAGCAACAGCACGAGCAGCACCGGCCTCAGACGCCCCGCCTTCTGCGCGATCACATAAGCCACCGGCGTCGCGACGACCAGGCACAGGAGCGTGCCCAAGCCGGCAAACTCGAGCGTGCGCAGGAAGATCGTGAGGTAGAAGCCGGACAGCGCCTGGCTGAAGTTGGTAAACGTGAAGGCGAGCTGGACCCCGCCGAACGTCGCGTTGGCGAACGCGTAGACGGCCGTGACGATGAGCGGGCCGACGAAAAGCGCTCCAAGCCAGACCAGCGGCACGAATGGCATTGCGCGCGCCATCGCCTCCGCCGCCCGCTCGCGCACGCGCTCGCTCACGACCGCTCCGCCAACCGCGCGCGCTCGTTCACAACCCCTCCGCCACCCCGTCGTCGCTCGGCTCGGCCGTCGCTTCGAACGGATAGACGTGGACCGCGTCGCGGGCGAAGCTGACCCCGACCTCGGCGCCGGCCTCGAGCCCGCCGCTCTCGACCGACGCCCGCGCTGCGCGCACCAGCAGCTCGAGGCCGCCAGCGGTGGTGGCGACGATTTTGACGTAGCCGCCGACCACCAGGAGCTCTTGCACGGTGGCGCGCAGCCGGTTCGGCCCTTGGGCCGGCACGTGCGAGAGGTGGAGGTCCTCGGGGCGGATCACGGCGACCGCGCGTCGGCCCGCCACAAGCTCGCCGTGGGGGTGGCCGGCGACGATCATCGCCACGTCGGTCTCGAGCTCGACGCCGTCCCCCGTCCCGCGAATCACGCCACGCAACTGGTTGCTCGCGCCGACGAAGCCCGCCACCCAGAGCGTCGCGGGCGAGTCATATACCGTGGCGGGCTCGCCCTGCTGCTCGATCTCGCCGTCGCGCATGACCACGAGGCGATCGGACATGCTGAGCGCCTCCTCCTGGTCGTGGGTCACATAGATGAAGGTCGTGCCGAGCGTCGAGTGCAGCTGGCGCAGCTCGATCTGCATGTCCTCCCGCAGCTTGCGGTCGAGCGCGCCGAGCGGCTCGTCGAGCAGCAGCACGCTGGGGCGTACCGCGAGCGCGCGCGCGAGCGCGACACGCTGCTGCATGCCGCCGGAGAGCTCGGCCGGGCGGCTGTGGGAGACGTGCGAGAGGCGCACCAGCTCTAGCATCTCAGCGACCCGGCGGCCGCGCTCATCGCGGCGCACGCCGCGCCGCCGCAGGCCGTAGCCGACGTTGTCCTCGACGCTCATGTGTGGGAACAGCGCGTAGCTCTGGAAGACGGTGTTGACGTCGCGACGGAACGGCGGGTCATCGACGACGCTGCGGCCGGAAATCTCGACGCTGCCGTTATCGGGCCGCTCGAAACCGCCGACGATCCGCATCATCGTCGTCTTGCCGCTCCCGCTCGGTCCGAGCACGGCGAGGAACTCGCCGCTCCGCACCTCGAGCGTGAGGCTGTTGACCGCGACGACCTCGCCGTACCGCTTGGTGACGCCGCGCAGCACAACGTCGCCAGCGCGCCCCTGCCCCGAGAGCGTCGCGCCGGTGCCCGCGAACTCGCCGCCGGAAGTCTCTCGCTCCTCCACCGTCGCCGTCGGCGCGGGTTGCGCCGGCTTCATCGGACCTCCTGTCGACTGTCGCAGGTATCATATGCGCTCGTCATCATCGACCCATCCGATCCGGACGCGGTCGCCCCTCTCGGGCCGGAGCCCCATCCCGCCAGGCGATCCGAGCCGGCGCAGGTCGCGGGGGGACACGGATCGGGCTCGACGATGAGCGGGGCGCAAACGGAGACCCAGGAGCCGCCGTGATCTTCGACTCACACACGCACATCGGGTACTACCCGGGGTTTAACGTCTCGCTCGACCGCGACGGGCTCGTAACGCTGATGGCGGAGACTGGCCTCACCGAGTGCTGCGTGTTCGCGCCCGACAACGCCGCGGTTAAGAGCTGCGTCGACTCGATCTCCGGCGCGCACGGCCTCGTGTGGGCGAACCCGCGCGTGCCCGGCAACATCGAGCACTCGATCGAGCTGCTCGACGACCCCGCGTTCATCGGCGTCAAGATGCATCCGCTGATCGACGGCTACCACCCCAACGACCCTGCGCTGCGGCCGCTGATGGAGGTCGTTTCCGCGCGCCGCCTGCCGGTGCTCGTGCACACCGGGCACCCGATCTTCACACTGCCGTGGTCGGTTGAAGAGCTCGCCGCCGAATACCCCGACGCCAACGTGATCTTCGGCCACATGGGGCACGGCAACATGATCTACATCAACGCCTCGATCGACATCGCCCGACGGCGCCCCAACGTCTACCTCGAAACCTCGGGCATGCCGATGCACACGAAGGTCCGCGAGGCCATGGAGCTGGTTGGGCCGACGCGCGTGCTCTACGGCTCGGACGCGCCCTTCCATCATCCTGCCGTCGAGATCCTCAAGATCCGCGTCAGCGGCCTCGACGAGGAGGGCATCGAGCGGGTCCTGCACACGAACTCGCTCGAGCTCTTCCTCCCCGAACGCGCTGCGGCCGCGACCACCTGAGACTCGTGAACGGCCGCTGGGCGTTCGCGGACGCCCCGCGGCCGACAGCGCCTCAGGCCGCCGCCTGCAGCTGGCTGAACAGGTTCTCGGCGTACGGCTGGATCGACGGCCGCACGTCGAGCGGCTCGAGCCGCTCGAAATCCTTGGGGCTCGTGAAGATGATGTCCACGAGCTTCGTCTTCTTGGGCAGCTTCGACTGGATCCCGGGCAACAGCAGCGGGTAACCGAGGAAGGTGCAGTCCGCGACCTGGTGCGCCGGCTCGAGCATGTAGTTGATGAACGAGTACGCCTGGTCGACGTCCGGCGCATGCGCGGGGATCGTGTAGTTGTCGAGGATCAGCTCGCTCTTCGGCTTCGGGATCACCCACCGCAGCTTCTCGTTCTGCAGCATCGCCAGGCGCGCGTTGGCGTTCGTCATTGACGCGGCAACGACCGACCCGTTGGCGACCGCCGAGGTCTCGAAGTCGTTGTACGCGTGCACGTGCTTGGTGTACGAGCGGACGAACTCGTAGGCACGGTGGAGGTCGGCCTTGGTGGCGGTGTTCCAGTCCTTGCCGCCTCCCATCGCCCACAGCGCGAGGCCGAACACCTCCGCGGGCTCCGCCGGCATATCGACCTTGCCGCTCGCGCCCGGCTTCGTCATCGCATCGAAGTAGTCCATCCAAGTCACGATCTTGCCGCCGACCGCGACGGGGTCGTAGACAACGCCGGTCGACGCGTAATCCTTCGGCACCGAGTATTCGTTGTGCGGGTCCTCGCGGATGCCGAGGTACTGCTTGGCGATGCGGTTGTAAGCGACGCGGCTGTGGTCGATCTTCTGCAGCACGCCGCTCGACGCCATTACCGGCAACCAGCCGAGGTCCGGGATCGCGATGTCGTAGGCGGCGCCGGCAGCGGTCTTGAGCTTCGTGTACATCTCGTCGCTCGACGCGTAGCTCGCAATGTTGACGCTCGTCCCCGTCGCCTTCTTGAAGCCGCGGAGGTTGCTGGGTGCCCAGTAGTCGGGCCACGTCCAGACGTTCACGGTCCCACCCTTGGTCAGCGCCGGTCTGGCCGCGCGCGCAACTCCGGCGCGCCAACCCACGGCTGCGACCGCGGCGCCGCCCGCGAGCCCCAGGAACGACTTTCGGCTCATCCGCTCCGATGCTGCTGTCATGCCCGCCTCCTCCGCCGACTGATGCGGCCAGCGATGCTACCACGCGTCGTTGACCGTCGACACCAGTTTCCTGTAGGGGTCGGCTCACGTGTCGACCCCGGCGACCGGCACACGTTCACCGTGCAGCCCGGCAATGTGTTGGCAAATGGCGCCCGCAACGATGGGCCGGAGCTGCTTGAGCTCGGCTAAGCTGATCGCTCCACACGTCTGGAGGAGTCCGAGATCGACAACGCGACGGCCGAGACACCGATTGCGGGCCCGGTTCCCGCCGCACCCGTCGATAACCGCGCACGTCGAAAGCAGATGGCCGCTACCGGCGCGAGGAGGTCCTGCACCGCAGGCTCGCGCCCAACAGCGAGCCCGGAGCCGAGGCGCGTTCGCGCTCGCTGCGAATCAGATACCGACCATCGCGCGAGACGCTCCTGCAACCGGCAGCTCAAGGATCGGTCCCAAGCGAGGCTCCGGGACGCGGGTTGGCCGAACGTCTCACATGCCGGAAGGTGTACCGGCCTTGCGAGCGGCGGCATGCTGACGCCTTGGTCGCCACCAGAACGCGATGCTCCGAGATCAACGTGTCAGTTGCGCTCCATTCTTTGTGCTTCGGCCCCAAAGATCGGTGGCAGACCACAACGGGGTGACTCGCCGCGTGCTTGTGAATCCGCCCTGGCAGCCGAACGACTGTGAAATTGCCTAACGGAAGGATTGCGATGCAGCAACCAAGCTTTACGCTCACAGCGGGCCCCGTGGCCGCTACAGACAAGGTGCGCGATGCGCTTGGAGCACAGATCGCGTATGACTACGACGAGATCTTCCTCCAGCGGTTTCGTGACACGCAGACGAAGGTCGCCGAGGTGTTCGGTACTGCGGCTGACGTTGTGCTGATGCAAGGAGAGGCCGTTCTCGGCCTCGAAGCGGCAGCTTGCGCTCTGGTCAATCGTGACGTCACCTGCCTCAACCTCGTCTCAGGCGTCTATTCGAAATGGTATGGAGACCGTTTGCGCTCGCTTGGCGCGACCGTGATCGAGGTGACGGTTCCGTTCGACAGCGCCATCGATCCGGCCGACGTCGAGGCTGCCCTTCGGGAGCATCCGAACATCAGTGTGGTTGCAGTCGTCCATTGCGAGACGCCGTCGGGGACACTCAACCCGATTTCGGAGATTGGGCCGATTGCGCAGGAGCATGGGGCTCTGACGATCTGCGACGTCGTCTCCTCACTGGCCGGAAACGAGGTCTGCCCCGACGACTGGGGACTGGATATCTGTGTTGCAGGGCCTCAGAAGTGCTTGGGCGCAACGCCGGGCCTATCGCTCGTGACCGTCAGCGATCGTGCCTGGGCGAGGATGCGCGCCAACCCGGGTGCGCCCAGGCGGTCGTACATCTCGCTCCTCGATTGGAAGGAGCGCTGGGAGGAGCAGGGACAGTATCCGTATACCCCGTCGGTAACTGACATCACCGGACTTGAGGCCGCCTGCGACGAAGTCCTCGCAGAAGGTCTGGAGACATCGATCACGCGTCACGGCCGCGCCGCTCGCGCGTGCCGTGCCGGCGTCAAAGCGGCAGGGCTCGAACTGTGGCCGCGGAGCGACAAGATCGCCGCGTCGTGCGTGACCGCCGTGCGGCTGCCCGACGGCGTAGACGAGGCACAGTTGCGGCAGCTGATCCGCGATCGGTCGGGCGTGATTATCTCGGGTGCGCAGGGTGAGCTGGTCGGGAAGGTGGTCCGTATCGGCCATATGGGCCTCGCCTCACGCTCGCTGTACCCCCTGGTGGGTGTCACCGCGTTGGCCCAGGGCTTGAAGGAATTGGGGGTTCCGGTCGACGTAGGCTCAGCTGCCGAGGCGACGATCAACGAGCTGACGCAGCCTTTGGCGACAACCGCCTACACGACGACCGAAGGAGCGCGATGACGACCACGCCCGTACCTACCATGATCCCCGCGCTGATAGGCGGCGAGGCCGTGGCAGCGCGGTCCGGAGAGACGATCGATGTCCACAACCCCGCAACCGGCGAGTTGCTTGGACGAATTCCGAACTGCGCAACGGCCGACGTCAACGCCGCGGTGACCGCCGCCCAGGCGGCGTTTCCGGCATGGCGTCGGCTCCCCGCTACCGAGCGCGCGAAGTGTCTATATGAACTTGCCGCAACAATTGAAGGCGCGCGTGAAGAGCTCGCTCAGCTCGACGCCGACGACAATGGCACGCCGGTTTCGGAGTTAGAGAAGGACGTCAATATTGGCGCGGCTGAGCTTCGCTACTTCGCCGGCCTGGCGCTCCTCACTGAAGGAAAGACGGTTCCGACCGGCTGGGGTCGCGTTAACTACACGCTACGTGAGCCGTTTGGTGTTGTTGGACGGATCATTCCCTTCAACCACCCGCTTCTGTTTGCGACCATGAAGATCGCCGCGCCGCTGATCGCCGGTAACACCCTGGTCCTCAAGCCTTCCGAGCACACCTCGCTGACCGCGTTGCGGCTGGCCGAGGACTTCAAGCGAATTTTTCCTCCCGGGGTTATCAACGTGATCACGGGTTATGGCCGTGACGCTGGCGACTCGCTGGTAGCGCACCCTGATGTTCGGCGCATTGCCTTTATAGGACTAGCGGAGACTGGCCGGGCAATTCAGGCACGTGCCGCCGAGGTAGGTGTCAAGACAGTAACGCTCGAGCTTGGCGGGAAGAATCCGATTGTCATCTTTCCAGACGCCGATCTCGATAAGGCAGTCGACGGAGCCATCCGAGGCATGAACTTCACTTTTCAAGGTCAATCGTGCGGCTCGACGTCACGGCTGATGGTTCACCGCGATATTCGCTCGGAGTTCGTCGACCGACTTGTTGATAACATCGCCGCACTCCGCGTGGGCTTGCCGCGGGACCGCGACACCGAGGTCGGTTCGCTGGTGAACCGACAACAACGAGACAAGGTTGCCGGGTATATCGAATTAGGTCTCCAGGAAGGCGCGCGCCTACTCGTCGGAGGTACCATTCCTGACGATACCGCCTTGGCCAACGGTTTCTTTCTCTCACCAGCGGTGTTCGCCGACGTCACGCCGGGTATGCGCTTGGCGCGCGAGGAGATCTTCGGTCCAGTCCTCGCGGTTATGGAGTTCGACACCTATGAAAATGCGGTTGCGCTTGCGAACGACACAAGATTCGGATTAACCGCCAGCGTCTACACCGAAGATCTCCGTATCGCGCACTCGTTCGCCCGCGACGTCGAAGCCGGATTCGTCTGGGTAAACGACAGCGGGAAGCACTTTCTGGGCACCCCGTTCGGCGGTTATAAGGACAGCGGCATTGGTCGCGAGGAGGACACCGAAGAGCTCCACTCCTACACTCAGATCAAGAACGTGAACATCGCGTTCGATTCGTGAGGACCGCACGATCGCACCTCGGTCGCTGACCAAGCCCTCGAGGGGGCTAGTCTCGGACGGTCAGCTGCTTCGATTCGCTCACTGGCGCTCCAGCTCGCACGAGAATCTCACATAGGTCTTGCCTGCCCGCGTGCCGCACGTTGTTCATATGCAGCGGGCTAGTCAATGCGACGTCGACCATCGCATCGACCATCGTCCCGTCGAGGTCGTCGCGTGCGAAGCGCGGCCGAAATTCGATTTGGTCGTACAACGGGGCGAGTCGGGCAATCAGCGCTTGAATGTCAGGGCTCACGAACGGGTAGTTGAATGCGGCCACCGCAGGCAAGAGGACGCCGTTCTGATAGCCGTGCGGCAGCCGCACTGCAGTCGCAATCGATAGCGCGTGGAGGAGTCCGAGCCCACTGTTTCCACAGGCGAGATTCGCCATCGCGCTTGCCTCGAGCAACATCTGGAGCGACCGGGGGTCGCGGTCACGCACACCGGCTAAGAGAACCGCGAACACGCGTTCTGCCGCGGCTTTGGCCAGGGCATCGGTAAAAGAACTTGCGGCTCTTGCCCACAGCGCCTCGAGCGAGTGGCTCAGCGAATCGAGTGCCGCAAAGATCATCGGGTCACGCGGCAGCGAGCTCAGCAGCGTCGCGTCGAGCAGCGCCACACGTGGGGCATAGCCCCGACCGCGGACGACGAGGGCCGCCGGACTGCCCGGGTCCCGTAACACGAAGACGCTCGATACCTCGCTTCCAGAGCCGGCGGTCGTGGGAATTGCCACAGTCGGCACAGGCCCGGCTGACGCAGGATTCTCGGCGAAAGCGAGTCCGGATATCGGCCGACCGCTGCCGAGCCCTACTGCCACGGCTTTGGCGAGGGCAAGGCCGCTGCCGCCACCTACAGCCAGCACCGAGTCGGCGCCTTGTTCGCGCGCGCGACAAGACGCTTGCTCGGCATCGGCGATCGACGGATCGGGGTCCGTGAAGAGCTGCACCACCGGGTGCAGCGGCCCAAGCGCATCCAAGACGAGGTCAAGAAGCCCGGCGTTCGCAACCCCCTGATCGCAAACGATGGCGACTCGCTTCACGCTGAGGCGATCCACCACAGACCGGAGGGTCCCCAAGCACCCGAGCTCGCTCACAACCTCCGTCTCGGAGACGAAGACTGACGACGCTGTCACCCTCTCTCTAATCCGGTCAAGCATGTTACCTGCGGCACCGTCATCGACGCTTGCTGCCGTCCGATGAGATGCGCTCCAGGACCAGCACCGTGAACGGTGCGAGCCTCCGTCAGCCGGACGTGCTTCAGGCGATGCCTACCCAAGGCCGTCCGGATCGTCTCGCCAGCGGGCGGCACAAACCGGAAGCGGTCAGGATCGATCGGATCATCAAAGGCGATCTGCTCGGTCGTGATGCGATGAAACGGCTCTCCGTCACGCGTCGCGAGGGCCTCAAGCAGCACGCCACGCTCGGCGTCGACGTGAAGCAGGTAGCGATCCCCGCCGCCGCCGAGCTGGTCCAGCCCGAACATAGATTGCGGACCGTGCGGATCCAATAGCCGCGGGACGGCATTCGCGGTGATCGTCTCGCGCCCCGCCAGACTCGCGCGCCCGGTAGGAGTGAATCTCAGGGTCGGGAGTAGTGGTGTGGGATCAAGCATCAGCGAGACCTGCCCACCGCCGCCGTACCCGCGCTTCAGGCCTTCGTTGCTGACCGCGCCATTGCGAGCGTCCCAAACCCACCAGGCATCGCCATCACGGACCGTGTAAGCGCCGTCTCGTGGGCCGCCCTCGTGCTCTTCGCGGGAGCGACCCTCAGCACGCCAGATCCGCAGCACCTCCTCGTTCTCGGCGGGCCGATCCGAGACTTCCGTGTACGCGAAGCTCTGGATAGCGGCGCCCCGCCGTTTCTCTTCCTCGATCCGCGCCCGCCACGCGACCGCCGCGCGCTCCTCGTACCGCCAAATCCGGTAGGTCGCCTCAACGCAATCAATCGCGGGATCGGCGCGATGCAGCAACGCGAGCAGCGCTCCCAATGACGGCGCATCCCCACATGCCGATCCCGCGACGTCGCTCATAGCGCCAGGCTACGGGATCGCCCATCAAGACCGCCGGAATCACGAACCAGCATTAGTGTCTGCCGCTGCAGAGCCCGGCAGCGGGAGTGCTGTCACTGCCAGAGTGATCGGCTGTCTGGGCGGTGACGTCCGACCCGGCCGGTAGGTCCTTCGGGCTGGCGGCGGGCTGACTCTTGAGTGCTGAGTCGACTGCTTGGTCTGACCGACAAAGCTTGTGTCGCCCGCCGCCGCCTGAAGGATCGCCGGCGTGACTTGATAGAAGCGTGGCTTCGCCTCTCGTGACAGTTGTCCGCCGGAGATCCGCTTCATTCGGCGTCAACCAAACGAAGGGACGGATGCATGATCGTGATCGGGGCGGACACGCACAAGGCCTCGCACGCGCTGGCGGCGGTCGACGAGGGAACCGGTCGGGTGCGCGGCAGCTGCCAGATCGAGGCTGGCGGACCTGGGCATTTAGCGGCGGTGCGATGGGCTCGCGAGCTCGACGAGCAGCGGGTATGGGCGATCGAGGACTGCCGCGCGTGTTCTGGACGCTTGGAGCAGGCGCTGCTGGCGGCGGGCGAGCTGGTCGTCAGAGTGGCGCCGCACCGGATGGGCGCGTCGCGTAAGGGCGAGCGCGAGCCAGGGAAGTCCGATCAGATCGACGCGCTCGCCGTTGCAAGGGCTGTCGTCGGCGACGGCGTCGAGAAGTTCCCGGTCGCGTTCCTGGACGAGCGGGCGATGGAGATCCGGCTGCTGCTCGATCACCGCAGCGATCTCGTCGCTGAGCGCACGCGTACCGTCAACCGGCTGCGGTGGCATCTGCTCGAGCTATGTCCCGAGCTTGAGGCCTCGCTGGGACGCGGCGCGCTGAACCAAGCCCGGGTGCTTGACCGGGTCGACCGACGGCTGCGCAAGCTTCACGCCAGCGCGAGGACCAGGATCGCCCGCGAACAGATCTCTGACCTGCGCGCCCTGACCCGCGCCATCGAGCAGCTCGCAGCCGATCTCGGCAAGCTCGTCACCGCGCACCGGCCGGAGCTGCTGGCCGAACAGGGCTGCGGGCCGCTGACCGCGGCGATCCTGATCGGCCACACCGCCGGCAACCAACAGTTCCGCACACAGGCCGCCTTCGGGCGCCACACCGGGACCGCACCGCTCCCCTGCTCCTCGGGCAAACGCACCCAACACCGACTCGACCGCGGCCGCGACCGTCAACTCAACCACGCACTGCACATCATCGCCGTCACCCGCGCGCGGTACGACCCAGCCACCAAGCAATACCTCGCGCGAAAACAAGCCGAAGGCAAGACCACCAAGGGCGCCCTGCGATCCCTCAAACGCCACCTCGCCAGGCGCTTCCATCGGCTGCTCTCCCAGCCGCCCGCCGACCAGCCGCCAGCCACCGAACAACAACCCGCCAACCCCAAAGCACCAGGAATCCCTCCCCGTCCACGCCCACAACGCCAAGCACAACGAAGCGACGCGCCCCCCAACCCAATGATCTGCGTCAACTAATCAGACCCTCCCGCACGCGACCCAAACCACGCAAATAGCGACCAACCCTTGACATAGAAGCGAGTCACGCTTGGCCTGGCGACGAAGCAGCAGCCGTTGTTCAGACGCCGGTGCGCTGGCGCGGCTAGAAACCAGCGGTACTGAAATTCGCGCAGTCCGATCCGCGGCACCCACTCGCCCCGACCCGGGCTCCGTTCGCGGCCGGATATCAGCGCGCGGACCGAGCAGTGTTCTGCGTCGCGGCGACCGCCAGCAAGTCGGCTCGCTCGTTGAGCGCGTGGCCGATGTGCCCCTTGACCCAGTGCCAGCGAACCTGCTCGTGGTCTGACGCCGCGGCGTCGAGTTGGACCCAGATCTCCTTGTTCTTGACCGGGTCACCCGAAGCCGTCTTCCAGCCTTTGCGCTTCCAGCCTGCCATCCAGGAGGTCATGCCGTCGTGCAGATAACGCGAGTCGGTTACCACACAGGCTCGCGATCCCGACGGCAGAACGCGCAAGCCCTCCAATGCGGCGACCATCTCCATGATGTTGTTCGTCGTATGGGCCAACCCACCGCTGTGCTCCTCAACGACACCATCTGACCAACAGACCACCGCGGCCCACCCGCCAGGGCCGGGATTGCGCCGGCATGCGCCATCAGTCCAGACCAGCACCTCGCCCGAGACGACCTCTGGGAGATCGCCCGGCAGCGACCTGGATCGGCGACGCGAACTGACGGCCATTGAGCGGCAGTCAACCACGACGCCCGGCGGGGTCGACGACGCCGACGTCTGCAAGTACCGGTGGCGGTCGCTCGAAGTCCACGTGACCGCATGTCGCGGCACACCAGCATGGGGAACCTCACGGCAGGTCGGTCCACCCCTCCCAGAGGTGCCCGCCGGGGTCTACAGCGAGGTTCGCGGTGCGACTAGGGGCCCACTTCGGCATCATCCCAACCCAGGCCCTCGGGTACAAAGCCGAGAAGGCCCAGGACCGCCACGTCGGCCGAGCGGTCATACATGGGACGTGGCAGTGATGGCGCCTGTGCCCGGCGCTCCGTGCGAGGCTTCGAGCCCCACCGCAATCCATGCATGGAACTCCTCTCGGCGCAGACCCGCGAGACGTGCTGGGGTGCGATCAGGCCGTCTGGGCCGCGCCGGTGCGCACAGCCGTCATCACGACCGCGGCGACCTCCTTGGGGCGCGAGATCATCACCACGTGCGATGCGCCTCGCACGTACGTACGCCGCCTCCGGCGGGCGCACGTCGGCGATCGCCTCGCGGACCGTCGGCGCGCTGTCCGCGGTCTGCCTCGCGGCGTCCGGGGCACCCCACGGGTCATCACCTTATTCGTCGGTGCGGCGATCGCGATGCTCTGGATCGCGGTGACCGCAGCTCGGCTGACGAGCGAGCTGCCGGTGGCCGAAGCCCAAGACACGGCGGCCTCGCACCACCCACTGCCTCCGCGAAACCCGGCCTGGCACACGGCGTCTGAACAGGCTCAATAGGCCTGGCCTAATTGTCAGCGGAGTGTCCGCAGGGTGTTGAGTCCGTCATCCACGTAGACGAGGTCGTTGTCTCGGTTGATCACCAGCCCGAACAATGAGCCCGCGCCAGACTTGGCGTCTCCGGCAACGACCGCCACCTGTTTGCCAGCCGGTGTGGTCTCGACGATTTTGCCGTCGCCGGCGTTAGTGGTGATGATGTCGCCGTTTGGAGCGATGGCAAGCCCGAGCGGCTGCTTCAGATCGCCTCCCAACGAGAGCGTAATGCCGCGGTCCGGTACCGCCCTCGTGCGGGTCATCGCATGCGGAATCGCGATGATCCTGTTGCCGAGCGTGTCGGCAACGTAGAGGGTGCCGTTCGACGCGAGAGCTACGCCGGTCGGTCCGATCACCAGCGCCGCCTTGTCATCACGCCATGAGATCGTGCCGGCGATGATCTGCTGGCTCATCACGCGCGGAGCGCCGCGGGATGTCGTCAGTCGTATGCGCAACACGGTTGCGGTGGTCACGGTGTAGAAACCGTCGTCGGCGCCACCGTTGAGCACGTTGCTGACGAAGAGCGTCGTCGTCGCGCCTCTCGTGACGGTCGCCATGGCCCAAGGTCCCTCGACGTCCGGACCCGTGATCGTTTCGACGGGCCGGCCGGCGCTGTTGAGAACGATCAGGCAGCCGTACTTCGCGGTCGCGGACTGGCCGTTGGTCGTCGGCAGGCTGCCAACCACGACATATCCGTGGGGAAGGACACCCAGCGCGCTGGTGAGGCCGACGCCGCCAGGGCAGGCACCGGGCAGCGAGTGCGCGGTGATCTGTGCAAACACCGACAGCTTCCCTGCAGGCGATATCTGGACGATCGTCGATCCTGTCCCTTGGCGATTGGACTTAGCGTTGAAGTTGGTGACGAGAAAATCGCCTGCGGTCAAGGCGCCGACCGTACGCGGGACGATGGCGACCCCGTAGGGATTGACGTCCCCGTTTGGCGGCACGGTCGAAGCGATCGTGTTGATCGAGTGCAGCGACGACAGATATGTCCCGGTCTTCGCGGCATTACCAGTCGCCACCGTGAACGAGAGCGCCGCAGCCACCGCGGCCAACAGCGCACCTGATCCGAGCCACGCGCGATGCACGCGATGCGATTCTATTCCCAACCGCCGCCGGCCACCCGGTTTGCCATCAAATGCGCCTCCCCCTTCGCGGGCGCTCTCGCGAGTCCCGCTCAGGGCGCCGCACGAACAAGGGTTCGCTGACATCGACGTACTGTCATTTGAACGACACTCACAAGACGTCTCGACGAAGCTATTCGCGACATTTCGGCGAGCTCATTTGAGACGTCTTGGGCGAACCCAGTCGAGACGGTCTGGCGAACCCGATTGAAAGCCTCGAATTTTCCATTCTGATCCACCCCGCTGACACACACGCCGACCAATTGGCCTCAGACAAGAGTTCAAACCGTTGTCAGGTTGAATGACCACGCCAAGCGAGTCCGCCCTTCGGCCCGCGAAGCCTGACCCACAGCAACGTCAAGCACGTCGACTCGAACTTCTACCTGGGTACCAGGCGCCCGCGGCCTGCCGCATCGACTCCGACGGTCACTGAAGCAGAAGCCCGAACCTCAGACCCGGGTTGGCGACTAAGCAGGTGTCATCGTGCGCCGGTATCGCCATGACTTCTGCTTTCGCACAACTCGCAACTCCGGGCGACGCCGCCCGTAGTGCGGCGGCAGGAGCAAAGCGGGGATGATCGACGTGTGAGGACTGGCGGGCTCGGATATTTACCCGGTGTTACCGGGCAGGCTGACTGCGAGCGGGAGAGCGCCTAACCCGAACCGATGAGTTCCTCGGTGCGCGGCAGTCTATTCCTGAGAACCGACCAAGAAGCCCGCCACCCGCCGACTCCGAGGACAGAACCTGTGATGACCACACCCCGAACAGAACTCGATACTCGATTCAGCGAACCAGCAGCACAGCCCACCAGCTGGGAGGACACGCTCGAGGCGATCAAGCAGGCCGAGATCTTCTGGATCTCGACCGTCCGCGCAGACGGCCGTCCGCACGTCACTCCGCTCGTCGCCGTCTGGCTCGACGACGCGCTGCACTTCTCCACGGGCCCGGACGAGCAGAAGGCGCTCAACCTCGCCAGCAACCCGCGCGTCGCGCTGACCACTGGCGCCAACGACTGGCGGAGCGGCCTCGACGTGGTTGTCGAGGGCGATGCAGCCCGCGTCACCGACGCACAGCAGCTCGACCGGCTCGCCGCAGCCTGGGCACAAAAGTGGGACGGGCGATGGCGATACGAGGTCAGTCAGGATGGCTTTCGACACGCCCTCGTGTTCGCTGTCCGCCCAGCGAAAGTCCTTGCCTTCACCAAGGGCGGCTTCAGCCACACCCGACACCGCTTCTGAGGCGCCGACGCCACACACGACGCAGGCCGCCTAGAAGCGACGGTATGGGCACGAAGCCGGACCAACTCCACGTATTGAGCCCCGCTCGCAGCTAAACGAGAGCCAACGAGGCGTGACGGGCGTTCCCGCTACTCGCCACAGCAGAAGTCGGCACGACTCCTTGGACCGCCCCCGGCTTCCGCTCCGGGTCCGCGAACTCTCGAAGCGGCAGTGAGGTTCACGACGCTGCTGAGCGGCGAAAGCAGCAGTGACATCTTCACCGCTTAGGCCGGCGACGATGCGGGTGCCAGCGTTGGGTTCGATGCCGCTCCTGCTAGCCGCGCTTTTCTGGTCTCCGGGCAGCTCGGCACGAATACTCTCGCGGGGATGAAGGCAGGGGGCCGCCTCACGTCGACCTGGGCGGCGTTGTGGCATCCTGAGAGCGGCGCCGCCGTCGACGCGGGACACGCCGCAATCGGGCAGGGAAGCAGTAGCCAGCGGAGTGCCGCCGGGCGCTGCTGCTGCTCGCTTCAATGAAGGAGGGCGCCGGGCCGCTGGGTGTTCTGCTGGCGTTTGTGGAAAACCAGTCGGCCAGGTATTACGCAAATGTCTTTTGGGTGATGAAGCGGTGGATGGCCTCGTTGGCGTGGTCCTGAAACGACGGGTTGGCCAGGTCGGGGAAGATGTCCGTTTGGCTGACCAAGGGACCTTTCAGCTTGTTGGCCGCGCTGGCGTAAAACGTGCCGCTGGACAGGGTCGGGTCGGTGACACCGCAGACCAGTCGCTGCGCGCCCACGTCCAGTTTGTGGGTGATGCCCAGGTGGGGCATGACGTACTTGGCCGCCATCCGCAACGGCAGCTTGAGGTCGTTGGGTGCTTGGGTGCCGGTGGTGTTGCCGGGGCTCACGGTGGTGAATCGGCGGTCGGGATATTGGCGGGCCAGGTAGGCCATCCACAGGATGCCGATCAACTTGGCCTGCCCATAGGCCAGATTGACGTCAGGCTTGCGGTCGGCGAAGTAGCTGCCGTCGATGACGGCGACGAGCTCGTCGGCGGAGTTTGAGGCGAACGACGGCCGTTTGAACCCCATTTTTGGAATCCCCCGGGCTGCTTCGCTTCCGGCGAAGACCGCCACCTCGCCGAGTCGATCCTCGGTCAGGAGCGCCTCGAGGAGGACAACGTGGCCGAGTACGTTCGACGCGAACATGTACGTGGCCCCGTCAGCCGTCACGGCCATGGGCGTCTTGCCGCCCATTCCACCGGCGTTCATCACCAGTGCGTCGATCGATCCATTGACGCCGGCCAGGCCCGCACGGACCGAGCCCGGATCGGCGACGTCCATGAGAACGATGTCGAAGATGCGCCGGCCGGTCTCCGCTTCGAGCTCGGCTTGTGCCGCTGTCGCCCGGTCTCGGTTCCGGCACGCCAGGTAGATGCGCGCGATCTCCGGACGTGATGCCAGTTGCCGGGCCACCTCCTTGCCGATTCCGGCGTTGGCGCCCGTGATCAACACGGTCTTTTCCGGGGTTGTGCTCATCGAGTTCCTCTCTGTTTTGTAGGTCCAGGCCGGGTTGGCTGAATGGTGTGGTCAGACCGCCGGGCAGATATGGCGGCTAGGCCCTGCTCGGCCTGGCCCAGCAACAGCGGCTTTCCTGCTTTCCCGCCGCTAGCAGCCCCGGGTTCTTTGCTTGACTGGATTGATTGATCCACTGTGTCAGACCTGAACTGGAATGTCAAAGCCATTCTGATCGCTATACTTCTCCCGATGTCCTCAAGGAGTTCTGATCGGCCGCGGTTGACGCGCAAGGGTGAGGCGACGCGCGCGCGGATCGTCGACGCTGCGGCGGCGCTGATCTTTCAGCAGGGCGTTGCCGGCACGACGGTCGAGGAAGTGCGCGACGGTGCACAGGTGAGCAGCTCACAGCTCTACCACTACTTCGACGGCAAGCCGGCGCTGGTCCGCGCAGTCATCGAGCGCCAGGCCGACATGGCCATCGGCACTCAGGAGCGGTTCGACCTCAGCAGCCTCGATGGCCTACAGGAGTGGCGCGATTTCGTGGTCGACCACGCCCGCGACACGGGCGGGTGCGGCGGTTGTCCGATCGGCTCGCTCGGTTCCGCGCTCGCCGAGACAGAGCCCGAAGCCAGGGTGATGGTTGCGGCGTCCTTCAAACGCTGGGAGGCCAGCATCATGGCCGGTCTTCTGCGGATGCACGCGCTTGGCCGACTCGGACCGGAGGCCGATCCGCGCCGGCTCGCGCTGGCCTTGCTTGCCGCGCTCGAGGGCGGCCTCTTGCTGGCTCAGATCCAGCGCGACCCCGAACCGCTCGCGGCCGCGCTCGACGCGATGCTCGCGCACATCGCCACCCTCAGCAGCACCACGAGCACTTCGCTCGACCGCTGAGCCCTCGGACCGACGACCTACGGGAAGCCGTCCCGGAGCGCGTATTACGAGATCGGCTCATATTGGATCGCACGAGCCATTTCTGATAAGGTCGGCGGCAACAAGAATGGAGTGCGTGTTCCAACTTCCGAAGGGATGTCGACAATGGATCTGAAAGACAAACGGGCTTTGATCACCGGTGGCACCTCCGGGATGGGTATCGCCACCGCACTGGCGATGGCCGAGAAGGGCGCGACGGTGATCATCACCGGCCGCGATGAGACCCGCGGCGCGAGCACCGCAGAGGAGATCCGCGCGGGTGGACACGATGCGCAGTTCATCGCCGCGGATTTCTGCGAGCTGTCCGAGGTGGGGCGCGTCGCCGCTGCGGCAGGCGAGATTGATGTTCTGGTCAACTGTGCCGGCTTTGCCGCCCTGGCACCGACGGCTGACACCGACGAGGCGGCGTTCGACGGGCTGTTCCAGATCAACGTCAAGGCGCCGTTCTTCCTGGTCGCCGCGCTCGCCCCGAAGATCGCCGCCCGCGGCGGCGGATCGATCATCAACGTCTCCACGATGGTCGCGAGCTACGGCCAGCCAGGCTTGGGTGCCTACGGCGCGTCGCGCGCGGCGATCGAGCTGCTCACCAAGGCGTGGGCCGCCGAATACGGGCCGCAGAACGTCCGGGTCAACGCGGTCGCTCCCGGTCCGACGTTGACCCCGGCGCTGGAGCCGAGGTTGGAGATGGCCAAGGAGTTTGCCAAGCAGATTCCGCTCGGTCGGGTCGCTGACGTTCACGAGCTGTCCGACGTCATCACGTTCCTCGCGACCCCGGCGGCCGGCTACATCAACGGCGCGGTCATCCACGTCGACGGCGGGCGCACCGCGGTCTGAGAGGGGAGGAGGTGAGGCCGGTCACCACTCCCGGCAACGTTCGGACACGAAGCCGCTCGGCCGCCAGCTCACGATGCTGCTCGCCCGCAACCCGGACAAGGTCGCCGGGTTGCGGGGCGGTGGCGGAGATCGCAGCCCTGATCGACGCCGGCGAGCTGCCGTTGGACATCAGCGGGCGCGAGCTTCTGACGGGCACCGCGGCAACTGAAGACAGGTCCGCACCCCGGCTCACCGCGAGTCTCGCAAATCGCCACAAGCAGGAGCAGCTCGGTCACCTAGATCGGCTCTTTGAGAGACCTGCTTCCACGTGCCAGCATCAGTGTCGGCGGCTGCAGAGCCCGGCAGCGTGGGTGCTGCTCCACGTCTGGGAGCACGAGTGACAGCAGTCTGCTGCTGACCGCCCGATTGCGGCGCGAGCAGCAGTGACGTCTTCGCGGCTACGTCGGTGACGTTGCGGCAGCGACCGCGTTTCCCTCGTGTGCGGTGTAGCTCAGGTGACGGCGATGGGACGATCAGCCCCGGAGATCGTGCTAACGAAGCAGCGAACGTCGCGTCGGCTGCGCAACACGATGTGCTCCCCGTCGAATCGGTCAAGGATGGCGAGGAGCGGCGGTCGATGGTGCCGACGAAACGACCACACCCAACAAAGGAACTCCCAGTTGATTCGGTCATACACCCCGAGGTCGGGGCGCCCGCGCCCCCGGTACCGCAGTCGACGTCGAAGGATGCCGCTGAAACACTCCCGCGTCGGAAGGTCGAGGTAGATCACCGTGTCCGCGCGCGCCAGTCGCTCCGCGAGCACGCCGAACTTCATTCCGTCGATCACCCACCGATCCTCAGCGATCAAGTCTCGATGACATGTACGCCACTGCTCGGGGCTGAACTCGACCCGCCTACCGTCGACCGTCCTCCAGTAGTGCGAGTCGATGTGCACAACCGGCAGACCGAGTCGCACGGCCAACTCGTTGGCCAAGGTGGTCTTGCCCGAGCCTCCACATCCGACTACCGCGACACGTCGCATCGGGCGCACCGTAACGAACGGCGCGGATGCCGCCATAGCGCTGCAACACTGCTGCAAGCACGAACCGGCATCAGTGTCGGCGGCTGCAGAGCTGGCAGCGTGACCGCTGCTTCAGCTCTGGGACGACGATGAGCAGCAGTCGGTTATTGCCCGCCCAATTGCGGCGGGAGCAGCAGTGACGTCTACGCTGCTACCTCGGCGACAGGGCGGCAGTGTTGGCTGCCATCCCCAGCCTCTCATGGTCGACTCGCTGAAGGCGGTGCGTTTGATGTCGCTGATCTCACCCTCGCCCCTTGGAGCGACCGCAACAAGCCCCAGAGCCGGCGCTGGACGTCACGGCTGCCGTGCACTAGCGTGCCCGGCAGCGATGTTCTACGCGCTCCTCGCCCTCCCCCACCTCGCAGCGATCGTCGGCCTGATGATGTTCGCCCTCCGTTCCGCCGAGGACGAGCGACGCGAGGACCACCGAGGCGACTGGCACGGAAATGACGACTGCCCAACCCCCCCGCCGCCGCGACCTAGCCCCGCCACCGGCCCACCGCTCCCCAACGCCGACCAGCCGCGGCGACTGCACGTCGGTGAGCAGCTCTCAGAACGAGTCGTGCGCCGGCCCAGGCGCGAGCATCACCCGCTCGAGCCCGAACGAGCGCCGCAAACCCACTGACGACGTTCAGGCCGACCGAGATCGCCACGGCGGACTGACCCGACGGACTGAATCACCGCAGCCCACTCCGGCAGCGCCCACGCTAACCGGCAGAAAGCGCGAACTGGCCTCACCCGCGAGCCTTCCCGTTTCACGAACCAGCATTAGTGTCTGCCGCTACGAGCCCGGCAGCGAGAGTGCTGCTCCAGGTCTGGGAATACCCGGAGCAGCAGTTGGGTATTGACTGTCCAATTGCGGCGAAACGTCGCTCCTATGTCAAGGGAGATCCGCTGTTTGCGGGTTTCGAGGGCGGGTGATGTGCCGGCTGGGGCGTTGGGAGGGCGCGGCTTGGGGGTGCTATCGGTCGCGGCGGGCTGGTCGAGGGCGGCAGAGTTGCTGAGAACGCGTCGTTTGGCGTCGGCGAGCGCGGCATCGGTGGTGATCGCTTCGTTTTGGGGCTGGGCGGAGCTGGCCGACGGGCGCTGGTCGGCTGGTAGCGGGCTGCTGATGTGCTCTGGTCCGGGGGTGCTGGCGGCTAGGTGATGCAGACCATCGGGATGGGCCCGTTGATCGTGTGGTCGACCTCGCGACGGGGGGCGGGGCGTTCGGGGATGGTGAGCGGCTGGGGCTCGGCCGGCTCGGGTGTGTGCTCGCGAGTGGCGGCCTGTTCTGCTCCGAGCGGCGGCTGGGCGAGTAGCTGCCAGAAGCGGCGGGCGAGGTGGCGCTTGAGGCAGCGGAGCGCGCCTTTTTTGGTCTTGCCTTCGGCTTGTTTGCGTGCGAGGTACTCGCGGGTGGTCGGGTCGTGGCGGGCGCGGGTGACCGCGATGATGTGCAGTGCGTGGTTGAGCTGGCGGTCGCCGCCGCGGTTGAGCCGGTGCTGTTGGTGCTCACCTGAGGAGCATTTGATCGGTGCTATGCCGGATTGGAGGGCGAAGCTCGCGTCGGTCTGAAACCGTTCGGCTCCGGCGGTCCGGCCGATCAGGATCGCGGCGGTCAGCGGACCGCAGCCGGTCTCTGCGAGCAGCTGCGGGCGTTGCGCCTTGATGAGCGCGAGCAGCTCGTTCTCGAGCGTGTTGGCCTGACGGGTGAGGCTGCGGATCTGCGCAACCTGTTCGCGCGCGACCCGCACGCGGGCTTCCAGGGTCAGTCGACGCAGCCGCCGGTCGATCCGGTCAAGCTGGCGGGTCTCTGACAGCGAGCGCTTCCTGAGCGAGGCCTCGAGCTCGGGGCACAATACGACGAGGTGCCAGCGCAGCCGGTTCTGGATCCGGGTGCGCTCGGCGATGAGATCGTTGCGGTGATCGGCGAGCAGCCGGATCTCCATCGCCCGCTCGTCCAGGTATGCGGCGGGGAATTGCTCGACGCCGTCCTTGACGACCGCGCGGGCGACCGCGAGCGAGTCGATCTCATCAGACTTCCCCGGCTCGCGTTCCCCCTTCCGCGATGCGCCCATCCGGTGCGGCGCGACGCGGACGACTCGCTCGCCGGCCGCGATCAGCGCCTGCTCCAGGCGCCTGGAAACGTGCCGACAGTCCTCGATCGCCCAGACGCGCTCATCATCCAGCCCGCGCGCCCACTTCACCGCCGCGAGATGCCCGGCATCGTCCGCATCGATCTCCCGGCTGCCGCGAACGCGGCCGGTTCCCTCATCCACCGCCGCGAGCGCGTGCTTGTACTTGTGCGTGTCCGTCCCGATCACGATCATTCAGGTCGTCCCTTCGTTAGATATCGCCGACGAAGCGGATCTCCGGCGGACAGCTCTCACTTGGGGCGGTTGCCACGCTCCTATCAAGTCACGCCGAAGGTCCTCGGGCGGCGGCGGGCGACACAACGTATGCCAGTCAGACCAGCCGGTCGACAAGCAGTCAAAGAGTCAGCCCGCCGTCAGCCCGAGAACCAACCGCACGGGTCGGACGTCACCGCCAGACGATCCAAGACTCTGACAGTGACAGCAGTCACGTCTTCACTGTTATGTCGGCGAGAACGTAGCACTGCTTGGAGCCGGCGGTTTTTGGCGGAAGTCCGGGGAAGATCGTGTGTCTGCTGGCTCCCGCGCGTCTTCGTCCGTGCGGCGGCCGTCAGAGGTCCAGTGAGTTCCCGGGCTTGGGTCCCCAGGGGAAGCGCTGCAGCGTGTCCAGGAACGCCCGCGCGAGCGGCGTCCAATCGGCGCGAGCGAACGCACACACCGCGCGGACCGGACGCGGTGAGGCGGGCCGCACGAGGCGCTGGAGCGCGTCGGGGACGATGTGCTCGGGCACCAGTGCCGGGCCGATCCCGGCCGCGGCGAACGACGGCGCGGCGGCCACTTGGCTGGTGCGCACGGCCACGCGGGGGACGAAGCCGGCCGCCGCGCAACAGAGGTCGACGACGTCTGAGAGCCCCGCGGACCGGGCGTAGTGCACCCAGCGTCGATCCGAGAGGCGCTCCAGCTGCACGGCGTCCAGCTTCAGCAGCGGGTCGCCGTCGGGCAGGACGAGGACCAGTTCCTCCCAGCCGAGCTGCTGCACCGACCCGCCCCACGACTCGGGGTGTGAGCCGACGGCGATGTCGCCGGCACCCTCCCGTGCGGCCTGCTCCAACGCCCGTCGGTGCGGGAACTCGAGCAGGCTGACCTCAAGTGACGGGTGGTGCTGTCCCCAGTCGCGCAGCACCACCGGCAGGATTCCCAGCGCCGCCGAGCTGGTGACCGCCACCTCGAGTTGGCCGACCTCGAGGTCAAGCGCCTGACGCACGGCGTGGCGAGCTCGTTGCGCATGGGCGACCGTCGCCCGCGCCTCGCTCAGCAGTTGTTGCCCGGCCGCAGTCAGCCGGACGCCGCGGGGCAGACGCTCGAGCAGCGCCCCGCCCAACTCGGCCTCCAGCGCGCGGATCTGCTGCGACAGCGACGGCTGCGAGACCAGCAACCGCTCGGCCGCTCGGGTCACCGAGCCGTGATCGGCGATCGCCACGAAGTACTCAAGCTGGCGAAGGTTCACGACATAAGTATCGCCTATGTCTCATTCCAACAAGTGATCTAGCTCTTATGCCAGAGCACGTCTATCGTCACCAACGAGGCAGGCGGAGGGACCCCGGAGCCCCGACGAAACGGACCCTGAGATGATCCATCCCGTTCACGACGCCCCAGCCCCCCATCGAGCAGCCGAACTGAGCCTCGAGCACACTCGCCGACTGGGCGAGTCCCGCCCGGACACGCAGTACACGCCGGAGTGGTATGCCAAGACGGCGTACGTCGGCGACCTGACCGCGCTGGCCGCGGCGAGCCTCGCCCAGCCCCCGCGCGCCTAATCGACCGACCTGAGGACATCCCGATGTCCGAGATCATCAGCCTGATGCCCAGTCGCAAGCGCATCGCTCTGATCGCGCATGACAACTGCAAGGCGGAGATGCTCGAGTGGGCCGAATTCAATCGCGAGACGCTCGCCACCCACGAGCTCCACGCCACCGGCACGACCGGAGCACTGCTGGCCGACGAGCTCGGACTCACCGTCGACCGGTTCCTCAGCGGCCCGCTCGGCGGCGACCAGCAGGTCGGTGCCGCGATCGCCGAGGGTTGGATCGACTTCCTGGTCTTCTTCTGGGACCCACTGGAGCCCCAGCCCCACGACGTCGATGTCAAGGCGCTATTGCGCATCGCCGTAGTCTGCAACGTCCCCACCGCCTGCAACCGCGCGACCGCCGACTTCGTGCTCTCCAGCCCGCTCACCCACGAGGAGTACCGGCGACCATCCAGCATCTACGCTGAACGGACTCGCTCATCCCAGAAGGCCGCCGGGCTGCCCTAAGGCAGCAGTACCCCAGCTCTCCAAGCGAGGTCCAGGCAACCTCTCAACGGGCTCAGACGCGCCGGCGGACAAACACATGAGACGGCAGCATCCGGCTCGCTGCTCCATCTTCTGAGTGCGAATTTGGCTTACTAACCCAACGCTGGCAACAGCAACCGGCTCTGCTCGTGGTCGCCGGACAAGCAAAACAGACGCATCCAACTCGGCGCCGCACACGCGACGAACCGGCAGTCTTGATCGCTGCTCAGGCTGTCGGCCGGTCGTGGCGCGAGTCCAAGCATCCGCGGCGCATGCTGGTCGCGGACCGCGGTGATGGCCCGCGGTCCGCGACTGGGTTTGGAGGATCCTGCTATGGCAGGTCGTTTCGGTCGGTGGGCGTCTATGTGGCTGTGGCGCTCTCGATCGTGTCCTGGTCGTTCTTTGAGAGTGTGATCTGGACTTGCCGGGGCTTTTTCTGTTCCGGCTTGGGGATCCGGACTTCGAGCACGCCGCGGTCGAAGTGGGCTCCTACGCTGTCGGGGTCGACGCCGTCGGGGAGAGTTAGGCTGCGCGCGAAGGCGCCGAAGGCGCGCTCGAGCCGGTAGAACCCTTCTTGCTTGGTTTCGTGTTCGGCTTTGCGCTCCCCGGAGATGGTGAGGACGTTGTCCTCGAGTTGGACGTTGACGTCCTCGTCTGAGAGGCCGGGGAGATCGGCGCGTAGGACGTAGTGATCGTCGGTCTCGACGAGGTCCATCGCGGGAAGCCATCGACGGCCGTTGCCGTTACGGCCGGTCGCGGCGGGCTGGTCGAAGAAGGTGTTGAAGAGCCGATTCATCTCGTTCTGGATCGTGTTGAGCTCGGCGACCGGCTCCCAGCGAATCAGTGCCATGCGAACCCTCCTGTCGAACAACTTGCTGGTGTTCACCTTGTTCAATAGATCTAAGTCTGTCGCTGTCAAGTCCATGCGTTCACTCGGATCTGGAGGACGCTCAGGCGGTCGTGGACGTGTAGCGAGATCGTGTCTCCGTGCTCGAGCCCAGCGGGCAACCGGATGGTCGTGGTGCCGTCGGTGAGTAGGAGTGGATGGTGGGTGAGGTGCGTGGCTTCCTGCGGGGACAGCTCGAGGATGCCCACTCGATCTGGGCGCCGGCCTTGCACAGCAACAGGAGGTGGGTCCGTGCTTGGCGCTGGTGCGGCCGGGAGGGTTCGGTCATAGCGGGTGCGCGCCCCTGGATCGCTGAGGATCTGGTAGGCGTCGGTGATCGCTACGAACCGGCCGGCGTCACTGGCGGGGTTGACGTCGGGATGGTGCTGGCGCACGAGGCGCCGGTATGCGCGGCGGATCTCGCGCGTGCTCGCGTTCCTCGCGATGCCCAGCGTTCGGTAGTGATCGACCCGTGAGCCGCGGCTCATTACCGAGTACCTCATCCATGCTGTCAGCGCGTCAGGAAAGGGGGGTACGCCGTCCACGGTGCGGCAGCCGGAGCGCGGAGCAACGGGGAGAACGGGTTGAGGCTCCAGACGGGGACGGCCGCTTGGTGGTGTGCGGCCAGCGTGCTAACCGATGGTGATTGTGTGCCGGACGCCAAGAATCGATGATTGCCGGCTGCCGGTGCGAGAAACACGTCAGCGCGATCGCGAGCACTGCCGCGATCGTGGTGACCGTGACCACATGAGGCAGGTCGGGGCGATGAAGTACGGGCATGGCGATCACCTCCAGGGTTGTCGGTTCTCACCTTTTTCAATACGCGTGTGCTGCGGGGCCGTCAACCCCCGGACCGGCGATCGTTGCCGTCAGCGGTCGTTGCGGGTCGCGGCGGCGCGAAGCTTGGCGAGCGCCCGTTGCTCGATCTGCCGGACCCGTTCGCCGCTGAGCCCGAGCCGCTCGCCGATATCTCGCAGCGACTGCTCGGAGCCATCGTCCAGGCCGTAGCGAGCGCGGAGGATCAGTCGCTCGCGCTCGTTGAGCGATCCCATCAGCGCCCGAATCTGCTCGACCTCGGAATCGTCGAGCAGCTGTTGGTAGACGTCATCGGCGAGCGGGTCGGCGAGCAGCTCACCGAACGCGCCGAGCTCGCCACCCTCGCTGTCGCGCGCCGGCTCGTCCATTGACATCGGGACGCGCTCGAGCGCGAGCATCTCCCCGACCTGCGCATGACTCAGGCCGGTGGCCTCCGCGAGTTCGTTCCCGCTCGGCTCTCGCCCGTGCTGAGCGAGGTGCTCGCGGTGCGCGCGCTTGAGCCGCGAGAGCTGTCGCAGCGCCCGATCTGAGAGCACCAGCGGACGGGTCAGCTCGGCGATCAACTGCTGCATCGCCTGGCGCACCCACCACCCCGCATACCCCCAGAACGGCACCCCGAGCTTCGGGTCGTAGCGCTCCAGTGCACGCAACAGCCCGACCACGCCTTCCTGCATCAGCTCAAGCCGGGTGACCGTTTCAGACCCGCGGTAGACGCGCGCGACACCGGCGATCAGCGGCAGGAACGCCTCGACCAGCTCTTCCCGCGCGCGGCGGTCACCCTCCTTAGCGGCCGCCACGAGTCGCTGCTCGACCGCGACTGGGAGCCGTGGCCGGTCGCTCAGCGCGCGCAGATACCCGGCCGAGCTTGTCTCTCCGCCAACCCGGCGGTGGCGCAGGTCATCGGCGAGCTGCTCGTCCAGCCCGCGTGCGGTGCGCGACTGAGTCGCGAGCAGCTCGCGCTCCTCGCCGGTGATGTGCTCACCGTCCCGGGCGATGTCAAGCGCCGGGACGATATGCAGCATGCCGCGGCCGTCCATGCTGGCCAGCCCTTCGCGAACCTGTTCGCGCCGCGCCAGCGGATCCGGGCGCGGTGCGGGCGAGGTTGCCTTACCGCTGTCGAGCATCAGCCGGTGACCGGTGCGCGCGGCAGAATGATCGCGCGGCGCGCCGGCGAGCCCAAGCTCCGCCGAATCCAACAGATCTGCCAACGACGACGCACAGACATTGCTCGGTTCACCTCCTTTCGCTCACACGCCGGCGCGGCTCGAAACGAAGACGAGACAGAAGATCGTGGTAGCCGGGGCCTCACACGCCTCGACTGAGGCTGAGGGTCGCAGCGCCCAGGCCGACCCGCAAATCACACACGGGCCCCGACTCCACCAAACCGATGAGCCGCTTCTTATGTTCAACCTCTGCCATCTGTAGTAGGCCCGTCAGTCCGGGCGTCAACCCTTCTTTCGACAGCTTGCGGCTTGCCGATCGCGCTCGGCGTCCTACCTACCTGATGCGTATCCGGTTCCGTCAGGTATGGGTTCTGTGGTGCGCCGATGGCTCGTCTGGACTTTCCTCGCTCGATCATGGGGTTTCAGGACCGCGTCGCGACTGAGGCCGCGTGCCTGGATTGTTTGGCGGCGTCGCGTTCGCCGGAGGGCTTCGTCTGCCCGGGGCTGCGGAGGGCGTCGCGCCTGAGTCCTGGCGCGATCCACCATCCGACGACTTATGACCAGATCACAGCGCTCCGGCGAGCGGCCTGAGCCAACCGGATACGCATCACCTACCTAGACGAGGGACACCATGCACGACACCACGGCCACCATCACGACAGCCCCGATCGCCGGCCCGACAAGACAGCCCCCGGACGGAATCGCGCGATGCACCCGCTGCGGGCTGGTGACGCTGACACTCCGGCGACCGTTCTGCCGCGCCGCCCGGCAATGCCCCCGCTGCCTCAACGGACGCCTCCAGCCCATCGAGCCCCAGTGGGAACCGACACGCCGATATCGCCCCCGTGACGCTTCCAACAGCAACCGTCCCCGTAGCTACTGAAACCTTCGGCCGGGCAAACGAACACTTCCGCTCTCACGGCAGCGAACGGCGCCAACACGTTCGAAAGCTGCGCTGGCTTGCGCTATTTCAATGGCGGATGACGTACCCGTAAAGGAGGTCATCATGAGACGCTTGGGTCTGAGACGAGTCCGCCCGGTTCAGGCGCTTTGGCGGTTGCAGCGGCGGATCGCGTTGCTCTCGACGGCGATCTTCGTGGCGGCGACAGCTGCCGCCGGATCGGCGGTTGCGCCGCCAGCGCCGATCGGAACAGGGGGTCGTCGTGATCGACACGAACCTCACCTATCAAGGGGCTAAGCTAAGGCGGCCGGTACCGGCATGGTATTGACCTCCGCGGGTGAGGTATTGACGAACAACCATGTGATTCGCGGCGCGACCACGATCAAGGTCGTCCCTGGAGCTGGTCACAGCTACCCGGCAAAGGTCGTCGGCTATAACGTCCCGGCCGACGTAACGGTTCTTCACGCGACCGGGGCCACCGACCTGAGGACGATCGCGCCAGACAGCTCATCCAGGGTGAAGGTCGGCGAGGCTGTGGCCGCGTTCGGGAACGCGGGCGGCACGGGCTCACTGACATCGAGCAGTGGTACCGTGACCGCGCTCCAGCGCTCGATCACCGTAAGCGACGACCAAGGCGACAGCGACGCCCTGGCCAATCTGGTGGAGACGGACGCCCCCGCTCCAGCCCGGCGACTCCGGCGGACCGGTGCTCGACGCGGCCGGCAACGTCGTCGCTATGGACACCGCCGCCTCGTTCTCGTACAACTTCTTTGCAGCCGCGGCGCACGCGACCATGCGATCCCAATCAACCGGGCGCTCGCGATCGCCAAACAGATCGCCTCCGGCGAAGGCTCGACGACCGTTCACGTCGGCAGCACCGCCTTTCTCGGCGTCGCGACGATCACGCCTCACGCTGCTGGACCGGACGCATCAACGCGGTCCGGGGCGACGATTGCCGGCATCGCCCGGGGCGGGCCCGCAGCCGCCGCCGAACTCGCCGCCGGAGACTCAATCCTCGCCGTAGAAGGGCGGAGGGTCTCCACCCCGACCGCCCTCGGCTCGCTGATCCTGAGCGAGAAACCCGGCGCCCGGGTCTCCGTGAAGTACACGAACCGGTCGGGCGCCAGCCGCACGGCTGACGTCACGCTCGCCAGCGGCCCGCCGCAATAGCCGAACACATCTCGACTGGGCGGGGGAGCTGTACAGCTCCCCCGCCCAGGACCAACAGCCGCCACCCCAGACCGATCCGCACCCGAACTCCGCAGACGCACCGAATCGTCCGCGAAGCCAGACGCTTGCGCCTCGCCGTCGAACTGGTAGCACAGCCGGAACCCACCGGGACGAGACCGCTGCATGCACGAACCAGCATCAGTGTCTCCCGCTACAGAGCCCGGCAGCGGGAGTGCTGCTCCAGGTCGGGAACACCCGGAGCAGCAGTTGGGTATTGACCGCCCAATTGCGGCGAGAGCAGCAGTCACGTGTTCGCTGCTACGTTGGCGACGGAGCAGCATTGACGAGCTGTCGGCCGGGGCCACGCGTGGCGCTCGCATTCACGCGGGGTGTGAGCGCGGGCGGGACGTCGAAGTCGATGGCTGCCGACGTTGTGGATAGGCTCGTGCGAGCGCCTCACGGGTGTTGCCCGAGTCGCGCCTTCCGCGCGTAAAGCGGGTCGGTCGGCGCGTTGGTCCGAGTTGTGCGTGTGGCCACGGATGCAGGGCTGGCGGTCGGCGTGTCGGCCGCTCTCACGCGGGCGGCGGGAAGCTTGTCTGCTCAGGGTCCTTTGGGGCCGCCGCCGCAGGCTTTCGCCGCGGTCTGGAACGCGGGTGCATACGGGTTGACGCCGGGCAGGTAGACCACCTGGTTGCCGCCGTGGTTGCTGACGATCTTCGGGTCGGGGAAGTTCGGCACGCTGTGGCTGCGCATGCACCGGGCGAACTTCAAGCCTTGCTGGTGTTGCTGCGCGGTTTGTGCAGGGGTAGGGGTTCCGCTGGTGTGTGGCATGTACCGCTGGCACTTTTGCCGGGCGGCCGTGTACGCGGGGGCGTTTACGGACACGCCGTTCACTGAGATCGTGTCGCCGTTGCCCTCGATTCGCATCCCGTGACTGCCCGAATCGGGGAAGTTCGGTACACCGTTGGCGCGCATGCACTCGGAGAACGCGAGCGGCCCGGGCGCGTAGGCGCCTGGCGCGATCGAGCCCGAGCCGGCGCCACCGCCACCGCCGGTCGAGGGCGAGCTGGTCGTGTTGACCGGGGCCGCACCTATCGGGCTGGGAGAGCTGCTCCCGCATCCTGTCGCGAGGATCGCGCTTGCGAACACTGCGGCGAGCAGCGGCGTTTGCCGTACGCGAACTTGCGGCCCTCGACGGACCCTATCCTGCACCCGGTCTCCTTCCGAAGCTACCGTTGGTGTTGCCCGTAGCTGCATGGCATCGATCAGTGGGGAAGGCCGAGCGGCGGGGCGCCGCATGCGGTCAAGGCGTTCCTGTAAGCCGGCGCTTGCAAGTTCATCGTGGTCGGGAACAGAAGGATCACTCCGTCGAAATCGGTGATCTCCTGGATGCCGGCGGGGTTGGCCGGGACCGAGGTCCTCGGGTCGGGGAACTGGGGAACGCCATGCTGGCGCATGCACCGCGCGATCCTGACCAGCTTCGCCAGCGTCTGCGCGGAGGGGTGCGTGGATGAGCCGGGGACGGGAGGGCCAGGGCCCATCAGCTTCTGGCATTTCGCCTGCGCCGCCCTGAACGCGGGCGATGAGGGGTTGATTCCAGCGAGGGAGAACACCCCTCCACGTCCGGGGTTCGGGTCTGGGAAGTTGGGCACGCCGTCGGCGCGCATACACCTAGCAAACGCGAGCGGCCCTGATCCGCCGGCGCCTGGCGTGGTCGGGCCTGAGCTCGTCGCGCCACCGGTTGTGGTGCTCGACGCCATGGTTCGTGCGGTGCCCCTCGCCGTGGTCGACGCCGCAGTGGTGCGGTCACGTGAGCTTCCCGCGCACCCTGCCAGCAGGATCCCGCTCACGAGTGTTGCGACGGTGAACGCGCGCGCTCGCGACACGCTGGTCAGCTGTGTTGGATCGGTGCGGTCTCGCATCGGGTCTCCGTCCGGTGTCCGTTCGGTGCGAGCATTGGTTCTACGCCGCCAGCGGTTTCCGCACGGTTTCCTGCTCGCGGCTCGCAGGGTGTGTGCGCTGCGGCCGGTGAAACCGCCGTGAAACTCTCCGACAGCTACCTTGACCTGGGAAGGAGCGGCCGATGCGGGTGCTGGTGATCGAGGACGACGAGGAACTTGCTGAGACGGTCGCCGCCGGTCTGCGGGAGGCGCGGATGGCGGTCGATGTCGCGCTCGATGGTGACGCGGGCCTTGCGCGCGCGTTCGTCCACGATTACGACGTGATCGTGCTCGACCGTGACCTCCCGGTCGTCCACGGCGATGAGGTGTGCGCCAGGCTTGTCGTTGCCGGCGGTCGTAGCCGGGTGCTGATGCTGACCGGTGCGGCGGAGAACGAGGACCTGGTCGACGGGCTAGGGCTCGGTGCTGACGACTATCTCGCCAAACCGTTTGCCTTCGCGGTGCTGGTCGCACGGATCGGCGCGCTGGCCCGCCGTGCGCAGCCGAGCCTCCCGCCGGTGCTCGAGCACGGCGACCTCGTGGTCGATACCGCCAATCGCTGCGCCCGGCGGGCCGGTAGACCGCTCGCGCTGCGGCCCAAGGAGTTCGGGGTGCTCGAGCTGCTGCTCAGCGCCCAAGGACGGGTGGTGTCGGCGGAGGAATTGCTCGAACGCGTTTGGGATGAGGCCGCCGATCCGTTCACGACGACGGTCAAGATCACGATCAGCCGGCTTCGAGGCAAGCTCGGCGACCCGCCCGTGATCCAGACCGTCGCCAAGGCCGGCTACCGAATATGAGCATCGCTGCGCGACTCAACGCTCGAATCACCCAGGTCGCGGTCGGCCGGCATCTGCCATACCGGACGGTGCGCGCGCGGCTGACCCTGATGTACGGCGGCCTGTTCCTGGTCTCCGGCGCCGCGTTGATGGCGATCGCCTACGCACTCCTCGTCAACGCCGGTTTTGTTTTCACCCTCCAGAACGACGTGACGACCGAGCCACCGACGACACAGAACAGCGTGGTCCATGAGAGACCAGTGGTCGGCCCACCGGCCCCCGGCTCGACGACGCATCCTTCCTCCCAGACGATGACGTACTGGCGCACCGTCGCGCAGTGCATGCGCCGGCACGGTGTCTCCCGGTTCCCGAATCCCACAACCTCAATCCCCCCCACCTCCACGATATCCGCGAGGTGAGTGATCGCGACGGGGCGATCCTCGTGATCCCGACAACGATCAACATGCAGTCGGCGGCATTCACACAAGCGGCCGGCACCTGCGGGTTCTTGGCCGACAGCAACGAGCAAGTCGCCCAGGACAACACCCAGCGCACCCAGGTGCGGCAAGAGCTGCTGATCCAGTCCGGGATCGCGCTCGCGGGAATGTCGTTGCTGTCACTCGGCCTGGGGTGGCTGATGGCCGGGCGTGTCCTGCAACCGCTTGAGGACTCCTACCACGCGCAGCGCCAGTTCGTCGCAAACGCTTCCCACGAGCTCCGCGCGCCACTGACACGCCTGCGAGCGCTGAGCGAGGTCGCGCTCGCGAGCTCCGAGGCGAACTTCGCCTCGCTGCGTACAGCCCACGAGCGCGTGCTCGCATCTGAGCAACACCTCGAGCAGCTGATCGACGCCCTGCTCGCCCTGACCCGCGGCCAAGCCGGGCTCGAGCGCCGCGAGCGTCTCGACCTCGCGACCCTCACCTCCCAGACCATGCTCGCCCACGAGTCGCAGCTAGCAGGCCTCGATCTCGACGTTCGCGCAACGCTCGACCCCGCGGTGACCGCTGGCGATCCACGACTGCTCGAGCGGCTGATCGCCAACCTGATCGAGAACGCGATCCGCCACAACGCCCCCGGAGGACACCTCAAGATCACCACCGAAACCCGAGACCGGCATCCCATCATCACGATCGCTAACACCGGCCCGACCATCCCACCCGAGGAGATCCAGCGTCTCTTCCAGCCCTTCCAACGTCTAGGCGGCGCCCGCACAAGCCACACCAGCGGACACGGACTGGGACTCTCCATCGTCCAAGTGATCGCACATGCACACCATGCCGAGATCAACCCGCGCGCACGACCGGAGGGCGGACTCACCATCGAAGTCTCATTCCCGCCGGCAACAGGCGCCAGCTCCCCGCGGACCCTCGCCACCTCTTGGACGAAACGCAGAACCCCGCGAGCCAGGCTCCAAGACTGACGTCCCCGCGGCGAGGCTCAGAAGCATCGCGTTACGCACGAAGCAGGTCTCGAACCATGCCTCACACACGAACGTACTCCTCGCCATGAGCGAGGCGCTCAGACGACCCGGCATTCGCGAGCGCAAGTCGCACATGCGTAGGCAGAGCAGCACCGACAACATACGGGGCTCCGTGCGCGCCGCAGCGAGAAAATGGGGTCAGGCAGACGAGAACCTGGCTTCTGGTTCCACGAACCAACATCAGTGCCTGCCGCTACAGAGCCCGGCACCGGGAGTGCTGCTCCAGGTCTGGTCTGGAACACCCGGAGCAGCAGTTGGGTATTGACCGCCCAATCGCGGCGAAACGTCGCTCCTATGTCAAGGGAGATCCGCTGTTTGCGGGTTTCGAGGGCGGGTGATGTGCCGGCTGGGGCGTTGGGAGGGCGCGTCTCGGGGGTGCTATCGGTCGCGGCGGGCTGGTCGAGGGCGGCAGAGTTGCTGAGAACGCGTCGTTTGGCGTCGGCGAGCGCGGCATCGGTGGTGATCGCTTCGTTTTGGGGCTGGGCGGAGCTGGCCGACGGGCGCTGGTCGGCTGGTAGCGGGCTGCTGATGTGCTCTGGTCCGGGGGTGCTGGCGGCTAGGTGATGCAGACCATCGGGATGGGCCCGTTGATCGTGTGGTCGACCTCGCGACGGGGGGCGGGGCGTTCGGGGATGGTGAGCGGCTGGGGCTCGGCCGGCTCGGGTGTGTGCTCGCGAGTGGCGGCCTGTTCTGCTCCGAGCGGCGGCTGGGCGAGTAGCTGCCAGAAGCGGCGGGCGAGGTGGCGCTTGAGGCAGCGGAGCGCGCCTTTTTTGGTCTTGCCTTCGGCTTGTTTGCGTGCGAGGTACTCGCGGGTGGTCGGGTCGTGGCGGGCGCGGGTGACCGCGATGATGTGCAGTGCGTGGTTGAGCTGGCGGTCGCCGCCGCGGTTGAGCCGGTGCTGTTGGTGCTCACCTGAGGAGCATTTGATCGGTGCTATGCCGGATTGGAGGGCGAAGCTCGCGTCGGTCTGAAACCGTTCGGCTCCGGCGGTCCGGCCGATCAGGATCGCGGCGGTCAGCGGACCGCAGCCGGTCTCTGCGAGCAGCTGCGGGCGTTGCGCCTTGATGAGCGCGAGCAGCTCGTTCTCGAGCGTGTTGGCCTGACGGGTGAGGCTGCGGATCTGCGCAACCTGTTCGCGCGCGACCCGCACGCGGGCTTCCAGGGTCAGTCGACGCAGCCGCCGGTCGATCCGGTCAAGCTGGCGGGTCTCTGACAGCGAGCGCTTCCTGAGCGAGGCCTCGAGCTCGGGGCACAATACGACGAGGTGCCAGCGCAGCCGGTTCTGGATCCGGGTGCGCTCGGCGATGAGATCGTTGCGGTGATCGGCGAGCAGCCGGATCTCCATCGCCCGCTCGTCCAGGTATGCGGCGGGGAATTGCTCGACGCCGTCCTTGACGACCGCGCGGGCGACCGCGAGCGAGTCGATCTCATCAGACTTCCCCGGCTCGCGTTCCCCCTTCCGCGATGCGCCCATCCGGTGCGGCGCGACGCGGACGACTCGCTCGCCGGCCGCGATCAGCGCCTGCTCCAGGCGCCTGGAAACGTGCCGACAGTCCTCGATCGCCCAGACGCGCTCATCATCCAGCCCGCGCGCCCACTTCACCGCCGCGAGATGCCCGGCATCGTCCGCATCGATCTCCCGGCTGCCGCGAACGCGGCCGGTTCCCTCATCCACCGCCGCGAGCGCGTGCTTGTACTTGTGCGTGTCCGTCCCGATCACGATCATTCAGGTCGTCCCTTCGTTAGATATCGCCGACGAAGCGGATCTCCGGCGGACAGCTCTCACTTGGGGCGGTTGCCACGCTCCTATCAAGTCACGCCGAAGGTCCTCGGGCGGCGGCGGGCGACACAACGTATGCCAGTCAGACCAGCCGGTCGACAAGCAGTCAAAGAGTCAGCCCGCCGTCAGCCCGAGAACCAACCGCACGGGTCGGACGTCACCGCCAGACGATCCAAGACTCTGACAGTGACAGCAGTCACGTCTCTATTGCTACGTCGGCGACGGATAAGCGGAAGTTGCTCCGGGCCCTCCTTGCCTCGGTGGCGCGGATAGCGGCGGCGTTGGCGGTCGCCTTCGTGGCGATTTACTCGCCCGAGCCGACGATGTCGTGGCAGCGGTTGGTCGCCGCAGCGCGCGGCGGCTTCGGTGCAACCTAGCCGGTCAGAGCGCTCGTCCCGTCGGAGCTCGTCTTGTTGGAGCCCAGTCCCCTTCAGTTGGCGTTCGGCTTACGATGCTCAGAGACCGGGTTCTCAGGGGTCGGACGCGGGAACCGCCACAAGCTATCGGCATAGGGCAATTTCGCGGACCTCCGGATGTGGGGCCGACGTGCGAATCGCGACGCCCGTCGAGGCCACCCACGCACAAGGGAAACCATCAGGAGCCTAAGGAAGGCGTGAACGGTTCGAATCCGTCAGGGGACTGTCGCGGACGCTCAACGCACGATGTTCACGCGGGCCCACTTGGTCGGTGTAGGGTCGTGCGCATGCGATTTCGGATGGTCAGCCTGTTAGCAGGCATGTGCTTGCTCGTTCCTATCCAAACCGCGGTCGCACGAGTGAACGCTGCCACATCGTTGTCGACCGTTTCGGCCGGCGCTCGTGTTCATAACGGCTTGATTGCGCTCGTACACGGCGGGGGCCTATGGACCGTGGCCGCTAGCGGAGGCTCCCCCCGGCAGATCGGTCAGACGGGGGGATGCACTTACGATCTCGCAGCGTCGTTTTCGCCCGATGGCCAGTCGTTGGCACTGTCTTCGCTTTCCGAATCCCAGCTGGCGGGTTGCCCGCAAACGTACCCCGAAAGCACCGTAGAACTCGGGATCATGCGGACGGACGGCTCGGACGCGCGCGTGGTCGCCACGATCGCGAAGAACCCCAGTAGCCCGATTTACTTCCCGACGGTAGAGGGACCCGTTTTTGTCCCTGGTGGACGGGAATTTGCGTATGTATACGCAAATTTATCCAGCGCTGGCCAGTCTTGGCTGACAGAAATTTTGCTGATTGATGCCCGCACGGGACGGCAACGCCTCGTCATTCCGGTCAGCCCACTTGCCTTGCTATCCGTGCCGGAGCCGTCTGTCCCGGTGCCGTTGGCATTCTCGCCCGACGGTACGGAACTCGCGTTTGTAGCGCCCCAGTCTTCGAGGATTTCGATCGTCCATACAAGCACCGGCAAGCCGATCAGATCCATTCAAGTACCGACCAGCGGTTCCGGCTCTCCCGGCGTTTCCGGGATTTCTTGGAGCACCAATGGACTGATCGCGTTCGCAGACACCGCGAACTCATCGATTTACACTGTTCGAGCGAGCGGCGTTGGCTTGCGACGGATGACCCAGCCGCCGCCCGGACAGAGCTCGGCGTCGACGGAGACGACGACGGTTGACCTCGCACCCGAATGGTCACCGAACGGTGCTTCGCTCTTGTTTGACAGGCAGGCCCAAAGCACCGATCTGTGCAGCGGGTGCGGGGGTTCCGAGACTGACCATGTGGAGGTCATGCCTGCCCTCGGTGGTCGGCCACACCTTGTTTGGTCCGGTGGTACCGGGTCCTGGTCGCCTGACGGCAAGGAGATCGCGGTCATCAGCTCGCGCGGCGGCGCCATGAACGGTGTCTGGATCGTCGGAGCTGAAGCTAGTTCGCGCAAGCAGATCGCCGGACCCACTTGGGTCGAGGGAACCTCGCTGTCGATCAGTTGGCAATCGCTCGCGTCGAGCGCGAAGGTGCAGGCGCATTAACTGCGACTCGACGTCGGCCCTCGGGATGCCGGCTCCTCGACAGGTAGCACCGACCCGGTGGATCCCGTTCAGATTTTGCTCACCCAAGCGATGCGGCTCACGCTCAGCGCTGCTGCATCCGAGCACGAGCCGCCTCGGGACGCATCCGTGATCTCGGTGCTGCTCCCTTACGAGCCAGCATCAGTGTCGGCGGCTGCAGAGCCCGGCGGGAGTGCTGCTCCAGGTCTGGGAAAGCCCGGAGCAGCAGTCGGCCATCGACCGCCCGATTGCGGCGAAAGCGGCTGTCAGGACGAGAGTTCCCAGTTGAGCGACGATGGGGAAGTCTGGTCGGCGCTTCAGAGACAGCTCTTACTCGATCCAAACGACGGCGCGGTTCAAGGGTACGATGCGCTTGTGTCGCCAGATCCTTGGTCTAGTGATGAGTCCCACCAACGAGCTTGTCGTCGTTGAGGTCGCTGGCAATGAGCCGGAGGCCGAGCTGCTCTGCTCGCTGCTGCGCAGCGCAGGCATCGCTTGCCTGTCGCGGTTGACGAGCCGCGGTGCCGGCGCCGGTGACGGCCTCGGGATCGCGGGACCGCACGAGATCATGGTCAAGTCACAGGATGCTGAAGCAGCGCACGAAATCCTGCGCCAGGCGTAATCGGCGCGGCCTAGGTTCAAACGTGCGTTCTTCGCCGCTTCTGCGTTAGGTTACGAGCAGAAACCGGGATGTCCTGGTACGTGTCACGCATGCCGCCACGGTGACCGAGGAATGGCTCTCGTGATGTATGGGGTAACCATTGATCCCGGGGCGGCTCGAGAAGTCTTGATGGTCAGGCCAGGACCGTGGCGATCCCCGACGAGAGCTTCGGCGAGTCCGCGCCTGGCTAGAATTCTCACAAGAGGCTCAGGGCGAGTGGCCGCGATTGAGGCTTCTGGGGATACAAAAAGATGCCGGGGCACGAGCCTGCCGGCGTTGATCGAGATGGAGCAGCCATCGTCTATCCCGTCGATCCGATCGCCGGGGACTTAATCTTCGGCGAACGGGGGGTTCGCCAGTACAACCGATGTCGCGATCTGTCGGTCGGGGATCGTCCAGTAGTCGTTTAGCAACGAGGCCGTGCGCTCTGGCGCGACTAGTTGGAAGCCGTGATGGCGATAGAAGCGGATCGCCCACTCGGCGGCCGCCCATGTCCCCACCAGCATGCGTTGCGTACCGACGCGCCGAAGGTGCTCGAGCAAGGCACCACCGACACCGTGTCCCTGGCTGCCGGGTAGGACGTAAGCATGGCGGATCAGCTCGACGTCGCGCACACGTTGAATGCCCATCACGCCGACAAGCGAGCCGTCGGCCTCATAGCCCCAGAATCTCACTCCTGCCGAAAGCTCTTGATTGAGCTCGTCCGCTGGCATGTAGGGCTGCTGCCAGCGGTCCGACGGGATCACGTTCCGGTAGGCCTCGGCTGCGCAGTTGACGATCTCAAGGATCCGCGGGCGCTCCAGATCGTGACAAGGGCGAATTACACCCACATCGCGTCAATCTAGGACATCGTTCCAAAGCAACGCAGTCCGTCTGTCGGTATCTGACGACCCGGGCCACGCGCGCAGTCCGGCCGGACAGTGCCGCTTCCACGAATCAGCACCAGTGTCGGCGGCTGCAGAGCCCGGCGGCGTGAGTGCTTTTGAGCAGGCGGAGCGCTCTCGGCGGCGCCGCACGGAGCGCTGCTTAGCGGTGCGGCCTCAACGGTTCAATGCACCACTGCGGACGGGTGAAGATTGTCATAGCGAGTGGACCTCCGACGCCGGTTGAGGAGTGGGGCACGGCGTGTCGGGTAGCGCCGGTTGAGATTTGACCCCGCTTGGAACGAGACCGACGAGCGCCCGTCGTCGCGAAGGCCGAGCCCCGAGGGGCGAGGTCTGAGCGGCGATGGGCGCTTTAACCGCTTTCGTCGGGGCCCGGACCGTGGATCGGCACGTTGTAAGCCCTTCTGCGGGCCCGCGGCGAGGGCGGCGAGGGTGACGGGTCCTGGAGATTTCGGCGCTTGCCGGCCTGGACGGGGGTTGATCGCGTGACGGCGGCCGGCGTGCGCTCCGGTCAGGGTCGTGCCGGTGCGATGACCTCGGCGAGCCGCTCGGCGGGTGTCATCCAGCCGAGCGTTTGTCGCGGTCTGCCGTTGAGTTCCGCCGCAACAGCGTCGAGCTCTTCTTGGTAGAAGCGGTTGAGGTCGGTGCGCTTGGGCAAGTACTGGCGCAGCAGCCCGTTGGTGTTCTCGTTCGATCCGCGCTGCCAAGGACTGCGGGGGTCGCAGAAGTAGATCTGGATGCCGCTGTCGATCGTGAACTGCGCGTGCTCGCGCATCTCCTTGCCCTGGTCCCAGGTAAGCGAGCGACGCAGCTGCTCGGGCAGCGACCCGATGCTGCCTATCAGCGCGTCGCGGACCGCTTCGGCGCCGTGACCGTCGGGGAGCGCGACGAGCTGGCAGTAGCGGGTCTGGCGCTCAACCAGCGTCGCGATCCCGGTCGGGAGCTTGCCGAGCAGCAGATCGCCTTCCCAGTGACCCGGGACCGCACGGTCGGCAACCTCGGCCGGGCGCTCGGAGATCATCACCTTGTTCGGGATCTGGCCTTGCCCCTGATGCTTGGAACGCTGCTGCGGCGGGCGGCGTAGATGTCTACCGCTGCGCAACTGCTTGCACAGCTCGCGCCGCAGCGCCCCACGCGACTGGACGAACAGCGACAGATAGATCGTCTCGTGCGAGACCCGCATGGCAGGATCATCCTCGTAGGTCCCACGCAGCCACTGCGAGATCTGCTGCGGCGACCACTTGCGCTCAAGTTTCTCCTCGACGACCCCGCGCAAACGCGAGTCGAGCGCGAGCTTCGACAGCTTCGGACGACGCGCACGCTTCCACGTCGCCCTCTCAGCACGCTGCGCGCGGTAGCGCCTACGACCGCCGTTGCGGTTGACCTCCCTCGCGACCGTCGTGTGCGGACGACCAATCGCCCGCCCGATCGCCCTGAAGCTCTCACCACACGCCAAGCCGCGCGAAACCTCCTCGCGCTCCCCCAACGACAGACACCGCTCGGCGCGCTTGCGCGGCGCCGGTCGCACACCCCCAGACGCAGCAACACACGCAGTCACGTTGTCCCTTGCCATCCCTACCTCGCGCGCGATCGCATGCAACGAGTACCCCTCGACCCACAACTCCCACACCCGCTCTCGCCGCCACTCCGGCCACCGTCCCATCACCACCACCTTTCGCTCGACCGGCAGCCAACCAGGCCCACCGGACGATCAGGCGGTGCACCAACCCCTTGAGACCACCACCAATTGCAGTGGCGTCGTCCCGTTCGTCGGCGTGGCTGCCTTCGGCGGCAGGTAGGCGCCTCGAGGTTTCGCGGCCTGATCGCTTGGCGCGCTGCGTTTAGGTGCAGCAGTCCTTGTCGTAGGGAGTGCTCGGCTCGCCAGGGATTGGCGGGGCGGCGCAGCAGCCACCGCCTTGCCAGGTTTGGCGGCCTTCTCTGATGGCCAGGGCGGCGATGCACAGCGCGACGGCGGGATCGGCCCACCACAGGCCGAACGCGGCGTTGAGCGCGAGGCTTGCGAGCACGCCGGCGGCGAGGTAGGCGCAGAGCAGGTTTTGCGTGCCTTCGCCGGTGGTGGCACCGGAGCCGAGGCGATGGCCGAGGCGGTGCTTGGCGTTGCCGAGCAGGGGCATGACGATGATGCTCGAGATCGAGAGGCCGATTCCGAGCCAGCTGGTGTGGGGGTGCTCGCCGGCGATCAGGGCGCGGATCGCGTCTTGCGCGATGTACGGGGCGAGTAAGAAGAAGCTGACCGCGACGAGGCGCTCGGCGCGTCGTTCGTCGTGTTGCGAGAGACGGCGCGACCCGGTGAAGCGCCAGATCACGATCACCGATGCGAGCCCTTCGATCGCGGAGTCCAGGCCGAAGCCCAGCAGCGCAACCGAGCCGGCGAGGATCGCTGCGGTGATCGCGATCGCGCCCTCGGCGGTCATGTAGGCCAGTGATATCCAGGACAGCGCCTTGACGCGGCGGATCAGCCGGTCGCGCTCCGCTGGTTGCGGTTGGCCCGCCGGAGTGCTGCGGGTGATCGGCAGCTCGATCCGGGTAGTGCTCATCGGCCGGCCGCGGTCGGGGTGAGGTGCGCGTTGAGCAGGCGCGTGCCGAGTTCGGTGAGCGCGTAGAAGACGATCTTGTGCTCGCGCCGCGAGGTCGCTAGGCCATCGGCGCGTAGCGTGCGCAGGTGGTGAGAGACGAGGTTCTCTGCCCGCCCGGTGATCCAGGCCAGGTCACAGACGCACAGCTCCTCGCCTTCGCGCAACGCCAGCGCGATCGTTAGCCGCGTGGGGTCGCCCAGCGCCTTGGCTCGCGCGGCCGCGTCGGCGATCGCCGCCTGGTTGAGGTGCTGGCGGATGTGCTCTGCGCGTGGGAGGTCGAGGCACAGCAGCTCGCAGCGGTCATCGGACACGATCTCATCCTAACGCGCGTTGTGCTGAGAGGTCTGCGTGTGGCGCCCCCTGAACCGGGCGTCCTGCACCCAACGGCGAGCGCTAATTTTGACGCCTTGACAAACTTATTAGGCATGCCATATTCCAGACGCATGCCAGCCCAACAATTACTTTCGCCCGCGGTGCAGGATTATGCGAAGGCGGTTTATGCGCTCGAGAGTCGTGGCGGCCGTGCGGTTTCGACGAACGATCTCGCCGCGCGGCTTGGGGTGACGCCCGCGTCGGTCTCGGGGATGGTTCACAAGCTGACCGAGGTCGGGATCGTCGAACACGAGCCCTATCGCGGTGTGCGGCTGACCCCCCAGGGCCAGCGGGTCGCTCTGGAGGTGCTCCGCCATCACCGCCTGCTCGAGCTGTTTCTCGCGCAGGAGCTGGGGATGTCCTGGGATCGCGTGCATGCCGAGGCCGAGGTGCTCGAGCACGTGCTGTCTGAGGAGCTCGAGGAGCTGATCGCGGCGCGTCTGGGCGATCCGGCGGTCGATCCGCACGGCGATCCGATCCCGACGCCCCTGTTGAAGATCGACGAGCGCTCGACGTCCAGCCTGGACGAAATGCCGGTCGGTGCCGCCGGACGCTTCGTTCGCGTGTCTGATTCCGATCCGGAGATGCTGCGCTACCTCGCCGAGCAGGGGATCACGCTGGAAGCTCGCCTGAGGGTTGTAGATCGCCAGCCGTTCGGCGGACCGGTGTTCGTCCGCATCGCCGAGCGCGAGCAGCCGATCGGCGGCGAGCTCGCACGCGCGATGCGCGTTGAGACCGAACCGGACGAGCGGTGACGCCGCCGCCCAGCGCGCCGGTTCCCGCCCTCGAGGGCGCCGTCACCGGCCAGACCCTGCCGCTGAATGAGACGCTGGAGCCCAGTGCGCTTGAGCGTCTGCTCTCCCGTGGGCGGGTGCGCGCGACACTGTTCATGCTCGGCCCCGCGTTCGTCGCCTCGATCGCTTACGTCGACCCGGGGAACTTCGCCACCAACGTGGCGGGCGGCGCGCAGTTCGGCTACATCCTGCTGTGGGTGGTCCTGGCGGCCAACCTGGTCGCGATGGTGGTCCAGTACCTGTCGGCCAAGCTCGGGATCGTCAGCGAGCTCAACTACCCCGAGGTGGTGCGCGCCAGATACCACCGCGCGTTCACCTTTGGCATGTGGGTGCAGGCCGAGATCATGGCGATGTCGACCGACATCGCCGAGTTCCTCGGCGCCGCGATCGGTCTGAACCTGCTGTTCGGCGTGCCGCTGTTCGTGGCCGGGCTGATGACCGGCGTGATCGCGTTCGGGATCCTCGGGCTGCAGGCGCTGGGCTTCAGGAAGTTTGAGCTGGCGATCAGCGCGCTGCTGGGGATCATCTTCGCCGGCTTTCTGTATGAGACGCTGAGGATCGGGCCGTCCGTGCACGAGTCGCTGCACGGCCTGATCCCGGGTCTGCAAGGCGGCACCACCGAGCTGTACATCGCGGTCGGAATCGTCGGCGCGACCGTGATGCCGCACGTGATCTACCTGCACTCGGCGCTGACCAAGGGCCGGATGCCGACCCGCAACGATCACGAGAAAAAGCGCGTCCTGCGCTTCGAGCGACTCGACGTCTATATCGCGCTCGGGCTCGCGGGGCTGGTCAACATGGCGATGCTCGCCGTCGCCGCCAAACTCTTTCACACCCCAGCCCTCTCAGGACTGACGACGATCGGGCAGGCCCACTTCGAGCTCGGTCACCTCGTCGGCGGCGGCGCCGCGATTGCGTTCGCGGTCGCGCTGCTGGCCTCCGGCGCCTCCTCCTCCAGCGTCGGCACCTACGCCGGCCAGGTCGTGATGGGCGGCTTCATCAACCGCAAGATTCCCCTAGCCCTCCGCCGGGGCCTGACGATGATCCCCGCGCTCGTGGTCATCGCCGTCGGCATGAACCCGACCAACGCGCTCATCCTCAGCCAGGTCGTGCTCTCGTTCGGCATCCCGATCGCATTGGTGCCGCTGGTGATGCTCACCAGCCGCCGCGACATCATGGGCGTCCACGTCAACGGCCGCATCCTTAAAGTCTCCGCCTGGGCGATCGCCGCGGCCATCAGCGCGATGAACATCTTCCTGATCTACCAGCAGTTCTCATGAGCTAGGCACCGCTCTACAGCGCCCCGACTAGCACCACCCCGGGAAAACGGCAAGGTTAGGGGCGCGCCAGCCCAACGCGCCGATTAAAGCAAGCCAAACTCAGGGCTCGCTGAGTGACCGACGACTCCGCAGGAGGAGCAGTCGTGTCAAGCGGACTGTCGCTAGCACCCCAATTGCAGCAGCGTCGTCCTCGTTCGCCGCCGTCGCTGCGTTTGGTGAGGGGGAGTGAGGGGACCGCGGCCAGGAGTGGCTCGCTGACGAGCACGAGCCGTGCTCCTCGAACACGCCCCAGCGGGTCTTCGTCGGCGCAGTTCGCGAAGTTCCTCGCGTTTTCGCGATGCATGCGCAGCCACGGCATCTCGGACTTCCCAGACCCGACCACCAGTCCGGGCGGCGGCGTCGGTATCAACATCAACGGGGATCCCCGGAGCGACCTGAACAAGCACAACCCAAGGTTCAAGCCGCAAACCACGCTTGCCGGTCGCTCGAGCCTGGCGGGACGTCAGGGACCCCGCAGCAGTCGTCCCAGAAGATCGCCGCCGAGGTCAAATGGGCTCACTGCATGCGCTCCCACGGCCTCCCGAGCTTCCCCGACCCCAACGCGCAGGGCGCGTTTGACCGCAACAAGTTCAACGAGAACGCACCCGCATTCCAGACCGCCAGCAAGGCCTGCCAATCGCTGATGAAAGCCGTCGGACCCGTACCCGTGAACTGACGGATGATCGCTGATGTCGGGCTTAGGCATCCCGACGAGACGAGGAAGCTGAAACCCTGGCGCCGCAGCGGGCGGAACCTGGCAGTCTCCAGGCCGGGGATCCGAATACCCACGCTGCCGAGGGCCGCCAGGCGCTCCGGCTGTGAAGAGAGTCCGGGTCGAGCGGGACGGCGATTGCCGCTCACGGAGGCAGTGGGACCGTCTCGGCGGGCCGGGTGATTGGTTTGTTGTTGTCGCTGGGAGTATTGTTTTTGCGCGATGCGCGTTCGCCGTGGTGTTGGTGCGCGGGTCCGGGGTCTGGCGCCGGTTGTTTTGATGCCGGCGGCGGCGTTTGCGGTGCATCAGTTGCGGTACTACCTCGCGTACGGCTCGGCCGCGGGGGCCGAGTTGCAGAGCACGGGGCATTCGTATTTGCATTCGGTGGTGCCGTGGATTGTCGGGCTGGTCGCGTTCGCGGTTGGCGGGTTCTTGTGGTCGTTGGCGCGCGCGATGGCTGGGCAGCGGTCGCTGCCGCGGTTCACGGTTTCGTTTCTGGGCCTGTGGGTTGCCTGTGCTGTGTCGCTGGTCGCGATCTTCGCGACGCAGGAGTTTCTTGAGGGTCTGTTCGCGACCGGACATCCGGCTGGACTGGCGGGGATTTTTGGCTTTGGTGGCTGGTGGGCGATTCCCGCCGCAGCTTGTGTTGGTCTCGTGCTGGCGGCGGTGTTTCACGGCTCCCGGTGGGTCCTCGATGAGGTCGCGCAGCGTTATGCGCGTGCGCGGTGGACCCCCGTGGTTCGCGTCGCGACGATGCCCCGACCTGCGGAGGTGTTGGTTGCGCGGTTGGCGCCGCTGGCCGAGGGGTGGTCGGGCCGCGGTCCTCCCAGGTAGTTAGCTGAGCGTCGCGCACGACAGCACCCGTTCGCGGGGCCTGTGGTGCGCTGCTCGCCGCGGAAGTCCGACGCTTTGGGGCGACTCTGAGCGGCAAGGACTACGCCGCGGTCACATCGATCAGCAGATCCGTTGCGGGTCTGGCCGCGGGTGTCGGCTGCGCGCTCGCGGGACATCAGCTAATTCTCCTGGGAGCGCCCCCAGGGCGTCGCCCAGCCGACCGACCGTTAGGAGTCGCAGATGAGCAGTGTTGCTGGGCCGAGAGCCGTTCCCGCCGAGGGTGGCGGGGAATCGGCGCTCGAGCGTGTCAAGTCGTATTTGTTCTCTGATAGCCGTCGTTCGATTCAGACCGTGCTGGGGTTGATCTGGGTGCTGGATGGAGCGTTGCAGTTTCAGTCGTTCATGTATGGGAAGGGTTTCATCCAATTCCTCACGAACCTGACGGGGGGTCAGCCCGGGTGGGTCGCTAGCAGCGTCAATCAGGGGGCTGCCACGATGGAATCCCATCAGGCGATCTTCAACACGGGGGCCGCGCTGGTCCAGGTCGCGATCGGATTTGGGATCCTGTACAAGCGGACGACGAAGCCGGCGATCCTCGTGTCGTTCGCATGGGCGCTGTCCGTGTGGTGGTTCGGCGAGGCGTTCGGGATGATCTTCATGGCGACGACGCCCGTAGGTGGCATCCCGATGGCCAGTGCACTGACGGGCGCGCCCGGAGCGGTCCTGCTTTACGCGCTGATCGGAGCGATCGTGTGGCCGAACGATCGCCCCGGCGGTCTGCTGGGGGTGCGCAGCGCGCGGATCGCCTGGGCGGCGCTGTGGCTGGTGATGGCGTGGTTGTGGCTGGCCGAGGCGGGTGGGGCGAACGGGATAACCAACGCGATCAATGCAGCGCCATCGGGGATGAGCTGGCTTAGCACCGTGCAGAATTGGTTCGCAAACGCCGCCAAGGGCGACGGCGTCGTGATCGCGGTCGTGCTCGCGGCGGTATCGGCTGCGATCGGTGTGGCGGTCGCTGCCAACTGGCGGCCGAAGCCGTTTCTCGCGCTGGCGGTCGGCTTGAATCTCCTCTACTGGGTCGTTGGTCAGGGCTTTGGCGGCATCCCTCAGGGAGGCGCGACCGACCCCAACGCCGGGCTGCTGTTCATCGTGCTCGCCTACGCGCTCTACACCCTCATCCCGTACGAGCAGCGGCTGGCGCCGGTCACACAGCGAGACTCGACCGGCGAGGAGGTGGCGCTTACCGCCTGACCTCCCCATCCGGCTCGGCCCGCTGACGCATTCCACCGCGAGGCTGCTGCTGATGCATGCGCCCGCTCGCGCCCCAGCTGGGGCGCGAGCACGCCTGGCGGGTTACGAATGGCGATGACCTGCCGCGAGCCGAGACCTCGAGTGCTCGATTGGACTTGCTGGTCGAGGTTTGGTGTTGTCGGGTTGGCGGTAGCGGTGGCGGGCGACCACGCCTGCGAGCGTGACGGCGAGGGCCGCGACGATCCGCGTAGATTGCGCTCGATGGTGGTTTCGGCGCATCGGCCTAGGTTGCGGCTCCGGTTCGCGCTGATGTTGTCGGTGTTCGTGCTGGTTGTGTTTCCCGCCTCCGCGCAGTCTCACGGAGCGACGGATCCAGTCGCGAGCAACTACCTGGCGCGGCTTGGCTCCGTGCCGGCTGGCCTTCAGGCGCACGTCGTTGATGGCGACTTGCGGATGTGGATACGCGTCCCCGCCGACCGCACGGTCGTGGTGCTCGATTACAACCACGCGCCCTATCTGCGCTTCACCCGCGCTGGGGTTGCGGTCAATCAGAACTCGGTGATGTATTACTACAACCTGGTGCCTCCGTCGCCCCCGCCGGCGCGGCTGACGCATTCGGCGCCGCCGCGCTGGCAGCGGGTTAGTAGTGGGCACACGTACCTGTGGCACGACGGGCGGCTGCAGGACCTCGCTGCCCAGGAGTTGCGGCCGGGTCAGCGTTACGTAGGTGTCTGGCGTGTCCCGCTGCTGGTCGACGGTCGTGCCACCGCCCTGTCCGGCGGTGTCTGGTTCCGCCCGCCGCCGTCGCCTGTCTGGTTCTGGCCGATCGTGGTGATCGTGCTGTGCGTGGTGGCGGCCTGGCGGGTGAAGAATCCGCGCCTCGACCAGCGGACGGCGCGGTTGCTCGCGCTCGGCGCCCTCGGGGCGGTAGCGGTGGTGGGCATCGGGCGAGGCCTTCACGGGCGCCCAGGCGTCTCGGTCTTTCAGCTGCTCGAGCTCGGGCTGATCCTGGCGTTCGTCTTATGGGGGCTGTTCCGCGTTCTGGTGCAGCGAGCTGGCTACTTCTTGTACTTGCTGATTGGGATAGTCGCTCTGTGGCAGGGTCTGGTGATGATCCCGACCCTGTTTCACGGGTTCGTGCTGATCGCATTGCCGGCGTTCGTCGCACGCGCTGCGACGGTGCTGGCTCTGGGGGCGGCCGCCGGATTGTGTCTGATGGTGTTCCGCCTTTTCGATCAGCGGGAGGAGTCGTCGTCGGCCGAGGAGTTCGATGAGGAGGATGTCGGCGCTTGGCGGCCGGTCTGAACCAGGCGTTGGCCGCTCACGCGCGGCCGTAAACACCTGCTGGCGTAGTGGCGCCGCCGATCGTGTTTGCCAACTTGCGGATAGGCGAGTACGACGCATGAGCCGACTCGGGTGGTGCTGGTGCGCCCCGGTTCGAGGTTCCCGCTGTCGCATCGTTTTCGCAGAATGAGGGCAGGCGCTCTGAGCGTTGTGGCTTGCGTCGTTCGCTCCGGCGAAGGGCGCGGGGATCTGGGTGTTCGTCGACGGCCGTCGGTGGCGGGTGGCGCCGGGCAGTGTCCCGCTTGCTAGGCACGAAGAGATCGTGGCGAGGTCGGTCCGTCTGCGCCGCCAGACCCGTCGTATGCATGGCTGCCACGGGCTCAGCGAGGGTGCGCAATTATTCGCTGATGGCGCGGTCTGACGTGTCTCGCAGGAGCGCCATGCTGCTGATCGTCGCCGCGCTGCTGGCGCTGCCGACTTCAGCGGCGCGGGCCGATGGGGATCCGGCTAGCGATTACCTGCTCGCCAATCAGGTCTTCCTCACCTCACAATCGGGCACCATCTCGCCGGCGCAGCGGCAGCTGCTTGACACCGTGCGTTCGGCGAACCGGAGCGGGTTTGCGATCCGGGTGGCGGTCATCTCAGATCAATATGACTTGGGCTCGATCACCGCCGCGTGGCGCAAGCCGCAGGCGTACGCGAGGTTCCTCGGGGTAGAGCTGTCCCTGGCGTACAAGCATCTGCTGTTGGTGGTGATGCCGAACGGATTTGGTTTCAACTGGCCAGGGCACTCCACAGCGGCCGCCAAGCAGCTCGTTGCTCCGGTCCGGGTGGCCGCTGGGAGGAATCGGCTCGCCGCGGCGGCTCAGGTGGCCGTGCGCCGGCTGGCGGCGGCCAGCGGAGTCACGCTCGCACCGACAAGCGCAGCCGGCGGCGGTGACATCCCGGTAATCATCGGCGCCGGCTTGGGCGGCGTCGCCCTATTCGTTGCCGTGGCTTTCGCGGTGCTGCGGTTTGGGCGGCCACGGCGCCGGATTGTCCCCAAATGGGCGCTCCCACGTGCATGGAGCCGGCGTCTGATGTCGGTTCCGCTGCGCTGGCTGGTCCCGGCCGTGGCGCTCGTCGTTGGCGTCCCGGTGGCGTTGTCAGTCCGCGCCGCTCGCGGGGGCGGTACGCAACCCTCGCCCGCTTCGATCGTCACCCCTCCGCCGTTCGCCTGGCCCGCTGGAGTCCGTCCGGCTCCCGGGTTCGTGCTGCGCGACCAGGCGGGACAGCGGGTGTCGGTCGCGGCCTATCGGGGACGGCCGGTAATCGTGACGTTCATCGACCCGCTATGTCGCAACCTGTGCCCGCTGGAGGCGCAGGTGCTCAACCAGGTGGACCGCCGGCTGCCCGCTTCCCAAAGGCCGGTGATCCTGGCCGTCAGCGTCGATGTGTACTCGAATGCGGACTCGCGGGCGGATCTCCGCAAGACCTCCCGGCACTGGCATCTGGTGCCGCAGTGGCGCTGGGCTGTCGGTCGTCCGGCGCAGCTGGCCGCGGTGTGGAAGCGCTATCACATCGGCGTCTCGGTCGTGACCAAGCGGATCGGGAACACCGCGATCCACTACATCACCCATACCGAGGGCGCCTACATCGTTGACTCGACTGGCCACGAGCGAGCGCTGTTCCTCTGGCCGTTCTATCCCGGGGATGTGATGCGGGTGCTGCGACGGCTGGAGTGATCGCGGCGCTATGTTCCCCTGCAGCATGGCGGTCCGCCGGCGGCGCCAGCGTCGTGATCAGGCGCCTGGCGCGGGTGTCACTCACGTCGGCCGCAGCGTTTGCCATCTATCAGTTGCGCTGCGTACGGCGAATGGCGAAGACCGGCGGAGTGCCGGCAACGGTTGTGATGCTGGCCGTGCTGCTCGCGGGATGCGGGTCAGGCGCGGCGAGCGGTCCGCCCCGCACTGCAGGCGCGAGGCTTCCCGCCGCGCTGCTCGCTCAGGCCCGCCCGGTCGGTGCCGGCCCGGCCTTCCATCCGCCGGTCACCGGCTCGCCGCTGGGCGTCTGTCGCGCGCGGCTCGGTCGGCGCTACCCGATGCACCTCGAAGTCTTTCGCGCCAATCGTGTGGTATTGGTTGCCGCCGGGATCGGGGTGCGCGACCCGCTGCGCACGCTCAACGGGCGGATCCTCCGAGCTCGCTGTTACGGCGCCGCGGTGACTACCGACCCGACCGGGGTGGTGCTGATCCGCCGCGGGGCGCGAGTGACGCTGGGCGAGCTATTCGCCTCCTGGGGTGTGCCGCTGCGCGGCCGCCTATACATCGACGGCCGACGGTGGCCCGAGGGTGCCCGGTCGGCGGAGTCATTGAAACTCACACGCCACGCCGAGATGGTGGTCGAGACCGGTCCCTACGTCCCGCCGCACCACACCTACCGCTTCGCGCCGAACGCTTGACCCAGCTTGCACCCTCAACGGTTCGCCCTGTCATCGGCGGTAGTCTGGGCCGGTGAGCCAGGCCCGCCGCAGCAGGAGTTTCGGGGGTAGCGCGGCCCGTGCCGCGCTGGTGCCGCCGGCCGCGTTTGCCGTGCACCAGCTGCGGTTCCTCCTGGCCTTTGGGCACGCCGCAAGCGCCGAGTTGGAGAAGACCGGCCACTCTTATCTGCACTCGGCTGTGCCCTGGATCGTTGCGCTGCTCAGTCTTGCAGCCGGGCTATTCCTGCGGGCGTTCGGCCAGGCGCTGGGTGGTAAGCGCCGCTTGATCCGGACCCGTACAGGTTCGTTCCTGACGCTCTGGTTGGTCTGCGCGGTCGCCCTGGTCGTGATCTACATGGCCCAGGAGCTGATCGAGGGCGCGGTGTTGGTGGGCCATCTCCCCGGGCTGGCGGGCGTCTTCGGTTTGGGCGGCTGGTGGGCGGTTCCGGCTGCCGGCGGCGTCGGGTTGGTGCTCGCGGCCTTCTACTGTGGCGCCGATGCGGTGCTGACCGAGGTCAGCTGGCGTGCCGGCACCGGCCTCTGCGCTCCCGCGGCGACTCCGCGCGTCGTCTGCCTCCGGCCGCTGCTGGCCAGGGTCCCACCGGCGCCGCTGGCAGCCGGTTGGTCGCTGCGGGGACCACCGGCGCTCCAGTGACCCAAGGGTCTGTCACGGATCTCAGCGGTCCGTCGGTCCGACCCTGCGCCGGCGCCGTTCCCGGCCCCCGCACGAGCGTTACCCCCACTGAGGAGCTTTCAAATGAGCGAAGCGATGACGGCGCCACCGGCGGTGGCGTCCGAGCCCGGTGCAGCGTGGGCGCAGCGCGCCCGCCACCTGCAGCTGGCGTTGGCAGTGTTGTGGCTGCTTGACGGCGGCCTGCAATTTCAGTCCTTCATGTACTCGAAGGGTTTCCCGCAGATGCTGATCGGCGCCAGCGGCGGACAGCCCGGCTGGGTGGTGCACAGCGTCACCTGGGCCGCCAACCAGGCGGGCTCGAACCTGACGATCTTTAGCACGCTGTTCGCGCTGATCCAATGCGTGCTGGGGCTGTTGCTGCTGTACCCGCGGACGGTCAAGGTGGGGCTGGCCGGCTCGGTTCTCTGGGCGGCGGGTGTCTGGTGGTTTGGCGAGTCGTTCGGGCAGATGCTCAGCAGCGTCGCGAGCCCGCTGACGGGCGCCCCGGGGGCGGTCGCGCTGTATGGCCTGGTGGCGCTGATCGCGTGGCCCAACGGTCGCCCTGGCGGCTTGCTCGGCCGCCGCGCCACGTTCGTGACCTGGACGGCGCTGTGGAGCGTGATGGCGTGGCTGTGGCTGACCGCCGCCAATTCGGGCGCGGTCAGCGACATGATCAACGCCGCGCCTTCGGGGATGAGCTGGATCACACAGGTGCAGGATTGGGCCGCGCAGGGCGCCGGCGGCAACGGCGTGTGGATCTCGTTCCTGCTGGCAGCGCTGTCGTTGGCGATCGGGATCGGCGTGCTGATCGGCTGGCAGGCGCGCCGGCTGCTGATCATCGCGGTCGTACTCAACCTGTTGTACTGGCTGATCGGCCAGGGCTTCGGCGGGATCTTCCAGGGCGGCGCGACCGACCCCATCGCGGCCCCGCTGTGGGTGCTTTTGGCCTATGCGGTGGCCGGGCTAGTCCCCGTCCGTTACTCGGTCCGTGTCCGCTCGCTGGTGAAGGGCGCGGCCGCGGCCGCCACAGGTCTGCTGATCGCCGGTTGCGCGGCGGCGATCAAACCAACCGCCAGCGGCGGCGGCTCGGGGAAGATGAGCGCCGGCGCCACCACCAGCGCCAGCAGTTCGATGAACATGGGTGCCGGGTCGGCCAGCCAGGGTGTCGCGCTCGGCGGGATCAAGCCGGTCCCGACACAAGCGCTCGGCGACGCGCACTGGCAGGGGATGAAGATCGCTGCGCAGGCGATGACGCCGGTTCCGTTCGTCGTCTTTAACGGCACCAGCACCCATCTGGTCAAGCCGACGAAGCAGACGAGCTTCCACTTAATGGTCACGCTCGCGGACGCGCAGACCGCAGAGCCGATCCCGTACGCGTCTGTGTGGGCAACGATCCGCAAGAACGGCAAGATCGTCTTCGACGAGCGTCAGTGGCCGATGATCTCCCGCTACCTCGGACCGCACTACGGCAACGACGTGACGCTGCCCGGTCCCGGCCACTACACGCTGACGCTGTTGATCAGCCCGCCGGTCTCGGCCCGGCACGTGGAGTACGAGCACGTCTGGCTGCACCCCCACCGTGTGGTCATGAACTTCGACTGGGGGCACACCGCATGATCACGCGCAGACGGTTCCTGGTTGGCGCGGGCGCAGCCGCCACCGGCGGCGCGATCGCCGCGGTCGTCGTCGAGACGAGCGGCGGGGAGGCCCAACCGCAGCTTGCGGCGATCGCGCTGCCGGCGGCAACCCCCGGCTTGCCCGCGCGGCAGCACGCCTGGGAGGCGTTCCTCGCGCACGATCGGCACGGCAACCCGCTCGCGCCAACGCACGACCGGCTGCTGCTGTTCGACGTGCGCGGCAAGCCTACCGGCGATTACGCCAAACTGTTGGAGGCCGAGCTGCGCAAGCTCGAGCACGAGTACAAGTGGAGCCACGCCGGGCTGCTGTTCACCGTCAGCTGGAGCCCCGACTATTTCGAGCACGTACTCGGCGTCAAGTCGCCAATTCCCCACGCGCGGGCGCTGTCGGACTTCGAGCTGCCCAGCATCGACAGCTACGCCATGTGCCTGCACCTGGCGAGCGACGACGACCGGCGGCTGTCCGACGTGACCGCCCGACTGCTGGACGGCCCGCTGCAGCAGATCCTACGCTGGCGAGAGACCCGCACCGGCTTCACCGGCGCCGGGATCCCGGCCGCCCACCAGAACGTCGGCGGGATCCCGCACGGCAATCCGGTACCCGCCTCGGCGCCGCTGTTTATGGGGTTCCGCTCCGGCCTGAAGAAGAACCAGGCCGGCGAGGACGCGATCACGCTCACCAGCGGCCCGTTCACCGGCGGCACCACCCAGCACGTCAGCTACATGCGGCTACGGCTCGACAGCTGGTACCGCGACCTGAATACGCGCGCGCGGGTGGCGCGGATGTACGCGCCGCAAGTATCGCCGGCAGAAGCAGCGGCGTTCACGACCGACGCCGCAAGCGACCCTGGTGAGCTGCAGCAGGCGATTCGACGCTACGGCGTGATCGGCCACGCGCAAACGTCGGCGCGGGCCCGCCGACACGGTCGGCCGGTGATTCTACGGCGAGACTTCAACACTATCGACGGCGGACAGGCAGGGCTGCACTTCGTGTCCTTGCAACAGACGATCGAGGATTTCATCCGCACCCGTGCCGCGATGAACGCCTCGGGCGCGCAGCTACAGAACCCGTCGATCAGCGACACCGTCAACAACGGGATCAACGAGTTCATCTTCGTGCAAAAACGGGCCAACTACATCGTGCCCCCGCGCGCGGTGCGGTCATTCCCACTCACCCCATCACGGGACACGGCGCTCGCCAACTAGATGCAGATGCGTCGCCGACTCACCGCAATCCTGTCCGCAATGGCCGCCGTCGTGGTAGCCGCCGCCGGGCTGGCCGCGCCGGTCGCGCTGGCCGACGGTGACCCGGGCAGCGACGTGCTGATCTACCAGTCGCTGTTTGTGCTCCCAGACGCGGGGATCTCGGCGCAGCAGCAGGTCACGCTCGGCAACATGCTGCAGAGCGCGGCAAAAGCCAACTCGCCGATCCGAGTAGCGGTGATCGCCGGACCCTCAGACCTCGGCGCGGTCACCGCCGCCTGGCGCAAGCCCAAGCAGTACGCGCGCTTCCTGGGCTACGAGCTGTCGCTCGCCTACAAGGGCCAGCTACTGATCGTGATGCCGGACGGCTACGGCTTCAACTGGCCTGGCCACCCGACCGCCGCCGCCTACGCGGCGCTCAGCAGCCTGCCGCTCCCCGGTCACAACCTGGCACAGGCGACGACGAACGGGATCAGAGCACTCGCAGCCCTTGACCACATCCCGGTGAGCACGGCCAGCTCCTCGGCCCCCACCACCCCCCCAGCCGGGGCGAGCTCTCCAGGCGCTGCTAGCAGCGTGCCCTCGGCCTCGCACTCGACGCGGACGCTGGCATTCGCGCTCTTGATCGCACTTGCGGTGGCAGTGCTGGTTGGGCGGTTGGCTTGGGCGCGACGCGACGCGGTCGTCAGCCGGTTGCACGAACGGTCGCCGCCGCGCCCCATCGTCGCAGCGGCGACGGTGCTGCCGCTGAGCGCTGCCGCAATTCTGTTCCTAGCCCTGCACGGCTCGAGCAGCAGCCCCGGCCCCGGCCGCGCGCTGGCCTCAAACCCGGTGTTGGACGGCGGCACGGTGATCAACACGCCCGCGCCGAACTTCACCCTGACCAATCAGCAGGGTCGGCGAATCTCGCTGCGCCAATTTCGCGGCAAGGTCGTGATCCTCAGCTTCAACGACTCCGAGTGCACCACCGTCTGCCCGCTGACGACGACCGCGATGCTCGACGCGAAGGCGATGCTCGGTCCGGCGGCGGCGAATGTGCAGCTGCTCGGGGTTGACGCGAACCCACGGTCGACCTCGATCCAGGACGTCCAGTCATACACCCAGCTGCACGGAATGCTCGGCGCGTGGGACTTCCTAACCGGCGATCTGAGGCAACTCCGGCGAGTCTGGAAGAAGTACTCGATCGACACCGAGATCACCCGGGGTCTGGTCGATCACACCCCGGCGGTGTTCATGATCAACCCCGCAGGACGGATCTACAAGCTGTTCCTGACCCAGGAGTCTTACGCCGCCGTTCCGCAGCTCGGCCAGGTGCTTGCGACCAACGCCGCCCAGCTGCTGCCAAACCACCCACCGGTCCTCTCGCACCTCAATTACGCGCACATCACCGGAATCCCACCGACACGGCCGGCGACGCTGCCTGACTCCAAGCGCGGGCATGTCACGCTCGGCCCGGGCAAGGCAAGGCTGGTGCTGTTCTTTGACACCTGGGACCGCCAAGTCACCGATCTGGCGGGCGGGCTGACACAGCTGGGCGCCTACCAGACGCTCGCGAGGCAAAAAGGCCTGCCACCACTGACCGCGGTCGACGAGGCGAGCGTTGAGCCGACCGGCATGCTCAACCTCTTCATGCGCTCGCTGCGGAAGCCGCCGAACTTCCCCGTAGCCCTCGACAGCACCGGCCGCCTCGCCGACGGCTACGAGGTCACCAGCGAGCCATCGTTGGTGCTACTGGACCAGAACGGACACATCGCGATGGATCAGTCGCTGAAGGGGCTGCATTGGCCGACGCCGGAGCAACTCGCGGCCGAGGTCAAACACGCCCTGGCGCACGTCCCGACCACACCAGGCTCAACTGCCCATGAGCTGGCCGGCTCGCCCGCGCCGCTGGCCGCGCTGCACCACCAAGCCTCACAGCTACTCAGCGGCGGCTACCCGGCGCTACTAAGGCGACTCCACAGCCTGCTCGGCCACCCAGTGGTACTCAACGTCTGGGCCTCCTGGTGCCCCCCATGCCAAGCCGAGTTCAAGCTGTTCACCACCGCGTCGGCGCGATACGGAAAGCAAGTCGCATTCGTCGGCATCAACACCGCAGACTCGCCCGGAAATGCCCGCAACTTCCTCGCCCAAAACCACGTCAGCTACCCCAGCTACGCAATCGCCAACAACGGCGTGCTCTCACCAATGGCGCAACTCGGCAACTTCCTGCCAGACACAATCTTCATCAGCCCCAACGGCCACATCGTGCGCGTCGAGACCGGCCAATACAACACCCAAGGCACACTCGACAACGACATCACAACCTACGCATACCGCACCCACTGACCATACGGCAGCTAACCCTGGAGCACTGGACGCATGGGCCGTTGCCGATCGACCGCCGGGCCACGCACGGATACGTCCGGTTCGCCAAAAGCAGAAGCCGATAAACGTGCTCGGCACCTCCATCCCGGCACGTGCTGCAGGCAATTGGTGGTATGTGGCGCTAACTGGTTCGGCAAAGAGGTACGTGAAACGGGGTCGTGCGATGGCGACAATTTCGTGATGCGCTGCTTGCTCGGGAGGCGTATCGGTTTCGCGGTGGCCGCCACGGGCGTCGTGCTGGCCGCAGCTGTGCCGGCCGCTGCGCGCTCGTACGCAGTCGCACCGTCGCTGTTCGAGCAGGGATCGTGCATGCTGTTCGGGCCCACGGAGGGCAACCGCCATCTGCGGGTCTTTATCGACGCTGGTCACGGCGGTCTCGACCCGGGCGGCATCGGCACCACCAGCACCGGCGTGAGGATCGGCGAGGCTCCGCTGAACGTGCTCGTTGCCAATGATGCTGCGGCCCTGCTACGCCGGCGCGGGTTCAGCGTCGTGCTGTCGCGGACCGGGCCGCACGCAGTCGCCCGTCTGATCAAGGGCGACGTTTCTGGCGGCGTGTACACAGAAAGCGGAGAACATCGCGAGCTCGTTACACGTGACCTTTGCGCCGATCTCGCACACACCAACGTCGTCATCGGCATGGACTTAGACGCCGCCGAGTCGCCGACCGCGACGGGCAGCCTAACGCTCTACAACGCGGTGCGTCCGTACGCCGACGCGAACTTGCGTTTGGCGCAGCTGGTGCAAAGCAATGTGCTCGCGAGCCTGCGCGCCGCCGGCGCGCCGATCCCAGATCTCGGCGTTCACACCGACGTCGGCTACGGGCATCTCACGGCGGCCGACCGGGCTTACGGTCACTTGGTGCTGCTCGGGCCGTTCAAGCGCGGCTACCTCGACACGCCGACCACGGTGCCGGCGGCGCTGATCGAACCGCTGTTCCTGACCAACCCCGCGGAGGCATCGCTCGCCGACTCCCGCGCCGGACAGGAAGCGATCGGGACTGGACTCGCAGATGCCGCCCAGCAGTTCCTACCCTCCAGAAAAGGCTCAAGTCCCGGTTGAAGAAAGAAGTTTGGTGCGGCGCAGCGGGATCGTCCTGGCCAATCGCTTTCACCAGGAGGAAGCCCGCGACTTGACGATCGGAATGGACACAGGGCTCGCCCGGTTGCGGGTGCCTGGCGGTACGGTCTGCTGCTCTCCGAGTAGACGCGGCAGCTCGACGCCGACGAGCGAGAGTGCCCTCGAAATTTCGGCACTACCGCGGGCCGTTCTGACACCTTTCGAGATTACTGCTTTCTGAGCAGGCGGAGCGCTCTCGGCGGCGCGCACGGAGCGCTGCTTATCGGCGAAACCAGCAGTCGTCCTTCGCTGCTATGTCGGCGACGAACCGGATGTCACGCCGGGCCCTTACTTGCCGCGGTGGCGCGATTGTGCCGAGGTTGGCGATCGCCTTCGTGGGCGGACCAGTCGTGCCGGCGCCGACCGATTGTGCGACTGCTTTTGTCCGAAACCGGCAGTCTGAGGGCCGAGCGTCTGGTGGCCGCTTCAGCGGCGCAGGAGCGGTCTCTCGATCTCGCGTCTGGCCTCTCGTTTTGGCAGCGCGTACATGGTCCTCTGACTTTGGCGACTTCGCAGTCGACGACTCTCGTCGTGCCCGTGATGAGATTCGTGGCCACCCGTTCGTGCGGTCGGTCGCGCGTCTGGGAGCATTTCGATCATGTCCGCCGAGTCAGCCGGGGCAAAGAAGGCTTCGAGCCGCGAGCACTTCGATCGTTGGTCACGTGAGTATGAGCACGACCAGGTGTCCCGCTGGTTGCAGGAGCTCCAGCTCAAGGCGCTCGGCGCGCTCGAGCCCGGGGTTGATGATCGCCTACTCGATGTCGGCTGCGGCAGTGGCGCGGCGGTCCGGGCCGCTGCTCCAACCGTCGCCAAAACCGTCGGGATCGATCTGTCACCGGGCATGATCGACCGCGCCCGCCAGCTCGCGAGCTCCACCCCGAATGTCGAGTTTCGAGTCGCTGACGCCGAGGCGCTCCCGTTCGGGGACGACACGTTCACCGCGTTGCTCTGCACGACGTCCTTTCACCACTACACCAGCCCGGGCGGCGCCGTCGCCGAGATGGCGCGCGTGCTCACGCCCGGCGGTCGGATCGTGATCGCTGACATGGTCAGCGATCGTCTGATCATGCGCGTCTTCGACCAAGTGCTGCGGCGCACCCAGCGCAGCCACGTCGGCTGCCAGCGGTCAAGTGCTCTGGCGGGTCTGCTCGCCAGCGCCGGCTTCGCGGGACCCTCCAGCGACACATTGTTCCATGGGTTTTTCGCGTTGGTCGCCGCACGCAATGCGCAGCCCGTGACCGGACCTAGTCATTAGGGTCAGATCGAGCTGAGGATCGTATCCGGGCGAGTCAGGTGACCATCAGTGCCCGCTTCAGTGAGCTAGATCCCAAGAGCAGCCATCTCCTTCGCCGCTGAAGCGGCCACGCGCGGCGGCGACGTTACGCTGGCTCCAATAGGCGTTCAGCGGTAGTGTCGGCGGGGGCGCTACGGGATCAGCGGCAGTCCTCTGATTCGTATACGGTCGGGCTCGATGACGACGATGCTCCCGGCCTCGAGGGCGCCGACGAGCTGCGGCAGGTTGGTCTTCAGCCGCTCGGCTTGGTCGGCCGGTCGGTGTTGGCTGCCGTGTCGGAACAGGATCACCGACGGCGCTGTTTGCTTGCGAAGCGCGAGGAGCGTTCCGAAGTCGGTGTCGGCGGAGACCACGACGCGATCATCCTGAGCGGCGTGGTCGAAGATCTCCTCGTCTGAGGCGGCCTGCATCCCGAGCTCGCGGACATGGACGGCGTCGTGACCGGCGCGGTTGAGCTCGATCGCGACCGCCGGCGAGAGCGCCTGGTCGATGAGGAACTTCACCCGGTGAGCGGTAGCTCGCGCTCACGGACGGCCTCGGCCGCGTATTGGAGCGCTTCCTGCACATCGGCGAGCTCGAGGTCCGGGTAGGCATCGAGGATCTCGTCGGCGGTCATGCCTTCAGCGATCATCCCGACGACAGTAGCGACGGGGATCCGCAGGCCGCGGATGCAAGGGACGCCGTCCATCTGGTCAGCGCGAACAGTGATGCGCGTGAAGGTCATATGGAGAGAGTACCCACCGGGATCAGCGAAGCAGCCGAGACGGTGGGAAGTTTGCTCCTCAACCAAGCGCCCGGTTCGTGGGCGCCGCCGCTGACCGGGCCGACCTGCATTGGAGGACATCATGTCCGAGCCAAGACCCGTGGACGTCACCGGTCGTATGCGATCCCCGGCAGCGACGCCGGGTCACTGGGCGGGGTGCTCCCCGCCGAACAAAGGACAGCGCTATCCCGCCGATCCGCCGACGGTCGAGGAGATCATCCTCGTGATGCGCCAGGCGGGACCCGGACAGTATGCGGATAGGACTCGTGCGTTGATCGCGATCCTGTGGCGCGCCGGGCTGCGGATCAGCGAAGCACTCGCGCTTACCGAGACCGATCTGGACCCGAAGACCGGGTCGGTACTGGTTCGTGTTGGGAAGGACGGGAAGCGACGGACGGTCGGGATGGACGACTGGGCTTGGGACCACGTCGCCCGCTGGACCGAGCACCGGATCCAGCTGCCAATCGGCCCGCTCTTTTGCATCCTGGCGGGCCCGACCCGAGGACGCGGCTGGTCAGCGACCGCGGCGCGCGGTGAGCTTCGGCGGCTCGCCACGCACGCTAGCGTGCGACGACGGTTCGCGCCACGCCATTAAGCCAACCCGGTCGATATGCCGACCTCGGTGAGAAAGTCCGTGCACGTTGGGATGTTGACGGTGTTTATGTCGGCATAACGCGAGTTGTCGTGGTCCTCCTTCTCGGATCGTTGACCGCTAGGTTCCTGGCGGCTCGCGTCGCCGCCCACTACCAAGCCCAGGAGGAGGTCCGAGAGCGCGACTTCCGCCGGGCCTAGAGTCAGGCGCAGCGGCGCCAGCGGGCGTAGGTCCGCTGCCAGATCGGCTGGAAGGGGTGCTCGGCGGCCAGGCTACGGAGGAGGGCGACCTGGTAGTCCTGGTAGTGATGGTCGGCGACCGGGCCGCCGAGCTGATAGAGCGAGTGGCAGCCGAGGTCGAAGCGCGGCAGCAGCCGGAGCGTGGTTCGGTAGAGGTTTCCCACGAGGCGCTTGGCCTCCGGGGTGGCCACGACCCGGGCGTAGGACTCCAGAGAGAGCAGCGACTGCAGCTGTGAGTTCAAGATCACCTGTCCTGTGAACCCGTACTCGCGGATCCAGAGCCCGCCGTCGACGGGCAGGAGCAATGTCTGGCGCAACCCATTGAAGGCGGCCCTGGCCGGAGTCAGCAGGGAGGGCTTCTCGAGGACATGGCTGGCCCATGCCAGGGCCTCGGCGGCAATAGCCTGGACGAAGCCCGAGGTCCAGGACGGCGGTCCGCCGTACGCAAAATGGTAGTCCCAGTAAAGAGCGTCACCTTGCCGCCTGGAGCGGCTCAGGAGCGCGCCCAGTAGCCGCTCTGCAGCCGGACTCGGACCGCTCCAGAGCAGCTGGTTGAGGTGGGCGAAGGAGAGAAGCGGTTGGAACTGCCAGCCGGCGCCAGCGTAATAGCGAAAGACCAGGCCGTCGTCCTCGCTGGCGTGCTCGGCAGCCGTGAAGCTCCGCTTCACTGGCTTCGCCGCGCGGTAGGTGGCGTTGCCGGCCTGGCTGGCGTGGACGGTGCAGGTCCCGGCGTTGCGCAGGGTGATGGTGGCCCCGTTGGTTCCCCCGGCCGTGCATACCCTCGGCGTGGTCGTGGTGAAGGTCACCGTCAACCCCGACGAGGCGGTGGCGCGTACGGTTACCGGTGACTGAGCCACGGTCTTGTCGGCCAGCGTCGCGAAGGTGATCCTCTGGGAGGCCTTGGACACCCTGAAGCTGCGGTTGACTGCCTTCGCCGGGCTGTAGGTGGCGTTGCCGGCCTGGCTGGCGTGGACGGTGCAGGTCCCGGGCTTGCGCAGGGTGATGGTGGCCCCGTTGGTTCCCCCGGCCGTGCATACCCTCGGCGTGGTCGTGGTGAAGGTCACCGTCAACCCCGACGAGGCGGTGGCGCGTACGGTTACCGGTGACTGAGCCACGGTCTTGTCGGCCAGCGTCGCGAAGGTGATCCTCTGGGAGGCCTTGGACACCCTGAAGCTGCGGTTGACTGCCTTCGCCGGGCTGTAGGTGGCGTTGCCGGCCTGGCTGGCGTGGACGGTGCAGGTCCCGGGCTTGCGCAGGGTGATGGTGGCCCCGTTGGTTCCCCCGGCCGTGCATACCCTCGGCGTGGTCGTGGTGAAGGTCACCGTCAACCCCGACGAGGCGGTGGCGCGTACGGTTACCGGTGATCGAGCCACGGTCTTGTCGGCCAAAGTCGCGAAGGTGATCCTCTGGGAGGCCTTGGACACCCTGAAGCTGCGGTTGACTGCCTTCGCCGGGCTGTAGGTGGCGTTGCCGGCCCGGCTGGCGTGGACGGTGCACGTCCCGGCGTTGCGCAGGGTGATGGTGGCCCCGTTGGTTCCCCCGGCCGTGCATACCCTCGGCGTGGTCGTGGTGAAGGTCACCGTCAACCCCGACGAGGCGGTGGCGCGTACGGTTACCGGTGATCGAGCCACGGTCTTCTCGGCCAGCGCCGCAAAGGTGATCGTCTGGCTGGTCTGTCCGGCCCACTGGGCATAGAGGGTGAGGTTGGCGGCGGGCATGGAGAAGCTGTCGCCGGGCGAGTAGGCGGTGCCGGTGCCGTCGGCGGCGGTGTTCCAGCCGCTGAAGCGGTAGCCGGTCTTGGTCAGGTTGCCCGAGTTGCCGAGCACCGTCACCGTCGCCCCGTAGTCGTCGGGGCTGGAGGGATCAGAGGGGGCCGAGCCTCCGGTCGAGCCGTTGCCGCTGTAGCTGACCGTGTAGCTGTTGACCGCCCACCCCGCGTAGAGGGTGAGCTTGGCGGCGGGCATGGAGAAGCTGTCGCCGGGCGAGTAGGCAGTCGCCGTGCCGGCGCCCTTGGCGGCTCCGGCCGACGCCGCGGAAGCGAGAAGCAACGCTGCCACGGCCGATACGAGCAAGGCCTCGGATGCTACGAGGCGACAACACCTCATGGCCGGAAGCTACACCCCAACCAGGTCAGAACCTAGTCGGTCTGAGCCTCTCGACTATTCCCGCATGAAGGGTGCGCAAACTCCGGTACACGCGACGAGGGCAACTTGACCCGTTCTCGTTGACACTACGGGTCCAGGGTACTGTTGTATCTATTCTATCAATTCTTTCTTCCTCTTGTCTGTTTAGCTAAGTGGCAATGACAGCTCGGCTTAGGACCGACCATGGCCGTGCCGCCATAGACGCCAAGCGTGCCGACGAGCGTTCCCACCGGCTGCAACGGCGCGTGCTGTTTCGTTGCCGCCGTGCTGTCCCCGTGTGATCCGCTGCCACCGCAGGCCACGATCAAAAGCGTTGCTCCCAGCAGAACGAGGAACCATGCAGTTCGGCGGGGATACATCCTCATGCTGGGACTACGCATCAGCACAACTGCCGTCACAGGCGACATGAACGCAGCCATCCGGAGAAGTGTCGCGAAGGGCTGTTTGCGACCGTCTTGATCGACCGGATCCGACGGTCCACCGCTGCTGGTCTGGAAGGAACGCGGCCACCTCGGAGGGTTCGACGTCCGCTTCTGCAAAGTCACGAAAGGGATCACCACGCCGGCGTGACCCCTACAGGCGTGAAGGAGCCACACTCGGGCTGGCTCGCGATGGCTGACGCAGACCTGCGTTCGCTGTCGTACGGGCATCTCCTCGGCGACTCCGCGGGAACCGCTCGGCGCGCGGACAGCGGGAACGTCACGAGGTTTCAACCGCCAGGCAAGTTGAACGGTAGGACTCGCCTTAGCCGCGAGGCCGTGGCTGACATTGGTCACAAGAAGCACCGCTGGCGCGCGCGCAGAGGAGTCGCGGCGGATCGCTGGTCTGTCGAAGTCAGTACGGGAGCTCGATGCCGGTGGCGGGCCTGAAGGTGCGCTTCTCCGGATAGACGCAGACGTCGCCGGGGATCAGGTCGCCCATAGTCACGAGCTGCATCCCCTCCGCCCCCACCTCGACGCGGTGCCCGACGCCCGTGTTCTCGCGACACAGCCAGAACGAGCCGGGGCGCAGCGGGTACCCGACCTCGCCGAGACGCGCGATGCCGGAGCCGGTGCGCACGAACCATGCCTCCTCACGCGCTGAGTGGAAGTGCAGCTCGGTGTTGTGGGTCTCGGGCGGCATCTCGTCCTGGGCGAGGACGAGCTTGTCCGAGCCCAACTCGCGAGCGTCGCGGGTGGCGTAGGCGAGCCGGCCTTCGCGGCCCTCGTTCAGCGTCAGCTCGCTGAGGTTGCGGATCGTGGGCGGTCGCTCCGCTGTCGGCTCGGGAAGGTCGAGCGGACCGAGCCGCTCATCGGCGACGAACGGAGGTGGCGTCTCAGCCGGCGACCAGCGCGGGCCGAGCCAGAACTGGCGCGTGCGCGGCAGGTAGGTGATGTGGGTGCGGGAGCCCTCGGCGACAACGAGTGCGGTGAGACCGGACTCGCCGGCGATCAGCGTGTGCGCGACGCCGCCCGCCCGATACCAGAGCAGGTCGTCGACGCCGATCGGATACGCGCGGACGTCGTGCGAGCCCGAGGTCTGATAGCTGAGACCGCTCCCCGCGAGCACGAGGAACAGCTCGTCCTCGTCGGCGTGGCTGTGCGGCGGAGTCGAGCGCTTCCCCGGGTCGATCTCGATCAGCGCGATACCGAGTCGCCTGGCGCCCGTCGCGACTCCCAAACGGCGACGCGAGGCGCCGATCTCGCCGAACTCCCAGCGGGAGGTTGGGACATCATCGACGTGGATTGGAAGATCGTCCGGCATCCGGGGCACAGGATGCCAGCCCGACGGCCCCGTCTCTCCGCTGCGTTCCGATCGTGCGGCCGGCGTCAGATTTGATCGGCGTCCGTCGGCATGGCGGCTGCCGATCGCTTCTGGGCAGCGGGTCAGGACCGAGCGCGACGGATCGGCCCACTCGACCATGCCCACGGCCGCAACGGCCCCGGAATCGCGACCACGCCGACGTCGTCGTTTCAGATCGCTTCGGTGCCAAAGATGTTCACCGCCGGCTCTGCCCGGCGACGACGGCCAGCGGCGCAATAGACCTCACCGAGACCTGCTCCGATGCCGCCACGGGCACGCCGGGGCGTCGGCCCAGCGACCTCCCTTGCGCGGAAAGGACGCATCTCCCGCACGATCGCTTCGACGCTCGAGATGGCTGGGACCGCGCCATCACAACGGCGACGAACCGCTGCTGCGGCATCGCCAGCGCGGACGCGCGCTCCGCCACAAACGCGATCGCAGGCACTCCCGCTCCACGAACCAGCATCAGCGTCGGCTGCTGCAAGACACGGCGACGTGGCTGCTGGTCCGGGTCCCCAAGCACCCGAAGCGGCGGTGTCGGCGAGACTGCCGGCTCGCGGCGAGAGCAGCAGTGAAGTCTTCGCTGCTCTGTCGGCGACAAGGCAGGAGCGATCTCACGCCAACAGCGTTGTCCCCGGGATCGCCGGAAGAGCGGCGATGCGTACTCGCCCATCGCACCGGCCCCACGCACGCCGCAGCACCCACGTGCCTATGCGGAGCCCGGTGTCGCGCGAACCGCACGGCGCTCGTGGCTATCGATCATTGCGGAAGCCTGCGCCGACGAAATTTCTTGCCATTTGTTGGCACGTTGATGTAACTTCCGGTGTAACGCTGTGACTGACGCGGCGCGAGTTGCCGGCGCGGCCGAGGGACGCTCGGCAACCCCGTACAGATTTGGGGGAAATCGAGATGTCTTCGTGGGGGTCGCGAAGGGCAGGATCGACCGTACTGAGCGCGCGCGGTCGCGCCGTCGGGTTGGTCGCGGTTGCGTCGGTTGCTGCCTGTTTGATGCCAGCGGCTGCTGGGGCGGACGTGACGACGTTTTCCTACACTGGTGGCGAGCAGACGTACACGGTTCCAGCTGGCGTTCACAGTCTGTCGATTACGGCGATCGGTGCTGCGGGCGGTACCGACATCCTCTCTGGGCAGACTTATTCGGGCGGCCGTGGCGCGATCGTCACTGGCGTCGTCGACGTCGATCCCGGCGAACTCCTGTACGTCGAGGTTGGCGGCATTGGCACCAACCCCGCGGGCGGGTTTAACGGCGGCGGCAACGGTGCCGTGGGTGGGGGGGCGTCCTGGGTTGGTGGCGGCGGTGCTTCGGATGTGCGCACGTTGCCGATGAGTGCGGCCGCGATCTCGTTGACTTCGAGGCTGATCGTTGCGGGCGGCGGTGGCGGAGCCGTCGGCGGTGACGCAGGCCAACCGGGCGGAAACTTCCCGGTCGGCGGCGGAGCAGGCACGCAGACGTCCGGGGGTGCAGGCGGCTGCCCGCCGTCCAATTTGGGTTGCGGTGGCGCTGGCACTCTCGGACAGGGTGGTGACGGCGGCACGTCCGGGACCTTCCCCGATGAAAGGTATGGCGGCGGCGGCGGCGGCGGGCTCTACGGCGGTGGCGGCGGGGGAGGCAATCTCACCGGGGTTGGCGGCGGTGGCGGCGGCTCGTCGCTAGTGCCGTCGGACTTGGGCACCAAGCAACTTGCCAGCTTGTCCACGGCGCCGATGGTAGGGATCACTCCGGTTCCCCCACCGACGTGCCAGAACGTGACCAGCAGCACGCCCTATGGCCTGCCGGTAATTGTGCAACTCACCTGCACCGAGTTCGCTGGTCGGTCGCTGACCTACACGATCGTCGGCGCCCCAGCTCACGGGAGGCTGAGCGGACTCAAGGCCGGAGGTCAGGTCACGGTCACGTACACGCCCGATGCCGGCTTCGTGGGCACCGACAGTTTCACCTACGACGCGTCGAGCACGAACGGCACCTCGACCGCAGCCTCTGTCTCGATCACGTCCACACCCAGGAGCGTCGCGGGGGCGGGGCACGCCCGTAGGAGCGCAACCGGGGCGAAGCTCCCGATCACGTGCACCGCCCAGCCCGCCGCGGCCGCGCGAGCTTGCGATGTCACCGCCACGATGACCGTCACCCAGGGATCGAGGGTGCTCAGGGTCGGACGAGCCACGGTCGTGATACGCGCCGGTCACACCCAGATCGTCGCGATCTCGCTCAACGGTAGGGCCAAGCATCTACTCGCGGCTCGCGGCAAGCTCGCCGTGTCGATCGCCGTCACCCAGAACGTGAGCGGAGACGACGTCGCCGTGGCGCACCAGAGACTGACGCTGTAGATCGGCTGCTCGGGCTAGCGTATAAGCGCTGATCCGCCCCTCGCGCACGCCTCGCGCGTGCCGACGCTCCCTAGTTTGCCCACCTCCTTTCAGAGGCGCATCATTGAGCAGCGCACGGCCGTCATCTCCCTGTCGCCGGAACACCAGCTTCCAAACAGAACGGGGGCTCTCAGCGGGCTGTCGGATCGGGCTACAAGCATTAGCCACGCCCTGTCGGCCAGACCCTGGGTTCTACATAGGCATCGGCCGCTGCCGTTGGCGACGGTAGAGTCGCGAGCGACGCGTGCAATCCGTGGATCTCAGTGCGTCGCGATCGGCGCCGAGGGCCCGGACGGCGCTTCTGGTCTCACGACCAGCATCAGTGTCGGCGACGGCAGAGCCCGGCAGCGTGAGTGCCGCTCCAGGTCTGGGAACACCCGGAGCAGCAGCGGACCATTGACCGCCCAATCGCGGCGAGAGCAGCAGTGACATCTTCGCTGCTACGTCGGCGATGAACCAGCACTCTGGGCTGGCCCCGCTGTCCGCGCGCAATCCGGGTCCTTCGGCGGATCACCGTCGAGGCGCGTGCCAAACCGAAAGCGGGGCTCTCCGCGGGCGAAGTCGAGTGCGTTGCCGAATGCCGGCCGGCCATCCCAGTGAGGCAAGCAACGTGGTCGCGTCCGCGCGAGATAGAAGCGTGTGACCGCAGGATCGCGCGTGCCCAGTCGGGGCGGTGCGTGTAATTGAGCGAGTTTCCATTCGGCCCGCTCAGGCGTTCCGTGAGCGGGCCGATCGGGTGGCGGGGTCTAGCGTCTGCGACGAGCGACGACGTACAGGGCTCCGCTGCTGAGCAGCAGGATGAGGAGCCAGCCGCCGAGTGTGGCGATGTCGATGGTGAGCAGGTGCGGGAAGCGGGCGCCGATGCTCAGCTGGCTGCGCGCACGTACGTCAGCAGAGCATGTGGCGGCAACCAGCACACCGCCACATGCTCTGCGCGAACGGACTCCGGGGGTCAGCGTTCGACCGCTGGAATGGCGATGGGTTCGACCGCTGGAATGGCGATGGGCGGAACGGTCTCCGGCCGCTCGCCGATTCGTGCGACGTCGAGGGCGATCAGGCCGAGGTTCGCACCGGCAGCTGCTCCGACGATCGTGGTGATGACCGCCATGATCCCGGCTGTTGCGTTGAACCCCAGCAGCGCGCCGACGACGGCGCCCGTCAGCGCGACCCAGATGCCGATCCTCGTGGCCCTGGCCGGCCGGTCGCGGTTGACCCAAGCCCAGTAGGTGCCGAGGCCGATCGGCGTGCCGATGGAGAGAACAGCCATGAGTTCGCTGTCGAGGGGCACTGACGGCAAAGCCACCAGCACGATGATCAGGCCGATGAACCATCCGCCGAGGCCGAGCACCAGCAGGTAGACGGAGCGCAGCATCGCGCTCGCCTTGCGCCCGAAGCCGCCGCGCTTGTGCGCCCGGCGCCACATCAGTAGCAGTGACAGGATCGTGAGGAGTCCGAAGCCCATCATCGCGCCGGCGATGGCTTTGGTGGGTGCGGTCTGTGTGGAGCCGGGCGTGACGTTAACCGCTTGAGGTTTGTACAGCGAGGCGTCGACCTTGCCTGTGTCGAAGAAGATGTTAATTAGGTCGGTGCAAGTTGCCTGGGGATCAGTCTGGGACCGCCGCCTGCGCGTGTCATCGCCCGCAGGGCGCGTCTGCGCTCCTCCTCAGCGTAGATCTTTGCCCGCTCGCGCCTCTGTCGAAGGACAGAGGCGCGTCTATGCGCCGGGCGTGACCAGCCCGGTCTCGTACGCGAGGACGACGGCCTGAGCTGGGTTGCGGAGTCCGAGCTTGGCGAGCAGGCTGGAGACGTGGGTCTTGATCGTGCCCTCGCTGACGAACAGCTCGGCGGCCAGCTCGGCGTTGCTCTTACCGTGCGCCAGCATCGTCAGCACCTCGCGCTCGCGCTGCGTCAAGGCGTCCAGCCGCGTCCCGAGCTCCGGCCTGACCGGCCGGCGTGCGAACTGCTCGACGATCCGCCGCGTGACCGACGGGGCGAGCAGAGCCTCGCCGGCAGTCACGACATGCACCGCGTGCAGGAGCTCCTCGGGCGGGGCGTTCTTGAGCAGGAACCCGCTGGCACCCGACCGCAGCGCCTCGAACACGTACTCGTCACGCTCGAACGTGGTCAGGATCACCACACGACTGTGAAGCTCGCCGTCTTCGGTAATCCGCCGCGTGGCCTCGAGTCCGTCACCGTCGGGCATCTGGATGTCCATCAACACGATGTCGGGCCGCAGGCGCCGGGTGCCGGCCATGGCCTGCTCGCCGTTCGCCGCCTCGCCGACAACCTCGATCTCGGGATCGGACTCGAGGATCATCCGAAAGCCGACGCGAACCATCGCCTGGTCATCGGCCAACAGCACACGGATGCTCACAGCCCACCGCCCGAGGTCGGCAGCTTGACGCGCACGGCGAACCCGCCGCCGGATACCGACCCCGCCTTCAGTTCGCCGCCGTGCAGGGCAGCACGCTCACGCATGCCGATCAACCCCAGGCCGCCCGGACTCGTCCCTGATAGCGCCGTCGCGCCACGGCCGTCATCGACGATCTCGACCTCGAACTGATCGGGCCAGTACCGAACGCGAGCAAGCCGAAGATCGCGGTCTTGCGATGGCTCGCGCTCCAGCGGCCGATCCGGACCGCCAGGTTGTTTGAGTACTTCAGGGGGTGACATCTCGGTCCCTTTCTGCTTTGGGTGTGGGCGTGAGTGATGTGTTGAGTCCGCCCGGCTAGGCGGCGTA